>NZ_JBHVJA010000007.1:0-356779 GCF_042799335.1 Streptomyces sp. NPDC057697 | reverse complement strand
GGGGGCAGGGACCGCCCGGGGGCAGGGACCGCCCGGGGGCAGGGACCGCCCGGGGGCAGGGACCGCCCGGGGGCAGGGACCGCCCGGGGGCAGGGACCGCCCGGGGGCAGGGAGCGCCCCACTCCCGCACGAGCGGGAGGCGCCGAAGTCCGGCCGTACGGACGGAAACACCCGCAGCGCGGCCGCACTGGCGGCAACGCCCGCACCCCGGCCGCACGTGCGGCGGGAGCGCCTAAGTCCCGCCGCACGGGCCGAAGTCCCGCCGCACTAGGCGAAGTCCCGCCGTACGGGCGAAAGTCCGGAGTTCCGTACCCTCCAGGCCCGGCCCCGTACCGCCCGCTCAGTCGCCGAGGACCGACAGGTCCTGTTCGGCCGCGGGTACCTCGACCGTGCCGTGGTCGTCCGCCAGGGTCTGCACGGTGAACATCTGGACGCCGTTCTGCGTGACCGTGAGCGTGCGTGCCGCGTGGACCGGGCCGCCCGACTCCGTCCGGACCGTGAGGGCGTAGCCGCCCTTGAGGCCGGACGGTACGGGCGGGGTGACCGCCAGCGTCGTACCGCCCTTGACCGTGTACTCCTTGACGGCCTGTTCGCCGCCGCCGCTGCCCGCCGACGCCGTGACCTTCACCGTGGCGGTGGCCCCCGGCGCGGTGAGCGAGAGGACCGAGCCCTTGTCCCGGTTGTCGGCCACGGTCGCCCGCGCGCCCACCGGGCCGGTCGCCGGGATGTAGGCGACCTCCTGCTTGGCGCCGCTGCCGCGGACCACGCGGAGCGCGGCGACCACCGGGGTGCCCTTCCCGTTGCCGGTCGGGGTCAGCAGCAGGGAGCCCGGTTCGTTCTTGGTGATGTCCTTCAGGTCGATGCCCGCGGTCATCCGGGACTTCACGTGGATGTCCTCGTGGCCGACCGGCGAGATCGCGCCGGTCTTGCCGAGCAGCTTCACCTTCAGGTCGGCGTCGCCGTCGCCCGGTGCGAAGACCACCAGCCGGACCGAGGTGGCGTCCGCGGGGATACCGGGGAGCACCAGGGTGCCCGACGGGTCCACGGAGGCGGCCAGCCAGTCGCTGCCGACCCCGTCCTCGGCGGACCTGACGACCGCGCCGACGCGTCCGGTACGGGTGGTGACGTGCACGGTCACGTCCTCGGCGGCCTCGCTCGTCAGCGTCGAGATCAGGACCGGCACGCTGGAGTGGGCGGGCACCGTGATGCCTTCGCCGACATCGGACTTGAGGGAGCCGTCCGGGCCGTACAGCTCGATGTCGGCGACGGCCGCGGTGTCGTCCGGGTTGGTCAGATGGACGTAGTCCTCGCGGGACTTCGCGGTGCTCGCGGCCGGGAACCAGTAGTTCGTGCCGGGCCGGGTGCAGCTGACGCCGAGCAGGCCGCGGGCGCCGCCCGCCTCGACCATGGTGGTCTGCTGGGTGGTCCAGCCGGGGGCCAGGCGGCCGGTGGCGGTGCCGACCAGCGCGGGGGCGTCGGAGCCGGATGCCTCGGCGGTGGCCGGTTTGCCGGGCTCCTTGAGCGAGAGGACCGGTTTGCCGGGGTCCGCCTTCTTCTTGTCCTTCTGGTCCTTCCCGTCCTTCTTCCCGCCGTCGGCCGTGGTGGCGGTGGAGTTCTGCAGTTCGGCCGTCCCGGCCTCGCCGCCGCCGCTGCTGTCCGCGGGAGTGACGGAGGTGTACGTCGTCTCCGCGAGGTCCGAGAGGCCGGGGGACGGGCAGAGCAGGCTGGAGCGTTCCACCGGCAGCCGGGTGGCGGCCTTGGCCTGCGCCACCTCCCCGCCGCCGGGCGCGGTGAGCGCGGCGAATCCGGTGACGGCGGCGAGGGCGACGGTGCCCGCGATGAGGGACAGGCTGCTGGACTTCACTCGGACTCGCCTCGCGATGCGTTACCGGTCGGCCACGGGTGCTGGCCCGGGGCGGCGTTCTCGTCGGGGTTCTGCGGGTCGTACTGGCCCTGCTGTGCGCCCTGCTGTGCGCTCTGTTGTGCGCTCTGTTGCCCGTACTGGGCCTGGGGGTCGTACGCGGCCTGCGGGTCGTACGCGGCCTGCGCCTGGGTCTGGGGGTCGTACTGCTGCTGTGCGGCGTAGCCGTACGGGTCGTAGGCGTTCTGCTGGTACGGGTCGGCCGCGAGGTGGTCCTGCTGCGTGCCGTACTGGCCGTCCTGGAACTGGCCTTCCTGGTACTGGCCTTCCTGGAACTGCTCGCCCTGGTACTGCTGGTAGCCGGCGTCCTGGTACTGCTGCGCGTCCCAGGCCCCGTACTGCTGCTGCGGCACCGCCGCGTACGGATCGTGGCCGGTCTGCGGGGCGTAGCCGTTCTGGTCGTCGCCCTGCGGGACGAACGTGTTCTCGTCGTCGGCCTGCGGGTCGTAGCCGTTCTGGTCGCCGGTCCGGGGGGCGTACGTGTTCTGGTCGTCGCTCCCGTGCGGGTGCGGCTCGGCGGTCTGCTCGGCGGGCGGGTACTCCCCCGTCTGCTGGGCGGGGATGTACTGCCCCGGGTCCTCCGCCGCGTCGTCGGCCTGTTCGTTTCCGGCCTGTTCGTTTCCGGTCTGTTCGATTCCGGCCTGTTCCGCCTCCGCCTCCGCCTGGGCTGCCGCGCGCAGCCTGCGGGCGCGGCGGCCCTCCCCCGCGACCGGCTCCGCGGGAACCGCGACGTCCTCCTCGGGGAGGTCGTCGTCGATCTCCCGGCGACGGCCGGGCAGGGCCAGGACCAGCAGGACCACGGCCAGCGCGGACTGGGCCCAGATCCAGGCGGTGTGGGTGAACGGGGTGTCGTACGTGAGGTCCAGCGTGCCGCCCTCGGCGGGGAGCTCGAAGCCCTGGGCCCAGCCGTCGACGGTCTTCGGGGTGAGCGTCCGGCCGTCGAGCGTGGCCCGCCAGCCGGGGTCGGCGGCGTCGGCGATCCGCAGCACGCGGCCGGAGCCGCCCGCCGGGACCTTGGTGTGCGCCTCCACCGGGAGCGAACCGACGGGCAGCGGCTCCCCCTCGGCGCCGGACGGAATGATCATGACGCGGGCCACCTGGCGGTCGACCCGCCACAGCGCGCTGCCGTCCAGCTGGCTCAGCCGGCTGAGCCCCGGGGTCGCGTCCAGGACCTGGCTCATCTCCTTCGGGGCGCCGTCGCGGACCAGGACGTACCGGATGGCGAAACCGCTGAGCTGGCCGCCCTGGTCGGCTCCGGAACCCGCGACCAGGTTGGCGACGACCTTGTCGAGGTGGCTGTTGCTGCCGCCCGCCTCGGCCAGTTCGGCGTCACCGAGCCGCGCGCCGGAGCCCCGGACCAGGGTGTACGCGACGGTGGCCGGTGAGCTGCCGCCGAGGACCAGGGTGCGCGGCTGGTCGCGGGTGGTGCTCTCCTCCGCCACGAACGCGGGCACCTGCACCGGGTCGCGGCGCTCCAGCGGGCCCGCGGCGCCGCCGATCATCCAGCCGACGGCGGCCAGCGCCGGGGCGAGCCCGGCGGCGAGGGCGATCAGCGCGGCGACCGGCTGCCGCCAGCCGAAGCTGAGTTCGGCGACGCGGACCCGGGCGCCGTCGGCGCCGACCAGCGCGGCGGCGATCAGCGCGATCCCGTAGACGAGGGTGGCGGGGCCCGCCCAGCCCGATCCGTTGGCGAGCGCGGCGAAGGCCAGCGCCACGAGCGCGACCACCCACGCGGTGCGCACGGCGAACTGCCGTTCCCCGCGCAGCAGCGCGGCCAGTGCGGCGAGCACGATGCCGAGCAGCAGCACGCTGCCCGCGGCCTTGGGGCCGCCGGGGCTGAGGGAGAGCAGGTCGAGCGCGGAGGCCGTCCCCGTACCGATGTCCAGGCCCGCCTCCTTGAGGAAGGCGGACGGGTCGGTGAGGAGCGAGAGCGACCAGGGTGCCAGGACGAGCAGGGGGGTGCCGACCGCGGCGAGGAAGCGGAGCCCGTAGGCGGCGATGTCGTCGCGGCGCAGGGCGAGCACACCGATGCCGAGGACCACCGCGAGCGGCCAGACGATCGGCGTGAACGCCATCACGAAGGTGATGAGCAGGGTGTACGCCCAGGTGGCCCGCCAGCTTCCGCGGGCGTCGCCGCCGGCCCGCATGCCGTGCGCGGAGACGGCGGCACGGGCGATCAGCGGGAGCAGGACGGCCAGGACGGCGGTGCCGAGACGGCCGGTCGCCAGGGCGCCGGTCGCGGCGGGCAGGAAGGCGTAGGCGATGCTCGCCCAGGCCCGCAGCAGCCTCGATTCGAGCAGCGGCCGGGAGGCGAAGTACGCGGTGAGTCCGGCGAGCGGTACGGAGCAGACCAGCAGCAGGGTGAGGGCGAAGCCGGTCGAGCCGAGGAACAGTCCGGACAGGGCCGAGAGCACGGCCAGGTAGGGCGGCGCGGTCTGTGTGCCGCCGGTGCCGACCGTGTGCCAGCCGTCCGCGTACTTGCTCCACAGCTCGGAGACGTCGCCGGGGGCGGGCAGCAGCGCGCCGCCGGCCAGCGCGCCGCCGCCGAGGAGGCCGCGGCAGGCGACGAGCGAGACCAGGAGCAGAACGGCGAAGAGCACCGGGCCCGGCTTGCGCCCGATCCGCTTGAGCCGCGCGAACTGCTCGATCTCCAGGAAGTCGGCGTCGTCACCGCCGGGTCCGGACTCCACGGCGCCGTGCCGGGAGCCGCCCGATTCGGCGTCGGAGCTGCCGAAGTTTCCGGCGACCTGGTCCACGGTGGCGCGGACGGTGGCGCCGGGCGGCGGGAAGAGGCCGCGCAACTCGGCCTGGTCGACGGCGCCCTTGCCGCGGCCGCGCCGGGCGGCGAGGATCCTGCCGGGGCGCAGCAGGGTGCCGAAGAGCCCGGCGACCTCGTCGAGGGCCTGGCCGGGCACCTTGCCGACGAGATAGGCGAGGGTGCGCAGCAGGGTGCCGACGACGAGCCGGAGCAGCACCCAGGGCAGCACCTTGGCGCGGGCGTTGACCAGCATCGTGTAGACGGCGCCGGCCTTGTCGACGCGGTGCGGTGAGGCGACCGAGCGCCCCGCGCAGTCGATGGGGCGCCGCTCGCGGGCGGCGGCCTCGGCGTGCCTGAGGACGGCGTCGGGGGCGACGAGCACCCGGTGTCCGGCGACATGCGCGCGCCAGCAGAGGTCGACGTCGTCACGCATCAGGGGGAGCCTGCGGTCGAAGCCGCCGAGCTCCTCCCAGATGTCACGGCGGATCAGCATGCCGGCGGTGGAGACGGAGAGCACGGTACGGACCTGGTCGTGCTGGCCCTGGTCCTGCTCGCGGCGGTCCAGTCCGGTCCAGCGGCGGCCGCTGTTGGCGATGGAGACGCCGACCTCCAGCAGCTGCTTGCGGTCGTACCAGCCACGGAGCTTGGGGCCGACGATCGCGGCGTGCGGGTCGGCGTCGGCGACGCGCAGCAGCTCGGCGAGGGCGTCGGGCTCGGGGGCGCAGTCGTCGTGGAGCAGCCAGAGCCACTGCACCGGTTCGCCGTGCGGCAGTTCGGGCTGGTCGTAGGCGTCGTCGCGCCAGCTCCTGCTGACGGGGTCCCAGCCGCTGGGGCGCTTCAGATACGGCAGGTCCTCGGGGGTGAGGACGCCGGCCGTGCGGGTCGCCTCGTCCACGGCGGTGCCGAAGCTCGTACGGCGCGCGAGGTGCAGGACCCTCTCGGCGCCGAGCGCCTCGGTGACCAGCCGCGCGGAGTCGTCGGCGCTGCCGGTGTCGGCGGCGACGGCGTTCTGTACGGGGCGTTCCTGCCCGAGCAGTCCGGCGAGCGCGTCGGGCAGCCAGCGGGCTCCGTCGTGGGAGACGAGCACGGCGGTGACGACATGCCGGGGGAACTCTGGGGCGGTGGCGGCCGCGTACGGCGCCGCCGATTGGCTGTGCACGGACATCGAGGTACGGGCCCTCCGGCCGGGTCCGGGGGCGTCTCCCCGGGGGCTGCATCGGTGTACACGCACGCCCTTGTCGGGGCGTTGGCGCGTCTCGGACGGGGCCCCACACTAACGGTACGGACCACCGCGTCGGCGCCGAGCGCTCCAACGGGGCGACGGCCATGGGGTGGTGGAGCCGCGGCGCGGACACGGCGATGGCCCGTCGTCTGCGGGCAGGGCGCAGGCGGCGGGCCATGGTCGGTCGCGGTCCGGATGTCCGGATGTCCGGTGGCCGGGATCCGGCGGCCGGGGTGTTCGGCGGCCGGGGTGTTCGGTGGCCGGGGAACCGATGGCGGGCGTCCGGCGGCCGGGGTCTCCGGCGGTGGGGCGTTCCGTCGTCGCGGGGTTCCGCGGTCAGACGGCGGCCTTCTTCAGGCGGCGGCGCTCCCGTTCCGAGAGGCCGCCCCAGATTCCGAAGCGTTCGTCGTTGGAAAGCGCGTATTCAAGGCATTCGGACCGGACCTCGCAGGCGAGACAGACCTTCTTGGCCTCGCGGGTGGATCCGCCCTTCTCGGGGAAGAAGGACTCGGGATCGGTCTGCGCGCACAGTGCGCGCTCCTGCCAGCCGAGTTCCTCGTCCGCGTCCTCGACCAGCAGTTGCTGGAACAGCTCGGTCATGTGCGCCCCTCGTCTGTCTCTTGCGTCCCCGTGATGCAGCCGTTGCTGATTCCGGCCGAACGACACGAGTGAAATTACAAGTGTGTAGCTCAAGGCCAGTCAAGCGAAGATCTGCTATTGGCCCAGGTATTCACTCTGCGGAACCAAGCCTATGCAGAAAGTGTGCAAATCACCAAAAACCTGACATATGCCATGGGTCTCACCGCGCCTGCCTTCTCACTGAGTGAGACGAGCGGGACCAGCCCGATGTTTCGATTCGATCACTGAAGCGATCAGGATCACATTCGGGTCACGGAGCCTCAGCAACGTTTGGCGGCGCGGCTGATGCGCCACATCTCCGCCATGGTGGCCGAATAAACCCTTCACCGCGTCCGGTAACCGGATGAGGTGAAACATTACCCCCAAATCGGGCATCAGGTTGACAGTGACGGGTCCGCCGGTCACCTTTGATGCATGCCAGCGACCGCCGCGATGTACGCCACCCACGTCCGTGGGTTCCGCACCGCTGTCCAGGCGCGCTGTTGCTGTTCCAGCTGTCACAGCTGTTGACGCCCCAGGGCTCCGGCTCTGATCCAGCTCCTCCCGCAGAGCCTCTCCGCAGCGCTCCCGCAGGACGTCTTCCCTGCTTCCTCCGCGCGGCCGAGACCTCTCCGGTCCCCGTGACACCCGCACACGCACCCCCAGGCCGAGGAACCACCTCACCCATGAACAGCGACAGCGACCTGCAGATCGCCGGCGACCTCCTGGAGGTCCAGCACCTCCTCCAGCCCGCCCGCGAGCACCCCTCCACCGTGTCCGAGTTCGTCGGGCTCGCCCGCTCCATCGCCGCCGACCGCGCGCAGTGGGCGCCGCTCGTCCGGTACGACGCCACCACCCGCTGGTACCACCGGCTGCGCACCGGCCCCGGCTACGAGGTCTGGCTGCTGAGCTGGGTGCCCGGCCAGGGCAGCGGGCTCCACGACCACGGCCCGTCCAGCGGTGTGCTGACCGTCCTGGAGGGCCGGCTGACCGAGCGCACCGAGCGCACCACCCGTGCGCTGGACCCGGGCGCGCAGCGGGTCTTCGCGCCCGGCTACGCGCACGAGGTGGTCAACGACTCCCTGGAACCGTCCGTCAGTCTGCACGTCTACTACCCGGGGCTGACCGAGATGCCGATGCACGCGGCCCGGTGCGCCCCGGCGGCCGTGGACGTCGTACCCGCCTGACGCACGGACCACCAGGCGTCCCTCGCACGTCCGTCGCCCGCCACCGCCCCGACCACGGCCCGGCCTCGCCTGACAGACTGTCCGCATGCGCATTGTGGTTCTGGCCGGCGGTATCGGTGGTGCTCGTTTCCTGCGTGGCCTCAAGCGGGCCGCTCCCGACGCGGACATCACGGTGATCGGCAACACCGGTGACGACATCCATCTGTTCGGGCTGAAGGTCTGCCCCGACCTCGACACCGTGATGTACACCCTCGGCGGTGGCATCGACGAGGAGCAGGGCTGGGGGCGTGCCGACGAGAGCTTCCACGTCAAGCAGGAACTCGCGGCGTACGGCGTGGGGCCCGAGTGGTTCGGGCTCGGCGACCGTGACTTCGCCACGCACATCGTCCGTACGCAGATGCTGGGCGCGGGGTATCCGCTGAGCGCCGTCACCGAGGCGCTCTGCGCGCGCTGGGAGCCGGGGGTCCGGCTGCTGCCGATGTCCGACGACCGGGTCGAGACGCATGTCGCGGTCGACATCGACGGCGAGCGCAGGGCGATCCACTTCCAGGAGTACTGGGTGAAGCTGCGCGCCTCGGTCGAGGCGCAGGCGATCGTGCCGGTCGGCGCCGAGCAGGCCAAGCCCGCTCCGGGCGTGCTGGAGGCCATCGCCGGGGCCGATGTGATCCTCTTCCCGCCGTCCAACCCCGTCGTGTCGGTGGGGACGATCCTCGCCGTGCCCGGGATCCGCGAGGCCATCGCCGAGGCAGGGGTGCCGGTCGTCGGCCTCTCCCCCATCGTCGGGGACGCGCCCGTGCGCGGCATGGCGGACAAGGTGCTCGCCGCGGTGGGCGTCGAGTCGACGGCCTCCGCGGTGGCCACGCACTACGGCTCCGGGCTGCTCGACGGCTGGCTCGTCGACACGGTGGACGCCGGGGCGGTCGACGCGGTGGAGGCCGCGGGCATCCGCTGCCGCGCCGTGCCGCTGATGATGACCGACGTCGGCACCACGGCGGAGATGGCCCGCCAGGCGCTGGCACTGGCCGAGGAGGTACGGGCGTGACCGCCGGGGCGCCCGCGTACCGGGTCTGGGCGCTGCCCGGGATGCCCGAGGTGCGGGCCGGGGACGACCTCGCGAAGCTGATCGCCGCGACCGGGCCCGGCCTGGTCGACGGCGACGTCCTGCTGGTCACCTCGAAGATCGTCTCCAAGGCGGAGGGCCGGATCGTCGAGGCGACCGACCGCGAGGCGGCGATCGATGCCGAGACGGTGCGGGTGGTGGCGCGCCGCGGCATGCTGCGGATCGTGGAGAACCGGCAGGGCCTGGTCATGGCCGCGGCCGGGGTCGACGCCTCGAACACCCCCGCCGGGACGGTGCTGCTGCTGCCCGAGGACCCGGACGCCTCGGCGCGTGCGATCCGCGAGGGGCTGCGGGACCTGCTCGGCGTGGAGGTCGGGGTCGTCGTCACGGACACCTTCGGGCGCCCGTGGCGCAACGGGCTGACCGATGTGGCGATCGGGGCGGCCGGCGTCCGGGTGCTGGACGACCTGCGCGGCGGCACCGACGCGCACGGCAATCCGCTGAGCGCCACCGTGGTCGCCACCGCCGACGAGCTGGCCTCGGCCGGTGATCTGATCAAGGGCAAGGTGGCCGGGCTGCCGGTCGCGGTGGTGCGCGGGCTGAGCCATGTCCTGGACCCCGCCGACACGGAGGGCGCCCGCGCGACCGTGCGGGTCGCGGCCGACGACATGTTCCGGCTGGGTACGTCCGAGGCGGTACGGGAAGCGGTGACCCAGCGGCGCACGGTCCGCGAGTTCACCGACGAGCCGGTGGACCCGGGCGCGGTGCGGCGGGCCGTGGCCGCGGCGGTGACGGCGCCCGCGCCGCACCACACGACGCCGTGGCGGTTCGTCCTGCTGGAGTCCGAGGAGTCGCGGACCCGGCTGCTGGACGCGATGCGGGAGGCGTGGATCGCCGATCTGCGCCGGGACGGGAAGAGCGAGGAGTCGGTCGCGAAGCGGGTGCGGCGGGGCGATGTGCTGCGCCGGGCGCCGTATCTGGTGGTGCCGTGCCTGGTGATGGACGGTTCCCACACCTACGGGGACGAGCGGCGGGACACGGCGGAGCGCGAGATGTTCGTGGTCGCCGCCGGGGCCGGCATCCAGAACTTCCTGGTGGCGCTGGCCGGTGAGCGGCTGGGCTCGGCGTGGGTGTCGTCCACGATGTTCTGCCGCCCCGTGGTGCGCGAGGTACTGGAACTGCCGGAGGACTGGGATCCGCTGGGCGCGGTGGCGGTGGGCCACGCGGCGGCCCCGCCCCCGGCTCGGGCGGTCCGGGGCGCGGAGGGGTTCATCGAGGTGCGCTGAGCGGGGCGCGCGCCCCGGGGGCGGACGGTACATGGGCCGAGGATGCCGGGGTGCCCGCTCCACGGGACTCGCCTTCCGCTGACCCGGGGTGGTCCCGCTCCCCGGCCCACGCGCGGAACGCGGGTCCTACAGACGGGCGATGTCGCCCGGGGTCATGCGTGGGGCGCGGCGGGCCGGGGTGTGGCCGGAGAGCAGGATGAGCCGGGTCGCCCGGTGGCGCTGGCCCTCGTACGGGGCCAGGAGCGCCAGCATCTCCTCGTCGTCGGCGTCCCGGTTGCCCGCCAGGGCGTGGCCGACGATGCCGGGGAGGTGGAAGTCGCCGACGGTGACCGCGTCCGGGGCGCCGTTGGACCGCTGGAGCGTCTCGGCCGCCGTCCAGGGGCCGATGCCGGGGATCAGTTGCAGGCGGGCCATGGCCGCCGGGAGCTCCATGGCCGCCGCTTCCTCCATCCGGCGGGCCACGCGCACCGCGCGCAGGATCGTGCCCGAGCGCTTGGTGTCGACGCCCGCGCGGTGCCATTCCCAGGACGGGATCAGGGACCAGGTGCGGGCGTCCGGGATGACGTGCAGTCCCAGCGCGGTGAACGCGGCGCTGTCCGTGGGACCGGGCGCCGGGGTGCCGTGCTTCCGGACCAGGAGGCGCCAGGCGCGGTAGGCCTCGTCCGTGGTGACCTTCTGCTCCAGGACCGACGGGATCAGCGACTCCATCACCAGTCCGGTGCGCAGCAGCCGCAGACCGGGGCGGTCGCGCCGGGTCACGGCGAGCAGCCGGTGGCGCGGGCGGAAGGCGTCCGGGTCGTCCGTCGCGCCGAGCAGGGTCGGCAGCCGGTCCAGCAGCCACGGTGCGCCCGGCCCCCAGGCCGTCGCCCGGATCCGCCCGCCCCCGGCGGCGAGGCGGAGGGTGCCGGGGCCCGCGGGGGTGCGGCTGGTCCGCCAGACCGTGCCGTCCCCGGTCATCCGGTACGTGGGGTCGGCGGGGCCGCGGCGCAGCGGGCCGACCACCAGGCGCAGGTCGAAGGGGCCGGGCGGGGTCCACTCACGCGTCAGCGCGTCCGCCGCCGGGGCCGCCACCTGGCGCGGGACGGTCGCACGGGGGGCGCCGGGGGGTGCGAATCGTCCTGCCACGGTGAGGTCCTCGGTCGTCGGGGTGCCTGTCGAGGGTAAGCGCTGGGGCCGGTGTCCGGCCGGTCCCCGTACCGCGCCCGGCTACGCGTCGGAGGAGAAGCGCACGGCCGCGTCCGGGAGGACCGCCCCGCACCAGACGCGGATGCCGTCGCGCAGTTCGTTGTCGGCGCCGACCCGGGCCCCGTCCCCGACGACCGCGCCGGTGAGCACCGTACGGCTGCCGATCCGGGCGCCGGCTCCGACCAGCGAGTCCGTGATCACGGCGCCCGGCCCGACGACCGCGCCGGCCAGTATCGCCGAGCCGTCGATCCGGGCTCCCGCGCCGATCAGGGCGCCCTCTCCGACCACCGTACCGCCGCTGATCTTGGCGTCGGCGGCGACGGAGGCCGTGGGCAGCACGAGCCTGTCGCCGCAGCGGCCGGGGACGGCCGGGGAGGGGGCGCGGCCCAGGACGAGATCGGCGGAGCCGCGTACGAAGGCCTGCGGGGTGCCGAGGTCCAGCCAGTACGTGGAGTCGACCATGCCCTGGAGGTGCGCTCCGGAGGCGAGCAGTCCGGGGAAGGTCTCGCGCTCGACGGAGACCGGGCGGCCGGCGGGAATGGTGTCGATGACCGACCGGCGGAAGATGTACGCCCCGGCGTTGATCTGGTCGGTGACGATCTCCTCGGGCGTCTCGGGCTTCTCCAGGAACGCGGTGACCCTGCCGGTGCCGTCCGTCGGGACGAGGCCGAAGGCGCGCGGGTCCTCGACCCGGGTGAGGTGGAGGGAGACATCCGCTCCGGAGTCCGCGTGCGAGGCGACCAGCGCCCGGATGTCCAGGCCGGTGAGGATGTCGCCGTTGAAGATGAGCACCGGGTCGTCCGGGTCCGAGGTCAGCCGGGACGCGACGTTGCGTATCGCTCCGCCGGTGCCGAGCGGCTCGCGCTCGGTGACGTACTCGATGTGGAGGCCGAGCGAGGAGCCGTCGCCGAAGTGCGGTTCGAAGACCTCCGCCAGGTACGACGTGGCGAGCACGATGTGTTCGACCCCGGCGGCGCGGGCGCGCGCCAGCTGGTGGGTGAGGAACGGGACGCCCGCTGCCGGAACCATGGGCTTGGGTGTGTGCACCGTGAGCGGGCGCAGCCGGGTTCCCTTTCCGCCGACCAGGAGGATCGCTTCTTTTGCCTCTGTCACAGCACTGACTCTGCTTCCTGCTGGGGCCTGGCCTGGTTTCGGCTGGCCAGTGTATGCAGACCGGTTCGGTCGTCCCCGGTCAGCGGCCCGCAGCAGCGCTTCCGTACCGTCAGCGGCCCTGGAGCTTGGCGGAGCTGGTCCGGGTCGAGCCGAGCTTCTTGTAGAGACGCGCTCCGGGGCATTCGGTTGCGAAGCCGTCCCGGTGGCCGGAGATGACGTTGAGCGAGACCTTCCTGCCCTTCTTGTACTTGTTGCTTCCGCCCGAGACCAGCGTCACCTTGCCGCGCGGGTTGGCGCCGAACAGGCCGAGCTTCCAGGCGGTGAGCTTCGCCACGGCGTTCACCGCTGCGGCGGGCGGGTTCGACTTGGTGAAGGTACCGAGCACCGCGATGCCCATGGTGTTGGTGTTGAAGCCGAGCGTGTGCGCCCCGAGGACGGCCCGGGTCACCCCGCCCGCGCGTCCCTCGTAGATGTTTCCGCACTTGTCGACGGCGAAGTTGTAGCCGATGTCGCGCCAGCCGCTGCTCTTGACGTGGTAGCGGTAGATCCCGCGCAGGACCGAGGGCGCCTGGGCGCAGGTGTAGTTGTTGCCGGTGGCGCTGTGGTGGATGAAGGCGGCCTTGACGGTGCTGGTGTAGACGAACTTGCGCTCCCTGAGCTTCTCGTCGGCACCCCAGCCCTTGCGGGTGACGATGCGCGGACGGGGCCCGATGTACGGCCGGGACCCCGCCGCGAGACCGGCCTCCGCCTCGCCCCGCACCTCGGACTCCGTCTTGCCCAGCGCGGGGAGCACGCCCTGGCCGAGGGCGCCGGCACGGCCGTCCGCGGCGGCGGGGGGACCGGCCGCGGTGACACCGCCGAGGTGGGTCGCGGCCACCTGCTGCGGGTCCTTGCCGGGGTCGACGAGTTCGAGGCGCAGCCCGCCGGGCAGCGGTACGGCGGGGGTGGTGCGGTCCCGCGGGTCCGGGGTCTCGGGGCGTACGCGGACCGCGACGCCGTCCGAGTCGCCGACCCAGAGCGGCGCGGTGGAGCCCCGGACCGCGCCGGAGTCGCGCTCGGCGGTGCCGGGGTCGGCGGAGTGCTCGGCGTTGTGGGTCTCCAGGTCCTGCCAGCCCGACCAGATGCCGGTGGCGGTGGCGCGGGTGCGGACCTGGACGGTGCCGTGGAGCTCGGTGTCCACGTCGTCCCAGACGACGCCGACCAGGGAGAAGGGGCGGACCCCGCGTTCGGGCAGCCCCTGTGCGGGGGCCGCCCCGGCCCGGGTCGGTTCGCCGGAGGGGGCCGGCAGGGTGCGCATCGGCAGGGACTCCGTCGAGCCCGGCACGTCGAGGGGCCCGGCCGACTCGGCGGGGACGGTGCGGGGGTCGGGGGCGGCGCCCGCGGGCACGGCCGACGGCAGTGCGAGAACGGCCGCGCAGGTGACACCGATCGAAGATGCAAGGAAGGCACGCATGCGAACAATCCTGGGCACAACCCGGCAACTCCGGCCACCCGGACCCCGCCGTGCATGTGACGGTCCGTCTGCCCGACCGGTGTACCCGGCGCCCCTTCGCTCCCGCCGGGCCGGTCGCCGCCGCGTACGCTTGCGCGGATGAACGCCACCGACCGCACCCCTGCCGACCTGCTGCGTTCCGCGCTCGCCGCGGACCCCGCCCGCCCCCTGGTCACTTTCTACGACGACGCCACCGGAGAGCGCGTCGAACTGTCGGTGGCCACCTTCGCCAATTGGGTGGCCAAGACCGCCAATCTCCTTCAGGGCGACCTCGCCGCCGAACCCGGCGACCGGCTCGCGTTGCTGCTGCCCGCGCACTGGCAGTCCGCGGTCTGGCTGCTCGCCTGCTCCTCGGTCGGCGTGATCGCCGACGTCCAGGGCGACCCGGCCGGGGCGGACCTCGTCGTCAGCGGTCCGGACACCCTGGAGGCCGCCCGCTCCTGCCGGGGCGAGCGGGTCGCCCTGGCGCTGCGCCCGCTGGGCGGCAGGTTCCCGCGGACACCCGAGGGGTTCGCGGACTACGCGGTGGAGGTGCCGGGCCAGGGCGACCGGTTCGCCCCGTTCGCACCGGTGGACCCGGAGGCTCCCGCGCTGGTGGTGGACGGTGTCCGGCTGACGTCGGCGCAGGTGGTGGCGCGGGCCCGGAAAGACGCGGAGGAGCTCGGCCTGACCGCCGGATCGCGGCTGCTCACGGGGCGCGCGTACGGCAGCTGGGAGGGGCTGAGCGCGGGACTGTTCGCACCGCTGGCCGCCGGGGGCTCCGTGGTCCTGTGCCGGCACCTGGGGCAGTTGGGTGAGGAGGGGCTGGCGAAGCGCATGGCGAGCGAGCGGGTCACCAACAGTGCGGTATGACAAGCACGCTGAGGACCACTCTTCCGGCCCACACCGTGCCGAGTCCTCGGCGGCTCCGCGTCAACTCCGGTACATGATCGGCATTACGGCCCACCAGGGACACAACCAAGCGTGAGGTTCAGCCGTCTACTCCTGCGACCGGCGGCCCGACGCGCCGCCGAACGTGAAGGATGGACGCAGACGTGAGCGAAAGCGCCGGCCCGCCGGCCGATCCGCCGGCGGGCGGGGACAAACCGGAGTCCGGGAGCGGGCCCGGCCCCGCCCCGGCCACCGGAGCCGGGCACCGGCGGCACTGGCTGCGCTGGACCGCGCTCGGCGCCTCGTTCGTCGTGCTGGTCGCGGCGGGTGCCGGCTGGTGGCTGTACCGGAAGCTCGACGGCAACATCAGGACCGACACCTCCGCGGCGGCCGAGCTCAAGGCGTACGACCGGGAGCGGCCCGCCTCCGTGGTGCGCAACGCGGAGAACATCCTGCTCATCGGCTCGGACAGCCGGGCCGGTGACAACCGCAAGTACGGCCGGGACGACGGCGGCAGCCAGCGTTCGGACACCACGATCCTGCTCCACCTCGCCGCGGACCGGAAGAGCGCCACGGCGATGTCCCTGCCGCGCGACCTGATGGTGACGATCCCGGTCTGCCACCGGGCGGACGGCTCGGCCACGAAGAAGCAATTCGCCCAGTTCAACTGGGCCTTCGAGTTCGGCGGCGCCGCCTGCACGATCCGTACGGTCGAGAAGATGACCGGCGTGCGGATCGACCACCACATGATCGTCGACTTCAACGGCTTCAAGGACATGGTCGACGCCGTGGACGGGGTCGAGGTCTGCCTCAAGAAGCCGGTCGACGACTCCGCCGCCCATCTGAAGCTCCCCGCCGGACGCCAGACGCTCGACGGCGAACAGGCGCTGGGGTACGTACGGGCCCGCAAGTCGATCGGCAACGGCAGCGACACCGAACGGATGGACCGCCAGCAGCAGTTCCTGGGCGCGCTGGTGAACAAGGTCCAGAGCAACGGCGTCCTGCTCAATCCGACCCGCCTCTACCCGGTGCTGGACGCGGCCACCAAGGCGCTGACCACCGACCCGGGGCTGGACAGCCTCAAGGACCTGTACGACCTGGTGCGCGGCATGCGCAACGTACCGACCGACAAGGTGCAGTTCCTGACCGTGCCCCGGCAGCCGTACGTCGCCGACCGGAACCGGGACGAACTCGTACAACCCGATGCGGACCGGCTTTTCAAGCGGCTGCGCGACGACGATCCGGTCGCGGTGGTCCCGGCGGACGAGTTCCGACATGACGACGGAAAGAACAACGGGAAAAACAATGCCGCTGCCGATACCCCGGATGGATCGGGCCCCAGTCCCACACCCACCTATTCCGGCAACAACGCGGCGGCCGACCTGTGCAAGCAGTAAAGCAATTCCCAAGCAGAAGCCGGTGATCGGCGTGTAATGAGCAGTATGACCAGTTGTAAGGAGCGTGGAATTTGTCACGCACGTCGCTAGAGGCCGAACTGGGCCGATAGTGTGACGCGATCCGGTGCTTCCGGCCACCAGGCCGCGCACTTCTGGAGCGAAAGATCGAGCGCCTGATCGGGGGAGGCGCCTCGCGTGGCACCGACGGAGGACTCAAACAACCGTGGATGCGCAAAGCCGTGGGCGGGCGGATGGAATCGACCCCGCAGACCAGTGGGTTCTCAACCCGCACACCGGCGATTACGAACTGCGACTGAATCATTCCGGAGGGGATTCGGACTCCCCTTCCCGCACTTCCGGGGCGCGTGTTCCGCATAGCAGAGAGCCGGTCGGCGACAGCGGCGGCGGGCGGCGGGGAACCACTCGCGACGGCAGGGGCGACCGCCGCGATCCGGCCCGCGACGACCAGGGCTCGCCCTCGAAACGCGAGGTGCCCGGACAGCGCAGCCGCCGTTCGGCCAACGGCGGGCGCGGCCAGGAGAGTTCCGGCCCGGCGGGACGCCGCAGCCGCAAGGCCCCGAAGGCCCGGCGCAAGAAGGCGCTGATGTGGACGGGCGGTGTGACCGCCTTCGTCCTGGTCGGCCTCTCGGTGGGCGGCTACGCGCTGTACCAGCACTTCAACGGCAACCTGAACACGGTCGACGTGGGCGGGGCCGGCAACAAGAACGTCTTCGACAACGACGCCCCGATCAACATACTGATCATCGGTACCGACAAGCGCACCGGCAAGGGCAACAAGGGCTACGGCGACAGGGGCAGCGTGGGCCACGCCGACACCAACATCCTCTTCCACGTCTCCGAGGACCGCACCAACGCGACGGCGCTCAGCATCCCCCGCGACCTGATCACGGACATCCCGGACTGCCGGGTCAAGCAGGAGGACGGCTCGGAGAAGCTCGTTCCGGGCAAGCAGAACGTCCGCTTCAACGAGAGCCTCGGCCAGGCGGGCCGTAACGCCGGCTGCACCATGGAGACGGTCAAGGAGATCACCGGGCTGAAGGTCGACCACTTCATGATGGTCGACTTCAACGCGGTGAAGGAGCTGTCCACCGCGGTCGGCGGGGTCGAGATCTGCCTGGCCAAGCCGGTCGACGACCCGGACTCCCATCTGAAGCTGCCGGCCGGTGAGCACCGCATCGAGGGCGAGCAGGCCCTGGCGTTCGTACGGACCCGGCACAGCTTCGGCAACCACGGCGACCTGGACCGGATCAAGGTCCAGCAGCAGTTCATCGCCTCGATGATCCGGCAGATGCAGTCGGACTCCACCCTGACCAGCCCGACCAAGCTGTACAAGCTGGCGGACGCCGCGACCAGGGCGCTCACCGTCGACACCGGCATCGGTACGGGCACGAAGCTGGCCTCGCTGGCCCAGGAGCTCAGCAAGGTCAACACCAAGAACATCACCTTCACCACGGTGCCGGTGCTCGACAACCCGGCCGAGAAGGTCCCGGTCACCGTCGTGCTGAACCCGCCCAAGTCCGACCAGCTCTTCGCCATGATGCGCGACGACACCTCGCTGACCGAGGTGAAGTCGAAGAAGAAGGCCGCGAAGAGCAAGCAGGACGCACTCCTCAAGGGAACCAAGGCCGCCGCGGGCGACGTCCGCGTCGATGTGTACAACGGCGGAAAGGTCCCGGGAGCCGCGCAGGCGACGGTCACCTGGCTCCAGAACGAGCAGGGCGTACTCAAGTCCACCAACAAGGCCAACGCCCCGGCGAAGGCCGCGAAGACCACGTTGGAGTACGCACCGAACCAGGCGGACCAGGCACGCGCGCTGGCCGCCATGATGGGCCTGCCCGGCTCGGCCATGAAGAAGGGCACCGCGGAAGCCGAAGGGCTTCAGGCGATGGTCCTGACGCTGGGGGACGACTTCAAGGGCGCGGGCACTCCCATCACCGGTCCGGCGAAGGTGCCGGCCGACATCCAGCAAGCAAACGCAGACAAGGCAGAGTGCGCCAAGTGACACCAGGTCACCGCACTTACCCACGAGTCGGAGCAGCAGGGGGGACCTGGTGGCACGAAGCAGCACACCCGGGGAGGGGACGCGACCACGCGTCCGGCACGCCGGCCAACTCGGCTGGGACGACAAGCTGTACGAGGAGGAGCCGGAGAGCGCCGCGGACTCCGGCAGCGGGGAGCAGGGAACCGCTTCCGGAGAGAGCGGTCACCGGCGCGGTGGCACGAAACGGCGCGGCAAGAAGCGCAAGCACCGGGTGCTGCGCTGGAGCGCGTCCGTTCTCGCGCTGCTCATAATCGGCGGCGCGGGGGCCGGATACCTCTACTACGAACACCTCAACAGCAACATCAAGAAGGCCGATCTGACCCTCGGCGACAAGAAGATGGCCGACCACAAGGCCAATGCCGCCGGTCAGACGCCGTTGAACATCCTGCTCATCGGTTCGGACGCGCGGGACAACGCGGAGAACCAGAAGCTCGGCGGGGCGAAGGAGACCTTCGGGGCACCGCCCCTGGCCGACGTACAGATGCTGCTGCACGTCTCCGCCGACCGCAGCAACATGTCGGTGATCAGCATGCCGCGCGACACCATGCTGAAGATCCCGAAGTGCACCGATCCGAAGACGAAGCGCGTCTACCCCGCGTCCGTCGGTCTGAAGATGACCAACGAGACGCTCGACCGCGGCGGTCCCGGATGCTCCGTGGCCACCTGGTACGAGCTGACCGGCATCACCATCGACCACTTCATGATGATCGACTTCTCGGGTGTGGTCTCGATGGCCGACGCCATCGGCGGCGTCCCGGTCTGCGTGAAGAACAATGTCTACTCGCGCGACAGCAAGGGCCATGGCTCCGGGCTGAAGCTGAAGAAGGGCACCACGAAGATCAAGGGCAAGCAGGCCCTCCAGTGGCTGCGCACCCGCTACGGCTTCGAGGACGGCACCGACCTCGGCCGCACCCACGCCCAGCACATGTACATGAACTCGATGGTCCGTGAACTGCGCAAGGGCACCAAGCTCACCGACCCGGGCAAGCTGACCGACCTCGCCGAGGCGGTGATCAACGCGCTCACCGTCGACAAGTCCATCGACACGGTCAAGGACCTCTACGACCTCGCGGAGGACCTCAAGAGGGTGCCGACCAAGCGCATCACCATGACGACGATGCCGAACGTCTACGGGACGGGCACGCTCAAGGAGCGGGTGCTCCCCAAGCCCGGCGAGGCCGACCAGCTCTTCCAGATGGTCCGCGACGACATCCCGCTCGACGGCAAGGCGTCCAAGCGCAAGGCACCGGCCGCCAAGAAGCCTTCGTCGGCCCCGGCCGACATCCCGGTGACCGTTCGCAACGGTTCGGGCACGGAGACCCAGTACGCGGCCAAGGGCCGCGCCACGGCGGTCCAGGAGCTGCTGGCCGGGAAGGGCTTCGGCCGGGCCACGATCGACGGGCAGAGCACCGCGTCCACCAAGCGGACCGAGATCCGCTACCCCACCGTGGACATGGAGGGCGACGCCCAGGCGGTCGCCAAGGCGCTCGGCATCCCGCTGACGGCGGTGAAGAAGTCGGCCGACGTCTCGGGCATCACCCTGACCGTGGGTTCCGACTGGCGCGAGGACGGGCCCTACCACGCGCCCTCCGCCGAGGAGAAGACCCCGGAGAGCGCACGGGCGCTGAACGGCGACGACGAGTCGGCCTGCATGGACATCCAGCCGGGCTTCACCTGGTAGCGCCGCACCGGCACAGTGCACAGCGGGGGCCTTCCGGAACGTCGGAAGGCCCCCGCTGTGTCGTTCGTTCGGCGCGCTACGCGGTGACGGCCGGCCGACGGCTGGCGATGACCTTCCTCGCCAGCGAGCGCGGGCTGGTCAGGAAGCCGTACCCCCACGACATGTGCATGGTCGCGAGGGCCACCGGGATCCGCACCCGCGCCTTCAGCGGCAGGCCCTTGCCCGCCGGTACGGACCCGGCGACGATCGCCGCGACGTACCCGGCGGGGACGACGAAGGCCCACGGGGTGACGGCGGCGCCGACCACGATGCCCGCCGCGATCGCGCAGACGGCGGTGGGCGGCGCCAGATAGCGCAGGTTGATCGATCCGGAGTGGTAGCGGGCGACCACGTGCCGCCAGCGGCCGTAGTCCTTGTACTGCTTGGCCAGGGCCCGCACGGAGGGGCGCGGCCGGTACTGCACCTTCAGTTCCGGCGAGAACCAGATCAGGCCGCCGGCCTCGCGGATGCGGAAGTTCAGCTCCCAGTCCTGGGCCCGGATGAACTCGACGTTGTAGCCGTCCGCCTTCTCCAGCGCCTCGCGGCGGAAGACGCCGAGGTAGACGGTCTCCGCCGGGCCGGCCTGGCCGCCGGTGTGGAAGGCGGCGTTGCCGACGCCGATCTTCGAGGTCATGGCCGCGGCGACGGCGTCCTCCCAGGCGTTCTCCCCCTCGGCGTGCATGATGCCGCCCACGTTCTGTGCGCCGGTCTCCTCCAGGAGGCGGACGGCGGTGGCGATGTAGTTCGGCGAGAGCATGCCGTGGCCGTCGACCCGGACGACTATCGGGTGGCTGGAGGCCTTGATCGCGGCGTTGAGGGCGGCCGGGGTGCGGCCGGTGGGGTTCGGGACGGTGTGGACCCGGGGATCCTCGCGCACCAGCTCCGCGGCGATCTCGTCCGTACGGTCCGTGGAGGGGCCCAGTGCGATGACCACCTCCATCTCCCCTGCGTACTCCTGCTCCAGGATGTGCCGGACGGAGTTCCTGAGGTGGCGTTCCTCATTGAGCACCGGCATGATCACGGAGACGGCGGGGTGCTGCGCGGCAGACATGGTGGTCCTCGGGTGGTCCTCGGGGGCGCCGGGGGTCTCGCACCCCACCAGGCGGCGGTATTCGGCCGCCACGTTACCGCGAATGGGGGACACGGGCGCGCCCCGCCGGAGCACACCCCGGACTGTTGATCATATGGACCTACTGTGCGAACGGTCGCCCTCGCACCCTGGAGGTCCGCCAGTGTCCACCCTGCACCGCTCCCCCAGTCCGTCCCGTTCCCGCGCGGTCCCGCCGCAGCGCAGGCCCAGAAAACAGGACGAGCGACCACGCTGGGGCATGCGGATGGTGACCGGCGTCTCCGTGCTGGTCCTGGGGGCCGGCGGGATCGGTCACGCGCTGGTGACGGACCTGGGGACCGGGATCGACCGGATCGATCCGTTCAGGGACATGAAGAACCGGCCGCCCGCGGGCACCGGCACCAATCTGCTGCTCGTGGGCACCGACGGCCGCGACCGGATCACCGCCGAGGAGAAGAAGAAGTACCGGCTGGGCGGCGCCCCCTGCCACTGCACCGACACCGTCATGCTGGTCCACCTGTCGGCGGACAAGAAGCGCGCCAGCGTCGTCTCGCTGCCCCGCGACAGCTACGCCGAGGTCCCCGAGTACCGGGACCGGGTCTCCGGTGCGACGCGCGCCGCGCACCCGTCGAAGCTGAACGCGGCCTATGCCGAGGGCGGCCCGAATCTGACCGTGCGGACCGTCGAACACATGACCGGCGTCAAGGTCGACCACTATCTGGAGGTCGACTTCACCAGCTTCATGAAGACGGTGGACGCCCTGGGCGGGGTGAAGATCTGCACGACCCGGCCGATGAAGGACGCGTACACCGGCCTCGACCTCGCCGCGGGCGCCCATGAGCTCAACGGCGGACAGGCCCTCCAGTACGTACGTTCCCGGCACATCGACGGGGCCGCCGACCTGGGGCGGATGGAGCGCCAGCAGAAGTTCCTCGCCTCGCTGGTCGCACGGGCGACCAGCAGCGGGGTGCTGCTGAACCCGGTCAAGTTCCGGGACGTCGCCTCGACGATGCTGAATTCGGTCCGGGCCGACGAGGGGTTCGGTACGGAACAGATGCTGGAGCTCGGCCAGGCGATGCGCGGCTTCTCCCCCGCCTCGTCCGAGTTCGCCTCCGTCCCGCTGGGCAACGTCTCCTACCGGGTCAAGGGCATCGGCGCGACCGTCACCTGGGACGCGGCCAAGTCGAAGAAGCTCTTCCGGGCCCTGCGCGAGGACGAGCCGCTCGCCCCCGCCCGGCCCGAGCGGCCGAAGGCGGTACAGGTCGACGTCGCCCCCGCGCAGATCCGGGTCCAGGTCTACAACGGGACGCCGAAGGACGGCCTCGGCCGGACGGTCGACGACGCGCTGCGCGCCACCGGCTTCGACACCACCCGCGCCCCGCTCAACAGGGAGCCGCACGAGAACAGGGAACAGCGCCGGGACGACGAGGACGAGCCGGACGGCCTGAAGCGGACCCTGGTCACCTACGACCCGCGCTGGGACCGTTCCGCCAGGTCGCTGGCCGCCGCGCTGCCCGGCGCCGAGCTGCGGGCGGTGCGGGGCCAGGGCTCCACGATGCGGGTGACGGCGGGCGCCGACTTCGACACCGTGCAGCGGGTGCGGGCCGAGGAGAAGAACAACGGCGAGTACGGCGCGGTCACGGGCGACGAGGTGGCCTGCCCGTGACCACGGGCCCGTCGGCCGGCGCCCTCAGTCCTCGATGCCCTCCGCCGCGCGCTTCTCGCGCAGCTCCTTGATCGCGCGGCGGCGGGCGAGGCGGTGGGTGCGCCGGATCTGCGCCTCCTGGTAGCGCCGCTTGTCGCGCTCCGTCTCCGGGATCACCTGCGGTACGGGGCGCGGCCTGCCGTCCGCGTCGACGGCGGCGAACACCAGATAGGCGCTGCCGACCTGCTGGGCGGGGGTGGATTCGTTCCACCGCTCGGCCATGACCCGGACGCCGACCTCCATCGAGGAGCGGCCCGTCCAGTTCACCTGGGCGCGGACGTGCACGAGGTCGCCGACGCGGACCGGCTCCAGGAAGACCATCTCGTCCATCGAGGCCGTCACGGCGGGCCCGCCGGAGTGCCGGCCCGCCACGGCACCGGCCGCGTCGTCGACCAGTTTCATGATCACGCCACCGTGCACCGTACCCAGCAGATTGGTGTCGCTGCCGGTCATGATGTGGCTGAGGGTGGTCCGGGAAGCGGCGGTCACCTTGCCCGGAATGTCGCCCTCCGGGCGTGGGGCCTGATCTGTCATACCGTCCACCTTATGCGGGGGCCCTTCGCCGTCCGCATTGCATCAGCTTCGCAACAGCCCTGATGCGATTTCCCGCACCCCCTGTAATACCAGCGCACCTGCCCTGCACACTGGACCGCATGAACGATTGGCCCGAGGGATGGTCCGACGACAACCGGGGCGGCAACCGCTACGGGCAGGGCAGCGCCGGTGAGCGGCCCGAGGGCGCCCGCGTGATGCGGCACGTCCAGCGCCCTCCCGCCCCGCCGCGGCAGCGCCCCGCCCCGCCCCGGCAGCGCCAGGGGCAGTCGCAGCAGCACTCCGGCGGCTACGACGACGGCGCGGGGTACGACAGCGGTTACAACACGGGCGCGGTCTACGGCCAGGGCGGCGGCCGGGGCAACGGCCACGGCGGTCAGGGCGGCGGCCAGGGGCCCGGCGGCTACGCGCAGGGGCGTCCGGCGCCCGACTGGCGCCGCCGGATCAAGATAGGTTCGCTGTCCCTGGTGGTCGTGATCCTCGCGGTCTCCATAGGCACGTACTTCTGGGCCGACTCCAAGCTCAAGCGCGAGGTGGACCTCTCCAAGGTCATCGAGCGCCCGTCGGCGGGCGACGGCACCAACTACCTGATCGTCGGTTCCGACAGCCGCGAGGGCATGACGGCCGAGGACAAGAAGAAGCTCCACACCGGCTCCGCGGAAGGCAAGCGGACCGACTCGATGATGATCCTGCACGACGGATCCAACGGGCCGACGCTGATCTCCCTGCCGCGTGACTCGAACGTCGAGATCCCGTCGTTCAAGGGCTCCGACTCCGGCAAGCTCTACCCCGGCCGCGGCCGCTTCACCAAGCTGAACGCCGCGTACGCCATGGACGGCCCCGAACTCCTCGTCCGCACCATCGAGTTCAACACCGGTCTGCGCATCGACCACTACTGCGAGATCGGCTTCGGCGGCTTCGCCAAGATCGTGGACGCGATCGGCGGCGTGGAGCTGGACATCCCCAAGGGCTTCAAGGACAAGAAGTCCGGCGCCGACTTCAAGGCGGGCAAGCAGACGCTCAACGGCGAACAGTCGCTGGCCTTCGTCCGCACCCGGTACGCCTTCGCCCAGGCCGACCTGGCCCGTACGAAGAACCAGCAGAAGTTCCTCGCGGCGCTGGCGAGCCAGACCGCGACGGCGTCCACGATCCTCAACCCGTTCAAGCTGTACCCGACCATGGGGGCGGGCCTGGACACCCTGGTCGTGGACAAGGACATGTCGCTCTGGTCCCTGGGCCAGATGTTCTTCGCCATGAAGGACGTCACGGGCGGTGACGGCAAGTCGATGAACATGCCGATCTCCGGTTTCTCGGGCGGCAATGTGGTCTGGGACAAGACCAAGGTCAAGCAGCTGGTGGAGCAGCTCAAGAACGACGAGAAGGTCACCGTCACCGAGAACTGACGGCGGACGGCCGCGGTCGGCGGACGAGAGCGGGGAGCGCCTGCTCCACCGGGGCCGGACCGCCGCCGACGCGGAAGGCGAGGCCGGCCGGGACGTCCCGGCCGGCCCCCACCACCGCGCGGGCCGACCAGCCGGAGCAGCGGGACGACAGGCGCGGCCACGCCGTCCTCGGCACCGCGACGGCGGAAGCCCTCGCCATCCGGCCATCAGCGCGATCGCCCGGGACACGCCCTGCCCCACCTGTCCCACCCGGTCCGCCTAGTGCACCGGGACGAACTCGCCGGTCACGTTGCCGACGTGGCCGGTCTCCTTGGCCACGTCGAGGCGCAGCTCCGGGTTGCCCTCGGAGAAGTCCAGCTGCGACAGCTCGACCCACACCACATTGGGGCTCGTGGTGGACTCGTAGAAGTACCGGCCCTCGGTGAGGTCGGCGACGGTACGCCACCGCGTGGTCGAGATGTTCGGCCGCACCTCGTCCGCCGTACCGAACGGAGCGGAGGCGTTCCGGATCACGCTGAACATGTACGCCGCGGCTTCGCGCGGATCCGAGGTGCTCGGAAGCTGGGCGGAGTAGTACGCGGCGCGGGCGAAGCGGTCCGGCGAGTCGACGCCGCCCGGCAGCGGCTGATCGCCGCCGAGCCCTTCGTAACGCTCCTTCAGCTCCAACTGCTCCTCGTACCAGGGCGAGTTCG
Organism: Streptomyces sp. NPDC057697; assembly: GCF_042799335.1. Lineage (NCBI taxonomy): Bacteria > Bacillati > Actinomycetota > Actinomycetes > Kitasatosporales > Streptomycetaceae > Streptomyces > Streptomyces sp. NPDC057697. Next base: position 331,467 of record NZ_JBHVJA010000007.1, on the reverse strand, counting down.
CCATCACGGTGTACTGCTTGCCCTTGTGCACGACGGCCTTGCCGTCGCGGAACTCGATGATGGCCGAGTTGCCGTCCTTGTCCGCGAGCGCGAGGTGGCCGGTCCCCGGCTTGCCACCGAGATCCTTGGGGATGAGCTGTACGTTCTCCCCTTCGATCTTCGCCACCGCGTCGTCCACGTTGTCGAAGCAGTCGAGCAGGCACTGGATCGCCCAGTACAGCTCAAGTCCAGGGCGCGAGGGGTCACGGTCGCCGTACTCCGATTCGGAGAGGTACAGCCCGCTGACCTGGAGCCCCGCCTCGTTGACCCCGTCGACGGCGGCCTCGCGGTACATGAGCGCGACGACACTGCCGAACCGCGAGGTCCAGGTGAAGTCGCCCGGGGCCGAGGGCGTGGTGGGCATGCTCCGGCGCTCCATGCCGCGCGGACGCACCGCCAGGACCGTGTCCGTGTCCTGGTACCAGTCCATGCTCCGGCCGACCAGCACGTTGCCCTGGGCGGGACCGCCCTGGGCCCTACAGGAATGCCCCTGCGACGACCACAGGATTCGTGTACACATGGTTTGAATTGTGGGCAATGCGTATCGGATCGGCTGGTCGACTCGGCCAGTGTTCACTCCGTCGCCTCAGGGCCCACGGACGCGGACGCGGGGTACGGGGCCGGCGCCGCCGCAACGCCTGCCGCCGACCGGCGGGAACGACCGCAGCCGTTCCCACTCGGCATCCAGCGGATCGCCCCGCCCCGCGTCAACGGCCTGGAGGCGGGACGGTCACATGTTCGGGCGGACGGGGTCTAGGCGTTCCGCTCGACGTTTCCCCACTCGTCCATCCTGGGGTGGATCTGCGAGGGGCCCTGGTCGTCGACGTCCGAGCGCCGCGGCCCTTCCGGCCCGGCGGGACCGATGCGCATCATCCGTTCGATCCGGGCGATCTGGAAGGAACGCCCCCTTACCTTCAGCTCGTTGGACCGCACGCGCCGCATGAACGAATCCGCCGCACGCGCGTACACGGCCGCTTCCCGCTCGTCGACCTCGCCGGTCATCGGCAGGTACGTCTTCAGGTAGTAGATCAGCGCACGCCGCGCGTCCTGCGGGGTCGGGTGCTGGCTCGACGCCATCGACCAGGAATTCTCCTTGTGCTCCATCACCCGGAAGACGACCGGCAGCAGCACGAGGCCCGGATGGGTCCGCAACGCCCGCCGCGAGTCGGCCAGCACATCGGGCGGGAAACGGTCCGAGGTGTACGCGAGCGATACCAGCCCCATCCGGTCCAGGCCCTCCGTCAGCCCCACCGCCGCCGCGTGATCGACCACGAACCCCTTGGTGTTCGAGGGCGTACGCTCCAGGGAGTCCCAGCCCTCCGAGTCGGCGTCCGTGGCCCTGGGCGGCTCCAGCCGCCCCTGACCGGTCCGGGCGAACTCGTCGGCACGCACCACGCGGTAGCGCGTGTCACCGACGGTCAGCTCGTTCAGCGGCTCGGTCTCCAGCCTGGCCACCGCTTCCAGCAGGGCGCGCCGCTCCCGGCGGTCGTCGGTCTCGTCCTTGGCCTTGAACCAGAGATGGGAGTTCAGCTCGTCGCGAGCGTCCTGGGGGTAGCCGGTTTCCATGTCGGTCAGCAGCCGCCACCGCGGCCGCTCGCCCCGGCGCTGCTCGGCGATACCGAAGAGCGGCCCCCGGACCACGACCCTCCCGTACGTCCGGGACGCGACGAGCGCGTCCGCCTCGGTGACCAGGGAGACCGGGTCGTCCCGGCGCTGCACATTGATGACGAGATGATCCGGTGGTGCCTGTTGGTGATCGGTCATGCACCCAGTGTGCCGAGATCGAGTGCGGAAGGTGGGCGGAATGGGGGAAGGGGGCCGGAATAGGGCCTGAGGGAACGGCACTTCACCGACGGCGGCACCTTGCCGACGGGGGACGGCGCGGGGCGTTGCCGGTGGTGACACCCCGCCGGGTGAGGGACGGCACGGGGCGTTGTCAGTGGTGACGCCTACAGTCGCAGGCATGACGCAAGAGCAGGAGCAGCAGCAGCGCTCCAACCTCGCACTCGATCTCGACGCGCTCGGCGCGGCCACCGGCGAACCGGCCGACAGACAGGCGGCGTGGCGCTTCATCCGCGCCTTCGCCCGCGACTGGAGCGGACGCCCCTTGGACGAGGCCGATGGCCACACCCCCGCCGAACTCGACGCGGCACAGGCCCGCCTCGGCCTGCCCCTGCCCGCCGCACTGCGCGATGCCCACCAACTGCTGGGCCGACGACCGGATCTGACGGACAACCAAGACACCCTGCTCGCTCCGCGGGATCTCTACCTGGACGCGGACCGCGGCGTCCTGGTCTTCCGCGTCGAGAACCAGTCCTGCGCCTACTGGGGCATACGCGTCGCGGACCTGGACCAGGAGGACCCGCCCGTCGTGGTCCGCGCCGACCTCGTCCACCCCACCGCCGACGACTGGGTCCCGTGGCTGGGCCGGGTCAGCGTCGCGTTCGTCGAGATCGTCCTCTCCGAGGCCCTGTGCGCCGACGATGACCTGATGGGCTGGGTGTCCCCCGACGACGAGTCCGGTCTCCCCGAGGACATTGCCGCCACCTTCCTGCGCCTGCCGTTCCCGGAGTACCCGATCGGCCAGCAGCCGGGCTCACGCTGGTACGCACACGACGAGATCGTCCTCCGCGACGACCACGGGACCGCGATGTTCCGTGCCCGCACGGAGGCGGCCTTCGACCGCTTCGACGAGGAGGACTGACGGAGACCGCCCCGCCCGGGTCCGGCGGCCGAGCGGGATCAGCGCTCGGCGGCGTAGGAGACGAAACCGGTCCAGGCGGCGGAGGTGAAGGCGAGACGGGCGCCCTGCGTGTTCTTGGAGTCGCGTACATGCACCGAGCCTGGGGCCGCCGCGATGCGCCGCCTGGTGTCGTTCACCTTCTTGCCCGTGTCACAGCCCCGGCCGGCCGCACCGGCCGTCTCGGCGGCCCGTGGCGACTGGGAGTCGGTGATCGCCGCGCTCGGCTCGGCATGCAGGGCCCCTGGCGGCGCGGCCGGATGCGGCGATCGCCGCCCAGCGTTTCTGCCGCATCCAGGTAGGCGAGCACGAAGTCCTCAAGAACTTCCCAGCGCTGCGACTCCAGGGCAGACAGACACGACCGTGTCGTCTCCAGGACTTCCCAGAACCAATCAGGAACTTCCCCGGCATGGCGCCGGGGCCCCAAGGGGTGCCACCGTGTCCGCAATGGGGGCCGAGCCGCGTTTCCGTACGGCCTGCTGCGACAGGCATCCGGAGGCGCGGGCGTACGGCCGGTCCCGCTACGGCAGGTTCTGACCATCACGATGCGCTGGATCTGGTCCGCGCCCTCGTAGATCTGGGTGCTTCACAGGTCATACGGCGCTGACCTGCACGGACACCCCTCTTAGCGGAGCCCTCCCCAGCATTTCCCCGTGATCGTCAGGAGTCTGACCAGGTCGGCGCCGTACTGACGGCAGCCTCCCCGACCAGTCGGAGGAGCGGCAGGCTCCGGGGAGGTTATGCGGTTTCCCGTTCCGTCAACCGTGATCGCTTGACCCGCGCGCCCTGGCCTCGGGAGCATCAACCCAGATGCGGGGTACTGGCAGCACGGGAGAGGGGAACCCGACCACGAAGGTCACCAAGCTGGTCAGCACGTGCGACATCAAGGACTGCCCGACGATCTACGCGACGGATCGTGGCACGCTCTTGGTTCAGGGGGAGACTCCGATCGACCACGGTCTTCAGATTCCCGCTCACGAAACCCTGGTCGAGATCCCGATGGAACTGATCGAAAAGGCCATCCGTGACAACCTCGTCCAGGACCCTCGGCGACCTCTTCGACAGGTTCCAGCGTGAGGCGTTCCGACTCGAAACCCTTGACGACTACAGCAAGTCGGGGAACGTCGATGCCTATCACGCGTTCCTGGCCGGGGAGCCGCAGCCGGACGACTACAACGCGGGCTGGGTCGAAGAACTCCGCTCTCACACCGGAAAAGGAAAACGCGTCTACCGGGTTCACATTCTGCGCCGCCCACTCACGGACTATCTCAGGTTCGAACTCGGGTGGGGGTACCAGAAGAACATGTCCGGGGGTGAGGAGTTCTTCATTCTCGACATCACCGATAGGCCGAGCATCCTGGAGGACGTGCCCGATTTCTGGCTCTTCGACTCCGAGTCCGTGGCCGTCATGAACTACGACGGCACCGGAAAGTACCTGGGTTCGGAAGTCCTGCCACCGGAACACGCGCCGGAATTCGTCGGGCACCGTGACCTGGTGCTGGCGCACGCGGAGCCGTTCACCGAATGGTGGGCCAAGCACGGGACGTGAACAGGGCACAGCTTGGGGCCGCGCTGCGGGCCCTGCGAGTGGCATCCGGCAAGGAAGCCAAAGCAGTGGCCCGCAGCGCCCTCATGTCTCCGTCCAAGCTATCCAAGATCGAATTGGAGTCTGCGAGCGGTTCCGGACGTGTCGGTTCGGGCGCGGGCTCCGGTGCTGTGAGGATCGGACGGTAGGCGTCGAGACGGACGGCCTTGGTTCCGTTGCTTTCCTTTACGGTCCGCTGGGCCGGCGCTGACTCCTCGTGCTGGGAAGTGTTCCCACGAAGTGTGAAGACTGTGGCTGGTCGGCCGGTCTTGCCCGACCGCTCGACCGTCACGGCGATTTCCGGCAGTGCCTTTACCTCAGCAACGCTGGCGCGAGCTATTGTCAAATCCTGTGGATGACCGGACAGCCCGATGGCCGGTCGATCAAGCAAGCGGCTTGCGGTAGCGGACGTATTCGTTCTGCCGCCGGAACCCCACGCTCTCGTAGAGGTCGTAGGACCGGTGTGGATTTGCCGTGCCCGTGAACAGCCGGGCGATCGTTGCACCCTGTTCGCGAAGGCTTTGCAGCCCGTCCAGCAGCAGGGCCCGGCCGATTCCGAGGCGTCGCTGATCCGTCCGGACACTCAGCTCTTCCACCTCGCCCACGGTGTGGTCGTGACGGCGGATGGAGCAGAGGGCGACGCCGACCATGTCCTGCCCGTTCCAGGCAGCCCTCCAGCATGCCGGGTCGGCGGTGTCGACGAAGTCCTGGAACGGCCATCTCTGAGTGAAGCCGCTGTCCTCGTACGAATCGACGACCGTCCTCCAGGCTGCACGGTAGTGGCTTGTCCCGATCGGCCCCGTCCGTATCCCGGCCGGCAGTTCGTCGCCCGGCTCGGGCATCTGCTGCAGATCGCCCAGCTCCAGCTCGACCAGACTGAAGACACGTCGGTAGCCGGCCGCGCGCAGAAGTGCCGTGGCATCCTGCTCGGAGGTCATGGCGTTCGCGCCGATCACTGCCGTCCGCGCCGTTCCATGCTGTTCGACGAGCCGGCGGATCCGCTCTTCGGCCCAGCTCAGCATCTCTGAACCGATGCCCTGGCCGCGATGCTCGGGCAAGAGGTAGCCGCGGTGCAGGTACAGCCACGTATCGTCCCGCTCCTGCCACCACCGGATCGTCGAGTAGCCGACGACGCTCCCATCGCACATCACCAGGATCTGGTTCTTGGACGGCTCCTCCGACTTGGCAGAAGCTTCCGCGATCTCGGCTGCTGTCGGGAGCCCTTCCACAACCGACTGGGCATCGACCCGGTCCCGTTCAGCACACCCGCGCCGCACCGCAGCCATGGCGCCGTGGTCTTCGTCGCCGCGATACGGCCGGAACCCGAAGCCGACCGGAAGGTCCTGTCCTGCCGTGCCATCCAACATGACCGGATGATCTCGAACTTCGAGGCAGGCCCGCCACCCTATTCACGCCGCGGTCGTCTGCGGCCGTTCAACGAGCTGGCCGCGTTCGAAACAGGCCCCGGCGCGGACGAGGGCAACGAGGAGGGGTGCATTCACGGCTCGCCAGCGGGCCTGGGCGGCCTCGACGAGCTTGAAGACCATCGCCAGGGCGGCGGCCCGGGATCCGGCACCCTTGGTGACCTCGGTCCGCAGACGGACGGTCGCGAAGGTCGACTCGACGGGGTTGGTTGTCCGCAGGTGGATCCAGTGCTCGGCGGGGAAGTCGTAGAACGCCAACAGTTCGTCCTCGTCATCGACGATCTTCTTGACGGCCTTGGGGAACTTCGCGCTGTACTGCTTGGCGAACGTCTTGACCGCGGCGGCCGCGTGCTCGCGGTCCTCGGCGTTGTAGATGTCCTGGATGGCCTCCTTCGCCGCGGGTTGAGCTGACTTCGGGAGGCTGTCGAGGCAGTTGGCCGTTTTGTGAACCCAGCACCTTTGGTGGCGGGTTTCGGGGAAGACTTCGTTCAGCGCGTTCCAGAAGCCGAGGGCGCCGTCGCCGACGGCGAGGACGGGAGCGTGCATGCCGCGCCTCTGACAGTCCCGCAGCAGGCCGGCCCAGGACTCCGCCGATTCGCGGTAGCCGTCGGTCATCGCGATCAGCTCCTTGGTTCCGTCCGCGCGCACGCCCATGACGACCAGGACCGCTGCCTTCGTCTCCTCCAGCCGGATGCGCAGGTGGATACCGTCGGCCCAGACGTAGACGTAGTCCGTGGCCGACAGGTCGCGCTCGCTGAACGCCTGATGGTCGGCCTGCCACTGAGTGGTCAGCCGGGTGACGGTGGCCGGGGCAGGATCGCAGAGGAGAACCGTTTGCGCTCGCCGGTTGCCTCGTTGATGCGCTTGTCGTTGATGCGTGGAGCCTTCACCTCGATCACCCCGGCCGCGGTGGTGACCTTCCGGGGCTGGTGGTAGCCGTTGCGGACCACCAGGCGGCGCCCGTTCTCGTCGCGCTGGTCGGCCAACTCGGCTATGTAGGAGTTGACTTCAGCCTTCAGGGCGGCGGCCGGCATCCGCCTCGCGCCCTCACGGACGATGCCGTGGCTCATGGCCGGGTGCGGCCTGCGGCTGGGTGAGGCCATGGCGGTATCCCGCGATCAGATCGACTTCAAGCCCGAGACGCTTCGCGTCGACTTCCAGATCGCGGAGGACGGAGACACCGAGTCCGGGAAGAACAGCGCGATCCAACGCCGGCACATCAAGGCTCGTGACGAGGGCGAGCCAGGGCGTACCGTCCCCCTCCCGCCGAACGTCGCCTCCGAGCTTCGGCGGCACATCAAGAACCACGGCGCATGGGGGCCGGAACAGCTTCTATGGACGTACTGAGGGAGCACTGCCACTACATATTCGAAGGGGCCGAGCAGCGTGGGCGGGCCGCCATCGCAACGATGCTGACGCCCGGCGCCGACGACTCCACGGAGACGTCAGGGGTCGCGTGATCCACTTACGACAACAGCCCCCGGCGTTACGCCAGGGGCTGAATTGTTTGTGCAGGTCAGTGGCCGTTTCCGGCCTGGCATCTGCCCAGGATTCCCCAGCATGACGCCCAGGATCGGTCCTGATCAGGCCGCAGCAGGCAGAAAGCCAAGGACGCCTCTGCGGAGCCTCAAAACAGCCCCTGACCTGCAAAAACCCGGCTAGGGAAGGTTCCTCGCCATCACGATGCGCTGGACCTGGTTCGTGCCCTCGTAGATCTGGGTGATCTTCGCGTCGCGCATCATCCGTTCCACCGGGTAGTCACGCGTGTAGCCGTAGCCGCCGAGAAGCTGGACCGCGTCCGTGGTGATCTCCATCGCCACGTCGGAGGCGAAGCACTTGGCCGCGGCGCCGAAGAAGGTGAGGTCGCCGTCGAGGCGTTCGGACTTGGCGGCGGCCGAGTAGGTGAGCTGGCGGGCCGCCTCCAGCTTCATGGCCATGTCGGCGAGCATGAACTGGATGCCCTGGAAGTCGGCGATCGGCTTGCCGAACTGCTTGCGCTCCTGGACGTAGCCCTTGGCGTAGTCGAGGGCGCCCTGGGCGATGCCGAGGGCCTGGGCCGCGATGGTGATGCGGGTGTGGTCCAGGGTCTTCATCGCGGTGGCGAAGCCGGTGCCCTCCTCGCCGATCATGCGGTCGGCGGGGATGCGGACGTTGTCGAAGTAGACCTCGCGGGTCGGCGAGCCCTTGATACCGAGCTTCTTCTCCGGGGCGCCGAAGGAGACGCCCTCGTCCGACTTCTCGACGACGAAGGCCGAGATGCCCTTGGAGCGCTTGGTCGGGTCGGTGACGGCCATGACCGTGTAGTACTCGGAGACGCCCGCGTTGGTGATCCAGCGCTTCACGCCGTTGAGGACCCAGAAGTCGCCGTCTCGGACGGCCTTGGTCTTCATGCCCGCCGCGTCGGAACCGGCGTCGGGCTCGGAGAGGCAGTACGAGAACATGCCGTCGCCCTTGGCCAGCGGGCCCAGGTACTTCTTCTTCAGGGCCTCGGAGCCGGAGAGGACCACCGGGAGGGAGCCGAGCTTGTTCACGGCCGGGATGAGGGAGGAGGAGGCGCAGACACGGGCCACCTCCTCGATCACGATGACCGTGGCGAGGGCGTCGGCGCCCGCACCGCCGTACTCCTCCGGGACGTGCACCGCGTGCAGGTCCGCGGCGGTCAGGGCGTCCAGCGCCTCCTGCGGGAAGCGCGCCTCCTCATCGACCGCAGCCGCGTGCGGGGCGATCTTCGCCTCCGCGAGCGCACGCACCGTCTCCCGAAGCATCTCGTGTTCTTCGGCCGGACGGTAAAGGTCGAAATCGGTCGAACCCGCCAAGACGCTCACTCCCCAAGAAGCTAACTACCGTTAAGTAACCCAATTTTAGGGCTCCGCGCCCGCAATGGCCTATGCAATGCCCGCGTGAGCTTCGCGACAGGGGTGGAAAGGAAGGAAACGGAAGGGGTGCGAAGGGGTCCGGGCGGGGGGAAAAGCTGGGCTTCAGACGCACGACTATGCTCGTTCACCGCACGTCTGTCCGCATCTCCCAGGAGCACTTCATGGCCCTCAGGATCACTGTGATCGGCACCGGCTACCTCGGCGCCACCCACGCCGCGGCCATGGCGGAACTGGGCTTCGAAGTGCTCGGCCTCGATGTCGTGCCCGAGAAGGTCGAGATGCTGAGCACCGGCCGGGTCCCGATGTACGAGCCGGGGCTGGAGGAGCTGCTGCGCAAGCACGTCGAGGGGATCGAGGGGTCCACGGGGCGGCTGCGGTTCACCACCTCCCCCGAGGAGGTGGCGGCCTTCGGCGATGTGCACTTCGTCTGCGTGAACACTCCGCAGAAGCACGGCGAGTACGCCTGCGACATGAGCTACGTGGACACCGCGTTCGAATCGCTGGCACCGCATCTGACCCGGCCGGCCCTGGTCGTCGGGAAGTCGACCGTGCCGGTGGGCTCGGCGGCCCGGCTCGCGGCGCGGCTGGCGGAGCTGGCGCCGGTGGGCGCCGACGCGGAGCTGGCCTGGAACCCGGAGTTCCTGCGCGAGGGCTTCGCCGTCGACGACACCCTGCACCCCGACCGGATCGTCGTCGGGGTGGCGAGCGAGCGGGCCGAGAAGCTGCTGCGCGAGGTGTACGCGGTGCCGCTCGCCGAGGGGTCCCCGTTCGTCGTGACGGACTTCCCGACCGCCGAACTGGTGAAGACCGCGGCCAATTCCTTCCTGGCCACGAAGATCTCGTTCATCAACGCCATGGCGGAGGTCTGCGAAGCCGCCGACGGCGACGTGAAGAAGCTGGCCGAGGCGATCGGGCACGACGAGCGGATCGGCTCGAAGTTCCTGCGGGCCGGGATCGGCTTCGGCGGCGGCTGTCTGCCGAAGGACATCCGGGCCTTCATGGCACGCGCCGGTGAGCTGGGCGCGGACCAGGCGCTGACCTTCCTCCGCGAGGTCGACTCGATCAACATGCGGCGCCGGGGCCACATGGTGGAGCTGGCCCGGGAGGCCGTGGGCGGCGACTCGTTCCTCGGCAAGCGGGTGGCGGTGCTGGGCGCGACGTTCAAGCCGGACTCGGACGACGTACGGGACTCGCCCGCGCTGAACGTGGCCGGGCAGATCCACCTCCAGGGCGGCCAGGTCACGGTCTTCGACCCGAAGGGCATGGACAACGCGCGGCGGCTCTTCCCGACCCTCGGGTACGCGGACACGGCGCTGGACGCGGTGCGCGGTGCCGATGTGGTGCTGCATCTGACGGAGTGGCGCGAGTTCCGTGAGCTGGACCCGGCGGCACTCGGCGAGGCCGCGTCCCGCCGGATCATCCTCGACGGCCGCAACGCGCTCGACAGCGAGCTGTGGCGCGCGGCCGGCTGGACGTACCGGGCGATGGGCCGTCCGACCGCCTGAGCCGGGAAAACGAGGCGGCCCTTGCCGGGAGGGCGGCTGGCCTCTTCTCCCGTCCGACCGCCTGAGCCGGGAAAACGAGGCGGCCCTTGCCCGGAGGGCGGCAGCCTCTTCTTCCGTCCGACCGCCTGAGCCGGGAAAACGAGCCGGCCCTTGCCCGGAGGGCGGCAGCCTCTTCTCCCGTCCGACCACCTGAGCCGGGAGAACGAGACCGCCCTTGCCCCGGAGGGCGGCTTTCCGGTCGGCCCTCCGCCCGGCTTTCCGGTCGGCCCTCCGCCCGGCTTTCCGGTCGGCCCTCCGCCCGGAGGGACCGCCTCAGGCGCGCTTCGCGCGGTATGTGCGCATCTTGGCGCGGGCGCCGCACACCGCCATGGAGCACCAGCGGCGCCGCCCCGCCGGGCTGCGGTCGTAATAGGCCCAGCGGCAATCCTCCGCCTCGCACGCCTTGAGCCGGGCCCAGGTGCCCTCGGCGGCCGCGGTGGCGATGGCCGCCGCCACGCGCGCGGTGAGCCCGGCCGGTTCGGTGGCGGGGCGCAGGGCGGCGGCGCCCGCCGCGTCCACGGTGACGCGCAGGGCCGCCCCGGCGAGCAGCCGGTCGAGCGGGACCGCGGCGCCGTCCGGCGGGCGGTGACCGGCGTGGGCGAGACAGGCGGTACGGAGCGCCTCGCGCAGGGCGCGCGCGTCCGCGACCTCGGGCTCGGTGAGGCCGAAGGCGGCGCGGCCGTCCGCCGTATCGAGGGTGTCCGCGCCCGTCTCGACGTCCAGCGTGTTGACCAGGGCCTCGATCAGGGCGAGTTCCCCGGGCGCGGACTCCTTCCCGCTTTCACTCATGGTGCTCACTCATGTCGTTCTGCTCATGTCGTTCCACTTACGTCGTTCTGCTCATGTCGGCGACCTCGGATCGGCCGCATCGGGTGGCGGTCTCGGGCCGGTGACTACGAGTCGGTGACTCCCGGCCGGTGGCTCCGGCGGGCTTCTTCAGGCGGCTGGCTCGGGTGGCCGCTCGGGTGGCCGCTTCGGACGCGTCGTTGCGGGCAGTCCGCTTCAGATGGGCGATTTCATGGTTGCGACGTTACTTCCTTTGCGGCAGCATGCAGTAACGGTTACCGGTTGAAGCCTTGTACCAGTAACCCGTTGCATCCGTCTGCCCGAGAGGACTTGTCATGGCTGTCGCCACCCTGGGATCGATCGTTCTGGACTGCCCCGACCCGGCCGCGCTCGCCGGTTTCTACGCGGGGCTGCTCGGCGGGGAGATCGCGCCCGGCGGGGAGGACTGGGTGGAGCTGACGGGGTCCGGGGGCGCGATCATCGCGTTCCAGGCCGCCCCCGGTTTCGTACCGCCGCGGTGGCCGCGTGCGGATGCCTCGCAGCAGTTCCATCTGGATCTGACCGTGGCGGATCTGGACGCGGCGGAGAAGGAGGCGCTGGCGCTGGGCGCCACCGTGCTGGAGGCGGACGACCGGGAGCGGAGCTTCCGGGTCTACGCGGACCCGGCGGGTCACCCGTTCTGTCTCTGCGCGGCGTAGTGAACGACGTGTGGGGCGCCCCCTCCTCGCGGAAGGGGCGCCCCACACGTGTCACGGCTCAGACGGCCGGGCCGTCCAGCTGTTCGATCGTGGCGTGCGACGGGGCGCGGCGGGTGCGCAGCTCGCGCGCCACGTCCTCGGCGTCGCGCAGCACGCGTACGGCGTTGCGCCAGGTGAGCTTGGCCAGATCGGTGGCGGACCAGCCGCGGCCGAGCAGCTCCGCGATCAGGTTGGGATAGCCGGAGACGTCCTGGAGGCCCGCCGGGAGGAAGGCGGTTCCGTCGTAGTCGCCGCCGATGCCGATGTGGTCGACGCCGGCGACCTCGCGCATGTGGTCGAGGTGGTCGGCGATGGTCGCCACGGTTGCCATCGGGCGCGGGTAGGCCGCCTCGAAGTCGGCGTGGACCCTCATGGCCTGCGCGGTGGTGTCCAGGTGGTGCATCCCGTGCGCGCGCAGGTTCTCGTCCGCGGCCCGGGTCCAGGCGACGGCCTCCGGCAGGACGAACTTCGGCACGAAGGTCGCCATGGCGACGCCGCCGTTGGCCGGGAGCCGGCCGAGGACGTCGTCCGGGATGTTGCGCGGGTGGTCGCAGATCGCCCGCGACGACGAGTGCGAGAAGATCACCGGCGCCGTGGAGGTGTCGAGCGCGTCGCGCATCGTGGTGGCCGCCACGTGGGAGAGGTCGACCAGCATGCCGGTGCGGTTCATCTCCCGTACGACCTCGTGGCCGAACGGCGAGAGACCGCCGACCCCCGGCCTGTCGGTCGCCGAGTCCGCCCACGCGATGTTGTCGTTGTGCGTGAGCGTCATGTAGCGGACGCCCAGGGTGTGCAGGGCGCGCAGGGTGCCCAGCGAGTTGTTGATGGAGTGGCCGCCCTCGGCGCCCATCAGGGAGGCGATCCGGCCCTCGGCGCGGGCCGCCTCCATGTCGTCGGCGGTCCGGGCGCGCCGCAGGTCGGCGGGGTGGCGGCCGATCAGCTCGGCGACCACGTCGATCTGCTCCAGCGTCGCGCTGACGGCCTCGTCGCCCGCCATGTCGGTCCGTACGTAGACGGACCAGAACTGGGCGCCGACGCCACCCGCGCGCAGCCGGGGGATGTCGGTGTGCAGATGGGCGGACTGGTCGGTGGCGATGTCACGGGCGTCGAGGTCGTAGCCGACCTGTTCGCGCAGCGCCCACGGCAGGTCGTTGTGACCGTCGACGACGGGGTACGCGGCGAGGAGTTCCCTCGCCCGCTCCAGCTGCTGCACGGCCGCCTACTTCCCGAAGCCGAAGGAGTCGGCGCCCTGGACCTTGCTGCGCAGACGCTTGCCCTTCTCCGTCGCCTGGTCGTTCAGCTCCTGCTGGAAGTCCCGCATCCGGGCCAGCAGCTCGCCGTCGTGGGCGGCGAGGATGCGGGCGGCGAGCAGGCCCGCGTTGCGCGCGCCGCCGACCGAGACGGTCGCGACCGGCACACCGGCGGGCATCTGCACGATGGAGAGCAGGCTGTCCATGCCGTCGAGGTACTTCAGCGGGACCGGTACGCCGATGACCGGCAGCGGGGTGACGGAGGCGAGCATGCCGGGCAGGTGGGCCGCGCCGCCCGCGCCCGCGATGATCGCCTTGAGACCGCGGTCCGCCGCGTGCTCGCCGTACGCGATCATCTCGCGCGGCATGCGGTGGGCGGAGACGACATCGATCTCGTAGGGGATCTCGAACTCGTCGAGGGCCTTGGCCGCCGCTTCCATGACGGGCCAGTCGGAGTCCGAACCCATGACGATGCCGACGAGCGGCGCGGCGGTGCCGGGAGAGGTCATTCGGTGATCGTTCCTCGCAGGTAGTCGGCCGCGTGCCGGGCGCGCTCCCGCACGTCCGCCAGGTCGTCGCCGTAGGTGTTGACGTGTCCGACCTTGCGGCCGGGCTTCACGTCCTTGCCGTACATGTGGATCTTGAGCTGCGGGTCGCGGGCCATGCAGTGCAGGTACGCCTGGTACATGTCCGGGAAGTCGCCGCCGAGGACGTTGCACATGACCGTCCAGTCGGCGCGCGGGCGCGGGTCGCCGAGCGGGAGGTCGAGCACGGCGCGGACGTGGTTGGCGAACTGCGAGGTGATCGCGCCGTCCTGGGTCCAGTGGCCGGAGTTGTGCGGGCGCATCGCCAGTTCGTTGACCAGGATGCGTCCGTCCCGGGTCTCGAAGAGTTCGACCGCGAGGTGGCCGACGACACCGAGCTCGGAGGCGATGCGGAGGGCCAGCTGCTGGGCCTCGCCGGCGAGCCGCTCGTCCAGCTCGGGGGCCGGGGCGATCACCGTGTCGCAGACCCCGTCGACCTGGATCGACTCGACGACCGGGTAGGCGACGGCCTGGCCGTGCGGCGAGCGGACGATGTTGGCCGCCAGCTCCCGTACGAAGTCGACCTTCTCCTCGGCCAGGACGGCGACGCCGGCCCGGAAGGGCTCCGCCGCGTCCGCCTCGGAGCGGACCACCCAGACGCCCTTGCCGTCGTAGCCGCCGCGGACCGTCTTGAGGATGACGGGGAAGCCCCCGGTCTCCTCGGCGAAGGCGGCCGCGTCGGCCGGGTCCTTCACGATGCGGTGGCGGGGGCAGGGCGCGCCGATCTCGGTGAGCTTCGCGCGCATCACCCCCTTGTCCTGGGCGTGCACCAGCGCGTCGGGGCCGGGGCGCACGGGGATGCCGTCCGCCTCCAGGGCCCGCAGGTGCTCGGTCGGTACGTGCTCGTGATCGAAGGTGATCACGTCGCAGCCGCGCGCGAAGGCACGCAGCGTGTCCAGGTCGCGATAGTCGCCGACGACGACTTCGCTCACCACCTGGGCCGCCGAGTCCTGGGGGGTGTCGCTGAGGAGCTTGAACTTGATGCCGAGGGGGATGCCCGCCTCGTGGGTCATACGGGCGAGCTGACCGCCACCGACCATGCCGACTACCGGGAACGTCACTCCTCCAGGGTATCCGCCGCTCCGGGAAGCTCCCGACGCCCTCCGGACCGCCCCGGCCGGGGGCGGCCGTGTCACGGCATCGCCACACTCCTCGGCGCATCCGGGAGCGGCGCGGGGACGGGCTGGTTAGCATGACCGGGTTGATGTATCCGACAGACAGGCTGAGCGATCACTATGAGCGAACGGGGCGCACTGCGGGCGCGGCTGGAGCTGCTGGCCCGGGAAGTCGCCAAGTTCGGCGTGGTCGGCGCGGTCGGCCTGGTGGTCAACATCGTGGTGTCCAACCTGCTCTGGCGCTACACCGACATCCCGACGGTGCGGGCCGGTCTGCTGGCCACCGTCGTCGCCATCCTCGGCAACTACATCGGCTTCCGCTACTGGACCTACCGGGACCGCGACAAGAGCGGCCGGACCCGCGAGCTGACGCTGTTCCTGCTGTTCAGCGCGGTGGGCGCGGTCATCGAGACGGGTGTGCTGTACACGGCGACGTACGGCTTCGGCTGGAACAGCCCGGTCCAGAGCAATGTCTTCAAGATCCTCGGGATCGGCATCGCGACCCTGTTCCGCTTCTGGTCCTACCGGACCTGGGTGTTCAAGGCGCTCCCCATCGAAAGCGCCGTCCCCTCGGACGGGGCCGCACCGGACGGGGCCGCCCCCGGCGCCGGGGGGTTCCTGAAGCAGGGACGTACGGAGCCGGTGCCGCGGGTCGAGGCGGATTCCGTACGGCGGTAGCGCGGCGCGCGGCGGCGGTAGCGCGGTAGCGGTAGCGCGGCGCGTACGGCTTGCGGTAGCGGGGCACGTACGGCGGGGGCCGCAGCGGGGCGCGTACGGCTGCGGTAGCGGGGTATGGCGGCGGTGACTTCCGTGCGGCGGGCTGCGGACGGGCGCCGGGGTGGTGAACCGCGCACGGCGGCCACGGACGCGCGCCGGGGTGCTGGGGCGCTGAGGGCCGCTGGGGGTCGCTGGGGGCGCGAAACACATACGGCGGTGGTAAACCGTGCACGCCCGTGACCGTCATCGGGCGCCGTGGCCGACCGCGTACGCCCGCGGTCGGCTTCGTACACCCGGCGCGGCTCGTACGCCCGCGGCTGGCCTCGTACACCCGTGGCCGATCGCGTACGCCCGTGCCCGACCCCGTACACCCGCGCCCGACCTCGTACACCCGCGCCCGACCTCGCACGCCCGCAGCCGACCCCGTACGCCCGGCGCGGCTCAGCGCACCGGGCGTTCCGGTTCCTGCCTCTTCAGGGCCACTCGGCTGAGGAACAGGGCGAAGACCGCCGGCTGCTGCTGGAGCAGTTCGAGGCGTCCGCCGTCCGCCTCCGCGAGGTCCCTGGCCACCGCGAGGCCGATGCCCGTGGAGTTGCGGCCGCTGATCGTCCGCTCGAAGATCCGGGCGCCCAGGTCGGGCGGGACCCCCGGGCCCTCGTCCGTGACCTCGATGACCGCCTGGTTCCCGGTGACCCGGGTGCGCAGCGCGACCGTGCCGCCGCCGTGCATCAGTGAGTTCTCGATCAGCGCGGCCAGCACCTGGGCGACCGCGCCCGGGGTGCCGACGGCCCGCAGCCCCTGCTTGCCGGAGCGGACGATGGCGCGGCCCGCGCTCCGGTAGGCGGGGCGCCACTCCTCGATCTGCTGCTTGACGACCTCGTCGAGGTCGAAGACGACGGCGGAGCCGGTACGCGGATCACGGGCGTTGGTCAGCAGCCGCTCCACCACGTCGGTGAGCCGCTCGACCTGGGTGAGGGCGATGTTCGCCTCTTCCTTCACCGTGTCCGGGTCGTCGGTGACCGAGATCTCCTCGATCCGCATGGAGAGCGCGGTGAGCGGGGTGCGGAGCTGGTGCGAGGCGTCGGCGGCCAGCCTGCGTTCCGCGGTCAGCATCCGGGCGATCCGCTCGGCGGAGGCGTCCAGCACATCGGCGACCCGGTCCAGCTCCGGCACCCCGTACCGCTTGTGGCGCGGGCGCGGGTCGCCGGAGCCCAGGCGTTCGGCGGTCTCGGCCAGGTCGGTCAGCGGCGAGGTCAGTTTGTTCGCCTGGCGTACGGCCAGGAGCACGGCGGAGACGATGGCCAACAGCGCCACCGCACCGATGATCATCAGGGTGCGGCCGACCTCGCGGGTGACCGCGGAGCTGGACTCCTCGACGGTGACCCGCTCGCCCCGCTCCCCCTGGGCCGTGCTTCTGATCACGCTCCCGGTGGGGCGCTTGCCGACTTCCAGCGGGGCGCGGCCGGGGATCTTGACCAGCGCGTAGCGCTTGCCGGCGATCTGCTGGGCGAGCATCACCGAGGTGATCCGCTCGTCCTCCAGCAACCGGCTCTCGACGACGCCGATCAGCCGCAGCGCCTCGGAGTCGACGCTCTCCTGGGCACTGTTGCTGATGGTGCGGGTCTCGACGATGACGAGGGACACACCGAAGACGGCGATCACCACGAGCACCACGGCGAGGGTGGAGTTGATCAGCCTGCGGCGCACGGGCGCTTCCGCACGTCAGCTCTTCTCGAAGCGGAAGCCGACGCCCCGCACGGTCGCGATGTAGCGGGGGTTGGCGGCGTCGTCGCCCAGCTTCTTGCGGAGCCAGGAGATGTGCATGTCGAGGGTCTTCGTCGACGACCACCAGGTGGTGTCCCAGACCTCGCGCATCAGCTGGTCCCGGGTGACGACCCGGCCGGCGTCGCGGACCAGGACCCGCAGCAGGTCGAACTCCTTGGCGGTGAGCTGGAGTTCCTCCTCGCCCATCCAGGCGCGGTGCGACTCGACGTCGATCCGGACGCCGTGCGTCGCGGGCTGCGGAGCGGGCTCGGTGGCGCCGCGGCGCAGCAGGGCCCGGACGCGGGCGAGCAGTTCGGCGAGGCGGAAGGGCTTGGTGACGTAGTCGTCGGCGCCCGCGTCGAGGCCGACGACGGTGTCCACCTCGTCGGCGCGGGCGGTCAGCACCAGGATCGGCACGGTGTGACCCTCGGCACGGAGCCTGCGGGCCACTTCGAGGCCGTCCATCCCGGGCAGACCCAGGTCGAGCACGACCAGGTCGATTCCGCCCTGGAGGCCGGCGTCGAGCGCGGTCGGACCGTCCTCGCGGACCTCGACCTCGTATCCCTCCCGACGCAGGGCACGGGCCAGCGGCTCCGAGATGGACGCATCGTCCTCGGCGAGCAGTACACGGGTCATGGAGTGATGGTAGTCCGCGCGGAGGGGATGCAGTGAGGTGATCCAAAAGCCCTGCGGGTCTGCGAAATAAACAGGCGAGCACCTTTGAATATGGGAGAACGGTTCCACCAGAACCTGTGATCCATCTCTCAAGTCCATTCATATCCACCTCTGTCGTGTCGTATGGTGGCTCGACGCCTGTTGCACGACTCAAGGACCCTTGGGCAGCTTTTAGCGCCAAGGGTCTCTTTTGTTGGCCGACTGGTACCCGCCAGTCGCGGACACAGTCAATGACCTGCGGCCGGGCCCGGAGCGCGAGGATGCGCACCGGGCGTGGATCCCGATGCGGTCGGCCCCCGTCCCCTTCAGCCTGCTCCTTCGTGAGCCCGGCGGCCGGGACGAATCCCTCTCAGGCGTGAGGGGTGGGGTCCGTCCGTGCCGGTGCCGGCCTCCCCCCACCGGGCGCACCACGCTCACAAGGCGTCGCGTCCCGAGCACACAAGGATCGACCATGGCGTCCAGCCTGACGAAGGACCCGGCCAGTAGCACTGGCACCGAGCGGACCTTCCTCGGCCACCCCCGCGGCCTGACCAATCTGTTCATGACGGAGATGTGGGAGCGCTACAGCTTCTACGGCATGCGGGCCCTCCTCGTCCTCTACCTGACCGCCGATGTGGCGCAGGGCGGACTGGGCATGAAGGTGGCCACGGCCACCGCCATCTACAGCGTGTACAACGCGATGGTGTACCTCCTCGCCCTCCCGGGCGGCTGGATCGCCGACCGCGCCTGGGGCGCCCGCAAGACCGTCGCCATCGGCGGCGCGATCATCATGACCGGCCACTTCCTGCTGGCGCTGCCGCCCGAGTTCTCCTTCTTCATCGGGCTGGCGTTCATCGCCGTCGGCTCCGGGCTGCTGAAGGCCAACATCTCGACGATGGTCGGCCATCTGTACAAGGGCGTGAACGACCCCCGCCGTGACGGTGGCTTCACGATCTTCTACATGGGCATCAACATCGGTGCCTTCGTCGCCCCGCTGACCATCGGCACGATCGGCCAGAAGGTCAACTGGCACCTCGGCTTCGCCATGGCCGGTGTCGGAATGGCGATCGGCCTCGCGTTCTTCCTCCTCGGCACGCGCCACTTCGACGCGCAGAGCGATGTCGTCCCGAGCCCGATGTCCGAGGCCGAGCGCGCCTCGGTCATCAGGAAGGCGCTGATCTGGGCGCTGGTCGCCGTCGTCGCCTACGGCGTGATCGGCCTCTCCGGTCACTTCACGATCAACTGGGCGCTGTGGCCGCTGACCGTCCTCGGCCTGGTCCTGCCCGTGTACTACCTGGCCCGGATCAAGCGGGACAAGGAGCTGGCCCCGGCCGACCGGTCGAAGATGTCCGCGTACATCTGGCTCTTCGTCGCCGCCGCCGTCTTCTGGGGCATCTACGACCAGACCGGCTCGACGCTGACCGTCTTCGCCTCGGACTCCACGTCGTCCTCGCTGCTCGGCTTCAGCTTCCCGGAGAGCTGGTTCCAGTCGCTGAACCCGCTGTACATCATGGCGCTGGCGCCGGTGTTCGCCTGGATCTGGGTGGCGCTCGCCAAGCGCCACAAGGAGCCGACCACCCTGACGAAGTTCTCGTTCGGCCTGGTGCTGATCGGTGCTTCCTTCGGCATCATGATGATCGCCCAGGGCATCGCGACGGACGGCACGCGCGTCTCCCCGATGTGGCTGGTCATGGTCTACCTCATCCAGACCGTCGGTGAGCTGACGCTCTCCCCGGTCGGCCTGTCGGTGACCACCAAGCTGGCCCCGCAGAAGTACGCCTCGCAGATGATGGGCGTCTGGTTCCTGGCCGTGACGGCGGGCGACTCCGTCATAGCCCTGCTCCAGCTGGCCGGCGTCCCGACGACCACGCAGGGCTGGTTCGCCAGCCAGGGCGCGCTGGCCGTCATCGCCGGTGTGGCGATCCTCATGTACCGCAGGAAGATCCAGCCCCTGATGGGCGGCGTGCACTGACGCGCCCCCTCGCCGTACGACGCAGGGCCCCGCACCGCTTCCCGGCGGTGCGGGGCCCTGTGGTTTCCGGGGTTCCACGGAGCGGCCAGATGTGAGAGTTGACTCTCACATTATATGAGAGGACACTCTCACGTCATGGACTCCGAGAACCGGCTGGGCGACATCGAGATCACCGATCCGCAGGCGATGCGGGCGCTGGCACATCCGGTGAGGCTGGCGATCCTCGACCGCCTCCACCGGTACGGACCGGCGACGGCCACCCAGCTCTCGCCCGATGTGGGGGCGACCCCCTCGGTGACCAGCTGGCATTTGCGGCACCTGGCGGGCTTCGGGCTGGTCCGGGACGCCGAGGCCGGGACGGACCGGCGGCAGCGGCGGTGGGAGGCGGCGGGGCGCGGCTTCCGGTTCCGGGCGCCGGAGGACGAGGAGGGCAGGTCGGCCGCGCGGGCGCTGTCCCGGGAGATGTTCGCGCGCTACGGAGAGCTGCCCGACAGGTGGTCGGCCGAGGTCGAACCCGGCCTGGCACCGGAGTGGCAGGGGGCCGCCGGTCTGGCCGACACCCGTGTGGTGGTCTCGGTGGAGGAACTCGCGGCGATCCAGGACGGCATCGAGCGGGTGCTCGCGCCCTACGTGACACGCGGAACCGCCGAGCGCCCGGCCGGCAGCCGCGGCGTCCGGCTGCTGCGTTACGTCCTGCCGGAGCCGGACGAGGACCGGGACGGGGACTGGGCCGAGGAGCAGACCGAGGGCAGGGTCGAGGAGCAGACCGAGGGCCGGACCGGCGCGGACGGGACCGGCGCGGACCGGTGAGCGCCGGGGAGGTGGGCGGGGCTCGGGCACGGGCCCCTGAAGCGGATGGTTCTCAAGTGGGCGGTTCTCCGGCAGGTTGCCCTCAGGCGGGCGGTTCTCCGGCGGGCGGTTCTCCGGCGGGTGGCCCCCAGGGAGACGGTTCTCCGGCGAAGGTCCCTCCGGCGGACGGCCGCCAGGCAGACGGCCCTCCGCCAGGCGGCCCCCAGGCGGAGGTCCCTCCGGCGGACGGCCATCCCGCCGACGGTCCTCCCGTCGGCGGTCCGATATCGCTCCGGAGCAATCGGCGCTTCCGTCGGTTCTGGGCGGGGCAGTCGATCTCGCAGTTCGGCGACCGGATCACCGAACTGGCACTGCCGCTGATCGCCGTGACGGCGCTGAGCGCGTCCGCCAACCAGGTGGCGTGGCTGACCGCACTCGTCTGGGCCCCGAACCTGCTCGCCGTCGTTCTGGGGGCCTGGGTCGATCGCCGGGTCCGCAAGCGACCCCTGCTGGTGTTCGCCGATCTGGTGCGCGGTGCGGTGCTGCTGAGCCTTCCGGTGGCGCATCTGCTCGACGCGGTGAGCCTCGGTCAGCTGTACGCCGTGGCGCTGGTGACCGGCGCCGCGGCGGTGCTCTTCAACACCGCCTATCCGCCCTTCTTCGTACGGCTCGTGCCCCGTTCGTCCTACGTCGAGGCGAACAGCAGGCTCAGCGCCAGCCGTTCGGCTTCGCACGTGATCGGCCCCGCGGCGGGCGGCGCGCTCGTCCAGGCGCTGACCGCGCCTGTCGCCGTGGTCGTCGACGCCCTGTCGTACCTGGCGTCCGCGATCCTGATCGGGCGTATCCCGCTCGACGAGTCGCCCACCGGGGCCGACGGGACGGCGCCGCCCTCCCTGCTGCGGCGCGCCCGTGAGGGGATGGCGTTCGTCTGGCGGCACCCGGTGCTGCGTGCCGCGCTCGCCAGTGCGACCACCGTCAACTTCTTCACCTTCGTCGCGGGCAGCGGGCTGCTGGTGCTGTTCGCCAGCCGCGTCCTGGAACTGTCGGCCGGAGCCATCGGGCTGGCCCTGGGCATCGGCTCGACCGGCGCTCTCCTCGGTGCCGTCCTCGCTCCGTGGGTCTCCCGGCGCATCGGGGTGGGGCGCAGCATCGCCGTGGGGGCCGTGCTGTTCCCGGCGCCCCTCGCGCTCGCGACCCTCGCGGGAGGCCCGCTCTGGGTGCGTGCCGGAGTGCTGGCCGCGGCGGAATTCCTCTCCGGGGTCGGCGTCATGCTCTTCGACGTCAACCTCAACTCCTTGCAGACCAGCGTCATCCCCGACGGCATGCGCAGCCGCGTGGCGGGCGCGTTCAGCAGCGTCAACTACGGCGTACGGCCTCTCGGGGCCGTCGTCGGCGGCCTGATCGCCACCGGGTTCGGTCTGCGGGCGACCCTGCTGGTCGGGGCCGCGGGGGGAACGCTGTCGCTGCTCTGGCTGCTGGCCTCGCCGATACCGCGCCTCCGCTCCCTGACCCCGGACGACGGGGCCCGGCACGACGGGGCCCGGCACGACGGGGCCCAGGACGGTGCGCCCCCGCAGGACATGCCCCTGGGCGACGGGGCGGCTCCCCGCGACGACGCCGGTCCGGAACGGCGCCCGGCGCCCCGCTGACCCGGCGCGGGCCTCCTCCGCGCGCGGACGCGACGTGCCACGCGCGCCGCGCTCCCGCCCACGGCCGAGGGGCGCCGCACCCGTGGTCCGGTGCGACGCCCCCCGTTCGTCGGAGACTCAGCGCGTACCGCGCAGCCTGCGCCACGGGGTGAAGGTGAACACCGCGCCGCCGAGCAGGATCGCGGTGCCCGCGACCAGGCCGAGGGCGCGCAGGGTGCCGTTGTCCTCGGCCCCGGTGGCGGCCAGTCCGCCGCCGGAGGCCGTACCGCCCGCCGTGGAGCCGGCGGCGCCCGTGGAGCCCGTGGTGGCGGAGCCGGAGGCGCCGCCCTGCTGGGCCGTGGTGTCGAGCTCCAGCGAAGGCGTCACGGAGCCCTTGACCTTGCACGGGATGTTGATCTTCGAGGCGCCCAGGGTGACGTCGATCGTCAGGGTGCCGGGACTGAGCGTGGACTTGCCGGAGGCGCCGGGCTTGTAGGTGCCGGTCATGTCCGACAGGTCGACCGGCTTGCCCTGCTCCAGCGGTGCGGCGTTGGCGGGGCCGGTGACCTTCACCGAGCCCTTGTCGGCACCGCCGAGGGTGATGTCCATGGACGGCTTGAGCGCACCGGCCGGGAGTGCGGCCGGGCTGTCCATCACGCCCTTGGCCGTCTTGACCGTCAGGGCGTAACTGCCGCCGCTCTTCTTGGCGTTGATCGTCACCTTGGAGGAGATGTCGGCCGGTCCCGGGGACGTACAGGTGAAGTGGACCGCGACCTCCTTGCCGGGGAAGTCGGTCCGCCCGTCGCCGCCGCCGGTCCCGGAGGTGGTGGAGCCGGAGTCGCCGCCCGTGGCCGCCCCGCCCGCGGTGGTACCCCCTGCGGTGGTGCCGCCTTCGGTGGTGCCGCCCGCGGTCGTGGAGCCGGAGGTGGTGCCGCCCGCGGTCGTCGTACCGCCGGTCGTGGTGGAGCCGCCGCCGTCCGTGACCTTGATGGTCGCGCCCGGCTGGACGGCCTCCTTCGGGGTGCACTTGGTGTCCGTGGAGATGGGCTTGGAGACGTTGATGCTGTACGCGTCCGGCGTGAGCGTGATCTCGCCCGCCTTCTCCAGCTTCAGCGTGCCCTTCATGTCGGACAGCACCATGGCGCTGTTCTTGGGGATCGGCGGATTCTGCCGGGGCCCTTCCATCTGTACGGTGCCCGTGGCGGCGCCGCCCACCTTGAGGGTGCCGGTCGGCTTGACCGTGTCCTTGCCCAGGTCGAGCACGTCGGGGTTCTTGGAGGCGGCCTGGACCGTCTTCCACACCACCTCGACGGTGTCCCCGACCTTCGCCTCGGCGGGCGCGGTCAGCTGCACCTGGGTGGTGCCCTGCACGGCCGGGAGCCCGGAGATGGGCGGCGGGATGCACTCCGTCGCGTACGAGACGTCGGCGGCCTGGGCCGGACTCGCGGCCAGCAGCATGCCCGCGCCGCCGAGCATCATCGCGACTCCCGCCGCGACGGTCCTGCGTTGCGTACTCACGAATGTCCCTTCGTCGTCGGTCTGTTCTCTGACGGTGCGGAATCGGGTGTGAACCACGGCAGTACGGCTGTGGTGGCGGCCGGGCCGTCGGTGGCCCCGGCCACGGGGTCCGCGGCGGGCCCCCGGGCGCGGCGGCGCCCCGGAATCCTCACGGCCCCCGGGATCTTCGCGGTGGCGTCGGCAGGTCCCGGGGGGCGGTGGCGTCCGGCGCGGCCCGGGGCGCGCGAGGAGCGGGGCCGTACCTTGTCGACCACCGCCATGCCGATCCGGAACACGGCGGCCGGTACGACCAGGCACAGCAGGATCCAGAAGAGCGTGACGCCCCAGGGGCGGCCGACCCCCCAGGGCTGTTCGGCCAGTACCTTGCCGCCGTACCGGAGCGAGACCTGGTAGTCGCCGTGGGCGCCCGCCGCCAGCTCGACCGGCAGCTCGATTCTCGCCTTGCGGCCGGACCCGATGGTGCCGCGCCACTGCTGCTCCTCCCACTGGGGGGCGAAGACGCCGTGCGCGGTGCCGATCTCGAAGACTGGGTCCTTGACGGAAGCGGAACCGAGGTTGCCCACGGTGAAGACCAGGCGCCGGGCGGGCGGGGCGCCGAACCAGGTGAGGACCCCGCTGTCGCCCTCCAGCCTGGTGGTGGCGAGCACCGCGAGCCTGCCGCCCCCGGTCTCCTTGGGCAGTGGGGCGATCGGATGGCCCGCGACGACGAACACGGCGTCGGCGGCGGCCTGTTCGCCGGTGACGGTGGCGACGTGCACCACGCAGGGGCAGGGCACGGGCGGTTCGGCGACCGGCAGCTTC
The DNA here is from genome assembly GCF_042799335.1 of Streptomyces sp. NPDC057697. Classification (NCBI taxonomy): domain Bacteria; kingdom Bacillati; phylum Actinomycetota; class Actinomycetes; order Kitasatosporales; family Streptomycetaceae; genus Streptomyces; species Streptomyces sp. NPDC057697. The sequence goes on along the minus strand of NZ_JBHVJA010000007.1, from coordinate 306,944 downwards.
TTGCGGAAGGCTCCCCGGGCGTCGGTCGTGACGGCCCGGCCCTCCGCGTTGGCGCAGGAGTTGGTGCCGCCGATCACGCCCCGGTCCGTCGTGGAACGCCCGCAGATCAGGATCATCAGCAGGGCTTTCGGCCGCCAGCCGCCGCCTTTCACGGTGATCTCACCGCCCTTGCCCGCCTGCTGCGTGGAGAGGGTGACCACGGGCTTCGTGTCCGCGGCCCGGGTGACCGCCGCGCGGGCCCCGGTCGCGGGGAGCACCGGCAGTGCGGGCAGCAGGGCCATGAGCAGCGCGACGAACAGCGCCGCGGCCCACCGGTGGCTGCCGCTGCGGTGTGCTGCCGGTCCGGCCTGTCCAGTCACGATTCCGCTCCCGCCTTCGCCACGTGCCTGCTCCTGGAGTGCTGTCGGTCGCCCGGCACCGGGCCGGGCCGCTCTTCGCCGCCGGAAACCCGGCCGGCCCGCCCCTCGTCGCCCGGGGAACGGGTAGGTCGTGCCTCGTCACCCGGGGAACGGGTAGGTCGTGCCTCGTCTCCCGGGGAACGGGTGGGTCGCTCTTCGCCGTCCGGCGGGGAGCCGGGTCGTGCCCCGTCGCCCGGAGACCGGCTGGGTCGCTCCTCATCGCCCAGGGAAGAGCCGGGTCGTGCCCCATCTCCCGGGGTCTCGCCGGGCCGCTCTTCGCCTCCCGGTCGCCGGGCGCGCGAGCCCCTGCGCCTGCGCCGGTAGGCGTACGTAGCCGCGCCGGCGGCGCCCAGGACCAGCAGCGCGCCGGCGGTCAGCGGCGCCCATGGGACGAAGACGGCGCGCGCCGTCGCCTCGCCGTGCGCACCGCCCGCCGCCGTGACGCGCAGCCGTACCGTCGCCGAGTCGAGCGCGGGGGCGTCCCGCCAGGGCTCGGTGAGGCCGACGCGCTGTCCCGGCCGCACCCGTACCGGCAGGGTGCGGGCCTCGCGTCGCAGCAGCGTCCCGAACACCCCGTCGGCGCGTACGGCGACCCGTGGGGCGAGGACCGCGTTGCCCCGGTTGACCAGTGTGTAGTGGATGGTCCGCCCGGAGACGGTGACGTTCTCGACGGTGAGCGCGGCCAGCGTCGGCCCGTCGACCCGCAGCCGGACGGGCACGTCCACCGTGCGGTCGCCGTCGCGCACGACGATCATGCCGGGGTGGTCGCCGGGTGTCGCCGCGTCCGGCACCGTGACGGTGAACGGCACATCGGCCCGGGTGCGGGCCGGGACGGTCACCCTCTCGGCGGCGGTCCGCAGCCAGCTCCCGGCCCCGGCCCCCGTGACGGCCCGGCCGCCCGCGCCGCCCGCATCGTCCACGCGTACGCCGGAGCCGCTCAGCCGCACGGTCACCGGGGTCCGGCCGGGGTTGGTGACCGAGAGGCGGTCCCGCAGCACGGTGCCGGGCGGGCCCTCCAGGTAGAAGTACGGTCTGCCACCCGTACCGGAACCGCCCACCGCGGGCCGCGCCGTCCACGGAGCGGCGCCCTGGTCCGGGCCGGGCGGCGGCGCGGCGCCGGCCACCGGGGTCATGGCGAGGGCGCACAGCAGTACGGCGAGGACGAGTCGGGCGGCGTGGCCGGTCGGCGACGACATGGGCGGCTCCCTGGTGCGTGACGGCGGCGGCTGGTTCCGGCGGCGCCCTATCGGCCCACGGCCCCCTGCCCGCGCCTGGTCAGCCAGAGCACTCCGGCCGCCCCGGTGAGCAGCACCGTGCCGCCCAGGGTGCCGAGTGCCACCGCCGAGTCGAGCGGGCCGGTCTTCGGCAGCTGTCCGCCGCCGTCGTCCGGGGGGCTCCCGGCGTTGCCCGCGGCCGTCACATCGAGCTGGAGCGAGGGTCCCGGGTTGTTGGCGGGAGTGCAGGTCGTGGTCGTGCCGAGCGCCTTGATGGTGAGCACTCCGGCGGTGAAGTCGACCTTGCCGCTCTTCTTCGGGGTGTACGTACCCGACAGATCGCTGATCTTGATGGGGGTGTTGGCGGGTATGGCGGCGGAGTTCGGCGGGCCGGAGACCTGTACCCGGCCCGCGTCGGCGCCGCCCACCTCGATGACCGCGCTGGGGTTCATCGCCCCCTTGCCCAGCTCGACGGGGCTGGAGGAGACGCCTTTCTGGAAGGACATCGTGAGCCGGTAGCCGCTGCCGCTCTTGACGCTCTTGATGTCGATGGGAGACACGGCGCTCTTGTCGCCGATCGGGGTCTTGCACTTGTAGTCGACGTCCACGACCGTGGCGTGGGCGGCGGGCGCGGCCATCAGCACCACCGTGCCCGCCAGCGCGGACGCCAGCGCGAGAGCTGTTCGCTTCTGGTAGGACACCTGAGTTCCCCTCATGCCGGAAGTCGCCGCACGCCGGTGCTGACCGACGCAAATTACTGACGACACATCAGATCGGGCGCTCAAGGTACGCCCGGCACCTTGTGGAGGGAAGACAAAGAGCGCGCCGATCCGGCGCGCTCTTCGGTGGTGCGAACAACGGGGCGGTACGCCCCCGGGGCCGGGCCCCGGCCTATGCGGGGGCGGCCAGCTCCGCCCAGACGGTCTTGCCGGACCGGCCGGGCACCCGCAGGACGCCCCAGTCCAGGCAGAGCCGCTGCACGATGAACATGCCGTGCCCGCCGGGCCGCCCGGCCCGGTGCGGGGTGCGCGGCGCGGGCTGCCCCGCGCCCGAGTCGACGACCTCCACCCGCAGCACCTTCGCGGTGCAGGCGATACGGATCTCCTCGGGGCCGTCGGCGTGCAGACAGGCGTTGGTGACCAGCTCGGAGACGACCAGCAGGACGTCCTCGGCGGCGGCCCGGCCGTCGGCGCTCGACGCGGGGAGCCAGCCCCATTCGTGCAGGGCCTGCCGGGCGAAGTCGCGGGCGGTCGGCACGATGCCGGGGGTGCCCCGCAGCGACAGGGTGTGCCACTGCCGCTCGGCCGGTCCGGGCGAGGCCGCACCGGCACCCGCGTCCTCGCCGGCGCCCTGCGACTCGCGGCCGAGGTCGCCCGGCGGATGCTGCCGGGTGGTGCTCATCAGCGCTTCACCTCACCGATTCACCATGTCGCCATCAAAACGATCTGACAGTTGCAGTTACAGATACAGAGTGTGCGGGTCGCCCACGGCCCCGCCGGTTGTCTCCTGCCCGGCCGAATCGTGACAACACCCACTTCGTCTGCGCGGATCGCGTGACGCGGGCAACAGAAGGGACGCCCGGGGCCGCGACACGCGCCGCGGTCAGGTGTCCAGGGCCGCTTCGAGGGAGTCGTGGACGGTGAAGACCGCCTCCGCCCCCGTGATCTCGAAGACCCTCGCCACCACCGGCAGCATTCCGGCCAAATGGACCCCTCCCCCGGCCGCTTCCGCCTTCAGGCGGGCACCGAGCAGCACATTGAGCCCGGTGGAATCACAGAATTCGAGTCCCGAGCAGTCGACCACCAGGCGCACTCGCCCCTGCTCGACCGCGCGCTCCAGAGGCTCCCGCAAGAGATCCGCCGTGTGGTGATCCAGCTCACCCACCGGCGTCACGATCTCGCTGAGCCCTTCGGTCCGGACATCGACATGAAGTCGACCCCGGTTCGCACTGCCGACCGTCCCGCGGTCCATGCCCGTCCCTCTTCGCCGTTCGTCACCGTCTGCGTCGCTGCGTGCGCAGATGCGTATGTGCTGCCTCTGACGTTCTTGAAACAGTACGCGGTCTGTGCGCGACGCGATACCCGAAGACCTCAACAAACCGGACATATAGCGTCAATTGGCGCTTGTAACTGTCCGTCCGAACCGGGTAAGGGTAGGGGGACACCCAAAACACGACCGGCTTCGGAGGCGCCGCTTCACCGCAGGAACACGTATGGGCATCGGCAGCCATATGCCGAGAACGATGGAGGAGACCATGTCACCCCGGCTCGACGGACCGCGTCCCCACAACGCGACGTCAGCATGTCCTCAGGGACTGACCCACTCAGACTCCCCTGCCGCGATCGCCGAGGACGGCACCCGCAGCAGCAGCACCACCAGCACGATCAGTACCACCAGCACCACGGTCACCGTCGGAGACCCCGAGCACACCGGTGACTTGGACCACGTCGGCGCCGACGGCCGCGGCGCGAGCGACGGTCTCGAAGGACTTCCCGAGATCCCGCCCTTCGACGAGGTGGGTCCGCTGGACGCCAGGGCGCTCTCGAAGACGCTCTTCGCGCGGCTCGAATCCCTCGAAGAGGGCACCCACGAGTACGCGTACGTCCGCAACACTCTCGTCGAACTGAACCTGGCCCTGGTCAGGTTCGCCGCTTCCCGGTTCCGCTCCCGCAGCGAGCCGATGGAGGACATCGTCCAGGTCGGCACCATCGGCCTGATCAAGGCGATCGACCGCTTCGAGCTCAGCCGGGGCGTGGAGTTCCCCACGTTCGCGATGCCGACCATCGTCGGTGAGATAAAGCGCTTCTTCCGCGACACCAGCTGGTCCGTGCGCGTCCCGCGCCGACTGCAGGAGCTGCGGCTCGACCTGGCCAAGGCGGGCGACGAGCTCGCCCAGCAGCTGGACCGCTCGCCCACCGTGGGCGAGCTCGCCGACCGCCTCGGCATCACCCACGACGAGGTCGTCGAGGGCATGGCCGCGAGCAACGCGTACACCGCGAGTTCGCTGGATGCCAAGCCCGAGGAGGACGAGCACGAGGGGGCGCTGGCGGACCGCATCGGCTACGAGGACCACGGGCTCGAAGGCATCGAGTACGTGGAGTCCCTGAAGCCGCTGATCGCCTCGCTGCCACGCCGCGACCGCACGATCCTCTCGCTCCGGTTCGTCGCCAACATGACGCAGTCGGAGATCGGTGAGGAACTGGGCATCTCCCAGATGCATGTGTCACGGCTGCTCTCGCGCACGCTGGTCAAACTCCGCAAGGGCCTGACCCTGGAGGAGTGAACGGGCGCGCGCCGCCCGACCGTCCGGCCGCCGCTCGGACACGCGGAAGGACCCGCCCCGGCAAGGGGGCGGGTCCTTCCGCGTCTCCGACACCGCGCCACGGGGCGCCGGACCGGCTCGGGCGGGGCCTGGTCCCACGCGGCGCCCGGCCGCCTCGGGGCGCCTCGTGTCGTGGGGGCGCCCGCGGGCTCAGGCGACGCGTTCGCCCTGCCGCCAGACCGTGTGGACCAGTGGTACGCCCGGCCGGTAGGCGAGGTGGACATGGCTGGGCGCGTCCAGCAGCACCAGGTCGGCGCGGGCGCCGGGGGCGATGCGGCCGACGTCCGTACGGCGCAGGGCCGCGGCGCCGCCCGCGGTGGCGGACCAGAGCGCCTCGTCCGGCGTCATGCCCATGTCGCGTACGGCGAGCGCGATGCAGAAGGGCATGGAGGAGGTGAACGACGAACCGGGGTTGCAGTCCGTGGAGAGCGCGACGGTGGCGCCCGCGTCGAGGAGGCGGCGGGCGTCGGGCCAGGTGGCGCGGGTGGAGAACTCGGCGCCGGGGAGCAGGGTGGCGACGGTGCCGCCCTGGGCCAGGGCGTCCACGTCGGCGTCGGTGAGGTGGGTGCAGTGGTCGGCGGACGCGGCGTCGAGCTCGACGGCGAGCTGGACGCCGGGGCCGTGGCCCAGCTGGTTGGCGTGGACGCGGGGGTGCAGCCCCTTCGCCAGGCCCGCGGTCAGGACGGCGCGGGCCTGGTCGCCGTCGAAGGCGCCCTTCTCGCAGAAGACGTCGATCCAGCGGGCGTACGGGGCGCAGGCGTCCAGCATCGGCCCGGTGACCAGGTCGACGTAGCCGGCCGGGTCGTCCGCGTAGTCCGGGGAGACGATGTGGGCGCCGAGGTAGGTGACCTCCTCGGTGTGCCGGGCGGCGATGCGCAGGGCACGGGCCTCGTCCTCGACGGTGAGCCCGTAGCCGGACTTGGTCTCGCAGGTGGTGGTGCCCTGGCGCAGCGCCTCGGCGAGGTAGCGGGCGACGTTGGCGGCGAGCTGTTCGTCGGTGGCGGCGCGGGTGGCGGCGACCGTGGTCCTGATGCCGCCCGCGCTGTAGGCGCGGCCGGACATCCGGGCGTTGAACTCCTCGGTGCGGTCGCCCGCGAACACGAGGTGGGAATGGGAGTCGACGAAGCCGGGGATCATCGCCCGGCCGCCCGCGTCGACGGCGTTGTCAGTGGCGGGTGCTTTGCTTGATTCACCGGTCCAGACGACCCGGTCGTCCTCGATGACGACGGCCGCGTCCCGGACCAGGCCCAGGGGGGAATCCGCACGGCGGGAGGGGTCGTTGGTGACCAGACTGGCGATGTTGGTGATGGCGGTCGTCGTCATCGGGGGGCTGCTCTCCTTGCGGGGGTCCGGTCTCAGCGGTGCAGGGCGGCGATGGCCGAGGCGAGTGCCGCGGGTACGTCCTCGATGTGCGCGTGCAGCCCGTCGCGGACGATGTGCCGCCCCGCCACGACCGTGTGCCGCACATCGGCCGCGGAGGCGGCGAATACGGCCGCTTCCGCGGCGAGTCGGGGCACCGGCCCCGCTGTTCTGACCGAGTCCAGGGCGACGGTCGCCAGATCGGCGGGCGCCCCGGGTTCGATGACGCCCGCCTCGGGCCGGCCGAGTGCCGCGTGTCCGTCGGCGGTCGCGGCGCGCAGCAGGGCGGCCGCCGTCCAGTGCCCTCGCGCCCGGGTGCGCAGGCGCTCGTTCAGCTCCATGGCGCGCGCCTCCTCGAAGAGGTCGATCACGGCGTGGCTGTCGCTGCCGAGGGAGAGCGGCGAGCCGGCGTGCTGGAGGGCGACGGCGGGGCCGATCCCGTCGGCGAGGTCGCGTTCCGTGGTGGGGCACATGCAGGTGCCGGTGGCCGAGGAGCCCAGAAGTGCGATGTCCTCGGCGGTGAGGTGGGTGTTGTGAATGCCGGTGGTGCGTGGGCCGAGGACCCCGTGGTCGGCGAGGAGCCGGGTGGGGGTGCGGCCGTGGGCGGCGAGGCAGGCGTCGTTCTCCGCGGTCTGCTCGGAGAGGTGGACGTGGAGCGGGGCGCCTCGCTCCTCGGCCCAGGCGGCCACGGTCGCCAGCTGGGCCGCGGGCACGGCGCGCACGGAGTGGATGGCCGCGCCGATCAGGGCGTGGTCGCCGCCCTTGAGGAGGGAGGCGCGTTCGGCCCAGGCGTCCGCGGTGGTGTCGGAGAAGCGCAGCTGGTGCCGGTCGGGCTGCTGGTACTGGGTGGGGCGCTTGCCGAATCCGGCGGAGAGGTAGGCGGTGTCCAGCAGGGTGATCCGGATGCCGGCCTCTCCCGCCGCCGCGATCAGGGCCTCCCCCATCGCGTTCGGGTTGTCGTACGGGGTGCCGCCCGGCGCGTGGTGCAGATAGTGGAATTCGCCGACCGCGGTGATGCCGGCCAGCGCCATCTCGGCGTACACGGCGCGGGCGAGGTCGTAGTACGAGTCGGGGGTGAGCCGGGAGGCGATCTGGTACATGGTCTCGCGCCAGGTCCAGAAGGTGCCGGAGCCCACCTGGACGGTGGAGCGCAGGGCGCGGTGGAAGGCGTGCGAATGGGTGTTGGCGAGCCCGGGGAGGGTGAGCCCGCGCAGCACGGTGGCGCCCGGGGGCGGGGTGGCGACGCCGGTGCGGACGCCCGCGATCAGCCCGTCGGAGACGTCCAGGGCGACGCCCGGCTCGGCATGGGTGCCGAGCCAGGCGTGGGACAGCCAGTACGTCGTGGTGGCGGGCCTGCCCGTCGGTTGCGTTGTCAGCTGCACGCGAGACCTTCCAGTACGTCGGCGAGTGCGATCACCCCGGCCACGCAGTCGTCCTCGCCCGCGTGCTCGGCCGGGGAGTGCGAGATCCCGGTGGGGTTCCGTACGAACAGCATGGCGGTAGGGACCGAAGCGGACAAAATACCCGCGTCGTGTCCGGCGCCCGTGCCCAGGACGGGCACCGCCCGGTCGGCGCCGCCGCCGTCCCGGCCCGCGAGGATCTTGCCGAGCTCGTCGCGGAGCGCGTGCTCGAACTCGACGACGGGTGTGAAGGACTCCCGTACGACGTCCAGGTCGATCCCGGCCCGCTCGGCGTGTTCCCTGGCGGCCCGTTCGATGCCGGTGACCACGGCGTCGAGACCGGCCTGGTCGGCGGCGCGGGAGTCGAGCCAGCCCCGGACGAGGGAGGGGATGGCGTTGACCCCGTTCGGCTCGACGGAGATCTTGCCGAAGGTGGCGAGGGCGCCTGCGAGTTCCGCCTCGCGGCGGGCGGCGAGCACGGTCTCGGCGTAGGTGAGCATCGGGTCGCGCCGGTCGGCCAGCCGGGTGGTGCCCGCGTGGTTGGCCTCGCCCCGGAAGTCGAACCGCCAGCGTCCGTGGGGCCAGATCGCGGAGGCGATGCCGACCGGGTCTCCGGTCAGGTCGAGGGCGCGCCCCTGTTCGACGTGGAGCTCGACGAACGCGCCGATGCGGGCGAGCCGTTCGGGGTCCGGGCCGATGGCGTCGGGGTCGTGTCCGGCCGCCTCCATCGCCTGCGGCAGTGTGATGCCGTCGCCGTCGCGGAGCCGGTGGGCGGCCTCCGCGGTCAGCTGTCCGGCGGCGAGCCGGGAGCCCACGCAGGCGAGCCCGAAGCGGGCCCCCTCCTCGTCGCCGAAGTTGCTGATGGCCAGCGGCCGGGTGAACTCCACTCCCCTGCGGCGGAGTTCATCGAGCGCGGCGAAGGAGGAGACCACGCCGAGCGGACCGTCGAAGGCGCCGCCGTCCGGTACGGAGTCGAGATGGGACCCGGCGACGACGGCGTCCCCGGCCAGCGGGTCGCCGAGCCAGGCCCACTGGTTGCCGTTCCGGTCGACCTCGTGGACGAGGCCGCGCGCCTCGGCCTGTGCCTGGAACCAGGCGCGGCAGTCGGCGTCGGCCCCGGTCCAGGCGTAGCGGCGGTAGCCCCCGCTCTCCGGGTTCCGGCCGACCGGCAGCAGCTCCCGCCACATGGCCAGGAACGACGAGCCCCCGTCGCCCGCGGACCCGCTCCCGGCGGCGCCCCCGGCCATGGCCCTGCTCCCGGCCACGGCCCCGCTTCCGGCGGTGTCCGGGGCGGCGGCTCCGGGCGCGCTCGGGGCAAGGCTTCCAGGCGCGCCTGCGGTGCCGGTGGCGTTCGCTGCGGTGTTCCCGTTTCGGACCATGGCTTCGTCCCCGGCACCGGCACCGGCACCGCGCCCGCGCGCGGCCTCGGGCCCGTGCGCGCCCCCGGCCCCGGCCTTGCGCCCGTGCGCGCCCCCGGGAGGCAGGCTCACTGTCCGTCCTCCCGCATCGGCACCCGCACGTTCTTGTCCTCGGCGACCGACTCCGCGATGTCGTACCCGGCGTCGACGTGCCGGATGACGCCCATGCCGGGGTCGTTGGTGAGCACCCGGCGGATCTTCTCGCCCGCGAGCTTCGTGCCGTCGGCGACGGTCACCTGCCCGGCGTGGATGGAGCGCCCCATCCCGACGCCGCCGCCGTGGTGGATGGAGACCCAGGAGGCCCCGGACGCCACGTTGACCATGGCGTTCAGCAGCGGCCAGTCGGCGATCGCGTCGGACCCGTCGAGCATGGCCTCGGTCTCCCGGTACGGGGAGGCCACGGAGCCGCAGTCCAGGTGGTCGCGCCCGATGGCCAGCGGCGCGGCCAGCTCACCACTGGCCACCATGTCGTTGAACCGCTCCCCGGCCCGGTCGCGCTCGCCGTAGCCGAGCCAGCAGATGCGGGCGGGCAGCCCCTGGAAGTGGACGCGCTCGCCGGCCATCCTGATCCAGCGGTGGAGCGACTCGTTCTCCGGGAAGAGTTCGAGCATCGCCTTGTCGGTCTTGTGGATGTCCGACGCCTCGCCGGAGAGCGCCGCCCAGCGGAACGGCCCCTTGCCCTCGCAGAAGAGCGGCCGGATGTAGGCGGGCACGAAGCCGGGGAAGTCGAAGGCCCGCTCGTACCCGGCGAGTCGGGCCTCGCCGCGGATGGAGTTGCCGTAGTCGAAGACCTCGGCCCCGGCGTCCATGAAGCCGACCATCGCCTCGACGTGCCTGGCCATCGACTCCCGTGCGCGCCGGGTGAAGTCGGCGGGCTTCTCGGTGGCGTACGCGGCCATGTCGTCGAAGTCGACGCCGAGCGGGAGGTAGGACAGCGGGTCGTGCGCGCTGGTCTGGTCGGTGACGATGTCGATCGGGGCGCCCTCGGCGAGCATCCGCGGCAGCAGCTCCGCCGCGTTGCCCAGCAGACCGATGGAGAGCGGACGGCGGGCGTCCCGGGCCTCGGTGGCCAGCTGGAGCGCGTGCTCCAGGGAGTCGGCGCGCACATCCAGGTACCGGTGCTCGATCCGGCGCTCGATGGCACGCGGGTCGCAGTCGATACAGATCACGACGCCGTCGTTCATGGTCACGGCGAGCGGCTGGGCGCCGCCCATGCCGCCGAGCCCGGCGGTCAGGGTGATCGTGCCGGCCAGCGTCCCGCCGAACTTCTTCGCCGCGACGGCGGCGAACGTCTCGTACGTGCCCTGGAGGATGCCCTGCGTGCCGATGTAGATCCACGACCCGGCGGTCATCTGGCCGTACATGGTGAGCCCGAGCGCCTCCAGGCGGCGGAACTCCTCCCAGTTCGCCCAGTCGCCGACCAGGTTGGAATTGGCGATCAGGACGCGCGGCGCCCATTCGTGGGTCTGCATCACGCCGACCGGGCGGCCGGACTGGACAAGCATCGTCTCGTCCTGCTTGAGCGTCCGCAGCGTGCGCACCATCGCGTCGAACGAGCGCCAGTCGCGGGCCGCCTTGCCGGTGCCGCCGTAGACGACGAGCTTGTCGGGGTGCTCGGCGACCTCGGGGTCGAGGTTGTTCTGCAGCATGCGCAGGGCGGCCTCCTGCTGCCATCCCAGGGCGCTCAGTTCCGTACCGCGCGGTGCCCGTACGGGGCGGGGTCCTGACATGGCGGTGCCTCCTCGCGACTGTAAGTCTCCTATTCACATCCTGGATGTCTGAATACTCGTAGTCAACAGCTCTGCGCCGTCGCACGGGGGCAGCGTTTGCGCCCACCCCGCGCACAGCTCGGCCCACGCGCAGCTCGCGCGCCCTCCGCGCACCCCCGTACGCCTCCGGCATGTGCCGGGGGAAAGTTCTGAACCCCTTCCGGAGGCGGGCACGTTGCGTAGCCTCATGGTCACACCCAGCCGGGACGGCGGAGCGGGCACGGGTCCGCTCCGCCGTCCCGGCCACGAGATTCATGGGAGGCCCCTGTGATCCGAGCACTCCGACTGCGCGCCGGGACGAAGCAGCCGATGGCACCCGAGGCCGGGGCGCCCGACGTCCTGGCCGAACTCCGGCGATTACGGGCCGGGGTCCCGCTCCTGTCCGGCACCCTGGTCGCCGGTACCGACGGGCTCGTCCTGGCCCATGACGCGCCGGGCCTGGAGACCGAGCGCTTCGCCGCACTGACCGCGACCGCGCTCGGGGTCGCGGTCAGGATGACGGAGGCCACCGGCCGGGGCGGCTTCGGCGAACTGCTCGTACGGTGCGAGTCCGGCTGCATCGCCTCGTACACGGCGGGCCACTCGGCCGTGCTCACCCTGCTCGCCGAGGACCGGATCGACATCGACGACCTCCACTTCGAAGGCCGCCGGGCAGGTGCCCTGATCGGCGAGCTGCTGGACGCCGCGCACCGCCGCGCCACCTGCTCCGCCCCCTCGGTCCCCTCCCCCAGGCAGCTGCCCCCGCAGTCCGGACCGCTGCCGCCCCGTCCCTGACGGCCGGAGGCACGACGGGCGGCTCAGCGCCTGCGCCGCGCCCCGCCGGGCGCGGCGTCCCCCGCCATCGGGCCGGTCGTCCGGTATCCCTTCACACGCTTGCCCGCGGGCCGTCCGCGCTCCACCCAGTCGGTCCGCACCCAGTACAGGACGTCGTCCCGCTGCTCGCGCCGCCCGATCCGGACGGCCTTGATCCAGAGCCCGGCGCCCGCCCCGGCGAGCACCATCCCGCCGGCCCCGGGCAGCAGGAACGCGCTCGCCACCGCCACGAGGAACGCGCCGAGCAGCCACCACCGGTGCGCGCACCGCCAGCCGCGTACGGTCACGGCCCGGTCCTGGAGGAAGTCGGAGCGCCCGGCACGCGTCGCGCCCCCGGCCAGCGCGGCGTACCTCCGGCTGCGGACGAGCGCCACCACGGCCGCGGTGACCAGGAACAGCGCGGCCCCGGACAGCAGACCGATCCGGCGTCCGGTGAGCCCCGGCACCAGCGCGCCGATCGCCGCGGCCAGCAGCCCCGGCCACCACATCGGTGCGGCTCCGGCCCGTACGACCACGGCCACCCTCGCCAACGACTGCGCTCCGCGCCCCACGTCCGTACCCCTCTCCGCAGCTCCTGGTGAGCCTTTCCGGCCCGGAGATTAGTGGCCGCAGATGAGGGGCGCCTGAGAATCGGCGAAGTCGCGGTGGCCGCCGCGCCCAGCGCCTCCCTCAGCGCATGAGCCCCACCATCCCGTCGCGTGGCCGCCGCGCCCAGCGCCTCCCTCAGCGCATGAGCCCCACCATCCCGTCGCGTGGCCGCCGCGCCCCGCGCCTCACTCAACGCATGAGCCCCACCATCCCGTCGCCGCCCCGGGCACAGCGGGAGCGGCCGCCGCAGCAGCGCCCCCAGCCGTCGGGCTCCGGGCCGGCCATCGACAGCCGCCGCCACGGGGTGCCCGCTGCCCCGTCCCCCTCCAGGCGCAGCCCGAGCGCGGGCACGGTCGCGTCGGTCCGCGGCCCCGGCAGCCGTACCGCCTCCGGGAGCACCCGGAGGGTCTCCTCGGCCGGGTGCCCGAACAGGTCGACGCCGTCCCACACCACGGCGGTCCCGGCCGCCTCCGACGACGGGGGCTCGCGCCACACCTCGATACGCGCGAGCGCGTCCGCCGCGTCCGGGCCTCCACCGGCCGACAGCAGCCGGAGCCCGTCGAAATGGGCCACGGTGTTCCAGTCGGGCTGGAAGAGGTAGCCACCGAGCCAGGCGTCATGGGCGTGGCGGAGTTCGGAGTACTCCTTGAGGGTCAGGGACCCGCACCGCATCCCCGGGTGGACCCTGGACGCCGTCGCGGTCAGCAGGTCACGGGTGGCCTCGGCCCCCGTCCCGAACCGCAGCACCCCGGCCCCGTCCGGTAGCAGTACGCCGGTTCCCGGCAGCAGCTCCAGCACCGTGCCCTTGTCCACCGGCCGCCCGGGGCCCGGCCCTCCCGGTCCCGTCGGCCCACCGCTCCGCACGGGCGGCCCCGTCCGGTCCGTCATCTCCGCCACTTCCGTTGCTTCCGCCCCTTCCGCCGCCCCGGCCTGGTGGGCGCCCCGGGCCCGTCACTCCACGAAGAGTCCCCGCGCCGCCGCCCTCGCGTCGAACTCCTCCAGCCGCGCCTGTGCGTCGGGCAGGTCGTCGCACATCGCCTCCAGCAGCACCCGCCCCAGCAGCATGGGCGCGCACGCCGTGTCGAAGGCAAGCCCGGTGCCTACGGCGGCCGGGATCAGCAGGTCGCTGTGCCTGGCGACGGGCGCGAAGGCGGAGTCCGCCACCGACACCACGGCGAGCCCCTGCCCCTGCGCGTAGGCGAGGGCGTCCACCATCTCCTTGGGGTGCCGGGGCAGCGCGAAGCAGATGAGCGCGGTGGCACCGGCCCGCCGTGCGGCGTCGATCCGGTCGCGCAGCATGCTGCCGCCCTCGTCGAGCACCCGGACGTCGGGGTGGACCTTGGCCGCGAAGTAACCGAATCCCCGCGCCTGCGAGGAGGCGGCGCGCAGCCCGAGCACCGGCAGCGGGCGCGAGGCCGCCAGCAGCCTGCCCGCCCGCTCGACGGGCCCGGGGTCGGCGAGCAGTTCGGCCAGATGCCGCAGGTTCTCGATCTCGCCGAGTACGGCCTGCTGGTACTCGTTGTACGCGTCGCCCCCGCCCGCCGCGTCGGGACCGGCCGGGGCGACCTCCCGCAGGTGTCTGCGGAGCGCCGGATAGCCGTCGAAGCCGAGCGCCACGGCGAAGCGGGTGACGGACGGCTGGCTGACCCCGGCGAGCTCTGCCAGCTCCACGCTCGACAGGAACGGGACGTCCCCGGCCCGGCGCACCATCGAGTGCGCGATGCGCCGCTGGGTGGGTGTGAGCCGGCGCCCCTCGAAGAGCTGCTGCAACCGCGCGGCCGGGCTGCTCCCGCTCATGCTGTCCCCTCGGTAGATCCGTCGCGCCGCGATCCGGCGCCGACCAATCCATTCAGCCAGCAAGCCGTCTGCATGTCCATATGCAGCCGGTCCGCGTCGGCCGGTGCTGTAGCCGGTCCGCGTCGGCCGGTACGCGGGCCGGTGCCCGGGGCGTCCGTACGCGGCCGGGAGGCCGGGGCACCCGGGGGCCGAAGAGGGGGGTTAGCCCCACTGCCCGGGACCGCCTCGATTCGTACCGTAAAGGCTATGAAAGCCCGTGACCCCGAGCTCAGGAACGAGCTCGATGCTGCCCTGCAGGCCCGTAGCGAGCTGGGGTCGGAGTACGAGCCCGCTCTCGTCGAGTCCTTTCTGGAGAAGGTCGAGCAGCGGCTCGACACCACGCTCGACCGCCGCGTCCGGCGCCATCTCGCCGAGCAGCGGGTGAGCCTCGTCCGGGACCCGCACCCGCCGCACCCCCTGGGGAACTTCGGCGAGCGCTACGGCTTCGGGATCATCTCGCTGGTCCTGGCCGTCCCGCTGTCGGCGATCGGCGCCTCGACCGCCCACACGGCGGGCCTGGTCGTCGCCTGGCTCGGCATCGTCGCGGTCAACGCCGTGTACGCCGCCCGGCCGCGCTTCACGCGCCGCGCCGCGCGTACGGAGTCCGACTGGGAGGACTGACGGAGCCGAGCCCCGCCCCGGTCCCGGGCGGCGCGGCCCTACGCCTGGCGGGTGGGCTGCACGATCAGCTGGCGCAGGTTGATGTGGCGCGCCCTGCTGGTGGCGTAGGCGATCAGATCGGCGATCTCGTCGGCGGAGAGCCCGCCCAGCGCTTCGAACATGCCGTCGATCTGCCCGCTCAGCTCGGCGTTGTCGATGTGCCCGGCCAGCTCCGTGTCGGTGAGGCCCGGCTCGATGTTGGTGACCCGGACGTCGCGCGGCCCGAACTCGGTGCGCAGCGATGCCGACAGGTACGTCAGCGCGGCCTTCGTCGCCCCGTAGACCGCGTAATGGGGGAACGTGACGTGCGCGCCGATGGACGAGATGTTCACCAGGTCCGCGGTGCGCCCCTCGGCGGCCGCCGCCACCAGGTCGGCCGTGAACGCCCGGATGATCCGCAGGGCGCCCGTCACATTGGTGTCGATCATCCGCTGCCACTCGTCCGTCCGGCCCGCGTCCACCGGATTCGGCAGCATCACACCGGCCGCGTTGACCACAAGGTCCACCGGGCCGAAGGCGCGGTGCACCCGCTCGACGGCGGCGTCGACGGACGTCTGGTCGGTGATGTCGGTGGGGACGGCGAGCGCCTGGCCGCCCGCCGCCCCGATCTCGGCGGCCAGCTCCTCCAGCCGCTCCGCGCGCCGGGCCAGCAGGGCGACCCCGACCCCCTGTGCGGCGAGCAGCCGGGCGGTCGCGCCACCCATGCCGCTGGCGGCTCCGGTGATGACGGCGGTGCGGCCCGCGAGGGTCTCGTACGACATGTCCGTGCTCCTTGGGCGGTCGCGGGCCGGAGCGCTTCCCCGGGCCCGGTTCCACTCTCCGCGGCTGCCCGGGGCCCAGCCAGGGCGACGCTGTTCCTGGGTCCGCCAGTACCAGGTTCGAGGCCCGTCCTTCTTTCTTTCCTGGCCGGCGCCATGACCTCCCTGCCGCTCTTCCGCGCCCGCTCCTTCTTTTATTGGTCGGCGTTTTCTGGTCGGCCTTCGTGGTGGGTCCTTGTGGACGGTCCTTGTGGACGGTCCTTGTGGACGGTCTTTTCTGGTCGGCGCCAGGGGCCCTGTCCACGCGGTCGGCGCCATCGGCCCTCTTCGGCGATCTTCTACGATCAGTGCCATGGACGCTGACCTCGGTGACTTCCTCCGCTCGCGGCGGGCCCGCATCCAGCCCGGGGAAGTGGGGCTCCGGGCATACGGCCGACGGCGGGTGCCCGGACTCCGCCGCGAGGAGGTCGCTCAGCTCGCGGGGGTGAGCGTCGACTACTACATCCGGCTGGAGCAGGGACGCGGCCCGAGCGTCTCGGACGCGGTGCTCGACTCGATCGCCCGGGTGCTGCGGCTGGACGAGACGGAGCACGCGTATCTGCGTACCGTGGCCCGCCCCCGGTCGCGCGCCTCCGCCCCGGCCTCCGCCCAGCGGGTCCGGCCCGGTCTGCTCCGGGTGCTGGACTCGCTCGCCGCGGCCCCGGCGTTCGTCCTGGGCCGACGGATGGACGTGCTGGCCTGGAACGCGCTGGGGGACGCCCTCGTCGGCTTCTCCCGGATGCCCGCCGCCGAACGGAACATGCCGCGCCAGGTGTTCCTGGAACCGGCCGCACGCGAGCTGTACCCGGACTGGGCGGCGGTGGCGGCGGAGACCGTGGCGCATCTGCGTCTGGACGCGGGGCTGCACCCCGATGACCGGAGACTGACGACGCTGGTCGATGAGCTGTCCCGGAAGAGCGAGGACTTCCGCAGGCTGTGGGCGGATCACCAGGTGAAGTCGAAGACCTACGGCGTCAAGCGCGTGGATCATCCGCTCGTGGGCGGGCTCGTGCTCCCCTACGAGACGCTCGGCGCGGCCGGTGATCCCGATCAGTGCCTGGTGGTCTACACCCCGGAGCCCGGCAGCGAGACCGCCGAACGCATCGCGCTGCTGGAGGAACGGGCGTCCGTCTCACCGGCTCCGGCCCCGGCCTCCTGAGCCGGCCCCGGCCTGGCGAACGGTCCGGCGCCCGCGGGGCCGGGACATGTCGCGGGGGCCGCCGCACCCCCGGTCGCCCGGGGGGCGGGACGGCGGCGGTCCCCGCGAGGGACACGGTCCGGGTCAGGGCCGGTCGCCGCGTCCTGGCGACGTCGGAGGTCCGGGAGCCGCTCCGTAGTCCGTGTCGCCGTATCGGGTGCCGGTGGGTCTCCCCGCCGACACCCGTCAATCTGCCGGACTCGTGTTAAGCCGGTGCTGCGCGGACGTGTCGCGCTCGTACCGTTTTCGCGAAACCGGGCCCCCGGGCTACGCCTTTTTCGCGGAACCGGGCCCCGGGCTGCGCCTTTTTCGCGAGGCCGGGCCCCCGGGCTACGCCTTGCCGGTCCCCGCGTCCTTGGCGAGGAACGCCAGCAGGTCCTGGCGGCTGACCACGCCCTTGGGCTTGCCCTCCACCAGCACGATGGCCGCGTCCGCGGCGTTCGTGCCGCCGAGCACCGCCATCAGGTCCTCGACCGGCTCGCCCGAACCGACCTGCGGCAGCGGCGGCGACATGTGCTTCTCCAGCGGGTCGGAGAGCGAGGCGCGCTGCGCGAACAGCGCGTTCAACAGCTCCCGCTCCACCACCGAACCGATGACCTCGGCGGCCATCACGTCCGGGTGCCCGGCGCCCGGCTTCACGATCGGCATCTGCGAGACGCCGTACTCGCGCAGCACGTCGATCGCCTCGCCGACGGTCTCCTCCGGGTGCATGTGGACGAGCGTCGGGATCGGTCCGGCCTTGTGGTCGAGCACATCGGCGACGCGTGCGGACGGCCCGGTGTCCTCCAGGAAGCCGTAGTCGGCCATCCACTCGTCATTGAAGATCTTGCTCAGGTAGCCGCGGCCGCTGTCGGGCAGCAGGACGACGACCACGTCGTCCGGGCCGAGCCGCTTGGCGACCTCCAGCGCGCCGACCACCGCCATCCCGCAGGACCCGCCGACCAGCAGGCCCTCCTCCTTGGCGAGGCGGCGGGTCATCTGGAAGGAGTCCTTGTCGGACACGGCGACGATCTCGTCCGTGACCGTACGGTCGTAGGCGCTCGGCCAGAAGTCCTCGCCGACACCCTCGACGAGGTAGGGGCGCCCGGAGCCGCCGGAGTAGACCGAGCCCTCCGGGTCCGCGCCGATCACCTTCACCGAGCCGCCGCTGATCTCCTTCAGATAGCGGCCGGTCCCGCTGATCGTGCCGCCGGTCCCGACGCCCGCGACGAAATGGGTGATCTTCCCGTCCGTCTGCTCCCACAGCTCGGGACCGGTGGTCTCGTAGTGGGAACGCGGGTTGTTGGGGTTGGAGTACTGGTCCGGCTTCCAGGCCCCCGGCGTCTCCTGGACCAGGCGGTCGGAGACGTTGTAGTAGGAGTCGGGATGCTCGGGGTCAACGGCCGTCGGGCAGACGACGACCTCGGCACCGTAGGCGCGCAGCACATTGATCTTGTCCGTGGACACCTTGTCCGGGCAGACGAAGATGCACTTGTACCCCTTCTGCTGGGCGACGATCGCCAGACCGACGCCGGTGTTGCCGCTGGTCGGCTCGACGATCGTGCCGCCGGGGCGGAGCTCGCCGCTCTGCTCGGCCGCCTCGATCATCCGCAGGGCGATGCGGTCCTTGACCGAACCGCCGGGGTTGAAGTACTCGACCTTGGCCAGGACCGTCGCCTGGATGCCGGCCGTCACACTGCGCAGCCTCACCAGCGGGGTATTGCCTACGAGACTGATCATCGAATCGTGGAATTGCACCGTGTACTCCGGGGTCTCCGAGATGGTGCGGCAAGGGTATGCGTACGGGCACGGGATTGGGCGAAGCGATTGAGCGACGGCTCCCGCGGGGCAGTTAGCTGTAAGTACGGCGGTACGGCGACGAGGAGGTGGACCGGACTGTGTCGAGAGCAAGGGTGGCACGGCGGATCGCAGCGGGCGCGGCCTACGGCGGAGGCAGCATCGGGCTGCTCGGCGCCGCGGCGGTGGGCGTACTGCTGGCGGAGGTCCAGCTGGCGAAACGGCAGGTGGGCGGCGGGATCGCACCGGTTCCGCCGAGCGCGGACGGGCGGTACGGGGTGGCGTTCGCCGGCCCCGCGGACCCGTTGCGGCTGGGGCTGCTGGGCGACTCCACGGCGGCCGGGCAGGGGGTGCGCCGGGCCGGTCAGACCCCGGGGGCGCTGCTCGCCTCCGGGCTCGCCGCGGTCTCCGAGCGGCCGGTGGATCTGCGCAATGTGGCACAGCCGGGCGCCCGGTCGGACGATCTGGAGCGACAGGTCTCGCTGCTGCTCGCCGACACGTCCCGACCGCCCGACGTCTGCGTGATCATGATCGGCGCGAACGATGTGACGCACCGGATGCCGGCGACCCAGTCGGTGCGCTGTCTGACCACCGCCGTGCGCAGACTGCGTACGGCGGGTGCGGAGGTCGTGGTCGGCACCTGCCCGGACCTGGGCACGATCGAGCCGGTCTACCAGCCGTTGCGCTGGCTGGCCCGGCGGGTGAGCCGGCAGCTGGCCGCGGCCCAGACGATCGGCTCGGTGGAGCAGGGCGGGCGCACGGTGTCGCTGGGCGATCTGCTCGGGCCGGAGTTCGAGGCCAATCCGCGGGAGCTGTTCGGCCCGGACAACTACCACCCGTCGGCGGAGGGGTACGCCACGGCGGCGATGGCGGTGCTGCCCACGCTCTGCGCGGTGCTGGGCCTGTGGCCGGAGTCCGACCGTCTGGACGGGGCCCGGCGCGAGGACATGCTGCCGGTGGCCAAGGCGGCCTCCCAGGCGGCCAGGGAGGCCGGTACGGAGGTCACTGGGGCGCGGGCCCCCTGGGCGCTCCTCAAGCACCGCAGGCGGCGGCGTCTGCCCGCGGCCACGGAGCCCCATCCCCACCCGCACCCGGAGCCGCACGACGAGGCCGGGGCAGCGGGGCAGGAGACCGGGACGAAGACCGCCGAGGCGGGCCCGGCGGCGAAGACGGGAGAGACCGGGGAGACCGGGGAGTCGCACGGGAAGCCCCGCAATCTCCCGGCCAACTGAGCGGCCGGGCGGCCGTCCGGCCAAGAGCGCATCGGCCGGGCGGCCGCCCGGAGGAGAGGGCCGGGCGGCCCCCGGAGAGAGACCTGAGCAACCGCTTAGAAAAGAGGTCGGCGTCACATGCGCTCCCCGGTGACCCAGCGCCTACGTACAGGTAACTTCCAAGTCAGCAGCACCTGCCCGAACCCGCCTTCCAGCCCTCATGGAGCCGCGTGATGCCCGAAGCCGTGATCGTCTCTGCAGCCCGTTCCCCGATCGGCCGGGCCTTCAAGGGCTCGCTGAAGGAGCTGCGCGCGGACGACCTGACCGCCACGATCATCCGGACCGCCCTGGCGAAGGTTCCCGAGCTGGATCCGAAGGACATCGACGACCTGATGCTCGGCTGCGGCCTCCCCGGCGGCGAGCAGGGCAACAACCTGGGCCGCATCATCGCCGTGCAGCTGGGCATGGACCACCTCCCGGGCTGTACGGTCACCCGCTACTGCTCGTCCTCCCTCCAGACCAGCCGGATGGCGCTGCACGCCATCAAGGCGGGCGAGGGCGACGTCTTCATCTCGGCCGGTGTCGAGATGGTGTCCCGCTTCGCGAAGGGCAACTCCGACAACTGGCCGGACACGCACAACCCGCTGTTCGCCGACGCCGAGGCCCGCACCGCGGCCCGCGCCGAGCAGGAGGGCGCCGACTGGCACGACCCGCGCGAGGACGGCCTGGTCCCGGACGCGTACATCGCGATGGGCCAGACCGCGGAGAACCTGGCCCGGCTCAAGGGCATCACCCGCCAGGACATGGACGAGTTCGGCGTGCGCTCGCAGAACCTCGCCGAGCAGGCCCTGAAGAACGGCTTCTGGGAGCGCGAGATCACCCCGGTCACCACCCCGGACGGCACCGTCGTCTCGAAGGACGACGGACCGCGCGCGGGCGTCACCCTGGAGGGCGTGCAGGGCCTGAAGCCGGTGTTCCGCCCCGACGGCCTGGTCACCGCGGGCAACTGCTGCCCGCTCAACGACGGCGCCGCCGCCCTCGTGATCATGTCCGACACCAAGGCCCGCGAGCTGGGGCTGACGCCGCTGGCGCGGATCGTCTCCACCGGCGTCAGCGGCCTCTCCCCCGAGATCATGGGGTACGGACCGGTGGAGGCCAGCAAGCAGGCGCTGAAGCGGGCCGGGCTGACCGTCGACGACATCGACCTGGCCGAGATCAACGAGGCGTTCGCCGCCCAGGTGATCCCCTCCTACCGCGACCTCGGCCTGCCGCTGGAGAAGGTCAACGTCAACGGCGGCGCGATCGCCGTCGGACACCCCTTCGGCATGACGGGCGCCCGGATCACCGGCACGCTGATCAACAGCCTCCAGTTCCACGACAAGCAGTTCGGCCTGGAGACCATGTGCGTGGGCGGTGGCCAGGGCATGGCGATGGTCATCGAGCGGCTGAGCTGAGGCCGGGCCGGACCCGGCACAGTCGTCGGCGGACCCGCGCCGCACGAGTGGCCGGTTCCGAGCCCCGACCGTGACCGAATCTCCCCCAGGATGTGACCTATGTCCTGGGGGAGAGTCATTCCCGCAGGTCACACGGGCATCGGGGGTAAACCCCGGGCCCAAAGACCTGTCCATTTCGTGACGTAATGCACTGACACAGGGCGCAGGCAGGGCACAAGCTGATGTAGGAAGTCGGGGGATCGATTGAAACCGGGAGTATGTCAGTGAGCGCCATGTCTCTTGCCCTGTTGCTGACCACCGCCGCCGCCACGGCCGTGGGCGCCGCTGCCCTGCACGCCGCTCACGGGCTGCGCAAGCAGGTCACGGCCCTTCGTACGGAGCTGGCCGACGCCCGTACGCACGGTGCCGTCGTGCCCCCGCAGAGCCGCAGCACCATCACCCCGGTCGCCGAGATACGCGCGGCCGTCGCCGAGGCGCTGGCCGAGGAGCGCGAGCGCGAGCTCGCCGAGGCCCGCGCCTTCTGGGCCACCCAGGAAGCGCGGGACGCCGCCGACGCCCCGTCCCTGCTGGGCGGGCTGACCGGGGCGGCCGAGGACATCCCGTTCTTCATGCCCCGCCAGGCCGACTTCGCGGGCCTCGAAGCGATGGACCTCGACGCCGCGGAGGCCCTGGACGAGCTGGTGGAGCTGACGGAGACCGCGGAGCTGACCGAGCCGGCCGGCCCCGCGGAGTACGCCGAGGACTCCCCCGAGCTGGCCGCCGCCCGCCGCAGGCACCCCTCGCACCCCGACTTCGTACCGGTGCAGACCCCCGTCGTCACCGACCACGAGCGGACCGTGAACCGCCTCGAAGAGCTCGCCGACAGCCGTACGGAGCTCGCCGATGTGCGCCCCGGCCCGCTCGGCACACTCGATGTCTACGTCTTCGCCGACGGCACCACGCTCTGCATGACCCCCGGCCACCGCGAGACGGCCGAGCGCCTGGCGGGTTCGCTGCTCGCCGGTGAGCATCCCGTACTGCTGGGCGGCTCCGGTGTGTCCGGTGCCTACGCCCTGACGTTCTCCTGCGGCAAGGAGAACGTGTACATCCTCGCCGACCGCGTCATCGCCTCGTTCTGACCGCACGGCGTCCGGGACGCAGCGGCCCTCGCCGGCCGCCCGCCCGAGGGCTCCCGGACCGCCGCCCCCGCCGCTACGCGAACGCGCGCGCGGCCGCCTCCTCCACGTATCGCACGGCCTCGTCCAGCTCAGCCGACGGGGCCGTTTCCAGTGCCACCGCCAGATCGCGGCCCGCGACGGCGACCTGGTCGCCGACCGAGAAGATCCCCCCGTCCGGCATGGTGCGCGGCTCCCGGTCCGGTGCCTCGATCCGCTGGGCGCGCAGCGCCAGTTCCCGGGCCGCGGCCAGTCCTTCGGCGGCGGCACCGCGCTGGAGGCGGCTCTGCGGGGCGGCGCGCAGCCGGTCGGCGAATCGGTCCACGGCGATGATCAGCGGGGTCGTATCGAGCACCCCGCGACCCTACGCGACGCCGGACGGCAGACGGCAGACGGCAGACGGCAGACGGCAGTCCGACGATGGGCCGGGCCGGGAGACGGGAACGGCCCGCAGGCAGTGCCTGCGGGCCGTTTCCGTCGTGCGGGGCGGGATCAGTCGTCGCCGCTCAGGATGGAGAGCAGACGCAGCATCTCCAGGTAGATCCACACCAGGGTCATGGTGAGGCCGAAGGCCGCCAGCCAGGACTCCTCGCGGGGGGCGCCGTAGGCGATGCCGTCCTCGACCTGCTTGAAGTCCAGGGCCAGGAAGCACGCGCCCAGGATGATCCCGATGACGCCGAAGAGGATGCCGAGGCCGCCGCTGCGGAAGCCCAGGCCGTCACCGCCGCCGAAGACGGCAAACAGGAGGTTGACCACCATCAGGAGCATGAAGCCCATGGCGGCGGCCATCACGAAGCCGTAGAAGCGGCGGGTGACACGGATCCAGCGCATCTTGTACGCGAGCAGCACACCGGCGAAGACACACATGGTGCCCATCACCGCCTGCATCACGACGCCCGGACCGATGTACGTGCTGACCGCGCTGGAGATCACTCCGAGGAAGACGCCCTCGAAGGCCGCGTACGAGACGATCAGCGCCGGCACGGGCCTGCGCTTGAAGGACTGGACGAGCGACAGGACGAACGCCACCAGGGCGGCGCCGATCGCGATGCCGTACGACTTGCCGAGGTTGGCCTCGTCGACCGGCAGCAGCGCCCAGGCGAGCGCGGCACCGAGCACCACGGTGCCCAGCGTGATCGCGGTCCGGGTGACGACGTCGTCGATCGTCATCGCGCCGGTGCGCGCCGGGGCCTGCGGGGCGCCCTGCTGGACGTCCGGCTGGGCGTAGGGGTTGGTGGCGTACGGGTTCGCGGCGGCGCCCTGCGCGTACGGGTTGGCACCCGCTGCGGGGGCCCCGGCCTGCGGCGCCGTGTTGAAGCCCGCGTATCCGTTGTCGCGGCTGAAGCCCCGTCGCGAGAAGACCGGGTTGCTGCTCCTCATCTCACTCCTCCATGGCCACCCTGCGTGGCCTTCCCACAAGAGTAATGGGTAGGCAAAAGAATCAGACTAGTGCTTGGGGAGGATCTTTGCGGAAACCTGTCCGGGACGGCATCCGCGCGTCGGCCACCGGTCCGCCCCGCGCCACCTATGAAAACCGGCTCGCCCCATACCCTCCGGACGCGCGGTCAAGTAACGTTCCGACCAACCGGTACGGCGTCATCACTCCAGCGACGGGAGCGAAGGCTGGATCCACGGGACATACGCTGCGAGTGGCGCTCGGGCCCGGAAACGGCTTCGGGCGGAGCCTTCCGCCGGCTCGGCCGGCCAGTGAGTAGTGGTGCCTGGAACCGGACTCGAACCGGTACGCCCCCGAGGGGCAGCGAGGTTTAAGCTCGCCGTGTCTGCATTCCACCATCCAGGCCTGGCGCGCGGCTCCGCGTTGGCACATGACCCTATCCGGGGACTTCCCCCGAACAGCGGATCATTGGCGCGATGTTGTCTTATTTTATTGACCGCTTGAGGGGTCGTCAGCACCCGTGGAAGCGCATCGCCACATGCCTGGGCGGGGTAAGGGGCGCGGCGGCCGGCAATCCGGATTGACGTAAAGTCGCCGCACCCGGACGGCGCATCGACCGGGCGCGCGCCGACGACCGCCGCGCACGCGCCGGCGGACACGCCCCGGGACTCCCGGGAGCGGGCCGGACTCCGCCTCCTGATCCGCCGGTGCCCATGGGACGGCCCTCAGTCCCCGGACCGACTCCTCGGGGTCGGTGTCATACCGCAGGAGGACCCGAAGGACTCCCCGATGCGACTCAAGACTGCCCATGGAACGGGCACGCGGGCTGACGACCGGCGACGGGACGGCGGCGAGGATTGAAGGGTTCCGAACAGAACCCGGACGAGTCCTCGGCCGGAGCCCCGACACAGGAGATTCCCGTGACCACCCTTTCCACCGCACCCCGCGTCACCACGGTGGCCGCCCGCGCCACGGATCTGTCGAAGGTCTACGGAGAGGGCGAGACCAGGGTCACCGCTCTGAACCGGGTCACCGTGGACTTCCCCCGGGGCGAGTTCACCGCGATCATGGGCCCGTCCGGCTCCGGCAAGTCCACGCTGATGCACTGCGTGGCCGGTCTCGACAGCTTCAGCAGCGGTTCGGTACGGATCGGCGACACGGAGCTCGGCTCCCTGAAGGACAAGCAGCTCACCCAGCTCCGCCGCGACAAGATCGGCTTCATCTTCCAGGCGTTCAACCTGCTGCCGACGCTGACGGCGTACGAGAACATCACGCTCCCCATGGACATCGCGGGCCGCAAGCCCGACGCCGCGTGGGTGCGCCAGGTCATCGACATGGTGGGGCTCTCCGACCGGCTGTCCCACCGGCCGACCGAGCTCTCCGGCGGCCAGCAGCAGCGCGTCGCGGTGGCCCGCGCGCTGGCCTCGCAGCCGGAGATCATCTTCGGTGACGAGCCGACCGGCAACCTCGACTCCCGCTCCGGCGCCGAGGTCCTCGGCTTCCTGCGCAACTCGGTGCGCGAGCTGGGCCAGACTGTGGTGATGGTGACCCACGACCCGGCGGCCGCCTCCTACGCGGACCGGGTGATCTTCCTCGCCGACGGGGCGATCGTGGACCAGATGCTCAACCCCACCGCGGACGGGGTCCTCGACCGGATGAAGGCGTTCGACGCCAAGGGCCGCACCAGCTGATCCCCGCCCTCCCCCGCGCCCTCACCCGGTACCCCTCCCCATCCCAGGACTGACAGACATGTTCCGTACCGCCCTGCGCAATGTGCTCGCGCACAAGGCCAGGCTGCTGATGACCGTCCTCGCCGTGATGCTCGGCGTGGCCTTCGTCTCCGGCACCCTGGTCTTCACCGACACCCTCGGCAACGCCCTGCGCAACCAGTCGGCGAAGAGCTACGACGACGTCGCCGTCGCCGTCACCACCTACGCCGACCAGCGCGACGACAACAAGACGTCCGGCATCACCGACGCCACCCTGAAGAAGATCCAGGGCCTGGACGGCGTCGCCGACGCCACCGGCCGGGTCTCCGGCTTCGCCGGGGTCGCCGACCCCGACGGCAAGCTGATCGGCAACGGCTGGTCGAACACCGGCGGGAACTTCTCCCCCGGCAAGGGCGGCAAGGACTCCGCCTACACCTTCGTCGACGGGACCGGCCCGGTCTCGGCCGACCGGATCGCGCTCGACAAGGAGACCGCGAAGCGGGGCGAGTACCACGTCGGTGACAAGGTCCGGGTCGCCACCAACGGTCCGGTGAAGGAGTACACCCTCTCCGGTGTCTTCACCACCGAGGACGGGGCGGTCAACGCGGGCGGCAGCCTGGTCCTCTTCGACACCGAGGTCGCCCAGAAGCTCTACCTCAAGCCCGGTGTGTTCAGGGACGCCAATGTGTCCGCCGCACCCGGTGTCTCCGCCGAGAAGCTGCTGGCCGAGGTGAAGCCGCTGCTGCCCAAGGACGCCGAGGCCCAGACCGGCAAGGAGCTCGCGGACGACCAGGCCAAGCAGATCGAGACCGGTCTGAGCGGTCTCAACGGCATGCTGCTCGCCTTCGCCGGCATCGCCCTGTTCGTCGGTGTCTTCCTGATCGCCAACACCTTCACCATGCTGGTGGCCCAGCGCACCAAGGAACTGGCACTGATGCGCGCCGTCGGCGCCTCCCGCCGCCAGGTCAAGCGCTCGGTGCTGCTCGAAGCGGCCGTCGTCGGCCTGATCGCCTCGGTCGTCGGCTTCGCCCTCGGACTCGGCCTCGCGGTCGGACTGCGTTCCGCGATGGGCATGTTCGGCGGGAAGATCCCGGCCGGGCCGCTGATCGTCTCGCCCACCGCGGTCGTCGCCGCGTTCGCCGTCGGTGTCCTGATCACCGTGCTGGCCGCCTGGCTGCCCGCCCGCCGGGCCGCCAAGATCCCGCCGGTCGCGGCGATGAGCAGCGTGCACGCCACGGCGACCGTCAAGTCCCTGGTGGTCCGCAACTCGATCGGCGCGGTGCTCACCCTGCTCGGCGGGGCGGCGATCGTGGCCGGCGCGTCCAAGTCCGGATCGACCGGCCGGACCGTCATCGCGGCGGGTGCCTTCCTCGCGCTGATCGGTGTCATCGTGCTGATCCCGCTGCTCTCGCGGCCGGTGATCGCGCTGGTCCGCCCGCTGCTGAAGCGGCTGTTCGGGGTCTCCGGCAAGCTGGCCGCGCAGAACGCGGTCCGCAACCCGCGCCGTACCGGCGCCACCGCCTCCGCGCTGGCGATCGGCCTCACGCTGGTCACCGGCATCTCGGTCCTCGGTGTCACCCTCGGCCAGGCGGTCGACCGGATGACCACGGACAACATCAGGGCCGACTACATGGTGACGATGGCGAGCGGCGGTTCGCTCGACGAGTCGGCGCTCACCGCCCTGCAGAAGGCCGACGGCGTCTCGGCGGTCTCGGCCCAGCAGGCCGCCTCGCTCCAGGTCAAGGGCGACTACCACTCCGCGTCCGGCGTCGCCCCCGGCGACGTGCAGAAGCTCTTCACGCTGCCGACCGTCTCCGGCTCGCTCGACGCGCTGGAGCGGGGCGAGATCGCCGTCGCCGAGAAGACGGCGAAGTCGAACGGCTGGAAGACCGGCGACATCCTGCCGGTGACCTTCGACGACGAGAAGAAGGGCCAGGTGAAGATCGGGGCGGTCTTCAAGGGCAACGAGATGCTCTCCCCGGTCCTGATGCCGAAGGACCTCGCCGACGCGCACGGCAGCCTGACGAACATCCGGGAGATCTGGCTGAAGATGGACGGCGGCGCCTCCGACGCCAACGAGCAGGCCGTGGTGAAGGCGCTGGGCGACAACCCGGCGATGAGCATCATGGACCGTCAGGCCATCCGTGACATGTTCGGCGGCACGGTCAACCTCGCGATGAACATCATGTACGGGCTGCTGGCCATGGCGCTGATCATCGCGGTGCTCGGGGTCATCAACACCCTGGCGATGTCGGTCTTCGAGCGTCAGCAGGAGATCGGCATGCTGCGGGCGATCGGCCTGGACCGGCGCAGGGTGAAGCGCATGATCCGGCTGGAGGCCGTGGTCATCTCGCTCTTCGGTGCGGTGGTCGGTGTCGTGCTCGGCGTGTTCCTCGGCTGGGCGATCGGGCACACCCTGTCCTCGGACATCCCGGGGTACGTGCTGGTCCTCCCGTGGGACCGGATCGCGGTCTTCCTGGTGCTGGCGGGGATCGTGGGGGTGCTGGCCTCGCTCTGGCCGGCCCGCAGCGCCGCGAAGCTGAACATGCTGACGGCGATCAAGACCGAATAGCGGGACGGGGCGGAATCCGCCCCACCACGGCCCGGGGGCCGGTACACGCAGCACGACGCCGCGCGTACCGGCCCCCGGGCCGTTCGGGTGTCAGCCGGTCGCGGACGCCGTCCAGACGCGGGTCCGCAGCGGGGTGCGGGAGGCCCCGCCCTCCGCCGGGCGCACCACGAGGATCTGGTTGACGCCGATCTTGTTGTGCTCGAAGGAGAGCGCGGAGGCGGCCATGTAGAGGCGCCAGACCCTGGCCCGGCCGGGCGAGGTCATCCGGACCGCGCGGTCCCAGTGCTTCTCCAGGTTGGCGACCCAGCGGCGCAGGGTCAGTGCGTAGTGCTCGCGCAGCGACTCGACGTCGCGGGCCTCGAAACCGGCCTCTTCGAGGGTGGCCAGGGTCCGGCCCACCGGGGCCAGTTCGCCGTCCGGGAAGACATAGGCGTCGATGAAGTCGTCCACGTGGTAGGCGGACTCGTCCTGTTCGGGGCGGCGGGCGATCTGGTGGTTGAGCAGCCGGCCGCCCGGCTTGAGGAGGGCGTAGAGGTCGTCGGCGTACTCCCGGAAGCGGACCGCGCCGACGTGTTCCGCCATCCCGATCGACGAGATGGCGTCGTACGGGCCGTCCCTGACGTCCCGGTAGTCCTGGACCCGGATCTCGATCCGGTCGGTCAGGCCCTCCTGTGCGATGCGCTTCCTGGCGAAGGCGGCCTGTTCGACGGAGAGGGTGACACCGGTGACCCGGGCGCCGTACTCGCGGGCGGCGTGGATGGCCATGGAGCCCCAGCCGCAGCCGACGTCGAGGAGGCGGTCGCCCTCCTTCAGCGCGAGCTTGCGGCAGACCAGGTCGAGCTTGTCGCGCTGGGCGTCCTCAAGGTTCCCGCCGTCCTCCCAGTAGGCGCAGGAGTAGACCATGGACGGGCCGAGGACCAGTTCGTAGAAGTCGTTGCCCACGTCGTAGTGGTGGCTGATGGCCGCCTTGTCGCGCCCCTTGGTGTGGCGGGTGCCGCTGCGGCGGCGCATCTCCTCGGGCGGGGGCGGCGGCGGGGGCCAGGGCCCGGCCAGGCGCAGCAGGCCCTTGGCGAAGGCCCGCACCCGGGGGTCGCGGACGGGATGGACGCCGTCCTTCGTGTCGTCCCCGCGCTCCCAGATCAGTGCCGCCATCAGGTCCAGGGCCTCGTAGAGATCGCCCTCGATGTCGAGCTCGCCCGCCACCCAGGCGCGGGCCAGGCCCAGTTCGCCCGGCTTCCAGAGCAGCCGGCGCAGGGCGCGGCGGTTCCGGATCACCAGGACGGGGGCACCGGGCGGTCCGGATTCGCTGCCGTCCCAGGCCCGGATACGGACCGGCAGCCTTTCTCCCAGCAACTCCTCGGCGAGAGCGGTCAGCCGCAACGCGGCGTCTGCCATGGCGCACACCTCCGTGATGGTGTTCCCAATCTGCCCAAACATGGTCGAACATGCCTGTAACCACGCCGGGCACCCGTGCGCCACGACGAGGTACGTCACCGTCAACACTCCGTGAGGCGCGCCCCATCCCGCTACAGCGCAATGGAAGGGCAAAATGGTTGTACACCGCATACATATGGGGGCCGGGTACGCCGAAGGGGCCGCCCGCACCACGGATGGCGGGCGGCCCCTTCGGGCGTCGTGCGTGTACTGCGCGGGCGAGTGGGCCCGCGCGCGGGCTAGGAGGCCTTGGCCTTCTCGCCCTCGGCCTTGACGGCGGCCGGGGCCGGGGCGGGCTTGGCCGCCTCGTAGAACTCCTCGCGCGGCGTCTCCATGGCGCCGAGCGAGACGACCTCGCGCTTCAGGAACATCGCGAGGGTCCAGTCGGCGAAGATCCGGATCTTGCGGTTCCAGGTCGGCATCGCCAGACCGTGGTAGCCACGGTGCATGTACCAGGCGAGACGTCCCTTGAGCTTGATCTTCATCTTGCCCATGACGATCATCGCGACGCCCTTGTGCAGCCCCAGACCGGCGACGGCACCCTTGTTGGCGTGGCTGTACTCCTTCTGCGGGAAGCCCCGCATGCCGGAGATGACGTTGTCGCCGAGGACCTTGGCCTGCCGCAGCGCGTGCTGGGCGTTGGGCGGGCACCAGGCGTTCGGGTTGCCGGCCTTGCGGCCGACCATGTCCGGGACCTGGGCGTTGTCGCCCGCGGCCCAGATGTAGTCGGTGCCCTGCACCTGGAGCTTCTCGGAGGTGTCCACGTGACCGCGCGGACCGAGCGGCAGGCCGAAGCGGGCCAGCGCCGGGTTCGGCTTCACGCCGGCCGTCCACACGATGGTGTTGGAGTCGACCTCCAGGCCGTTCTTCAGGACGACGTGGCCGTCGACGCAGGAGTCCATGGAGGTCGAGAGGAAGACCTCGACACCCCGCGACTCCAGGTGCTCCCGGCCCCAGGTGCCCAGCTTCGGGCCGACCTCGGGAAGGATCTTGTCGGCGGCGTCGACGAGGATGAAGCGCATGTCCTCGCGCTTCACGTTCGTGTAGTACTTCGCCGCGTCGCGGGCCATGTCCTCGACCTCGCCGATGGTCTCCGCGCCGGCGAAGCCGCCACCCACGAAGACGAACGTCAGCGCCCTGCGGCGGACGTCCTCGTCCGTCGTCGAGTCGGCCTTGTCCAACTGTTCGAGGACGTGGTTGCGCAGGCCGATGGCCTCCTCGATGCCCTTCATGCCGATGCCCTGCTCGGCGAGGCCGGGGATCGGGAAGGTGCGGGAGACCGCGCCCATCGCGATGACCAGGTAGTCGAAGGGCAGCTCGTAGGCCTCGCCGACGAGCGGCGCGACCGTGGCGACCTTGCGGTCCTGATCGATGGTCGTGACGCGGCCGGTGAGGACCTCGGCCTTGGGCAGGACGCGTCGCAGCGGGACGACGACATGCCGAGGCGAGATGCTGCCGGCAGCAGCTTCGGGGAGGAAGGGCTGGTAGGTCATGTACGACCGGGGGTCGACGACCGTGACGGTCGCCTCGCCGTAGCGCATCTTCTTGAGGATGCGCCGAGCTGCGTACAGGCCTACGTACCCACCGCCTACTACGAGGATCCTGGGACGCTCCGTGGTGCTCATGCCATCGAGTATCCACCCCCCTCCCGGGGTGGGCTCGTGAGCCCCTTCACAAGGTATGAGCGCCCTTCTGCTACACTTCGCCGCCCACGTGACCCAGGTCATGGCACCGGAGGGGAACCACGGCGTGACGACACACGTTGTTCACCGCTTGTGAGCTGGACCTTGGCCCTGCGGACGGGCCGAACCACCGCTCCGGTTCATCTGCCGGCAACGTGTCCGGAACACTCCCGCACCATGGCTCGGCACCCCCGCGAGGGGCTGCGGATGCCCATACGGACGAGAACTGCCCCCCGTGGGACCGAATTCCTTGTGAAGAAGTTCACGAACTTCGTCGTGGGGTGTCTCCGAAACCACCGCCCGAGCGGCCCACAGGGGCTCAAAGGTGCAGGCCAAGGTACGCGTGAGCACCCTCGGACGACACCGTGCACGGCGCCTCCCGAGGGGCCTGCTTCCTAGGCGATCGACCAGCCGATGCCGTCGAGGATGTCGTGTTCGCTGACGACGACCTCACGGGCCCCCGTCCGCTTCATCACGGCGAGCAGGATCAGCGCCCCGGCCGCGATCACATCGACCCGCCCCGGGTGCATCGCGCCGATCGCGGCCCGCTCGGCGTGCGTCGAGCCGAGGAGCCGTCCGGTGATCTCCTGGACCTGGTCGAAGGAGATCCGGGAGTGGTGGATCGCCTCGGAGTCGTACGCGTCGAGCCCCAGGGCGATCGCGGCGAGGGTGGTGACCGTCCCGGCGAGGCCGACGAGGGTGCCCGCCCCGGTGAGCGGGACGCTCTCCCCGGCGAGGTCGAGGGCGGCCTCGATGTCGGCCCGGATCGCGTCGATCCGGGCGGGGTCGGGCGGGTCGCTGACGACGCCGTCGCGCACCAGGTGCCGCTCGGTCATCCGTACGCAGCCGATGTCCACGGAGCGCGCGGCCCGTACCCGGTCGTCGCCGACGACGAACTCGGTGGAGCCGCCGCCGATGTCCACGACGAGATACGGCTTCGCCAGGTGATCGCGGCCCATGAGTTCCTTGGTGGCTCCGGTGAAGGAGAACTCCGCCTCCTGGTCGCCGCTGATCACCTCGGGCTCCACGCCCAGGATCTCCCGCACGCCGCGCACGAACTCGTCCTGGTTCTCCGCGTCGCGGGAGGCGGAGGTGGCGACGAAGCGGAGGCGCCGCGCGCCGTGCTCCTCGATCACCGCCGCGTACTGGCGGCAGGCGGCGAAGGTGCGCTCCAGCGCCTCGGGGGCGAGCCGGCCGGTGCGGTCGACGCCCTGGCCGAGACGGACGATCTCCATCCGCCGGTCGAGCTCGACGAGCTCACCGGTGGACGGGTCCACGTCGGCGACGAGCAGACGGATGGAGTTGGTACCGCAGTCGATGGCGGCCACGCGGCTCATGCAGATACTCCCGAATCAGGCCCCTCCGACGACCGGGGAGCAAACCAAACCTCTCCGGTGGCCGAGGAGCAGTCCAAGCCCCCCGGCGACCGAGGAGCGGGGATCCGGGGGCAGAGCCCCGAATCAAGCCCCTCCGGCGACTGAGGAGCGGGGTCCGGGGGCAGAGCCCCGAATCAAGCCCCTCCGGCGACTGAGGAGCGGGGATCCGGGGGCAGAGCCCCGAATCAAGCCCCTCCGGCGATTGAGGAGCGGGGTCCGGGGCAGAGCCCCGGGAGGCGAACGGTCAGCCCTCGTCCGGCGCGCCGCACGGCGAGACGCACGGCCCCTTGCGCCACCACTCCGGCAGCATCGCGATCGCCTCGTCGCCCAGCGGGTTGACGCCCGGTCCCGCGGCCAGCGAGTGGCCGACCAGGACGTGCAGGCACTTCACCCGGTCCGGCATGCCGCCCGCGCTCGGGAAGCCCTCCAGCACCTCGATGGCGTCGCGCCGGGCGAGGTAGTCCTCATGGGCGGCCCGGTACGCGGCGGCCAGCTCGGGGTCCGTGGCGAGGCGCTCGGTCATCTCCTTCATGACCCCGTTCGCCTCCAGCGTGCCGATCGCGGACGCGGCACGCGGGCACGTCAGGTAGTACGTCGTCGGGAACGGCGTGCCGTCCTCCAGCCGGGGCTGCGTCTCGACCACGTCCGGGTTGCCGCACGGGCAGCGGTGCGCGATCGCGCGCAGACCGCGCGGCGGGCGGCCCAGCTGCTGCTGGAACGCGGCGATGTCCGCCTCGGTGGGCGCGGTGGACTCGGTCTGGGGAGGGGGCGTTTCCATGCCTGCCTAGGTTCTGGTCGGGCTGCTCGAACAAGCGGTTCTGCAGAGGGGTGAAGAGGGGGTCAGTCGCGGTCGGCGCTGTCCACGCCGTCCCAGAGGTTGGAGTGCCACGGCCGGCCGGACCCGTCCGTCCTGCCCTCGCGCTCCTTGACCGCGTCGGGGTCGATCACCGTGTAACCGGTCTCCCCGGGAAGAAGGTAATGCAGATGCGTACGGGCCAGCTGCCGGATGTAGGCATCGTCCTGGAGGCGCGCCTTCTCGTCGCGCAGCTCCTCGGTGCGGGCCCTGGCCTCCTGCGCCAGCCGCTCCTGGTCGGCGATCTCGTCCTGCTGCGAGACGTACTGCCGCATCGGGTACGCGAGCGCGACCACCAGGGAGCAGACGACGAGGGCCAGGAAGGCCGCCCGGCCGGTGAGCCGTGAGCGGCGGGCCTGGCGGCGGTTCTGGGAACGGTAGACACGGGCGGCGGTCTGCTCACCGAGCAACCGCAGCCGGGTCGCGGTGGAGAACCGGTCCCGGTCCTTCGCGGCCATCTCTCCGCCTCCCCACTACGCACGTCCGTCCCCGCACACGGTACGGGACCGAGTGCGGGGACGGACGGATGCCATGGCCTTCGGCCCCGGACGGGCCGAAAGGGATGATCAGCCCTTGAATCGCGGGAACGCCGAGCGGCCCGCGTAGACCGCGGCGTCGTCGAGGATCTCCTCGATGCGCAGCAGCTGGTTGTACTTGGCGACACGGTCCGAGCGGGCCGGGGCGCCGGTCTTGATCTGGCCGCAGTTCACGGCGACCGCGAGGTCGGCGATGGTGACGTCCTCGGTCTCGCCGGAGCGGTGGGACATCATGCACTTGAAGCCGTTGCGCTGGGCCAGCTCGACGGCGTCCAGGGTCTCGGTCAGCGAACCGATCTGGTTGACCTTGACGAGCAGGGCGTTGGCGGAGCCCTCCTCGATGCCGCGGGCCAGGCGCTCCGGGTTGGTGACGAAGAGGTCGTCGCCGACGATCTGCACCTTGGCGCCGAGCTTGTCGGTGATGACCTTCCAGCCGGCCCAGTCGTCCTCGTACAGCGGGTCCTCGATGGAGACCAGCGGGTACGCGGAGACCAGCTCCTCGTAGTACTCGGTCATCTCGGCGGCCGAACGGGACTTGCCCTCGAACTCGTACTTGCCGTCCTTGTAGAACTCGGACGCGGCGACGTCGAGCGCGAGCGCGATGTCCTTGCCCGGGGTGTAACCGGCTTCCTTGATGGCTTCGAGGATGAGGTCGAGGGCGGCGCGGTTCGACTCCAGGTTCGGCGCGAAGCCGCCCTCGTCGCCGAGACCGGTCGACAGGCCCTTGGTCTTCAGGACCTTCTTCAGCGTGTGGTAGACCTCGGCACCCCAGCGCAGGGCCTCGGAGAAGGACTCCGCGCCGATCGGCGCGATCATGAACTCCTGGATGTCCACGTTGGAGTCGGCGTGCGAGCCGCCGTTGAGGATGTTCATCATCGGAACGGGCAGCAGGTGCGCGTTCGGGCCGCCGAGGTAGCGGAAGAGCGGCAGGTCCGAGGCCTCGGAGGCGGCGTGGGCGACGGCCAGCGAGACGCCGAGGATGGCGTTGGCGCCGAGCGAGCCCTTGTTCTCGGTGGCGTCCAGGTCGAACATCGCCTGGTCGATGAGCCGCTGCTCGGTGGCGTCGTAGCCGACGAGCTCCGGGCCGATCTGCTCGATCACGGCCAGGACGGCCTTCTCGACGCCCTTGCCCTGGTAGCGGTTGGGGTCACCGTCGCGAAGCTCGATGGCCTCGAACGCACCGGTGGAGGCGCCGGACGGAACAGCAGCACGGCCCGTGCTGCCGTCGTCGAGGCCGACCTCGACCTCGACCGTGGGGTTTCCGCGGGAGTCGAGGATTTCCCGGGCTACGACGACGTCGATGGACGGCACGAGGCATCTCCTTCTGGGATATGACGCTGTTTGTGCAGGGTCGCTTTGGCCTTGCGACAAGAGCCTAACCGGCCCGGCCCGCTGAGCCCGACGACCGCCCGACCCCTGGGACGAAAAAGGGCCCGAGCGCAGACATAGCCAGACAAACGGCCAGAAATTTACCGGTCAGTAACTACAACAAGTGAACACTCGGGCGCTCCCCCGAGCGAAGACGCCGGAACCCCGGCCCGGCGCGCATGGGGGGAACGCGCGCCGGGCCGGGGTGCTCGGGGAGGAGGGAGCCGCGACTACTTCGTCAGGTGCAGCTGCTGACCCGGGTAGATCAGGTCGGCGTTCTTGACGATGTCCTTGTTCAGCTCGAACAGCTGCTGCCAGCCGCCCTCGACCTTGTGGTCGGCGGCGATCTTGCTCAGGGAGTCGCCGGAGACGACCTTGTACTCGCCGTCGCCCTTCTTGACCTTCTCGCCGGTCGGGGTGGTGACGGTCTTCTTCGACTCGGCGCGCGGGGCGTCGGAGCGGTCCGAGCGGGAGGCGGCGGGGGCCTCGGTGCGCTCGGCCGGCTTCGGCTGGGCCTGCTTCTTCGGGGCGGCCGGGGCGCTCTGCTGCTCGGAGGCGCCGGAGCTCGCGGAGGAGTTCGAGGAGGAAGAGGAGGAGCCGGTGTCGACGCCCGGGTCGACGCCGTCGTTGGTCAGGTTGCCGGCGCCGGCGCAGCCCCAGGCACCGGGGCCCTGCATGTCGAGGAGGCGCTCGGCGGTGGCGATCTGCTGGGCCTTGGTGGCCAGGTCGGCGCGGGGGGCGTACTGCGTACCGCCGGCGGCGGCCCAGCTGGACTGCGAGAACTGCAGACCGCCGTAGTAGCCGTTGCCGGTGTTGATGGACCAGTTGCCACCGGACTCGCACTGGGCGACGGCGTCCCAGGTGGCGACGGAGGCGGCGGAGGCGTTGGTCGCGCCCATCAGGGGCACGGCGACCGCGGCACCGGCGACACCGGCGAGCGTGGCGATGCGGACGGCCTTGGACGGGCGGCGGTGCTTGCCCTTGCTGGAAAGCAGCATGGAACTTCTCCTCACCGACGCCTACGAGGTGAGCTGTCGGGTTCGGGCCAAGTGAGTTGCCCGGTCGCACGTCCTAGCACGCGACTTCACCCCAAGCCGGTCCTGATGCGTCTCTCGACGATCGGGCCCGGCGCTTACCTGGGTCCCCCGCTCCTGCCTACGGCGCTTTACGCGTCTGTTCCCTTCGACCGACGGCAGGATTCGGCGTGACGGTCGACGGGGCCCGCGGTGCGAGCGGTTCCGACCGTAAACATACGCAACCCTCACATTCAAAGATGGACACATCGGACAATCAGCCCGTACTTGCATCTGACGATCTGATGTTTCCGCAGGTGGGACGCGATACGGAAGGGCCTCCCGGGCGCGACACGCCAGTTGACGCAAAGAGACCCATGTCTCACTTACGCATAAGCGGACATAGGTCCCTGAACTGCCCCGATTTTCGGGGCACCTTTAGGCGATTATCAGACTGCCCTCACTGGTCCTTCATGTCGAGATCGAGGCTCTGGCCAGGAAGAATGAGGTCCGGGTCGGCACCCACGGCCTCCTTGTTGGCCTCATAGAGCGCGGGCCAGCCGCCGGGAACCTTCTGTGCATCAGCAATCGCCCAGAGGTTGTCGCCGGGCCGAACGGTGTACGTGCCGTCTTCAGCCGTCGGCTCGGCCGTGTCGCGCGTGTCGCCGCCGCGGGAGGCGTGGCGACCCGACTCGCGGCCGCCGTCCGTGCCGTCGCTCCCCTCGGGGGCCGGCGTGCCCCGGTGCTTGCCGCCCACCCCACTGGACGAGTCCTTTGGGCCGGACGTGTCGCGGGGCGCCTCGGAGGGAGTCTTCGAGGACGGGGTGGTCGACGGGGTCTTCGAGGACGGCGAGGTCTTCTCCGACGGCTTGGCGGGCCCGTCCGAGCCCTCCTCGCCCTCCACGGCGTCCGGACCGTCCGAGGCGTCGGGGGCCGGTGTGGTGTCGTCGGACGGGTCCGCCGACGTGTCGTCAGCCGGCTTCGTGCTCCCGGACGGGTCGTCGGCGGGCACCGAGCCCGGGTCGACCCCCGGCAGCGTCCCGTCCGCCGCGAGGCCGGAGATGACCGCACAGCTGGGCCACGCCTTCGGACCCTGGTCGTCCAGGACCTTCTCGGCCACCGCTATCTGCTGTGCCCGGCTGGCGAGGTCGGCGCGCTCCGCGTACGCCTCACCGCCGTAGGCCTTCCAGGTCTGCGGCGAGAGCTGGAGGCCGCCGTAGGAGCCGTTCCCGAAGTCGGCGCTCCACGCACCGCCGCTCTCGCACTCGGCCACCCGGTCCCAGGTCGTGGCGTCGGCCGCGTGCGCGCCGGAGGCGCCGAGCAGCGGGATGGCGATCGCCGATCCGGTCACACCCGCGGCGACGACGATGGCGGGTGCCTGACGGGGGCGACGGTGTCTGCCGTTCGCGGAGCCCATGGGGTTGCCTTCCGTGTGACTGACATGTGACTGGTGAGTCGAACGGTGAACCTAGCGGGACTCGAACGCGCGTCACAAGTCGATGCAGCACAGATCACGTGAAAGTCACAGAGTTGACGAGGCGTCATTTCCGGTGGTCGTGAGCCCCGGCGTGAACTCCACGGGGAGCGTGCGAAGTCCACGCATGATGAGCCCGCCGCGCCACCGCAAATCGGTAGGTTCCACCGCAAGCCGCAGGTCCGGAAGGCGGGTCAGGAGCGTGGCGAGCGCGGTCTGTCCCTCCAGTCGGGCGAGCGGCGCTCCCAGGCAGTAGTGGATGCCGTGCCCGTATCCGAGGTGCTGATTGTCACGCCGGGCGAGGTCGAGCGTGTCGGGGTCCTCGAAGCGCGCCGGATCGCGGTCGGCCGCGGCGAGCACCACGAGCACGGGGTCCCCGGCCGCGATGTGCTGTCCGCCGAGTGTCAGCGGCTCGGTGGCGAACCGCCAGGTGGCCAGTTCCACCGGTCCGTCGTACCGCAGCAGTTCCTCGATCCCGGTCTCCAGCAGTCCGCTCTCCCCCGCGTCGAGGGAGAGCTGGAGCCGTTCGCGCTGCCCGGGGTCGCGCAGCAGGGTGTGGACGCCGTTGCCGATGAGGTTGACCGTGGTCTCGAATCCGGCGAAGAGCAGGATGAAGGCCATGGCCGCGGCCTCGTTCTCGGTGAGGTGCTCCCCGTGGTCGCTGGACCGGATCAGCCCCGAGATCAGGTCGTCCCCCGGGTTCTCCCGCTTCCGGTGGATCAGTTCGGCCAGGTAGCCGCGCATCTTCTTCACCGACCTGGCGACCCCGCCGCGCGGGCCGCCGCCGTGGCGGATCATCATGCCCGCCCAGTCCCGGAAGTCGTCCTGGTCCTCGGGCGGGACGCCGAGCAGATCGCAGATGGCGTAGATGGGGAGCGGGAAGGCGAAGTCGTGGATGAGGTCCGCCTTCCCCTCCGCGACGAAGCGGTCGATGAGGCGGTCCGTCAGTTCCTGCACGCGCGGCGCGAACTCGGCGACCCGGCGCGGGGTGAACGCCTTGGAGACGAGGCGGCGCAGCCGGGTGTGGTCCGGCGGGTCGATGTTCAGTAGATGCGTCATCAGCTCGGCCTTGCGCTCGCCCGGGATGCCCGTCTTCCCCTTGGCGTGCGCGGGCTCGGCGTGGTGCGCCGGGTTCTTGGAGAGCCGGGCGTCGGCGAGCGCCTGCCGCGCGTCGGTGTACCGGGTCACGAGCCATGCCTCGACCCCGCTGGGCAGCGCGGTCCGGTGCACGGGACTGTGCTCGCGCAGCCAGGCGTACGCCGGATACGGGTCGGTGGCGAACTCCCAGGTGAAGAGTTCGGGCACGTCGACGGGGCAGGCGGGGGGCTGGTCCACGGGGCAGGGGGTGGGCTGGTCCACGGGGCTGTCCGCGGGGCGGTCGGCGGAGCCGTCGGCGGGCTGGTCTGCGGGGCAGGCGGCGGGGCGGTCGGCGGGCTGGTCGGCGGGGCCGTCGACGGGCTGGTCCGCGGGGCGGTCGGCGGGCTGGTCTGCGGGGCACGCGGCGGAGCCGTCGGCGGGCTGCTCTGCGGGGCGGTCGGCGGGCTGGTCCACGGGGCACGCGGCGGAGCCGTCGGCGGGCTGGTCCGCGGGGCAGGCGGTGGGGCGGTCGGCGGGCTGGTCCGCGGGGCAGGCGGTGGGGCGGTCGGCGGGCTGGTCGGCGGGGCTGCGGTTCACCCCCCGACGTTATCCGCTGCCCCGGGGCGCACTCCGGCGCCCTCCGGGCCGCTCGCCACCTTGCACGTACCCCTCGGCGCCGCACGCCCCTCGGCGCCACCCGCCACCTTGCACGTGGCCCACGGCACCGCTCACCGCCTTGTACGTGACCCTCGTCGCCACCCGCCGCTTGTGCGTGGCTCTCCTGGCCGTCGGTGCACCGCCCCGGTGGCCGACGACGACGCGGCGAGGTGCGGCGCCGGGGCGCGCGAGCCCGGCACGAGTCGGACGAGAGGGCCTACGCGTTGCCCTCCGCCGCCCTGATGGCGTCACGGTAGGCGCGGCCCGCGGCCCGCAGGGCGGCCTCGGGGTCGATGCCGTCCTCTTCCGCGCGCACCGCGAGGGCGAGGAGTTCGTAGCCGATGCCTTCACCACTGGGGAGCGGCACGTCGAGCCCGGCGGTACGGACCCGGCCGGCCAGCTTCGCCGCCAGGGCCAGGCCGGGCTGGCCGAGCGGGACCCCGTCGGTCACCGAGTCGCGCTGCTTCTCGACGGCCTTGGTCCGCAGCCAGTGCGCGTGCACGTCCTCCGGGGTCTCGGCGCTCTCGTCGCCGAAGACGTGCGGGTGGC
The DNA here is from genome assembly GCF_042799335.1 of Streptomyces sp. NPDC057697. Lineage (NCBI taxonomy): Bacteria > Bacillati > Actinomycetota > Actinomycetes > Kitasatosporales > Streptomycetaceae > Streptomyces > Streptomyces sp. NPDC057697. The sequence continues at coordinate 266,881 of NZ_JBHVJA010000007.1, read as the reverse complement.
GGTGGATCAGCTTCTCGACGAGGGTCGCGGCCACGTCGTCGACGGAGAAGGGCTCCTCCTCGGCCTCCTCGGCGATCCGGGCGTGGAAGACGACCTGGAGGAGCACGTCGCCGAGTTCCTCGCGCAGCTCGTCGCGGTCGCCGTCCTCGATCGCCTCGACGAGCTCGTACGCCTCCTCGATGGCGTACTTGGCGAGGCCCTCGTGGGTCTTCTGCGAGGTCCACGGGCATTCGATCCTGATCCGGTCCATGATCTGGACCAGATCGAGGAGCCGGGCCCCCGGCAGGTCGTACGAACCGGGCAGCAGCTCCAGGCCGGGCATGTGTACGCGGCCCGATCCGGCGAGCCGGGCCAGGCCGTCGGTCAGCGGCCGGTCGCCCTCGCCGCCCACGAGGACGACGACGGACCGGCCGCCCGCGCAGGCGTCGACGAGCTCCGCCGCGGTGGGCGCGGAGTGCTCGGCGGTGACGCCCGCCTCGCGCAGGTACGGCAGCTGCGGGTGGTCCGGCTCGGCGCAGAGCACCCGGTCGGCGGTGCGCAGCGTCTGCCAGGCGGGCCAGGACAGGAGGCCGGGCGCGACGCGGTGGCTGGCGGTGAGCAGAACGATACGGCCGGGGTCTTCAGCGTTCACCGTTCGAATCTACCCCGGCCGCTTCCGCCGACCGTTCGGCCGGTCAGGCGCCCGCCTCGGCGTTCGCGCCGGCGGGCTTGGTGACCTGGCTGATCCAGGGGGCCTTGTAGTCGGCCAGCTGGGTCTGCTTGTCGTCCCAGGTGCCGTAGCGCGGGTTGACGTCGACGCGCAGCGCCTTCGACGCCTTGCTGAGCGCCTCACCGACGGCCTGCTGCCCTGCGGGCTGCTGGAGGTCGGCGCCGAGCGCCTGGGCGAGCTTCGTCAGCTGGACCTGCTCGCGCAGGACGGCGTCGATCTGGCCGGGGGCCACCCAGCTCTGCTGGAGCATCGCCGCCCGCAGCCGCTCCTCGCCGCCGGACTGGGCCGCCGCGGCCTTGCGCATCTGCTGGATCTCGTTGCGGTTCACGGAGACGCCCGCGTCCTGCGCGGCCCGGTCCAGGACCCGGTCGAAGATCATGCCGTGCAGCTTGGCCCGGCCGAGCTGTCCGGACTTGTCGATGAGCTGGGAGGCGTCCTTCGAATCGCGCTGGGCCTCGCGCACGGCGGCCACCTGGCTCTGAAGCGTGGAGACCTCGATCCGGTCCCCGCCGACGACGGCCGCGGCGCCCGGGTGGGCCTCGCTGCCGCAGGCGGACAGGAGTGGGGCGCCGGCGAGCAGGGCGGCGGAGACGGTGAGCGCGGTGCGACGGCGGCGGTGCAAAGGAACCTCCCGGGGAGACTTTGTGCATCAGTGCACAAGACCTTGCGGTGATCGATGTTAGGCAGTGGACGTGGCTGGGGCCACTGATTCGACCAACGATTCGGAAGGAGTTGGGGATGTGGGCCCGGCCGGCGCCGCCCCGGACCGCCCGGCGGGGTTCAGGGCACGCGTTCGGGCGACGGGGTCCGGGGCTCCGGCCGCAGCATGATCGTGCGCGAGACGACGAAGGTGATGGGGATGGCCGCCGCGGCCGCGACCAGGGGGGCGTACCGGCTGCTGAACCCGGCGAGGTCGACCAGCAGATAGACGCCACCGGTCGTGATGACGAAGTTCGCGGCGTTGGTGAGCGGGAAGAGCAGGAACTTCCGCCAGGTGGGACGGGTCCGGTAGGTGAACCAGGAGTTCAGGAAGAAGGACCCGACCATGCTCAGCGCGAAGGCGATCACATGGGCGGCGATATAGGGCAGCCATGTCAGCAGCACCAGGTAGCAGCCGTAGTACGTGCCGGTGTTCACCACCCCCACGAGGGCGAACCGGGCCATCTGCGCGGTGACCGTCATCGGCGTACGAACTCCTGGGGCTCCCGTGTCCGGTGCGACGCCCCGGTGTTCGTGGCCTTCACCAGGAAGTGCGGGCGCCGCTTCACCTCGTAGTAGATACGGCCGACGTACTCGCCGACCACCCCGACCATCACCATCTGGACCCCGGCGAGCGCGGTGACCACGACGATCAGGGTGACATAGCCGGGGGTGTCCACCCCCCGCACCAGCGCGACACCCACGATCCACGCGGCATAGGCGAAGGCCACCGACAGCAACAGCATGCCCAGGTAGAGCGCGGCGCGCAGCGGCTTGTTGTTGAAGGACAGCAGACCGTCGAGGCCGTAATTGAGCAGCTTTCCGAAGGTCCAGGCGGAACTTCCCTGCTCGCGGACGGCATTCTCGTAGCTGAAGGTCGTCGTACGGAATCCCACCCAGGCGAAAAGGCCCTTGGAGAACCGGTTGTATTCGGTGAGTTCCAGTACGGCGTCGACGGTGCGGCGGGAGAGCAGCCGGAAATCACCCACGCCGTCGACCAGTTCCACGTCCACCAGCCGGTTGATCAGCCAGTAGTAGGCGCGGGCGCTGAGGGTGCGGGTGACCCGGTCGCCCTTGCGGGTGCGGCGGGCGATCACCTGGTCGTAGCCCTGCGCGTGCTCCTGGAGCATCCGGCCCACGAGCTCGGGCGGGTGCTGGAGGTCGGCGTCCATGATGACGACGGCGTCCCCCTCGGCGTGCTGGAGACCGGCCAGCATGGCGGCCTCCTTGCCGAAGTTGCGGCTGAAGGAGACATAGCGCACCCGCGGGTCGGCGGCGGCCAGTTCCTGGAGGATCACCAGGGTCCGGTCCGCACTGCCGTCGTCGACGAACACCAGTTGGAATTCATGTCCCAGCCCGGCCATTTCGTCCGTGACACGTTCATGGAAGCGTTCGAGGATCTCTTCCTCGTTGTAACAAGGCACCACCAGCGAGATCAGCACGGATGTACATCAGCGCGGCCAGATGTCGGAACCCGATGCAGTACGTGGCCGGTGAGCGTCCATCACGTGAACTGACCCAATTCGGGGCGGGTTTGGGCGTTCGAAGCTGGCATATTCCTGCGTATGCCGACTTCCCGCCCCCGCCTTCGCGCGGGCTCGCTCGCCGCGCTGCTCACCGTCGCCGCGGTCTGCGCGGGAGACGCCGTGGCCCGCGTCTTCCCGTTCGGGCCGTACACGCGCAGCGTCAACGACCTGGGCAATCAGTTCGTGCCGTTCCACGCCCGGCTGTGGGACCTGCTGCACGGAAACGCCGACGGCGGGCTGCTGCTCAACTGGTCCTCCGGCTTCGGGACGAGCTTCCTGCCGGATCTCGGCACCTATCTGACCAGCCCGTTCGCCCTGCTCGTCGGGGTCTTCCCGCGTGACCGGATCGATCTCGCGGTCTATGTGGTGACGGTTCTGAAGATGGCGTCGGCCGCCGCCCTGATGGCCCTGTTCCTGCTGACGCTGCGCGGCGGGCGCTGGTGGGCGGCCGGGGCGCTCGGCGGCTCGTACGCGCTGTGCGGCTGGTCGGTCGCCGAGGCCTCGTACAACCCGATGTGGCTGGACGGGCTGGTCGCCCTGCCGCTGCTCTGTCTGGTCGCCGAGTGGGCCCGTACGGGGCGGCACCGGATCGCCGGGCCGCTGCTCGTCGCGGTGGTGTGGGTGGCCAATTTCTACACGGCGTACATGGCGACGCTCGGAGCCGCCCTGGTGCTGGCGGTCCGGCTCTTCACCGAGCGGGACGACCGGCGCACGGTGGTCCGGGCGCTGGTGCGGGCGGTCTGCACGGTCGGGGTGGGCGTGGGGCTCGCGGCGCCCGTCCTGCTCCCCGTCTATCTGGGCACCAAGCACGCCTACCCGGGCTGGGACCGCGCGTTCGCGCCCGCCGCCTGGCCCGATGTGCTCGCCCGGCTGCTGCCCGCCACGTACAGCTTCTTCACCCCGGCGCTCTTCCTCGGCACCGGCACGCTGCTGCTGGCCTGTGCGCCGGCCTTCCAGCGGTCCGTGCCGGGGCGTGAGCGGTGGGCGTGGACGGGGCTGGTGGCGGGGGTCGCGCTGTCGTTGCAGTGGGAGCCGACGCATCTGCTGTGGCACGCCTTCGCCACGCCCAACGGCAGCCCGTACCGGCAGACGTTCGTGCTGGCCGGACTGGTGGTGATCACCGCCTGGGTCTCGGTCTCGTACGGCTGGCCGGGGCGGCGGGCGCTGCTCGGCGGGGTCGCGGTCCTGGTGCTGCTCGCGGCCGGGGCCGGTTTCAGCGCGCTGGTCACCGGGTGGACGTACCCGCTGTTCGCGGCGGGGCTGGCGGCGGCGGTCTGCGCGCTGCTGCTGGTCGGGCGGGGGCGGCGGTTCGCGGTGCTGGCCGCGGTGCTGCTGATCGGCGCCCAGGCCGGGCAGGCCGCCGCGTCCACCGCGTACTTCGACCGGGAGCGGCTGAACCGGCTCGACGACTACGCGCCCTGGGGTCAGCGGCAGCGGACCTGGGCGGCCGTGGTCGCGGGCGCCGACGGCTGGCCGGACTACCGCACGGATCCCGGCCGGGAGCAGACCACCGCCAACGATCCGCTGCTGGTGGGCGGGCAGGGCGGCTCGTACTACAGCAGCCACACACCCGATGTGCTGACCCGCACGATGCGTGCGCTGGGCGGCGGGTGGACTTCGAACGGGCGGGCGCTGCAAAGCCTCGACAACCCGGTCACCGACGCGGTCTTCTCGGTCGGCGCGCGGGTGCGCGGGCCGCGCGATCCGCACCAGGGCGCCGGGCACACGGGCATGGGCGGCACGGACGGCCGGCCGGTGACGGCGAGCCGTGCCGAGGTGCCGCCGCTGGTGACGGTGCGCGGGACGGGCGGGCCCGCGCTGACGGACGGCCGTGCGGCCGCGGACGGGCCGGTGGCGTACGGCCGTTCGCCGTTCCGGAACCAGGAGCTGCTGCTCGGCTCGCGGGTCTACACGGTCCCGGCGACGGCGCTGCGCGCGGCGGACGGCGGCGCGGTGGCGGACAAGGGGGCGGACGACTACCGGGTGGGGCGCGGCGCGTACACGCTGACCGCCGCCTGCCCGGCGGGCACCGAGGCGTATCTGTGGGCGCCCGACATGTTCGGCCGGGCCCGGCTCGGCGACGGCCCGGAGGTCGAGTTCAAGGGGCAGCTGCCGGCCCGGCGTGCCGCGATGCACCACCTGGGCACGGTCGGCGAGGACGGGAACGTACACGTCGCGCTGGCCCCGGTACGCGCCGGGACCGTGCCGCACGGAGCGGTCGGCTGTCTGGACCGGACCCGGCTGTCCTCGGCGGTCGCCGGGCTGAAGCGCACCGGCGCGTACGCCGTGCACGTCACCGACCACGGCGTACGCGCCGAACTGCCGCCCGGCACCACCGGAACGGTCGTGCTCGCCGCGCCCCGGATCGCGGGCTGGAGCTGCCAGGGCCGCCCCGCCGACAGCTATCTGGGCCTGGTCGCCACCCCGGCCCCGGCCGACGGCACGGCCGTCGACTGCACGTTCCGGCCGCCGGGGCTGCGGGCGGGGGCCCTGGCGGGGGCGGGGGCGCTCACCGCGCTGGTGCTCGGCGGGGCGGTGCTCGCGTACCGGCGGCGACGGGACGCGGGGGCCGGGCGGCCCGGTCCCGCACGGCAGCCCCGGCACACCGGAACACCGGAGCCCGTGGATGCCTGACCCGCCCCGGGGGCGGGGCGCCCGCTCCTGGGGCGGTGGTCAGCCGCCCCGGACCTCCACCTGGCGGTCGAGCCTGCGGCGCAGTTCCACCGGCAGCGGGTGGTGGGGGCCGTAGGCCCGTTCGGCGTCGTACAGCAGCGCCTGGAGCTGGACGCGCGCGGTCACATGGTCGCCGAGCGCGAGCAGCAGGTGGGCGATGCGGTTGCGGATCTCGAAGGAGCGGGCCGGGTCGCCGCCGGTGGTGCCGTGGTTCTCGTGGTACGGGAGGACCGCGCGGTACTCGGCGAGGGCGGCGGCCGGTTCGCCGAGCTGCTCCAGGCACTGGGCCGCGTCGTAGCGGAACTGGAGCGTCTGCGCGTCGGCCGGGCCCGCCTCCGCCGCGCGGTCGTCGGCGAGGCGGCGCAGTTCGGGCAGGGCGCGGCGGTACTGCCCGTCGTCCATCAGGGTCGCCGCGTACTGCTTGCGCAGGATGCGGACGACGGCGGAGTCCTCGCCGTGCTGTGCGGCGGCGACCGGGAGGATCGAGCCGAGGATGTCCACGGCCTGGGTGATCCGGCCCTCGCCGAGCAGCCTCTTGACGTCGTCGACGGCGGCGGCCACATCGGGCCGGGCGGCCGCGGGGGCGGGCGGGGCCGGTGGCGGGGGCGGGGCGGAGGCGCGGTCGGGCCAGGGGGCGTGCGGGCGGAGGAAGGGGCGGGTCGGGTCGAGCGGTCCGGTACGGAGTGCGGTGCCCGGCGGCGGGAGCAGCGGGGCGAGGTGCTCGTACACCTCCTGGGCGCCGGACGGGCGGTGCTGCGGGTCCTTGGCGAGCAGCCGCAGCACCAGGGTCTCCAGCGCCTCGGGGATGTCGGGCCTGATCCGGCGGACCGGGAGCGGCGGCTCGTAGAGGTGGCGGTGCAGCACGCCGAGGGCGGTGGACCCGGAGAACGGCACGTCCCCGCTGAGCAGTTCGTGAAGGAGGACGCCGAGGGCGTACAGGTCGGTGTACGGGCCGACGGCGCCGCCCATCGCCTGCTCGGGGGCCATGTAGGCCGGGGAGCCGATCGGTGAACCGGTGTGGGTGAGCCGGGTGGTGTCGGTGTCCAGGACGGAGGCGACGCCCAGGTCGAGGACGGTGACGGTGCCGTCCGGGCGCACCATCACATTGCGGGGCTTGAGGTCGCGGTGGACGATCGGCACCGCGTGCACGGCGCACAGGACGGCGCAGAGCTGGGCGGCGACCGCGACGGACCACTGCCAGGGGTACGGCTCGTGCTCGGCGAGGTGGTCGGCGAGGTCGGCGCCCTCGACGTACTGCATGACGAGGAACAGGTCGTCGCCGTCGCTGCCCGCGTCGTGGACGGTGACCAGGCCAGGGTGGTCGACCTGGGCGGTGACCCGGCACTCGCGGACGAAGCGGCGGCGCAGCTCGTCGGCGGCCTCGCCGTCGACGGGGCCGGTGACCCGGTCGGGGCGGAGCAGCTTCACCGCGACGCGGCGGTCCAGGCGCTGGTCGTAGGCCGTCCAGACCTGGCCCATGCCGCCCTGGCCGAGGATGGTCGCCAGTTGGTACCGCCCGCCGATGAGACGGCCGCTCACCGGCCCTCCTCCTTACGGAGGTAGTCGCTCAATTCGTCGAGTTCGGCGCGGACCTGGTCGATGCGGTGGGGGTGCGGGTGGGGGTGGGGATGAGGTTGTTGCTGTTGCTGAGGTGATGGCTGCGGCTGCGGCTGCTGGGACTGTTGTGCCGGTTGTACCGGCGGCACGGGCGCCGGGGCGGCCGGCCGGGGCACTGGGGCGGGCATGGGCACGGCCGAGGGCATCCGCGTCGGCACCGTGGGCGCGTACGGGTACCCGTATCCGTACCCCGGCGCAGGCGGGACGGCGGAGTAGCCGACCATCGGGTGCTGCTTCGTCAGCCGTTCGTAGTGGCGGACGTCTCCGACCAGGTAGTACGCGATCGAGCCCAGCATCGTCACCAGCAGCAGCGGGATGAGGACGTTGTCGATGCCGGTCGGCTCGTCGTTGCCGTCCCGGCCGAGGATCGGGATGAGCACGCAGACGAAGACGAACCCGGCCCCGGTCAGCCACCAGTCGGACGCCCTGCGGCGCACGATCGCGAGGCGGAGCAGCGGGCTCCACAGCAGTATCCCGACCGAGCCCACCGAGAGCACGACGAACAGCACCCGCATGGAGACGATCCAGGCCCGGCTGGGAACCCGGCGCGGCGGCGTCGGCGGATGACCCGGGGCGTACATGGCTGCTCCTGGAGACCTGGTCGTTGAACATCCGCGCACACGCTCCGTGCACGCAGACCGAGCGTAAAGGGCGACACCGACAACCGGCCCCGGGTTGTACGGATCCGCTGTGGTTCAGCTCACCCCGGCGCGACCGTGCCGTCCGTCAGCCCGTCGTACATCCCCTGGACGAGCTGTCCGCCGAGCCGTCCGGCCAGTCTGAGGGCGTCCTCGAACTCGGCCAGGGCCCGGAACCGTTGCCCGTACCGCTGCTGCTCCGCGAGCGGCAGGCGCGGCAGTTGGAGGCGGCGGGCGTCCAGCCGGGTGGCGGTGGAGGCGTAGCTGCTGGCCTGGCGGTTGTTGGCGGTGCCGCGCAGGAACCCGGCCAGGAACCAGGGGTCGAGGGCGGCCGGATCGGGGCGCAGCAGCTGGAGGTTGCGGCCGAGCGCGGCGCCCGCGGTGGCGTCGTCGACGACCCGGGCGACGGAGCCGCCGCCGAGCACGGGGACGACGACATCGCCCGGTTCGACGAGTACGGGCTCCTCGGGGGGTCCGTCGGCGGGCAGGCTTCCCGAGGGGGCGGCGGAGCCGAGGACGTCGTGTTCGGTGAGGACGGGGCCCTGGCCGGTGCCGGAGCCGCCGGTACGGAGCTGGAGGGCGCCGGCGCGGGCGAGTTCGCCGACGGTGGTGAGCGGCCAGTGGGCCGGGTCGGAGGGGGTCACGGCGGGCGGGGTGAGGGTGCCGGTGAGGCCGAGCGTCTCGGTGAGACGTTCCCGTACGCGGATCAGCTCGGCGGGTCCGCCCGCGGCGGCGGGCGGCAGATGGCGGGCGGGGGCCAGGTCCACGTCGTCGTCGAGGAGTTCGATGACGGGCACGGCGCGGCCGGTGCCGGGGCGGGCGGAGTGGTCGGCGCGTTCGACGTGGCCGGGGCGGTCGGCGTGGCTGGCGCGTTCGGCGCGTTCGGCGTGATCGGCACGTCCGGGGCGGTCGGCACGTCCGGGGCCCTCGAAGGACTGCCAGGCGGCGAGGACGGCGCGGTGCACGGCCTGCCAGTCGAGCCGGTCGCGCCCGCCCGTGGGGGCGGCCTGCGCCGGGCCCGCCGAAGGCGATTCGGCGGGTTCGGCGGTGTCGACGAGCAGCAGTTCGGGCGAGGGGTGCCGACCGCTGCCGGGCTTGCGGAGCACCCAGAGGTGGAGCGGGATGCCGTACGGGGGCGCGGCCCCGGCCGGGAGCGCGATGACGGCGCGCAGGGCGCCGCGGCGCAGCAGATCGGCGCGGATCCGGCGGCCGGAGCGGCGTGAGGCGGCGGCCGGGGGCATCAGCAGCACGGCGGTGCCGCCCTCGCGCAGATGGGCCAGTGCGTGCTGGACCCAGGCGAGCTCGGACTCGGTGCGGGCCGGGAAACCGTACTCCCAGCGCGGGTCGTAGGCGAGTTCGTCGTGGCCCCAGTTGCGTTCGTTGAACGGCGGGTGGCAGAGCACGGCGTCGGCGGCGAGCTGCGGGAAGGCGTCGGCGCGCAGGGTGTCGGCGGTCCGTGCCGCCAGGGCGCAGCCGGTGTCGGTGTGCAGGGCGAGTCGCAGCGCGGTGAGCGCGGCGAGGTCGGGATCGGCCTCCTGGGCGTACAGGGCGGCCGGGCGGCCGACGGCGCGCAGCAGGGCTCCGGTGCCCGCGGCCGGGTCGAGGACCGTGCGAGCGGGCCGCTCCGCCGTCTCCGCCAGGGCGGCCATCAGCTCGGCGAGTCCGGGCGGGGTGAGGGTGTACTGGCGGGGGTTGGCGTCCAGCTGACGTCCGAGCAGGAACTCGAAGGTCTCCTGGGCCCCGGTCTCCGCGGCGAGTTCGGCGGCGGCGCGGAGCAGCGGTACGGAGGGGAGCAGTTCGGCCGGGCTCGGGGCGTGGACGGCCCGTCCGGCTTCCGCCGGGCCGAAGCGGGCGGTGAGCGCCTTGTCGACGGCGAGGGAGAGCACGCCGGCCATCCCTTCGTCGGACGCGGCGGTGATCTCCGGCCAGGCGTGGGGGGAGGTTCGCAGGAGCAGCAGGGCGCAGCCGGTGTGGACCAGGGCGGGGACCGGACCGGCGGGGTGCCCGGAGAGCTGCTGCCAGACCCGTTCGCGCAGCGGGACCTCGGCGAGTTTGCCCTGGTCGCGGAGCCACTGCTCGACCTCGGACAGGTCGAAGGACGGGCTCGTCTCGGTGCCCCCGACGGGTTTGGGGAAGTCGGCGTGGCGGCGGCGCCAGTTGCTGACCGCGGCGCGCCCCACTCCGGCCAGCCGTGCGATCCCGGCCGCGGTCACCTCTGTCGAGTTCTCCGGCACTGACTGTCTCCCTGGTCCTGGCGCTCGTCCCGGTACTGGCTTGTCGGCGAGCATACCGACCCGGTTCACACGACATCGATTCACAGCGTGCACCAACCCCTTCACGATGAACCGTGTTGACTCGGTTCACAAGCTCTGCTGTGATTGACCCATCGCAACACCGGAGCGGTGCACGAGGCCGCTCACCATCCATTTCCGCTTTTGCCGGAGGGCACAGCCATGTCCCAGTTCACGCAGCCGCCGCAGTCCCCGCAGCCCCAGCAGCCGTACGCCCCCGCCCAGATGCCGGGGACGCGCCCGGCCCGCAACGGACTGGGCATCGCCGCTCTCGTCCTGGGTGTCATCGGCGCCGTGTCCGGCCTGGTCCCGTTCCTGTTCTGGCTGGCCGGCGTCCTCGGCCTCATCGCCCTGATCCTCGGCCTGGCGGGCCGGGGCCGGGCGAAGCGCGGCGAGGCCACCAACAAGGGCGTGACCACCTTCGGCGCCGTGCTCGGCCTGATCGCGCTGATCCTGGCGGTGGTGGGTGCGGTGATCACGTTCAAGGCCGTGGGGGACGCCGTGGACGACCTCAACAAGGCGGTGTCGGACACCACGGCCTCCGCGAAGCCGAAGCCCGGCGACGACTCCGCGAAGGGCAAGGACGACGCGAAGAAGAAGGACACCGGCAAGGCGCTGGAGGCCGGTGACTCGGCCGTGTACGACGACGATCTGACGGTCACGGTCGGCGACGCCACCTCGTACACCCCGGACGCCTACGCCGCCGGACACACCAAGGGCAAGAAGGCCTACCGGGTCGCCGTCGTCATCGAGAACGCGGGCAAGGAGAAGTTCGACTCCGCGCTGGTCAGCGTCTCGGCGCGGGCCGGGAAGGACGGCGTGGACGCCGAGCAGATCTTCGACAACAAGGTCGGCGCGGGCTTCAGCGGCACGGTCCTGCCAGGCAAGAAGGTCACGGTCCAGTTCGCCTTCGACGCCCCGGCGGACGCCAAGGACCTGACGGTCGAGGTCAACCCCGGCTTCACGTACGACGCCACCCAGTGGGACCTGAAGCTCTGACCGTCCTCCCGGACCCGGCCAGAACGAACCACACAGAACGAACCGCAGAGGCCGCACCACACAGGCCGCACCACAGAGGCCGCACCACACAGAACGCACCGCACAGAACGCGAACCGGACAGAACGAACCGGAGAGACCGGAGCCGCCCACCATGCGCCTTCTCGCCCGCGCCTCGACGGCTGCCCTGAGTGCCGCGACCGCCCTCGCCCTCGCGACGGCCTGCGGCATGCTTCCGGAGGACGCCCCCGACTCCACCGCCCCCTATGCGCGGCTGACCGGCCCCGAGGTCGTCAACAAGGCCCTCGCGGCGACCCGGGCCGCCAAGTCGGTACGCATGGCGGTGGAGACGACCTCCCCCGAGGGCCCGGTCGAGGCGTTCGTGGCCACGGACATCAGGGGCGCGTGCACGGTCACGCTCTCCCTGGGCGCGACCGGCACTCTGGAGCTGGTGCGGACGGGCGGCACGGTCCGTATCAGATCCGACATCGGAACCACCGCCACAGCCCCCGCCGCCACCGCCAAAACCGCCACCGATACCGCCGGCCGCGCAGGCCGCTGGACGAAGCCCGCCCCCGGCGACCACCACGCGGAGCTGGCCGAACGCTACTGCGACCGGGAGACCTTCCTCGGCCCCTTCGCACCGCAGAGCGGAACGGCCCGCAAAGGAAGGACGACCGCCCCCGGCTCCGACGCCCCCGCCCTGACGGTCACCGGCAAAGCAGCCGAGGGGAAATGGACGGCGGCCATCGCCACCACCGGCAAGCCCTTCCTGCTGAAGCTGGAGCTGCGCCTCCCGCACGGCGGAACGGGAGGCGGCGGCTCCACCCCCGCGACAGTCGAATTCTCCGCGTTCGACCAGCCGTTCACGGCGAACGCGCCGAGGACCTGAAGCCCCCGGACCACCGGCCCACCGGAACCCGCCCCGCCCCGGGGCGGGTTCCGCCCGTCCGGCACCCGCCCCGTCAGCGGCCCGCCCGGACGGTCACCCGCCGCACTGCTCCAGCATCGCCTTCTTGTCGGCGGTGGTGACCGGCAGTTCGTACTTCAGGGACACCTGCGCGAACCGCACCGCGTACGAGCAGCGGACCGGCTTGTACGGCGGCAGCCAGGAGGCCGGCCCCGAGTCGCGCTTGGCGTTGTTGGCCGGGCCGTCCACCGGGATGAGGTTGAGCGGGTCGTTGGCGATCTGCTGCCGCTTGGCCTCGTTCCAGCGCGCGGCGCCCATCTGCCAGTCGTACGAGAGGGGCATGACGTGGTCGATCTGGACCTTGGTGGCCTGCTGCTTGCGCCAGTCGATGGTCGAGCCGGTGTACGGGTCCTTGAGGGTCATCGACACGACCACACAGTCCGAACCGGACCGGAACTTCACGTCCTTGCCGTCCCTGGCGAGGAGGTCGTTACGGGTGTCGCAGCCGTTCCTCGCGAGCGGTATCCCGTCGACCGAGTCCTTCCACGCGTAGCCGAACTTGTCCCGCGCGTAACCGGTCTTCGGCCCCCGGCCCTTCGTCGTCACCTTCTCGATGACCTTCCGCCCGGCCGCCCGGTCCGCCTCGGAGGTGAGCGGCGCGAGGCCGGGCTTCGTACCGTCGGCGTTGTCGAGCGGGCTGGCCCCGAATCCGGTGACGGCCCGCCCACCGCCGTCCCCCTTGGAGGGCGAGGACTCCGGGTCGCAGCCGGACAGGGCCAGCACCGCGGCCACGCTGAGGGCGGGCAGCATCACTCGGGAAGCACGGGGGGATATCACTCGAAACCGTCCTGACGGGGAGAAAGCTGAATCCGGGAATCCTACGGATGCCTTCTCCTCGCGGGCATGCACATGCCGACGCTTCGGGAGATTGCGGCCTGAATCACACCGGCCGAGCCACCAGTCACTTGAGGCACATCCATGTACGTTACCCAGATGTACGATTCCGCCCCCGGCTGGAACGGGTGGCCCGGGAGGTCGCCGACTGACGGCTCCCGCACCTCCCCCGCCTCCTGCGGCGCTCACTCGGCTGTGAACTCGTACTGCAGCTCGTACATATGCCCCGCTTTGACCATGACGGTCGCCTCGATGGGCCGGTCGTTGTCGCTGTAGACGACACGCAGGGTGCGGAGCACCGGCAGGTCACCGGGCAGCCGCAGGGCCCGGCACTGCTCCTGTGCGGGAATCCGGGCGGAGACCCGGTCCACACTGAGCCGGGGCGGGTAGCCCAGTTCGGCGAGGAGTATCGGCGTGCCGCCGGGGATCTTCCGGCGTGCCTCCATCGCCGTGCCACGCCGGCGTCCGCCGGGCCACGATGAACCGGGCCCACCGCATCCTCGCCGAATGGGACCACCGCACGGCCGCCACCGACGCCCGCACCCCCGGCGAAGCCCGGCGCGATGACGAACTCCACGAACTAAACCCAGAGTTGAGGAATCTCAAGCGAGAGCAGACCCGGCTCCTGGGACGACTCGACGCCTCCGCCACGGTCATCGCCGCCCTCCACCACGACAACGAAGCCCTCCACCGGCAGCTGGACACACAGACCGGAGCCGTCATCGCCATCGGCCTACCACGCTCCGAATGACCCCGAGGCGGTCGCCCCGGCCATCGTCACTGCCCTGCGGAAAGATGGCGAGACAGCGCCCATGCCTGATCAAGTCCGCTATCACTGAGGGGAGTTGCATTGCCTGCAAGGAAACGTGAGGACCTGCCGGTCGGCAGCGTGCTCGGCATCCACGAGGTGACCGGGCCGTCGTTCCCGAAGCTCTTGACGGGCCGCAGCGGGCAGTCAGCCAAGCGGAACCGGTTTTTTGTCCCCGCCCGCTGCACGGCCTGCAAGAGAGAAAAGCATGTCCGGGAGGATGCGCTGGAGAAGCTGAAAACGTCCGCCTGCGGCTACTGTTACGCGAGCGTTGATGGCGACCCGGAAGCCCGAATCCATGTCGAGAGAGTATGGAACGGTCAGGTTCAGGTCTATGAAAGATACCGATATCACGGAAAATCCCGCAGTCGCCTTCACAGTGTCTGGACCAGCATGCGAGAGCGATGCGGAAATCCAAAGTCGGAAAAATATCCCACATATGGTGGCCGTGACATAGCAGTCATGGTAGATCCAGCCTGGGAGAACTTCCTCACCTTCGCCCGGTGGGCAGAGGAGAGTGGATATCAAGAGGGTCTGGAACTCGACCGGATCAACAACGACTTGGGTTACACCCCGGAGAACTGCCGGTGGGTCACCGACCTTGAGAATCTCATGAACCGAAGCAGGTTTCTCCCAGCCCCACTGCATGAGGCGCTCGAAGCGCGGGCAGCCCGCGACGGCACCGACACCTGCACCGTGATCCGCCGATCCTTGGAAGCCCACCGTGAAGCGAACCGGCAGGCAGGAGGCGGCGATGGCCAGTGAGCGCAAGGGGGCAGCGAAGCGCCCACCGGCCGCCGTCGGCGACGTCCATGAGCGGCTGACGATCATCGAGTTCCTCGACAGGCGCCAGAGTCGCAGAGGCGAGTGGATTCCGCGGGTCCTCGTTGAATGCTCATGCGAGAAACGAACGCGCAAGGAAATTCGGCTCTCAAGCCTCAGGTCCGGAAACACCCGCAGTTGCGGATGCCTTGCCAGCGAGACGACAAGGGCCCGCACTACAACACATGGCGATCACAAGACCCGCCTTTACGGCGTCTGGGCATCTATGAAATACCGCTGCAAAAACACCACCCATCGACATGCGCACCGCTATTCACTCAAAGGCGTCACTGTCTGTGATGAGTGGCAGGACTTTGTCACTTTTCGAGACTGGGCGCTAGCCAGCGACTACATGGACGGAAAGGAGATCGACCGGATTGACAACAATCTGGGTTACAGTCCAGATAATTGCCGGTGGGTGACGAGGCTGGAGAATCTTGATAATCGCGCCAAATACTTGCCGGCGGACCTGGAGGAATGGCTTCATGATCACGCGCGCCGAACCGACTCTTCGCCCTATGAAGTGATCAAGGAGGCTCTCGAAGCCTACTTGGGTATCTCACGGACCGGGACCTGGGGGTTGAGGAACATCCATGCCAGATCGTGCGCTAAGAAGCCGTTGTCGTACCGATCACGGTGAGCATCGGTTCGACTGGTGCGGCTCGGTCGGGTGATCTCCAGTGGGCGCACGCATGAAGGTAGGGCCTCCTGGTCAGCTCGGGATTGTCGAAGCCCGAAGCCGTTGCCGGGCCGCACGTTCCCGCTCCTCCAGCAGCCCCATCACCGACGGCACCAAGCACCTCCACCGAAGCCACGACATGACGTGCCATTCCTGCCGCTGAAACGCCGTCCTCACTCCTGACCAGCGGAAACTCGGCGATCAACTTCGGTACGACAACGGCTTCTTAGGCAAGTTCTGGCTGCGGAGGGTGTCGGCGGACGTATCCGCTACTGTCGAGGACAGGCGGACACTGTGATCCAGGAGGAACGGTGTACTACAGCGGGTTGGGGCTCGACCGTGTCGTTGATCGGCGCGGAGACTCGGACTGGATCGAGGCACTGCTGACCAGGGCCAGTACCCAGGTCATTCCCCTGTGGCAGGACCAGTGCCTGGTGCGAAACGAAACGCCGTTGCGGCTGCCCTTGGCCCAGGCGAGGGACATCCTCGTCGCGGCCGGCGACCGGGTGCTGCTCGGCCTCGAAGGCGAGAGGGCGGTGTTCGCGGCTGATGTGTCCGGGCTCGAACGGGAGAGCGCCGTCGAGCTGGCCGGCGCGGACAGGATGCTGGACGTGCGGGCGATGGTTCCCACCATCACGCCGGACGAAGCGGGTCTGCTGGCGTACGCGCGGGGAATTCTGCACTGGAACCGCAATCAGCGGTTTTGTGGCGCCTGCGGGGGCCCGGCCCGGTCCTGCAATGGTGGCCACCTGCGGACCTGCCAGAACTGTGGGAAGCTGCTGTTCCCGCGGATCGAACCGGCCGTGATCGTGCTAGTCGAGCTTCCGGGCACGCCCCGGCGCTGCCTGCTCGGCCGCCATGCGGCATCCGGCCCGAACCGCTTCAGCACCCTGGCCGGGTTCGTCGAGATCGGCGAGAGCTTCGAGGACACGGTGCGCCGCGAGGTGCGGGAGGAAGCCGGCGTCACCGTGGGTGCGGTGACCTACCAGGGTTCCCAGGGGTGGCCGTTCCCGGCGGGGGTGATGATCGGGTTTCGCGCCGAGGCCCTTTCCGACGCGATCGATGTGGACAACGTGGAAGTGGTGGAGGCACGCTGGTTCACGGCCGCGGAACTGCGCGCGCGGCTGGCGGACGCTGCTCTCGGCGGCCCGTACCGGATCGATTCGATTGGCAAGGCGCTCATCGACCAGTGGCTGGCCGACACAGACTGAACCGATGCGGTGCGAAGACAGATTTTACGCTGCCTCGCTCATCTTCTGCTTCAACTCGGCCACCGCCTGCGTCCGTTATCTGGGGTTGAGTAGCCAAAAGCGCAGCTCAGAGGCCATGGGGCGCCGTAAGGCATGAGTAGCCGTTGTCGTACCGATCATGGTGAGCGTCGGTTCGATGAGTGCAGCTCGGTCGGGTGATCCTCAGTGGGAGCGTGCATGAAGGTAGGGCCTCCTGGTCAGCTCGGGATTGTCGAAGCCCGAAGCCCAGGAGGCCCTCATGTTGCAGTCTTGCGCTGTCCTGCCCGTGGAGTCCAACTCGGTTCCCCGGTCGTGTGATTGCCTCGCTCACCGGTTCGGAAATGCGGCCGACCGTCCCGAGCGGGCGCGGACCTATCCGTCCGACATGACGGACGCCGAGTGGGCCGAAGTCCGTGTGTCCTTGCCGGTGCCGGGATGGCTGGAGGGCAGGGGCGGGCAGCCGGAGGGCTACTGCCACCGACAGATGATCGACGCGGTGCGCTACCTGGTCGACAACGGGATCAAGTGGCGGGCCATGCCGGCCGACTTCCCCGTCTGGGACCGGGTCTACGCCTTCTGGCGCAGGTGGCGGGACAAGGGCTTCACGCGGGAACTGCACGACCGGCTGCGGGACCGGGTCCGCGAGGCTGCGGGTCGTGACCGGGAGCCGACCGCTGGCGTCATCGACGCGCAGTCGGTGAAGGGGGCCACGTCCGTGCCCGCCGCGACGCGGGGCTTCGACGGCGGGAAGAAGGTGAACGGGCGCAAGCGACACATCGTGGTCGACACACTCGGCCTACTGCTCGTCGTGATGGTCACCGCGGCCTCGGTCACCGATCGCGAGGCCGGGCAGAGGGTGCTGGCCGCACTGCGCGGGCGGCACTGGCGGATCGCCCTGGTGTGGGCGGACGGCGGCTACACGGGAAAGCTTGTCGACTTCGCCCGAAGTGTTCTGCGCTTCGCGCTGACGGTGGTCAAGCGCAGCGACGACGCTTCGGGGTTCGTAGTGCTGCCCAAGAGGTGGCTGGTCGAGCGGACATTCGCGTGGCTGATGCGCTCACGCCGCCTGGCCCGTGACTACGAGGCCCGCACCGACAGTTCGGAGACCATGATCTGGTGGTCGATGAGCATGGTCATGAGCCGCCGCCTCGCCCGTCGACGCTGCTGAACATCCCCGGACTCTCCTCGGCCAGCCAGCCCCGCGCGGCCAGGCGCTTGGCCTTCGACCGCACTCCCTCGACCTTCGCCGGCAGCGGCTCCAGGCCGAGCGCCGAGGCGAGCTGCCGACAGTCCACCGCCTCGCCCCGTCCCGCGACGATGTCCATGATCCGCCGGTAGTCCGGCGCGAGGATGGTGGCGTCGAGCCCTGCCCGCCACACCGGCACCACCGAGCCGGGCACCGCACCCGCCGCCGGCACAGCCCGCTCGGCCCCGGCGACCGGAGCCTGCACGCCTTCGTCAGGCTCCGCCAGGACCTGCGAGACCGTCTCACGGGCGATCACGAACCGCTCCCAGGCGGCTTCCGCGTCCCGAAGTTCCGCCTGGAGACCCTCAACCCGCTGTCGGGCCGCGCGTTCCCGTTCCTCCAGCAACCCCATGACCGACGGCACCAAGCACCTCCAGCGAAGCGACGACACGACACGTCATCCCTGCCGCCGAGACGCCGCCCTCACTCCTGACCAGCAGAAACTCAGCGATCACCTTCGGTACGACAACGGCTTCTAAGGCCGGGCCGGTCTCCGGAGGCCGTTGACCTGGGCTGATCGTGGGCTCCAACCTTCGCGGGTCGATGTTGTCGATCTTCGGAAGGCCGTTGTGGCGGTCGAGTTTCTGACGGATGAGCAGGCGTCCCGGTACGGGGCGTTCTACGGCGCCCCGGCGCGGGCGGGGATGGCCCCCAGGCCGACGAGGCGCTGCGCCGGATGCGCGACTGCTCCCCGCGCCCGCAGGGATGGCCCCCCGTTCCCGGCAGCGGGTGCCGGACGTGGTCCGGCACCCGCTGCGCAGCCTGGTGGCGGTCTTCCGCCGCCCGTTGTTCGTCTTCGACGCCTGCCGGGTCGTCACCACGGCCCATCCCTGGGGCGGCGGCGAAGGCCCGGTGCCGGGGCGGCGCTCCCGGTCGGGCGGGGCGAGCGCATAGCCGGTCATACGATCTCTCGCTCCGGATGCGGCGCTCCCGGTCGGGCGGGGCGAGCAGGAGGATCAGGGTGTTGAGCGTGATCAGCCCCAACCCGCGCGGGCCGAGGCCGAGTCCGGCTGCTGCGGCTCGGTCCGGGCCGAGCGGCCCGGTGTAGGACAGCAGGCAGAACAGTGCCGCCGAAGCGGCGGCCAGCAGGGCCAGGACCCGTGCGGCGGACCAGCGGTCGGCCACCACCGCGCAGGCCGTGAGCGCGGCCGGGACGAGGAACGAGACCGCCGCCAGGAGCGGGCCTCCGTCGGGGAAGCCGCTGGTGGAGGAGCCGTGGGTCTCGGGGCTGAAGGCGGTTCGCACGTCGCGCACGACCGAGGCTGCCGCGTAGGTTCCGGCGAGCAGGGCGGCGATCGGCGCCGCGGTGGCGAACGCCCGGCCCGTCGGGCGGTGGGAGACCAGGCCGAGCCGGACCCGGACTCCGTGCCCGGCGACATCGGCCACCTCGCGCAGCCCTCCGGCCGGACCGGAGAGCGATCCGGCGGGCGGCGAAGTCGGTCACCTCCGCGAGCGCGCCGGTGCCGTACGAGGACGGGTAGAGCGCGAGGGCCCGCCGGAGAAGCCAGGCGTTCAGGGGTGCTTCGAGGTCATGCCGAGCCTCCTGCGGAACGGGTCCGGGGTGCCGCCAGGCGGCGGTCCGCCTCGCGCAGGGCGGAGCGCAGGCGGTCGGCCTCGGTCCTGAGCGACTGTTCTCCGTCCGGGGTGAGGGTGAACACGCGTCGGGGGCGTCCGTCCACCGTCTCCTCGCGCTCGACGCGGATCAGCCCCTCAGCCAGCAGGCGGTCAAGGGTGCCGTAGAGGCTGCCTGCGCCCAGTCGCACCCGCCCGTCGGAGATCGCGGCGACCTCGTCCCCGAGCGCGTAGCCGTGGCGCGGCCGGTCGGCGAGTGCGGTGAGGAGGAGGAAGGTCGGCTCCTGCATGGAGCGTTTGTTCTTCACCCGGCACACCGTAGTACGGTCACCGTAGTATCTGGCAAGAGGCGCCCCCGTTCTTCTCGGCCGACTGCGGGCCGCCCGCCCGGCGGCCCTCCGCTTCGCCGGGCCCCGCCCGCACCCCGGGCGGCAGCGGCGCGAGATCCTGGGACACCCTTCCGTCCCGGCTGTGATTCACGTCACTACCGGCGGCTCGGTGCAGCACCCGGCCCCGTTCCGCCGTCATGGGGGCAGTGATCGGAACGGAACGAGGAGAGGAGGTCGGCAGGTGAGGTTTCGCAGGAGCGGTCCGGGCATCGGATTCACGGAGTTCGTCGCACAGCGGTCGGGAGCGTTGTTCCGCGCCGCATATGCGCTGACCGGTGACGTGCACGTGGCCGAGGATCTGGTGCAGGAGGCGCTGGAGCGGGCGTGCCGACAGTGGCGGAAGGTCGCGGTGGCGGACTCGCCGGAGGCGTACGTGCGCAAAGTGCTGGTCAACCTGGCCAACGACCGCTGGCGGCGGCTGTCGCGCCGGGGCGAGCGCCCCGGACTGTCGGGGGTGCCCGAGACGGCCGACCCCCGGGACCGGTTCGGGCAGGTGGATCTGCGCGCGGAACTGATCGAGGCACTGCTCGGGCTGCCGATGGGCATGCGCAGCGTGGTGGTCCTGTACTACCTGCACGATCTGGACACCCAGCAGATCGCCGACGTCCTGGACATCTCTTCGAGTGCGGTGAGGTCCCAGCTCGCCCGCGGCCTGGCCAAGCTGCGCGATTCCGTATCGGGCGCCCAGGCGCCGCACACGCCGTCGGCCGCTTTCGGAGGTACGAAGTGAGGAACACGTCGTCAGGACCGGCCCCGTTCGAGCCGGACCTCGAAGCCGAGCTGCGTGCCGCGGTGGCCTCCTTCGCCGACGGGCCGACGGCTCCGGTCGTCGACGCGGCCGCGATCGAGCGAGCCGTCAGCCGCAGCCGCACCCGCCGGGCGCTCCTCGGCACCGCTGCGGCGTGCTGCGTGCTGGCGTGCGCCACGGTGGGGTTCTTCGCGCTGAAGCCCGTGCCGTCCGCGCCCGGCGCCTCCCCGTCCCTGTCCTCACCGGCGAACGGGGCGTGCACCCCGCTCGCCACCGGCACCCCCAAGAGCGGAAGCGCCGATGCGACTCCGGGACAGAAAAAGGAGCAGACCACGGGAGCGGGCATCGCGCTGCCGGACCTGGCCGGCATGCCGGTCGAGCAGGCCGGAAGCCTGCTGCGCGGACTCGGACTGAGCTGCACGATCATGCGGCACACGGACTGGAACGCTCCCGCCGGGCAGGTGATCAGCAGTCAGCCCCGGGGCGGCGCAGAACCGGTGGCACCGGGCTCGTCCGTCCTCCTGCTGGTCTCGACGGGCAAACCCGGCAGAACCTGAGCGACCGGGCCCTTCGGCCCGCGCACCGGCCGAGTGACCCAGGGGCCGGTGCCGGGCAGTCCGTCGACCGCGGCGCACCGGCTGGACGCCCGCCCCTCCGGGCCGCTGCTGGACTTTTCCGAGGGGCGCGTGCGGGGAGGGGAGTGGGGGGGAGGGCTCCTACCGGTGGGGGGAAGGGCTCCTGCCGGTGGGGCGCAGGGCCGTGGCGTCGGCGGAGCATGCGCGCACAGACGCTCCGCCCGTGCGCGCCGACCGCCGACTCCCCGTCCCGGCCGCGCCATGGCCTCGTCACGGTCCAGCGACAACGGCACCGCCGCACCCTCGCTGCTGACACCGCGTCAGTCATGAGACTCCGACTTCTCACGGTCGGCCTGACCGCCGCCGCACTCCTCACCCTGACCGCCTGCGACGACGACGGCAGCGGCAGCGCCTCCGCCACCAGCAGCGCCCCCGTCGCGCCCGCACCCGCCACCACCAGCGCGGCCCCGGCCAGCAGCGCCGCCTCCCCGGCATCCAGCGCACCGGCCGCCGCCGGCGCACCGGCCGTCGGCAGCGTCCCGTCGCCCGACGTCGCCCAGACCGCCGGGCTGATCGCCGCCCTCAAGGCCGTCGACCCCGCCCTCGCCGCCGACCAGGCCAAGGCCATCGGCAAGGCCCTCAACGTCTGCCAGGAGATCAAGGCCGGAAAGGACGACACCACCCTCGCCAACAACGCCGCGCAGCGTCGGCCGCCGTCCGGACGGTCAGCGCCTTCCCGGTCGGCAGCAGCAGGACGGGCACCGGATTCCCCTTGCCGCAGATAACAGGGCCGCTTCGCGCAGCGGCCCGCGAGCAAGGCGGTGAACCGCCGTGTCCCTGTCGCAGCAACGGCGATTCCCCCGCAGGCGCACCTCAGTTGGCGCCTCACGCGAATTCGTCACCGGCGTCCTCATCGAGTGGAAACTCCACCCTCTGATCGAGGACATCAAGCTGTGCGTCTCGGAACTGGCCACCAACGCGCTGCTGCACGGCGTACCACCGGGACGCGAATTCCGCGTCGTTCTCCACGGGGACGAGGAGCTGGTGCGGCTGGAGGTTCGCGACAGCGGCTCCGGTCTCCCGACGGCCCGGCGCCCCGGCGCCCCGACCACGACGCCTGCTCGGGGCGCGGGTTACACCTCGTCAGTGAACTCGCCGACGATTTCGGCGTCGACCACCACGTCGTCGGCAAGACCGTCTGGCTCACGTTCAAAAGACCGGCCACCCCATGACGAGGAAGAGGTCCCGGCGGGTGTCCGGCGGGACCTCTTCACGTACCGCTCCAGGAACTACGACCCCAGGATCGTCGTCAGGAACTCCCCCGTCCACGCCAGCAGTTCGCGCCCCACGACCGGCTTGCCGCCGACCTTGGCGGTGGTGGGGCGGGGGACCAGGATCTGGTGGACGGCGGGTTTGATGACCGTACGCGGGTACAGGCGCTTCAGACGGAGCTCCTGGGATTCGCGCAGTTCCACCGGGGCGAACCGGATGTTCGGGCCCTGGAGGACGATCTCGCCGACGCCGCAGGCGCGGGCCAGCATGCGCAGGCCGGCGACCAGGAGGAGGTTCTCGACCGGCTCGGGCAGCTTGCCGTAGCGGTCGGTGAGCTCCTCGCGGACCGCCCTGATGTCGTCCTCCGTGGTGGCGGAGGCGATGGCGCGGTACGCCTGGAGACGCAGCCGCTCGCCGGGGGCGTAGTCGTGCGGGACATGGGCGTCGACCGGCAGCTCGATCTTGACCTCCAGCGGCGGCTCCTCCTCCACGCCGCCTTCGAGGGAGGCCCGGTAGTCGGCGACCGCCTCGCCCACCATGCGTACGTACAGGTCGAAGCCGACGCCCGCGATGTGGCCGGACTGCTCGCCGCCCAGAAGATTTCCCGCGCCACGGATCTCCAGGTCCTTCATCGCCACGTACATGCCCGCGCCCATCTCCGTGTGCTGGGCGATCGTGGCGAGGCGCTCGTGGGCGGTCTCGGTGAGCGGCTTCTCCGGGGGGTAGAGGAAGTAGGCGTAGCCGCGCTCGCGGCCCCGGCCGACGCGGCCGCGCAGCTGGTGGAGCTGCGAGAGGCCGAAGTTGTCGCCGCGCTCCACGATCAGGGTGTTGGCGTTGGAGATGTCGATGCCGGACTCGACGATCGTCGTGGAGACCAGCACGTCGAACTTCTTCTCCCAGAAGTCCACCACCACCTGCTCCAGGGCCTGTTCGGACATCTGGCCGTGGGCCGTCGCGATACGGGCCTCCGGGACGATCTCGCGGAGCCGGGCGGCGGCCCGGTCGATCGACTCGACGCGGTTGTGGATGTAGAACGCCTGCCCCTCGCGGAGCAGTTCACGGCGGATCGCCGCCCCGATCTGCTTCTCCTCGTACGGGCCGACGAAGGTGAGGACCGGGTGGCGCTCCTCGGGCGGGGTGGTGATCGTCGACATCTCGCGGATGCCGGTCACGGCCATTTCGAGCGTACGGGGGATCGGCGTCGCGGACATGGTGAGGACGTCCACGTTGGCGCGGAGCTTCTTCAGCTGCTCCTTGTGCTCGACGCCGAAGCGCTGCTCCTCGTCGACGATGACCAGGCCGAGGTCCTTGAACCTGGTCTCGGAGGAGAAGAGGCGGTGGGTGCCGATGACCAGGTCGACGGAGCCCTCGCGGAGCCCTTCGAGAGTTGCTTTGGACTCGGTCTCGGACTGGAAGCGGCTGAGCGCGCGTACGTTGACCGGGAACTGGGAGTAGCGCTCGGTGAATGTGCCGAAGTGCTGCTGGACCAGGAGAGTCGTGGGGACGAGCACGGCCACCTGCTTGCCGTCCTGGACCGCCTTGAACGCGGCCCGTACCGCGATCTCCGTCTTGCCGTAGCCGACGTCGCCGCAGATCAGCCGGTCCATCGGGACGGACTTCTCCATGTCCTCCTTGACCTCGGCGATGGTGGAGAGCTGGTCGGGCGTCTCCGCGTACGGGAAGGCGTCCTCCAGCTCGCGCTGCCAGGGGGTGTCCGGGCCGAAGGTGTGGCCGGGGGCCGCCATCCGGGCCGAGTACAGCTTGATCAGGTCGGCGGCGATCTCCTTGACGGCCTTCTTGGCGCGCGCCTTCGTCTTCGTCCAGTCGGCGCCGCCGAGCCGGTGCAGGGTGGGCGCCTCGCCGCCGACGTACTTGGTGACCTGCTCCAGCTGGTCGGTCGGGATGTACAGGCGGTCGCCGGGCTGGCCGCGCTTGGCGGGGGCGTACTCGACGAGGAGGTACTCGCGGGTGGCGCCCTGCACGGTGCGCTGCACCATCTCGATGTAGCGGCCCACGCCGTGCTGTTCGTGGACGATGTAGTCGCCGGTCTCCAGCGTCAGCGGGTCGATCGTCTTGCGGCGGCGGGCCGGCATCCGGCCCAGGTCCTTGGTGGCGGTGCGCTGGCCGGTGAGGTCCGTCTCGGTGAGCACGGCGAGCTTCAGCGCCGGGTCCACGAAGCCGTGGTCGATCGCGCCGCAGGAGACGTGGACGACGGACGGGGTGATCTCCGCCAGGTCCGGGTCGAGGCGGGCGGCGATGCCCTCGCCGCCCAGCAGTTCGACGGTGCGGGAGGCCAGGCCCTGGCCCTCGGTGACGTACACCGTGCGCCAGCCGTCGGCGAGCCGGCCCTTGGTGTCGGCGAACGCGCGGGCGGTGTCGCCCCGGTACGCCTCCGGGGCGTGCATGCCGAGCTTGAGCGTGTCGGCGCCCTCATCGGCCTCGTCGGCCTCGCCGGCGGCGAACGGGGAGACGGACCACCACATCATCTCCAGCTCACGGGCCCGGTCCCGGATGTCCGCGATGCCCCACAGCGAGGCCGCACCGACGTCGATCGGGGCCTCTCCGCCGCCTGCGGTCGCCGCCCAGGACGCCTGGAGGAACTCCTGACTGGTGGCGACCAGGTCGGCGGCCCTTGTACGGACCCGCTCCGGGTCGCAGACCAGCGCCATCGAGCCCTTCGGCAACACGTCGAGCAGCAGCTCCATGTCGTCGACGAGGACCGGGGCGAGGGACTCCATGCCCTCCACCGCGATCCCCTCCGCGATCTTGTTGAGGAGTTCGCCCAGCTCGGGGTGGGCCTCGGCGAGCGCGGCGGCCCGCTCCCGCACCTCGTCGGTGAGCAACAGCTCGCGGCAGGGCGGCGCCCACAGCCCGTGCTCGGCGATCTCCAGCGACCGCTGGTCGGCGACCTTGAAGTAGCGGATCTCCTCGACGTCGTCGCCCCAGAATTCCACCCGAAGGGGGTGCTCCTCGGTCGGCGGGAAGACATCCAGGATGCCGCCGCGCACGGCGAATTCGCCACGCTTCTCGACCAGTTCGACCCGGGAGTACGCGGCCGCCGCGAGCGCCTCGACGGTCTTGCCGAGATCGGCGCTCCGGCCGATGCGCAGCGCCACGGGTTCCAGGTCGCCGAGCCCCTTGACCTGCGGCTGGAGCACGGAACGGATCGGCGCGACGACGACCGAGACCGGGCCGGTCTCGGGGTCGTCCGCCCTCGGGTGCGCCAGGCGCCGCAGCACGGCGAGGCGGCGGCCCACGGTGTCCGAGCGCGGCGAGAGCCGCTCGTGCGGCAGGGTCTCCCAGGACGGGAACTCGGCGATCGTGTCCGGCGGCAGCAGGGTGCGCAGCGCGGCCGCCAGGTCCTCGGCCTCCCGGCCGGTCGCGGTGACGGCGAGCACCGTCCGCCCGGTCTCGCGGGCCAGCGCGGCGACGGCGAAGGGGCGGGCGGCGGGCGGGCCGACGAGGTCGACATGCATCCGGTGGCCATCGCCGGCGGCCTTCACCGCTTCGTCGAGCGCCGGGTCACGTACGACGACATCCAGCAGACCGTGCAGGCTCATGAAGGGCTTCCGTCCGGTTAACGAAGGGCAGGTCCCGGCAGCCGGCTGCTGCCAGGGGCGGGACAACGCGAAGGGCCCGACACGTGTGCGGGGGCGGCTTCCGGGCCGGGCCGGGAACGCGTGCGGTGCGCGCGGTCCTCGTCGACGGGTCCGCGCCACGGGCGGGGCACGGGCGGCGACAGGGCGCCACGGGCGCCCGCCCGTGGCCGGGCCCTCGCTGTCGCGCCCGCGCGTGCCGGGCCCGGCACGGTCCAGGAGCCACCCCCGGACGGGCCGGGGACCACCAGCCTACGACTCCGCCGGGGCCCCCGCGCCCGCGCTCCACCCCGGGGCGGGGCGGGCGGCGGGTTCCGGACGGGCCGTGGACGGCGCGACACCACCGCCGAACGGACCATGGAGCCGGCGCGGCACAGCGTCACCGCCGAACGCACCACGGACGGACCGGCGTGAACACCACCACCGACCGGGCGCGTAAGAGACCCGCGCGAACACCGTCACCGACCGGGCTACGGAAAGGACCGGAGCGAACGCCGCCACCGACCGGGGCGCGGAAAAGACCAGAACGCACACCACCACCAACCGGGGCGCGGAAAAGACCAGAACGCACACCACCACCAACCGGGGCGCGGAAAAGACCAGAACGCACACCGCCACCGACCGGTTCGCGGGCCCGGGACTGCATCACCGCGGAACGGCCCACGGCCCCCGGCCCCCGGCACGCCACCGCTGCCGCTGCCGCCACCGCCACCGGCACCGCGAGCGCGCGTCGCTGCGCGGCGCCGTGGCCGGAATGTGTCGTGGGCCGGGGTGGTCCCGGCCGCCGGGCGCCCGGACCGTCCGTCGTGCGCGGAGGGCCGCTCGTCGCGGGACACACACCGTTCGCCTCCATCTCGCACACAGTTGTGTTCGGGGCCCTCACAGAAATGATCTCAGCGTCTACTCTTTGGCCGAAAGATTCCACAAGCAGGTGCACGGGCAGTCAGTACGGCAGCCGCAGACCGGATCCGGCGGTCGACCTCCGGGGATGCGTGCGGCCGTACGGGGACCAGGCAGCGGGGGCACACGTGGGCGACAACGAGATGTCCGTGTTCGGAGTCTCGGAGGCCGAGGAAGAGACGTACCGGCACTTCCTGCGCAACCCCGGCACCACCATGGACGATCTGCACCTCCTGCTGCACACGTCCCCGGCGTCCGCGCGCACCCACGTCGACCGGCTCCAGGAACTGGGGCTGCTCCACCCCGAGGAACCGGATCTGCGCGTCTTCCCGACCGATCCCGAGATCGCCGTGGCACGCCTGATCGACCTGCGGTTACACGCCCTGCACCAGGAGTTCCAGCGCGTCACCCGGTCCCGGCACGTCATCGACGGGCTGCGCGCGGAGCAGAACACCCGCAAGCCGCCCCCGGCAGGGATCGAGCAGTTGGAGGGGCTCGCGCAGATCCGCAACCGGATCGACGACCTCGCGTTCTTCGCGCGGGAGGAGATCCTCTCCGTGGAGCCGTACACCAAGCTGTCGCCGGAGAACATCGCCCGCTCACGCCCGCTGGATCTGCGGTGTCTGCGGCGCGGCGTAAAGATCCGGAACGTGGTGATCCGCGATGCCCTGCGGGATCCGGCGACCGCCGCGTATCTGAAGGAGCTGGCCGGTCACGGGGCGATGATCCGGGTGACGGAGCGCGGCGCCGAACGGCTGCTGGTCTACGACCGCAAGGCGGCGCTCGTGCCGCTGGACCCGCACGACACCTCGCGTGGCGCGCTGCTGGCGCACCGCAGCGGCCTGGTGTGCAACATCATCGCCCTCTTCGAGAAGATCTGGGACCAGGCGGCGGACCTCGCCCAGGCGGAGGGCGGGGCGGGGGGAGCGGCGGAGGACCGGCTGTCGGAGACCGAGCGCCGGGTTCTGGTGTCCATGTGTTCCGTGGGCAAGGACGAGGCGGGCGCGCGAGAACTGGGCGTCTCGGTGCGCACCTATCGGCGGTACGTGGCCGAGCTGATGCAGACCCTCGGCGCCGCGAGCCGCGCCCACGCCGCGCTGCTGGCCCGGGAACGCGGCTGGATCTGAGCAGCCTGGCTTCCGCCGCCCCGGGAACGCGGCCGGATCTGAACACCCCGGCCCCCGTCGCCCCGGGAACACTGCCGGGTCCGAGCCCCGGCCCCCGTCGCCCCGGGAACACTGCCGGGTCCGGGCACCCGGGCTCCCGCCACCCCGGCAACACGGCCCGACCCGCACACCCCGGCCCCCGCCACCCCGGCAACACGGCCCGACCCGACCCGAGCGTTCGCGGGTGTCAGGGCTCCTCCGTCCAGCCGTCCAGCGCCCGGTCGGCGAGGGCGTCCGCGACGGCCCGGCGGACCGTGTCCGGGTCGACGGCCCCGTCGAGGCCGATGCGCAGGGTGATCCGGTCGGGGCCCACCGACCGGGGGGTGCACGGCCAGTGCGCGGGCAGCAGGCTCAGCAGCCGTACGACGGTGGTCTCGCCGGTCGCGGCCGAGCCGTCGCGACGGACGGCGACCAGGTCGACGTGGCCGGTGCCGTACGCCGTCTCGTGGCCGGTGCCGTACGCCATCTCGCAACCGGTGCCATGCGCCGTCTCGTACGCCGTCTCGTAGCCCGTCCCGTGGGCCGTCTCGCCCCGGCGGGTCATGGGGTGCTCCCCGCCGGGTCCAGGAGCCGCCGCGCGGCCGATGCCATGGCCACGATCCCGGCGGGCAGGGCGGTACGGACGTCCGGGGCGAACTCCGGCGCGTGGTTCGGCGGTGGCGGCGGGCCGCCGTCCCGGGCCCGGCGCCACGGCCCGGCCCCCGTGACCCCGAGCAGCCAGTACACCAGCGGCACTCCCCCGGCGCCGAACAGGGCGAAGTCCTCGCTGGCCGTGAGCGGGCCGGTGCCGACGACCCGGTGCGGGCCCCACAGCTCCTCGTGCGCCCGGCGCACCACGGCGGTGGCGGCCGCGTCCGTCAGCAGGGCGGGCGAGCGGGCGGTCACGGTGAAGTCCGGTTCCTCGGGGCAGCCGGACGCCGCGCACTCGGCCCGTACGATGCGCAGCGCGGCGGCCACCATCCGGTCGACGGCCGGTTCGGAGAGCGCCCGTACGCACAGCGAGAGGTGTGCGGTGTCCGGGATCACGTTGCCGGGGCTCCCGGCCCGCATGGCGCCGACGGTCAACACCGCGTGCTCGGCCGGGGCGGTCTCCCGGGAGACGACGGACTGGAGCCGCAGCACCGTCGCCGCCGCCGTGAGGACCGGGTCGACGGTCAGGTGCGGGGTCCCGGCGTGGCCCCCGCGCCCGTGCAGGGTGACCTCCACCGACGCGCCGGCCGCCATCAGCGGCGCACCGGGGTCCGCCGCGTGCGCGAGGGTCCCCGCGGGCGCGGGCGAGGTGTGCTGGGCGAGCACCGCGTCCGGGGTGCCGAAGCGCTCGTACAGGCCGTCCGCCAGCATCTCCCGCGCCCCGGTCAGCGTCTCCTCGGCCGGCTGGCCCGCCACCAGGACCGTGCCCCGCCAGGCGGATCTGGTCCGGTCGAGTTCGTCCACCGCGCCGGCGACCGAGGCGAGGTGGAGGTCGTGGCCGCAGGCGTGCATCACGCCCGGGACGGTGCTCGCGTAGGCCAGGCCCGTGCGCTCGGTGACCGCGAGGGCGTCCAGCTCGGTGCGGAGCAGCACCGTGGGGCCGTCCCCGTTGCGCAGGACGCCGACCAGTCCGTGGCCGCCGCCGACCTTCCGGGTCACCGCGCAGCCGCTCGCCTCCAGCCGGGCGGCCAACAGGTCCGCGGTGCGCTGTTCGGCCCCGGACGGCTCGGGGTGGGCGTGGGTGTCGAGGTACAGCTCCAGCGCCGGGCGCAGCACCTCCCGCGCCACCGCGGGAGGTCCGGGCCTTCGTGGGGGCTCCGTCGTCTCCTGCATGTCATCTCACCTCGTTCCGCTGGGCGGGCCGGGTCGTCGTCCGCCCGGCCCGCCGGGCACGTGTGGGGCCGGCGGCATCAGCCTGCGCCGCCCCGGCTTCAGTAACGCGGCGTTCCGCTGTCATGGGGTGTCAGCGGTCTGACAGCGAAACCGCTGCCGATCCGACAGCGGCCCCCGCTGGAATGGCGTCAGTGCAGGGGAACGGCGCCGGATCCGCCGGTTCGTCCCCGACGACCAAGGGAGAAGACCATGGCCCCCAAGACCGAGCTCGCCACCCTCGCCGACGAGATCCTGGAGCTGGAGTCGGAGACCTTCGAGATCTCGGACTACTCGGACGCCGCGGAGGTCGTGCTCGCCGGTTCGACGTCCTGCTCCTCCACGTCGACCTGCTCCAGCACCACCAGCACCACCTCCTGCTGCGCCTGACCGGTCCGCCGGCCGTACGTCGTCCGCGTGGCCGCAGGCCCTCCCCGTGCCGTGGGCACGGAGGGGGCCTGTGTGCTGCCGGCGCCCGTCCGCCCCGGCCGGTGCGGTCACGGGAAGGGGTGCGGGACCCGTTTGACCGCGGACTCCGGCAGGTCGTCGGCGCGTCTGCCCGCGGCCCGGAGCGCGGTGCGCAGCCGGGGCATCAGCAGGGCGCGCTGGCGTGCCCAGCCGAAGTCCAGGGGCAGCAGGCCGGGGACGACCGCGGCGACCGTGTGCAGGCCCATGCGGCGCTGTTCGGGGGTGGTCTGGTCGACGGCGATGACATCGTGTCCGGCGGCGGCGATCCGGTCGCGCAGCAGATGCAGGTCGTCCAGCAGGTCGCCGGTGCGCGGGCGGTGCGGCTGCCAGTCGGCGAAGGTGTCGGCCAGCGGGCGCACGTCGACCGGTTCCAGGTACTCCCGGGCGTGTACCGCCATTTCGGGCAGCCCGTACAGCTGGGCGTGGTCCTTGAGCTGCCGCACCCGGCCGAAGTCGGCCGCCATGGCGGTGAGTTCGGCGTGCCGTTCGGCGACCTGGTAGGGCAGGTGCGGGATGTAGGTGAGGACTTCGGAGAGCGCCGACTCCACGGTCGCCTCGGGGTCGAATCCGGCGGCCGCGGCGAACGACAGGGTGCCGTGTCCGCCGTCCCGGCGTACGGCGAGGGCGGTGACGACGGGCACGGCCAGGTCCATCCGGGTGTCGAAGGCGTGGACGTCGTAGCCGTGCAGTCCGGCCCGGTCGATCATGCTGCGGACGGCAGGGGACCGGCAGGTCGTGAGGTCGATCGCGGTGAGCGGGGCCCGGCCGTGCCAGGCCAGCAGGAAGGCGTCCCGTTCGACGATCTCCAGCAGCCCGTGGAGGATCGCCTCCTCGGGACTGCCGCCGGTGGCGCAGCCGTTGGAGCATTCGAAGACGAAGTTGTCGGCCTCGACCCCGGCGCTGTAGTGGGCGAGCCGGGCGGGTACGAGGACCGGCCGGTCGTCGCGCAGGGAGTGGCCCCACACCCAGGGGATGGGGCGGTCGGGGTCGAACGGGGAGACCATCGGGTCGTTCGCGTAGGTCTCGGGGGCGTAGAGGCCGCAGGCGGCGGGGTCCAGGGCGTGGTCGGCGAGGCGATGGTAGCTGTCCACGACGGGCGAGGTGCCGCGCCTGCGCGTGGTGCCCGCGTAGCGTTCCAGGCCCTCCAGGTGGGCGAGGACGCGGCTGGTGTCGTAGCTGTTGGCCTGGCCGCTCCAGGTGACGTCGTTCAGACCGGCGTAGCCGCGGACGAAGTGGGTGCCGGCGGCGGGTGCGGTGGTGGTGGACGTCGGGTTGATCCAGAGGTCCGAACCGAGGGCGCCGCAGACCGGGTTGACGAGGGCGGCGACCGGCAGCGGGTACGCGGACAGCGGGCGCAGCCGGTAGCCGTCGGGGTCCGGCTTCGGGGTCGGCCCGAGGTGCATGCGGGCCGCTTCGGCGGTGTCGGGCACCTCCTGGACGCAGGACGGGCAGAGCGGCTCGGGCAGGACCGGGAAGGTCGCGGTGGCGAGGGTGACCAGATCGATCCGGCTGACCCGGGGCAGGGCCCGGTCGGCGGCGGAGGCCCCGGGCAGGTCGTGGCCGCCGCCGAGGACCGCCCGGTACAGGGCCCAGACGGCGTCGGCCGCGTAGGGGGTGAGGACCGGCCAGTGGGCGGCGCCGTTCGGCCGCCGTCCGATTTCCAGGGCCTCGCGCTCGGAGCGGCTGCGCAGCCGCTGCCAGCGCATGGCGAGGCACTGGCCGCAGGCGGTGGTGTCCGGCTCGCCGCCCCAGGGGCCGATCAGCACCGCGCGGGAGGTGAGCTGGACGTTGGCGGCCGGGCGGAGGTCCGCGTACGGGTCGGGGCTTCCGAAGCCGAGCGTGTCGGCGGCGCCGAGGGGCACGACGCGGGGGGCGGGAAGGGTCACCGGGGCGGGCAGTTCCCGGTGGCGGCGGGCGAGTTCGTCGTGCAGCGCGGCGCGGGCCTCCTCCAGCGGGGTCTCGCCGCGCACCGGGGGCGGAGCGGGTGCCGGGGATGTGGCGGGTGCCGTCGTCATGACTTGTCGCTCCAGCGGAAGGTCTTGAGGGCGACGGCGCCGAGGACGACGGCGAACCCGGCGAGCACCACGCAGGCCAGGCCGATGTCACCGGTGGTGCCGCCGCCGGTCAGGGAGCCGGAGATCCCGTCGTTGAGGTAGCGCAGCGGCAGCACCCGGGAGAGGTTCTGCATCCAGCCCGGCATCGCGTCCAGCGGGAAGAACGAACCGGACAGGAACGCCATCGGGATCATCAGGCAGTTGGCGACGGCGGCGACGGCCTCGGGTGTCCGCGTGTAGCTGCCCACGATGACGCCGAGGGCGAGGAACGCGGTGATGCCGAGCACCAGGACGGGCAGGGCGAGGGGCCAGCGACCGTCCAGTTCCAGGCCGAAGGGGGGCAGCAGGGCGACGGCCACGAAGAGCACGGCCTGGACGGCGCCGATGGCGAGCGCCAGGACGTACCGCGAGGCGAGAACGGCGAAGACCGGGGTCGGGGTCATCCGGATGAGACGCAGGATGTCGTCGCGCCGCCACTGCATGAGGACGAAGCCGACCCCGAAGACGGCGGCGTTGCCGACGCCCCAGGACAGGACGCCGGGGGCGATGTAGTTGATGTAGGGCAGTCCGCTCTCCTCGACCGTCTTCCCGTGGAAGATCAGGCCGAAGACGACGAGGAAGATGAGCGGGAAGGCGAAGGTGAAGAAGAGCGTGGTCTTGTCGCGCGTGTAGGCCCGGTATCCGGCCTGGCTCAGCGCAGCGTATGCGCTCATCGGGAGGTCTCCGTATCACTGCTGAAGTCGGTGGGTGGGGCGGGGCGGTGGGGGCGCGCTACCGCTGGGGGGAGGTGTCCGGGTCGAAGCCGGTGCCGGTGCCGGTGAGCGCCAGGTAGACGTCCTCCAGGCCGGCGGTGCGGGTCTGTACGCCGCGCAGTCCGGCCAGGGCGTCGATCGCGGCGAGCACCTTGCCGGATTCGAGGGTTTCCAGCACGAGGGCGCCGGGTTCCTCGGTGACGGCGTCGACGCCGTCGATGGCTCGGGCCTGTTCGGCGGTGATCCGGTCGTCGGGGACGACCAACCGGGTGGTGGGAGCGGCGGCGGCGATGAGGTGGGCGGGGCTGTCCAGGGCGACGACGGCCCCCTCGGCCATGATCGCGACGCGGTCGCACAGCGCCTCGGCCTCGTCGAGGTGGTGGGTGGTGTAGATGATGGTGCGGCCCTCGCCCTTGAGGTCGCGCAGCACCTGCCACAGCGCGCGCCTGGCCTGGGGGTCGAGGGCGGCGGTGGGCTCGTCCAGGAAGATCACTTCGGGTTCGTGGACGAGCGCGGAGGCGATGGCCAGGCGCTGGCGCTGACCGCCGGAGAGGTCGTCCACCCGGGTCCCGCCCTGTTCGGTGAGGCCGACGGAGGCCAGCGCCCGGTCCGCCGCCGCGTCGTCCGTCCGGTAGAGCGCGGCCATGGTGCGCAGGTGCTCGCGGGCGGTGAGGCGGACGAAGAAGGCCGAGCTCTGGGTCTGCACGCCGAGCCGGGGAAGCAGCTCCGGGTTGCGCGGCCAGGGGCTGACGCCGAGCACGGCGACGGTCCCGGAGTCGGCCTTCCGCTGGCCCTCCATGATCTCCACGAGGGTGGTCTTGCCCGCCCCGTTGGGACCGAGCAGCCCGAAGAACTCGCCGCGCCGCACGGTGAACGACACCCCGTCGACGGCGTTCCGGTCGCCGTACCTCTTGTGCACGGCGTCGAGGACGACGGCCGCTGCGGACCGTTCGCCGTCCGGGTCTGCCTGGTTGCCCGGGGAGGCGGAGGGGGCGGTGGGGGTCATGGAGTTCTCCTTGTCCGCCGCTGATCGGCGGTCTGATGGGTCGGGCCTGGGGAGGGGGACGGTCGGCGGCGGGGACCGCCGGGCGGGCGGTCGGGGGGTCAGGTGGTCAGGAAGTGACGGGCCGCCGCCACGACGGCTGCCGCGATGCCCACGAGCACCAGGACCGTGCCCAGCGCGTACGCCCGGTACGCGATCCGGGCCCGGCGCGGGTAGTCGCCCGCCGCGGGGTCGCGGCGGGCGGCCAGGCGCAGGTAGGCGACGGTCGAACCGGCCAGTTCGGTGGCCCCGCACAGCTGGCTTGCGATCCGGTAGCCGTCGAGCGGCGGGAACGGGACGAGCATGGCCAGCGCCTGCACGCTGCCCAGGAGCAGCAGCGCGCCGAGCGCGTCGCGCGTCGCGGTGTCCAGGGGGGCGAACAGCCACAGCGCGCAGAACGGCAGCAGGAACAGCAGGTTCATCACGGCACCGGCCGACGCCGTCTGGATGCGTTGCCAACGGGAGCCGAAATAGAGGTAGTTGCCGACCGTGCAGTACATGATGACCACGGGCAGCCGCCAGCGCAGTCCGATTTCGGCCACGGTGCCGCCGTGGTGCCGGGCAACCACCCCGTGGGCCAGTTCGTGCAGCGCGGTGCTGAACCAGAGCAGCGTGGCGGCCCCCACCAGCAGCACCGGATTACCGAACAGCGCCTTGGTCGCGTCGAGCAGTTCACCGGCCCGCAGGGCGAGCACCGTCTCCATCGCCAGCACCAGGGCCAGCAGCGGCACCAGCCAGCCGGGCGCCAGCAGGAAGCCGACCGCCCGGTGCAGCCGGTCGGTGGTGGCGTCCGCGTCGGCGACCAGCCGGATGCTGCCGCGCAACAGCCCGCGCTCCGGCACGGCGGGAGCGGACGCGGGAACGGGCGGCGGCACGGGCGCGGATACGGACGTGGGTGCGGATACGGGCACGGACGCGGACGTGGATGCGGATGCGGATACGGGGCCGTCGGCCGGGCGGGCGGGTGCCCCCGCCAGCAGTCCCCGGGTGCCGAGCATCCGCAGGATCTGCTGCCAGCGGGCGCCGTCCAGCCTGCGCCCGTACTCCCGCGCGTACTCCTCGCCGATCTCCGCCAGGCTGCGGCTGCCGTCCATCCGGGCGATCAGGAAGTGCTCCTTGGCGCCGACCCGGAAGGAGCCTCCCCCGGCGGTGTCCTTGATCAGGTGCACCGTGGCCGCGCCCTGGAGCATCGCGTCGCTCAGCAGGACCTGGGGGGCCAGCTCGGGCCGGTACCCGGCGAGTCCCCCGGCGGCCCCGGGCGGGGTGGCGCTCATCCCGTCTCCCGCAGCGCCCGGCCGAGGATGTGCGCGAGATACGCCTCGTCCCGGATCGTCACATGCAGCCGGTTGTTGGTCATGTGCATGTACGGGGAGAGCAGCAGCGGCAGCGCGGCCGCCGGATCGGTGACGACTTCGTCGCGCTCCCCGTCCCAGGAGCGGAACACGAGGTCGCCGTCGCGGCTCAGCCGGACCGCGCGTTCCCGCAGTTCGGCGCAGTGCTCGGCCCATCCGGCGAGGAAGCCGGGCAGCCGTGCCGGGCCGCCCTCCCCGGCCCCCGCCCCCACCGGTGCGGCGACGGCGGCGCGGACACCGGCGAACCGGGCGGCCAGACCGGGCGCCATGGCGGCGTAGTTGCGGTCGTACTCGTCGCTGCCGATGAACCCCGTACCGGGGAACGCCTTGTGCCAGAACTCGTAATAGCTGTCCAGGTAGTCGGCCAGCTCGGTGCGGTCCGGGAGGAACGCGGCGGACATCACCATCATCAGCTGGGCGGAGGTGCCGAGCAGCACGGTCCGCAAATGGAGGTTCTTCGTCCGGAAAGCGTCGATGACCAGGTCGCTGGAGTGCCGGAAATGCCATTCGGCCAGCTCGATCCCGGCCGGGCCGCCGTATTTGCCGTACTCCGGCTCGTACGGCTCGGCGCTGCGCGAGTTGTTGGGCCGCAGCCGCATCCGGCCCTGGTCGTCGGTGAAGCGACCGCGCTCGGCGCCGGGGAACTCGATGTCGAACAGGGTGTTGTAGAAGTCGTTGAGGAAGCCGGAGTCCACCTCGTACAGGGCGGGCCGTTCGGCCAGGAACGCGTCCACCGCCGCTTCCGTACGGCGCCGGACCTCGGCCTCGGCCCCGGGGGAGGAGGGCCTGATCCGCAGCCGGACGTGCGGCCCCTCCAGCCAGTAGTTGATGAAGAAGTAGCCGTCGAGCAGACCGTCCGCCGCCAGCTCCTCGACCAGCGGGCGGACGCACCGGGTCAGCATGGGCCGCGGGTTGGCGGCGTAGAAGACGTGTGTGGCCTGCCAGGCTCCCCGGCCGGTGCCGGGGGCGGTCCGCGCGGGCTGTGCCGTACTCATGACGGGTCGGTCCTTTCGACGGGGGCGGCGGTCTCCACCGCGAGTTCGGCGACGTGGCGGCCCCGGCCGGAGACGGTGTGCAGGCCGTCCTCGTCGGGGAGCATCTCCCGGAACACGACCCGCGCCCCGGCCGTCTTGACCAGGGCCTCGAACGCGGCCAGCGAGAGCGGGCTGTCGAAGTCGACGTAGCAGGGCTTGGCACCGGTCGCGCCGCGCGCCCCGCTGTCGGCGACGGTCGCGAAGACCCGGTCCGGCAGCCCGTGGGCACGGCGGAACGCCTGCCAGCCCAGGAACCACGCGTCGTCCGCCCCGCCCGGTGCGCGCAGCGGCAGCACGGCGGCGGGCGCGCTCCAGCTGCGCCGGCTGAGCACCACGCTGCCGTGCCGGACCCGCGGCCGGCCGGTGACCCCGTCCACGGGCACGCCCTCCGGGACACCGCCCCACACGTTCAGCGGGGACATCGAGGTCGGCGAGAGCAGGAGCAGGGTGCGGGGCAGTTCGGGCAGGGCGAGCGGGACGAGGTAGCCGAGATAGACCGGCACCACTTCCCGGCCGAGCCGGGTGGAGCGCAGCACCAGACGGTCGGCGTCGCGGTCGTGGACGAGGTGCAGGTCGTCCAGGTGGATCCGGTACTCCTCGGGCAGGGTGCCGCGCTCGCCGGGGCAGACGATCTCGTACGCGGTGAGACGGCCGTGCAGGTTGAGGTTGCTGGTGACCGGCCCGCCGGTGACCTCGGCCAGGACGGCGCCGTCGGGCAGCAGATCGGCGGTGGCGGCCAGGAGCTGCTCGTCGAGGCCGTCGAAGAGGTGGGTGAACCTGCTGAACGGGAAGGACACCCCGCCGTAGGAGCGGTTGAGCACGACCAGCGGGTCACCGGGCCGGTCCGCGATCTGCACATGGTGCGCCATCGGTGCGAACTCCCCGCGTACGGTGTCGAGTTCGGCGGCGACCTCGTCGAGGAGGGCGCCGTCCACCCGGATCTCCGCCGCGCCGGTCCGCGCCCTGTTCCCCGGGTCCGCCTCCCAGGCCGCCCACAGACCGCGCATCCGCTCGACGAAGGTCTGCCGGGCGGTGTCGAGGGCCTTGAGCTGCGGCAGCGACAGCCAGTTCTCCTCGGGGACGTAGGAGCCGTCCGCGTCGAAGGCGGTGCGCTTCGCGGTGAACGACATGTACTGGTCGAAGAAGTCCTCGTGGAAGTCGTGGACCAGTTTCAGCAGGTCGTCGCAGCGCCCGCCCTGCCCGTGGCGGGCGAGGAAGAACCCCTGGAAGGTGATGCGCTGCGGAAGCGTCAGGTCGAAGGCGGGGAGCACGCGCTCCACGGCCCCGAGCGGCCCGGCCGCCAGCCGCTCCCAGGCGGACGCCGACAGTCCGGCGTGGCGTCCGGCCGCCACGTCCTCGTAGAGCAGGGTCTGGGGGACCCGGGCCCCGTCCACGCCGAGCTCCTCCTCCTGGAGGGCGCGCAGCGCGCCGCGCAACTCCCCCATCAGCGCACGGCGTTCGGCCGGGTCCGCGTCGGCGAACCGCTCGATGCCGGACGCCGGGGCCTCCAGACGCCCGGCGAGCCGGTCGGCCCAGGGGCGGCCGAGCCCGCGCAGCGAGTCCTGGAAGGCGCGCAGCGGATCGGTGTCGTGGACCTCGGTCCGCAGGCACGGCACCTGCACCATGCCGATGTCCAGCAGCGCCTGGAGGTACTGGGCGCACTCCTGGGGGTCCGCGTCCCGGTCCTGGGCGAGCCAGTCGGTCAGCTCCCCGTACCGGAGGGTGCCGCGCTCCTCGAACAGGCCGAGGAGGCGTTCCAGGGTGCCGCTGCGGCGCAGGAAGAACAGCCGGTCCTTCACCGCGTCGAAGGTGACGGCGGTGTCCTCGTCGCCCTGGGTGATCCAGCGGCGGACGTAGCGCACCCGGTCGTCGTCGCGGCCCCAGCCGGAGGCGGGCGCGACCGGCAGGTCGGCCCGGCGCGCCGGGTCGGCGATCACGGCCTCGGCGAGCCGTCCGACGGCGGCGACGTTCAGCCGCAGCCTGCCGTCCCACGCGTCGTCGATCCGCACCCGCAGGCCCCGGTCCGAGCCGCCGTCCGGGCCGCCGCCCTCGCCGAAGGTGCCGAGGGCGACCCCGGTGAACGTGGAGAACGGGCTCGTCTTGCACGCCGTGCGGTACAGGTACGAGAGCAGCGAGCGTTCGATCTTGCGCTGCTTGCGGTCCGGCGGCGCGGCGGCGTCGGACCGTACGTAGGCGTCCAGCTGCGCGTCCAGGGCCGGGGAGGCGAGCAGCAGCGCCTTGCGCAGCCGTTCCTCCCCCGCCAGGGCGCGCAGCTGGACGCGGGCGCGGGCGGTCTCCCCGGCGAGCAGGGCGGCGCCCGCCGCCCGCTGCTCCTCCAGGCGGTGCCGTGCGGCGAGCCAGGCGGTCAGCGCGTCGCCGGCCGGGCCGCCGAGCCCGCGCAGCAGGGTCAGGGCGCGGTCGGCCGCGGCGGGCCGGGGCAGCCGGTTGTTGAAGAGGTCGCGGCGCAGCGCGAGCAGGGTGCGGCGCAGCGTCTCGTCCTCGCTCCCGCCGACCAGGTCGTGGAGCAGGTCGCCGAGCCGTTCGCCGTCGGCGCGCACCCGTTCGGTGGCGCGCAGCACGTCGTCGGCCCAGCGTCGGCTGTCCGGGCAGCGCAGGCCCCGCACACTGTCGACGGGCAGCCCGGCGACCCGCAGCACGAAGCGGGGGCGGGTGACGGCCGCGGGGGCGGCGGTGGCCGGGTGTTCCGGCGTCATGGCGGGATCTCCCCTTCTCGTTCCGGTCGTCTCGTGGTGCTCGTGGGGCGGGCGCACTCAGGCGATCTCGTACCGGAAGTCGGCCGGGGCGGGCCGCTCGTTGCCGATCATCATGATCAGCAGCGGGGCCTCGCCGGTCCCGTCGAGGCCGAGTTCCTCGATGTACGAGATGTTGTCGAAGCCCAGGGCGACGCCGCAGCCGACGCCGAGGGCGGAGGCGGTGGTGTACGTGGTCTGGGCGATCGCCCCGACGGTGGCGTTGACCAGGCGGTAGCCGCGGTCCCCGACGGCGTCGAGGACGGCGTCGGTGCGGACGGTGGGCACCAGGACCGCCGCCGCCTGCTCCAGGTTGTAGTTCGACAGGAAGTAGTTCTTCTGGAGGAAGGCGCCCGGCGCGCCCGGCTTCACCAGGCGCAGACCGTGCGCGTCGGGGTCGTACTCGTACGCCCCCGGTTCGATCCCGTCGACGTGGCCGACGAACGCGTAGAGCTTCGCCAGCCGGTGCCCGCCGCCGTCCCCTCCGATCAGCGAACCGGCCGCCGTGGCCGCCAGGCAGGAGGCCAACTGCTCGGCGGTCAGCGGGCGCTGGGCATCGAAGCGGCCGAAGCTGCTGCGGCGGGCGCGCAGCGCGGTGCGGACATCGGTGGAGAGCGGCGGGCAGGGCGGCAGCGGCGTCGCGGGGCGGTCCGCGACGACGGGGTGCGCGGCGGCCGGGGCGAGCGCCCAGGGGGCGGGGCGCTCGGTGGCCGCGGCGGCGGTCACGGCCTGCATCCGGCGCAGCGCGTCGAAGCCGAGGACGGTGCGCGAGCGCTCCTGATCACGGTGGCGCACCGACACCGGGGCCGGGCCGGGGGTGCGGGAGGCGGCGGAACCGGCCCACTTCAGCGGGACGACGGCGAAGACGCCCTCCTGTGCCGTGTCGATCCCGAGCAGCCGTCCGAGGCGTTCCTCGTCGAACCAGAGCGCGGGCTCCACGGACAGCCCGCGCGCCCCGGCCCACATCCGCCAGGTCTGCACGCACGCGCCGAGGTCCATGGACACGGCGTGGAAGGAGAAGTTGTTGTACTTGAAGGAGTTCTGCCAGTACTTGATGGACAGGACCAGGTACTGGTCGGTGTCCGGGCCCGGGGCCCCGTCCCCGAGCGCGGCCCGCACCTCGCCCGTCACGTCGCCGGTCAGCAGCCGCTGCATGGCGTGGTGGCGGGTGGAGTAGTAGTGCACCCCGGGCGGCACCGGGGCACCGGCCCCGGAGACCCAGTGCACGGCCACCGGGTAGAGGCCGCCGCCGGAGGCGGTGCCCCGGGACCAGTTGGCGAGCGGGTAGAACGGCAGGGCGTTCAGATCGGTGTTGGTCTGGACGCCGAGGCGGCGGCCGGTCAGCCCGTAGGAGTCGCGGAGCATCCCGGACAGCAGCGCGAGGTCGAACGCCCCGTCCCCGCCGGTCTCCCGGGCCAGGCCCCGGTCCAGGTCCGCGTGGGCCGGGTAGTCGCAGTCGGGCAGCGGCATGCTGTCGGTGCCGGGGTAGAACTTGGTCTTGCGCGGCCCGTCCGACCAGTTCGGCACGTAGTCGGCGGGGTCCATCGGGATGCGGCCGCGGTGCAGGATCGCGGCGGCGTATTCATGGGCGTACCCCATGGCGGGCTCCTCGGTCACGGAAAGGGGTGCGGGGCGGTCGGCGGGGCAACGGTCGCGGCGGGCGGCCCCGGGCGGTGGCGGCGGTCATGGGAAGGGGTGCGGGGCCGGGTTGAGGTCGGCGTCGGTCAGATCGCGGTCGCGCAGCCCCGCGACGCGCAGCGCGGTGCGCAGCCGGTCCATGCCGAGGGCGCGCTGCCTGCTCCGGCCGAAGTCGATCGGCAGCAGCCCCGGCACCAGGACACTGACCGTGGTCAGCCCCAGTTCGCGCTGTTCGGGCATGGTCTGGTCGACGACGACCACATCGAATCCGGCGGCGGCGACGGCGTCCACGCACCGGATCAGGTCCTCGCGCAGATCGTCGGAGACCGGCGGCACCGACCCGTTCCCGTACAGCTCGTCGAAAGACCGCTTCGCGGGGCGGGGCGCGCCCGGTGCGCCGATCAGGAAGTGCGCGTGGTGGCCCATCTCGGGCAGGCCGTAGACCAGCGGGTGGTCGTGCAGTGCCTCGACCCGGTCGAAGTCGGCGGCCATCGCGCGCAGCCGGTCCCGGTCCCGCTCGGTGCGGCGGGGCAGGTTGACCGCGTCGGTGGCGATCTCGCACAGCGCCCCGGCCAGGGCCGCCTCCGGGTCGAGCCCGGCCCCGGCGCCGAAGCACATCAGGCCCGGCCCGCCGTCCCGGCGCACCGCCACCCCGGTGACCACCGGGATCGGGAAGGTGATCCGGGTGTCGAAGAAGCGGGCCTCGTAGCCGTACATCTCCAGCCGGTCGGTCATCTGCCGGGTGGCGGGGCGGCGGCTGGTGGCCGGGTCGACCTCCGGCAGCGCGGCCCGCCCGTACCAGGTGAGCAGGAAGGCGTCGCGCTCGACGACCTCCATCAGCCCGCAGTAGACGGCCTCCTCCAGGCAGCCGCCGGAGGCACAGCCGTTGGAGCTCTCCTGGACGAAGCGGTTCTCCAGCCCGGGGGCGTGGTAGTACGTCAGGACCTCGGGCACCAGGACCGTGCGCCCGTCGCGCAGCGACCAGCCGTGGACCCAGGGGATCGGGCGGTCCGGGGTGAAGGGGGCGACCCGGGGGTTGGCACGGTGGAACGCCTCCGAGTACAGCCCGCAGGTCCGGGGGTCGAGCGCGTGCTCGCCGCGGGCGCGCAGGGCGTCCAGGGAGTCCGTCGTACCGGCCCGCTTGGCGCGGGGCCGCATGCCCGCGTACCGCTCCAGCCCCTCCAGCACCCCGATCCGCATGGACGCGGCGTAGGTGTCGGCATGGCCGCCCCAGAACGTCTCGCGCAGATAGGCGCCCGAGCGCATCGAGAAGCAGCCGATGGCCGCCGAGGTGGAGGTGGAGGAGACGTCCTGGACGACGGACGGGCCGAGCGAGCCGCACACCGGGTTGGCGTAGGGCTCGACCGGCAGGTCGTACGCCTCGATGTCCCGGACCCGGAAGCCGCCGGGGCGGCGCTTGGGCGCGGGGCCGAGCACGAGTTCCGCCGCCTCGGCGGTGTCCGGCTCGCCCGTCCCGCAGCGCGGGCACTCGGGGTCGGGGACGACCGGATAGTGCCGGACCGTCAGCGTCTCCAGGTCCACCAGGTGCACCGCCCATCGGGTGCCGGTCCGCGGCCCGGCACCGGCGAGCCTGGCGGCGACGAGTCCGGCCACCGCGTGCACGGCGAACGGTGTGGGGTACGGGGACTCCCCGGCCGCCCGGGTTCCGGAGCCGAGCTCCAGCGCCTCGCGCAGCGCGACGGAGCGGACCGCCTGCCAGCGGCGCTCCAGGCACCGGACGCAGCCCGGCGCACCGGTCCGGGCACCGCCGCCCGGCACGAAGGGGCCGACGACGGCGTGCCGCCCGTAGAACCGCACGGGTACGGCGTCCGCCCGGCGGGAGCCGTATGTGTCCGCATCCTCCGGCACATCGGCGAAGGCGTCACGCACCCCGAGCGGTGCCACGTCCAGCGGGTGCGGGGTGCCGTATCCGGCCAGCGCCTCCCGGAGCGCCGCCGCGAGGGCGTGCGCGGTCCGGGACAGTACGGGCGCCTCCCGGACCGGGGTGTCAACGGGCATCGGCGCCGGCCTCCCCGTCCGCCGTCAGCAGCACCCGCGCGGTGCTGATGCCGCCCGCGGCGAGGTCGGCCGGGGTGGTCGGCACGTACAGCGCGTCCCGGCCCGCCGCCCGCAGCGCGTCGAGGACCGCGTCGAACGTGGTGGCGGGCCCCTCCACGGCGACCGGCGCACCGGTCACCGCGACGCTCGCCGCGGCCAGGTCCCGGACCAGCGGGTCGCCGGTGTCCACCGGGGTGCCCGGGTCCTCGGCGGCCAGCTGCGCCTGCCCGAGCAGGTCCCGCAGCGCCGCACAGGCCGCCGCCCGGCGGGAGAGCCCGGCGCCGACCGCCCAGCGCCCCCGGGCACTGCCGCCCTCGGCCTCCCGGGCCAGCACCGCGTGGGCCGTGGTGCGCCCGTGCTCGCCCAGGTCCAGCAGCTCGACCGCGAGATCCAGATTGGCGGCGGACTTCAGCAGGAACACCAGCTCCGGATCGTCGCCGTCGACGGCGACCGGGCGGACCCCGGTGGTGCCGCGGACCGCCCGCAGCAGGGCGTCGTGCCCCAGGGCCGACATCAGGCCGGTCCCCGCCGCCTCCCGGGCGTCGGCCCCGGCCCCCGAACCGGCCGTCGTCGCGAGGTGGACGCGCCCCCGGTTGTACGCGCCGAAGGACCGCACGGCGGCGGCGGGCACCCGGACCGCCTCCTTGCCGGTCAGCGAGGTGGCGACGGTCCAGGCGTCCGGGACCGCCCCGGTGCCGCCGCCGGTGGTCAACGCGTCCGGGCCCAGCACCCGGTCCGCCGCCCCGGCCGCCGCCGGCACGTCGAGCGGCACCACGTGTTCGACGTACGCGACCGCCGCCGCGTACAGGGCCCGCATCCGCGCCCCCGCCAGGTGGTGCACGTCGAAGGCGGCGATCCGGCGCCGCTCCCCGGCCCCGAGCGCCACCTCGACCCGGCTGATCTTCAACGGGGTCTGGGTCAGCGCCTCGTCGTCCCAGCTCCGGAAGATCCCGGTGTGCGGGCGCACCGTCGCCGCGCCGTGCCGGTTCAGCTCCTCGACCAGCT
Source organism: Streptomyces sp. NPDC057697 (assembly GCF_042799335.1). Lineage (NCBI taxonomy): Bacteria > Bacillati > Actinomycetota > Actinomycetes > Kitasatosporales > Streptomycetaceae > Streptomyces > Streptomyces sp. NPDC057697. Next base: position 222,933 of record NZ_JBHVJA010000007.1, on the reverse strand, counting down.
CCTCGGCGTCGCGGGCGGTCTCCACCGTCGCGGTGACCGGCAGGGCGAGCCCGTCCGGCAGGGCCCCGGCGGGCGTGTGGCCGCCCGCGTCCGCGCAGCGTGCGCAGCGGGGGTGCGGGGCGACCGGCTCGGCCACGACGTCCAGCGAGGCGAGGTCCTGGATCAGGACCTGGCGGTTCGTCTCGGCGGGCAGCGCGCCGGTGGTGAGGCGGAAGACCTCGTACCCCAGGAGGTTGCCCACCATCGCGGCGACCGGCCCGGTCACGGCGTCCGAGGACACCGGCACCGCCCCGGCCGCCCGGCTCCACAGCTCCGCCGCCGCTCCCGCGTCCACGTTGCCGCCCAGCCGCAGCACGGCGCAGCACCAGCAGCCGGTGGACGCGGCGGTGGCCAGCGGTCCCACGACCAGGCGCTCGCCGAACCGCCAGGCGGGGATCAGTGTCCGGCCCTCGGGCACCCCGGCGGCCAGCAGCCGCTGGGTGCGCGGCCCGGCACCGGCGCCGGTCACCACGACGACGTCGTAGCCGTCGAGCTCCGGCCAGCCCGCACCGGCCCCGGCGGTGACCCGTTCGACGTGCGCGGCCGCCCGGTCCGCCTCGGCCGTGACCTCGTCGGACTCCGCGCTCGTACCGATCCGTACGCATCCGTTGCGCAGCAGGCTCAGCGCGCACCAGCGGGCGGTCTCGTCGTCGCCGAGGACGGCGACCCGGGTGGCGCGGAACCGGGCGAAGCGCTCCGGTGCGCCGTCGGCGTAGTGGTCGATGTAGGCGATCTGCGCGGCGAAGCGCCCGGCGACCTCGTCGGGCACCGGGCCCGGTCCGGTGCCGGGTTCGGGCACGTCGCGGGCGAACTCGCGGGCGTAGAGCGTCTTGACGAGTTCCGCGGCCATCGCCCGCTGGGCGGGGCCGAAGCCCGCGCAGAGGTCGGCGAGCCGGTGGTCACCGGTCAGATGGGGCACGACGAGGGAGGCGAAGCGGTAGGCGGTGCGTCCGGCCAGGTGGAAGCCGCCGTCGGCGTTGTGGAAGAGCACCCCGCCGGGGGTCTCGGTGAACAGCACGTCCCGGCGGATGCGCGGCCGGGTCCCGGACAGCGTGTCGAAGGCCGACGCCGCCGGGGCGGAGGCGCTTCGGGCGGGTTCGGCCGTCGGCACGGCATCGGGGGCGCGCTCGGTGGTGGCGGCGGTCTCGGCCATGGGGTCACACCTTCTCTGTGCGGCGGATGCGTTCCTGGTCGGTTCTCCGTGCGTGGGCGCGGAGCAGTTCGTGGATCCGGTAGGGGCCGGGCGGGCCGTCCTCCAGCAGCCCGGCGTCGGCGAGCCGTTCCAGGACCGCCTCGGTGGTGTCCGGGACGTCGTCGGCGGTGAAGGCGGCCCCGGTGCCGGTCGCGGCCCGGTGGAAGGCCGCGGAGAGCCTCGGGTCGAGCCGGTTCAGCGCCGCGTCGAGGACGGCGGTCACGGAGAGCCCCGGCGCGTCCGGGAGGGCGAGGCGGGCCAGCGGATCGTCGCCGAACCAGTCGACGGCGTCCCCGAGCGTCAGCGCGGGCCGGGTCAGCAGCCGGGCCGTCAGGATGCGCAGGGCGAGCGGGAAGTGGCCGCACAGCGCGGTGAGCCGGTGGGCGGCCTCCGGTTCCGCCTCGACGCGTTCGGCGCCGAGGACGGAGACCAGCAGCGCGTACGACTCGGCCGCGGTGAACACCGAGAGCCGGTGCACCCAGCCGCCGTGCGTGGCGACGAGTCCGGCGAGGCCCATCCGGCTGGTGACGATCACCGCTCCCTGGGCCCGTGCGACGGCGGGCAGCAACGGGCGCACCTGATCGGCCCGGACGACGTCGTCGAGGACGAGCAGGACCCGCGCGCCGTCCGCGCCGGGCCGCAGCACCTCGGCCGCCTCCGCCGCGAGGTCGGCGGCGGTACGGGCCTCCCCGTCCGGCCGGGTCGCCCGGACGACCGCGCGGCCGCCGGGAAAGGCGTCCCGCACCAGGTGGGCGACGTGGTGGGCGAGGGCCGACTTGCCGACGCCGGGCGCCCCCGACACCAGGATGGGCGGAGGATGCCGGTCGGCGTCGGCCACGGCCCCGGTGAGCCGGGCGGCCATCGCGGCGGTCTCGTTCTCGCGTCCCGTGAAGTTCGGTACGGGGCGGGCCTCGGGCGACGCGGCCGCGGCGGCGCGCGCCACGGCCCTCGGCGCGGGGACGTCCGGGCCGCCCCCCGGGCGTGCCGCACCCGCCGCCGGGTCCGGGGCCACCTCCCCGGCGGGCGTGCCGGGGGGTGCCGACGTGTCCGCGGCGGGGGCCGCCGGTCCTTCCAGCGCTCTCGGGCCCCCGTCGTTGTGCCGTGCGCCCGGCGCGGGGGGACGGCCCGGCAGCGCGGTCCGGGGGCCCACGGGGCCCAGGTCCCGGCCCCGCAGGATCGCGAGTTCCAGCTGCTGGAGGGCGGGTGACGGATCGACCCCCAGCTCGTCCAGCAGGAACCCCTTGACCCTCCGGTACTCGGCGAGCGCCTGGGTCTGCCGCCCGGTCCGGTAGAGCGCCTCGATCAGCAGCTCGTGGAGCCGCTCGTGTCCCGGGTATACGCGCGTAGCGGTCCACAGTTCGACGAGCGCCTCACCGTGCCGTCCGAGCCCCAGCAGCAGGTCGCAGACGCGTTCCACGCTCCGCAGCCGTTCCTCGGCGAGGCGCGGCACCTCGTCCCGGTGCAGCACGTCGGAGCGCACATTGGCGAGCAGCGAGCCCTGCCACAGCGACAACGCGTCCTTGAGCCCGCAGAGTTCGGCCTCCGGGTCGTCGGAGAGCAGCACCGCGCGGCGGACCTGGTCGCGGAAGCCGAGCAGGTCCAGGGTGTGCGGTCCGGCGGTGATCCGGTAGCCGCCGGGAACCGCCTCGATCGATGTCTCGGTCACGCCGTGCTTGGCGAAGAGCCTGCGCAGCCGGAGCACACAGGTCTGGAGCGCGGCCTTGGCGGTGGCCGGCTGTTCCTCTCCCCACACGGCCCGCTGGAGGTAGTCGGCGGACACGACGGAGTTGGCGTGCAGGAGGAGCGCCGCGAGCAGGATCGTCGGCTTCGACGGCTGGAGCACCACGGCCTCGGGTCCGTCCGCGAGGGTCAGGGGGCCGAGCAGCTGGAACCGCATCAAGGCCCTAGTCCCAGCCGTTGACCAGCTTGCAGACCGGCACCGGTGCCGGTGCGGGCAGCGGCAGCCGGGCGAGGAACGCCTCCACCTCCGTGCAGACCCGCACCACCCCGTGGGCGGGACGCTGTCCGTCCGTATCGGCCCCCGGGGCGGCGAGGGCGGCGGGAGTACCGAGCGTGAGTGCGGCGAGTGCGAGACCCGTGACGGCCGCGGTGCGGGTGGCGGCGGCGGTACGGATCACGATGGCCGGCCGACATGAATGCGGAGAACCGAACACTTCTGTCCCCTTCGGCTGTGTCGTCCTGCCGGGGGTGCCCCGGCAGGACGACCATGCCAGCGGGGAAGGCAGGACAGCAGGGGCCGTCGTGACAGCTTGCTGCACGCGCCGCGGCAGCTTCGTGCAACCGGGCCGCCGCGCCGGGAACCCCCGGCGGAGCACGGGGACCGGGCACGCCGGGCCGCGCGGAATCCGCGCCCCCGGGGCTTGGAGGAACCTCCCGGAGAGACACGGAATCCGGCCCCGGAGTGTTTGGAGGAACACCCCGGGACCGGATTCCGTCATCCTACGTCGGCGGCCGTCCCAGGACCTGTCTTCGAACCGCGGTCGTCCGGCGCGTGCGAGCGCAAGGCGGAGGTCCGCCCCGATACCGGACGTATCGGGACTGGACGTATCGGGACTGGACGTATCGGGACTGGACGTATCGGGACTGGACGCATCGGGGCGCCCCCGACAACACGGCGAGCGTGCGTGCCGGGCGTCGCACGGCAGACGGCGGTTCGCGGACGGGGCCTAGTCCGTGGCGATGGCGTTCAGAACGTTCATCCTGCCCGCCCGGAACGCCGGGACCAGCGCGGCGAACAGCCCCACGAAGGCCGAGGCGACGAAGACCGTGAGGATCGTCGGCCACGGGATCTCCAGGACGCCGAGGCCCTCCAGCGCCAGCAGCTTCTGGGCCGCGGTGCCCCAGCCCATGCCGAGGCCGAGACCGAGCAGCGCGCCGAAGACCGCGATGACCACCGATTCCAGCCGGATCATCCGGCGCAGCTGCCTGCGGGAGAGGCCGATGGCCCGCATCAGACCGATCTCCCGGGTCCGCTCGACCACCGACAGCGCCAGGGTGTTCACCACCCCGAGCACCGCGACGATGATCGCGAGCGCCAGCAGGCCGTAGACGATGTTCAGCAGCTGGCCGATCTGGTCCTTCAGCTGCTGCTTGTAGTCGGCCTGATTCCGCACCTCGTACTGCGGGTACTTGGCGAGGGCGCTCTTGAGCGCGGCGTACGCCTCCTTCTCCTTGCCGTCCGCGGCCTTGGCGAACATGAGCATGTTGCCCGGCAGGGCGTCGGCGGGGACGTACCGCGCGGCGGTCGTGACGCTGGTGTACATCGCGCCCTTGTCGATGTTCACGTCGTCCGAGGTGATCGCGGCGACCTTCAGCTTCGCGGTCCTGCCGCCCTCGAACGCGACGGTGATCCGGTCACCGACCTCGACGTGGTGCTTGGTGGCGTACGTCTCGCCGACCGACATGGCGTCCTTGCCGTACGCGGCGGCCAGCTCGCCGGAGACCGTCTCGCGGCGGACGTCGTCCTTGTACGTGGGGTCGGCGGCGACCAGGCCGTCGTGCACGGTGGTGCCGTCGGGGGCGGTCAGCCGGGCGCCCACGGACTTGTAGCCGGTGAGGTGCTCGATGTCCGGCACGGCCTTCAGGGCCTTCACCGCCTGGTCGACGAGGGGCGATCCGTCGCCACCGGCCGGCTGGACGATGAAGTCCGCGCCGACGGACCTGTCGAGTTCCTCGGTGGCCGAGGCGACCATGGAGGAGCCGACGACCGAGAGGCAGGCGACCAGGGCGAGGCCGACCATCAGCGCGGCGCCGGTGGCTCCGGTACGGCGCGGGTTGCGCAGCGCGTTGCGTTCGGCGAGCCGTCCCACGGGGCCGAACATCCGCAGCATGACCGCGCTCAGCACCCGGACCACGAACCCGGCCAGCAGCGGGCCGATCACGATGAAGCCGACCAGGGTGAGAAGGACGCCCGCGCCGAGGAGGGGCGAGCCCTCGCTCGACTTGTCGGCCCGGGTCGCGCCGAGGAGCGCCGCGCCACCGGCCAGGGTGAGGACCAGGCCGATCGCGGCCCGGACCTTGCCCGCGCGGCCGTCCGCCGGGGTACCGGACTCGCGCAGGGCGGCCATCGGGGAGACCTTCCCGGCCCGGCGGGCGGGGAAGTACGCGGCGACGACGGTGACCACGATGCCGAGCGCGAGGCCGATCACCGGGGTCGTCCAGGCGACGGTGAGGTCCCCGGTGGAGAGCTCCATGCCCACGGCGCCCATGAGCTTCATCAGGCCGACGGCGAGGCCGACGCCCGCGCCCACCCCGAGGAGCGAGCCGACGACGCCGAGGAACAGCGCCTCGATCAGCACGGACCGGTTGACCTGCTTGCGGCTGGAGCCGATGGCCCGCATCAGGCCGATCTCACGGGTGCGCTGGGCGACCAGCATCGAGAAGGTGTTGACGATCAGGAAGATGCCGACGAGCAGGGCGATCCCGGCGAAGCCGAGCATCGCGTACTTCATGACGTCGAGGAAGGAGCCCATCGAGTCCTTGTTGGCGTCCGCGGACTCCTGCTGCGTGCGGAGCTCGTAGGCGGAGGTGTCGCCGAGCGCGGCGGCGACGTTCTTCTTCAGCTGCTCGTCGGCCACACCGGCTTCGGCGGTGACGGAGAGCAGGCTGAAGACATCGGGCCGGCCCAGCAGCTTCGTCTGCGCGGTGGCGGTGTCGAAGTAGACGACCGCCGCGCCGGGGTTGGTGACCGTGAAGGTGGCGATGCCGCTGATCCGCGCCCGGATGTCGCCGTTGGCGGTGATGGTGCGCAGCTCGTCGCCGAGCTTCAGGTGGTGCTTCTCGGCGGTGTCGGCGTCGACCATCACCTCGGTCGGGCCGCGCGGGGCGTGACCGGAGGAGATCTCCATCGAACGCAGGTCGTTCCGCGTCCAGTTGCCCGCGATCGTCGGGGCGCCCGTGGTCGATCCCATGTTCTTGTCATGGCTGTCGACGACGGTGACGGACATGCTGCTGACCGCGCCCTCGGCCGCCTTCGCGCCGGTGGCCTTCGCGATCCGCCCGAGGTCGGAGGCGGGGACCGTGGCGGGCTTGCCGTTCCGCGGGCCCCGGTCGTCGTCCTCGGCGGCCTTCGGGGTGACCGTGACATCGGCCGAGGTCGCGGCGAAGAGCTTGTCGAACGTGGTGTTCATGGTGTCGGTGAAGACGAGCGTGCCGCACACGAACGCCACCGACAGCAGGACCGCGACGGCGGAGAGCGCCATGCGTCCCTTGTGGGCGAAGAAGTTCCGCCTCGATGTCTTCCAGACGGTCATGAGGTCCGCCCGCGCGCGTCGAAGTCCTTCATGCGGTCGAGGACCTGCTCGGCCGTCGGGTCGCGCATCTCGTCGACGATGCGTCCGTCGGCCAGGTACAGCACCCGGTCCGCGTAGGAGGCGGCCACCGGGTCGTGGGTGACCATGACGATGGTCTGGCCCAGTTCGTCGACCGACCTGCGCAGGAAGCCCAGCACCTCGGCACCGGCCCGGGAGTCCAGGTTCCCGGTGGGCTCGTCGCCGAAGATGATCTCCGGCCGGGCGGCGAGCGCACGGGCCACCGCGACGCGCTGCTGCTGGCCGCCGGAGAGCTCGGTGGGCCGGTGCTTCAGCCGCTCGGCGAGGCCCACGGTCTCCACGACCTGACGCAGCCAGTCGGCGTCGGGCCTGCGGCCGGCGATGTCCATCGGCAGCGTGATGTTCTCCAGCGCGTCGAGCGTGGGAAGCAGGTTGAACGCCTGGAAGATGAAGCCGATCCGGTCCCGCCGGAGCTGGGTCAGCTTCTTGTCCTTGAGCCCGGTGATCTCGGTCTCGTCGAGGAAGATCTGCCCCGAACTCACGGTGTCCAGGCCCGCCAGACAGTGCATCAGGGTCGACTTGCCGGAGCCGGACGGGCCCATGATCGCGGTGAACTCTCCGCGGGCGATGTCCACATCGACATGATCGAGCGCGACGACCCGGGTCTCCCCCGCCCCGTACGCCTTGACGACCTGCCGCGCCCGCGCAGCAACGGCCGTACGCCCTCCAGTACCCCCGTGCCTGGGAATGGTCACAGCCGTTGTCACGGTTTATCTCCTATGTCGGTCATCGTGGTGACGCGTCGACTGATCCGTCGTCGGTCGCGTCGGTGCGTATGCGTATGCGTGTGCGTGTGCGTGTGCGGAGTCCGGCGCCGGGAGCGGGTCCCGGCCGCCGGTGCCCGGCAAGCATGGGTGCCCGGCACCGCTCCGGGGTGGGGTCTCCCCCACCCCGGCCCCCGTGTCCCCCGCCTCCGCGGTGGGATCCAGCCGCTTTTCGCGGTGTAGGAACACGTTAAGGAACGGGCTCCCGCCCCCACGTCCTCCGCCGGGAGGAACCGCCCCTGCCCAGAAGTAAGGACCTCCCCCTAAGGGTCTCGACCCCTGGGTGGAGGCCCGTATCAGGGACTGGACCCAGGGGTGCGGAGGCGGGGGCGGCCGGGGCCTCCTTCCCGCCCGGCCGCCACCCCCCGTTCACGGGACCACATGCAACTGAGCCATTACCCCCTGCAATTCGGGCCACCCCCTCCCCAACTGCCGTACCCGCGAGTAATATTCGCGCTTCCGACCGCACCCGCACTCCTGCCTTGCCGTCCAGACCAGGACCCGAGCCATGCAAGGAGCAGCACCCCGATGTCGCACGGAAACCCACCCCCCTCCCCCCACCACCTCGACTACCTGCTCCCCTGGCAGAGCTCGGAACAGGCACCGCCCGACCGACCGCCGGGCCCGGCCGACACCCCCGCACCCGCACCCGGCCGCCACAGCGACCTCCGCCGGCTGCGCACCGCGTACCGGCTGCTGCGACGCGTCGCGACCTTCACCGCACTCGGCTACTTCGTCGCCTTCCTGCTGCTCTCCGGCTTCGCCAAGGAGCTGATGGACGTCCCCCTGTTCGGCGGCCTCAACCTCGGCCTGACCCTGGGGCTCTGCCAGCTCCCCGTGACGGTGCTCGCCATCGTCGTGTACGAGCGCACCGCCCGGCGCACGGTCGACCCGCTCGCCGCCCGCATCCGAAGAGCGGGAGCGGCACGGTGAACGGATTCGACAATTCCGCGCAGTCGATGTCCCTGGTGGCCTTCCTCGCCGTGGGCACCGTCGCGCTGCTGCTCTGCGTGATGACCGGCCCGGACCGCGACGACCTCGACGAGTTCTACACCGGCTCCCGGTCGCTCTCGCCGATGCAGAGCGGCCTCGCCCTCGCGGGCGACTACCTCTCCGCCGCCACCGTGCTCGGCACCACCGGCATCATCGCCCTCACCGGCTACGACGGGATGATCCTCGCGCTGAGCATCACCCTCTCGCTCGTCCTGCTGATGTTCCTGCTCGCCGAACCGCTGCGCAACGCGGGCGGGTTCACCATGGGCGACCTGCTGGTACGCCGCGCCCCCGGCCGCGCCGTCCGCATCACCGCCTGCGCGGCCACCCTCGCCGCGCTCGTCCCGATGATGGTCGTCCAGCTCGCCAGCAGCGGCGATCTGCTCGCCTTCATCCTGGGCTTCGACACCTCGGGCTTCCGCACCGGCGCCATCATCGGACTCGGCACCCTGATGATCGGCTACGCGGCGATCGGCGGGATGAAGGGCACCTCGCTGATCCAGATCGTGAAGACCGTGGTCCTCTTCGTGGCCTCCTTCACCATCGCCGTACTGATCATGAACCGCTTCGACTGGAACACCGACTCCCTGCTCTCGGCCGCCCGCCAGAGCAGCGGCGCGGGGGCCGCCTACCTCCGCTCGGGGCTCCAGTTCGAGGGCAGCGGACTCGACATGGTCAGCTCCGAACTGACCGTGGTCCTCGGCGCCGCCTGCCTGCCGCACGTCACCATGCGCATGGCGAGCGCCCGCTCCACCCAGGCCGTCCGGCGCTCGATGTCCTGGGCCGTCGCCGTGGTCGCCACGATCTGTCTGCTGCTCGTCGTGATCGGTTTCGGCGCGGGAGCCCTCGTCGGCCACGAGGGCATCACCGCCGCCGGGGCCTCCGGGAACAGCGCGATCCTCCAGATCAGCGGAGAGGTCGCGAACGGCACGCGGATGGGGGCCCTGGTCATCACGACGATGACGACCGCGATCTTCCTGACCCTGCTCGCCTCGGTCGCCGGAATGATCCTGTCCTGCGCCAACTCCCTCGCCCACGACCTCTTCGCCCACGGCCTGCACGGGGTGCGCGACCCGGACCGCAAGCCCCTGCCCGGCCTGTCGGAGATGCGTACGGCGCAGTTCTCGGCGATCGTCGTCGGACTGCTCGCCACCGTGCTCGCCGTCGTGGCCAGGCACTGGAACGTACAGGCGCTGGCCACGCTCTCGTTCTGCGTCGGCGCGTCCGCCTTCGCCCCGGCGCTCGTCTACAGCATGTTCTGGCGGCGCTTCACCCGCGCCGGACTGCTCTGCACGCTCGTCGTCGGCACCCTCACCACACTGGTACTGATCACCGGCACCAACCTGGTCTCCGGCTCACCCACCTCGGTCTTCCCCGACCACGACTTCAACTGGTTCCCGTACACCACCACCGGACTCGTCTCCATCCCCGCCGGGTTCCTGGCAGGCTGGCTGGGCACGGTCCTCCCCCGCCACACGGCCCCGGCGGCACGCCGGCTCTACCAGGGCGAGGAACCCCGAATCCTGGCGGGCGTACGCCCGACACCACCCCACCACTGAACCCGGCCCCGCCGCACAGCACCCCTGGCAAGAGTCCGCACGGACGGCAAAGGAGGGCACGACATGGACGCAGGAGCAGAAGGCGGGGTCACCTCCGCCTCCGCAGGTGCGCAGAAGGCCGTACAGGCGACTGACGAGACGTTCTCGGGGGTGTGGCTCAGCCGCTACGAGTTCTACTCGTCCAGCCGGGCGGAGACGTACGAGGGCAAGCACTACGTCGTGATCGTCCAGCACGGGAGCCGGCTGACCGCTCAGAGCCTGCCCGGGGCGAGCAGCAACCCCGACAGCCCGCTCACACTGGATCTGACCGTCGACCGCAACGTGGTCACCGGGTCATGGGTCGAGCAGACCGCTGCGGACGGCTACTACAACGGCGCCCGTTACCACGGGGCCGTTCAGCTCCTCGTGGAGCCGACCGGCCGACGCATGGCCGGGAAGTGGGTCGGGTTCGGCAAGGACTTCGACGTGAACACCGGGCCGTGGGAACTGCGTCTGGTCGACCGGTCCACCAGCAAGGCGACGTTGGAGCGGTACAGCAGCCCACCGGAGTGAGGCGCTGCCCGTCCCCTGCCCGTCCGGCAGGGGACGGGCAGGGCTTCGTGCCGTCCCGGCGACTCTCGGCAAGCGCGCCAACCACCGGTGTACGTGCCCTGGCAGGCATATACCGACGGGTACCTGAGGGGACCAGAAGGTCCGGGCCGCCCAGCGGACCTGGTCGCCCCCGCCGCTCAGGCACCGCACGTGCGCATGGAACCCAGCCGAAGCCCGGCTCAGTCCTCCGCCGGGCTCAGTCCTCCGCCCGGCTCAGTCCTCCGCCCGGCTCAGTCCTCCTCCGGGCTCGGCCCCTCCCGGGCTCGACCCTCGCTCCGCTCAGTCCTCCGCCGGGGTCACCCGCCCGGTGAGCGCCGCGAGCGAATTCCGTACGTGTGCCATGTGCGCCTGCACCTCCTCGCGGCCCTCCTCGTGCTCCCGCACGATCCTCTCCGTCTCCCGGACCACCCGCTCCTCGCGGACCCTCGCCCCGGCGAGCAGCTCCGCGGCCTGCGCCTCGGCGTCCTCCTGGCCGTGCCGGGCGGCCTCCTCCGTCTCCGCGAGGGCCCGTCGCGCCTCGGCCAGCAGGGCCTCCGCCCGCTCGGTCAGCTCGTCATGGTGTGCCGCCTGCGCGGCCTCGGCCTCGGCCAGTTCGAGTTCGGCCGCCTGCCACCGCTCGGAGTGCTCCTGCTCCTGGTGCGCGAGAACGCTCTCCGTGCGGCGAATCGTTTCCGCCATCATGGACTCCGCCCGCTCCCGCACCTCCGCGGCCTCCTCGCGGGCCTCCGCGACCGTGGTGTCGGCGGTGTCCCGCGCCGCGGCCAGCGTCTCGTCCGCGTGCCGCGCGGCCGCCGCCCGCATCGCCTCGGAGTCCGCCCGCGCCGAGGCACGGACCCCGCGGCCCGCCTCGTCCGCCGCGTCCGCCAGCGCCTGCGCCTCCTCCTGGGCCGCACCCCGCACGGTCTCCGCCTCGCCCTCGGCGAGCGCCAGGATCTGCTGGGCACGCTCACCCAGCGACTCATAGGTCTGCGGGGCGAGCGTGGCGACGACCTCGCTCAGCCGCACCGACTCCGCCGACAGCTCCTCCACCAACGCCGTCAGCCGGGACACCTCGTCCAGCGCCGCGTCCCGCTCCGCCGACAGCCCGGCCACCGCGCGGTCCACCTGCTCCGGACGGTAGCCCCGTCCCCGCCCGCCGACGAAGCCGTGCGCGGACACCGGTGCAGAACTCATCCTTGAAGCCTCTTTCCGACTCTCCGACCATCAGCGACACGTCAAGGATGCGGCAATTGGCCAAGAAGTCGGAATCGATCAACTGATTTCCAGACGGAAGCGACAGGCATCACAGGCGCCCCGGGCACCGCGAGCCCCACAGGAACCCGAAGCACCCGGCCCGGCCCCCGCACCACACAGCACGGCGCCCGGCCCCCCTCTCGGGAACCGGGCGCCGTCAGCGAGGCCGCCGGATCAGATCAGCCCGTCCCACATCTGTTCCAGAAGCACCGACCACCAGCTCTCCGGCGAAGCCAGCGCCGCCGCGTCCAACGCCACCAACTGGGCCTGGAAGTCGACCGTCCAGCGCCCCGCCTGCTCCGGGTCGAGCCCGAAGCGCAGCCGCCACATCCGGCCGAGCAGCGCCATCGAACGCTGGAACTCCGGCAGCCCGGTGTTCACGAACTGCGGCGCCACCGACTGCCCGCCCGGCCCCGCCTCGACCGGCACGGCCACGATGTTCGCGGTCCCGTACTGGACACAGATCGCCCGCCCGAAGTCGGACCCCATGACGAGATACGACCCCGCGTCGGGAGCGGCCTGCACCTGACGCTGCGCGGCGAGCTCGGCCAGCGTCGGTACGACCGGCTGACCCGGCTGCGCCCAGAAGAACGGCCCGAAGTCGGCGGGCAGCCCCGCCCACACCAGCGTCCGCGCCACGGTCTCGGGCACCCCCTGCCGGGAGACGGCCCGCTGATCGAAACGGCAGATGCCCTGCGGCCCGAAGGTCTGCAACAACTCGTCCGCGATGGCCTCCGGCGGTGCCGCCATCGCGGGCGGCATCTGCGGCAGCGGCGCCCGCACCGGCGCCGGGCGGGCGGGCCCGTCCGCCACCTGGTGCAGCTCGCCCTGGTGGGTGAGGAGATGCTGCATGCCCTGCTGGCGGCTGGCGTGATCGGTCCCGTACGGGGCGACACTGGTGATCCGCACCTGCGGCCAGGTCTCACGGATCATCCGCGCGCAGTACCCACCGGGCAGCTCACAGGACTCCAGCTCGGTGTGCAGCTCGATGACCTGCTGCGGCGGCACGTTCATCGCCCGCAGCTCGTGCAGCATCTGCCACTCGGGGTGCGGGGTGCCGGGCGCCGAACGCCGGATCAGCTGCTGCTCGCTGCCATCGGGCGCGCGGTAGCGCAGCACGGCCTGATAGCCGGGGCCGACGGTCGGCTGCCCGGACGGCGCCTGCGGATACCCGTACGCCGGGGGCGGCGGGGCCTGCGGATTCGGCGGTACGGGGCCGGGGGCGCCGCCCTGCGGCACTCCGGGAGGACCGGGCGGACCAGGGGGGCCGGGCGGACCGGGGGGCCGGACCCCACCGGGGCCGCCCATGCTCGGATCAGCCAACATCGTCGCGGCATGGTGCATACCGCCACCCGGCGGCGGCGTCGAACCCGGCGGAGCCACCGGAGCACCAGGCGCCCCAGGAACCCCAGGCACACCAGGAGCACCGGGCGGACCAGGAGGCCGGACCCCACCAGGGCCACCCATGCTCGGATCAGCCAACATCGTCGCAGCATGGTGCATACCGCCACCCGGCGGCGGCGTCGAACCCGGCGGAGCCACCGGAGCACCAGGCGCCCCAGGAACCCCAGGCACACCAGGCACACCAGGAGCCCCAGGCGCCCCGGAAGGCGGCAGCGGGGCGCCGGGCGGACCCGGAGGCGGCAGCGGCGCTCCGGGCGAGCCCACCTGGGGGGCCAGCTGCGTCGGCAGGTACCCGCCCGCCGGGGCACCGGGCGCACCCGGGCCCGAAGGGGGCGGCACCGGCGCACCCGGCCTGGCACCCGGAGTCCCGGGAGCACCGGGCGGCGGCGGGGTCGACGAACCACGCGCCCCACGCGGCGTCACCGCGGCCTTGCTGGTGGCCGCATCGGCGATGTCACCAGCACCCGGACCCGGCACACCCGCCGGAGCGCCCGGACCCGGAGCACCCGGACCAGCCGGGGCGCCCCCCTGCGGAGGCAGGCCCGGCGCGATCGCCGTCCGGGGAAGCTGGCTGCCCCCCGACATCAGGGCGGTCGGCGCATCCGCCGGCACGACCGGCGGCGGGGTGTTCTCGTCATCGGCACCCGAGAGCGGCGGCGCGAACACCGTGGCGGGCAGCGGCACCGCCCCCTCGTCGTTGTCCGCGTTCGTGTCCGTACCGGCCCAGGGAGTGGACCCGTCCGGCACATTCGGCGGGGACACCGGGACACCGTCGTTGGCCGTGGGCTCGTACGCGACCGGCCCGCCCTGCCCACCCGGCACCACCGGAGAAGCCGGAGGAAGCGGCGAAGCCTGCGGAACCGGAGAAACGGGCGGAACCCCGGACGCCGGAACGCCCGGAGCGGCCGCCGGAACGCCCGGAGCGGCCGCAGGCGCCACGTTCCCGCCCTGACCCTCCCGGCGATCCGGAATGCCCAGCTTGTCGGCCGCCTCCTGGAGCCACTCCGGGGGGCTCAACAGGAACGACGTCTGATTGAGATCGATGCGCTGGGGCGGCTCCGGAGCAGCAGCCGCCACCACGGGAGCGCCGTACTCCTCCTCGTAGCGCCGGATCACCTCACCCACCGGCAGCCCCGGCCACAAAGTGGCCTCGCCACTGTCCCGGGCGATCACCAGCCGCTGCGCACCACCGTCCGAGACCGGACCCTCGGCCCGGTCCTCGCCCCACACCACGAAACCCAGCTCGAACTCCCGCACCCGCACCTCACGGTGCTGATACGCGGGCACATCGCCGTTGATCCACTCGTCCGCGCGCTCCTGCGCCTGAGCGAAGGTCACCATCGCGCTCACCCCTCCACCGGGACGGCCCGCGCGAAGCCGCCGTCCACCATCAGGTTCGCCACGGTCTCCAGCTCCGGCGGATTGCCCGCCAGCCGCCGCAGGAAGGCGTCGAAGTCATCACCGCACGGCAGCAGCAGCCGGTCCACCCGCTCCTGAACATTCCAGCCGTCCCGATCCCGGGCATCGTCGTACGCACAGAACCAGACCGAACCGACGCCGCTTCCCTTCACCTTCACCGCGACAATGCCGCCCTGGACGAAACCGACACCCAGGAAGTCCTTGGTGAGGTGATCACGCAGACACTTGTTGATGTAGACCAGATCGTTCGCCGCGGCCTGCTCCCGCACCGTGAAGAACGGCTGATCGACCAGGAGCCCCAGCTCCGCGTCGAGCGCCGCGCCGACCGGCGCCGAACCCCCCGCCGCCTTGAGGAACGAACGGTACGCACCCGGCAGCCGGTAACCGAGATCCTCCTCGACGTTCAGCACCTGCGCCTCGCTCACCGCCACAGCACCCTTCGGCAGCCGGAAATGCGCCGGCCGGGTCTCCTGCAACGGGCGCGTCCCCCGCTTGCCGTGGTCCACCGCCGTCGCCGCCAGCCCACCGTGATGCCGAAGCAACGCCTTCACCTCGACCGGGACCAGCTCCATCCGCCGACCCCCCGGCACGTGGTGCCACGTCCAGCCGTGCGGAGTGGCGACCGAAGGAATCGTGTCCCACAGCTCATGACCGCTCGCCGCCAGCGCCGCATTGGCCGACACGTAGTCCGTGAGCCGCAACTCGTCCACCCCGAAACCCTGCGGCGGCTCGGCGACCTCCGCCGCAGCACGCGCGTACGGCGCGAAGACCGGGCTGCCGTTCCCGTCCATGCGCACACCACCAGGATGGCGGGACGCCCGGACCGGATCCGGAAAATGCACGAGCTGCCCGGCGTAGGCCGCGTTCGGTGGCGCGGCTTGCTGCCCGAGCCGACCTGTCGTCATGGCGGTTGCCCCCTGCTGCGTCTGGCTGGTGAGGACCGGCCTGCCCGAGGGTCGACGGTCCGGGCACAGCCTATGCGGTGCCGCAAGGCCCGGTCTCGCCCATGTGACCTGTCGTACGACTCCCCCTCCGCACCCGTCACGAACCGTCACAACGACGTGACGGACGAGCAACGCCACCACCCCCGACAGACGACACGGAGACACGTTTCACCGCCCCAGCTTCCCCACCAGCCCGGACATTTGGCAGGCTGTCACCGCAACTCGGGGGCGTGCACATCGCGCAGCTACCGCTGCGGGCACGGGAGGGAAAGCACCATGACCACTGCACAATCAGTCACATCCGGGGACCCGCGCCTCAGCTGGAGCAGCACCGACACGGGCCGCACACCCCGCCTGCACCACCGCCGCGACGGCATCCTGCCCGCCGTCGCGGCCGCGCTCTCCGTACGCGGCGAGACCTTCACCTGCACCGCGGGCAAGGGCGACCAGCCCCCCGTACTGCACCCACTCGTCCAGGACTTCCTCGACACCCTCCCCAGCGGCCGACGCGAACGCTTCACCGGCCGCTGCCCCGAAGCCATACTGCTCTCCCGCCAGCTCACCGCGGCGGAGTCGACCCGCTCCAAGCGCGCCCAGCGCAAGCCGATGACCAACGGCGAAGCCCGACGCGCCCTCAAGCACTCACGACTCACCGCACGGCGCATCCGCGAGGACGGCGACCCGCTGCACGGCAGCTACGCACCACCCTGCCGCTCCTGCACGGCGATGCTCGCCCACTTCGGCGTACGTCCCGTCGACCTCACGACCGCCGGGGCGGCGACCACCGCCGAGAAGGGCTGACCGCACGCCGATGCACGACCGAACCGACCTGCCCGCACAGACGGGCCCCGCCGAACGCGACCGGCACGACTCCACCCGCTTCCCCGTCGCCGTCGACGCCGCCCTGCGCGCCGCCGGCTGGCAACCCGGCCGCTGGGACATCCGCCGGGCCGAGGAATGGGCCGACGCACTGCGCTCGCACACCTCGCCCGCCGGACACCAGCACGCCGTCTTCCCCGCCGCCGTCGAGGCCTGGGCCGAATTCGGCGGACTCCACATCTCCGCCTCCGCACCCGGCCGCCAGATCGCACCCGCACCGGTACGCATCGACCCACTGAGCGGACTCCACCTCGCCCGCACCCTCGGCGACCTCGGCCGGGCACTGAACACCGAGGTCAGCCCGCTGGGCGAGGAAGGAGACGGACAGGCGGTCCTGGCGATCGACAGCGAAGGCCGCGTCTACAGCATCGACCACACCGGCGACTGGTACCTCGGCCCCGACATCGACCAGGCACTCGCCACCCTCATCTCCGGCATCCAGCCCGAACGCCTCGCCCCGAGCTGACGGCCAGGGGCGGGGCGCACCCCGGGGCGGACCCGAGAACCCACCCGACGCACCACCGCCCCTCAAACCCGGGGCCCCTCGGGGGTCAGGCCGCCGCCCCCCGCGCCGGCAGCACCGCCGACACCCGGAAACCACCCGCATCCGTCGGACCCGAGACGAAGACACCCCCCAGCCCCTGCACCCGCTCCCGCATGCCGACCAGACCATTACCCCCGCTCGGCAACCCGGCATCCGCCGTCGCCGCGTCCGAGGGACCGTTCTCCACCTGCATCGCGACCTCCTCACCCCGGTGCGCCAACCGCACCCAGGCCTTCGCACCCGCCGCATGCTTGTGGACGTTCGTCAGCGCCTCCTGCACCACCCGGTACGCCGTCTGCTCGACCTCCGGCGGATACGCGCGCACCTCGCCGTCCACCGACAGCTCCACCGTCATCCCGGCCGCCCGGGACTCCCCCACCAGGGTCTCCACCTCGTCCAGCCTCGGCCCGTCCTCCGTCGCCGCCGCAGCCGCTGCGGCCGCCGCCTGACCGACCGACGCCAGCGGCACCGAAGCCGGGCGGGCCGTCACCGGATCCCCCGCCCGCAGCACCCCCAGCATCTCCCGCAACTCCGTCAACGCCTGCCTGCCCATGTCACCGACCAACGCCGCGTTCCGCACCGCCTTCGCCGGATCCTTCGGAGCGACGGCCTGGAGCGCGGCGGCATGCACCACCATCAGGCTCACCCGGTGGGCGACCACGTCATGCATCTCGCGGGCGATCCGGTGACGCTCCTCCGTACGCGCCCACTCCGCCCGCTCCTCCGCCCGGTCGGCGAGCAGCGACAACTCCCGCTCCAGCGAATCCGCCCGCTCCCGCAGGCTCTCCATCAACCGCCGCCGGGCCCCTATGTAGAGGCCGAACAGCACGGGCGGCGCGGTGAGCCCCAGCGACATGAAGAGCGAGATCAGCGGTACGTACCAGTCCCCCGGCCCGAAGTCGTCCTGCTGGGCGACGCTCTGCCGCAGCCGTACATAGGTGACGATGAACGTCCCCGCGAAGGACATCCCCATCAGCACCGCGGTGATCCGCCTCGGCACATCGGAGGCGGCCAGCGTGTAGAGGCCGACCAGGCCCATCAGGAAGCCCATCTCGGCCGGCGTGGTCGCGATCGCCACCAGCACCACCGCGAGCGGCCACCGCCGCCGCACCACCAGGACCGACCCCGCCAGGAGCCCGAACAACACCCCCATCGGCACCGGCAACCCGGTGTCCCCGGCGAACTCCACCCCTTCCAGCGCGCACTCCAGCGCCGACAGGAGCCCGAGCCCCACATCCAGGGCGACACTGCGCCGCCGCTCCCACCACCAGTAGCCGCGGGTGGTCGTTCCCGCCGCTGCCCGGTCTGCCCCCGTTGCGGTCATGCCGTCCACCCTACGGGCGGGCGCACCCCGTTTTCGGGCGACGGGGACAGCACGTGCTCCCGCCGAACAGCGACAGAACGGCCGCATATCGCTTGAAATGGTGAATCGAGCAGGCTTTCGCACCGGACGTCCGCATTCCGGACGACGCTCGTCGCATGACGGAAATCACGAGCAAGTACGCCAACTTCGAAGAGCTGCGCGAGCAGGCCGTCACCCTGCGCCGGGAGGGCCTGAGCCTCAGGCAGATCCGCGACCGGCTGCACATCCACAACAACGACCTCCTGGGCCGCCTGGTCAGGGGCGAGCCGGCACCGGAGTGGACGAAACGCCCACGCGCCAAGGACGACCTCCGGGAGAAGGCCCGGGAACTGCGCAGCCAGGGCATGACGTACGACCAGATCCAAGTCGAGCTGGGGTGCTCGAAGAGCTCGATCTCACTGTGGGTACGGGATCTGCCGAAGCCGGAGCCGCGCTACACGGACGAGGAGCGCCGCGCCCTCATGAACGCCGGGCTGTCGCGCCTGCGCGCCTTCCAGGACGAGGAACGAAGCCGGGTCAAGGATCGCGCACGAGATGCGGTCGGCCAGCTGTCGGACCGGGAACTCTTCCTCGCCGGAGTAGCCCTGTACTGGGCCGAAGGCGCCAAGGACAAGACATACAGTCGCCGCGAGAGCCTTCATTTCATCAACAGCGACCCCAACGTGATCACGCTGTACCTTCGCTGGCTCGAACTGCTTGAGGTCCCACGTGAGCGCATGCACTTCCGGGTCAGCATCCACGAGTCGGGGAACGTCACCGAGGCCGAGCAGTTCTGGGCAGACCTGGCGGGCGTTCCCGCCTCCTCGCTCCAGAAGACGACCCTGAAGAAGCACAACCCCAGGACCACCCGCAAGAACACCACCGAGGCATACCGCGGCTGCCTGATCATCTACGTCACCAAGAGCGCCGACCTTTATCGTCGCGTAGAAGGCACTTGGTACGGCATAGTGTTGAGTGCCGCTCCGGCGAGCCGACACAATGTCCGGTTTAGCCGGGATTAATCCCCCATGGTGTAATCAGGCAGCACTGCGAGTTTTGGTCTCGTATGTCCAGGTTCAAATCCTGGTGGGGGAGCCCGCTCGCGAGGGCCCCGACCTCCGAGGTCGGGGCCCTCACCCATGCCTGCCCCATAACCCCCCGGTATCCTTCGGATGTCCCCCACCCGAAGCCGAAGGACATACCCGTGAGCGTCAACCGCCCGGCAGCCGTCGTCGTCCTCGCAGCGGGTGAGGGCACCCGCATGAAGTCGAAGACCCCCAAAGTTCTGCACGAGATCTCCGGGCGCCCGCTCGTCGGACATGTCGTCGCCGCCGCCCGCGAACTGGACCCCGAACACCTCGTCGTGGTCGTCGGCCACAGCAGCGAGCGGGTCACCGCACAGCTCACCGCCGCCGACGACCGGCTGCGGACCGCCCACCAGGCCGAGCAGAAGGGCACCGGCCACGCCGTGCGCGTCGGTCTCGAAGAGCTGGGCGGGGTCGTCGAGGGCACCGTGATCGTCGTCTGCGGCGACACCCCGCTGCTCTCCGGTGAGACGCTCCTCGCGCTCGCCGCCACCCACACGGCCGACGCCAACGCCGTCACCGTGCTGACCGCCGAGGTCCCGGACTCCACCGGCTACGGCCGTATCGTCCGCGACCCGGCCAACGGCTCGGTCACCGCGATCGTCGAGCACAAGGACGCCACCGACGCCCAGCGCGCGATCCGGGAGATCAACTCCGGAGTCTTCGCCTTCGACGGCCGGCTGCTCGCCGACGCCCTCGGCAAGGTCCGCGCCGACAACAGCCAGGGCGAGGAGTACCTCACCGACGTCCTCTCCATCCTGCGCGAGGCCGGGCACCGGGTCGGCGCCTCGGTCGCCGGGGACCACCACGAGATCCTCGGCATCAACAACCGGGTGCAGCTGGCCGAGGCCCGGCGGCTGCTGAACCAGCGGCTGCTGGAGCGGGCCATGATGGCCGGTGTGACCGTCGTGGACCCGGCGTCCACGGTGATCGACGCCACCGTCACCTACGAGCGGGACGCGCTCGTGCACCCGGGCACCCAGCTGCTCGGCAGCACGCATCTGGGCGAGGACGCCGAGGTCGGCCCCAACACCCGGCTCACGGACACCGTCGTCCGGGCGGGCGCGCGGGTGGACAACACGGTCGCGGACCGGGCGGAGATCGGCGAGGGCGCGACGGTCGGCCCGTACGCCTATCTGCGGCCCGGCACCCGGCTCGGCGCGAAGGCCAAGGCCGGTACGTACGTGGAGATGAAGAACGCCACGATCGGCGAGGGCACCAAGGTCCCGCACCTGAGCTACGTGGGCGACGCGACGATCGGCGACCACACCAACATCGGGGCCGCCAGCGTCTTCGTGAACTACGACGGCGTGGCCAAGCACCACACCACGATCGGCTCCCACTGCCGTACCGGGTCGGACAATATGTTTGTGGCGCCTGTCACGGTCGGGGACGGTGCCTACACCGCGGCCGGCTCGGTCATCACCAAGGACGTACCGCCCGGTTCGCTGGCCGTCGCCCGCGGCCAGCAAAGGAATATCGAGGGTTGGGTGGCCCGCAAGCGTCCGGGAAGCGGCGCCGCGCAGGCGGCTCAGGCCGCCGTGTCGGAACACAACAGCGAAAGCTGACCGGAAACAGGTACGCCGAGCACGGCGTACCGTGATAGATGCTCACCCCATTTCGGCTGGCTCGTTGCGCATCGGGACAACATGCGCGCAGCGCCAGGAACACGTCTGAGGAGACTGTGCTGTGACCGGGATCAAGACGACCGGCGAGAAGAAACTGATGCTCTTCTCCGGCCGCGCCCACCCCGAGCTGGCCGAGGAGGTCGCGCACCAGTTGGGTGTCGGCCTCGTGCCGACGAAGGCCTTCGATTTCGCCAATGGTGAGATCTACGTCCGCTTCCAGGAGTCGGCTCGTGGTGCCGACTGCTTCCTGATCCAGAGCCACACCGCTCCGATCAACAAGTGGATCATGGAGCAGCTCATCATGCTGGACGCGCTGAAGCGTGCTTCGGCTCGTTCCATCACGGTGATCGTGCCGTTCTACGGTTATGCCCGGCAGGACAAGAAGCACCGTGGTCGTGAGCCGATCTCGGCGCGTCTGGTGGCCGATCTGATGAAGACGGCGGGTGCTGACCGCATTCTCACGGTGGATCTGCACACGGACCAGATCCAGGGCTTCTTCGACGGTCCGGTGGATCACCTCTTCGCGCTGCCGATCCTGGCGGACTACGTGGGTGCCAAGGTCGACCGTACGAAGCTGACGATCGTCTCTCCGGACGCCGGCCGTGTGCGGGTGGCGGACCGCTGGTGCGACCGGCTGGATGCTCCGCTGGCGATCGTGCACAAGCGTCGTGACAAGGACGTCGCCAACCAGGTGACCGTTCACGAGGTGGTCGGCAATGTGAAGGGCCGGGTCTGTGTCCTGGTCGATGACATGATCGACACGGGTGGCACCATCTGTGCCGCCGCCGACGCTCTGTTCGCGCACGGCGCCGAGGACGTCATAGTGACGGCGACCCATGGTGTGCTGTCGGGTCCGGCCGCGGACCGGCTGAAGAACTCGAAGGTCAGCGAGTTCGTGTTCACGGACACGCTGCCGACGCCGGGTGAGCTGGAGCTCGACAAGATCACGGTGCTCTCGATCGCGCCGACGATCGCGCGTGCGGTGCGTGAGGTCTTCGAGGACGGTTCGGTCACGAGCCTCTTCGAGGAGCAGTAGGAGCAGCGGGAGCGGTCGTCGGAGCGGCGGCTCCGAAGATCGACTTTGGGGGCGGCCTCTCCGCCGGGTAGACTCAGTGAGTTGCTCGGCGAGGGAGGCCGTACTCGTATGTACGGTGGTCCGTTATCGACGCGCTCTTCGTAGCAGGCCTGTCGTGGGCCGGGTGACCGTCCAAGTTTTGTCACCTTACGAGGAGTGCAGTCATGGCTGAGGTCAAGCTCGACGCCCAGGTCCGTACCGAGTTCGGCAAGGGTGCCGCCCGTCGGACCCGTCGTGCCAACCTGGTTCCGGCGGTCGTCTACGGTCACGGTGCCGAGCCGGTTCACGTCACCCTGCCGGGTCACGACCTGATGATGGCGCTCAAGACCGCCAACGTCCTGATCGGTCTGGAGATCGACGGCAAGGACGCGCTGGTCATCCCGAAGGCCGTGCAGCGCAACGCCCTCAAGGGCAACATCGAGCACGTCGACCTGCTGACCGTCAAGCGCGGCGAGAAGGTCAACGTGGAGATCGCGGTGCACGTCGAGGGCGACCTGGCCCCGGGCGGCAACCTGCTGGAGTACGTCCAGAACACGCTGCTGGTCGAGGCCGAGGCCACGCACATCCCGGAGTCGGTCACGGTTTCCATCGCGGGTCTGGACGCGGGTGCGTCCGTTCTCGCCAAGGACATCCCGCTGCCCAAGGGTTCCGTGCTGGCCGGTGACGAGGAGGCCGTCGTGCTTCAGGTCGTCGCCGCGCAGGCCGAGGAGCCGGCTGCCGAGGGTGCCGAGGGCGAGGGCGCCGAGGCCTGAGCCTCGTCGTACTGCTTCACCGCTTGACTGCTTCACTGCTTCACTGACGGGGCGGCGGTTCCTTGTTCGGGACCTGCCGCCCCGTTTTCCTGTATTCAGCGCAATCAGCCGTCGTACGCGAGGAGACCGAGCGCAGATGTCCGACGCCACCGAACCCTGGCTCATCGTGGGCCTGGGCAATCCCGGCCCCGAGTACGCGGCGAACCGGCACAATGTCGGTTTCATGGTGGCCGATCTTCTGGCCGAGCGGATCGGCGGGAAGTTCAAGCGGGCCCAGAAGGCGCAGGCGCAGGTGGTGGAGGGGCGCATGGGGCCGCCGGGACCGGCGAGTCGGCGGGTGATCCTGGCCAAGCCGATGTCGTACATGAATCTGTCGGGCGGGCCGGTCACGGCGTTGCGTGATTTCTACAAGGTGCCGACGGATCATGTCGTGGCGGTCCATGACGAGCTGGACATCGACTTCGGGGCGTTGCGGCTGAAGCTGGGTGGTGGCGACAACGGTCACAACGGGTTGAAGTCGATGACCAAGTCGATGGGGGCGGACTATCACCGGGTGCGGTTCGGGATCGGGCGGCCGCCGGGGCGGATGCAGGTCGCGGACTTCGTGCTGAAGGACTTCTCGTCGGTGGAGCGCAAGGAGCTGGCGTATCTGGTGGACCGGGCGGCGGATTCGGTGGAGAGTCTGCTGGCGGAGGGTCTGGAGCGGGCGCAGAGCGCGTACAACTCGTAGCGCGTTGCGTGGCGGGGTTGGTGCGCGTACAACTCGTAGGGCGTTCCGTGGCGGGGTTGGTGCGCGTACAACTCGTAGCGCGTTGCGTGGCGGGTTGGTGCGCGTGCGACTCGTAGGGGGCGGTGTTTGCGCGGTGGCGCGTGCGACTCGTAGGGGGCGGTGGTGCGTACAACTCTGACATTTCTGCCGGTACCCCGGCGTTTTTCGGCCACGAGTTGACCGGTGGCCCCGGTCTGCCCAAGGATCGCTCCCCATGAAGCGGAGCTCCTCCCACCGCGCCCTGGTCCATGCCCGCAACGCCGCCATGGGCTGTGTTGTTCTGTTGCTGCTGGTGGCGGGTGTGCTGTCGTCCTGGGACGAGGCGCACCACATCATTCTGGCCAAGGGCCGTGAGCACGGCACGATGACGGTGACGGGGTGCGGTGCCGATGTCTGTACGGGGCCGTTCGCGCCGTCGGGGCAGGCGGCGGCGCGGTCGCGGGTGACGATCGACAGTTCCGTGGCGGCGCGCCGGGGTGATCGGTTCCCGGTGGTGGTGAAGCCGGGTACGGATGATGTGGTGCGGACCGGGACGCCGGGTTTTCTGCATGCCTGGGTGCCGCTGGGTGGTGCGTTGTTGTTGGCGGGTCTGGTGATCGGTGGGGGGTTGCGGATGTCGCGGACCGGTTGGTGTACCGGGATCGCGGGTGCGGCCCTGCTCGTGGCGACGTTCTTCGCGCTGTGAGCGGGGCCGCGCCCGGTCCGGTGGGGGTCAGCCGGTGTTGCGGAGGCCTGCGGCGACGCCGTTGACGGTGAGCAGCAGGGCCCTGGCGAGCAGCGGGTCGGGTTCTTCGCCGCGTGCGGCGGCTTCGCGCTGGCGGGCCAGGAGGGAGACCTGGAGGTAGGAGATGGGGTCGAGGTAGGCGTCGCGGATGGCGAAGGTCTGTTGGAGGGCGGGGCTGGTGTCGAGCAGTTCGGTGGAGCCGGTGATCTTGAGGACTTCCTGGACGGTGAGTGCGTGTTCGGCCTCGATGTCGGCGAAGACGTGCTTCAGTTCGTCGGGGACGAGGGTGTCGACGTAGTGGCGGGCGATGCGCAGGTCGGTCTTGGCGAGGGTCATCTCGACGTTGGAGAGGAAGTTCCGGAAGAAGTGCCAGTGTTCGTGCATTTCGTCCAGGACGGTGTCGAGTCCGGCTTCGCGCAGGGCCTTGAGGCCGGAGCCGACGCCGTACCAGCCGGGGACGATCTGGCGGGACTGGGTCCAGCCGAAGACCCAGGGGATGGCGCGCAGTCCGTCGAGCGAGACGCCTGAGCCGGGGCGGCGGGAGGGGCGCGAGCCCAGGTGCAGGTCGGCGAGTTGGTCGACGGGGGTGGAGGCGAGGAAGTAGGTGGGCAGGTCGGGGTCTTCGACGAGCTTGCGGTAGGCGGCGTGGGCGGCGTCGGAGACGGTGTCCATCGCGGCGTCCCAGCGGGCGAGGGCTTCGTCGGACTGGCGGGGTGCGGTGTGGAGTGCGCTGGCTTGGAGGGTGGCCGCGACGGTCAGTTCGAGGTTTTCGCGGGCGAGTGCGGGGATGAGGTACTTGTCGGAGATGACCTCGCCCTGTTCGGTGACCTTGATCTCGCCTTCCAGGGTGCCCCAGGGCTGGGCGAGGATCGCGTCGTGCGAGGGGCCGCCGCCGCGGCCGACGGTGCCGCCGCGGCCGTGGAAGAGGCGCAGGCGTACGCCGTAGCGGTGGGCGACGTCGCGGAGGCGGCGCTGGGCGCGGTGGATCTCCCACTGGGAGGTGGTGATGCCGCCGAACTTGGAGGAGTCGGAGTAGCCGAGCATGACCTCCTGGACGTCGCCGCGGAGTGAGACGAGGCGGCGGTAGGAGGGGTCGGCGAGCATTTCGTCGAGGATGACGTCGGCGGCGCGCAGTTCGTCGGTGGTTTCGAGGAGCGGCACGATGCCGATCTTGGCCCAGCCTGCGTGGAGGTCGATCAGTCCGGCTTCGCGGGCGAGGACGGCGGCGGCGAAGACGTCGTCGGCACCTTGGCACATCGAGATGATGTAGGACTCGATGACTTCGGGGCCGAAGCGTTCGAAGGCTTCCTTGACGGTGTGGAAGACGCCGAGGGTCTTCTCGCCCTCGGCGTCGAGGGGGGCCGGGGTGGGGGCGAGGGGGCGGCGGGAGCGGAGTTCCTTGGCGAGGAGCTTCTGCCGGTAGTCGCGGGGCATGTCGGCGTAGCGCCAGGATTCCTCGCCGAGCCGGTCGAAGAGCTGGCCGAGGGCGTGGTGGTGGGCGTCGGCGTGTTCGCGGACGTCCATGGTGGCGAGCTGGAGGCCGAAGGCGGAGAGCGTGCGGATGGTGCGGTCCATGTGGCCGTCGGCGAAGAGTCCGCCGCGGTGCTCGCGCAGTGAGGTCTGGATGAGTTCGAGGTCGGCGAGGAGTTCGGCGGTGCCGAGGTAGTCGCAGCCGGGGCGGTGGGGGGTGCCGGAGGCGAGGCGCTCGCGGGTGTTGACGAGCTTCTGGCGGATGCAGGTGGCCTTGAGGCGGTAGGGCTCCTCGGCGTTCAGCCGCTTGTAGCGGGGGCTGATCTCGGGGAGGCGTTCCAGGTCGGCCTGGAGGGAGGTCAGCAGCTCGTCGGTGGCGCCGGTGTAGCGGATGGAGTTGGAGAGGAGTCCGCGCAGGTTGTCGATGAGTTCGAGGGCGTCGGTGATGCCGTGCTCGTGCTGGAGGATGAGCACGTCCCAGGTGACGGCGGGGGTCACGTTGGGGTTGCCGTCGCGGTCGCCGCCGATCCAGGTGCCGAAGGTGAGGGGGCGGGTGCCTGCGGGGAGTTCGACGCCGACGCGTTCGAGTTCGGCGGCGAGGTCCTCCAGTACGTCGCCGACGGCGTTGGCGTGGAGTTCGTCGAGGTAGTAGATGGCGTTGCGGGCTTCGTCGGCCGGCTCGGGGCGGACGACGCGTAGTTCGTCGGTCTGCCAGATGAGGTCGATGTTCTCGGCGAGGCGGAGGTCCTGGCGGCGTCGGTCGGCGTCGACGAGGGGGGTCTCCAAGAGTGCGGCGATGCGGCGGAGCTTGTTGAGTACGGAGCGCCGGGCGGCTTCGGTGGGGTGTGCGGTGAAGACGGGGCGGACGTTGAGGTTCTTGACGGTCTCGCGCAGGTGGTCGGGGTCCGCGTCCTTAAGCCGGTCGGCGGTACGGGCGAGGAGGCCGCCCTCGGCGGCGCGCCGGTCGCGCATTTCGTGGGCGCGGTGGACCTGTTCGGTGACGTTGGCGAGGTGGAAGTAGGTGGAGAAGGCGCGCACGAGTTGTGCGGCGGTTTCCAGGTCGGTGTCGCCGAGGAGCTGGGCCGCGGCTTCGCCGTCGGTGCGGGTCAGGGCGCGGACCCGCTCGACGAGGTCGAGGAGTTCCTGGCCTTCCTGGCGTACGAGGGTCTCGCCGAGGAGGTCGCCGAGGCGGCGGATGTCGGCGCGCAGCTCGGGGCTGGCGGCGGGGGTCTGGTCGGCACTGCTCACGGTGTGCGGCTCCTTGCAGTGGTTGAGCACGGGGTTTCACCGGAGGCCGCGGCAGGCAGCGGCCCCGGGGGTTCTCCGGGGGCCACGACAGACAGCGGTGCTGGCGCCACCCCGGGAGAGCAGAGTGCGGACCGCGCTGTCCGACTCCACCAGGATAGGTGTCCACTCCGTCGGCCCCGTTGGCGGCCCGATCGGGTTTCCCCTTCGTGGGTGGCCGGTCGCGCTCTCGTGCGGTGGGCCCGCGCGCTGCCATACTTACGTGTCCGTAGGTTACGGAACCGTAGCCAGAGCTATCCGTCGTATTCCTCATCCCCAGGGGACTCCCCATGAACACCAGCCCCTCCGTGATCGACGATGCCCAGCCATCGGCGGCCGACGGTCAGGTTCTTCCCTCCGCCACGCTGGGCGGGGACAACAAGCGGTCGATCGAGCAGGTCGCCCTTCTGCTGTTCATCGTGGTGCCGTTCGTGGCGCTGGTCGCGGCGGTGCCGCTGGCCTGGGGCCGTGGTGTGAGCTGGCTCGATCTGGGTCTGCTCGTGGCGATGTACTTCATCGGCTGCCATGGCATCACGATCGGTTTCCACCGCTATTTCACGCATGGTTCGTTCAAGGCGAAGCGGCCGCTGCGCATTGCCCTGGCCGTGGCGGGTTCGCTGGCCGTGGAGGGTCCGCTGGTGCGCTGGGTGGCCGATCACCGCAAGCACCACCGGTTCTCCGACGCGGAGGGCGACCCCCATTCGCCGTGGCGTTTCGGCGAGACTCTGCCCGCGCTGATGAAGGGCTTGTGGTGGGCCCACATCGGATGGATGTTCGATGAGGAGCAGACGCCGCAGCAGAAGTACGCCCCCGACCTGATCAAGGATCCGGCGCTCCGGGCCGTCTCCCGGCACTTCATGACGCTCACGGCCGTGTCCTTGGCGATCCCGCCGCTGGTCGGGGGTCTGGTGACGATGTCGTGGTGGGGTGCGGCGACGGCCTTCTTCTGGGGGTCGCTGGTCCGGGTGGCTCTGCTGCACCACGTCACCTGGTCGATCAACTCGATCTGCCACGCGGTCGGCAGGCGGCCCTTCAAGTCGCGTGACCGGTCCGGGAACGTGTGGTGGCTCGCGGTCCTGTCCTGCGGCGAGTCCTGGCACAACCTGCACCACGCCGATCCGACGAGCGCCCGGCACGGCGTGATGCGCGGTCAGATCGATTCGAGCGCCCGGTTGATCCGCTGGTTCGAGAAGCTGGGCTGGGCGCACGATGTGCGCTGGCCGGACGCCGCCCGGATCGAGTCCCGCCGGATCGACTCCCGGCGCGACCGCGAGTCCGCCGACGCGGCATGATTGACGACGTGGCGACCGACTCCAGTACCAGCAGCGAGAACACCCGTCCTTCCCCTTCCGCCCGGCGTACCCGCCGGGTGCGGATGACCGGGAAGGAGCGCCGCGAGCAGTTGCTGGACATCGGCCGCACCCTCTTCGCCGACAAGGGTTTCGAGGGCACCTCGGTCGAGGAGATCGCCTCCCGTGCCGGTGTCTCCAAGCCGGTGGTGTACGAGCACTTCGGCGGCAAGGAGGGTCTGTACGCCGTCGTGGTCGACCGCGAGATGCGCCAGCTCCTGGACATGGTGACGAGCGCGCTGACCGCGGGCCATCCCCGTGAGCTGCTGGAGCAGGCGGCGTTCGCCCTGCTGGACTACATCGAGACGTACACGGACGGCTTCCGCATCCTGGTCCGCGACTCCCCGGTGGCCCAGTCGACCGGCACGTTCGCTTCCTTGATCAGCGACATCGCCACCCAGGTGGAGGACATCCTGGGCCTGGAGTTCAAGGCCCGGGGCTTCGATCCGAAGCTGGCCCCGCTGTACGCGCAGGCGCTGGTGGGCATGGTCGCGCTGACCGGCCAGTGGTGGGTCAACGCCCGCAAGCCGAAGAAGTCGGAGGTCGCCGCCCATCTGGTGAACCTGGCCTGGCACGGCCTGGAGAACCTGGAGGCGAAGCCGAGACTGATCGGGCACCGCAAGAGCTGAACGGGGGGTGGTCACCCGTTCAGCCGGATCGGCCCGAATAGGGCGAGTGGAGCGCCGTTCCCGGGAGAGCGGGCGGTTCCTGCGCCCGGCAGTCGCTGTTCTTCCAGCTGAAACACCGCCGCCCTTGCTAAGCGGTTCCACGTGCGTCGACACAGGTCAGTCCAGGATGGCCCGAATCCGAAGCGCCACGTGCACTTCCCCGAGTGCATGGTGTGGTCCACCCCTGCGAGGGGCGTGCCTTCCTGGCGGAAGCTGCCTGGAGTCCCCACGGTGAACACGCCTTGATTCACCTCCTCGGAAGCGGCCCCCACAACTTCTTGAAGCTGCTCGCACTTCCGCGCCGAACACGAACAGTGACTTCGACTCCGGAATCCGTATGCGCCTGGCAGAGAGGGTAGGCGATCACTACGTTCCCCCGATCGTCCGACCGGAACCCGAATCTCACCTCGCGCCCCTGCAACCCGCACCTGCCGGCTTGGGAGCCCACCCGCTCCCAGGCCGAACCGGTGCATCCAGGATCAGGTACCAGATCCAGGGTCGATGCCCATCAGAGTGAGTCCGGCTACGAGGATCACAGCGCTCAGCGAGGCCCCCGCCTTCTGGCGTCTTGTCCAGTTTTTCCAGTCGCGTTGCCCCCGCGTTGAGACGATCAGGCCTAGCCCACCTATAACCATCACAGCAACTCCCACGTATCCCATATGACCTCTCAGTAGCTAGTGGCCACTGGGTTGGAACTCGATCTCTATGCCCGGACAGCGATGCAACGCCTGAGGTCACAAGATCGTATTACGAGTTCTACGTGAGACATTCTCTTACTTACTGCCGTCCTGACTCGATGCCGCCTTGTCTTGCGGCTCCGAGCCATCCCATCGGATCAGCCAATGGACACAACGAGGATCGCCACGACGGCCAGAGCCCCGACTATGGTCCAGCCCACAGCGATCCCAGAGATCAGGCCCCGCCGCATCCCTGCCCCTTCAAGCGCTTCCCTGAACCCCTGTGTCCACCTGTCCGAATTTCTCAGCACCAGCAACCCCAGAGGCAGGAAGAGTGCCATGAAAACCAGGAAGGCCATCACAGCCCCCCGGCGTCGCGCACAACGCCCCAGAGAAAGACGACCGCTATGAAGATTCCGAACGCCATGAGCAACGCCCCGAATCCGCGAGCAAAACGCCATGGAAGAGACAGATGATGAGTCGAAGGTGTCGGAGTTATGTATCCGCCGGATATCCAGTCGGTGACACCTAGCCAGTTCTTGCGCAGACTGAAACCCATTAGCATGAAGATCAACGAGAAGATAATTATCAAGGCGCTCCATCCCTGATTCGATATGTACTGTGCCTGAGATCCCCCGAAAGCTGAGTAAACAGCACAACGTTCCTGCGACAATTACCGTAGACATTGCACAGCCCCCTGGCCTGCCCCCCTCAACCGGCGGGTGGCAGGCCAGAAGACTGCGTTCAGTGTGTATAAGTCCAAGTGTGGTTCACTCCGGCTTCCAGACCTGCCTCAATACCCAAGCCGCCTCCGACGTTGGTGCTCCCATGATCCATTTGATGTCTTGGTGGCAAGGGCGCAGCCGCCAATATTTCCCATTCCACCGACGCCGCCGTGCAGTGCCAAACATATGCCGTGTGTTCGCACGTCTCCACCAGACGCGAAGACCTGGTCGACCATTCTCCCGATGGACTTGCTGATGCTTTTCAGGACGCCGTCGAGATAGCCGGTGCCCTTGTCGTCCCGCTTTCTCGCCGTCCCGCGCCGCGAGTGCGTCTGCGACGCCGCCTGGTACGGCTGAGCGCCGCTGCTCGTCAGCCGTCCAGCGGCTCCAGGAACTCCAGCCGGTTCCCCGCCGGGTCGTGGCTGAAGAAGCGGCGGTGGCCGGGCAGGGCGCCGTCCCAGTGCACCTCGGCGCCGCGCTCCGCCAGCCGGGCCGCGTATGCCTCGATGTCGGTGACGCGCAGGCCGGGGTGGGCCTTCCTCGCCGGGTGGAAGTCCTGCTCGATGCCGAGGTGGAGCTGGACCGGGCCCGCCCGGAACCAGCAGCCGCCGCGGGCCGCGAGGGCCGAGGGTTTGGGGATCTCCGTCATGCCGAGGGTGTCGGTGTAGTAGGCGCGCAGGGCGTCCTCGGAGCCCTGGGGGGCGGCGAGCTGGACGTGGTCGAGGACGGCGATCATCACTTCTCCTTGCGGGCCACGACGAAGAGGCGGTGGAACGGGAAGACGGTGCCGTGCGGGCCCTGGGGGTAGGCGGTGCGGAGCAGGTCGCGGTATTCGGCGAGGAAGGCGTCGCGGGCCTCGGGGTCGTCGGCCAGCGCGGTCAGGACGGGGCGCAGGCCGGTGCCCTTCACCCAGTCCAGCACCGGATCCCGGCCCTGGAGGAGGTGGAGGTACGTGGTCTCCCAGACGTCCGCCGTGGTGCCGGGGGCGGTCAGCGCGTCGAGGTAGGCGGTGGGGGTGAGCACCGCGTCGGCGTGGCGGAGGGTGCCGGAGAGGCGGTCGCGCCAGCGCGGGGATTCGGCCAGTTCGCGCATGAGGACGTGGCTGGGCTGGTCGAAGTTGCCGGGGACCTGGAAGGCGAAAGTGCCGCCGGGGGTGAGGGCGTCCAGCCAGTCCGGGAAGCGGGTGGTGTGGCCGGGGACCCATTGGAGCAGGGCGTTGGAGACGATCAGGTCGTGGGGCTCGGCGGGGGTCCAGGTGGTGGCGTCGGCCGCGGCGAAGTCGAGGTGGGGGCCGGCGTGGGCGCGGGCCCGTTCGAGCATCTGCGGGGAGTTGTCGTAGCCGGTGATGCGGGCCTCGGGCCAGCGGTCGGCGAGCAGGGCGGTGACGTTGCCGGCGCCGCAGCCGAGGTCGGCGATGCGGGGTGCGGGGGCGGTCGGGAGTTCGGGGATGCGGGCGAGGAGGTCGAGGAAGGGGCGGGTGCGGT
Organism: Streptomyces sp. NPDC057697; assembly: GCF_042799335.1. Taxonomy (NCBI): domain Bacteria; kingdom Bacillati; phylum Actinomycetota; class Actinomycetes; order Kitasatosporales; family Streptomycetaceae; genus Streptomyces; species Streptomyces sp. NPDC057697. The sequence goes on along the minus strand of NZ_JBHVJA010000007.1, from coordinate 190,989 downwards.
GGTCGGCGTGGCGGAGGTACTGCTGCGGGTCCCAGGTGGGTGTGGTCATGGATTCAGGATCACGTCAGAAATCTCTCGATGTCAAGACACTTGAAATCAAGAGACTTCATGTCGACAGACCCTCTACACTGATCCACATGGAGGACGAGGTCGACCGACTGGTCGCTGCATGGCGCCGTGAGCGCCCCGACCTCGACGTGGAACCACTCGAGGTGCTCAGCCGCGTCTCCCGCCTGGCCCGGCATCTGGACCGGGCCCGCCGGATCGCGTTTTCCGAGCACAACCTGGAGCCGTGGGAGTTCGACGTACTGACGTCGCTGCGGCGCGCCGGCGCTCCCTACCAGCTCTCCCCCGGGCAGCTCCTCACCCAGACCCTGGTCACCTCCGGCACGATGACCAACCGTATCGACCGGCTCACCAAGAAGAACCTCGTCGAGCGGCTCCCCGACCCCAGCGACCGCCGCGGCGTGCTCGTCCGGCTCACTGCCGAGGGGCGTGACAAGGCCGATCAGTCGCTGGCCGGGCTGCTCGCCCAGGAGCGCGCCATCCTGGGCGAACTCTCCACCCAGCAGCGGGGCGAACTGGCGGGGCTGCTACGCCAGTTGACCGCCCCGTTCGACAACATCCCCGGCTAGGGCCTGGTCGGCCGGGCCCACGCCCGCCCGGCGGGCCAGGGCGACCGCGGCCAGGGTGGAGTGCACGCCCAGTTTCCCCAGCACGTTCTGCATATGGGTACGGACCGTGTGCGGGGAGAGGAAGAGCCGCTCGGCCACCGCCTTGCGGCCCAGACCCGCCACCATGCAGCGCAGCACCTCGCGTTCGCGCGGGGTCAGCGCCTCGACCAGCCGCTCGCTCTCGGTACGGTGCTTGCGGGCCGCCGTCAGCTCCCGCAGTACGCCGGTGAGCAGGGCCGGGGGCAGATGTGTCTCGTCCCGCAGCACTCCGCGGACGACCGCCAGCAGCCGTTGGAGCGAGCAGTCCTTGGCCACCCAGCCGCAGGCCCCGGCCTGCAACGCCAGGGCGGCCCGGCGCGGGTCGTCCTTCTCGGCGAGCACCACGGAGCGCACGGACGGCCGGTCCGCACGGACCCCGGCCACCAGGGAGATGCCGTCCACCGGGGCGTTCTCCCCGTCGGCGGGGACCGGGACCGGTGCCCTGCGGTCGCCCGCCGGGCCCAGGGTGCCCAGCTCGGCGTCGACCAGCATCACGTCGTAGCCGCGCCCCTCGGCGGCGGCCCGCTCCAGGCACCGCAAGGCCGCGGGACCGCTGCCCGCCGCCGCCACCTCGACGTCCGGCTCGGCCGCCAGTGCCGCTGCGAGCGACTCGGCGAAAATACGGTGGTCGTCCACCACGAGAACCCGGATACGAACCACAGGCACCCCCATGCCGCATCTGTTCCAGGGCCACCCCCGGCCCGCCGAAGGGACAGATCAGTGCGGGTACGGCGCCCGGTTCGGGGAATGGACCGCAGTCCACGGCCGCCGCCGTATGCCGACTGCAACCCGCCCCGGGCGCCGTACCCGACTGTCTCGTACCCCTGAATCAGCACCGGCCCCCACCGGTGCTGTGCATCAGGGTACGGCCGACGGGCCGGGCGGGAAGGCGATTCGCGGAACTGGCCGGCTCCGGCCGCCCCGGGTGTGGTGTGTGTTCCGTCCTGGGACAGAAGGGAGGCCCGGAGCGGGGCCGTGCGGCTCAGACGAGGCGGCGGGCGCCTGCCGAGGGGACGGCCGGGAAGATCCCCGGCGCCGCGTACCCCGCCGAGGCGAACGCCTTCAGCACGGCCTCGGAGACCGCGTCCGCCCGTTCCTCCTCCACCAGCACGATCGCCGAGCCGCCGAAGCCGCCGCCGGTCATCCGCGCACCGAGCGCCCCGGCCTCGCAGGCCGCCGACACCACCAGGTCCAGCTCGGGGCAGGAGACCCGCAGATCGTCGCGGAGCGAGACGTGTCCGGCGACCAGCACCGGTCCCGCGGAGCGCACGTCGCCCGCGTCGAGCAGCGCGATGACCTGCTCCACCCGCTGGTTGTCGCCGACCACATGGCGTACGTAGCGCACCACGGACTCGTCGACGTCGGCCAGGGCCAGGGTGTCCAGGGCCGCGCCGAGGCCCTCGTACGGCACCTCGCGCAGGGTCCGTACGCCGAGCGCCGCCGCGCCCGCCTCGCAGCCGGCCCGACGCTCGGCGTACGCGCCGTCGCCGAGCGCGTGCTTGACCCGGGTGTCGACCACCAGCAGCCGCAGTCCGCCCGCGGCCAGGTCGAAGGGGATCTGGCGCCGGGTGAGGTCGCGGGTGTCGAGGTGCAGGGCGTGGCCCTCGGTGCAGCAGGCGGAGGCCATCTGGTCCATGACCCCGCACGGCACGCCCACGAAGTCGTTCTCGGCGCGGCGGCCGAGTACGGCCAGCTCCGGTGCGGACAGCCCGAGTCCGAAGAGGTCGTTCAGGGCGAGCGCGGTGACGACCTCCAGCGCGGCGGAGGAGGAGAGGCCCGCTCCGGTGGGAACCGAGGAGGTGAGCTGGATGTCCGCGCCGGTCACCGGGTGGCCGGCCTCGCGCAGCGCCCACACGACTCCGGCGGGGTAGGCCGCCCAGCCGTGGCCCTGGTGCGGGGCCAGTTCGTCGATCCGGAGCTGGACGACGCCGCCGGGCACATCGGTCGAGTGGAGCCGCAGCTCGCCGTCGGTGCGGCGGGCGACGGCCGCGCGCGCGGTGTGCGGCAGGGCGAGCGGCATCACGAAGCCGTCGTTGAAGTCGGTGTACTCGCCGATCAGGTTGACCCGGCCCGGGGCCGCCCAGATCCCCTCGGGCGCATGCCCGTACAGCTCGGTGAAGGAGGCGGTCAGCTCATGGTTCCCGCCGGTGAGGGAGGGGGTCGGCTCGCTGGTTCCGGTGGGGGAAGCGGTCGGCTCGTCGGTCTCGGTCATGGGGCGGTGGGCTCCTCTCGGCGGGCGAACGTCCAGGCGTCGGTGACGATGGCGGTCAGGTCGGCGCGGGACGGCGTCCAGCCGAGCCGTTCCCTGGCGGTGGCGGCGGAGGCGACCAGCACGGCGGGGTCTCCGGCGCGGCGGGGGGCCGCGGTCTCGGGGACGGGGTGGCCGGTGACCTCGCGGACGGTCTCGATGACCTGGCGCACCGAGAAGCCGTTGCCGTTGCCGAGGTTGCAGATCAGGTGCTCGCCCGCGGTGGCCGCGTCCAGCGCCAGCAGGTGGGCCTCGGCGAGGTCGGCGACATGGATGTAGTCGCGGACGCAGGTGCCGTCGGGGGTGGGGTAGTCGTCGCCGTAGACGGAGATCGACTCGCGCCGGCCGAGCGCGACCTGGAGGACCAGCGGGATGAGGTGCGACTCGGGGTCGTGCCGTTCCCCGCAACTTCCGTACGCCCCGGCCACGTTGAAGTAGCGCAGCGAGACCGCGGCCAGTCCGTGGGCGGCCGCCTCGCCGGTGATCATGTGGTCGACGGCGAGCTTGGTGGCGCCGTAGGGGTTGGTGGGCGCGGTCGCGTCGGACTCGGTGATGGGGGTGGTGGCCGGTTCGCCGTAGGTGGCGGCCGTGGAGGAGAAGACCAGGGTGCGCACCCCGGCGTCGCGCATCGCGGTGAGCAGGGCGAGGGAGCCGCCGACGTTGTTCACCCAGTACTTCTCCGGGTCCGTGACGGACTCGCCGACCTGGGAGTACGCGGCGAAGTGCAGCACCGCGTCGTAGGAGGCGTCGAGCCACTTCGCCGCGTCCTGGACGCGGCCCTCGATGAACTCGGCCCCGGCCGGGACGCCCTCCCGGAACCCGGTCGAGAGGTCGTCGAGAACGGTGACCGCGTGTCCGGCCTCCAGCAGGTGCTGGGCGACCACGCTGCCGACGTATCCCGCGCCGCCCGTGACCAGGTACTTCTTCTGGGGCTTGCTCACTCGCTCGCTACCTCTCGCAGTCGCTGGGCCGCGGCCTCCGGCGGCACATCGTTGATGAACACGTTCATGCCGGATTCGGAACCCGCGAGGAACTTCAGCTTGCCGGAGGTACGTCGGATGGTGAAAAGCTCCAGATGGAGCCCGAAGTCCTCCCTGCCGGGGACGCCGAACGGAGCCTGGTGCCAGGCCGAGATGTACGGGGTCGGCGGCTCGCCGGGGCCGAAGATCCGGTCGAATCGCCTCAAGAGTTCCAGATAGACCTGTGGAAACTCCGTGCGTGCGGCCTCGTCGAGTTCCCGCAGGTCGGGAACGCGGCGGCGGGGGTGGAGGTGGACCTCGTACGGCCAGTGCGCGGCGTAGGGCACGAAGGCGACCCAGTGCTCGGCGTCGATGACGATCCGGGAGCCGTCCGCCACCTCGCGGGCCACCACGTCGTCGAAGAGGTTGCCGCCGGTCTCGGCGCGGTGGGCCGCCATGGAGCGGAACATCAGCTCGGTGCGCGGGGTGACGAAGGGATACCCGTAGATCTGCCCGTGCGGGTGGCCGAGCGTGACGCCGATCTCGGCGCCCCGGTTCTCGAAGCAGAACACCTGCTTGACCTGCGGGAGTTCGGCGAGTTCGGCGGTGCGGTCGGTCCAGGCCTCCAGGACCAGGGCGGCCTGGTCCTCGGTGAGGTCGGCGAAGGACGCGTCGTGGTCGGAGGTGAAGCAGACGACCTCGCAGCGGCCGGAGTCACCGGCGAGCGAGGGGAAGCGGTTCTCGAAGACGGCGACGTCGTAGTCGGCCTCGGGGATCTCGCTCTGCCGTCCGTCCCGCGAGGGGCAGAGCGGGCACTCGTCGGCCGGCGGGTGGTAGATGCGGCCCTGGCGGTGCGAGGCGATGGCGACGCTGTCGCCGAGGAAGGGGTCACGGCGGATCTCGGACGAGGTCGACACCGCGTCGAGGGGGCGCCGGTCGACGGCGTCCCGGACGATGTCGTCACGGCTGTCGTAGTAGAGCAGCTCCCGACCGTCGGCGAGCGTCGTAACCGTCTTCTTCACCAGGCTCCTCCAAACATAAACAAACACAATGAACCACAAATCAACAAAGGCGTCAATGAGTGCGCCACCCCGGGCGTACGGGGGCAGCCGCGGTCCGGCCAAGGGTGGTCCGGGGCGGGCGATCCGCGCCGGTCGGGCCGTGCGGGAGGCCCGGCGCCGGGCAGCAGGCAGCAGACCGCCAGGCATCAGGGCAGCAGCCGGTCAGGCGGCAGGCGTCAGGTGTCGGAGTACGGCGTCCGGCGCCGTACGGGTGGGGGCAGAAGGGCGGGCCGCGGTGCGGCGGCTCAGAGGCCGGGGCGCCCCGGCCGGGCGGGCGGTACGTCACAGCCCGGCAGACCCGCACGGTCCACCGGCCCCGCACGGTCCAGCAGCCCCGTACGCGCCGCCAGTGCCGCGGCCTCCAGGCGGGAGCCGACGCCCAGCTTCATCAGCACCCGCTGCACATGGGTGCGCGCGGTGCTCGGCGCGATCCGCATCCCGGCCGCGATCAGCCGGGTGTCCTCCCCCTCCGCGACCCGCACCAGGACCTCGACCTCGCGCGGGGTGAGCATCCGCAGCAGCCGCTGTCCTTCGTCGTCCGGTGCCGCGGTGGGGTTGAGCAGTTCGGCGAAGGCGCCCTGGAGGAGCTGCGGTGCCACCACCGCCTCTCCGGCGCGCGCCTTGGCCATCGCCCGTTCGACGCCCTCCATGCGCTCGTCGTGGCGGACGTATCCCGCGGCCCCGGCCGCGAAGGCCGCCGCGATCCCGCGCGGGCTGGGCACCGGCCCGAGCACCACGACGGCCACCTGGGGGCGCTCGCGGCGGATCCGTACGATCGGGTCGAAGGTGCCGGGCTCGGCGGGTGCGGCGGTGCCGAAGAGGCAGACCTCCGGGGCCCTGCTGACCACCAGTTCCGCCGCCCCGGAGGTCGGCGCGGCGGCAGCGAGGACGCGATGGCCCCGCAGCTTCAGCGCCGAGGCGAGTGCCTCGGCGAGCAGTCTGTGATCATCGACCACCATCAGCCGCACACCCATCGGACACTCCCCCGTAGCACCGGCACACCGGGCCCCCGGCTTTCCTGACCCGGCAAGCTACACGCTTGTTCGACGTCGGGGGCGTCTTACCGGCCAAAAGGCTCCCGAACGCCGAATTGGCATATGTTCAGGACCGGTTGATGGTGTGTCATGTCCGGCTGATCACCCGTTGCGCACGGTCTGCCGACCGTTGTGGACCGCTTTCCGGGGCCCATGCGCCGGAGGGGGCCGGGCCGCTTCCGGCGCCGGACACGCGTGCGGGGGTGGTGTCCGTTCCGGAACGGACACCACCCCCGCGCGTGTCGCGGCCGGTGCTCAGTCCCTGCTGAAGCTGACGGCCAGTCGGCGGCTGGTGTCCAGCGAACCGCTCGGCTTGCTGACCATGGTGCTGGCCAGGTACAGATGCCCGTCGCTGTAGCGGAACTCGGAGTAGTCCGGCGTGAAGCTGGTCTCCGCGTCCCGGATGGACTCGTCGCTCGGGTTCTCCATCAGCACCGTCTGCTTGAACGTGGCGCCGTCGATGGAGACGACCTGGCCGCCCTTGTCGTACGGGGGGACCCGGTAGGCGATGATGTTGCCGCCGTCCATGCGGATCGGGAACATCGTGTAGCGGTCGCCCGCGTCGGCCCGGTCGCTGGTCGGCTTGCCGGTGGTGAGGTCGAAGGAGACGATCTCGTTGGTGTCCCCGTAGTCGCCGGAGCCCTCGTGGTCCTCGGTCGGCACGTAGATCCGGTTGTTGCCCACGGCCAGCTGGCTGCACCCCTCGACCTCGGTGGAGGCGCAGCGCGCGGCGTACTTCTCGCCGTCCGCGGCGATCCGGGTGAGCAGCTTGCCGGTGGAGGCGTCGATCGAGAAGAAGTCGGAGATGCCGCTGCCGTCACCGGCGGTGTCGCCGACGTCGGCCGCGACCACCAGCGGCTTGGTGGAGACGATGCTCGCGTAGTCGACGCCGGGCGGCATCTTGTACGAGGAGATCGGGGCGCCGGAGGTGGGGTTGAGCGCCTGGACGACGAGCTGCGGGTCGTCGTACGTACCGCACTTGCGGACCACCGCGAGCGCGTCGCCGCCGCCGTAGCCCTTGTCGTAGCAGCCGTCGGTGGTGGCCTTGGGCTTCCAGCGTTCGGCGCCGGTGTTGAGGTCGAAGGCGGCGCCGCCCTCGGTTCCGCCCGCGGCGACCGTGGTGCCGCTGACCGTGACCTCGTCGAACCTGACCGGGGCGTCGCCGCTGGTGGCGGCGGTCACCGACTTGCTCCAGAGCAGCTTGCCGGTCTTCAGGTCGAGCGCGCCGACCTGGTTGCACGGCGGGTACTTGAGCGCCTTGGTGGGCTTGCTCTGCTCGAAGACGACGGCGGTGCGGTAGTCCTTGGACATGTGGCGCGAGGCGGCGCAGACCTGGCCCGCCAGCGGGATGGACCACAGCTTGGTGCCCTTGGCCGGGTCGTAGGCGACGACCTCGTTCAGCCCGGACTTCACGTACGCCTTGTCGGTCAGCCAGGAGCCGTCGACCTTGGTGACGTCGGTGACCTTCGGCAGCGGCAGCTGGAAGGCGACCTTGGACTTGGGGTCCGCGGGCGCCTTCTCCGTGCCCGCGCCGTCGGGGGCGGCACCGCCCTTGTTCTCGCCGCCCTTGCCCTCGGTGGAGCCGCTGGACTGCGAGGCCTTGTCCTGCTTGTCGTCACCGCTGCCGGAGGCGTACCAGATGCCGCCGCCGACGATCAGTACCACGGCGACCGAGGCGGCGACGATGATCTGCATCTGGGTGGAGAACTTCTTGCCGCCGTTCCCGTTCTGCTGCGGCGGCTGGGGCGGCTGCTGCATCGGCGTGGTCGGGTAGCCGTACCCCTGGAGCGGCGGCTGGCCGGGCGGCAGGCCCTGCGGGACGCCGTACCCCTGCTGCGGCTGACCGGGCACGGGGGCCTGCGGGTAGCCGTAGCCGGGCTGCGGGGGCGGGCCCTGCGGGTAGCCGTAGCCCGGCTGCGTCTGCGGATAGCCGTAGCCGGGGCCCGGCTGCTGCGGGGCTCCGGCGGGCGGCGGGGTCGGGGCACCGAATCCACCGGCGGGCGGGGTGGCCGGCTGCTTGCCGAACGGGTCGGCGGGCGGCTGGGCGTCGGCGGGCGGCGGGGTCGGGGCGCCGAATCCACCCGGCGGAGGATCCTGCGGGGCGCCGAATCCGCCCTGGGGCGGCTCGTTGGGCGGCTGGGGCGGCTGCGTCATGGCGTACGTACCTCTGGGGGAAAGGGAGTCGGTGGGACGGAACCGGCGGCGGTCGGTCGTGCTCCGTCCGCCGCCGGCGGTGAGCCGTGGGGCTTTGACGGCCTGGTGCGGCCGCCGAAGGGCTTCGTGAGCCGTCAGTTGCCGAAGGCCATCATGGTCTTCGTCTCCAGCTCTTCCTTGTCGTTCCTGGCGCTGACCCGGCCACTCGCGACGAAGCAGCGGCCGTCCGCGTAGACGATCTTCGAGTTGTAGAAGTCGTTCTCGATCTCGGCCGTCGACGCGGGGTGGTTCTGCAGCATCCGCGGGGTGCCGCCGGTCGGTGCGAGGGTGGCGATGCCGCCGCCCTTCTGGTAGCTGGGCTCCACGTAGAGCAGTACGTCGGCGCCCTCCATGCGCAGCGGCTTCACCGTGCGCCCGGCCGGGGCCGCGGCCTTCCACCGGGGCTTGCCGGTGTTCAGGTTGAACGCCACGACCTTGTTCGTGCGGGCGGTGCCGCCGGAGTCGGGCGAGGTCGCCATGTAGAAGGTGTTGGCGTCGGCGGCGACCCCGGTGCAGCCCTCCAGGGACTTGCCGAAGATGGCGAAGGCGCTGCCGCAGTCGGGGGCGAACTTGTCGCCCTTGTCGCTGACGATTCCGGAGCGGAGGGTTCCGTTCTGCTTCAGGGCGAGGATGCTCCACTCCTTGTCCTTCTTCAGGGAGACCACCAGCGGGTCCACCGAGTAGACCCGGTCGACCTGCCAGCCGCGCTTGGGCTGGTACGTCCACCGGGGCTTCCCGCTGACCGGGTCCAGCTCCTGGATCTGCTGCTGCGGGTTGTCGGCGTCGGAGGTGCGGCAGTTGGAGGCGGCGATGAGCTTGGACCCGCCCGCGAAGGCGAACGGCTGGCAGTTGCCCGACTGCTTGCCGAACAGCTCCTTGCCGTCACTGACCCGGTAGGCGTTGGAGTTTCCGGTGCGCCCGACCGTCACGGTGTCGCCGCTGATGGCCAGCGAGATGTCCGAGAGGAAGTCCCAGGTGCCGTTCTGCTTGATCGCCTTCTTCCAGCCGGCCTTGCCGGTGGTGAGGTCGATCATCTGGAGGTCCGCGCAGTCCGATTTGTCGGTGGTGCCGTTCTTGACCCCGATGACGATCTTGCCGTTGGTGGTGGGCTGCGAGGGCGCCGCGCACAGGTCGGCGGGCAGCTTGAGGTCCCACTTCTGCTTGCCGTCGGCCACGGAGTAGCCGACGACCGAGCGGTACATGGCCTTGACGACCGTGTCGCCGACCACCCAGGGGCCGTACACGTCGGAGCCGTTGCGCGGCAGATCGATGTCGTTCTTCTTGAACCAGAGGACCTTGGACTCGCCGGACTTGCGCCCGGCGTTGAGGTCGTCGTCGGCGCCACGGCCCTCGCCGTCGCCGTCGCCGCTGCCCTCGTTGACGGAGGGCGAGGTGCTCGGCTTGGCGTCCCCGCTCTCCTTCGCGACCGGCTTGTCGTCGCCGTCGCCGCTCGTGGCCAGGTAGATGCCGCCGCCGATCACCAGCAGCGCGGCGGCCGCGGCACCGATGATGATCGCGGGCTTGCGCTTGGAGGGGCCGCCACCGCCCGGACCGCCGGGGACGGGTGCGCCGGGGTACTGCTGCTGCGGGTAGCCGTAACCGGGCTGCTGGCCGTACGGACCCGGCTGCTGCTGACCGTACGGGCCGGGCTGCTGGGCGTACGGGCCCGGCTGCTGCTGACCGTAGGGGCCCGGGGCCTGCTGACCGTACGGGCCGGGCTGCTGCGGGTAGCCCGGGGCCTGGCCCGGCTGCTGCGGGTAGCCGTTGCCGGGGGCCTGCGGGTAGCCGTAGCCCGGCTGGGTGGGCGGCGGGGTCTGCGGCGGCTGCGGGGTTCCTGGCGGCGGGCCCTGGGGCGGCTGCGGTGCTCCCGGGGGCGGGCCCTGGGGCGGCTGAGGAGTTCCCGGCGGCTCCTTCGGTGCGCCGAAGCCTCCCTGCGGCGGTTGCTGGCTGGGCGGCTGGGTCATCAGCACGTCCCCCTTCGTGCGGTCCGGTGCCCGTTCCGATCTCCCCCGCGATTCCGCGGAGCACCACGGGGCCGAAACCCCCTGAAGTTCCCGGAAAGGAGCGAATCGGGCATGGATCCCGCAGTGTTACGACAGTCGAGCGGGCCTTCTTTGTACCACCCGCAGTACTCCGGGCACCGGGTCGGTCCATCCCCTGTTCCCAAGGGAGAACCGGCCCGTGATGCCTCCGTTACGCCTGGGTGTCAGTTGCCGAACATCTCCATCGACTTGGCCCGCTTCTCGTCCCCGTCCGCGACTCCGCTGATGCTCGTACTCATCAGTAGGGAGCGGCCGTCCACATAGGCGACCCTCGGCTCGAAGAGGGTCCGCTCGGTCCGGACACCTCCGTCCGGGTGCCGCAGCAGCATCCGCGGGGTGCCGCCGGTCGGCGCGAGGCCGGCGATGCCGCCGCCCTTCTTCCTCGACGGCTCCACGAACAGCAGCAGCCGCCCGTTCTCCACCCGCATCGGCATCATGGTCTGCCCGGCCGGGGCCGTGGCCCGCCACTTGACCCGGCCGTCGGCCACGTCGAAGGCGACGACCTTGTTGGTGGAGCCGGAGTCGGACTCGGTGGCCTCGGTCGCCAGGTAGACCGTCCGCTCGTCGGCCGCCACCCCGAGGCAGTTGTCGAGGTTCCCGCCGCCGGTGATGAGTTCGGCGTCGCACTCCACCCGGTAGTTCTCCTTGCCGCCGACCAGCTGGGAGCGGTACCTACCGTTCGAGTCGAGCGTGAGGATGGCCCAGCCGCCCTCCTTCTTCAGGGAGACGACCAGCGGGTCGACCGAGTAGAACTGCGAGACCTCCCAGCCCTTCTTGACCCGGTACTTCCACAGGACCTTCCCGCTGACCGGGTCGATCCGCTCCACCAGCTGTTCCTTGTGGTCGTCGGCCTCCGTCTGGCAGCTGGCGGCCGCGATCCCCAGCGGTCCGCTCGCGAAGCCGAACGGCTGGCAGTTGCCCGGGAGTTCACCGAAGAGCACCTTGCCGTCGCTGACCCGGAAAGCATCCGTCCTGGTGGTGCGCCCGACGGTCACGGTGTCGCCGTTGATCGCCATCGCCACGTCGGAGAGCAGGTCCCAGGTGCCCTGCCGCTTGTACGTCTTGTACCAGCCGCCGCTGCCGGTCCTGAGGTCCACCATCTGGAGCGCGTTGCACTCGGCCTCGGTGCCGTTGCCGCTCTCGACCCCGAAGACGATTTTGCCGTCCGTCGTGGCCTGCGAGGGGGCCCCGCACACCTTGCCCGGCAGCCGGAAGCTCCACTTCTCGCTGCCGTCGGCGGTCGAATAGCCGGAGACGGTGTGGAACATCGCCTTGACGACGGTGTCGCCGACGAACCAGGGGCCGTACACGCTCGCGCCGTTGCGGGGCAGGTCGACTCCGCCCTCCTGGAGCCAGAGGACCTTGGCCTCGCCGGGGTCGCGCAGGGTGTTGATCCCGTCGGCCTCGGCGCGCAGATCGCTCGGCCCCGGCTCCTTCTTCTTGCCCTTGCCCTTGTCCTCGTCGGTGGAGGGCCCGGGGGCCGGGCTCGACTTCGCGGTGGGCCGCTCGTCGCTCCCGCCGGTGGCCAGCCAGACGCCCCCGCCCGCCAGCAGCGCCACGGCGATCACGGCCCCGACGACCTTCCCGCGACGGCCCCGGAAGAACCCTCCGCCACCGCCGCCCGCCGGACCGCCCGGCTGCGGCGGCGGACCGTACGGGGGCTGGGGCTGCTGACCGTAAGGACCCGGCTGGGCCGGGGAGCCGTACGGGCCGGGCTGCGCGGGAGCGCCGTACGGGCCCGGCTGCGCGGGTGGGCCGTAGGGGCCGGCGGCGGCCTGGGGCGGCGGTGGTCCGTACGTACCCGGCTGCGGCTCGTACGGTGCGCCGAAGCCTCCCTGCGGCGGTTGCTGGCCGGGCGGCTGGGTCATCAGCACGTCCCCCTTCGTGCGGACCGGTCCGGCTGCTGCGCCGGGCAAGGTTTCTTTCTACCACCCGCCCCACCAGCCACGACCGTCACACCTGACGCACCGTAGCCGTCAGGCGTCCTCGGCCAGTTCCAGCCAGCGCATCTCCAACTCGTCCCGCTCGGCGACCAGTTCCCGCAGCTCCGCGTCGAGCTTGGCCACCTTCTCGAAGTCCGTGGCGTGCTCCGCGATCTGCGCGTGCAGCGTGGTCTCCCGCGTCGACATCTTGTCGAGCTGCCGCTCCACCTTCTGGAGTTCCTTCTTCGCCGCGCGGGCGGCCTGCGGGGAGACCGCCGCGGCCGGTGCGGCGCTCTCCTTGGCCGTCGCGGGGGCGGCGGAGGGCGTGGCCGCCTCCTCCATCCGCTGCCTGCGCTCCAGGTACTCGTCGATCCCGCGCGGCAGCATCCGCAGCGTGCGGTCGCCGAGCAGCGCCATCACCCGGTCCGTGGTCCGCTCGATGAAGAACCGGTCGTGGGAGATCACGATCATCGACCCGGGCCAGCCGTCGAGGAGGTCCTCCAGCTGGGTCAGGGTCTCGATGTCGAGGTCGTTGGTGGGCTCGTCGAGGAAGAGGACGTTGGGCTCGTCCATCAGCAGCCGCAGGATCTGGAGCCTGCGCCGCTCACCACCGGAGAGGTCGCCGACCGGGGTCCACTGCTTCTCCTTCGAGAAGCCGAACTGCTCGCAGAGCTGGCCCGCGGTCATCTCGCGGCCCTTGCCGAGGTCGACCCGGTCGCGCACCTGCTGGACCGCTTCCAGGACCCGCAGGTTCGGGTTCAGCTCGTGGACCTCCTGGGAGAGGTACGCCAGCCGGACGGTCTTGCCGACGACGACCTTCCCGGCGGCGGGCTGGGCGTCGCCCTGGGTGCGGGCCGCCTCGGCGAGCGCCCGCAGCAGCGAGGTCTTGCCCGCGCCGTTGACCCCGACCAGGCCGATCCGGTCACCGGGACCGAGCTGCCAGGTGAGGTGGGTGAGCAGCGTCTTGGGGCCGGCCTGGACGGTCACGTCCTCCAGGTCGAAGACGGTCTTGCCGAGCCGGGCGTTGGCGAACTTCATCAGCTCGCTGGTGTCGCGCGGCGGCGGCACATCGGCGATCAGTTCATTGGCCGCCTCGATGCGGTAGCGCGGCTTGGAGGTGCGGGCGGGGGCGCCGCGGCGCAGCCAGGCCAGCTCCTTGCGCATCAGGTTCTGCCGCTTGGACTCCTCGGTCGCGGCGATCCGCTCCCGCTCGGCCCGCGCGAAGACGTAGTCGCTGTAGCCGCCCTCGTACTCGTGGACCGTGCCGCGCTGGACGTCCCACATCCGGGTGCAGACCTGGTCGAGGAACCAGCGGTCGTGGGTGACGCAGACGAGCGCGGAGCGGCGGGCGCGCAGATGGCCGGCCAGCCAGGAGATGCCCTCGACGTCGAGGTGGTTGGTGGGCTCGTCGAGGACGATGAGGTCCTGCTCGGCGATGAGCAGCTTGGCCAGCGCGATCCGGCGCCGTTCGCCGCCGGAGAGCGGGGCGATGACGGTGTCCAGGCCGTGTTCGAAGCCCGGCAGGGCGAGCCCGCCGAAGAGCCCGGTGAGGACGTCGCGGATCTTGGCGCTGCCCGCCCACTCGTGGTCGGCGAGGTCGCCGATCACCTCGTGGCGGATGGTCGCCTGCGGGTCGAGGGAGTCGTGCTGGGTGAGGACGCCGAGCCGCAGCCCGCCGTTGTGGGTGACGCGTCCGCTGTCCGCCTCCTCCAGCCGGGCGAGCATCCGGATGAGCGTCGTCTTGCCGTCGCCGTTGCGGCCCACGACCCCGATCCGGTCTCCCTCGGACACCCCGAGGGACACTCCGTCGAGCAGGGCACGGGTGCCGTACACCTTGCTGACCTGCTCGACATTGACCAGATTGACGGCCATTTCACTCCTGCCCGGGGGGATGGATCGGCTTCCCAGGGTACGGGGCCCGAAGGCGGGTCTCCCTCGGGTGGTCTTGCCTACCGGGCGCCTGGTACGTACAGCTTCCTGTCCATGGGCTCACGCCGGGGGGCGAGTGTGCGAACCATGACCTATACGGAATCGCGCGCCGAGTACGCGGAGACCTGAGCGCTGTCGTCAACGACCGCGAAGAGGTCGTGGTGACGCGCGCCGGAGTCGAGGACGAGGTACGCATCGCTGCCTGCCGCTACCACTACGGCCGCTGAATCACCGCGCCCGGTGCCGGGGAGACCGCGGTGCGGGTGTTGCGGCAGGTGCCCGAGGTGAGCAGGGACTCGGCCACCTTCCGGGCCGACTCCGCGTCCGCCACCAGGAACGCGGTGGTCGGCCCGGAGCCCGAGACCAGGGCCGCCAGGGCACCGGCCGCCGTGCCCGCGGCGAGGGTGTCGGCGAGCGAGGGGCGCAGGGAGAGCGCGGCGGGCTGGAGGTCGTTGGAGAGGGCCCCGGCGAGCGCGGCGGGGTCGCCGGCGCGCAGGGCGTCGAGGAGCGCCGGGGAGGCTTCGGGGGCCGGGACGTGGGTGTCCGCGGTGAGCCGGTCGAACTCGGCGTAGACGGCCGGGGTGGAGAGCCCGCCGTCGGCGACCGCGAAGACCCAGTGGAAGGTGCCTCCGACCTCGACCGGGGTCAGCCACTCGCCGCGTCCGGTGCCGAGGGCCGCGCCGCCGACCAGGCTGAACGGGACGTCGCTGCCCAGCTCGGCGCAAATGGCCAGGAGCTCGTCCCGGGTGGCGCCGGTGGACCAGAGGGCGTCGCAGGCCAGCAGGGCGGCGGCCCCGTCGGCGCTGCCGCCCGCCATGCCGCCCGCGACGGGGATGTCCTTGGCGATGTGGAGGTGCACATCGGGTGCGATGCCGTGCCGTTCGGCCAGGGCGAGCGCGGCGCGGGCGGCGAGGTTGGTCGCGTCCAGCGGGACCTGGGCGGCGTCCGGGCCGGAGCAGGTGATCCGCAGCTCGTCGGCGGGGGTGGCGATGACCTCGTCGTACAGGCCGACGGCGAGGAAGACGTTGGCCAGGTCGTGGAAGCCGTCGGGGCGCGGGGCACCGACCGCGAGCTGGACGTTGACCTTGGCGGGTACGCGGACGGTGACGCTCACTCGCCACTCCCGGAGGGCTCGTTGCCGGTGGCCCCGGAGGGCTCGTTGCCGGTGGCCCTGGAGGGCTTGCTGTCGGTGGTTCCGGAAGGCTCGGCGCCGGTGGTTCCGGAGGGCTGGTTCCCGGTGGCCCCGGGAGGAGGGTTCCCCGTGGCCCCGGAGGGCTTGTGCTCGGCGATGGCGGCGAATTCCTCGACCGTCAGCGACTCGCCGCGGGCCTGCGGCGAGATCCCGGCCGCGACCAGGGCCGCCTCGGCGGCAGGGGCGGAGCCCGCCCAGCCCGCCAGGGCCGCGCGCAGCGTCTTGCGGCGCTGGGCGAAGGCCGCGTCGACGACCGCGAAGACCTCGGTCCGCTCGGCGCTGGTCGCGATCGGCTCGGTGCGCCGGACCAGGGAGACCAGTCCGGAGTCGACGTTGGGGGCGGGCCAGAAGACGTTGCGGCCGATGGAGCCGGCCCGTTTGACGTCCGCGTACCAGTTGGCCTTCACGGACGGCACGCCGTAGACCTTGTTGCCGGGCCGGGCGGCCAGCCGGTCGGCGACCTCGGCCTGGACCATGACGAGGGTGCGTTCGATGGACGGGAAGCGCTCCAGCATCGTCAGCAGGACCGGCACGGCGACGTTGTACGGGAGGTTCGCGACCAGTGCGGTGGGCGCCGGTCCCGGCAGCTCCCGGACCAGCATCGCGTCGGAGTGCACCAGAGCGAACCGGTCGGCGCGCCCCGGCATCCGGGCGGCGACGGTGGCGGGCAGCGCGGCCGCCAGCACGTCGTCGATCTCGACGGCGACGACCCGGTCCGCCGCCTCCAGCAGCGCCAGGGTCAGCGAGCCGAGCCCGGGGCCGACCTCGACGACGACGTCGTCCGGGCGGACCTCCGCCGTCCGTACGATCCGGCGGACCGTATTGGCGTCGATGACGAAGTTCTGGCCGCGCTGCTTGGTCGGGCGTACGCCCAGCGCGGCGGCCAGTTCGCGGATGTCTGCGGGGCCCAGGAGGGCATCGGGCTCAGTGGTGCTCACCTGTAAAGCGTAAGGCGCCGCACGGTTCGCACCCGCCGCCCGGCCACTCAGCACCCACCGCCCGGCCGCCCGGCACCCGCCGCCCGGCCGCCCGGCACCCGCCGCCCGGCCGCCCGGCACCCGCCGCCCGGCCGCTCAGCACCCACCGCCCGGCCGCTCAGCACCCGCCGCCCGGCCGCCCGGCACTCGCTCAGTAGTCGAAGGCGCGGGCCGTGTTGTCCGCGATCGCCGCCGCCAGGGTGTCCTCGTCGACCCCCTTCACCTCGGCCATCGCGCGGAGCGTGACCGGGATGAGGTAGGGCGCGTTGGGCCTGCCCCGGTACGGGGCGGGTGTCAGGAACGGGGCGTCGGTCTCGACCAGGACCAGCTCCGTCGGCGCGACGGCCAGGGCGTCCCGCAGCGGCTGGGCGTTCTTGAAGGTGACGTTGCCCGCGAAGGACATGAAGTACCCGGCGGCCGCGCAGATCCGGGCCATCTCGGCGTCCCCGGAGTAGCAGTGGAACACCGTCCGGTCCGGGGCGCCCGCGTCGGCGAGGACGCGCAGCACGTCGGCGTGCGCCTCGCGGTCATGGATGACCAGCGCCTTGCCGTGCCGTTTGGCGATCTCGATGTGGGCCCGGAAGGACTCCTCCTGGGCGGCCACGCCCTCGGGGCCGGTGCGGAAGTAGTCGAGCCCGGTCTCACCGACCCCGCGCACGTGGTCGAGCGCGGCCAGTGCGTCGATCTCCGCGAGGGCCTCGTGCAGCGCCGCCGGTCCGCCGGGCTCCCGTGCTCCCTGGCGCGCGGTGCCGTCCGGGTCGCCGAGGACGAGGCGCGGGGCCTCGTTGGGGTGCAGTGCCACCGCCGCGTGCACCTGCGGGTGCGCGGCGGCGGTCTCGGCGGCCCAGCGCGAGCCGGCGACGTCGCAGCCCACCTGGATCACGGTGGTCACATTGACCGCCGCGGCCCTGGCCAGGCCCTCCTCGACGGTCGCGTCCTGCATGTCCAGATGGGTGTGCGAATCGGCGACCGGTACCCGGAGGGGTTCGGGCAGCGGCGGGGCTTCGGTACGGCTCATGACGACGATCGTACGTACGAGGACACGCCGATGGCCCCCGCCCTCGGTGGAGCCGGGGGTTCTACTTCCGGTGGAAGGGGTGCAGCAGATCGGACAGGTGCCAGTGGTGCCCCGCGCCCGCGGGTACGGCAGTCACGGCCTCGCCCTCCCGGGCGTCGCTGTCCTCGATGGTCGGCCGGGCCGACCGGGCCGACCGGGGGTTGAGGAGCAGTTGCTGAACGGTCGAGACCCGTCCGGCCCGCATGATCCGGACCACGTGTCCGCCGCAGTTGGAGCAACTGGGCCTGGAAAGGGGCGAGGGGACACGTTCCCCGTCCGCCTTGTATATGACGAAAGCTTGGTTGGATCCGTCGACGTGGTGCTCTATCTCGTAGGCCTGTTCCCAGCCGTGTCCGCACCTCATGCAGGCGAAGGCATACGCCTCGTGTGCGGTGATTGCTGCGATCTCGCTCATGCCCGCTCCTTTGTCCGTCGGACAGGCACTCCGGACAAGCGCTCCGGAGAATGCGTCCTGCAACCAGTGGACGCCTCTACCGGCAGCAGCGCACCGGGCCCTGTCGACTGTTGGAGCGCTTTTGGCCCGGTCGTGGCAGAAAGGCCCGATACGCGGCTCTCGCTTTGCTTTTCACGATAGTCCTTTGCCTTTCTCGGGGACGGTTCGCGCCGCATTCTTTGCCGCCACGACCGCGTCGAACACCTCACGCTTGGGCAGCCCCGCGGCCGCGGCGACGGCGGCGATCGCCTCCTTGCGCCGCTCCCCCGCCTCCTCGCGCACCCGCACCCTGCGCACCAGCTCCTCGGCGTCCAGTTCCTCGGGTCCGGAGTCGGCCGCGCCCTCGACGACGACGGTGATCTCGCCGCGTACCCCTTCGGCCGCCCAGACGGCCAGCTCGCCCAGCGGGCCGCGCTTCACTTCCTCGTACGTCTTGGTCAGCTCCCGGCACACGGCGGCCCGGCGGCCCTCGCCGAAGACCTCGGCCATCGCGGCGAGGGTGTCGTCGAGCCGGTGCGGGGCCTCGAAGAAGACCATGGTGCGGCGCTCGTCGGCGACCTCGCGCAGCCGCCCGAGCCGTTCGCCCGCCTTGCGGGGCAGGAAGCCCTCGAAGCAGAAGCGGTCGACGGGCAGCGCGGACAGGGCGAGCGCGGTCAGCACGGCGGACGGTCCGGGGACGGCGGTGACCTTGACGTCCTGCTCGACGGCGGCGGCCACGAGCCGGTAGCCGGGGTCGGAGACGGACGGCATCCCCGCGTCCGTGACCAGCAGGACGCGGGCGCCGCCGGTCAGCGCCTCGACGAGTTCGGGCGTACGGGCCGACTCGTTGCCCTCGAAATAGGAGACGACCCGTCCCGTGGTGTGGATCCCGAGCGCCTGGGTGAGGCGGCGCAGCCGCCGGGTGTCCTCGGCGGCGACGATGTCCGCCGTCTCCAGCTCGGCGGCGAGGCGGGGCGGGGCGTCCGCCACGTCGCCGATGGGGGTTCCTGCGAGTACCAGCGTTCCAGTCGTTCCAGTCACGGTGCCATCCTTCCAGCACGGGCGGCAGCGTTCGCACAGCGGCGTTCCCTACGATGGCGCGGTGACGAGTACTGCGCCCGAAGCCCGGCAGGGCCAAGACGCCGGGGAACCGCACGGCGAAGAACCAGCCTCCTGGCAGCAGCGGCTGCGCCGCTTCGGCCATGTGCCCAGGCCCGGGATCGGGCTGCGCGAGCGGCTGGTCCCGCCGTACACCCGGCCCGGCGCCCAGCTGTGGGCGGTGCTCGGGGTCTCCCCGCCGCTGGCCGGGCGTCTGGTGCGGTGGTCGGCCTGGGGCGGTCCGCTGCTGGTGGCACTGGTCGCCGGGGTGCTGCGGTTCTGGAAGCTGGGCAGCCCGCACGCGCTGATATTCGACGAGACGTACTACGCCAAGGACTCCTGGGCCCTGATCAACCAGGGGTACGAGGGCGACTGGCCCAAGGACATCGACAAGCTGATCCTCTCGGACCCGTCGAAGGTGCACATCCCGGTGGACCCGGGCTATGTGGTGCATCCGCCGGTCGGCAAGTGGGTCATCGGGCTCGGTGAGCACTTCTTCGGGTTCACGCCGTTCGGCTGGCGTTTCATGGTGGCGCTGCTCGGCACGCTGTCGGTGCTGATGCTGTGCCGGATCGGCCGGCGGCTGTTCCGCTCGACGTTCCTGGGCTGTCTGGCGGGCACCCTGCTCGCCGTGGACGGTCTGCATTTCGTGATGAGCCGTACCGCGCTGCTCGACCTGGTGCTGATGTTCTTCGTGCTGGCGGCGTTCGGCGCGCTGCTGATCGACCGCGACTGGGCGCGGCGCAGGCTCGCCGCGGCGCTGCCGGTCGACGAGGACGGGGTGCTGCGCCCGGACACGGAGGTCGCGGAGCGGCTGCGGCTGGGCTGGCGTCCGTGGCGGATCACCGCGGGTCTGATGCTGGGGCTGGCCTTCGCCACCAAGTGGAACGGCCTGTACATCATGGTCGGCTTCGGCCTGATGACGGTGTTGTGGGACGTGGGCGCGCGGCGGACGGCGGGTGCGGTCCGCCCGTATCTGACGGTGCTGAAGCGGGATCTGCTGCCCGCGTTCGTCTCGACGGTCCCGGTGGCGCTCGCGACGTACCTCGTCTCCTGGACCGGCTGGATCGTCACCGGCAAGGGCTACTACCGCGACTGGGCGCAGACCGAGGGCCGGGGCGGCGCCTGGAGCTGGCTGCCGGACTGGCTGCGCAGCCTGTGGCATTACGAGTACCAGGTCTACGAGTTCCATGTGAACCTGACGTCCGGCCACACCTACCAGTCCAATCCGTGGAGCTGGATCGTGCTCGGCCGGCCCGTCTCGTACTTCTGGGAGGAGCAGTCGGGCTGCGCGGCGTCGGAGACCGGCAAGTGCTCGCGCGAGGTGCTGGCGATCGGGACGCCGCTGCTGTGGTGGGCGGCGTGCTTCGCCCTGGTGTACGTGCTGTGGCGGTGGTTCTTCCGTCGCGACTGGCGGGCGGGCGCGATCGCCTGCGGTGTGGCGGCGGGCTGGCTGCCCTGGTTCCTCTACCAGGAGCGGACGATCTTCCTCTTCTACGCGGTCGTGTTCGTGCCGTTCCTGTGTCTGGCGGTGACGATGATGATCGGCGCGCTGCTGGGCCCGGCGGCCGGGACGGGGACGAAACAGGAGCTGGGCCTGGTGACCGGCGACCCCTCGGGGGAGCGCAGACGGACCCTGGGCGCGATCGCGGCGGGCGTCCTGGTCCTGCTGATCATCTGGAACTTCATCTACTTCTGGCCGATCTACACGGGCACCCCGATCCCGGACGGGTCGTGGCGGGACCGGATGTGGCTGGACACCTGGATCTGATGGATGTGCGCGGGGCGGGAGCCGGGCGCTACGGCCCCCGCGCTCCGGTCACTCCCTGTGCCCGCGCCCCTCGCATCGCGTTCCGATAACGACCGCCCCGGCCTTCCCCGCCATCCCGTAGGGTGCCCAGCAGCATCTTGTTGAACGCGTTCAACAAGGAACTCCTGGGGAGGGGGACTGCAGGTATGCGCAGTGGAGCGAAGGTAGCGATAGTCGGCGGGGTGTTCGCGGTCGTGGTCGGCGGGGTGGGGTACGGGGCGTACAACATCCTGGACGGGCTGGGCGGCGGCGGGGGCGGGGGTACGGACACCACGTCCACCTCCGCCGAGGTGAAGACGGGCCCGGTCACCAAGGCGGAGATCGACGACGCGTCGAAGAAGTTCCTCAAGGCCTGGGCGAGCGGCGACCCGGAGACCGCGTCCCAGCTCACCAACAACGCGGCCGAGGCCGGACCGGCCCTCACCGGCTACCGCGAGAGTGCCCATGTCACCAAGGCGGTGATCACCCCGGGACCCGCGGTGGGCCCGAAGGTGCCGTACATGGTGAACGCGACCGTCTCCTTCAAGGGGAAGTCCAAGCCCTGGTCGTACTCCTCCGAGCTGACCGTGGTCCGCGGGAAGACCACCGGCAGGCCGCTGGTGGACTGGTCCCCCGCCGTGATCCATCCGGAGCTGAAGGACGGCGCCTCGCTCAAGACGGGCGAGGCATCGGCCCCCTCGATCGAGGCCGTCGACCACAACGGCAAGGTCCTCACCAAGGAGAAGTACCCGTCGCTGGGTTCGATCCTGGACACGCTGCGCCAGAAGTACGGCGAGAAGGCCGGCGGCACCGCGGGCATCGAGACCTGGATCGAGAGCGCGGACGCGGGCAGCCCCGGCAAGACCCTGCTCACCCTCACCAAGGGCAGGCCGGGCAAGGTGCAGACCACCCTGGACGCTGGCGCCCAGGCGGCGGCCGAGCTGGCGGTGAAGAAGTTCAGCCAGGCCTCGGTGGTCGCCGTCAGGCCGTCCACGGGTGCGATCCGCGCGGTCGCCAACAACCCGGCCACCGGCTTCAACGCGGCGATGCAGGGCACGCAGGCCCCCGGTTCGACGATGAAGATCGTGACGGCGGCGATGCTGATCGAGAAGGGCCTCACCTCGGCCGGCCAGAAGATCGAGTGCCCGCCGACCGCGACGTACTACGGCCGCACCTTCAAGAACCTGGACGGGTTCTCCATCGGCGACGGCACCCTGACGACCAGCTTCGCCCGGTCCTGCAACACGGCCTTCATCAAGCTGATCGACGACACCAAGGACGACGCGGCGCTCCCCAAGGAGGCCCGTGACGTCTTCGGGATCGGCCTGAACTGGCAGACCGGCGTCGTCACCTTCGACGGCAAGGTGCCCGAGGAGACCCAGGGCGAGGCCGCCGCGCAGTACATCGGCCAGGGCACGGTCCAGATGAACGCCCTCAACATGGCCTCCATCACCGCCACCGCCCGGACCGGCACCTTCCGTCAGCCGATCATCGTCTCCCCGGAGCTGGACGGCCGCCCGATCGCCACCGCCGCGCGTTCCCTGCCCGCCTCCGTCTCTCAGCAGCTCACCGGCATGATGCGGCAGACCGCCAGTTGGGGCACCGGCAGGGCGGCGATGGCCTCGGTCGTCGGCGACAAGGGCGCCAAGACGGGCTCGGCGGAGGTGGACGGCCAGGCCACGTCCAACAGCTGGTTCACCGGCTTCAACAACGACCTGGCGGCCGCCGCGGTCGTCCAGGCCGGCGGCCACGGCGGCGACGCGGCGGGCCCGGTGGTCGCCGCCGTGCTCCGCGCGGGGTCCTGAACACCGGACGCCGTACGGAACCCCGTCGCATGCCCCGCGCGCCGTTCGCTAGCGTGCGGGGCATGAGCACTTCCGATGCCACCGCCGCCGCCGAGGCCCACCCCCGATTCGCCGAGGCCCTGCGGGAGCTGGGCCTCGACGTCGAGGTCCGCCGCTTCCCCGAGGCCACCCGCACCGCCGCCGAGGCCGCCGCCGCGATCGGCTGCGAGCTGAGCGAGATCGTCAAGTCGCTGATCTTCGAGGCGGACGGGTCCCCCGTGCTGGTCCTGATGGACGGCTCCTCGCGGGTCGACGTGGAGCGGGTACGCGCGGAGCTGGGCGCCGCGAAGGTCGAGCGGGCCGGGGCCGAGCTGGTCCGGGAGACGACCGGGTACGCCATCGGCGGCGTGCCGCCCTTCGGGCACCGTACGAAGACCCGGGTGCTGGCCGACCGGGGGCTGCTGGACCACGCCGTGGTGTGGGCGGCGGCGGGCACCCCGCACACCGTCTTCCCGCTCGACCCCGCCTCGTTGATCGGACACGCCGGCGGCACCGTGGTGGACGTGCGCGAGCAGTCCAAGTGACGCCGCTGGTCGCGTGCGCGGTCCTGATCGCGGCGGTCACCCACGCCAGCTGGAACGCCATCGCGCACGCGATCAAGGACCAGCTCGTCTCCTTCACCCTGATCTCCGGCGGCGGTCTGCTGATCGGCGCGGCCGCCGCCCTCTTCGTCCCGTTCCCGGCCGCCGGTGCCTGGCCGTATCTGCTGGTCTCGGCCGGGCTCCATGTGGCGTACATGCTGCTGCTGATGCGCTCGTTCACCCTGGGCGACTTCGGGCAGATGTACCCGATCGCCCGGGGCACGGCCCCGCTGGTGGTGACGGTCCTCGCCGCGGTCTTCGTCGGCGAGCACCCGGACGGCTGGGCCACCGCCGGGGTCGCGGTGGCCTCGGCGGGGCTGGTCGGACTGGCCCTCTGGGGCATCCGGGGCAGCGGCAGACGCCCGGACTGGCCCGCCCTGCTGGCCGCCCTCGCGACCGGACTGGCCATCGCCGGATACACCACGGTGGACGGCGTCGGCGTCCGCGCCTCCGGCACCCCGCTCGGCTACATCGCCTGGCTGATGATCCTGGAGGGCCTGGCCATCCCGGCCTACGCGCTCCACCGCCGCCGCGCCGAACTCCTGCCCGCCCTGCGCCCGTTCGCCATACGCGGCCTGCTGGGCGCGGCCCTGTCGGTCACCGCGTACGGCCTGGTCCTCTGGGCCCAGACCCGGGCGGCCCTGGCCCCGATCGCGGCCCTGCGCGAGTCCTCCATCATCGTCGGCGCGGCCATCGGAACGCTCCTCTTCAAGGAACGCTTCGGCGCACCGCGCATCGCGGCGGCCGGTCTGATGGTCGTCGGCATCGGCCTGATGCTGCACACGGGGTGAGCGGGACGGGTGCAGGGAGCGGGTTCAGGGGGCGGGTGCAGGGGCCTGGTTCGGCGGCGATGCGGGTAGGTCGCTTCCACACCTCCGCCTCCTACGAAGGGCCTTCCCGTGACAGCCAACTCCCCGCACTGGTTCACGTCATCCCACAGCGACAACGGCGGTTCCTGCGTCGAGGTCGCCACCAACCTCGCCGCCCCGCACGGCACCGTCCCCGTCCGCGACTCGAAGAACCCCGGCGGCCCCGTGCTGCACCCCTCGCCCACCGCGTTCGCCGCGTTCGTGGCGGGCGTCAGGGGCGGGGAGTTCGGCTCCGTCTGACCTGGACCGGCCTACTTGTCGTCGAGGTCTTCGCCGAAGGTGACGTCCAGCTCGGTGGTGAGGGCCTCGGCCAGCTGGAGCTTCTGCGCCCGGTCGATGACGATCTGCTTGAGTGAGGCCAGGCCGCGGAGCTGGGAGAGGTCATTGCCCCGAAGGTCGAGACCGCGGTACTTTCCGCCGTCGAACTCGGTCAGCCGCAGGTCGCAGCCGTCAATCAGGGCAGCGCCCAGGTCGCAGTCGGCGAAGGCCGTCTCGCGCAGCGTGCACTTCGAGAAGATCACTGGGCCGACGGCCCGTACCCGGGCGAAGGTGCTGTAGTCGATCCTGCAGCTCTCGAAGAGCACGTTGTCGAAAGTGACGTTCTCCAGCGTGGCGCCCATGAACTTGCAGTCACGGAACACGGTCCGGGACACCTTGCTGTCGCTCCACCGCAGAGAGGCCGGGTCGCAGTACGCGAACTCCACGGAGTCGCAGCGCAGCCTCTCCAGCCGGGCGCGCTGAGTCTTCAGCCCGGTGATCCGCCCGCCGAGCAGGTGGGTGTCGGCGAGGTCGAGGTCACGTAGATCTGCGTCGGCGTAGTGGAACTCCGCCAGCCGCCCTCGGCCGCCCTCCAGCGAGGTGACGTGGGAAAGGTAGAGGCCCGGCTCGTTCAGGGCCGGGAGGATGACGCTCGTACGGCGGATCGTGCGGGTGTCCATCAACAGCCTTTCAGCGCGGTGACACGGTCACCGTTGCTGTCGCCCCCCGCGGGGCGACAGCAACGGGCTTCTACTTCTTGTTCCAGTTGTCCCAGGTAGGACGGTTGTCGAAGGGCGCCGGGGTCTTCGCCCAGTTGTCCCACGTGGGCCGGTTGTCCCATGGCCCTCCAGCGATCACCGGGGCCGGGGAGCCGTACATGGCCATCAACTCCATCACCACAGGTGTGTCGGATACGGCAAGTCTGTCCAGGACCGTCATACAGCTGTCTCCTTCGTTGCGAGAGTGGACAGGGCCGTGACCAGGGCCTGCCGGGAGACCCGGCAGTAGTTGGTCTCGGTGGACTGGAGGCTGCCGTTCTCGAAGTAGCGATTGGCAGCCTGAGCGCCACGGCAGAAATCGAAGAACTCGCATGCGGCCTCGCAGCGGCTCAGACCGGTGAGGAAGTCGCGTACGTAGCCCAGCCGGTGGGCCCCGCAGAGGATCTCCGCCAGGGGCTGTTCGAGGACATTTCCGGCCACGAAGTCGCCGTACTCGGGCGCCGCCGTGTCCGCGAGTTCGGGAGAGAGCAGGACCACGTCACCCTTCCATGAGACCGTGGGGATCGGATCGAGGCGGCGTCGTTCCCACTCCGTCCGCCGGCCGCAACGGATCAGCTGGAGGTACTCGACGAGGCGTTCGACTTCCCGGACCGGCGGCGCGCCAGGGTGCTCCCGGGACCAGGTGAGGATGCGGCGCCAGAACTCCTCGGCCTGAACTGCGGTGGGCGGCTGCCGTTCGGTGTTGACCCCTTCGATCTCCTCGATGTTGAAGCCCACCGAGTGACTTCCCAGGGAAGCCAGGAACTCCAACAGCTCCTCCGGCACCGCTGCGCCCAGGGCACCGACCACCGAGATGACGGAGAACGGGATGCCGTGCTCACGCAGCCGCGCGATGCCGCGCAGGATCCGGTCGAAGGCGGGCCTGCCCCGGAGATCGACTCGCTCGGCGTTCAGAGCGGCAGGCCCGTCGATACTCACCCCGACGCGGACGCGGTACGCGGCCAGGAGTTCGCACCACGTGTCGGTGAGAAGCGTCGCGTTGGTCTGCACGTAGTGGTCGACTCGGCCCACCCGGCGCAAGCCCTCGAACGGCGCGAGAAGGGTCTTGAACTTGTGCCGCCCGACGGCGAGCGGCTCCCCGCCGTGCCAGACGACACCGACCGGATGGCCGCTGTCATCGAACTGGGCGACCGCCTGTGCCAGGGCCTCGGCCACCTCCGCCGGCATCTGGTGCTTGAGCTTGCGCAATGGCAGGTAGCAGTACCGGCAGTCAAGATTGCACCATGTCGTGGGCTGGACCACCACGGTCTGCGGGGCCGCGAACCGCTGCTGGTACCGGGCACGCCAAGGTGACGGGCGAGAGCGCATCGGAGTCCTCTCCTCGACGGACGGAGGCATCGCCGACCGCGGGCAGAGGAGCCGCAGGCCGGTATGCGATCACCATCCGCCTCTCCATGACGTGCACCCGATGACATCGCGTTGTCATTGCCGATGACATGTCATCGGCCGCGCCATGACACCCCTGAAGTCGCCTTTTCCGCACAGGAGTTCTGGGATCAAGTGGTGGGATATCGTGGCGGATGTGCCTCGCTCGATTCTGATCCATGACGGCCGGACGTCCCGGGATACCGGCTTCGTCCACATCTGCTCGGGCTACCTCGTCGAGCACGGCAAGGTGCTGCTCGTGCACCACAACCGCTTCGACAAATGGGTGCCGCCGGGCGGCCACATCGAGCCCGGCGAGACCTTCGCCGGGACGGCGGTGCGCGAGTTCAAGGAGGAGACCGGCTTGCTGGTGAAAGCCATTTCGAGCCAGCCGGAGATCCACCCCGCCGATGCCAATGCCACGCCCGAGCCCGTGCCGTTCTACGTCGACATCGAGCGGGAGGGGTTCGCCACCCCGGCGGTGGTGCAGTTCTTCTACGTTCAGAGGCAGCCGGGCACCCGGGAGCAGGCCGTGGAGGCGCAGCTCGAAGAGGTGCACGGGGCCGCCTGGTTCGGCCTGGATGACCTCGACACCCTCAAGACCTTCGATCAGGTCCGTTCCCTGGCTCGGTTCGCTCTGCTGAACTATCCGGTGACCGGGGAGCGGGCCACGTCGTAGGTGCTGGCCTGTCGTCCTGCGAGGCGATACCCGCCGTTCCCGTCCACCGTCCCGGCGAGCAGTAGCCGGGCCGGGGCTCCGCCGAACGCCGCGGAGATGGCCCGGTTGAGGCGCTGAACGTACTTGGGCACCGAGGACGGGGCGACGTAGAGCGTCGCAGCGATCCGCTCGGTCGTCAGCCCGGCCTCGGGAGCATCGTGTACGACCTTCACCAGGTCGAACAGGCGCTCCGACAGCTCACACGCCACACTGCCTTCCCTGTCGCGTGCGCGGACGAGGACGGTTCGGCCTGGACCAAGTGCGACATGCACGATGACCATCTCGGCGGAGGTCTCGCTCACGTCCTCCGAGGTGCCGTCGGCGAGGTGCATCCGGGCCAGACGCTTCATCGCTTCCTCGTAGGCCGACACCGTGTAGTACGCGGCCCGGATGGTGGCGCGCTTGCCCGAGGCACCCGGCTCGTTCCACAGTCCGGCCTTCGGATCCCACAAGTCGCTCATCAACTTCCACGCCTTGGCGAGCCGGGCATCACGCGGGCTGGCGCCGCCCCGGACGGCAGCCTGGGCACACAGCGCGTACGCCATGTGTTCCCATGCGGTGCCCTGCACGTCCGTGTCGTCCTCGACGAACGTCTCCCACCGGTGGTGGTTGTACAGCAGCCATTGGCCGGCCTCGGCGACGACTGCGGACAGACGCTTCTGCTGCACCGAGCCGTGCACACCACCCGTCTCCCGCGGGTCGTCCCGGTACGCGGGCTCGCCGCCGGGCCCGGTTCCGGCGCAGACGGCCGACAGCGCGAGCAGGCACAGCGCGGTCTTGCTCGGGCTCGGTTCGGTGTCGACGTAGGTACGCCAGCCCCATGCCCCACTTCCGCGCCGGTGGTAGAGCAGGCCGTACACCCCATGGTCGATCAGCGGTACGACACGCTCCAGCAAGCTGGTGGTCTCCACCCCACCGGGTAAGAGGACTCCGGGACCGAAGTCGTGAAGGGCATCTCTGAGCTCGGCGAGCCGGTGCACCACGAGCGCAGTCTGGTGCAGGGAGGTGTCGTCGAGTCCGAGGACTTCGGGCCAGCCGTGGTCGACCCGGTGGTCCTCCAACCAGCCGACGCACCAAGCCACGATCTCCGCGACACCGTCATGGTGAAAGAAGCGAGGATGAGACAGCAGTCCGGCCAGGCCAAAGGCGATGAACCGAGTGTGTTCACCGCGGCCCCCCTTGGGCCGGGGCCGCGAGTGCTCCGGGATGGCGCCGGTGAGAAAGTCCAGCGCCTGACGAACCGGCTGCCCGGCAATGCCCGCAGCCCGCAGAATGGGCAGGACCTCGCTGGTATTGACGATCGAGGAAACCGAGGTCAGGGTGAGACCCCACCCACCGTCGTGGCCCTGGTTGTGCAGCAAGGTCCGGGCAGCCTTGCCCGCCCTGGTCTCGAATGCCGCGAGCCCCACATCCGCACTCTTCATGATTCGCCTCCGCTGCCGATCCCGGACCGCCGGACGGACGGACCGTACCCACCCCCCTTACTGCCAACGCTTGCTCCCCCGCCACCTTCGCCGCCTTCGCCGCGTTCGTGGCGGGCGTCAGGGGCGGGGAGTTCGGCTCCGTCTGACCCTCGGGGTCCGTCCGGGCGGGCGGACCTCCCGGGGCGTCCGCGAAGGAACGTCACACGGCACGAGTCGGCCGTCGCGCCTCAATCAGGGTGCACGGAGAGGGTGTACGTGCAGTCGGTGTCGGGGACGACGACGAGAAACGGGTGGCCGTTCTTGATGTGCGCCTGAGCCGCGCGCTGGCTCTGCCGGTCCTCGTACCAGGCCCGGAGCTCGGCGGGGCGGTCGGTCGTGGAGCCGACCGGTAGCCGCGTCAGGGGCTGCGCCCACGCGGAACGCGCCGGGTCCGGCCAGGGACCGAGGTCGGTGCCGAGGTCGGTGCCGGCGTCGGAGTCGAAGTCGGTGTCGCGGTCCGGGTCGCAACCCAGATCGAAATCCAGGTCGGAATCCGGGTCGGCATCGGCATCGGCGCCGATCCGGTCCGCGATCCACAGCGCCTGGCCGCCCAGCCACCGCATCGCCAGCACCGGGGAGACGGTCCGGAACGTGCCCAGCACGTACCTCGCCATCTCTCCCCCGAAGAACTCCACCGCCAGCGCCTCGCACTGGTAACCCCCGGGCACCGCCGCCGCGTTCACACGCCACCCCGGCTGCTCCGCAGGTTCCGCAAGGCGTTCTCCGCGCTCAGCCGCTCGGCCGGAGTCAGCGCCTGGACCCACTCGGGCTCCGCCTCCCACTCCACACCGCCGCCGAGCGGCCGCAGGGACCAGTACGGACCGACGACCCCACGGAACTCCCCCACCCGGTCGCCATGGCCGGAATCCCGGAAAAGCGTTCCTGAGGGCGGAACTTGAGGGGGCTCGTGACGAGTCAGGGCACCATCTTCTTCGGGCACGTCAACTCCGCTCCGTAGTCATCCCACTACCAGGAGGCTTCAGAGTGACCTAGAGTCGGAGTGTCATCAACATGGCCGAACGGGAGGACACATTGGTAAACCGCAAGGAGTTGAATCCGGAAGCAAGCCCCCAGGCAGCTTTCGGCGCACGTTTACGCAGGCTGCGCGAAGAGCGCGGCTGGACCCAGGATCACGTCGGTGCGCTGGTCGGCTGTACGGGCAGGCATATCTCGGCCCTCGAAACTGGTCGTAAATCACCGACTCTGCCATTCTCGCGCCGCGTTGATGTGGCGCTGGATACGACAAACACCGCCGATTCGTTCGAGCGCGAATGGCGCGATATCAAGCACGGCAACCTGCTGGAGGGATTCCCGGAGTACGTCGGGTACGAGGGCAGGGCGACGGAGATCAGACTGTTCCAGATCGGGATCGTCCCCGGACTGTTGCAGACTCCGGAGTACGCGAGGGCGCTGGCGGACGGTCACGTGTGGCGCGGCTCCATCACGCCCGAACAGGCGGAAGAACGCGTCTCGTTCCTGACTCAGAGACAGAACGCCTTGGCAAGGGCGCGGCCACCCATGCTGATCGTGGTCCTGGACGAAAGCTGCATCCGTCGCCCGATCGGCGGCCCTGAGGTCATGAAGTCCCAGATTCAGAAGCTGGTCGATTTCGCCGCACTCCCCAACACGGTCCTCCAGGTGGCGCCTTTTGACATAGGGGAACGTCGGCCCTTCAACCTGCCGGTCAACTTGCTCACCCTTCCGGACCGTTCCATGGTCTCGTATGCCGAATCCCACTCGCAGGGGAACGTGGACCGCGAGAGCGCTTCCGTTCTGCCTCTGTTGACGGCCTACCATCAACTACAGGCCGAAGCCCTCTCCCAAGCGGCATCCGTGGCGATGATCAAGCAGGCATGAAAGGGAAGTTCCGTGACTAACGAGCCCCGCTGGTTCAAGTCCTCCTACAGCGACAACGGCGGCGACTGTGTGGAGGCCGCCACCAACCTCGCCGCCCCGCACGGCGTGGTCCCCGTACGCGACTCCAAGAACCCCGGCGGACCCGTACTGCACACCTCCCCCGCCTCCTTCGCCGCCTTCGTGACGGGCGTCAAGGCAGGGGAGTTCGGCACCGTCTGACCGGCGGAGGTCCAGCGCACCCGATCCGACGAGCCCCACCGCGCGACGCACGGTGGGGCTTTGCGCTGTCCGTACCCGCCCGCGCCGGTTTGCCTTCCCGGGCCAACGGGCACGTGGAACGCTGCACAGCCTTCGGTGCCGCATCCGGCCAGTCACGAAAGGGCTCCCATGGCGATCGAATCCGCCCGCTGGGTCACCTCCTCCTACAGCAGCAACGGCGGCGACTGTGTGGAGGCCGCCACCAACCTCGCCGCCCCGCACGGCGTGGTCCCCGTACGCGACTCCAAGAACCCCGGCGGACCCGTACTGCACACCTCCCCCGCCTCCTTCGCCGCCTTCGTGGCAGGCGTCAAGGCGGGGGAGTTCAGGGCCGTCTGAGCTGGGCCGATCCGCGCACGGCGGGCGCTCAGCCCACCGGGACCGACGCGGGGCGGGCCGCAGGTTCCCCGGTGGCCGGGGACGCCGGGGCGGTCGGCTTGGCGGCCGGGCGCAGGAGTACGGCGCAGGCGAGGGCGGCCAGCAGGGCGAGCGAGGCGGAGACGGTCAGGCAGAGCCGCATGCCGTCGAGGAAGGAGTCGCCCAGGGCCGACAGGGCCGGTCCGGTGGCGGCGTCCAGGCGGAGTCCGGCCACGGCGCCGAGCCCCTGCTCACGGGCGGTGTCCACGACGCGGGCACTCGCCTCGGCGGGCACTCCCGCGTCGGTGAGGTGGCCGGGCAGCGCGTCGAGTGCCCGGGTGGTCAGCAGGGCGCCGAGCACGGCGGGGCCGAGGGCGCCGCCGAGCTGGCGGAAGGCGTTGTTCCCGGCGGCGGCCATCCCGGCCAGCTGGTACGGGACGGAGGACACCGCGGAGGCGGTCATCGGGGTGATCACGGCGCCCATGCCGAGACCCAGCAGCGCCAGCCGCCACGCGACGGAGACGTAGGAGGTGTGTGCGTCGACATCCGTCAGCAGGAACATCGCGCCCGCAGCGAGGACCAGGCCGGTGGTGATCAGGACCCGGGAGGAGACCCGGTGCATCAGGCGTCCGACGGGCAGGCCCGCGAGGAGGGACACCCCGGTGACCATCACCATCCGCAGCGCCGCCTCGATCGTGGTCAGGTGCTGCACCATGCCGAAGTAGAGGCTCAGCACGAAGAAGAAGCCGATCAGGCCGAGGAAGCTGATCATGGCGACCAGGGCGGTGGCGGTGAAGGCCGGGCTGCGGAACAGCGCCAGGTCGAGCATCGGGCTCGCGCTGCGGCGCTCCACGACGACGAACACGGCGGCGGCGACCGCGCCGAGCACCAGGGCCGTCACCACGGCGGGCTCGCCGAAGCCGTCCGCGCCGCCCTCGATGACGCCGTAGACGATCGCGGTGACGGCGACGGCCGCGCTGATCTGGCCCGGCCAGTCGAGGCGTCGGCCGTGCGGGGCGCGCGAGTCGGGCAGCCGGAACGCCGCCACGACCAGCACGATCAGGGAGACCGGGATGGGCAGGAGGAAGATCCAGCGCCATGCGACGTGCTCCAGCAGCGCACCGGCGATCAGCGAGCCCACGGCGAGCGAACCCATCAGGGACATCGCCCACAGGCCGATGTACTTGCCCCGCTCGCGATGGTCGGGGACCGCGTGGCTGATCAGGGCCAGCGTCGTGGGCAGCAGCGCCGCCGCCCCCAGACCGGAGAGCGCCTGGCCGGCCCAGAGCCACTGCACCGTGTCCGACATCAGCGATATCGCCGCGCCCAGCGTGCAGAGGGCCATGCCCGTCTGGAACACCCGCTTGCGGCCGTGGACGTCGCCCCATACCCCGGTGGTCAGGATCAGTGCGGCCATCGGCAGTACGAAGGCGTCCGAGACCCAGGAGAGCTGGGACGTGGAGGCGCCCAGGGCCCGCTGGATGGCGGGCAGGCTCACCGACACGGAGGTCACGGGGAGGTAGGAGACGAAGACGCCCAGGCAGGCCATGACGAGCGTGACGCCGCGCCCTGATCTGTCCTGTGTCGTTGCGGGATTCACGGAGAGGTTCCTTCTGCTGCGGGGGCCGGTGCCGCGCGGGCACGGCTGCGAGGTGAGCACCGCCGTGGGGCGTGCGCTCGCTCCCGGGCCGGTCGCACCGGTCCACCGCCGCGTTCCGCGCGGTCCACCGATCGCCCGCGGAGCCGCCGACCAGCTTCGCCCCGGACATCGGAGAATCCCCAAGCGATCCCGGCGAATGTCACAGAACCTCCGTTTCGGGCAGCGGACGTGTGACCATTCCTCCATGCCTGACGATCTGGACCGCTTGATCATCCATGGACTCCACTGCTCCCCCCGGGCCTCCTTCCGCCGCCTCGGCGAGGTCGTCGGGGTGTCCGAGCAGACCGTGGCGCGGCGCTACAACGCCCTGCGGCGCAGTGGGGTCGTACGCGTCGTCGGGCTGATCAGTCCGGCCGCGCACGGCCGGACCGAGTGGATCGCACGGCTGCGCTGCCGCCCGGACGCCGTGGGGCCCCTCGCGGATTCCCTGGCCCGCAGGCCGGACGTCGCGTACACGAGCATCGCATCCGGCGGTTCGGAGATCATCTGCATCATCCGTTCACCCGCCGGGACCGCCCGGGACGACGTGCTGCTGCGGCAGCTTCCCCGGGCCGCCTCGGTCCTGGACCTCAACGTCGACCTGGTGATCCACGCCTTCGGCTCCCAGGACACGGCCGGCTGGACCGGCCGGGAGGGGTCGCTCACCGGCGAGCAGGTGCGGATACTGACCGCGGGGCGGCCCGTACCCACCGGTCCGCCGGTCCCGGCGACCGACGAGGACCTTCCGCTGCTCGAAGCGCTGGCGGAGGACGGCCGCGCCTCCCACACCCGGCTCGCGGAGGTCACCGGCTGGTCCAAGCCGCGGGTGGCCCGCCGTCTGGAGGCCCTGGAGGGCAGCGGCTCGCTGGTCTTCGACATCGACACCGTGCCCGAACGCCTCGGCTACGAGCTCAACGCCACCCTCTGGCTCCAGGTCGAGCTGTCCCGGCTCCAGCAGATCGGCGAGGAGCTCAGCAGGCACGACGAGTGCGCCTTCGCCGCGGCCATCAGCGGCAAGCACAACCTCATGGCCGTCGTCATCTGCAAGGACACCCCGGACTTCTACCGCTACCTCAGCGGCCGGTTCGCCCGTACCGAGGGCATCAGCGGCTACGAGATCAGCGTGCGGGTGCGCCGTCTCAAACAGGCGGCGTCGCTCGTCCACCACGGGCGCCTGATCCACCCGGCGCTCGCCTGACACGGGGGCGGGGCGGGGCGGACCGGAAGGCGGTCGGAAGCGCGCTCAGGCCACCGTCCGCCGGGGCTCGTCGTCCGCTCCCTCGCCCGTGCCCGTCCCCTCGTCCGCGGTGAACTCCTCGCCCTCCGGCCGTCCCTTCTTCGGGAGCAGGAAGGTCATGGCCAGGAAGGCGACCAGCAGGCAGGACTGCGCGATCAGGGCGTGCCGGAAACCGGACGTGAAGTCGCCGCTCCTGGCGTCGGCGAAGAACACGGAGCCGAAGACGGCCACCCCGATCGAGCCGCCGATCGACTGGACCGCGGAGAGCACACCGGAGGCGGAGCCGATCTCGTGGTCGTCGACGGCCGCGAGGATGAAGCTGAACAGCGCCGCGATGACCATGCCCGCGCCGATACCCGAGACGACGACGCCGGGGGCGATGTCCCAGATGGAGAACGAGGCGCCCAGGCCGCCGAGTTCGTAGCCGAGCAGGGCGGCGCCGGCGAGCTGGACGAGCGGGCCGATCTGGAGGACCGCGCGGCCGATCCGGTCCGCGAGCACGGCGCCGCTGACCGCGCCGCCGACAGCGGTCCCCACGGCGAGCGGGAGGTTGCCGAGGCCCGCCTCGCCCGCCGTGAAGTGCCGCCCGATCTGGAGGTAGAGGGTCAGCACGAGCTGGGTGCCGACCAGTCCGGCGAAGAACAGGGCGATGCCGCCGAGCCCCACGGTGAAGGCGGGCTTGCGCAGCAGAGCGGGGGTGACCAGCGGTTGGCGCCCCTGGGCCGCGGTGCCGCGCTGCCGGAGCGCGAAGGCGCCGAATCCGATGACGGAACCCGCGATGCAGAGCCAGGTCCACAGCGGCCACCCGTCCTCCTGGCCCTGGTTCAGCGGCAGGACGAGCAGCCCGCAGGCCAGTGCCACCAGGGCGGCGCCCACCGCGTCGACGACCACCGTGCGGTCGCCCGGCCGCCGGGGGACGAACTTCGCGGCGACGATCAGGGCGACGATACCGATGGGCAGGTTGACCAGGAAGACCAGCCGCCAGCCCAGGCCGAGGAGGTCGCTCTGGATCAGGCCGCCGCCCAGGACGGGACCGATGATGCCGCCGAGCCCCAGGACGGGCCCGAAGATGCCGAAGACCTTGGTGAGTTCGGCACCCGAGAAGTTCTCCCGCAGCAGCCCGAGCCCCTGCGGCAGGAGCATCGCCCCCGCGGTGCCCTGGAGCAGCCGGAAGGCGATCAGGGACCCGATGTCCGGCGCGCAGGCGCACAGCAGGGAGGTGGCGGTGAACGAGGCGAGGCCGATCAGGAACATCCGGCGCCGCCCGTAGCGGTCGCCGAGCCGTCCGCCGAGGATCAGCCCCGCGCCCAGCGTGAGGGCGTATCCGCCGATCACCCACTGGAGCCCGACCGGGCCGGCGCCCAGCGACCGCTCCAGTCCGGGCCCGGCCACATTGACGATCGACGCGTCCAGCAGATCCATGATCTCCGCGACGAGCATCACCGCCAGGATCAGCCACCGCCACCGGTAGGGCGGCGGTGCGGCGCTCGGGTCGGCACTCATTTTACCTCTACTCATTGGTTACCAATTAACTCGCCAATAAACTTACCAATATTCTTAGCAAGATTGAGAGTATCCTGAGCCCCATGGATGTCAAACCGCACGTCGGCACCCCCACCGGACCCCCGGCCGAAGCCCCCGCCGGGGCTCCCTCCGGCGCCCCCGCCGACGACGGTGCCATCCGTGAGCAGCTGCGGAATCTGACCCTGCGCCAGCAGCGCTTCGAGCGCCATCTGGGCCGTCGGCTGCGGGTGGACGCGGCCGGGCTGGCCGTGATGGACCATCTCGTGCACGTCGGGCCGACCACCCCCACCGACCTCGCCCGCCGGCTGGACGCGTCGACGGCGGCGACGACGCTGGTGATCGACCGGCTCGTGGCCGCCGGGCACGCCCGGCGGGAGCCCCATCCGACCGACCGGCGCAAGGTGATCGTGGCTCCCGCCGAACACTGGGAGGCCCTGGCGTACGAGCATGTGGCCCCGGTCATCCAGGGCGTCACCGAGGCCGCGGCCGACCTCTCCCCGCAGGACCGGGCCGTGGTGGCGGCGTTCCTGCGGCGGGTGGTCGGCGTCTACGACGGGGCGACCGGCCGCTGACCGCACGCGGCCAAGGCGTTACTCCCCCGAAACCGCCTGCCGGAAGCCGGAGTTGACCGCCGTCAGCCCGCCGTCCACACGCAGCGTCGTCCCGGTGATCCAGGCCGCGTCGCGCGAGGCGAGGAAGGCGACGGCGGCGGCGATGTCGTCCGGCTCGCCGATCCGGCCGAGCGGGTAGAGGGCGCTCGCGCGGGTGAGTTCGGCGCCCCGGCCCGCCCAGGCGTCGGTGCGGACCGTGCCGGGGGCGACCAGGTTGACCCGGACGCCGCGCGGTCCGGCGTGGCCCGCGAGGGTGCGGGTGAGGCTGGCGAGGCCCGCCTTGGCGGCGCTGTAGCCGTGGTTGCCGAAGTCCTGTTCGCCGTTGACCGAGCCGATGTTGACGATCGCGCCCCGGCCGGAGGCCACCAGGTGCGGGAGGGCGGCGCGGGCGCAGCGGTAGGGGCCGGTGAGGGTGACGTCGAGGTCGCGCTGCCAGGCGTCGTCGGGCTCGTCCTCGAAGAGCGGGGCGTCGGTGGTGCAGGCGTACGCGTTGTTGACGAGCACGTCCAGGGTGCCGAAGGCGGCGACCGCGTGGGCCACCGCCGCCTCGACGGCGGTCTGTTCGGTGACGTCGCAGGCGAGGGCCTCGGCGGTGCCGCCTGTCGCGCGTATCGTCTCGGCGGTCCGTTCGGCGCGCTCGGCGTCCAGGTCGGTCACCAGGACGCGGGCGCCCTCCGAGGCGAGTCGGCGGGCGGTGGCCGCGCCGATGCCCCGGCCCGCTCCGGTGATGAGGACGCCGTATCCGTCGAACCGTGCACCTGCGAAGTGAGGATGAGGAGGAGTCATAGCGCCGACCGTACTGCCCTGACCAGGGCCTGGGCACGGGGATCGGCGGTGACTCCCTTCTGCAGACCGTTCGTCACATAGCCCAGCGCGATGCCGGATTCGGGGTCGGCGAAGCCGAGCGAGCCGCCGCGGCCGGGGTGGCCGAAGGAGCCGGGGGCGAGCAGCGGGGCGGACGGGCCGTGCAGCATGTAGCCCAGGCCGAAGCGGGTGTTGACGACCAGGACCCGGTCCGGGCCCGCCGATTCCTCGGTGCGGGCCAGGGTGAGGGTGGCCGGGGCGAACAGACGGTGGCCGTCGACCGGGCCGATCATCGCGGCGTAGCAGCGGGCCAGCCCGCGGGCGGTGGCGATGCCGTTGGAGGCGGGGAGTTCGGCCGTACGGTAGCCGGGGTCGTTCTCGTCGGGCAGCGGGTCGATGGCGCCGAAGGCGCGGCGGGTGAGGGAGTGCGGGTCGCGGTACGCCTCGGTGACGGAACGCTTGGGCCGTACGCGCAGGATGCCGCTGTCGGCGGTGGTGGCGGGGGGTTCGACGGGGCCGATGCGGCCGATGCGGTGCGCCTCGTCGGCCGGGAGGCCGAACCAGAAGTCCAGGCCGAGCGGGCGGGCGATCTCCTCGGCGATCCAGCGGCCGACGGTGCGGCCGGTGACCCTGCGCACCAGTTCGCCGATGAGCCAGCTGTAGGTCTGGGCGTGGTAGCCGTGGTCGGTGCCGGGCTCCCACTGGGGGCGCTGGGCGGCGACGGCCCGTGGCCCGGAGGTCCCGTCGGCCGCTTCGGCGGGGGTCAGCGGGGTGTCGAGCGCGGGGACTCCGGCCCGGTGGGCGAGGAGGTGGCGGACGAGCACGCGTTCCTTGCCCGCCTCCTTGAACTCCGGCCAGTACGTGCCGACCGGGGCGTCGAGGTCGACCTGGCCGCGCTGGTGGAGCAGCAGCGGTACGGCGGCGGCGATGCCCTTGCCCGCCGAGCGGACGATCTGCACGGTGTCCACGGCCCATGGTTCGGTGCCGTCGACGTCTCTCGTACCGGCCCAGAGGTCGACGACCTTCTGCCCGTCCCGGTAGACCGCGACGGCGGCGCCGCGTTCGCCGCGCTGCTCGAAGTTACGGATGAAGGCATCCCTGACCGGTTCGAATCCGGCCGCCACCGTGCCCCGTACGTCCACGCCTGCTCCTGCGCTCCCGCTCATCCCCCCATGGTGCATCGCGTGGCGGGCGGGAGGTGTGCCGGGTCACCTCATGTTCACGGGCGTGGAACGTCCGCCGCCGTCAACGGGCGTTCAGCGTCACCGAGCGCGGGTCGAAGCCGAAGGGCAGTTCCAGGCGGTGACCGCGCATCAGCTCCTCGTCGCAGAGCAGGTCCTGGGTGCGGTCGTCGGCGGCGATGACGCCGTCGCTGAGGATCACCGCGCGCGGGCAGAGCTCCAGGGCGTACGGGAGGTCGTGCGTGACCATGAGGACGGTGACGTCCAGGGAGCGCAGGATGTCGGCGAGTTCGCGCCGCGAGGCCGGGTCCAGGTTGGAGGACGGCTCGTCCAGGACGAGGATCTCCGGCCGCATGGCGAGGACGGTGGCGACGGCGACGCGGCGGCGCTGGCCGAAGGAGAGGTGGTGCGGCGGCCGGTCGGCGTACTCCGCCATGCCGACCTGCTCCAGGGCCTCGGTGACGCGTTCCTCCAGCGCGGCGCCGCGCAGTCCGGAGGCGGCGGGGCCGAAGGCGACGTCCTCGCGGACGGTGGGCATGAAGAGCTGGTCGTCGGGGTCCTGGAAGACGATGCCGACGCGGCGGCGGATCTCGGCGAGGTTGCGCTTCTCGACGGGGAGCCCGGCCACCCGGACGGTGCCGGCGCCCGCGTCGAGGATGCCGTTGAGGTGGAGGACCAGGGTGGTCTTGCCCGCGCCGTTGGGGCCGAGGAGTGCGACCCGTTCGCCCCGGGCGACGGTGAGGTCCACCCCGAAGAGCGCCTGGTGGCCGTCGGGGTAGGCGTAGGCGAGGCCGCTGACTTCGAGGGACGGCGCGTGGGCGGTGGGCTGACTCATAGGGTCCATCCCAGCAGACATACGGCGAGGGCGAGCACGGGGAGTGCGGCGGCGTGGGCCCACTGGGCCCGGGAGGCGGTCACCTCGTCGATGACCGGCATGGCACCGGCGTAGCCGCGGCTGACCATCGCGAGGTGGACGCGTTCGCCGCGCTCGTAGGAGCGGATGAAGAGGGCGCCCGCCGTCTTGGCCAGGACGCCCCACTGGCGTACTCCGCGCGCCTCGAAGCCCCGGGAGCGGCGGGCGATCGACATCCGGCGCATCTCGTCGGTGATCACGTCGCCGTACCGGATCATGAAGGAGGCGATCTGGACGAGGAGCGGCGGCAGCCTGAGCCGCTGGAGGCCGAGCAGCAGCGAGCGCAGTTCGGTGGTGGAGGCGAGGAGCACGGAGGCGGCGACGCCGAGGGTGCCCTTGGCCAGGACGTTCCAGGCGCCCCAGAGGCCGGGGACGCTGACGGAGAGGCCGAGGACATGGGTCTGTTCGCCGGGCACCACGAACGGCATGAGCAGCGCGAACGCGACGAACGGCACCTCGATGAGCAGCCGCTTGAGCAGGAAGCCGACCGGGATGCGGGCGAGCGCGGTGACCGCGCCGAGCAGCACCGCGTACAGCCCGAACGCCCACACCGACTCGCGGGGGGTCGAGACGACGACCACGACGAAGCAGAAGGCGGCGGCGATCTTGCAGTGCGGCGGCAGGTCGTGGACGGGCGAGTGGCCGTGCCGGTAGAGCTTGTGTGCGTGTCCCGCGCCCATGTCAGACGTTTTCGCTGGTGCGCGTGGTGCCGTCGGGGACGTCCTGCGTGCGACGGCGGCGGACCACGTAGAAGACTCCGCTGCCGACCAGGATCGTGGCGCCGACGCCGATGATTCCGGCGAGGCCGCCGGAGATGCGGGCGTCGGAGATGTCCTTGACGCCGTAGTCGGCGAGCGGGGAGTCCTTGGCCGCGTGCTCCTCGGTCTTCTTGTCGATGCCCTGGTCGGCGGCGACCTTCTCCAGGCCGTCCGGGTTGGCGGAGGCGTAGTAGGAGACGAAGCCCGCCAGGACGAGGGCGGTGACCAGGCCGGTGGCCCAGATCCCGCGGTGGGAGCGGGCGGCGGCCGGGGCGGCGGGCTGCTGGGCGGGGGCGTCGACGAGTTCGCCGTCGACCCGGAGCTTGAGCGAGGTGGTGAGTCCGCGGGCGCCGTGGACCAGGTCGGGGCGTACGGCGATGACGGCGCCGACGGTCAGCGCGGTGATCAGGGCCTCGCCGATGCCGATCAGGACGTGGACCCCGACCATCGCGGTGAAGACCTTGCCGATCGGGATGTCGGTGGTGCCGCCGATCCAGTAGATCAGCGTGAAGACGCAGGCCGCGGCCGGTACGGAGACCAGTGCGGCGACGAAGGACGCGGCGGTCACGGAGCGGCGGGCCTTCGGCAGCACCTTGAGCAGCCCGCGGAACAGGGCGTACGCGACGACGGTGGTTGCGATGCC
The DNA here is from genome assembly GCF_042799335.1 of Streptomyces sp. NPDC057697. Taxonomy (NCBI): domain Bacteria; kingdom Bacillati; phylum Actinomycetota; class Actinomycetes; order Kitasatosporales; family Streptomycetaceae; genus Streptomyces; species Streptomyces sp. NPDC057697. The sequence continues at coordinate 150,683 of NZ_JBHVJA010000007.1, read as the reverse complement.
CATGTCGAGCACGTTCACGCCGAGCGCGGTGAGGCCGCCGTCGGCGAAGAGGATGCCCTGCATGAGGAGGACGACGGTGACGCAGAGCACGCCCGTATACGGCCCGACCAGGATCGCGGCCAGCGCCCCGCCCAGCAGATGCCCGCTGGTGCCCGCGGCGACCGGGAAGTTCAGCATCTGCACGGCGAAGATGAACGCGGCGACCAGCCCGGCGAGCGGCGCGGTGCGCTCGTCCAGTTCGCGGCGGGCGCCCCGCAGGCTGACGGCGACCGCACCCGCGGCAACGACTCCGGCGGCGGCGGAGACGGGCGCGTTGATGAATCCGTCGGGTACATGCATGGAGGGGCTCCGCTTCCTGCGGTCCTGCGTTGCCGCGGACGACGGCGACGACGATGAAGGTGAAGAGGATGAAGATGTCGTGAACCGCTCAATGATAGGACCTTGTTGCAAAGCCTTCGCAAGAGCGGATACATCACAACTGCTCGCCGCGCCCCTTACCGAAAATATGGGACATTGGATGGCGAAGCGGCACGTACAGGAGGAGTCGAACCATGGCCCCCGTGATCCACGAGCAGGCGGAAGCCTGGCTCGTCAACGACACCCCCGACCTTCCGGCGGTCCCGGTCGACCTGCTGTACGACGCCGACAAGGACCCCCGGGCCGTCCATGTCTCCTTCCCCGGCGGCGACGAATGGACCTTCGGCCGCGACCTGCTGGAGGGCGGGCTGCACTCCCCCACCGAGCGCGGCGGCGTACGGGTGTGGCCCTGCGGGCGCACCCAGCTGGTGGTGGAGGTGCGCTCGGCGGAGGGCGTGGAGGTGGTGCAGTTCGACAGCGCGCCGCTGATCCGTTTCCTGCACCGCACCCACACCGGCGAGGACGTCGGCACCGCATCCGACGCGACACCCGCCTGACGGAGAGCGGACGGAGAACGGGACCCGACGCCACGCCCGCCCAGCCGAGGACGGACGGAGAACGGGACCCGACGCCACGCCCGCCCAGCCGAGGACGGACGGAGAACGGGACCCGACGCCACGCCCGCCCGGCGGAGAGCGGACGGAGAGCGGGACCCGACGCCACGCCCGCCTGGCCGAGGACCGCGCCCCGTCGGTGGGCCTGGGCGCACGCGCCGGAAGCCCCCGTGCCGCTCGCACGGGGGCTTCCTCATGTGCCCCGGTCCCCCGTCCCCACAGGTAACCGGCGCGTCCGGGGCCGCGCTCCGCTCGGGCGCGGGCCCCGGAGACTCTTCGCGGCTCCGGAGGCCCTTCGCGGCTCCGGCCGCACGGCTCAGACCCGGGTCAGCTCGCGCTCGCCCCCGGCGTCACCGTGTCCGGCGCCGCCCGCGGGCGTCTCGCCGAGCTGCTCGCGCAGCCCCTCGCCCTCCACGTCCACGTTCGGCAGGATCCGGTCCAGCCAGCCCGGCAGCGACCAGGCGCGCCTGCCGAGCAGGGCGAGGACCGCGGGCACGATCGCCATCCGGACCACGAACGCGTCGAAGAAGACGGCGATGGCGAGCGAGAAGCCGATCATCTTGACCATCTGCTCGCTGGAGCCGATGAACCCGGCGAAGACCGCCATCATGATCACCGCCGCGGCCGTGACGACCCGGGCACCGTGCCGGAATCCGGTGACGATCGCCTGGCCGGGCTTCTCGCCGTGGACGTACGCCTCGCGCATCCGGGTCACGAGGAAGACCTCGTAGTCCATCGCGAGGCCGAAGACCACGCCCACCATGAAGATCGGCATCATCGACATGATCGGACCGGTCTGCTCCACCCCGAAGAGCGAGCCGAGCCAGCCCCACTGGAAGACCGCGACGACCGCGCCCAGGGCCGCGACGACCGAGAGCAGGAAGCCGAGGGCCGCCTTCAGCGGCACCAGCACCGACCGGAAGACCACCATCAGCAGCAGGAAGGCGAGGCCGACGACGAGCGCCAGGTACGGCAGCAGCGCGTCGTTCATCTTCTGCGAGAAGTCGATGTTCATCGCGGTCGAGCCGGTGACCAGGACCTCGGCGCCGGTGTCGGACTTGATGTCCTCGCCCGCGTCACGGATCGCGTGCACGACGTTCTCCGTGTCGACGGAGCTCGGCCGGTCCTTCGGGACGACGGTGATCATCGCGGTGTCGCCGGCCTTGTTGAACTGGGCCGGGGTGACGGCGACGACGCCCTTCATGCCGGAGATCTCGTCGGAGACCTGCTTGGCGGCGGTCTTGCCGTCGGAGCTGTTCGCGGTGTCGACGACGACCATCAGGGGCCCGTTGAAGCCGGGGCCGAAGCCCTCGGAGAGCAGGTCGTAGGCGCGCCGCTGGGTGGTGCTGGTGGGCTGGGAGCCGTCGTCGGGCAGGCCCATCTCCAGGGAGGCGGCCGGTACGGCGACCGTACCGAGGCCGATGACGCCGACCAGCAGCACCCAGACCGGCTTGCGCAGTACGAACCGCGCCCAGCGGGTGCCCATGTTCGGCTTGTCCTCGGCCCCGTCCGAAGCCTCGGCGGCCTTGCGCGCCCTGCGTCCCAGGACCCGCTTCCCGGCGAAGCCCAGCATCGCCGGGACCAGGGTGAGCGCGATGAGGACGGCGATGGCGACCGTGCCGGCCGCGGCGAAGCCCATCTTCGACAGCATCGGGATGTTCACGACGGCGAGGCCGACCAGCGCGATGACGACGGTGAGACCGGCGAAGACCACCGCGGACCCGGCCGTGCCGACGGCCCGCCCGGCCGCCTCCTCGCGCTCCCGGCCCTCGGCCAGCTCGGCACGGTAGCGGGAGACGATGAACAGCGCGTAGTCGATGCCGACCGCGAGGCCGATCATCATCGCGAGGGTGGAGGTGGTGGAGCCCAGGTCCAGCACGTTGGCCAGCGCGGTGATCGTCGAGACGCCGATGCCGACCCCGATCAGGGCGGTGAGCAGCGGCAGCCCGGCGGCGATCAGCGAGCCGAAGGTGATGACCAGCACGACCGCGGCGATGGCGACGCCGATGATCTCGGTGGCTCCGGTCTCCGGCATCACCTGGAGCGCGTCACCGCCGATCTCCACGGTCATCCCGCTCTTCTGCGCCGCGTGGCCCGCGTCCTCCAGGGCGTCCCGGGTCGCGTCGGTCAGCTCCATCGAGTTGACCTTGTACGAGACCGAGACGTACGCCGTGGAACCGTTCTTGCTGACGGCTCCCGCCGCGTACGGGTCGGAGACCGAGGCGATCTGGTCCGAGCCGGACTTCAGCTCGCGGACGACCTTGCCGACCTCGGCCTTGTTCGCCGGGTCGGTCATCTTCTCGCTGTCCGGGGCCTTGAAGACGACCCGGGCGCTCGCGCCGTCGGCACTGGCTCCGGGGAAGCGCTGTTCCAGCAGGTCGAAGGCGCGCTGGGCCTCCGTGCCCGGGATCGAGAAGGAGCTGGAGGTGGCGGTGGAGGCGGAGGCGGCGCCGAATCCGGCGAGGGCCAGCAGCGCCACCCATATCAGGGCGACATAGCGGCGGCGCCGGAACGACAGCCGTCCGAGCTTGTAGAGGAATGTGGCCACGGAGGGGTACTCCCGGGTCGGGTCGTGAGTGGAAATGGGCGTGAGGAACCAGCCCGACGACGAGAGCGGCGTGTCAGGTGGAGCGCGGGGAGGGGGCCGTGCGGGCGGGGACGGGCCGCGCGGGGGCGGCCCGGGGGTCAGACTCCGAGGGCGGGGAGGACCACGGAGTCGACGTAATCGATGAGGAACGCCTGGTCGACCGAGCGGTCCTCGACCAGCTGCCGGGCGGCGAAAGCGCCGATCAGCATGTGCGACACGTATTTCAGCGCCGGATTGTCCGGACGCACCTCGCCCCGGTCCACGGCTCGGCGCAGCAGCAGGTCGAGACCGGTCATCTCCGGCTCGATCAGCAGCTCACGCAGAGCCTGATGCAGATCGGGATTCTCGTGGACGGCATGGCTCAGGCCCCGCATCAGCGCGGAGTCCTTCTCCATCTGGCAGTCGTCGCTGCGGCCCAGCACGGCGTGGAAGTCGCCGCGCAGCGACCCGGTGTCGATCGCACCGAGGGTCACCGGCTTGTTGTGCCGCAGGGCTTTGACGACCAGCTCGGGCTTGCTCCCCCACTGGCGGTAGAGGGTGGCCTTGCTGGAACGGGTGCGGGCGGCGACGGCGTCCATGGTCAGGGCGTCGTAACCGACCTCGCGGAGCAGGTCGAGCACGGCGGCGTACAGCTCGCCCTCACGCTCGGGTGTGAGCCGGGTGCGTGCCATGAGCCGACCTCCTGTCCGGATGCTCGTGCTTCCGCTGCTCGTCCGTTGTCTCTTGCTCGTACGTCTCGTGCCCGTACGTCTCGTGCTCGTACGCTTCTTCCTACGCGTACGTCATTCGGTTGCCGGGCGTACGCGAGTTGATCGAATCGTATGCGTACATCTGTCAATCGAACGAAACTGTTTCGTACACATCGACGGTAACCCGTCCGCCCAGCGAAACGAAATCGTTTCGCTTGTGTTCCGTGCCACAACCCGCCCCGCACCACGAGTTGCCGGGGCCCTCCCGCGCGGAAAGCATTGGAGGGTGAGTGACGACGTCGCGTATCTCCGTTTCCCGCACCTCCACGACGACCTGCTCTGCTTCGCGGCCGAGGACGACCTCTGGGTCGCCCCCCTCGCGCCCGAGGGGCAGCGGCCCGGCCGCGCCTGGCGGCTGACCGTCGACCGGACCCGGGTCAGCCACCCGCGCTTCTCCCCCGACGGCAGCCGGATCGCCTACACGACCTGGCGCAGCCTCGATCCCGAGATCCATCTCGCCCCGGTCGACGGCGGACCGGCCCGCCGGCTCACGTACTGGGGGTCGATGGACACCCGGGTCTGCGGCTGGACCCCCGATCCCGAGGACTCCGCCCAGATCCTCGCCGTGTCCTCGCACCACCAGCCGTTCTCGCACATCTCCTGGGCCTACAGCGTCCCCACCGACGGCAGCCCCGGCGGCAAGCTGCCCTGGGGCCCGGTCTCCGACATCGCGGTAGCCGACATCGACGGCGAGCGGCGCACCCTGCTGCTCACCGGCACACCGCCGCACGAACCGGCCGCCTGGAAGCGGTACCGGGGCGGCGCGACCGGCCGGCTCTGGCTGCACGGCAAGCGGCTGCTGCCGGACATCGGCGGCCATCTCGCCTCCCCGATGTTCGTCGGCGGCCGGATCGCGTTCCTCTCCGACCACGAGGGCGTCGGCAATCTGTACTCCTGCCGGCCGGACGGCACCGATCTGCGCCGCCACACCGACCACGACGCCTTCTACGCCCGGCACGCCTCCAGCGACGGCCACCGGGTGGTCTACCAGTGCGCGGGCGATCTGTGGCTGGTGGACGATCTGGCGTCGCCGGACGCGGTGCCCCGCAAGCTCGCGGTCCGGCTCGGCGGGCCGCGCAACGGGCGGCGCCCGTACCAGGTGCCCGCCGCCAGCCACGTCGACTCGCTGTCCGTGGACGAGACGGGCCGGGCCAGCGCCGTCACCGTACGCGGCAGCCTGTACTGGCTCACCCACCGCGACGGCCCCGCCCGGACCATCGCCGACACCCCCGGCGTCCGGGTCCGGCTCCCCGAGATGCTCGGCAGCGGCGGCCAGGTCGCCTACGTCACGGACGCCGAGGGCGAGGACGCGATCGAGATCGCGTACCTGCCGCGCGCCAGCGGCGACCGCGCCCCGCGCCGGCTGGCCTCCGGGCTGATCGGCCGGGTGCACGAGCTGATCGCCGACCCGGACGGCGAACGCCTCGCCATCGCGACCAACGACGGACGGCTGCTGCTCCTGGAGACGGACGAGGAGACGTCCACCGGCGAACCCACCGAGCTGATCCGCTCCATCAACGGCCCGGTCCGCGACCTGGCGTTCTCCCCGGACGGCGCCTGGCTCACCTGGTCGCACCCCGGGATCGGCCGCTCGCTGCGCCAGATCAAGCTGGCCCGCATCCTGGGCACCGGCGCGCCCGTGATCGTCGACGTCACCAACGGGCGCTTCGAGGACGAGAACCCCGTCTTCACGGGCGACGGCCGCTATCTCGCCTTCCTCTCCTGGCGCGGCTTCGACCCGGTGTACGACGTCCACACCGGAGACCTCTCCTTCCCGCTGGGCTGCCGCCCCTATCTGGTGCCGCTCTCCTCCGCCACGCCCTCCCCGTTCGCGCTGTCCCCGGAGGGGCGCCCGGCGGCGGGCGGTCTCGACCCGGCCGACGACCTCCCCGACATCGGCACGGGCGAGGGCCCGTCCACGGTCACCGTCGAGTTCGAGGGCCTGGAGAGCCGGGTGACGCCGTTCCCGGTCTCCGCGTCCAAGTACTCGGCCCTGCACCCGGTGAGCGGCGGCGGCCTGGTCTGGCTGCGCTGGCCCATCTCCGGCGCGCTCGGCGAGACCTTCGCCAACCCGTCGGACATGTCGGGCCGCCCCACCCTCGAACACTTCAACATCACCAAGGCCAGGAAGACCGAACTGGTCGGCCATCTCGACTGGTTCGCGGTCAGCGGCGACGCGAGCCGACTGGTCGTCATGGACGAGGGCGAGCTGCGCGCGGTCCCCGCCACCGAGCCCGGCGACGGCGACACGACCGTCTACCTCGACCTGCGCCGCATCCTGCACGAGGTGGACCCGGCGGCGGAGTGGCGCCAGGCGTACGAGGAGGGCGGCCGCATCATCCGGTCCTACTTCTGGGAGCCGGACATGTGCGGCATCGACTGGTCGGGCGTGCTCGACCAGTACCGCCCGCTGGTCGAACGGGTCGCCTCCCCCGACGAGTTCGCCGATCTGATGCGCGAGGTCCTGGGCGAACTGGGCACCTCGCACGCGTATGTCTCACCGGCCCGCCGCAACGAGGGCCCGCCGCACTACCAGCGGGCGATCGGCCTGCTCGGCGCGAACCTGGTGTGCCGGGACGGCGACTGGACGGTCCGGCGGATCCTGCCCGGCGACTCCTCCGACTCCAAGGCCCGCTCCCCGCTGGCCGGTACGGGCATCCGCGAGGGCGCGGTGCTCACCCATGTCGACGGCCGCCCGGTCGACCCGGTGACGGGCCCGTACCCCCTGCTCACGGCGGCGGGCGGCACCACGGTCGAGCTGACCTTCCGCCCGGCCGGGGACGAGGGGCGGCCCCGGCGCGTCGCGGTCGTGCCGCTGGTCGACGAACGGCCGCTGCGCTACCAGGACTGGGTGGCCAAGCGCCGGGAGGTCGTACGGGAGCTGAGCGGCGGCAAGTGCGGCTATCTGCACATCCCCGACATGGGCGGATCGGGCTGGGCCCAGTTCAACCGGGACCTGCGCCTGGAGGTCTCCCGCCCCGCGCTCATCGTCGACGTACGTGGCAACGCGGGCGGACACATCAGCGAGTTGGTGGTGGAGAAGCTGACCCGCACCATCCTGGGCTGGGACCTGACCCGCAACGCCCAGCCGGTCTCGTACGCCTCGAACGCCCCGCGCGGCCCGGTGGTCGCCCTGGCCGACGAGGCGACCTCCTCCGACGGCGACATGATCACCGCCGCGTTCCGCCTGCTGAAGCTCGGCCCGGTGGTGGGCCAGCGGACCTGGGGCGGCGTCGTCGGCATGACCGGCCGGACCAGGCTCGGGGACGGCACGGTGATCACGGTGCCGATGAACGCGGCCTGGTTCGACACCTACGGCTGGTCCGTGGAGAACCACGGCGTCGAACCGGACCTGGAGGCGCTGCGCACCCCCCTCGACTGGGCGGAGGGCCGGTACGCGGTGCTGGACGACGCGGTCCGGGTCGCCCTGGACCTCCTGGCCGCCCAGCCCGCGGCGACCCCGCCGACGTACGACGACGTCCCGGACCGGCGACGGCCACCGTTGCCGCCACGCTGAGGGGCCCCGCCGTCGTTCCCGCAGCCGTTCCCGCAGCCGTGGCCGGTGGCTGCGGGAACGACAGTGACATGGACGCGACGCACTCGGTACGGTGTGGATCACTGAGTGCGGCGGCTGTCGCGACCACACGGCCATGGGGGCGGTTACGGGGATGACGCATGATCCGGGCAGCTCGCCACCGCCGCGTCCTTCACTTCCCCCGCATCCTCCGCATCCCCCGCACCTCCCGCCCCACAGTCCCCCGAGCGGCCACGGGGCGCCGCGCTGGGCGTGGTGGGTGGTCGGCATCGTGATCCCCGTGATCGGCCTGGTCGTCACGGTGCTCACCCAGCAACGGTCCGACACACCGCAGACGAGTCCGCCGCCCGGACACGCGCCGACCGCCGCTCCACCGGCGAGCCCCCCTGCGGAGCCGGATGCGTCGGCCGACGAGGACACCGCCAAGGACTCGCCTTCGCCCTCCCCGTCGAAGACGGCCCCCGCCGTTCTCCGGTCGGGCACCTTCGCCCTTGAGCAGGGAGGGCTCGCCGACCTCGAACACGGCACCGCCGGGAAGTCGGTGGAGAGCCCCGACATGTCGTGGAGCGGCAACGATTCCTTCTCCGCGCTGAACGGGCGGGTCGCCTCCTCCCTGACAGGAGCGACCCCCACGACCTGCGCGGATCTCATCCGTGACCACTCACTCGGAATGGCGCGGATGGCCCCGGCCGGCTCGTGGTTCTGCCTGCCGACCAGCGCGGGCCACGTGGCGGGCCTGGAGTACCTCGGCCCGGGCGAGGGCGGCCGACGGCAGTTCCACTACATCGTGTGGGACATGACCGCCCCTTCCGGCTGAATCGGCCGCCGCCCGGCCTCCGCCGCGCCTCTGCCCGCGACCAAGGCCGCTGCTCCCGCTCACCGCAACTCGCACCAGACCGTCTTCCCGTACGGCCCCTGATCGACGCCCCACCGCAGCGCCACCGCGTCCACGAGCGACAGCCCCCGCCCCGCCTCGTCCCCGGGACCGGCGGCGCGGAGCGTCGGCCAGACGCCCGGCTCGGGATCGCTCAGCTCGACCCGGACCCGGCCGGAGTACGTACCCACCACCCGGAGCGTGACCGGTGTCCCCTCACCGAGATGCACGATCACATTGGTCAGCAACTCGCTGACGCAGAGCAGCAGATCCGGCGAATCCACACCCCCACACCGCTCCCGCAAGGTGCGCCGCAACTCCGGTACGGCCTTCGGCACGGCGAGCAGTTCCACCGCGATCGGCAGCGGGCTCATCCCCCGGCCGCCGACCGCAGCACTTCGGCCATCCGGCGCGCGGTCGCCACATTGCAGTTACCGAGCGCGACCAATGGCGGCCGGGTCGTCCAGGCGGCCAGGGTCAGCGGATCGACCCCGAGCGACGGCAGCACGATGCCGTGCGCGGCGAGCGCTGCGCGCAGCGCGTCGATGTCCGCGCCGATGTCGTGACCGGAGGCGAGGTCGTATGCGTCGTCCATGGGGAAGTCCACCTTTCGTTGCTGACTGTGACGAACGCCTCACACGCTGCCGCATGGGCCTCTACCGTGAAAGGACTTCCCGCTCCACAAAGCACAGCGCGAAAGGCGGTCAACAGTGGCCACACGCAAGGAGATCGACGGCTCGGCGGGCGTCCCGCAGTTCTACGGCAAGGAACTCCGCTTCAAGCGGGAGGAGGCGGGCCTGACCCTGGAGAAGCTGTCGGACGGCAGCTTCTACGGCGTCACGTACCTGAGCGAGATCGAACACGGTCACCGGCGGATGCCTGAGGATCTGGCCCGGCACGCGGACCGGGTACTGAAGACGGACGGGTTCTTCGGGCGGCGGTGCGAGGACGTGCGGAAGGCCAAGCAGGGAGCCCATTCCTCTTACTTCGCGGGGGTCGTGGAGGCAGAAAAACGAGCCCGCGCCATCGCCGAGTGGTCCGGCACTCTGATTCCCGGGCTACTCCAGACCAGGTCGTACGCCGATGCCATCATCCGCTCCGCACACGCCCTGGACACGGCGGAAGAGGTCGAAGCCAAGATCGATGCCCGGCTGCAACGAGCCAAGCTCTTCGACAACCCCAAGAGGCCCGAGTACTGGGTGATCCTGCACGAGGCATTGATCCACCACTCCGTCCTCCCGCCTGCGGAAATGGCCGAGCAGTTGGAGCACATCGCCGCCCTGGTACGCCGCCGTCGCATCGTTGCACAGATCCTTCCGTGGAACGGTCCGACCCGGGCGCTCACAGAACTACCGCTCTTCCTCATGGACTTCGACAACGAGCCGCCGCTTCTGTACACCGAGGGCTCGTACCATGGCCAGACCATCGACGATCCGTCCATCGTCATGCGCTACCGCAAGGCATACGATCGGCTGAGGGCCGCCGGCTTGTCGCCAGAGGCGTCCCTCGACGTGATCGAGAAGGCGGCTGAGGAGTACCGGAATGGCCAGCATCGTCCTTGATCTCAGCGCTGCCACCTGGCGCAAGAGCAGCCACAGCAATGGCGATGGCGGCAACTGCCTAGAAGTCGCGGACGGCCACCAGGACCTCGTCCCCGTCCGCGACTCCAAGCGCCCCGAAGGACCCGTGCTCGTGCTTCCCGCGTCCGCCTGGACGCCGTTCGTCGAGTCCGTCAAGGCGTCCTGACCCCGCCGAAGCGACCCGGGCATACTTTTCGGCATGTCCGAGACCAAGGCCGTACCCCCCTCATGGGCCGCCGCCCTGCGGCCAGGCTCCGCGTCCCGTCCGTCGGCGCTCTCGCTCCGCGACGCCGCGCCCGCGCTGCTGGGGTACGTCGCCGTCCGGGTCACCGGCGTCGCGATCCTCCTGATCACGGCCGCCGCCACCGGCAAGGACGGCATGCACCGGCTGTCGGGCCGCTGGGACTCGGTCTGGTACCAGCGGATCGCCGAGCACGGATACGGCTACGAGGTCCGGCTCCCGGACGGCACCCTCCACTCCGACCTGGCCTTCTTCCCGCTCCTGCCCGCGCTGGAACGAGGAGTGTCCGCCTTCCTCCCGCCCCTCGGCGTGGCCGGTGCGGGCCTGCTGGTCTCCTGGCTCGCCTCGCTGGCCGCCGCCGCAGGCATCTACGCCGTGGGGGCGCGGCTGTACGGGCACCGGGCGGGGGTGCTGCTGGCCGTGCTCTGGGGGGTGTACCCGACGGCGTTCGTGCAGTCCATGGCGTACACCGAGACGCTGTTCACGGCGCTCGCGGCCTGGGCGCTGTACGCCGTACTGACCGACCGATGGATCACAGCGGGTGTGCTGTGCATGGGCGCCGGGCTCACCCGGCCGGTCGCGGCCGCGCTGATCGCGGCGATCTGCGTCACCGCGCTGTGGCGGCTGGTCACCGCGCGGCGCGCGGGCGAACCTCTGCGGGCACACCGCCGGATGCTGGCGGGCGCCTGTCTGGCCCCGCTGGGCTGGCTGTCGTACATCGTCTTCGTGGCCGTACGGGAGAGGAGCCCGTTCGCCTACTTCGACGTCCAGGCCGCCTGGAACAACCGGATCGACGGAGGGGCGGCGCTGGCCGCCTTCGTGGCGCAGCAGTTCCGCCACGACGTCCTCGCGGGACTCGGGCTGTGCGCGGCCTTCGCCTTCCTCTTCTGGGTGGTGTGGCGGTGCGTACGGCAACGGCCGCGCCAGCCACTGCCCGTGATCGTCTACTGCCTCGTGGTGGTCGTGATCTCGCTGATCGGCTCCGGCTATTTCGGCTCCAGGCCCCGGCTGATGATGCCCGCGTTCCCGTTGCTGCTCCCGGCCGCGGTGGCCCTGGCGGGCGCCCGGCGGGGGGCCATCCCGGCGGTGATCGTGGCTGTGGCAGCGCTCGCGTCGGGGGTGTACGGCGCGTTCACACTGCTGGGGTCCGGGCCGCCGTGACGGCCGGGGCGGGCAGATCGGATCGGGCCGGGTCGAATCGGGTCGGATCGGGTTCGCGGCAGGCCCGGGGCGTGCTCACGAGCGCGGGAAGCGGGCGCGTACGGCGTCGATGCAGGTGTCCCTGGACGTGGGCCCGCCGAACCGAAGACGGTCATACGCCGTGAACGCCGGTTCCAGCGCGTCGAGTTCGTCGACCAGCACGTGCAGCCGCTCGGACCACCGCGCCGTACCGGCATCCGGCTCGTACTCCGAGGCACTGATCGCGGCCGTCACATGGGCCTTGTGCTGGATGGCGGCCGGGGTCACCGAGTGCAGGCACACGTACTGTCCGCTGAGATACGCGTTCCACTCCGCCTTCCCGGTCGCCGGGTCGGCCCAGTGAGCGGTGAACCACGCTTCGAGCAGCTCCACGCCACCGGCTTCACCAGCGAGAGCGAACAGGTCGGACGGCACCATCTCGGCGCCGTCGGAGCGCAGATACCCCGGAAGCGGCAGGCGCCGCCCCAGCATCAGCCGCCGGACGGCATCGGCGTCACGACCGTGGACCGCGCACAGTTTCTCCAGGTCAACGAACTGCGCGCTGACGTACACGTCGTCGGCTTCGGTCATCGGATGGTCACCGTTGACCTCGCGGAACCGCCCGGCGAGCTGCTGCTTCAGGTCTGTCTCCGGCATCGGGTCGCCTCCTGCTCCTACCGGCGCGGGCACCTCCCGCGCGGGACTCGGCACGCTACTGGCGGGACGGTTCGGCGCTCACCGAACCGTCGGCGTCACGACCGCACGAGGGCGCCTCGCCCGCGACCGGCCCAGCCCGCACCGGCACCGCCAACCGCGCTGCCACACAAGGTGGTTGGACTCGCCGCAGCGCCCCGACGAGTCCGCTCGCCCTGTTTCCCGGACCGGTCGCCGCATAGGCTGACCGGTGCAGCGACCACGGAACGGAACAGACATGGGCGGCTGGGACACGGACCCGTTCGACAACGACCTCACCGACGAGTTCGAGGGCGCTCTCGACGCCTCCCCCGAGGAGGAGCAGGAGGCCATGGTCCGCACGGCGTGCGAGGCGGCCGTGGCCGCGGAGGGCCGGGACGAGGAGTCCGCGCGGCTGACGGTGGCCTCGGCCGCCTGGCTCACCCGCGCCTTCCCCGCCGACGAGGAGGACGAACCGGCCGCCGCCGGGGAGCCGTTCGCCGATCTGCCCGGTCTGCGGGCGCTGGCCGTGAGCGCACTGGACGCCATCGCCGCCGCGCCGCCCGCACTGGTCGGGGAGTGGGCCGACGGCACGGAGGAGGAGTGGCGTGCCACCCTTGGCGGTATCCGCGAGGAACTGCTTCCGTGAAACCGGCACCCGGCTTCCCGGTGCCGCACCTCGACCATCCCGGCCCGACTCTCCGCAGGAGCACCGACGTGGACCAGCTCAGCTACGACGACATCAAGGCCGCCACCGACCGGACCGCCGGGCGCATCCGCCCGGTCGCCGTCGCGCCTGTCGCGCCCGTCGCACCGGGTGGCGCGGCGGCGTCCGGGGAACCGTACGAGATGTGGTTCGCGCTGGAGTTCATGCAGTACACCGGCTCCTTCAAGGCGCGCGGCGCGCAGAACTTCCTCCAGGCCCACCGCGAGGCGGGCACCCTGCCGGACGCGGGGGTGACCATCGCCTCCGGCGGCAACGCCGGGCTGGCCTGCGCGTGGGCCGCCCAGCAGCAGGGCGTACGGGCCACGGTGTTCCTGCCGGGCACCGCCCCGGCGGTGAAGGTGGCCAGGCTCCGTGAGTTCGGGGCGGACGTGCGGCTGGTCGGCACGGAGTACGCCGAAGCCCTCGAAGCGTGCGAGGAGTTCGCCGCCTCGTCGGGCGCGCTCGCCGCGCACGCCTACGACCATGCGTTGATCGCCGCCGGGGCCGGCACCCTGCTGGAGGAGATCCACGCCCGGATCCCCGGCCTGGACACCGTGGTGGTCTCGGTCGGCGGCGGCGGGCTGTTCGCGGGGGTCGCCACCGCCGCCCGGCACCACGGCATCCGTACGGTCGCCGTCGAGCCGGAGAACTGCCGTTCGCTGAACGCCGCCATCGCGGCCGGGGCGCCGGTGGACGTGCCCGTCGACTCGGTCGCCGTCGACTCCCTCGGCGCCCGGCGCGCCACCCCCCTGGCACTGCACGCGGTGCGCGAGAACGACGTCCGCTCGGTCCTCGTCCCGGACGTGGAGATCGTCCGCGCCCGCCAGGCGCTGTGGGACCAGCACCGCGTCGCCGTCGAACACGCCGCCGCCACCGCGCTGGCCGCCCTCACCGCGCCGGACCCGGGCTACCGGCCGGGCGACGGCGAGCGGATCGCCGTCGTGCTGTGCGGGGCGAACACCGACCCGCGCGACCTGGTGCGCCCGGCGGCCGGCAGCTGAGACCGGGACCGCCGGGGCCGGCCCCGGTCGCCGCAAGGCATCCCGAACCGCCCTGGTCCGTGGGCATAAGCGGGACGTGAGCAGAACATCAGCGGTGGACCGGAGAGTGTGAGGGTTGCGTTTCGGGCGAACAAAGGGACTCAGGATGAAGAGAATCAAGGCCGCTCTCCTCACGGCCACCGTCGTCGCGGGCATGGCGGTGGCCGCCACCCCGGCACAGGCGGTCGACTACTGCAACATCGGTGGCGGCACCATCATCTGCGAGTACGGCGTGAGCACCACGACGCTCCCCGACGGCACGAAGCAGGAGTTCGCGATCGGCACCGACCGTGCGGTGTGGACGCGCTGGACGAAGTCCGGGGGCTGGACCTCGTGGTCGTCCATGGGCGGGGAGTGGTACAGCGGGGTCGGCATCCGTACTCAGGAGGTACGCCCCTACCTCTTCGCTCTCGTCCTCAAGGGATCCGACGGCTGGTTGTGGGCCAACTGGCGTGACAACGGCGGAAACTGGACCGGCTGGTCCCACCTCCCCGACCCGTCCTGATCTGATCTGATCCGATCGAGTCTGATCGGGTCTAATCGGGTCTGATCCGTGCCTGACGGGGAGATCATCCGTGCCTGACGGGGAGATCGTCCGCGCCCGCCAGGCACCGCGGCACCAGCGCCGTGCGGAAAGGGCGCGCCCGGAACCCGGGCGCGCCCCTCACCGGTCACACGCGGTGCCGCGGACCGGCGTCAGCGGTCGCGGCGCTCGCGGAGCTCGTCCGCGGCGCCCCGGGCCTTGTCGCGGCCCTGCTGCGACGTCTTCGAGGCCCGCTCGGACGCGCCCTGCATCCGCTCCCGGCCTTCGGCGCCCATCCGCTCCCGGCCCTCGGGGCGCATCCGCTCCCGGTCCTCGGGCCGCATCCGCTCCTGACCTTCGGGGCGCATCCGCTCCCGGCCCTCGTCGCGGCCCTCGTCGGCCTTCTTCTTCGCCTGGTCAGCGAGCTGCTGCGCCTTGTCCTTGAACTGGTCTGCGATACCCATGCCGTTCACTCCTCGTGGGTGCTTGGGGGCGGTCCGTGAGGACCTCGTTCAGCGTCGCAGCCCCCGCCACCCACCGCATGTCGATCACTTACGCTGCGTGTTCGCCGCCCTCGCGTCCCGGTCCGCGGCGCCCCCGGCGCCCACGAGGCCCTTGCTCACGCCGTCCAGCCGGGACCCGAACCTGCGGACCTCCCGCTGGCCGACGACCCCTATCAGCGAGGGCAGATACCCCCGCACTGACTGCATCCCGCGCAGCCACCACTGCGCGTACACGTGCGGGGACCGGCGCTCGATGCCGGCCACGATCCGGTCGACGGCGGGGCCCAGCGGATAGGTGCGGTTGGCCGGCCAGGGCAGCCGCTGCCGCAGTTCCCGCATCACGTCGTCCTGGTCGGCGCCGCGCACCATGTCCGTGTCGGTCCAGGAGAGATAGCCGACCCCGACCTTCACGCCCCGGTGGCCGACCTCGGCCCGCAGGCTGTGCGCGAACGCCTCCACGCCGGACTTGGACGCGCAGTACGCGGTCATCATCGGCGCGGGTGTCATCGCCGCGAGCGAGGCGATCTGGAGGAAGTAGCCGCGGCTCTCCATGAGCACCGGCAGGAAGGCCCGTCCGGTGACCGCGCCACCGATCAGATTGACCTCGATGACCCGCCGCCACGCCTCGGGGTCCGAGTCGACGAACGGCCCGCCGGAGGCGACCCCGGCGTTGGCGACGACGACGTCGATCTTCCCGAACCGGGCCTTGACCTCCTGGGCCACGCGCGCCATCGCGTCGTGGTCGGTGACGTCGGCGAACCAGTGGTCGCTCTCCGCGTGCAGCCGCTCGGAGACCTTCTTCAGTTCATCCGGTTCCAGACCGACCAGCGCGAGCTTCGCGCCACGTGCCGAGAGCTTGCGGGCCAGCAGTTCGCCCACGCCGCGCGCCGCGCCGGTGACGACGACGACCTGTCCTTCGAGACTCCGCCTGTCGCTCATGCGACCTCCTCCTTCTCGGCCGTACCGTCCGTGCCCGTGCCTGTGCTCGTTCCCGTACCGCCCGCCGGGAGGTACGCGGTGACGAGCTCCCGGATCTTCGCCGTGACCGCCTCCGGCGCCTCCACGGGTGTCATGTGCCCCATGCCCGTCAGCTCGGTGAGCCCCAGGCAGTCGGGCAGCGCCGCCGCGAGGGCGCGGGCGTGCGCGGGCGGTGTCATCCGGTCCTCCGTACCCGCGATCACCGCGGCGGGCACTCTCAACTCCCGTACGCCCGCGTCGAGATCGAGATCCGCGAGGACACGGCCCCAGGGCGCCCTGGCGCCGCGCGGGCAGGCGTGCACGATCCGGGCGCAGGTGTCCACCCGGTCCGGTGCGGAGCCCGCTCCCATCGTGGCGTACTTGAGCATCCGCCTGGAAATCGGTGTGACCGGTCCGAGGGGGGCCTTCGCACGGAGGATCGCACGGGTCACCGCGGTCCGGACGGCCCCGGCGCCGAACGGCACCACCAGCGACTGGGCGGCCAGCCTGGAACTGCCGGTGCTGCACAGCAGTACGGCGGCCGCGTGTTCCCGCAGTCCGGCCCGGCGCGCGGCGGCCATGAGCGTCATGCCGCCCATGGAGTGCCCGGCGATCACGGCCTGCTCGCCCGGCGCGAGGGTGGCGGCCAGCACCGCTTCGAGGTCGTCGGCGAGGGCGTCCGTGCTGTACCCCTCGCGGCCCACGGCGGGCGAACGGCCGTGGCCCCGCTGGTCGTAGGCGACGACCCGGTGGTCCACCGCGAGGTCCCTGACCTGGGCGTCCCAGAAGCGGGTGCTGCACGTCCAGCCGTGCGCGAGGACCACCGCGGGGGCGCCGTCCCGCCCGTGCACCTCGACATGGATGCGGGCGCCGTCGGCGGAGCGCGCGGTCAGCTCGCGCGTGGGGACGGGCGGGGCGGCGGCGGCCTTGAGCAGCCGGCTCATCCCACGACCTCCTCGGCGACGGCCTTGCGCGCGGCGACGGCCTGCTTGCCGGGGGGCCGTACGACCTCGTACTCGGAGAGGTCGACCGATCGGGTGGCCTTGCGGAACTCGGAGGTGGTGCCCGGCCAGACCGTGGTGTTGCGCCCGTTGGCGTCCAGGTACCAGCTGTTGCAGCCGCCGGTGTTCCACACCGTGCGCTTCATCCGGTCCTGGACGCGGCGGTTCCAGGTGCCGACCGCCGAGGGCCGCGCGTCGAGGGCGACCCGTCCGCCGAGCACGTCCAGCTGGCGCAGGTAGTCGGCCATGTAGTTCAGCTGGGACTCGATCATGAGGATCATCGAGGAGTTCCCGAGGCCCGTGTTGGGGCCGATGATCGTCATCCAGTTGGGGAAACCGGCGGCGCTGGCGCCGCGCAGCGCCTGCATGCCGTCCTTCCAGGAGTCGGCGAGCGTGCTGCCGTCCGCGCCCACCACCCGCTCGGCGATCGGCATGTCGGTGACATGGAAGCCGGTCCCGAAGATGATCGCGTCGACCTCCGTCTCCGTGCCGTCGGAGGCGACGAGCGTGGAGCCGCGCACCTCGGCCAGGCCGGAGGCGACCACGTCCACATTGGGCTGGGCGAGCGCCGGGTAGTAGGCGCTGGAGAGCAGGATGCGCTTGCAGCCGATGCGGTACGAGGGGGTCAGCTTGGCCCGCAGCGCGGGGTCCTTGATGGCCCGCGCCATGTTGGCCTTGGCTATCTTCTCGACCATGCCGAGCTCGCCCGGATGCTTGGTGAAGGCGCTGACCTGCAACTCGCGTATGCCCCAGAGCAGTCCGCGGCGGGCGGTGCCGGTGATGGGCAGGGTGCGGTGCAGCCAGCGTTCGGCGCCGCTGATCCTGCGGTCCATGCGCGGCATGACCCAGGGCGGGGTGCGCTGGAAGAGCGTCAGGCGCCCGGCCTTCGGCTGGATGGCGGGCACGATCTGGATGGCGGAGGCGCCGGTGCCGATCACGGCGACGCGCTTGCCGGTCAGGTCGGCGTCGTGGTCCCAGCGGGCCGAGTGGAAGACCTTGCCGGGGAAGCCGTCGAGTCCGGGGATGTCCGGAGTCTTCGGGTCGGAGAGCGGGCCGCTCGCGGAGACCACGACCTCGGCGGTGAAGGAGGCCCCGTTCGCCGTCTCGATGGTCCAGCGCAGCTCCTCGCGGTCCCAGCGCATGACCGTCACCTCATGGCCCAGCCTGAGGTGCGGGCGCAGCCCGAAGGTGTCGGCGACGTGCTCCAGGTAGGCGCGGATGTGCTGCTGCCCGGAGAAGGTGCGCGGCCACTCCGGGTTGGGTGCGAACGAGAACGAGTAGAGGTGGGACGGCACGTCGCAGGCGCAGCCCGGATAGCTGTTGTCGCGCCAGGTGCCGCCGACGGAGTCGGCCCGCTCCAGGACGACGAAGTCCGTGATGCCTTCGCGGCGCAGCCGGACCGCCGCCCCGAGGCCCCCGAACCCGGAACCGATCACCGCCACTCGTACATGCTCGTGCTGGGCCATGCTGCCGCCTCCCGCGGTACGTCACACGACTCTGCCAGCAATCACTGGCATTGTTGGGAGAGTAGAGCAGCTCCGTACCGATGGGTAGGGGTCGGCGGGGGAAAGTTACCGGCGGTACAACATGCGGTCCCCTCCCCGGTCCCGGCCGGTAGGGTGCGGGGGTGGCTGAAGGACGCGAGCACCGCGAATACCGCATGGAGGAGCTGGCCAAGGAGGCCGGGATCCCCGTGCGGACCGTGCGCTTCTACCGGGAGCGCGGGCTGATCTCGCCGCCCCGCCGCGAGGGGCGCATCGCCTGGTACGACGACCACCACCTGGCCCGGCTGCGCACCATCACGGGCCTGCTGGAACGCGGCCACACCCTCACCGGCATCGCCGATCTGGCCCGCACCTTCGAGAGCGGCCGGGACGTCGCCGAGGTGCTGGGGCTGGGCGAGCCGACCGAGGAGACCCCGGTGCGCCTCACGCCCGAGCAGCTCGCGGACTACTTCGAGGGCGAGACCAGCGCGGAGAACCTGGCCGCCGCCCTCGACCTCGGCTATCTCGCCACCGACGGCGACGAGATCGTCCACATCAGCCGCCGGCTGCTGGAGGTCTCCTCCGAGCTGGTCCGGGAAGGGGTCCCGCTCGCCACGGTGCTCTCGGCCGGACGCCGCGTCCGCGAGCACGCCGACGCGCTCGCCGAGCTCTTCGTGGGCGTCCTGGAGAACCACAGCGACGACCCCGAACCACCCCAGCTGCGCCCGCTGGCCCGCGCGGTGGTGGACGCCGAACTCTCCATGGCCCTGGACCGGCGCCTGCGCCGCGAGCACACCGACGAACCGCCGCGGAACCCTGACTGACGGATGGCCGCACGGCGGCCGACGGGACGTTTTCCTTGATCGCACGCCGGGATACTGCCCGGCCCGGACGGCCCGGCACTCCCCGCGTTCGCACGCTCTACTGTTCGAAGACCACCGTCACGGGCGCATGGTCGCTCCACCGCTCGGCATGCGTCGCGGCCCGCTCGACCCAGCCCTTCACCGCGCGCCCGGCCAGCCCCGGCGTCGCCACCTGGTAGTCGATCCGCCAGCCGGTGTCGTTGTCGAAGGCCCGCCCGCGGTAGGACCACCAGGAGTACGGACCCTCCTCGTCGGGGTGCAGGGACCGTACGACATCGACGTACTCGGCCTCGTCGAAGACCCGGGTCAGCCACTCCCGCTCCTCGGGGAGGAAGCCTGAGTTCTTCTTGTTGCCCTTCCAGTTCTTCAGGTCGGCCTCCTGGTGGGCGATGTTCCAGTCGCCGCACACCACCACCTCGCGGCCACCGGCCGCGGCGCGCTTCCTCAGGCCCTTCAGATACGGGAGGAACGCGGCCATGAACCGCTCCTTCTCGTCCTGCCTCTCGGTGCCGACCTCGCCGGAGGGCAGGTACAGGCTCGCGACCGTGATGCCCGGCAGGTCGATCTCGACGTAGCGGCCGCTCGTGTCGAACTCCTCGCTCCCGGCGTCCCCGAAGCCGCCGAACCCGATCTGCACGCGCTCGGGCGCACGCCGGGTGTACAGGGAGACCCCGGCCCGCCCCTTGGCGGCGGCCGGGGCGTGCACGGTGTGCCAGCCCTCGGGATCACGCACCTCCTGGGGCAGCTGCTCCGGCTCGGCCCGTACCTCCTGGAGGCAGATCACATCGGCCTCGGTCCGGGCCAGCCACTCGACGAAGCCCTTCTTGGCGGCGGCACGGAGCCCGTTTACATTGACGGTGGTCACGGTGGTGAGCATTACGGCACGATACCGACACTTAGCGGCTGCATACATGTACCATTCTTCGTATGCATATCCAGCCCCGTCCCTTCGACCACCCCGATGCCGTCGAACTCAACGACCAGGTGCAGCTCGAATACGCCGAGCGCTACGGGGACGAGGGCGATGTCACACCGCTCGACCCCACGATGTTCGTGCCGCCGAACGGTCTGTATCTGCTCGCCTACGATGCGCGGGGCCGCCCCGTCGCCACCGGCGGCTGGCGCTCCCAGGAGCGGAACGACGAGGGGTACTCGGACGGCGACGCCGAGCTCAAGCGGATGTTCGTGATACCCGAGGGCCGGGGCAACGGGCTGGCCCGCCGCATCCTGGCCGCCCTGGAGGACGACGCGCGGGCGGCGGGCCGGGTCCGCATGGTGCTGGAGACCGGGGACCAGCAGCCCGAGGCGATCGCGCTGTACGCGTCCAGCGGATACGCCCCGTGCGAGAAGTTCGGCCACTACCGCACGTACGACAGCAGCCGCTGCTTCGCGAAGCCGCTGCGGTAGCCGCCGCCGGGCGACGGAAGCGCCCGGTCAGCCGGTCAGGGTGTCCTTCAGCCAGGGGGCGATCACGGCCATCGCCTCGTCGAAGCGCGAGATGGCGCAGTGGCCGGTGTCCGGGATCAGCACGACCCGGGTGTCCCGGCGGCCCTCGAACACCAGGGTGTCGTCCAGCGGGACATGGACGTCCTCGGTCCCGTTGACCACCAGCATCGGCCCATTGGTGTCCCGGTCCAGCAGCGGGCGCAGGTCGAAGGCCGCGAATGCCGCCTCGCGCGCGGCCGTGCTCGGCATGGCGTCGAAGCCCAGGGCGTTGCCGACGATGCCGTCCATGCCGAAGGCGAAGCCCCGGCCCGGGGCGAAGGAGCGCTCCACCGGACCGCCGAGCACCACGGAGGCGTCGACCGCGCCGGTCAGCCCGCTCCGCGCGGAGTAGTAGCCGCCCATCGAGATGCCGAAGTGGCCGACCTTCCCGTTCCCGGTCGCGCGGGCGAAGGAGACCAGCCCAGCGACCACCTCGGCCCCGCCGTCCGGGGTCATCGGCAGATGGGCGGTCTCGCCGGTGCCCGCGAGGTCGAACAGCAGCAGCCGCGCCGGCAGGGCGAACGCGAGCTGCTCCCACATCCCGTGCAGGTCGGTCTTCCAGGAGTCCACCCCTCCACTGGCCAGCACGACCGGCGCGTCGGCGGGCAGGCCGGGGGCGGCTATCAGGTGGACCGGCAGGGTGGCCTCGCCGCCCCGGTACGGAACGGTGAGCGTGCGGCGCTCGAACTCCACCGGGAAGCCGGGGGCGGCGAGGGCGTACTGCTCGACCTGGCGGGCGAGCGCGGTGCGCTTCGGGGCGTCGGCCAGCGAGGGGAACTTCGCCCAGCCGTACGCCTGCGCGGCCAGCCGGTGCTGCCCGGCCTCGGCATGCCGGGCGGCGAGCGCGGACCACTCGTACACCCAGCCGCCGGGCCGGTCGGGCCACATCTCGGTGACGGCGGCACGGACCGCGTCCACCTCGTCGACGGGAAGGCCGAGGGTCATCTGCGGATAGCGCTCGACGAACAGTTCCTGCGGGTCCAGGGGCCAGGTGAATGACATGGTGCTGCCTCCTGCTGCACTTAAAGCCTGATCTCTTGCATTAGCGACTATGCACCCACGCAATCCTTAACGCAAGCAACTTGCGTTAAGGTGGTGGCCGAGGTGATCGATACATGACCGAGGAAGAATCGGAGCCGATCCGCCGCCGCCCCGGGGGCCGCGCCGCGCGCGTCCGCAAGGCCGTGCTGGCGGCCGCCATGGAGGTGCTGGCCGAGGAGGGCATCGCCCGGCTCAGCATCGCCGAGGTCGCGGCTCGCGCAGGCGTCAACGAGAGCACGGTGTACCGGCGTTGGGGCAGCCGGGAGAAGCTCGTGCTGGATGCCATGCTCGCCGGGAGCGACGAGGGCATCCCCGTCCCCGACACCGGGGCCGTCCGCACCGATCTGGCCGCCTTCGCCCGCGCGTTGGCCGGGTACCTCGCCACGCCGACCGGCCGCGCCATCGCCCGCGCCGCCTCGCTCAGCTCCGACGACCCCGGCCTCGCCGAGGCCTGGCAGACCTTCTGGCAGTCCCGCCTCGATCAGGCGGGCGTCATCGTCGGCCGGGCCGTCGAGCGCGGGGAGCTCCCGGCGGACACCGACACGGCCCTGGCGCTCGAACTGCTCTGCTCCCCGCTCCAGACCCGTGCCCTGCTCGGCCACCGCCCGCTCGAACCGGATCTGCCGGAGCGCCTGGCGGACATGGTGCTGTACGGCCTGCGGGGCCGGGCCGGGGATGCGCTGCTTGATCAGGACCGGCGCCTGCGGCCGAACTGACACCCGGGGGCCCGGGGCCGCCCGCCCCGCGCCCGGGGCCCTCAGACTCCGGCCGCGTACGTCCAGAACTCCCGCATCGGTGCGGGCGGGGTCGGCCCGGTCATCTCCAGCTGGGTCAGCAGGACGGCGACCGTACCGGTGGCGGGCGTGAGGTGCCCGGTCGTCCCCGAGCCGCCCACCCAGCCGTAGCGCCCCGGAACGTTCCAGGGCTCGACCGCCGCGACGTCGACCGAACCCCCGTACCCCCAGCCCTGGCCCTCCAGGAACATCGCACCGCCCTCGCGCTGCGCCGCCGTCAGGTGGTCGGTGGTCATCAGCCGCACCGACTCGGCAAAGAGCAGCCGGCGGCCGCTCTTCCCGGCGTGCCCCTCAGCGAGGAGCATCCGGGCGAAGGCGTACCAGTCGTCGGCGGTCGAGACCAGCCCGCCCGCCCCGGACGGGAACACGGGTGGAGCGCTCCACTGCCCGTCCGGGGCGTCGACCAGCCGGAGGCCGTCGCCCTCGGGGGTGGTGCGGTAGAGGCTGGTGAACCGGTCGGCCTCGGACGGCGGCACGGAGAAACCGGTGTCGGCCATGCCCAGCGGCTCGAACAGCCGCTCCGCCAGGAACTCGGACAGCGGCCGGTCCGAGACCCGGGCGATCAGCACGCCGAGGATGTCGGAGCAGGTGTTGTACAGCCATGCCTCGCCCGGCTGGTGGAGCAGCGGGATACCGGACAGCGCGGCCATCCACGCGTCCGGCGCCACGACGTCCCGGGGGCGCAGCGCCCCCTGCTTCAGCTCGCTGGACAACAGCCCGACCGCGGGCAGCGAGAAGTCCGACGGGAAGCCGTACCCGGCCCGGAAGGTGAGCAGATCGGCCACGGTGATGACCCGCTCCGCGGGCACCACGTCGTCGACCGGGGAGGCGGGCGTACGGACCACCATCGGCGCCGCCAGCTCCGGCAGCCACTGCCGCACCGGTTCGTCCAGCGCGATCCGGCCCTCCTCGACCAGCACCATGGTCGCCGCGGCGATCACCGGCTTGGTCATCGAGGCGATACGGAAGACCGAGTCCCGCTCCATCGGGACCGTGCCGTCCGCGTCGGCGGAGCCGACCGCCGCCACCTCGACCCGGTCCCCGCGGGCCACCAGGCCGACGGCTCCCGGCGCCGCTCCGCCGCCGACATGCTTGCTCAGGACATCGTGCAGATTGCTCATCGGTCCACCCTCTCGCCCGTGCGTCCGGAGGAAGGACCGCCGCACCGTCCTGGACTCATCGGCCCCGGACGTACGCCCCGACGGCTCAGCGCACCCGGCCGACCCCCACGTAGAAGCCGCTGCGCTCCCGCACCGGCGCGGGCTCCTCGCGGTACCACTCGGTGGCGAAGACCAGCCCCGGCTCGACCATCTCCAGCCCGTCGAAGAAGGGCTCGACCTCGCTCCGGGTACGCATCCGCAGCGGGATCGCCCCCTTCTTGTACGCGCTCTCGGTCTCCTGCTTCAGCTCCGGGTGCTGGTCGGCCGTACCGTGCGAGACCACCAGGTAGCTGCCGGCGGGCAGCGCGTCGACCAGGGTTCGGGTGAGGCCGTACGGGTCCTCGTCGTCCGGCAGGAAGTGCAGGAGCGCGATGAGGGAGAGCGCGATGGGCCGGTCGAAGTCGAGCAGCTCACGGGCGTGTTCGAGGATCGCCTCCGGCCGGCGCACATCCGCGTGGATGTAGTCGGTGACACCCTCCGGGCTGCTGATCAGCAGCGCCTCCGCGTGCCGCAGCACGATCGGGTCGTTGTCCGCGTAGACGATCCGGGCGGACGGGACGATGCCCTGGACCACCTGGTGCAGATTGGGTTCGGTGGGGATGCCGGTGCCGATGTCGAGGAACTGGTCGACCCCGGTGCGGGCCAGCCAGGCGGAGGCCCGGTGCATGAAGGCCCGGTTCCGCGCGGCGTTGCCCCGCGCCTCCGCGGGCAGCTTCTCGGCCACCTGCTGGTCGACCGGGTAGTTGTCCTTGCCGCCGAGCAGCCAGTCGTAGACGCGGGCGGGATGGGGCTTGCTGGTGTCGATCCGGGGCTCGGGCTGGTCGACCGGCACGGGGGCGCTCCTCGCGGTACGGAGAATCCATGAGCGCGGAATCGCGGGGGAATCCACGCGCGTGCGAACGCGCCCAGCGTAGGCGACGCGGTTCCCGGGGCCGATGGCAGGGCTCGTAAGATCGTCGGTCCGGGGCACGGCCTCCGGGCGCGACCCGGCGGCCCTGACGCTGAGCGTTCTCGCACCGATGGGGAGGCGCTGATGGATTTCCGGCTGCTCGGCAGGGTGGGGGCCGTCACCGGCGCGGGAGAGCTGCCACTGGGCCCCGCCAAGCGGCGCAGTGTGCTCGCGGCGCTGCTCCTCAGGGCCAACTCGGCGGTCCCCGTCGATCAGTTGATCACCGCGCTCTGGGACGACGCGCCACCCGCTCATGCCCGTACGGTCGTTCAGGGACATGTCTCGCGGCTGCGGGCCCTGCTGGCCTCGGCCGATGCCGGGGAGCACGGGGTCTGCCTGCTGACCCGGGGCCGGTCGTACGTGTTCGAGGTGCCGGAGGCGCTGCTCGACACCTGCCGTTTCGAGCGGCTCGCCCGGCGCGGCGGGCTCCGCCGGCGCCCCGCCGACGCGGTGGCCGACCTCGGTGGGGCGCTCGCGCTGTGGCACGGCCCGGCGCTCGACGGCGCCACCCCGAGCGCCTCGCTGCGGGCCGCGGCGCGGGCGCTGGAGGAGGCCCGGCTCGATGTGGTGGAGAGCCTGGCGGCGGCCCACGAGCGGCTCGGGGACCGGGCCGGTGCGGTGGCCGTGCTCCAGGCGGAGGCGACGGCGTACCCGCTGCGCGAGTCACTGGCCGAGGCGTTGATCCTGGCGCTGTGCCGGGCGGGGCGCCGGTCGGACGCGCTCGACCGGTACCACCGCACCCGTTGCCTGCTCGCCGACGAACTGGGCGTCGCCCCGGGCCCGGGGCTGCGAGCCGCCTACGAAACGATCCTGCACGGCGACCCCGCGGGGGCGACCGGCCCCGGCCCGGTGGACCTGCTGCCTGTGCTGGGGGCTGGGCTGGGGCCGGGGATTGGGCGCGGGGCTGGGCTGGGGCCGGTGTCGGGGCCGGGGGCTGGGCTGGGGGCTGGGCTGGGGCCGGGGATCGGGTGCGGGGCTGAGCTGGGGCCGGTGTCGGGGCCGGGGGCTGGGCTGGGGCCGGGGATCGGGTGCGGGGCTGAGCTGGGGCCGGTGTCGGGGCCGGGGGCTGGGCTGATGTCGGGGAACGGACTCGGCCTGGTGCCAGGGACTGGGACCGGGCCGGTCATGGAAGCCGCCCCGGGGCCGGGGGCCGGTCCTGCTCGCGTGCCGGCCTGGCCCACTCCCTCCGACACCAGCCCCTCCGACCCCAGCCCCTCCTGCCCCGGCCCCTCCTGCCCCGCATGCTCCGGCCTCTCCCCCTCCGGCCTCTCCCCCTCCGGCCTCTCCCCCTCCGGCCTCGCGTCCTCCGACCCCCGCCTCTCCGCCCCCACCCCCTCCGACCCCGTGCCGCGGTTGCTGCCGCGCGGGGTACGGGGGTTCCTGGGCCGGGACGCGGAGTTGGCCGCGCTGGACCGGATCGCCGGAGCCGGGGCCGTAGCGCTGGTGACCGGCCCCGCCGGTGTGGGCAAGACCGCGCTCGCGCTCCGCTGGGCGCACCGCGGCCAGGCCCGCTACCCGGGCGGCACGCTCTTCGCCGACCTGCGCGGCTTCGGCGGCGTACCGGCCGAACCCGGGGAGACCGTACGGGAGTTCCTGCTCGCGCTCGGGGTACCGGCGCGCGACCTCCCCGACTCCTCGACGGCCGCCACCGCGCTGTACCGCGAACTGACCCGGGAACGCGCGCTCCTGGTCGTCCTCGACAACGCGCGCGGCACCGACCAGGTCCGCCCGCTGCTGCCCTCGGGGACCGGCTCGGCCGCCGTGGTCACCTCGCGCGTCCGGCTCGGCGGGCTGATCGTCGAGGAGCTGGCCCGGCCGGTGCCGCTCGACGTCCTGGGGCCGGTGCCCGCCACCGAACTCCTCGCCGCGGCGGTCGGCGAGGAGCGGGTGGCGGCCGAGCCCGAGGCGGCGGACCGGCTGGCCCGGCTCTGCGACGGGCTGCCCCTCGCGCTGCGCATCACGGCGGCACAGCTGGCGGCCAGACCCCACTGGCGGCTCGCCGAGCTCGCGGACGAACTCGCGGACGAGCAGCGGCGGCTGGCCCTGCTCTCGCTCGACGAGGCGGAGGAGTCGGGGGTCGCGGCGGCGCTCCGCATCACGGTGCAGGGGCTGCCGCCGGAGGCGGTGCGGCTCTTCGCCCTGCTCGGGGTGGTCCCCGGGCCGGATCTGGAGCGGTACGCCGCCGCCGCGCTGCTCGGCCGCGATCCCGCTGTGGCGGCCGAGGCGCTCGAACGGCTCGCGGGGGCCCATCTGGTGACCGAGTGCGCCCCCGGCCGCTACTCCCTGCACGATCTGGTCCGGCTGTACGCGCGCGGGCTCGGCACCGATGAAGGGGCGCTGCTGCGGCTGCTGGACGGCTACACGGCCACCGCGCTCGCCGCGTCCCTCGCCGCCGAACCGGGCGAGAAACCCTGCTGCGCCCTGCCCCGGGAGGCGGCGGCCGACACCCCGGCCCGGTCGTTCCCCGACCGGGCCGCCGCTCTGCGGTGGTACGCGGCGGAGCGCGAGAACCTGGCCGCCGCGGTCACCGCCGCCCGCGCGGCGGGCCACGACGACCGGGCCTGGCGCCTGGCCGTGCTCCAGTGGCCGTACGTGGTGTGGTGCGTCCGGGACGGCTGGGCGCCGCTGCTCGAACAGGCCCTGGAGGCCAGCAGGCGCCTGGACGACCCGGACGCGGAGTCCCGGGTACGGGCGCTGCTGGGCTGGGTGCTGACCCGGGAGGGGCAGCTGTCCGAGGCGCTCGTCCAGCTGGAGCTCGCGCCCGCCCTCGCGGCCCGCGCGCACGACCCGTCGAGCGAGGCCATCGCCCTGGTCAACCTGGCGGTCGCACTGGACTCGGACGGGGTCACCGGCGCCTCGCTGCGCCACGTCACCCGCGCGGTCCGGCTCGCCCGCGAGGCGCAGGACGTCCTCACCGAACTCCTCGCGCTCCAGCACCGGACGCACCAGCTCCTGGCCCGGGGCGACATCGCGGCGGCGGAACGCTGCACGGCGTACGCGCTGGCGCTCGACGACCACGGGGTGACGACGGGCCTGGGCGTCATGCGCAGGGCCGCGCTACGGCTGAGCCGGGGTGAGGCGCTGCTCGCGCTGGGCGAGCGGGACGCGGCGGAGAGCTGCGCCCGTCAGGCACTCGCGGAGGCCGCGAGCCAGGGCTTCCAGGAGGGGGTCGACCGGGCCAGGTCCCAGCTGAAGGCCCTGGGGAGCCCGGTGGACCTCCCGGCGGCACCGGACGGCGCCGACCGGCCCGTACCTTCCTGACGGGTGCGCCGCGAAGCAAGCCGACCGCAGCGCGTACGAGTGCGGCCACGACGGCCACCAACGCTTCGCTGAGCATCGTCTAACGCGCCCCGGCTCCGACGTTAGAACCGCTCAGGGAAACGCCCGACCCACACAGGCACAACAGGTACAACGGGCACAACAGGCACACAGACCATCCCCGCCACGCCCGCCATGCCCGCCATGCCCGCCACGCCGGTCGTCAGGACCCCGCCGAACCCATCCAGTACCTCGCACACATCGACACGCCCCAGGCTCCGACGCGGCAACCGCTCAGGGAGTCACCTGACCCGCAACGGGCGCGACAGGCCCACCAGGCACCACGGACCCTCCGGACTCTTCCGGCACATCGGACACGTCGACACACCCACCGACCACTTCGCCCGGCGCGCCGGGCGGCGCCGGGGCCGTGAGGCCCGCGCGTTCGGCGAGGACACCGCCCTGGAAGCGGCACGAAGCACCCAGCTCCTCCAGCAGTTCCGCGATGTGCCGTCGACAGGTGCGCAGCGACATGCCCATCCGCCGGGCGATCACCTCGTCCTTCACGCCCTCGGCCAGCAGCCCCACCAACGCGCGGCGCATGCTGCCACCGACCTCCTTGTAGGCGGCCTCGCTGGTGCCCCGGAACGGCGTGGCGCCCGACCAGTGCTGCTCGAAGGACCGGCACAGGTACGCCACCACGTCGGCGTCCCTGACGAGCACCGCGCCCTCGCCCGAGCCACCGCTCACGCGCCGGGGAAGAAAGGCCACGGACCGGTCGAACACCACCGCCCGGTCCGGGAGTTCGGCGGCAGTGCGGTACTCGGCACCGGCCGCCGTGAGCCGTTCCACGTATCCCTGGGTGGCCAGGCTGGTCCGGGCCGAGTGCTGGTAGAGGGTGCGCATCCGCACGCCCCGGCCGAGCATCGCCAGGTCCCGGTCGATGGCGTCCCGGAGGTGGTGCGGGGAGCGTCCGCCACCGGGCTGGACGGTGAACACCTCGTCCCAGCAGCGGGCCGATTCCTCGGTGAGCATCGCGGACGCGGCCGCCAGATCGGGCAGTACGGTGATGCCCTCCTCGCCGCTCCGCGCCCGCCGGGCCGCACGGTACTGCGGCATCAGGGACTGCAACTCGTCGCGCACCGCCTGGATGTGCGCCGCCGCCCGCGCCAGCTCCGCCTCCCGGGGGCCGACCACCTCGGCCGCCGCGGCGTCCGGGCTGACCGGAATCAGCCGACCGGGGTCGCCCGGGGCCGGCCGGAGCAGGCGCAGCGCCAGCAGGGCGCGGCAGGCCCGCTCGACCTCCTCCGGGTCCAGACCGAGGCCGGGCGGCACGTCGGGGTGCCGCCGCCCGACGCTGCCCAGCGACAGCGCGTGCTCGAAGACCGCGACGGTCGCCGGATCGAGGCGCGGCAGTTCGCCGGAATTTTTCCCTGTAGTCATGTTCTTCCCCGCAATGCGGCCCTGCTACTTCCGTGCCATGCAGGGTATTGCCAGCCCGGAGCGCTGGACCAACAGGGCGTTGGAGGATGAACTTTGGTCGTCCGGCCGAAACCCCCTCAGCCGCGACATCTGGCGGCGAACCCCGTCCCTCGCGGTACTCGCCGCCGCCCCCACTCCCGACCCAGGAGCCGCGCCATGCCCTCAGCCGTCCGCAGCCTTCTCGTCCTCACGGTCCTGCTGTCCGCCGGCGCCGCCGTCGCGGCGCTCCCCTCGGCACACGGATCCGGCGCGGAGCCGGTCGGCACGGTCGCGGCGTCGCTCCTCGACACCAGCTGGGGCGACGAGTACGCCCCGCCCCGGCAGTAGGCCCACCGGCCCCGGGTCCGGGTCCGCCAAACCTGCCAGGCCCGCCAAGTCCGCCAGGCCCCCCGGACCCGCGCCACCGCCAAGTCCCGCCCCGTCCCGTCCCGTCCCGTCCCGTCCACAAGATGCGAGGTCGACCAGCGTGTCAGCAGCACTGCCCGAGACCGCCTCACCGTCAGGACCGGGGCCCCGGCGCGTCCGCGCCGAGCGCCCGGCGGACCTCGCGCTGCTGCCCGATCTGGTGCGTGCCGTGATCGCCCGGCAGACACCGGACGCGGCCCGGGAATGGACCGTCGACCAGGGCGAGTTCTGGTGCCATGTGGTCCCGGCGGGGTCGGTGCGGCGGGCGCAGGGCTGGAAGCTCCATGTCCCGGCCACCCCGCTCGCCGCGCCCCTGACCCTGGCCAGGGCCGCCGAGGTGCTGGTCGCCCACCGGTGCAGGTTCAAGTTCGCGGGGAGCCCCGCGCGGGTCGCCGGGCTGGTCTCGGGGCGCTTCGCCCGGGGCGGGTCCGGCAAGTTCATCACCGTGTACCCGGCGGACGACGAGCAGTTCCGGCTGCTCGCCGAGGAGTTGCACCGGGCCACCGCCGGGCTGCCGGGACCCGCCATCCTCTCCGACCGGCGCTACCGCCCGGACAGCCAGGTCTTCTACCGGTACGGGGTGTTCTCCGGCGTCCGCCGCCTGACACCGGACGGCGGGTACGCCGCGCTCCTCACCGACCCCGAGGGCAGGCAGGTCGCCGACGAGCGCAATGCCTGGTTCAGCCCACCGGCCTGGGCGGGCGACCCGTTCCCCGACCGCCCGGCCGCCCCGGTCCGCAGCACCGCCACCGCCAAGCCCGTGCTGCTGAACGGGCGCTATCTCGTACGGGGCGCGATCCAGCACTCCAACAAGGGCGGGGTCTTCCGGGCCGAGGACTCCAGGACCGGGGAGCAGGTCGTCGTCAAGCAGGCGCGGGCCCACGTGGGCGCCGGGCTGGAAGGGCTCGACGTACGGGACCTGCTGCGCCGGGAGGCCGCGCTGCTGGAACGCCTCGGCGCGGACCGCCCGGACCAGGTCGGCCTCCCGGACCCGGTCGTCCCGCGCGTCGTCGAGGTCTTCGAGCAGCAGGGCAGTGTCTTCCTCGCCGTGGAGTCGGTGCCCGGGACCACCCTGCGCCGGAGCGTCGCGCACCGGCTGGCCGAGGACGGTACCGCCTGCCCGGACGCCGGGACGGCCGAGTCCCTGGTCGGCCGGCTCGTCGACCTGGTCGCCGCCGCCCACGGGTCCGGTCTCACCCTGCACGACTTCAACCCCAACAACATCATGGTCACCCCGGACGGCAGGCTGCTGCTGATCGATCTGGAGATGGCCGCCCCGCAGGGCGAGCGCTGGGTACTCGGCGCGACCCCCGGCTACACCGCCCCGGAGCTGCGCGCCGCCGAGCAGGTGGCCCCCGCGCTGCCGCCCTCCGCCGACCTGTTCGCCCTGGGCGCGACCGTCCTGCACGCGCTGAGCGGCGCCGACCCGCTGTTCGCCCCCGACCTGCCGGAGGCCGCGGCCCGCCCCGACGAGGAGCGCCTGGCCGCGCTCGTCGAACTCCTCGCCCGCGACCGGCCCCTGGTGCGCGGCTACGCGCCGCTGGTCCTGGGACTGATGCGGGACGAGCCCGCCGAACGCTGGACCCTGGAGGCGGCCCGCACCTTCCGCCCGGACGCGGCCGGGAACACCCGCACCGGCCCGGCGGGCCCCGCGGACCGGGCCGAGGACACCCGCGACCGCCTGCTGCACGACGGCATCGCCCATCTGCTGGCCACCATGCGCCCCGGCGACCCGGAACGGCTCTGGCCCTCGGACAGCTTCGGCGAGACCTGCGACCCGGTCGCCCTCCAGCACGGCTCGGCGGGCGGGGTGGCGGTGCTCGCACGGGCGCTGCGCCAGTGGGACGACCGGCCCGCCGGAACGTCGGGGCCCGTGAGCCGCGAAGCGCTGCGCGAGGGGCTGCGGACCGCCGCGCACTGGACCGCCGACCGGCAGGACGAACTCCCCGGGGAGCTGCCCGGTCTGCACTTCGGCCGGTCGGGAACGGCCTGGGCGCTGCTCGACGCCGCCCGTGCGCTGGACGACACCGACCTCGCCGAACGCGCCAGGAAGCTGGCCCTGGAGCTGCCCGTACGGTGGCCCAACCCCGATGTGACGCACGGCGCGGCCGGATCGGGCCTGGCGCAGCTGCACTTCTGGCACGGCACCGGGGACGACCGCTTCCTCGACCGCGCCGCCCAGGCCGCCGAGGGGCTGCTCGGCGCGGCCCGGCAGACCCCGGAGGGCGTCTTCTGGCCGGTGCCCGAGGACTTCGGCTCGGCACTGGCGGGCTCCTGGCACTACGGCTTCGCGCACGGCGTCGCCGGAGTCGGCACGTTCCTGCTGCTTGCGGCCGGGGCCACGGGGGACGAGCGCTTCCGCGCCGCGGCCGTCGCGGCGGGCGAGACCCTGACGAGCGCCGTCCGCAGCGGCCCGGCGGGTGCCCTCTGGCCCGTCGACCGCGCCCGGCACCTCTCCGACTCGCCGGACCTCGCCCGCCACTGGTGCAGCGGCTCGTCCGGCGTGGGCACCTTCCTGATCCGCCTGTGGGCGGCCGAGGGCGCCGGGGACTCCCGACACGACGAGCTGCGCGCCCTGGCGGAGGGGGCGGCCGAGGCGGTCCGGGCGGGCCGGGTGACGGACTCCCCCGCCACCTGCCACGGCCTGGCGGGCAACGCCGAACTCCTCCTGGACCTGGCCGAACTGACCGGCGACGACCGCCACCGCGCCGACGCGGAACTCCTCGTCGAACACCTGGCGGCCCAGGCGGTCCTGCGCGACGGCCGCCTCCTGGTCCCGGACGAGAACCGGCGGACGGTCCTCGCCGAATACGCCACCGGCCTCGCCGGAAGCCTCTCGCTGCTGCTGCGCCTGCGCTACGGCGGCCCCCGCGCCTGGCTTCCCGAGGGCGCCCGCACCACCCCCTGATACGTCCGGTGGCCGCCGGCCACCGGCAGCCGTTCCGCACCCCGGACCGGCACCCCTCCCGAACGAAGGAGACCGACATGATGGAGCACGACATCGACGCCCTGCAGGTGCTGCCCGAGGACGTCCGCACCGAGGACGCCCGCGGCGAGGAGCACGCCGCCGCCCTGATCACCGCCTGCCGGTGGATGACCAGCGGCTGCTGACGGCCCGTACAGCGCAGGGGCCCGGCATCGCGCCGGTCCCCTGCGCTGTCGTATCCGCTGCGGTGTCGTGTCCCTTGCGGACACAACGACGGAGGTCCCGCCCGATCTTCCGATCGGACGGGACCTCCGTGTGTGCGGTGGACCTGTGGGGATTTGAACCCCAGACCCCCTCGATGCGAACGAGGTGCGCTACCAGACTGCGCCACAGGCCCTTGCAACGAGTGAAACTCTAGCACCCCGAACGGGGTGCTCGGAAATCCGGTCCGTGCTGGTCAGCCGAGGCGGCGGCGCAGCGGGGCCGGACCGGCTCACTCATTGGCGGCCCGGGGGCGTTCCCCGTCCTCGTACTGGTCGAAGAGCGGGGTGCGGCCGCGGTCCCGGGTGCGGCGGGACTGGTTGGTGCGGCGGCGCGGGGCCGGGTCGGCCGGGGGTGCCACGGGGTGCGAGGTGCCCGTGGGCTCGGCGGCGCTGGAGCGGGCCGCGCTCCAGGTCTCCGGGTTGCCGACCTCGACGCCGCCCGTGGCGCGCGGGGCGACCGGGGCGGTGACGTAGGTCGGCAGCGGGACCGGGACCGGCTCCCAGCTGTCGCCCTGGACCGGGCCGCGCTCGCGCTGCTGGTCGACCCACTCCGCGTGGTCCGTCTGCTCGACGAGGGCGCGGCGGCCGGCCTCCTGCGGGGAGACCTCGGGCGCGGGCTCCGGTTCGGGGCGGCGTGCTTCCGGCTCCTCGTCGGGCTCGGCGGGGGCCGCCGCGGCCGGCTGGTGCCTGCGGGTGCGGCTCTCGCGCAGGTGCTGCGCCGCCACCTCGGCCCTGCGCCGGTCCATGGTGAAGGCGAACCGGTGCCGCTCCTGGGCCCGCAGATGCACGATGTACGTGCTCAGCAGGACGGCCGGGACCGCGGGCGCCCACAGGAAGTGGAGACCGCCGACCGCCGCGACGACCGCGCCGAGGGTGAAGGCCAGGAAGAGGACGACGGTGGTGCGCCGTCGGCGCGCGAGGACCTGGAGGCGCTTGGCGCGCCGGACGCGCTCGGCCTCCGAGCCGCCGGGGCGCTGGCGTGCGCGCCGGGAGGAAGCCGGTGCCTTGGCCGGGGCTTGCGCCTGTGCCGGTTCGGACCGCTGCTCGGGCGCGGCGAAGGCCCGGACGTCCACGGAGTCCATTCGGTCCGTGGCACCATCCGGGTCCGCGTCGGGCTCCGCCTCCCCGGCGGTGCGCTCCCGCAGCTCCTTGGCGTACCGGCGCTCCATCGCCGCCCGTCCGGACAGCAGCCGGATGGCCGTGCTGAAGCGTTCCGTCGGACGGGCTTCGTTGAGTTCGTCCTGCCTGCGGAGCCACATCGGCACCAGGTAGGCGGCCCAGGCCCCGACGATGACTGCGTAGATGAGGCCGCTGCTGCTCACGTCTCACACCGTAGAGGGGTTTGCACGGGGGCATCCGCCAATTGGCCCGGTGTGTCGCACGATCCGGCTGATATCACGGACTTTTTTTGTGATTGTTCAGATCAGCCACGGAGGTTTGCGTGTCCATCACCGGTCAATCGCCGATCAATATCGAACATTTATTTTATTTCCCGTGGCGTTCCGGGCCGTGACCGGTGCCAGCGCCGGAGCAGCCCATCGGGCACTTCCTCCGCCGTGAGCGCGTAGATGAGATGGTCCCGCCAGGCCCCGTCGATGTGGAGATAGCGCGGGCGCAGGCCCTCCTCGCGGAATCCCAGTTTCTCCACGACCCTTCTGCTGGGTCCGTTCTCCGGCCGAATGCACACCTCGATGCGGTGCAGTCCGACCGTCCGGAAGCAGTGGTCGGCGGCGAGGGCGACCGCGGTCGGCATCACGCCGCGCCCCGCCACGTCCTGGTCGACCCAGTAGCCGACATGGCCGGAACACATCGAACCCCAGGTGATTCCGGCGACAGTCAGTTGACCCACCAGCCGTCCCTGGTACTCGATGGCGAAGGGCAGCATCCGGCCCGCGTTGGCCTCGGCCCGCAGATGACGGATCATCTGACGGTACGTCGGCCGCTGGGCCGCCGGGGCGCCGGGAGCGGGCGGCGGAACGGTCGCCTCCCAGGGGCGCAGCCAGTCGCGGTTGCGCCGGTTGACCTCGCGCCACACGCGCTGGTCGCGCATCTTGATCGGACGGAGCACCACATCGCCGTCGCCGAGGACCACCGGCCAGGTCGAGACGTTCAGCTCGGGCTCCCCGGTCGGGGGTGATCGCCGCCGCGCACCTGGTCGACGGCGTGCACCAGGAGACGGGCGAGGACGGCGAGGCCGTCGCGCACCCCGCCGGTCGAGCCCGGCAGGTTCACGATGAGCGTGCCGCCCGCGACGCCCGCGAGGCCCCGGGAGAGCGCGGCGGTGGGGACCTTGTCGCGCCCCTCGGCGCGGATGGCCTCGGGGATGCCGGGGATCTCGCGGTCGAGGACCCGGCGGGTGGCCTCGGGGGTCCGGTCGGTGGGCGAGATCCCCGTACCGCCGGTCGTGACGATGACGTCGTACCCGGCGGCCGCTCCGGCGCGCAGGGCCTCTTCGACCGGGTCGCCGTCGGGCACGACCCGCGGGCCGTCGACGGCGAAGCCGAGTTCGGCGAGCGCCTCGGTGATCAGGGGGCCGCCGCGGTCCGCGTAGACGCCGGCGGAGGCGCGGTTGGAGGCGGTGACGACGAGGGCGCGGTAGGGGGGCGGGGCCGGTGACGCCCCGGGCGGCGTCACGCGTTCGCTCCGTCCGCCTCGGTGCGGCGGTAGTCGCCGGATGTGCCGCCCGACTTCGACTCGACCCGTACGTCGGTGATGACCGCCGCCTTGTCGACCGCCTTGACCATGTCGATCACGGTGAGCGCGGCGACCGAGACGGCGGTCAGGGCCTCCATCTCGACGCCGGTGCGGTCCGTGGTCTTCACCGTGGCCGTGATCTCCACCGCGTCGTCGGCGACCACCAGCTCGACGCCGACGCCGGAGACGGCCAGCGGGTGGCAGAGCGGGATCAGGTCGGGGGTGCGCTTGGCACCCATGATCCCGGCGATCCGGGCCGTCGCGAGGGCGTCGCCCTTGGGCACCCCTTCGCCGCGCAGCAGCTCGACGACGCGCGGCGAGACGAGGACCCGGCCGCTCGCGCGGGCCACCCGCGCGGTGACGTCCTTCTCCGAGACGTCGACCATGCGGGCCGCGCCCGCCTCGTCGATGTGCGTCAGTCTGTTCTGCGTACTCAAGCTCACTCCGCCTCGCGGTAGGGCGCGCCGGTTGCCCGCCAGGCCTGTCCGCCGGACAGGCCCTGGGCCCGCACCGGGGTGCGGGCCGGGGGCCCGGGGGTGTCCCCGGGAAGGCACAGCGAGCAGATACCGTACCGCCACCGCAGGGCGGTCAGCGGAGCAGGATCACCTCGGTGTCCGTACCGGGCTCGGCCGAGGTGGCGTCCTCGGGCAGCACGATGAGCGCGTCGGCCCGCGCGAGCGCGGCGACCAGATGCGATCCGGAGCCGCCGACGGGGGTGACCGTGCCGGCCTCCGCGTCGTACGTACCGCGCAGGAACTGGCGCCTGCCGGCCGGGGAGGCGAGCGCCTTGTCGGCCTTCAGGGTGGCCCGGACGGTGGGGTGGTGCACGTCCGACAGGCCCATCAGCGTGCGGATCACGGGCCTGACGAAGAGCTCGAAGGAGATGTACGACGAGACGGGGTTGCCCGGCAGCGCCAGCAGCGGTGTGTGGTCGGGGCCGATCGAGCCGAAGCCCTGCGGCTTGCCCGGCTGCATGGCGAGCTTGCGGAAGTCGATGCCGCTGCCGGGCTCGTCCTCGTCGCCCACCGAGGACAGGGCTTCCTTGACGACGTCGTAGGCGCCGACGCTGACGCCTCCGGTGGTGACGACGACGTCGGCGCGGATCAGCTGGTCCTCGATCGTGGCGCGCAGGACGTCGGCGTCGTCGGTGACGGCGCCGACGCGGTAGGCGATCGCTCCGGCGTCCTTGGCCGCGGCCGTGAGCGCGAAGCTGTTCGAGTCGTAGATCTGACCGCCGGTCAGCTCCTCGCCGGGCTGGACCAGCTCGCTGCCGGTGGAGATGACGACGACCCGGGGCCGGGGCCGCACCTTCACCGTCGAGCGGCCGATCGCGGCGAGCAGCCCGATCTGCGGCGGGCCGACGACCGATCCGGCGCTCAGCGCCAGGTCGCCCGGCTTCACATCGCTGCCGCGGGCCCGGACGTGGGCGCGGGCCTCGACGGGACGGTGCACCCGGACCTCGCCGCCCGCGGCCTGCGGGGCGTCGCTCAGGGGGTGCATGGTCTCGGCGGGGCCGCCGCCCGTGCCGCCGTCGGTCCACTCGACGGGGATGACCGCCTCGGCACCGGCGGGCAGCGGGGCGCCGGTCATGATGCGGGCGGCCTCGCCGGGGCCGACCGCCCGGCCGTCGGGCAGGCCGTCACTGCCCGCCGCGACGTCACCGATGACGGTGAGCACCACGGGGAACTCCTCGTCGGCGCCCTCGACGTCGGCGACACGGACCGCGTACCCGTCCATCGAGCTGTTGTCGAACGGCGGCAGGGCGATCTCCACCACGACGTCCTCGACGAGGACGCAGCCCTGGGCGTCGTGCAGCTGCAACTCGATGGGTTCGAGCGGCCGTACCGCGCCGAGAATGTCGTCCAGGTGCTCGTCCACCGACCAGGTCGTGCTGCTCAAAGTGCTACATCTCCTCGGTGACGTAACTGCGGAGCCAGGTCTTGAAGTCCGGGCCCAGGTCCTCACGTTCGCACGCGAGTCTGACAATGGCACGGAGGTAGTCGCTCCGGTCGCCGGTGTCATAGCGGCGGCCCTTGAAGACGACGCCGTGCACCGGGCCGCCGACCTTCTCGTCCTCGGCGAGGAGCTGGAGCGCGTCGGTGAGCTGGATCTCGCCGCCGCGGCCCGGCTCGGTCCTGCGCAGTATGCCGAAGACGGCGGGGTCCAGGACATAGCGGCCGATGATGGCGAGGTTGCTGGGCGCCTCGGCCCCCTCGGGCTTCTCGACCAGGCCCGTGATGCGCACCACATCGCCCTCGGCGGTGGGCTCGACGGCCGCGCAGCCGTACTGGTGGATCTGCTCGGGCGAGACCTCCATCAGCGCGATGACGCTGCCGCCCTCGCGCTCCTGGACCTCGACCATGCGGGCCAGCAGCGGGTCGCGCGGGTCGATCAGGTCGTCACCGAGGAGGACCGCGAACGGCTGGTCGCCCACGTGCGGGGCGGCGCACAGCACGGCGTGGCCGAGGCCGCGCGGGTCGCCCTGCCGGACGTAGTGCATGGTGGCCAGGTCGCTCGACTCCTGGACCTTCTTGAGCCGTTCGGCGTCTCCCTTGCGGGTGAGCGCGGACTCCAGTTCGTAATTGCGGTCGAAGTGGTCCTCCAGCGGACGCTTGTTGCGGCCCGTGATCATCAGCACGTCGGAGAGGCCGGCGCCCACCGCCTCCTCCACCACGTACTGGATCGCGGGCTTGTCGACCACAGGCAGCATCTCCTTGGGAGTGGCTTTGGTGGCCGGCAGGAAACGGGTGCCGAGCCCTGCGGCGGGGATGACGGCCTTGCTGATCCTGGGGTGCGACTGAGTCATGCGCAGAACCATAACCGGTATGTATGCGAAGAAGATGAGGGTCCGGTTAACTTCATACGCCTATATGCCCATACGAGACCCGGGGGTGCCGGTTGAGCACAGAGATGTCCCGAAAAGCGCTGCTCCGACGTGAACTGCTGACCGCACGGCGCCTTCTGACCAGGGAAGACGTGGAAAACGCCGCGGTGGTTCTGTCCCGGGCCGCATTGGCTCTCCCGGAGCTGTCCGAAGCCCGCACCGTCGCCGCGTACGTCTCCGTGGGCAGCGAGCCCGGCACCCGGGTACTGCTGGACGCCTTGCGCGCCCGGGGGGTGCGGGTGCTGCTGCCGGTGCTCCTCGCGGACAACGATCTGGACTGGGCGCCGTACGAAGGAGCCGGCCGTCTCGTCCGGGCCGGCCGCGGACTGCTGGAGCCGGACGGCGGGCGGCTGGGCCCCGAGGCGGTCCTGGAGGCGGACGCGGTCCTGCTGCCCGGTCTGGCGGCGGACGGGCGGGGGATGCGGCTCGGCCGCGGCGGCGGCAGCTACGACCGGGTGCTGGCCCGGCTCGCCGCGGCCGGCGCCCATCCCGCGCTGGTCGTCCTGCTGTACGACGACGAGGTGGTCGCGCGGGTTCCGGAGGAACCGCACGACCACCCCGTGGACGTGGTGGTGACACCGGCGTCGGTCCGCCGGACGGACCCTAGGGCTTGAGGGTCAGGGTGTCGGTCGTCTTCTTGGAGACGGCGTTGGTGCCGAAGGACCAGTCGAGCAGTTCACCGTTGACCCACTTGTCGGTCTGATCGGTGTAGTGCGCGCTGAACGCGTGCCCGGAGGCGCCGGTGAGGTTGATCCAGCGGGACTTGTCCCAGTCCCCCACGTTGACCACCATCCGCATCGACGGGACCCAGACGACCTCGTAGCCGCCCGCCGCGTTCCAGCCGGTGGCGTTCACCGCGGCCTCGCCGCCGCCGAGGTTCCACGGGCCGCGGTTGAGGACCCGCTGGAGCAGGCCGGGGCCCTCGGTGCCGAGGGTCTGGTTCTTCAGGTTCAGCTGGTGCAGGCGGCCCCAGCTCCAGGTGCTGATGTCCTTGCCGAGCTTGGCCGTCAGCTCCCAGCGGGCGTCATCCATGGCGCGGGCGAAGAGCTGGTCCCGGTTCTCGGTCGCCTCGTACCGGCCGCTCTTCGGCGCCTTCCACCAGTCGCTCTTCTGGTCGTCCATCAGGTCGGCGACCACCTGGTACCAGCGGTCACCGCCGTCGGGCTGGGCGGAGTCCGCGGACCGCCGGCCGCACTCGCGCACCAGCCTGCGCTGCTCGTCGACCGGGCCCGAGCCGCCGGCCCGGGGCACGTTGAGGCACTCGCCCTCGACCCGCAGCTCCTTGGGCAGCTTGTTGCCGAAGGCCAGCTTGAGGATGTTGCGCCAGACCGCGTTGAAGTACGCGGCCGCGGCCGAGTCGGGCTCCTGGGTGTAGTCCCAGCCCTCCAGGAGCTTCTGCGCCTCGCGGACGCTCTTGTCCGGGATGTCGATCTTCATCAGCTCGGGCACCAGCAGCGCGGCGATCTCGCTGGTGTTGTCCATCTGCATCTTCTGCATGTCTTCGGTCGAGATCTTCCCGCCGCCCTTGATCTTCGACTGGATCAGGTCGTCGATCCGCTGGCTGCGGGTGCCGTAGCCCCAGTCCTTGGTCAGCAGGTGGGGGTACTTCTTCTCGTCGATCACGGCCTGGTTGGCGGTGACGATGTAGCCGCGCTTCGGGTCGTACTCGTAGGGCAGCTCGTCGAACGGGACCGGGTCCTTCTTCCAGCCGTACTCCGAGGTCCAGCCAGGGCTGGGCATCATGCCGTCGCCCTTGAGGCGGACCGGGATCCTGCCGGGCGCCTGGTAGCCGATGTGGCCCTTGGTGTCGGCGTAGATGAGGTTCTGCGAGGGCACCTCGAAGTCCGCGGCCGCCGCCCGGAAGGTGGTGAAGTCCTTGGCCCGGTTGAGCTCGAAGACGGCGTCCATGGACTTGCCGGGCTGCAACGCGGTCCACTTCAGGGCGACCGCGTAGCCGTCGGCCCGGTCCGGGGCCGCGTTGGTGACGGGGGCCTTCTGGCCGACCGTCTCCAGTTCGCTGCTGCGGTCGGAGACCAGCGGGCCGTTGTTGGTCTCGCGGACGGTGATCGTCCGGCTCTTGCCGCCCGCGACCTTGATGGTCTCCTCACGGGTGACGAAGGGCTTGACCTTGCCGTCGTACAGGTAGCCGTCGC
This sequence comes from Streptomyces sp. NPDC057697, assembly GCF_042799335.1. NCBI lineage: Bacteria > Bacillati > Actinomycetota > Actinomycetes > Kitasatosporales > Streptomycetaceae > Streptomyces > Streptomyces sp. NPDC057697. The sequence continues at coordinate 109,724 of NZ_JBHVJA010000007.1, read as the reverse complement.
CGGAGACCTTCTCCAGGAAGAGGTCGGTGACGTCCGCGCCGAGGTTGGTGAGCCCCCAGGCGATGTCCTGGTTGTGGCCGACGATCACGCCCGGCATGCCGGAGAAGGTGTAGCCCGCGGTGTCGTACTGGCACTTCGCCGTGATCTCGCGGCAGTGCAGGCCCATCTGGTACCAGACCGAGGGCAGCTGCGGCGCCAGGTGCGGGTCGTTGGCGAGCAGCGGCTTGCCGGTGGTGGTGTAGTCGCCGGAGACCACCCAGGAGTTGGAGCCGATGCCGTTGCCGTTCGGGCCGAGCAGCGCCGGGATCTGGTCGAGGGTGTCGGAGAGCGCGGAGAGCTGGGTGTTCAGCCCCTCGGTGGCACCCTGCGCGGTGTCCGAGCCGAGGGAGTCGGACGGGGCGGCGTCCGGGTCGAACTTCCCGGTGACCGGGGAGACGGCCCCCTGGTCGACGATCGGCCGGTGCTTGTCGTACGGATACGCCGGGTAGAGGTCCTCGATCTGCTTCGCGTCGAGCCTGCTGGTCATCAGCGAGCGGTCGATCTCGTCCTGCATGTTGCCGCGCAGGTCCCAGGCCATGGCCTTGAGCCAGGCCACCGAGTCGACCGGGGTCCACTCGGTGGGCTTGTAGTCGTTGGTGAAGCCGAGGGCCGCGTACTCGACGGAGATGTCCTTGCCGTCGCGCCCCTTGAGGTAGGCGTTGACGCCGTCCGCGTACGCCTGGAGGTTCTTCTTGGTGTCCTCGGAGAGGACCTTGTCGTACTCCTCCTGCGCGACCTTGCGCCAGCCCAGCGTGCGCAGGAAGGAGTCCGTCTCGACCTGTCCGGAGCCGAACATCTCGGAGAGCCGGCCGGCCGTCATGTGACGGCGGACGTCCATCTCCCAGAAGCGGTCCTGCGCCTGGACGAAGCCCTGGGCGCGGAAGAGATCGGCGTCGGAGTCCGCGTACAGCTGCGGGATCCCGTAGCCGTCGCGTTTGACGTCGACGGTGCCGTCGAGGCCGTCGAGCTTCACCGATCCGGTGGTCTGCGGGTACGAGGCCCGCACGGTCGATACGGACCAGAACGTCCCGTAACCGATACCCGCGACAAGCGCCAGCACCAGAACGATCACGATCAGGCGGGCACGTCGCCCCTTCTTCCGGCCGGTCTTCGCACCGGCGGAACCGGTGGCGGCGGAAGAGGCGGTGGTGTTGGCGGGCATCGCTGTCCTTCGAGGGGCAGGTGGTCCTGGGAGTGCAGGAGCAACCATAGGCGCAGCGCCGGTACGGCTCCGACGCGGTATCGGGATGGCCGGGATTGCACAGGGGTCGTACGAATGCTCGAAGGCGTCAAGAAAACGTTAAAGATTAGGTAAGGTAACGAAGTACCGGCCGCCAAGGGCCGATGCCGAAGGTCGACCGACTCGGCAGGCGTACGCGGGGAAGGAACGGCCACTGTCTGTCCACACGCTCAACGAACTCCTGCTCGTCTGCTCGCTCGTACTGCTCGTCGCGGTGGCGGCGGTGCGCATCTCGTCGCGCAGCGGGCTCCCCAGCCTGCTCCTGTATCTCGGCATCGGGATCGTCATGGGGCAGGACGGCATCTTCGACGTCAAGTTCGACAATGCGGAACTGACCCAGGTCATCGGTTACGCGGCTCTGGTCGTGATCCTCGCCGAGGGCGGCCTGGGCACGAAGTGGAAAGAGATCAAACCGGCGCTGCCCGCCGCCGTGATGCTCTCGCTGGTCGGCGTCGCGGTGAGCGTGGGCGTCACGGCGGCGGGCGCGCACTACCTGGTCGGGCTGGACTGGCGGCAGTCGCTGATCATCGGCGCCGTCGTCTCGTCCACGGACGCCGCCGCGGTCTTCTCCGTGCTGCGCAAGGTGCCGCTGCCCGCCCGGGTCACCGGGGTGCTGGAGGCCGAGTCCGGCTTCAACGACGCCCCCGTGGTGATTCTGGTGGTCGCCTTCTCGACCAGGGGGCCGGTGGACAGCTGGTACGTCCTGGTCGGCGAGATAGCCCTGGAGCTCGCCATCGGCGCGGCCGTGGGCATCGCCGTCGGCTGGCTCGGTTCGTTCGGACTGCGCCACGTGGCGCTGCCCGCCTCCGGCCTCTACCCGATCGCCGTGATGGCGATCGCGGTCTCCGCGTACGCGGCGGGCGCCCTGGCCCACGGCAGCGGATTCCTCGCCGTCTATCTGGCCGCGATGATCCTCGGCAACGCCAAGCTGCCGCACTGGCCCGCCACCCGCGGCTTCGCCGACGGGCTCGGCTGGCTCGCCCAGATCGGGATGTTCGTCCTGCTCGGGCTCCTGGTCACACCGCACGACCTGTACGACGACTTCTGGCCCGCGGTCATCGTGGGGCTGGTGCTGACGGTGGTGGCACGTCCGCTGGAGGTCTTCATCTCGCTGGCGCCGTTCCGGCTGCCCTGGCAGGAGAAGGCGCTCATGTCCTGGGCGGGGCTGCGCGGCGCCGTGCCCATCATCCTGGCGACCATTCCGATGGTCGCCGGGGTCGAGGGCTCCACCCGTGTCTTCAACATCGTCTTCGTCCTCGTCATCGTCTACACCCTCATCCAGGGGCCGACGCTGCCCTGGCTGGCGAAGGCCCTGAAGATCGCCGACGATCCGTCCGAGGCCGCCGACCTGGGCATCGAGTCGGCGCCGCTGGAGCGGCTGCGCGGTCATCTGCTCTCGGTGGCGATCCCGGGCCGGTCGAAGATGCACGGCGTGGAGGTCGCGGAACTGCGGCTGCCCGCCGGCGCCGCCGTCACCCTCGTGGTGCGGGACGGCAAGAGCTTCGTACCGGCGCCCTCGACCGTGCTGCGGCGCGGCGACGAGCTGCTGGTGGTCACCACCGACCCGGTGCGCGACGCGGCGGAGGAACGGCTGCGCGCGGTCGGCGAGGGCGGCAAGCTCGCGGGCTGGCTGGGGACCGGCGGCAAGGGCGGCGAGGACCTCTCGGGGCCGCACGCGGCCCATGAGGCGGCACACGCGCTGAAGGCCGTGAAGAAGCTCGGCAGGAGCGGCGGCCCCAAGGCGCACCACTGACGGCCCGGGGCGGCCCGGGGCGGCCCGGGGCAGGCGTACCGCTCGGGGGCGCGGCCCCGGGCGGGCGCCCGGGGCGCACCGGTGCCGTGGGGGCGGCCTGACGAAAACATCCCTCACAGGTGCTTCCGAACCGAGGTGCCGACGGGGTGTGCCTGCACACATTCACAGGTGCACAAGGGCCTTGGCCTGTATCATGAAGGGAATCCGACCGGACCCGTGACGGGGCCGGTCGACCCGATCGACCAACCCGAACGACCAACTCTGTCTGATGCAGAGCTGGCGCGACCGTATGGCGGTCGTGGCGTCCTCCGCCTCTGCTGAGCGCCCGGCATCTACCGCAGTTCCGCGCGAAGAGGACAGCTCTCGGCAGCACCCGCACGAACGAGCCCGCACCCACCCGTGCCGGCCGCGCCGCGGGAGCTCGGCCACCAGGCGGCAGAAAGGCATGGACCGTGGCGTCCACGGTCACCGACCGCCCCGGATACGGGCAGTTGCTGCGCACCCCGGGTGCGTGGACATTTCTTCTGCCGGGCTTCGCCGCCCGGCAACCCTTCGCGATGCTGACCATCGGCATCGTGCTCCTGGTCCAGCACACCACCGGCTCGTACGGCAGCGCGGGCGCCGTCGCCGCCGTGACCGGGGTCTCCATGGCCCTGTTCGCGCCGCAGACCGGCAAGCTCGCCGACCGCTTCGGCCAGCGCGCCGTGCTGCTGCCCGGCGTCCTGGTGCACGCGGTGTCCGTGTCGGTGCTGACGGCGCTGGCACTGGCGGACGCTCCCCTGTGGGCGCTGTTCGTGGCGGCCGTGCCGACCGGTGCCTCCGTCCCGCAGATCGGGCCGATGGTGCGGGCCCGCTGGGCGGCGATGCTCGGCGCGACCCCGGAGCGCGAGGCCTCGCCGCTGATGGCCACCGCGGCCGCCTTCGAATCGGTGACGGACGAGTTCACCTTCGTCATCGGCCCGGTGCTCGCCACCGCGCTCTGCACCGGGGTGCACCCGGCGGCCGGACTGATCACGGAGGCCGCGCTGACCCTGGTCGGCGGGCTGCTGTTCGCCACACAGCGCCGCACCCAGCCCGCGGTGCGCGATTCCGTGTCCGACGCCTCCCGGCCGCGCTCCTCCGCGCTGTCCGTACCGGGTGTACGGGTGCTCGCCGTGGCCTTCCTCGGCATCGGGGCGGTCTTCGGCGGCATGCAGGTCTCGCTGACCGCCTTCGCCGAGGAGATCGGCCGCCCGGGGGCCAACGGCCTGCTGTACGGCGTCTTCGCGGCCGGCAACATGCTCGCGGGAATCGCCTGCGGCGCCATCGCCTGGAAGAGCGGGCCGCGACGGCGGCTGATCGTCGGGTACGCGGCGCTCACCCTGACCGCCTCCGGACTGTGGGCGGTCCACTCGGTGCCGCTGCTGGCCGGGCTCGGACTCCTGGTCGGGCTCTCCATCGCCCCGGCCCTGATCAGCGGCTACACGCTGGTCGACGCCCTGGTGCCGGGGTCCGCCCGGACCGAGGCGTTCACCTGGCTGACCGGTTCGGTCGCGCTCGGCCAGGCGGCGGCGGTGACGGTCGCCGGGCGGCTCGCGGACGCCCACGGGGCCGCCGCCGGATTCGTGGTGCCGCTCGTGGGGACCGTACTGGCCCTGATCACCCTCGTGGGGCTGCGTTCGAGGCTCGTGCCCGCCGCCTCGGGACGGACCGTGGCACGTGGTGTCGGTCACCGGGAGCCGGTCACGGTGGACTGATGCTGCGGAATACGTCAGTATGGAGCGTCGTTAGCACTCATTGAGTCAGAGTGCCAGGAGGAGCAAGTGCCGACCTATCAGTACCAGTGCACCGAATGTGGCGAGGGCCTTGAGGCGGTGCAGAAGTTCACCGATGACGCCCTCACCGTGTGCCCGAGCTGCGACGGACGCCTGAAGAAGGTGTTCTCCGCGGTCGGCATCGTCTTCAAGGGTTCCGGTTTCTACCGGAACGACAGCCGCGGCTCCTCGTCGAGCAGCACGCCGGCTTCGTCCTCGGCGAAGGCGTCGGGTTCCGCTTCGTCCGATTCCTCGTCCTCGGGGTCTTCGGCGTCCTCGGGGTCCTCGGGGTCGGACGCGAAGTCGTCCGCCTCTTCCGCGGCGTCCTCGTCGTCCTCCTCGTCCTCGACGAGCGGCACGTCGGCCGCCTGAGCCGCACCGCGCCTCCTCACCAGGCTTCCGCCGGGAGCCCTGCCGAATCCGTTCGGCAGGGCTCCCGGTGCTTTCCGGCGCCGCTAATGTGATCGCATGGCGAACGCAGAGATCGGTGTCATCGGCGGCTCGGGCTTGTACTCCTTCCTGGAGGACGTCACGGAAGTACGGGTGGACACCCCGTACGGACAGCCGAGCGACTCCCTCTTCCTCGGCGAGGTCGGCGGCCGCCGGGTCGCCTTCCTCCCGCGCCACGGACGCGGCCACCACCTGCCGCCGCACCGCATCAACTACCGGGCCAACCTGTGGGCGCTGCGCTCCGTCGGCGTGCGTCAGGTACTCGGCCCGTGCGCGGTGGGCGGCCTGCGCCCGGAGTACGGGCCGGGCACCCTGCTCGTGCCGGACCAGCTGGTGGACCGCACCAAGGCCCGGACGCAGACGTTCTACGACGGTGAGCGCCGGGCCGACGGCGCGGAGCCGAACGTCCTGCACCTGGGCTTCGCCGACCCGTACTGCCCCGAGGGGCGCAGGGCCGCGCTGGCGGCGGCGCGGGCGAAGGGCTGGGAACCGGTGGACGGCGGGACGCTGGTGGTCGTCGAGGGGCCGCGCTTCTCGACCCGGGCGGAGTCGCGCTGGCATGCGGCGATGGGCTGGTCGGTGGTCGGGATGACCGGTCACCCGGAGGCCGTCCTCGCCCGTGAGCTGGGCCTCTGCTACACCACGACGACGCTGGTGACGGACCTGGACGCCGGGGCGGAGGCCGGGGAGGGCGTCTCGCACGAAGAGGTGCTCCGGGTGTTCGCGGCCAATGTGGACCGGCTGCGCGCGGTGCTCTTCGACGTGGTGGCTGCCCTGCCCGCCGAGGCGGACCGGGACTGCCCCTGCTCGCATGCGCTGGACGGCCTCAAGACGGGGATCGAGCTGCCTTGATCCCGCTGCCCCGGCGGGATGGGGCGGGGGATGGTGCGGGGCGGGCTCGGCACGGGTGCGGGGCGGACTCGGCACGGGTGCGGGCGGGCTCGGCACGGGTGCGGGTGACGGGTGTGGTGGGTGTGGCGTGAGTGGGTGACGGAGTTGTCCACAACGGCGGGCCCGTCCACAGGCTTCAGCGGGATTCTCGCGGCCAGTGGATCGTGAGGGGAGTTCGTCCCACGCTCCTCACGCACTCGTCACGACAGGTGGTACCGACCATGTTTCCGTCGTCCACGTACTCCACGTTCCTCACGTCTCCCACGTCTCCCACATCGCCCACCGCGCCGTCTTCGCCTACCGGGCCCTCCTCGAACACCGCGCCCTCCTCGCGCACTGTGCCGTCTTCGCCCGCCTTTCCTCTGTCTCCTGCGGCTCCTGCGGCTCCTGCATCTTCCCCGCCTTCCTCGTCGTCTCCGTCTTCTCCGTCGCTTCCGTCGCTTCCGTCGTGCGTGCCCTCTCCGTCGTGCTCGCCGCTGCCGTCTCCGTCCGCGGCCCCTTCGCCCTGCGGGGTGCCCGCGTTCGCGCCCCTGCGGGTGCGTGGAGGCGGTGGGCGTCGGCTGCGGCGGGCCTTGTGGCGGCAGCGCCGCGCCCTGGCCGCCGGGCTGGCCCTGACCGCTGCCGCGCTGGCCGCCACGGGGCCGGGGGGTGGCGGCGCGGCGGGCACGGGCGGCGGTGCGGCGTACGGGGCGGGGGCCGGGAGCGGGTCCGGGGTGCCGGAGCGGGCGCGGCGGCCGGCCCGGTCGGCCTCCGTGCCGGTCCGGATCGCGGACGCGGCGACGGTCCGCTTGTTGCGGCCGGGCGACCACGTCGACGTGATCGCCTCCGGGACAGACGGGACCGGCGGGACCGGCGGGACCGGCGGGACCGGCGACCAGAACGGGGCCCGGGTGCTGGCGAAGGGGGCACGGGTGGCGGAGGTGCCGCGGGCCGTGGCGGAGGGCTCCTCCGACGACGGCGCCCTGATCGTGCTGTCCGTCCCACGGGACACGGCCACCGCACTGGCCGGCGCCGGCATCTCGTCCCAGCTGGCGGTGATCCTGTGCTGATTCGAACTGACCAGCTATCAAGTCACCTTGTCAAAGCTCAGAATTGGGTGTTTTCCAGGCGTACTGCCGTAAGTTGCGGAGGAGTTTGCTCCGCCTACGGCACACGCGAAGGAAGGCTCATCCGTGAGCGAGAAGAAGGTCAGTCTGCTGGAAGGGTTCAAAGCCTTCCTGACGCGCGGCAATGTGATCGATCTTGCGGTCGCCGTCGTCATCGGTGCCGCGTTCACCCAGGTCGTGAACGCATTCGTCAAGGGAGTCATCAACCCGCTGGTCGGCGCGTTCGGCACCAAGGACCTGGAGGGTTACAGCTCCTGCCTCAAGGGCCCCTGCGTCACGGACCCGAAGACGGGCGAGGTGACCGAGGGCATCCGGATCCTGTGGGGTTCGGTGCTCAGCGCCGCTCTCAGCTTCCTGATCACGGCGGCCGTCGTCTACTTCCTGCTGGTCCTGCCCATGGCCAAGTACCTCGCCAGGCGGGCGGCGATGCAGGCCGCGAAGGACGGCGTGCAGGAGACGCTGGAGGTGAGCGAGCTGGAGGTACTGAAGGAGATCCGCGACGCCCTCGTCTCACAGCGCCGCGGCCCGGCGGGCGAAGGTCCCGGCCAGGGCCTCGGCCGCGATCACGACGAGTAGCCCCGACGGTTCCGCTTCCACGCGGCGTGCGGGGACCGGTGGCACCGCCGCCGGATCACCACGGAGCGGGAAATCAGATGTGGTGGGGCGGCTTCTCGTCGAGAAAGCGCGCCAGATCGGCGGCGCTGCCACCGGCCGGGGCCCGCTCGCCCCACCCTCGGTCCGTATCGTCCGAGGACTGCTGGTCCAGCGGATCGTCGAAGACCAGAGCCGGTTTCGGCTGCGGCCTCCGCGGCTCGGGGGTCTTCGAATCGCGCGGGCCGGGGGCGGGGGCGGTGCTCATGCGTCAAGGGTACGGCGACGGTCAGCGATCCTCCGGGTCGATCAGCCACAGCCCGAGGACCACGAGGAACGACAGGCAGAGGAAGCCGGCACCCCACCAGGCCGTGCCGGTGTGGCCCTCCATCCACGCGTCGATGACGATGGTCAGGCCCCAGAGCTGTCCGACGACCACCGTCATGGCGAGGACCAGCCGGGCGGTCAGCTTGGACGACCGCTCGGGCTGCTGGTCGGTGCCCGCCCCGGGGCCGGGGCCGGTGTGGCGGATCCGGGGGTCTCCGTAGCCGCTGGTGGCGCGGATCTGTGGGTAGCGCTCATGGACGGGCCGGTTCAGTTCGGGGCGGGCGCTTCCCGGGTGGTACTCCGGGGGCACCGGGTAGTCCGAGGCCGTCGGCGGCTCCAAGGGGTCCTGGTCGGACTGCCGGGCGCCGGTCATGACCGCCTGCCGGGCGTCCCGGCCCCGGGCGCGGGCTCGGGGGCCTCCGCGCCGCCTCCCCTGACGGCGGGGCAGCCGATCCGGGAGGCGAGGTCGGGACGGTCCTGGGAGAGCTGGCGGCACAGGCCGTGCTCGATGCTCTCGCCCGAGCGCGTCGTACCGACCGCCCAGATGCTGCCGTCCGCCTGCTCGGTGAGCACCACCTTGGGCAGTGGGCGGGGCGGCGGCCCGGCGGTGACCTCACCGGTCCGGGCGTCGAAGACACCCTCGTGGCAGGGGCAGTACAGCTCGCCCTCGGCCCCCCGGTCCTTGCGCCAGAGCACGGCACAGGCGAGATGGGTGCAGATCGCGGAGTAGCCGACGAGGGTGCCGTCGTCCAGCCGGACGGCGACCGCGCGGTCCTCCTCGTCCGGGTAGTGGAAGGCGAGGGATTCACCGGGCAGCAGCTGGGCGGCGATCCTCTTCGGCGCGGGCGTCCTGGCGTCATCGGGGTCGCCGTGGCGCGGAAGGATGCCGCCTGCCACACCGAGCCCGCCGACGGCGAGCCCGCCGGAGACGGTCGCCACGATCCGGAGGTAGTCGCGCCGGGTGGTGAGGGAGTCGGCGGCGATCCGGTCGTGCAGGGCCTCGCGCGGATCGCTGGAGGGCGGCTGGGGGGAGGGCGACTGGTCGGTGACGCTCATCGGCGGACGTCCTTCCCGTTGATCTCGACGACCGGAAGGCCGCCGGGCACCGGCCACCGGACCCGGTCCGCGGGAACGACCATGGCGACGCCGGTGCGTACCTCGCTCCGGCCGAAGGTGAAGGTGTCGGCGACCTGGACGCCGGGGCGCTCGGCCTGGAGCTCCTCGACGGTCCCGTAGAAGAGCGCTCCGGTCGGGCAGACGGTCGCGCACATGGGGGCGAGGCCGTAGGCGGTGCGGTCGTAGCAGAGGTTGCATTTCATCTGCAGCTTCGCCTGGAGGTCGATCTTCGGTACGCCGAAGGGGCAGGCGTTGACGCAGTTGGCACAGCCGATGCAGCGGGTGGTGTCGGCCTGCTGCACCACCCCGTCGGCGGTCACCAGGATCGCGTCGGCGGGACAGACCTCGGCGCACGGAGCGACAGGGTCCTCGCAGTGCATGCAGACCGTGGGAAGGGAGGCCACGCTCTGGCCCTCGTCCGTGTAGTCGAGGTGGATCATCGACTTGCCGCGGTGCGAGTCGCACTCCCGGCAGGCGGAGACGCAGGCCTGGCAGCCGATGCAGCGTCCGGGGTCGATGAAGATCGTTCGGCCCATCATGCGGCGGTCAGCTCCTCTCCGAGGTGCCACGTCCCTGGGGGGCCGTGGGCGGCAGTGGGTCGGTGCGGGAGACCTGCGTCTCCGGGTAGCTGACCTGACCGGGAGCGACGGGAGGCGCGGGGACCTCGTCGATCTCCCGGGCGTGCTCGATGCGGCAGGCGCACACCTTGTACTCGGGAATCTTGGAACGGGGGTCGAGGGCATCGATGGTGAGGGCGTTGGCCGAGGTGGGGACCGGCCAGTGATACGGGATGAAGACGGTGTCGGGGCGGATCGCCTCGGTGACCAGGGCGGGGAACACCTCGCTGCCGCGCCGGGTGATGACGCGGACCGGTTCGCCGTTGCGGAAGCCGTGAGAGGGATGGAGCTCGGCCCAGGGGCGCGGGGTCTGTTCGACGAGAGCACCCAGACGGCGGGTCTGGTTGCCGGAGAGGAAGTGGGCGACGGTCCGCCCGGTGGTGAGCGACATGGGGTGCTCGTCGTCGTACGGGTCCATCGGCGGGTGCCAGTCGACGACCTGGAGGTGGATCCTGCCGTCCGGGTGGTAGGTCCTGCCGTCCTCGAAGAGCCGGGGGGTGCCGGGGTGGTCGGTGGAGGGGCAGGGCCAGGCGATCCCGCCGGTCTCCTCCAGCCGCTCGTAGGTGATGCCGTAGTAGTCGTTGACGGTGCCGGCGGAGGCGATCCGCAGTTCGTCGAAGACCGCGCGGGAGTCGGCGAAGGCGAATTTGTCGCCCGCGCCGAGGCGCCTGGCCAGTTCGCACATCACCCAGGTGTCGGTCCGTACGCCGGGCGGCGGGTCCTGTGCCTTGTTGTGCTTGACCACCCGGGCCTCGGCGTTGGCCATCACCCCTTCGTCCTCGGCCCAGGTGGTGACGGGAAAGACGACATGAGCGTTGGCAGCGGTCTCGGAAAGGAAGAAGTCGAATTGCGCGTGGAACTCAGTGGCGTCGTACCCCTCCTTGACCACCGCGTAGTTGGGGAGGGAGACGAAGGGGTTGTTGCAGACGCCGATCAGTCCGCGGATCTCGCGACGCTGCATCTGCCAGACCATTTCCATCATCGAGGTTCCGGCGGGCGGGAGTTCGGACTCCTCGATGCCCCAGATCTCGCAGATCTGTCTGCGGTGCTCCTCGTTCATGATCGAGCGGCCGCCGGGCAGCAGGTCGGCCTTCTGTCCGTGCTCGCGCCCGCCCTGTCCGTTGCCCTGGCCGGTGATGGTGCCGTACCCGGCGCCGGGCTTGCCGATGTGACCGGTGGCGGTGCAGAGGTTGATCACGGCGAGGCAGTTCTCGACGCCCTGCGAGTGATGCTCGATGCCCCGGGCGTGCCAGGCCATGGCCCTGGGCGCACGGGCGAAGGTGCGGGCGACCCGGACGATCTGTTCGGCGGGGATGCCACAGATCTCGGCGGCCCTGGACGGCGGGTACTCGGCGACCTTGGCCTTCACCTCCTCCCAGCCGGTGGCATGGGCGGCGAGATAGGACTCGTCGGTCAGTCCCTCCTCGACGACCACGTGCAGCACGGAGTTGAAGAAGGCCGAATCGGTGCCGGGCTTGAGGGCGACGTGGATGTCGGCGGTCCGGGCGATGGCCGTCTCGCGCGGGTCGATGACGATCAGGCTCGCCCCGCGGTCCCGGGCCCCCCACACGTACTGGGTCATCACGGGGAAGCACTCACCGACGTTGGAGCCCGCGATCAGCAGGCAGTCGGTGAGCAGGATGTCGGAGAAGGGGTTGCCGGCCCGGTCGATACCGAAGGCCAGCTTGTTGGCGCCCGCCGCGCTGACCATGCAGAGCCGGCCGTTGTAGTCGACATGGCGGGACTTGAGGGCGACCCGGGCGAATTTGCCGACCAGATAGGTCTTCTCGGAGAACAGGCTCGCCCCGCCGAGCAGCCCGAAGGCGTCGTTGCCGTAGGTCTGCTGGATGCGCTTGATCTCGGCGACGGTGAAGTCGAGCGCCTCGTCCCAGGAGACCTCGCGGAACTCCTCGTCACGGGAGCGGCGCATCAGTGGGGCGGTGAGCCGGTCGGGGTGGTTGACCTGCTGATACGCGTTGATCCCCTTGGGACACAGCCGCATCCGGTTGATGTCGTGGTTGCGGGGTTCGACACCGAAGACCTTGCCGCCGCGGTCGACGCGCAGATACATCCCGCACTGCACCCCGCAGAAACAGCAGTGGGTGGGGACGAGCGTCTCGCCCTCCTGGTCGGCGCGCCACCGGTCGGCCGGGATACCGCCCGCGTCCCGGAAGGCGCGGGTGCCGGGCGGGGCGAGGGAGGGGTCGAGCGGAACAGCCGTACGCTGCCCGGCCGCACGGGGGTCGGCCGCCCGGGGGCCGGTCGCGCGGGAATCGGCCGCACGGAGGCCGGTTCCACTCGGGCCGGTCGCACGGGGGTCGGTCGAACGAGGGTCGGCCGCATCCGGGTCCGCGGTCACTTGAAGCCCTTCTTCACCTGGGAGAGATAGGCACTGCCACGCAGCACCCGCTTGCAGCGCGGGCAGTATTCGGCCCACTCGTCGAAGCCGAGGCCGAGGTCGCGCATGGTGCCGCGGAGGTTGTCGACGTACGGCCCGGTGTCGATGGGCTCCTCGCAGCGGCGGCAGCCGAGCACCTCCTCGTCCTGGCGGGCGGTGTACTTGAACAGCTGCATGCCGACCGCGGCCGGGCGCTGGACGATGTGGAAGAACTTCCCGAACGGGATGTAGATGAGGGTGAAGACCACCGACACCATGTGGAGCACGGCCAGGAACTCGTATCCGCCGCCGTGCAGGAAGATCGACGAGAAGGTGAGCAGCAGGCCGGTCACCGAGATGACGATGAGAGCGATCAGCGGCACCAGGTCATAGGCGAAGCGCTGGCCGGTGATGGCGCCGCGGTCCCTCATCCGGCGCCACAGGAAGTAGGAGGCGCCGGGGATGACGAGCACGGCGGCGATGTCCAGGCCGTGGAACATCAGCCAGCCCAGGAAGTCCAGGGAGTCGAATCCGATGATCTTGAAGCCCCAGACGCGCATCTCGTAGCTGGGCCCCGAGCCGCTGTTCGAGGTGAAGGTGAACCAGCCCCAGGTCAGCGGGAAGGTGATCAGGGAAGCGAGGATGCAGCCCCAGAAGATCAGCTGGTGGGCGGCCCACCGGGCGTGCGAGCGGGCGCCGAGGAACTTCTGGAAGCCCAGATACGTGGCGATCATCCGGGGCAGCGCGGTGGGTGCCTTGCGGAAGTTGGCCATCGAGAAGAAGCTCCGCCAGCCCTGTCTGAACAAGCGCCGGGCGCCGGGCGCGGAGACCCAGACCGTGTAGCGGTAGGCGACGCCGAAGGCGAGAAAGACAGTGGCGACCGCGTACGGGAGGAGGGCGGAGTCGAAGTTCTCCAGGAGTCGGCTGCCCAGCACGATCGCCAGGATCAGCAGGGCGGAGACGATGACACCGGCCGCGGTGGCACGGCCGGTGACGGAGCGGGGCCCGGCTGTCCGGAATCCAGCGGTCCGGGGACCGGCGGCGGAGTGAGCCTCGGGCGCCGCCGCAGGGCCGGAGCCCACGGCCGTCGAGGTGCCGACGGCGTTCGAGGGGCCGACGGCGTTCGAGGCTCCGGCAGCGGGCGCGGTGCCGGCAGCGGGTGGGGTGCCGGGCTCCGCTCCGGTGGAGCCGGCTCGTGCGCCGGGGTCGGGTGGCTCGGCTGCGGCGGAGGCTTCTGGCGGCTCGGTCACCCCGTCACCGTAGGGCCGTACATCACGGTTGGTCCTGTTCTGCACCTCAGCCGGGTGAGCCCGTTCGGCCATCCGGGGCGGGTCCCGCACGGCGTGGCCGGGTTCCGTCTGGTGTGCTGGCTCCCATGCCCGTCATGACGGCTCGCAGCCGTACCGAGAAACATCGCGCGTCGACACCGCTGGAGCTCTTCTTCGACCTCTGCTTCGTCGTCGCCGTGGCCCAGGCGGGCGCGCGGCTGGTCCATGCCGTCGCCGAGGGCCACGCCCTCGCCGGGGTCGGTGGCTACGCGGCCGTCTTCTTCGCGATCTGGTGGGCCTGGGTCAACTTCAGCTGGTTCGCCTCGGCCTACGACACCGACGACCCGCTGTACCGCGTCGTCACGCTCGTCCAGATCACCGGTGTGCTCGTCCTGGCCGCCGGGGTGCCGCGCGCCTTCGACCAGGGCGACTGGCTGGTCGTCGTCATCGGCTACGTGGTGATGCGGCTCGCGCTGACCAGCCAGTGGCTGCGCGCCGCACACTGCACCCAAGGCGCCGAGCGGCGCGTGGCGCAGCGGTACGCGGCCGGGATCACGGTGGTGCAGCTGGGCTGGATCGCGATGCTGCTGCTGCCGCCGCACGGTTCGGGCGGAGTCCGTGCCGCGGTCTTCGTCGTGCTGGTGCTCGCGGAGATCTCCGTACCCGCGCTCGCCGAGCGCGACCGCCCGACGAGCTGGCACCCGCACCACATCGGTGAGCGGTACGGGCTGTTCACGATCATCGTGCTGGGCGAGACGATCGCGGCGGCCACGGTCGCGGTCCAGGAGGCGGTGTACGAGCACGGCGCGCTGGGCGAACTGCTGCCGATCGCGGCGGGCGGGCTGCTGATCGTCTTCTCCGCCTGGTGGATCTATTTCGCCGTGCCGATCCATGACTACCTGCGCGGCAGCAGGGAAGCGTTCCTCTGGGGATACGGGCACTACCTGATCCTCGGTTCCGCGGCCGCCATCGGCGCGGGGATCGAGGTCGCGGTGGAGGAGGCCGTGGGCAAGACGCATGTCTCGGCCACGGTGGCCGCCGCCTCGGTGACCATTCCCTCCGCGCTCTTCCTGCTGACGGTGTGGGCGCTGCACGTCCGCCACTTCAAGCGCGATCTCGTGGAGCAGCTCTCCCTCCCCGTGGCCGCGCTGGCCATCCTGGCCTGTACGTTCGCCGGCGGGTGGGCGGTGTTCGCGGCCGGTCTGGTCGCCGCGGCGGCCGTGACCGCGGGCGTGCTGCTGTCCCGGCGGCCCGCCCCGGCCGAGGGAAGCGCGACGGACGACCGGTGACGGCTCACGCGACGAGGAGCACGCAGTGACGGACGAATCCCCGAAGCCGACGAGCCCCGCCGCCACCCCACCACGGACCACCGCGCCGGACACCACCAGTCCGCACGCCACCGGACCGGACACCATCAGCCCGCACGCCACCGGACCGGACACCACCAGCCCGCACGCCACCGGACCGGACACCACCAGCCCGCACGCCACCGGACCGGACACCACCAGTCCGCACGCCACCGGACCGGACACCACCAGTCCGCACGCCACCGGACCGGACACCACCAGTCCGCACGCCACCGGACCGGACACCACCAGTCCGCACGCCACCGGACCGGACGCCACCAGTCCGCACGCCGCCGGACCGGGCCTCCCCGGGCCGCTCGACGCGCTGACCGATGTCGCGGGGCTGCGCGTCGGTCATGCGCGGGTGCCGGGCGAAGGCGCACTGAGCGGCACCACCGTGGTCCTCGCGCCCGAGGGCGGCGCGGTCGCGGCCGTCGACGTGCGCGGCGGCGGCCCCGGCACCCGGGAGACGGACGCGCTCGATCCGCGCAACCTGGTCCAGCGCATCGACGCCGTCGTCCTGACGGGCGGCAGCGCGTACGGACTGGATGCCGCGTCCGGGGTGATGGCCTGGCTGGAGGAGCAGGGGCGCGGGGTGCGGGTCGGCCCCGATCCGGCGCACGTGGTGCCCGTGGTCCCCGCCGCCTGCGTCTTCGACCTGGGCCGGGGCGGCGACTGGCGGGCCCGCCCCGACGCCTCGACGGGCCGTGCGGCGGTGGAGGCCGCGGCGGCCACCGCCCCGGGGGCGCCGGTGGCCGAGGGCGGCGTGGGCGCCGGTACCGGCGCGGTCGCCGGGCAGCTCAAGGGCGGCGTGGGCACGGCGAGCGTCCGGCTGGCCTCCGGGATCACGGTGGGCGTCCTCGTCGTGGTGAACGCGGCGGGCTCGGTGGTCGATCCGCGCACCGGCGTGCTGCACGGGGAGTACGGCGCCGCCGAACCGCCGGTGTACCCGGCGCCCGAGGTCCTCCGGGCGGCGGAGCGGCGCCTCGCCGAACTGCGCGAGGCGCACGCGCGGCCCCCGCTCAACACCACGCTCGCCGTCGTCGCCACCGACGCCGAACTCACCCGGGCCCAGGCGCAGAAGCTCGCGGGCACGGCGCACGACGGGCTGGCGCGCGCCGTCCGGCCCGTGCATCTGCTGACCGACGGGGACACCGTTTTCGCGCTGGCCACCGGCGCCCGGCCGCTGGATCCGCGGAATCCGGTCGCGCTCAACGAACTGCTGGCGGCCGGTGCGGATGTGCTCACGCGCGCCATCGTGAAGGCCGTCCGGGCAGCTCAGGGCGTCGACCGTCGGCCCGGCGGGGGCCACTACCCCTCGTACGGTGACCTCTACGGCGTACGACCGCGCCCCTCGCGGCCGTCGGCGTACGATCATCCGGCTCCCGACTCGCCCTCCGGCTGAGGAAGTTCGGACGAACCGCCAGGAACCATCTGCGTGCGCCATACGTTTTCCCGAACCCCGGTCACGATGTCGGACCCAGGGACTACGTTAAGCACGCAGCAAGTAACACGCGGCAACGGCCTGGAGACAGCACCTTGAGCGATCCGTACGAGACAACCGAGCAGCACCTCGAGAGACTCCTGCGACGGGCACTCAACTCTTTCGACCTGCCCGACAGTACGGTCGAGAGACTCGGTACCGCACTCGCCCACAGCAGTTCCCTGCACTCCTCGCACCACAGTTCCGTACTCCACCGCGAGACCTACCGGCACACGTATCTGCTGTCCGACGGCACCCCGCTCACCCTGTGGGAGGTGGTGTACGGCGGTCCGCGGAGCGAGGCGGACCCGCGGTTCCGTTCGGAGTCCGACCTCATGCACCACGAGCTGTACGACGACGAGGCCGATGCCCATGTCGCCGCCGCCAGGCTGACCGGCGGCTTCGGCGAGGTCCCGGTGTTCGGGGACGACGGCCCGGGGCCCGACCTGGAGATACTCACGGTCCTCATGGCGGCTCCCCCGGCCCCGCTGCCCAGGATGTACGCCCCGGACAACTCCGCCGACCACGCCCGCCGCGTCCTGCGCCGCGCGGAGAACGGCGACGGTCCGGGCGAGGAGACCGCCCGGCTGCTGCGCGCCGCCTTCGCCCACCACATCACCCAGGTCTTCGGCCGGCAGTGCCAGGTGGACGGCCGGGACGCCGGGTTCACCCTGTACGAGCACGCCTTCCTGCTCCTCGACGGCAGCGAGACGAGCCTGTGGGAGGTCGAGCACACGGCCACGCCGGACGGCCGCCACATGTGCGAGGTGTACGGCGACGAGGACGCCGCGCGCAGAGCGATGGAGAGCCGTACGCGCATCTGCTGACCCGGCGCGTCCCGGGCCGAGCCGCCGCAAGCGGAACCGGAACCGGAGCCGAAGGCGGAAGCCGACCGGCGGCACAACGGCACCGACGCGGACGCAGACGCGGCGGTGCCCGCACCCCGAGGGGCGCGGGCACCGTTCTCCTCCCCCGTTGCGTCGTTCCCTCCCCCGATGGAGGCCGGTCAGGACGTCAGCGCGGGCTCCTTGGCGCCTTCGGAACCGTTCACGCCCCCGGAACCGTTCACGCCCCCGGAGCCGTCCACCGCGCCCACAGCGCCCGTCGCCGGGCCTTCGGAGCCCTCGGCCGCGTCCATGGCCGCGTCGCCGCCCTCCACGTGCTGTCGCGGACGGGCGGGCAGCGCGAACATCACCAGGAAGATCACCGCGAGCACCCCGGCCACCCACCAGAGCGAGTGCCGGAACGCCTCCGCGAAGGCCGGGCCCACATCCTGCGGCGCCAGCCGGTCACCGATCGCGCCGAGGAAGACGACCGAGACCAGCCCGAGCCCGAGCGCGTTGCCCATCTGCTGCACGGTGTTGATCAGACCGGAGGCGGAACCGGAGTGCTCCTTGGGCACCTCGGAGAGGACCGCGTCGGTCAGCGGCGCCACGATGAGGCCCATCCCCAGGCCCATGACCACCAGCGGCAGGATCATCTGCCAGGACGTGATGCCCATGCCGTACCGGTCGGACTCCCAGATGTAGATCAGCAGACCGGCGACCATCAGCAGCGCGCCGGTCTGGAGCACCTTGCGGCCGAACCGGGGCACCAGCTTCTGTACGGAGATCCCGGCGGCGAGCGACACCGCGACCGAGAACGGGATGCCGGTCGTACCGGCCCGCAGCGCGCTCCAGCCGAGGCCCATCTGCATGTAGAGCGTCCAGACCAGGAAGAAGATCCCGAGGCCGATGCCGAAGGTCAGCTGGACGGCGATGCCCGCCGCGAAGCTTTTGACCCGGAACAGCGACAGTTCGACCAGCGGCGATCCGTCCTTCCGTGCCTTGGAACGCTCGAACAGCACCAGGACCAGGAACACCAGCAGGCTGCCGACCATCGAGAGATGGCCCCACAGCGGCCAGCCCAGCTCATGCCCACGGGTCAGCGGGTAGATCAGCATCAGCAGCCCCAGCGTCACCAGGGCGACACCGACGAGGTCGAGCCGGAGCGCCTTCGGGGCCTTGGACTCGGTGATGAACTTGAGGCCGAGGATCAGGCCCGCTATGCCGACCGGCAGGTTGATCAGGAAGATCGGCCGCCATTCGAGACCGGCGATGTTCCACTCGGTGAGCAGCGCGCCGAGCAGCGGGCCCGAGACCGCGCCGAGGCCGACGATCGCGCCGAAGAGGCCGAAGACCTTGCCGCGTTCGTGCGCCGGGAAGGTGGCGTGCACGATCGACAGCACCTGCGGGACCATCAGCGCGGCGGTGCCGCCCTGGAGGATGCGGGAGGCGACCAGCATCTCCGGGTTGGCGGCGAAGCCGCAGAGCGCGGAGGCCAGGGTGAAGCCGCCGATCCCGATGAGGAACAGCCGCTTGCGGCCGTAGATGTCGCCCAGCCGGCCGCCGGTGATCAGCCCGGCCGCGAAGGCCAGGGCGTATCCGGCGGTGATCCACTGGATCGAGGTGAACGAGGCGCCGGTGTCCTCCCGGATGCTCGGAATGGCGATGTTCACGATCGTGACGTCGACCAGGTCCATGAAGGCCGCGGTCATCACGATGGCGAGCGCGAACCAGCGTCGCCGGTCCGACGGGTCCGAGGACACCGCGGGCCCGGATGCCGTGGACGGCAGAGATGAGGAAGAAGTCATATGAGAAAGCTAAACATTCATTAGGTCAGCTCATGTCCCAATGGTTGGGCATCCTGGTGAGACGACCGACACGACCACACGACGGACACGACCGACACTCCGGCGGAAGCTGAGGCCATGACCGACACCCCGGCACGACTGCTGAGTCTGCTGTCGCTCCTCCAGACACCCCGCGAGTGGCCGGGCAGCGAGCTCGCTCAGCGGCTCGACGTCAGCCCGCGCACCATCCGCCGTGACATCGACCGGCTCCGCGAGCTCGGTTATCCGGTCGAGGCCTCGCGCGGTTCGATCGGCGGCTACCGGCTGGTCGCGGGCACCGCGATGCCACCGCTGCTCCTCGACGACGAGGAGGCGGTGGCGATCGCGGTGGGGCTGCGGGCGGGCGCCGGGCATGCCATCGAGGGGGTGGACGAGGCGTCCGTACGGGCGCTGGCGAAGCTGGAACAGGTGCTGCCGTCGCGGCTGCGGCACCGGGTCTCGACCCTCCAGAACGCGACGATGCCGCTGACCCGGGGCGACGGCTCGACCATCGACCCTCGGACGCTGACCGTGATGGCCTCGGCGGTCACCGGGCAGGAGCGGCTGCGGTTCGCGTACCGGGCGGGCGACGGCACCGAGACGAAGCGGGAGGCCGAGCCGTACCGGCTGGTGAGCACGGGGTGGCGCTGGTACCTCGTCGCGTACGACCTGGGGCGGGAGGCCTGGCGTACGTTCCGGGTCGACCGGGTGAGCGAGCCGTTCGCGACCGGGGCCCGGTTCACGCCCCGCGCACTGCCCACGGGGGACGCGGCGGAGTTCCTCGCCGGGTCCATCGCGCGCCGGCGGCCGGAGCTGGCGATCGACGTGAGCTTCGCGGCCCCGGCGGAATTCGTCTCCGCGCGGCTGCCGATGTCGATCGGCCCCTTGGAGCGGACCGGCGAGGACGGCTGTCGGCTGCGGGCGGTGCTCGCGGACTCGCTGGAGTGGGTGGCGCTCCGGCTGGCGCTGGTGGACTGCGAATTCACCGTGCACGGGCCACCGCAGCTGGTGGACTACCTCGGCGATCTGGGCTCCCGCCTGACCCGCGCGGCAGCACGCTGAACCGGGTGCCGCGCAGCGAGGAGCAGCCGGCACGGCAGCAGGGACAACGGCGGCGGGCACACGAGGCGGGGGCGCGGAGCAAACACGAAAGCGGGCAGCGGACACGAAGCGGCCGGGCAGCGGACACGAAGCGGCGCGGAAAAGAATGAGCCCCGGCGCCAGGGGGGGGTGGGCGCCGGGACTCAGCTCAGGGGGTCACGCGAAGCGACCCATTTCGGAGGTTACTGGACGGAGGCTCACGCCGCAGCGTCAAAACCCGTGTCGTGGGCCATTCGCTTCAATTCCAGGAGCGCGTGCTTCTCGATCTGCCGGATCCGCTCCCGGGTCAGCCCATGCTGCTTGCCGACCTCGGTGAGGGTCCGCTCACGGCCGTCCTCGATGCCGTACCTCATACGGATGATCGAGGCGGTGCGGTTGTCGAGCTTGCCGATCAGGTCCTCAAGCTCCTCGCTGCGCAGCAGCGTCATCACCGACTGCTCGGGCGACACGGCGGAGGTGTCCTCCAGCAGGTCACCGAACTGGGTCTCGCCCTCGTCGTCCACGGACATGTTGAGACTGACCGGGTCGCGCGCCCAGTCCAGGACGTCGCCCACGCGCTCCGGCGTGGAGTCCAGCTCGGCCGCTATCTCCGTGTGCTCCGGCTCGCGGCCGTGCTCGCGGTTGAACTCGCGCTGCACCCGGCGAATCCGGCCGAGCTCCTCCACCAGGTGGACGGGGAGCCGGATCGTGCGGGACTGGTCGGCTATGGAGCGGGTGATGGCCTGACGGATCCACCAGGTCGCGTACGTGGAGAACTTGAAGCCCTTCGCGTAGTCGAACTTCTCGACCGCGCGCACCAGGCCCGCGTTGCCCTCCTGGATCAGGTCGAGCAGGGGGAGCCCGGCCCGCGGGTAGCGGCGGGCGACGGCGACGACGAGTCGGAGGTTGGACCGGATGAATACGTCCTTGGCGCGCTCGCCGTCGGCGACCAGCGCTTCCAGCTCCTCGCGCGTGGCCCCGCCGGCGTCGCTGTCCACCGCGCCGTCGAGTATCTGCTGGGCATAGACGCCCGCCTCGACGGTCTGCGACAGCTCGACTTCCTTGGCGGCATCGAGCAGCGGCGTGCGCGCGATCTCGTCCAGGTACATGCCGACCAGGTCGCGATCGGCGATCTCTCCGCCCGAGGCGCGAACACTGCTTGCCCGGTTGGTCCCACCGGTGGCGGACGAACGACGGGCGACGGCACGGGTTGCCATGCGTGCTCCCTTGCTGAGTAGGTCGCGACACCCTTCCGGGTGCCCTGCATCCGATGGAAACAACGACTGGAATCCGGACAGAATTCCCACGCGTGGCATTCACTTTCACGATCATGCAGTACCCTGTGCCGCCACGAGGGCAGGGTGCACGCCGGGGAGTCGCACAGAAGCGCAGGTCAGGCCGGGCATCGAGGCGATTTCATGGCGCTCGCGGACAACTGCCACCATTACGTACGTGAGACCGCGCTCACATCTACCGCGACCCCCTTCATTCCGAACGGCGGCCGCCGTGGCCGCGTTCCCACCCTGAAGACGGACCACGCCGTCTCCGGGTTGCTCAGGATGTCCGGCTTGTCGGCCCCGTCTCGGTTCCCGGTCGCACCACCGGCCCCCTCGGTCACCCGACCGGCCTCCCCGGCCTCCCCGGACCACCGTCGGCCTCCCCGGCCCGGCCTCCGGGCCGGACGACCGCAGTTCGAAGACAGGGCCTAGGACTCCCGCCGGTCCCGTTCTGGGTCCGTGGTCCGTTACGCCGCATGGGCACCGCGCCTAGCGTGCTCGTGCATGGACGACACGAAGAACACCGCGGACGACACCACCGGCACACTCGACGAGGCGCTGGAACGCCTCCACTCCTCGGGCCCCGAACGCCACGGCTGGCTGAGCAACCACGGCCCGATGGCCGTCGAGGCGCTGGTCAGGCACGGTCAGGCACCGGCCGTCCACCGCTGGCTCGACCACTACAGTCACAAGCTGGAGGACATGCCGGACCCGGCGGACCGCGTCACGGCGGAGAACTGGCGCGAGGCCCTCGGCGACCCGCGCCGGATCGCCGACTGGACGGCGTACTTCGAGCGGGAGACCGCAGAGCGCCCCTGGCGGGACGTCCTGGCCGAATGGTGGCCGCGGCTGCTCCCCGGGATCGCGGCGGGCGCCACCCACCCCGTGATCCGGGTCGGCCACTCCGTACGCACCCTGCTCTCCGGCGAGGCGACCGCCCCCAGGGTCGCCGAGCTGGCGCACGGCCTGGGCTACTGGGCCGCCCGCCACCAGCCACTGCCCGCTCTTGCCCCGCTGGCACCCGCGCGGTCCGCCGCGGCCGCGCTGGACGCCGTCCCTCCGGTCCCGGTGCAGAGTGGCGGCATCCGGGAACGGCTGGCCCAGCTCACGGCGCTCCCGGTGTGGCCGGGCGAGGTCACCGGCGACGCGGACGAGGCGCGGGCCCGGCTGACGGAGCTGGTGCGGGCCGCCACGCACCGGTTCGCCACGCACGGGCACGGCGAACCGATCATGCTGGTGCACGCCGCGACCGCCCCGAACGCGGTGCTGCGCACCCTGCCCGCGCTCCCCCGCACCCTGTGGGCGCCGAGCGTGGCGGCGGCCTGGGCGGCGAGCGCCGCGGTCACCGCCGCGTACGCTCCGGCCGAGCCTGCCGCGTACCCCGCGGCGGACGCGTCCGCCGAGGAGCTGTTCGCGCGGGCGGCGGCGCACGGCGACGACCACACCATCAAGTTCACCGACACCGCGCTGGACGTCGGTGACGCGACGGCCCTCGCCGCCGCGCTCCGCTCGATCGAGCTGAATCCACCGGCCTTGTAGCGGCCCGACGGGCTCAGCCGAACTGCACCGACCGCTTGGCGAGCCCCATCCAGAACCCGTCGATGACACTGCGCCCCTGGTCCAGCTCGCCCTCGGAGGCGCCGAGCGTCACGAAGAGCGGCGCGAAGTGCTCGGTGCGCGGGTGGGCCAGCCGGCCGGCCGGGGACTTGTGCTCGAAGTCCAGCAGGGCGTCGATGTCCTGCGCCTGGAGGGCCCTGCTCCCCCAGTCGTCGAACTCCGCCGACCAGCCGGGGACGCCGCCCGCATGGCGCAGGGCGGCCAGGTTGTGGGTGAAGAAGCCGCTGCCGACGATCAGCACGCCCTCGTCGCGCAGCGGCGCGAGCTTGCGCCCGATGTCCATGAGCTTCTGCGGGTCCAGGGTCGGCATGGAGATCTGGAGCACCGGAATATCGGCGTCCGGGAACATCTCCACGAGCGGGACGTACGCCCCGTGGTCGAGCCCCCGGTCCGGGATGTCCTGGACCGGCGTCCCGGCTCCGCGCAGCAGCTTGCGCACGCTCTCCGCCAGCCCGGGGGCGCCGGGGGCGGCGTACCGCACCTGGTAGTAGTGCTCGGGGAAGCCCCAGAAGTCGTAGACGAGCGGGACCGTCTCCGTGGCACCGAGGGCCAGCGGGGCCTCCTCCCAGTGCGCGGAGACCATGAGGATCGCCCGGGGGCGGGGCAGCCCGGCGGACCAGGCGGCCAGCTCTCCGGGCCAGACCGGGTCGTCGGCCAGCGGCGGGGCGCCGTGGGAAAGATAGAGGGCGGGCATGCGCTCCGCGGTGACTGTCATGGCACTCCCCATCCGCTGCTGATCCGGGTATGTCTTCTACTGGGCCTTCTACAGGCGCCTTTTTGAGAAGGAAGGGTTCTTTAATGTTCAAGCTTCCTTCCTCCGGAGACCTTAGCTCTATCTAGTTCAACTTTCAAGAAAAGGTCGTACAGTGGAGTACATGACCACGGCATCCACCGGCGAGCCCCGCTGGCTCTCCGACGAAGAGCAGGGAGTGTGGCGCGCGTATCTCCACGCCACCACGCTCTTGGAGGACCACCTCGACCGCCAGTTGCAGCGCGATGCCGGCATGCCGCACATCTATTACGGTCTGCTCGTCCAGCTCTCCCAGGCCCCCCGCCGCCGGATGCGGATGACGGAGTTGGCCAAGGATGCCAAGATCACCCGCTCGCGGCTCTCGCACGCCGTCGCGCGGCTGGAGAAGAGCGGCTGGGTACGCCGCGAGGACTGCCCGTCCGACAAGCGGGGCCAGAACGCGGTCCTCACCGACGACGGCTTCGAGATGCTGCGCCGGTCCGCACCCGGCCATGTCGACGCCGTACGCCAGGCGATGTTCGACCGGCTCACGCCCGAGCAGGTGCGCTCGCTGGGCGAGATCATGCAGGTCGTCGCCACCGGACTCCAGCCGGAGGGCACGGACGCGGATCTGCCCTGGCTCCGCTGAGCCGGACCCGCACCGGACTGCGCTGAGCCGGACCCGCACCGAGCCGCGCGGCGCCCGAGACATACCGATACGGCTGTGCCCCGGTCCCGTCCGAGATCCTGAGCTTCGAGCAAGCTACGAGTGACGAGCTTCGATCTTCGAGCTTCGGACTTCGGGCGGAAACCGGGGCACAGCCGCGTTCACGTCATCTCCGTACGCACGTCACGCCTCGGCGATCTCGTCCGTACGCACCTCACGCCTCGGCGTTCTCGGCGTTCTCGGCGTTCAGTGGGCGACGACCGGGATCTTGAACTCGTCCTCGACGCCCTCGGCGTCGCCCCGGCCGGAGCCTGCGCCCGCCGGGCCCGCCGAAGGACGACCGGCGTTGATGAAGGTCACCGCGATCGCGGAGGCCACCACCAGGATGCCGACGGCCCACCAGATCGCACCGGTGAAGCCGTGCACCATCGACTGGAGCTTCAGCAGCTCCGGGTTCTTGGCGCCGAGTGCGGCGTGCGAGGTGGCGTAGGCCGTCGCGGCCGATGCGGCGATGGTGTTGAGCAGCGCCGTACCGATCGCGCCGCCCACCTGCTGCGAGGTGTTCACCATCGCGGACGCGACACCGGAGTCCCTGGGCTCGACGCCGTGCGTGGCCAGCGACATGGCGGGCATGAACGCCGTGCCCATGCCCAGCCCCAGCAGCAGCTGCGCGGGCAGGATGAGTCCGACGTAGGAGGAGCCGATCTCCAGCTGCGTCAGCAGCAGCATGCCGAGGGCGGCGACCAGGAAGCCGGGGCCCATCAGCTTGCGCGCCGGAACCCGGGTCATCAGCCGGGCACCGATCTGCGTCGATCCGGTGATCATGCCCGCGATCATCGGGAGGAAGGCGAAGCCGGTCCTGATCGGCGAGTAGCCCCGCACGACCTGGAGGTAGTACGTCAGGAAGAGGAACAGTCCGAACATCGCGATGACGGCCAGACCCAGCGAGAGGTAGACGCCGCCGCGGTTGCGGTCCAGCACCACGCGCAGGGGCAGCAGCGGCGACTTGACCCTGGACTCGGTCAGGGCGAAGGACAGCAGCAGCACGGCGGACGCGACGAACATGCCGATGGTCAGCCCGTCCGACCAGCCCGCGGACTCGGCGCGGGTGAATCCGTACACCAGCGAGACCAGGCCCAGCGCGGACAGGACGACGCCCGGGATGTCCAGCGACGCGCGGTTGCGGCTGCCGGCCGGCTCACGGATCACGAAGTACGCGCCCGCGGCCGCGATGATGGCGAACGGGATGTTGACGAAGAACGTCCAGCGCCAGTTCAGCGTCTGGGTCAGGAAACCGCCGAGGATCAGGCCCACGGCGCCGCCGCCACCGGCGATCGCGCCGTAGATGCCGAACGCCTTGGCGCGCTCCTTGGCGTCGGTGAACATCACGGCGAGCAGCGACAGGGCCGCCGGGGCGAGCAGCGCGCCGAAGACGCCCTGGAGCGCGCGGGAGCCGAAGAGCATGCCCTGGTTCTGTGCGGCGCCGCCGAGCGCGGAGGCCAGCGCGAAGCCGATCAGGCCGACGACGAAGGTGCGCTTACGGCCCCAGAGGTCGGCGATCCGGCCGCCGAAGAGGAGCAGCCCGCCGAAGGCGAGGGCGTAGGCCGTGATGACCCACTGCTTGTTGGCGTCGGAGATACCCAGGGCGGTCTGGGCGTGCGGCAGCGCGATGTTCACGATCGTGGCATCGAGCACGACCATCAGCTGTGCGAGGGCTATGAACGCCAGCGCTTTCCAGCGGCTGGGGTCCGGGAGTCGGAGATCGGCTGTTTTTGACATGGGTGTATCCACCTAAGGGCGCGCGGGCGCGCGAGAGGTCGTGAACCGGTCCGTCGTCGCGACGACGGACGGCGAAAGGGCAGGCAGGAAGGGACGGATGGGGAAGGGGAAAGGGAAAGGGAAAGGGCTGGGGTGAAGGGGATGGTCGGGGCGTGGCGGGCGCGCCGCCGGGCTCCTGCTTCAGGGGCCCGGCGCGGATGTCAAGGCCGGCGCCGGAGGTCCTCCAAGGTCGCCGCCGTTCCGGGCAGTTCGGACCGGGCCGGAGCCGCGAGGCCGTCCAGGAACAGCTGTAGATGACGGTGGGTGAACCGGTCGATGTCCAGGCAGCCGGTGCCGGGCAGTGGCCGGGTGAGCTGGGAGAGGGCGACGAGTACGTCACCGACGGCGATGTCGGTGCGCAGCCGCCCCGCGGTCATGGCGCGCGACACGAGCCCCTCGACGGCCTCTTCGAGGCGCCGGCGCTCGGCGAGCAGTTCGGGATGGTCCTTGTCGAAGCCACCGGAGAGCATCGGGCACAGCGCCCCGATCCGCTCGTCGGCCGCCGCGTGCACGAAGCGGCTGAGCGCGGCGAAGGGGTCGGCCTCCGCGGCCGCCGCCTCCTTCGCGCGGTCGGTGGTCCGGGAGGTGACCTCAAGCACGACCTCGTGGACCAGCGCGGCCCGGTCGGGGAAGTTCCGGTAGAGCGTGGCGTTGCCGACCCCGGCGCGCCGGGCGACCTCGTCGAGGGGCACGTCGGGCCCGAACTCGACGAACATCTCGCGCGCGGCCGTCACGATCCGTTCCCGGTTGCGCAGCGCGTCGGCCCTCGGGCGGGGCGTACGCGCGCGTGTCACTCCGGTGGCGGCACGGTCGGCGGTCTCCACGACGGCTCTTCCTTCCACGTCCACTGCGATGGTCCTCGTTCTCCATGGTGTCCCCCGGGCGACCCTTCCCCGTAACCGGGGACCGCCTCCCCGTTTCGCGGGGACACGGGTGCAAACGGGGAAACGGTCCCCGGTTATTTCCGCACCGCCATGTGACCCGGGTCACGTGTTCGCGGCGGAAAACCAGCCGAACGGCGCACCCAACGAGCGGCCGCGCACCACCCGCAACAGGCTGATCCGCAGAGCGCAGTCAGGGCCGGCCGACTGCCGCGGACCCCGAGGCGCCTGTATGCACAAGCCCCGCCACCGGATACGCAACCACCGCCACCCGATCGCGCTCGCCTCCGCATCAGCCCTGGTCATAGCCGCGATGGCCACGGCCAGCAGCACTCTTCCGATAGGCAGCCGGGCCTCGGCCGGTCCGGTGGGCACCATCCGCGCGGCAGGCATAGCCCCGTGCCGGATACCGGCGACGATGGGCGTACAGATGTCGGAGGGGGTGCCGACACCGGCGGGCTACGCCCGCTCCACGGGCCGGATCCGCGCCCTCAACCTGATGATCGACTTCCCGGACGCGCCGGGCGCCGGTCCGGCGATGGACCGGTACGCGGAGTTCTTCCCGCAGACCACCGACTGGTTCCGGACCGGCTCGTACGGGCGGCTCACCTACGTACCCGACGCCCCCCTGAAGTCCTGGCTGCGGATGCCGCTGCCGTTCGCGAAGTACGGGATAGGACGCGGCTCACCGTACGAACCGGGCTACCGCCACCTCGTCCAGGACATCGTCGCCGCCGCCGACGCGAAGGTGGACTTCGCCGCGTACGACCTGATCAACGTCCTGGTCACCCCGAACGCCGGGCCCTCCGCCCTGGACACCGTCCTGTCCGTGACCTTCTCCGGCAACGACGACGCCCCGAGGGCGGACGGCGTCCCGCTCGCCAACACGTCCTTCATCTACAGCCACCAGGACGACGGCTCGGGCTCGTTCAAGAAGACCGGATACCGCGTCCTGCCGCACGAGAACGGCCATGTCTTCGGCCTCCCCGACCTCTACACGATGGAGGGCGGCGGCTCGGTCGGGCACTGGGACATCATGTCCGAGGACTGGGGGGCCAACAACGACCTGCTGGGCTGGCACAAGTGGAAGCTCGGCTGGCTGGACAACAAGCAGATCAGCTGCGCCGCGCGCTCCGGCACCAGCGACCACGTGCTCGGACCGCTGGCCACCCGGGGCGGCACCAAGCTGGCATTCGTACCGCTGAGCAGCGATTCCGGCTACGCGGTGGAGGTGCGGACCCGGGCCGGCAACGACCAGGCGGTCTGCCGGCCGGGCGTGCTGATCTACAAGGTGAGCTCGGACGTCGACACCGGGCAGGGGCCGGTGTCCGTCGCGGACAGCACCAAGGGCAGCTCCGGCTGCACCCGGCTGCCCAATGTGCACACCGAACTGTCCGACGCCACCTTCCAGCCCGGCCAGACCTTCACCGACCGGACCAACGGGATACGCATATCCGTGGTCGACAAGGACGACAAGGGGAACTACCGGGTCCGCATAACCCGCCCCTGACCGGGCGCCCCGCCCTCGTCACCGAGCACCCCGCCCCCGTCAGGTCCCCGGCTCCCCGGACCGCCCAGGACCTCCGCCTCGACCGGCCCGCGCAGCTCGCGCTTGAGGATCTTCCCGGTCGCGTTCCGGGGCAGCGGCTCGTCCCGCACGAGCACATGGGCCGGGACCTTGAACGCGGCCAGGCCGCGCCCGACGTGCGCTCTCAGCTCCTCGGCCGTGACGGTGGCACCGGCCCGCAGCCGGACGACGGCGGCGACCTCCTCGCCCAGGACCGGGTGCGCCACCCCCAGCACCGCGGCGTCCTCGACGTCCGGGTGGTCGTGCAGCGCAGCCTCGACCTCCACGCAGTACACGTTCTCGCCGCCGCGGATCACCATGTCCTTGATCCGGTCGACGATCTCGACCCGCCCCTCGCGCACCACCGCGAGATCACCGGTCCGGAACCATCCGTCGGTGAACGCCCGCGCGGTCGCCGCCTCGTCGCGCCAGTAGCCCCGGACCAGGGACTGGCCACGCAGCCACAACTCCCCCGCCTCGCCCTCGGGCAGCGCCTCGCCCGCGGACCCGGCGATCCGCACCTCGGTGGTGGGGGTCGGGCGGCCGACGCTGCCCGGGTGGAGCCGGTACTCGGCACCGAAATTCGCCAGGACGCCGCCGCTGGTCTCGGTCAGGCCGTAGCCGTTGCGGGGTTCGATGCGCTCGCCGTGCCGGGCGGTCAGCCGGGCGACCAGAGCGGGCGGGGCGGCGGCGCCTCCGGTGTTCAGCATCCGCAGGCTCTCCAGGCCGTCGCCCGTCCGCTCGGCCGCCGCGAGCAGCTGGAGCGCGGTCGCCGGGACGCCCGCGTAATGGGTGACGCCATGGGCGCGGATCAGCCGCAGCGCCTCCTCCGCGTCCCACTTCCGCATCAGGACGAGGGTGCCGCCGGCCGCCATCGCCGCGTAGAAGCCGGTGAACGCGGCGACGTGGAAGAACGGGAACGTCAGCAGCGTCACGGGGGCGGGCCCCTGCCCCGGGATCACCCCGCGGCCGAGCGCGGAGGCCGCCGCGTGGAACCTCGGGTTGAGCGCCGCCCCCGCCTGGGCGAGATGGGTGGCGACCGCGCCCTTGGGCCGGCCGGTGGTGCCGGAGGTGTAGAGGATCGTCGCGTCGTCCTCGGGCCGGATCCCGGCCTCGGGGGGCGCGGCGAGCGGATCGGGCGCGGGCAGGTCCTCGTACCGCTCGACGCCATCCGGCACCGCTCCCTCCGCGTGGAAGACGACCACGCGGGCCCCGTTCCGCGCCGCCCATCCGGCGATCCTGGGCAGCCGCTCGCCGTCCACCAGGAGGAGCCTCGGCTCCGAGTCGTCCAGCGCGTGGACGAACTCGTCCTCGGTCCACCAGGCGTTGAGCGGTACGGCGACCAGACCGGCCAGCTGCGCCGCCCAGAAGGCGATCTGCCACTCGGGGTGGTTGCGCATCGCGACGACGGCCCGGTCGCCCCGGCGGAGCCCGTACGTGCCGGTCATCCGGCAGGCCAGCGCGGACGCGGCGGCGAAGAACTCGGCGTACGAGTAGCAGCGCTCCGCCGAGACCAGGAAGGGCCGGTCCCCGAAGGCCCAGGTGGTCTCGACGAACTCGCGGAGCGTCCGGGGCCCGTCCGCGTACACGAGCGGGCCGACGTGCGCCCCGCCCTCCGTCCGCACCACGGCGAACGGGGCCCCGGGGGCGGTCAGCGCGGCCTCGACGCGCAGGGCGGCCTCGGCCGCGGCCGCCGGATCGGGAGCGGCGGCGGGGGCCGGGCCGGCCGGGTCGGAGTGCGGCACGAGCGACCTTCTCTCAGCGGCTGAGCGCTTGCTCAGTACACGCGCGACGCTATGCCCGGCCCCGGCCCCCGTCAAGGCGCCCGCCGCCCCGGGGCAGGTCAGCGCCTCGGGGCGGGTCAGCGCGTCCGGGGCGGGTCAGCGCCTGGTGGGGTATCCGGCCCGCGCGGCGCCGACCAGCTCGTCCAGTCGGCCCGCGCCGAGGGCGGCGGACGCGGTCGAGGCGATCCGGCCACGCTCGTCCACGATCAGGGTCACGGGCAGCCCCTGCGTGGTCAGCAGCCCCTTGGGCAGGTTGAGGAGCTGCTTACCGCGCGGGTCGAGAATGCTCGGGTACGGCATCTGGAACTTCTCGGCGAAACCACGCGCCGCGCCGGGCGACCCGTCCCGGTTCAGTCCCAGGACCACGACGTCCTGCTCCTTCATCCTCCGGTGGAAGCTCACCATCACCGGCGTCTCCTTGCGGCAGGACTCGCACCAGGAGGCCCACGCGTTGACCACGACGGTCTTGCCCGCGTAGTCGGAGAGGCGCAGCGGGCGCCCGTCGACGTCGAACCCGGTGAAGTCCGGCGCGGCGGGACGGTTCGCCACGTCTATCAGGAGCGTGCCGTCCTTGCTGCGGTGATAGCCCCGGGGCGTACCGGGGTCGTTTCCACTGATCACGAGGACGCCGATGAGTACGACGGCGAAGGCCAGGGCGGCCAGGAAGGGAACAAGCGGGCGTTTCATGGGGGGTCCTTCGGGGCGGCGGTGGTCACGCGCCACCCGGTGTCCGGGCCGGGGGCCCGCCCCCCGCGGCACGCCGTCGCACCCCGGTCACCCGTGCGGCGACGCCCGGCGCTCCCAGAAGGCTCCGGGACCCGCGGTGCGATGCGGACGCGACACGCGGGAACGCGGAAACACCCCCGTGCGTACTGAACAACGTTTCTTGCTGGTCAGTCAGAACGGTACGCCCACCCCCAACTCCCCCGACGAACAGCCCCCTTACCTGCCCGCGTCCGCACACCATTCCGCGCGCCCCTGCCCGCGCCTGCGCGGATGGCCACGCTCCGGCCCGTGCGCCTTCCGCGGACGGCCGCGCTCCGGTCCGCGCGCCCTCCCCCGTACGGGCCGGGGGGTGGCTCCAGCGTCGACCGGCCTGGTGCCCGGATGGTCCTGCACTGCCCGGATCGCGAGGATCCATGCGTACGGATCCACCGAGCAAGAGGAACCCCACCGTGTCCCCTTCCAAGCCGCCGCGCCGCGCGGCCCGCACCGTCCGAACCGCCCGCACCGCGGTCATCGGTGTACTCGCCGCCGCGGCCTGCGCCACCGTCATGACCGGCAGCGCCGGAGCCATCGTCAACGGATCGGACTCCACCGAGAGCTACCCGTTCATGGCGACCATCCCGGAGTCGGCCCCCACGCAAGGTCTGTACGACGGAAACTGCGGGGCATCGCTGATCGACCGGCGGTGGGTGCTGACGGCGGCCCACTGCGTGAAGGGCGACGGCCTCGAACTGGACGGCATCGTGCGCGTCGGCAGCGCCCACCGCAAGTCCGGCGGCACCGTCCGGAAGATCGACCGGGCGTTCGTCCACCCCGGTTACGTCAACGGTGCCGACAAGGCCGCCAACAAGCACGACATCGCGCTGATACGCCTGGACCGCCCCGTCTCCCAGAAGCCCATCGAGATCGCCCAGCGGGCCGGCAAGCCCGGCACGCCGACCCGGCTGCTGGGCTTCGGCACCACCGTCGACACCGAGTTCGCGTTCCCCGACCGGCTCCAGGAGCTGAACACCCGCAGGGGCGCCGAGTCCGAGTGCGCGCCCGGCTACGCGGACCGCACCCGGCTGTGCACCCTCACCACCGTGCCCGAGGCCATGGCCTGCTTCGGGGACTCCGGCGGGCCGCAGATCGTGAAGGGCCGGGGCGGCCGCTGGGAGTTGATCGGCGTCACCTCGGGGCCCGGCGCCCCGGGCGTGCCGTGCTCGCAGGGCCCCGGCCTCTACACCAGCGCGCCCGCCTACGCGGGCTGGATCGACAAGACCATCAGGACCGATCGGACCCACTGGACCCATCGGACCCACTGAGCCCATCGGACCCGAGCTCGATAGTCATTCTGCTTGCGCAACCTCTAAAGTGTTGACACCGGGGCCGCCCCGGTGGCGACCGGTCGCACGACCGCGAAGGCGAGAGGTGCCGGATGTTCTCCGATGTGGGCCCCCTGGAACTGGTGACACTGGCGGTGCTCGCCATCCTCCTGTTCGGGCCGGACAAGCTGCCCGAGTTCATCCAGAACGCGGCGTCGCTGCTCCGGAAGTTCCGCGAGTTCTCCGACAGCGCGAAACAGGAGATCCGCTCCGAACTGGGCCCGGAGTTCGCCGACTTCGAGTTCGAGGACCTGGATCCGAAGACATTCGTACGCAAGCACGTACTCGACAGCGGCAACGGCAGCGGCGGTGACAGCGAGAGCCCGGGGCCCGGATCGGGCCTCGGGCTCGGCGTCGAGCTGGAGGAGATCCGCAACGCCCTGGACCCGAGGGAGGAGTTGGCGGCCGCCGTCGACGCGCTCCGCTCGACAGGAGAAGCGGTCACCGAGCGCACGGCCGCGCCAACGCGGGTGGACCTGAGGAAGGAGCCCAGGTCGGATGCGACCCCCCGAGCGCCGATCGACCACTTCGACGCCACATGACGCCATGAAGCACGACGAGGCGCGATGGGACGCGATGCGGCGCCACGAGCGTGACCAGGCGCGACGGGGCGCGACGGGGCGCGACGGGGCGCCCCGCACGCGACCACAGGACTCCACACATGCGACCACGAGGCTCCACGCACGGCGTGACTCACATCACGTCACTTTAAAAGTTGCGCAATGATTAAACTGTCGTCATGGACACAGGAGACCGGGCGACATGGGAAGCAGCGGTACTTTTCGGCGGCCCCGCGGACGGCCTGCGGATGCGGGTCGCCGACCGGCCGCGAACGATCCAGGTGACCTGCCCCTGCGAGCTGGAAGCCCCGTCGAACGAGATGCGCGCGGAGGCGCTGCACATCTACCGCCGCGACCTGCGCGTGAAGAGCGAGCCACTGCGGTACGGCTTCGACGGGGCCAGCCCCTGAGGGGGGCCGCGCGCGACTCAGCGGGCGGCGTCGTTCTCCGCGACGGAACGGGCCGACGCGACGTCGCCCGGCGCCGCCCGGATGGTCCGCGGCGCCTCCCGTACCGGGTCGTCCTCGGCGGGAGCGGAAGCAGGAGCGGGAGCGGACTCCGCGGCGCCGTCCTGCTTCATGGCCTTGGCCTCGCTCTTGAGGATGCGCATCGACTTGCCCAGGGACCTCGCGGCCTCCGGCAGCTTCTTCGAGCCGAACAGCACGATCACCACGATCGCGACGATCAGCAGGTGCCAGGGTTCCAGTCCGTTGCGGAGCATCCCGCCCACCCCATTCTCTTCATCCGGCAGAGGTGGGTACCGGGCGCACCGCACCACCTGTAACGCTTGCTACATTGCGCAACTGTACAACCTTGCAGTGGGGCCAGACGTCCCCTTCGTATGAGGCAGACGGATGAGGGCGTACACATGACAACCAGCCACCAGGCAGCTCCACCGCAGCGCGGGCGCACGGCACCGGCGCCGCGCGAGAGCGGACGGCGCAACGGACGCGCGGGCCGGCGCAACGCCCCCGCGGGGCAACGCAACGCTCGCGCGGGACGGCGGCGCAAACGCAGTCGGCTGCGCATAGCCCTCGCCATAGCCCTGTCCATACTCGTGCTCGGCGCGGCCGGGCTCGGCTGGATCTTTCTCGAACTGAACGGCAACATCGACACATTCAGCGCCGACGGCATCTCCGGGGACCGCCCCGCAGCGGCGAAGGGCGAGAACGTCCTCGTCATCGGATCGGACGCGCGCACCGGCGGCAACAGCGCGCTGGGCGGTGGGGACAAGGGCGACATCGGCCGTTCCGACACCGCGTTCCTGCTGCACGTCTACGCCGACCACCGGCACGCCGTCGCCGTGTCCATCCCGCGCGACACCCTGGTCACCATCCCGCCCTGCAAGCTGCCGGACGGCACCTGGACCAAGACGCGGACCAACACCATGTTCAACGCGGCCTACTCCGTGGGGCAGACGGCCAAGGGCAGCCCCGCCTGCACCCAGAACACCGTCGAGGAACTCACCGGGCTGCGCGTGGACCACACGGTGGTCGTCGACTTCAAGGGCTTCGCCGCGCTGACGGACGTGGTCGGCGGTGTGAAGGTGTGTCTGCCGCAGGACATCCACCAGCAGGACCTCAACCCCAACCGCACCACTCGCGGAAAGCTCCTCTTCCACAAGGGCGAGCAGACGGTCGCCGGTCAGAAGGCCCTGGACTACGTACGCATCCGGCACGGCATCGGCGACGGCTCCGACATAGGCCGCATCAAGCGCCAACAGGCCTTCGTGGCCAGCCTGATCGCACGGGTGAAGAGCGACGGCCTCACTCCCACCAAGCTGCTGCCGCTCGCCGACGCCGCCACCCGGTCGATGACGGTCGACCCCGGCCTAGGCTCGGCCGACAAACTGATCTCCTTCACGATGGCCCTGCGCGACATCGACCTGCACAACACCAAGTTCGTCACCATCCCCTGGCGGTACGAGGGCGCCCGGGTGGCGATCGTCCAGCCGGACGCCGACGAGCTCTGGGCCGCGCTGAAGGCCGACCGGACCATCGACGGCAAGGACGCCAGCGGGAAGGACGCCGACGGTAAAGGCGCCGCCGGGAAGGACGCCGACGGAAAGGGCGGAAAGAAGGGCGGGGCGACGGCCTCCGCCCCGCCGGCCTCCGACGCGCCCGTCTCCGGGGACGGCATCGCCGTCGCCGTCTACAACGGCACCACCACCAAGGGGCTCGCCGCCCGTGCCGCGACCGCGCTCACCGACCACGGTTTCACCGTCACCGGCACGGCGAACGCGAGCACCCAGGACCACGCCGACACCATCATCGAGTACGGACCGGGGCAGCGGAGCCGGGCCGAGAACGTCGCCGGACTCTTCCCCGGCGCCCGGTTGGAGTCGGCGTCCGGCGAGGGCGTCAGCGTGGTCCTGGGCCGGTCGTACACGGCCGAGGTCTCCTCGGCCAAGGGGTCCGAGGGCCCGGGGGCAGCGGTGCCCAAGACCGTGGCGGACGACGCCCGCTCGGCCGATGACGACCTGTGCTCCAACCTGTCGTACGGCTAGGACAACCCGACAACCAACAACCGGACCGATCCTCCGACCTGCCCCTGGGCAGGCCCCCAGAGACAGGTCGGAGGATCGGTCCGGCGGATCGGTTCGGCGGGTCGGTCCGGCGAGGGGGCGGGCCTCCGCCCGACAGGGGGGCGGGCCGCGCCCCGGCGCGGGGCAGGCCGCTGCCCGCTACTTGCTGACGGCGAAGCGCATCAGGGCATGCTCGCTGCCCTGCTTGATCTTCCCGGTCGTATTGATCACTTCGAGCTTCCAGCTGCTGCCCACGCGCACGGCCTTGGCCACGGCGCACCCGTTGTCCTGGGTGAGCAGGCTCGGCCAGATGTCGGCGACCTGCTGGGTGCTGCCACCGGTCGCGTCGTACACCTTGAAGCTGATGTTGCGCGCCTTCTGGAAGGAACTCCCCTTCTTGTAGGCGGCGGCGACGAACACGATCGACGTGATGTGGGACGGGATCCGTGCGAACTCGACGGTCACCGTCTCGTCGTCCCCGTCGCCGCGTCCGGTCTGGTTGTCGCCGCTGTGCACCAGCGAGCCGTTGCCCATCGGGTCCAGGGAGTCGAGGCCGGCGAGACGCACCGGGTCCCCGCCCTGCATCGCGATGGCGATCAGATCGAGGTCGGTACCGGACTTGCGGCGGAGTATCCCCATCACCCCGCCGCTGCTGCCTGCGGTGGGGTCCCAGGACACTCCGATGGACAGATGGGTCACTCCATCCAGGTCCGCCGGTCCATCTTCCTTCGTGAGCGTAATCATGTATGAATCATCCTTTTTGACGACGGGCACGACACCTAGAGTGTGCCTGGGCCCTTCATGGTGCTTCACACCCGTCCTCGTCACACCGGAATTCGCATCCCGGCCCGCCCGGCCCACAGGGCCGCGGACCCGTCGCCGATCCCGGAGCCGTCAGGCACCGGCCCCGCGCAGTCGGCGCACCGGCACCGACGACGCCGTCTCGGCACGTGCGGCCAACTGGCCGACCATGAGCCGGACGACGGTCACGACATCGGGATCGTCGACGTAGTAGACCTGGCGCCGGCCGTCGCGGCGGGAGCGTACGAGACCGGCGAGCCTCAGCTTCGTCAGGTGCTGGCTGACCGCGGGCAGGGCCCCGCCCACCCGGTCCGCGAGATGGGTGACATCGCTCTCGCCCTGGGCCAGCGCCCACATGATGTGCAGCCGCGCCGAGGACGCCAGCAACCCGAACGCGGCGGCTGCCTCGGCCAGTACCTCGGCGGGCGGGTCCTCCGGGTCACCAACGTCTGCCGCCACAACCCGCTCCCGTCCCGTCCTGCACACCGTCCCGTGCGCCGGCCCAGTCTAGGTGTCCGGCGCCGGGCGCCCGTGCGCTTCCAGGCCGGGCGGGCGCGAGGCGGAACCGTCAGCCGGCCCACTCAGCCCGCTCGGCCCACTCAGCCCGCTCGCTCCGTCCAGTCCTCTCGGTCCGTTCAGTCCTCGTAATAGTTGTTCACGATCACATCCGGTTCGTCGTCGCTGAATGCCTCGTTGAGCAGCGCGCCTCCGACCAGCCCGGCCGCACCGGCGCCGATGAGCGCCCCCGTACCGAATCTGCGGCCGCCCTGCGGGTCCTGCGGATACCCCTGCTGCGGCTGCTGCGGATACCCGGCTTGCGGGTATCCGGCCTGCGGCTGACCGGCCTGCGGATATCCGGGCTGGGGCGGTGTGTAGTACGGCGGAGGCGTGGTCTGCACCCGCTGGGCGCAGCCGCCGCACACCTGGATCTGCCGGGGCACGCCCCACTGCGGGGACCACGTCACGGGTGTCGTGCCGGGGCCGTGGCCGGGGTCGAAGAAGCAGGTCATGGGAGAACTCCCTGTCGGTGGTGGTGGATCGACGGCCATCGACGGCTGCGGCACGACGAGGGTCGGCGTGGGTGTCGGTACAGGAGGCGGGGTCGGCGCAGGCGTCGGCGGAGGAGGAGGCAGGGTCGGCGCGGGCGGCGCGTACGTGCTCGTTCCTCCGCCGTCCGAGGCAGGAGCGGTGGACGGTGCCTCCGGCGCCTCGCGCAGGACATCGACGCCGTAGTCGGTGGCGATGCCCGCGAGCCCGGAGTCGTATCCCTGCCCCACCGCGCGGAACTTCCACTCCGCGCTGTGCCGGTACAACTCGCCGAAGACCATCGCGGTCTCCGCCGACAGACTCCCGGCCGCCATGTCGTAGCGCGCGAGCTCGACGCCCCCTTCCCGGTCGGTCACCCGGATGTGAGCACCGCGCAACCGCCCGAAGTCCTGACCCCGGGCCGCGGCCTCGTAGATGGACACCGGGAAGACGATCTTCGCGACCTCGGCCGGAACCCTGGCGAGATCGACAACGATCTGTTCCTCGGTTCCCGAGCCCCCTCCCGCGTCCCCTCCGCTTCCGGAATGGCGGACCGAACCGTCCGGGCTGCTCAGGTTGTTGAAGAAGACGAAGTGCTGGTCGGACAGGACCCTGCCCGCCCGGTCGCACAGCAGCGCACTGGCATCCAGCTCGCACCCGGCCGCCACCTGCCATCCCAGCCCGACCGTCACGGCAGCCAGGCCGGGGGCCTGTTTGCTCAATGAGACGTTTCCGCCCTTGGTCAGGGGCACACCCATGAACTTCCTCCGCAGCCGCTCCGGCGTTCGTCGTTCGACGCATGCCGCGCATCGCTCATCGCGCGTCACACATCGCACTCAAACGTGTTCCGGAGACCTTGAGTTCCACAGTTGCGCAATATATTAAGTGACGATTCCCTCGCCGACACCCCGCCCGTCGACGGGACGCGCAACCACCGGCACCGCGCCCGCGTCCTAGAAATTCCCATAGCTTGCGCAACCGAGCAACACACGACGGCCACCCGAACCGGAGACGCTCCCGGACACGGCCGGACAAGGAGAGAACGACATGGGCATCATCAGCTGGATCATCCTCGGCCTCCTCGCCGGCGCGATCGCCAAGATCCTTCTTCCCGGCCGCGATCCGGGAGGCCTGATCGGCACGACGCTCATCGGCATCACGGGCGCCTTCGTGGGCGGCTGGATCTCCGCCCGGTTCCTGGACCGCCCGGTGGAGAAGCAGTTCTTCGACCTGCCCACCTGGGGCGCGGCGATCGGTGGCTCCCTCGTCCTGCTCATCGCGTACCGCCTGCTGTTCGGCAACTCCCGGGACTGACCGGCCCCGGCCGCGGCTACAGGTGGCTGTGGCGCGAGAGCCCCGCTTCGATGTCGTCCAGGGCCCGGCGCGCGGCGGCCAGCCGCTCCCGCAGTTCGGCCTCCGAGCCGACCTCCGCGCCCGCCCCGGCACCCCGGGGCGCCGGGACCTCGTCACTCCGCCCGGTCTCCAACTCGCGCGCTTCCTGGAGCGAGTTGATGACCACCCCGATCAGCAGGTTCACCAGGAGGAACGAGCCGAGCAGGACGAAGGAGGCGAAGTAGACGATGGTCCAGCGGGAGACCTCCAGGCCGGCCCGTACCGCATCGCCGAGGCCGTCGAGGGTGATCAGGAGGAAGAGGGTGAGCACCGCCCGGCCGAGCGAACCGTAGTGCTCCGGGTCGGCCGAGGAGAAGAACACCCAGCCGACCATGGCGTAGATGTAGAGCAGGAGCGCCCCGACCAGCACGAAACTCACGGTGCCCGGCAGGCTCTTGCCCACGGCCACGATGACGATCCGCAACTGCGGCAGAAAGCGCGCCGCGCGCACCACACGCGCCAGCCGCAGCAGGCGCAGCACGGTGGCGTTCTCGCGCGCGAAAGGCATGAACGCCAGCGCGACCACCACGAGGTCGAACACGTTCCACGGGTCACGGAAGAAGTCCCCGGGCCGGTCGGCGTACGCCGCGACGCGGAGCAGGATCTCCACGGTGAACGCCGCGAGGAACAGGTGCTCCGCCAGCTTGAGTGGACCATGCCAGTCATGCACGGCACCGGTATAGGTCTCGGCCCCGAGCAGGGCCGCGTTGCCCACGATGAGGCAGAAGACCACGGCCCCGAACGCCGAAGAGTCCACGATCCGCCGACTGCCGCCCGCCACGGCACCCCGTAACCGACCGGTCCGGTCCGACATCCCTGACCCCATCCTTCGCAGACCTTTTCCGATCATCCGCCGAAGTGGATCTTAAGGCGTACGGCCGCCCCCTCACCTCCTCCGCCTGCCCGGCGCCGCACACCCCCGCGCGAACAAGCAGCAGGTCGCAGCGGCACCACGGCCTGCGCCTCCGTGGGGCCGGCGTGGAGAAGATCTCGGAGCGATCCCACTCAGGCGTCGACCCGGCACCTTTGCTGGGTGACAGCACGGCTGGCCGCCTGGAGCGGCCACGTTCGCCGGACCACCACGGTGGGGTCCTCACACCACCCCGTCGGAGAGCGGATCCCGGACGGAGCGATCACGCGGAACGCCTGAAGTCTCGCTCCTGGGCAACGGCGCGCACGGAAGGGACCCGGCAGCCGCGGCCGGGGCAACGCCGCGTGCCCGGAGGCCGCTCGAACGCGAAGCCCCCGGGCCTCCCTGCTCGCCCTGGCCACCGCAGGCCGGTACGGACACGGCCGGCGAGTCCCCGAGGGCTATCGGGTCCTGAAGCGGCGGAAGAGGTTCCGGGCCACGTACACGCCCGGTCCGCCGAAGCCGACGATGTCGACGCGTCCCTCACCGGTGATGTCGGCGAGGAAGCGTGGATGGCGGTCGACCCGCCAGGCGCCCGCGTCCTCCCCGTACCCGAAGCCGCGGCAGACGAGTCGGGCCTGCTCGAACCGGCCGTCGCCGAGGCTGTGCGCCACCCAGACACCCTCGTCGCCGAAGCCGACGATGTCGGGGTTGCCGTCGCCGGTGACGTCGGTGAGCAGCCTGAGGTGCTTCCGGCTCGTCCACCCCTGGGCCGATCCGAAGTCGTTCAGAACGAGCTTCGAGGGTGCGAACGTACCGTCACCGCGCCCGTGCGAGACGACGACGCCCTGCGGTCCGAAACCGACGATGTCCACCGCTCCGCCACCGGTGGTCCTGGTCAGGAACCGGGGGTGCTCCTCGGTCGAGCTCCACCCCTGATCGACCCCGAAGTCGTCGCGGGCGTACAGGGGTTCGGCGAACGCTCCGTCCTCGTCCTGGAGCGATACCCAGACGCCGTCGTCGTGGCAGCCGACGAGATCGAGCCGCCCGTCACCGGTGGTGTCGGCGAGGAAACGCGGATGCCTGTCGACGAGCCAGCCACCGGCCTTCTCGTCGTGCCCGAACGCACGGAGCGCTGGTTCGTCGCCGAGCGGCGCGAACTTTCCCTCCTCGTCCTGGAGCGATACCCAGACGCCGTCGTCGTGGCAGCCGACGAGATCGAGCCGCCCGTCACCGGTGGTGTCGGCGAGAAAGCGCGGGTGCTTGGCGGCAGCCCACTCGCCGGCCTGCTTGCCGTGTCCGAACGCCT
Source organism: Streptomyces sp. NPDC057697 (assembly GCF_042799335.1). Taxonomy (NCBI): domain Bacteria; kingdom Bacillati; phylum Actinomycetota; class Actinomycetes; order Kitasatosporales; family Streptomycetaceae; genus Streptomyces; species Streptomyces sp. NPDC057697. Next base: position 68,704 of record NZ_JBHVJA010000007.1, on the reverse strand, counting down.
TGAGGGCCAGCTCGCCGCCTGCGGGTGCGAACGTCCCGTCCTCGCCCTGGGCGGACACCCGGACACCGCCGGTGCACAGGACGACGAGGTCGGGCCGGCCGTTGCCCGTCAGGTCCACGAAGGACCACAGGTCCGCCGGGTCGGGCGCGGTCGCCCCCTGGTGCAGCGGGCTCTCCTCGTCGAACGTCCCGTCGCCCCTGCCGGCCGACGTCACGGCCCCCTTCGTGGGCCTGATCCCCACGATGTCCGCCCGTCCGGCCCCCGCGACGTCGGCGAGGAAACGTGCCCCGGGCCCGGCCCACCAGGTCGGTTGTCCGCCGGGCGGAGGGGTGACCGCGTCGCTCTTCCACCCGCCGGAGTCCTGGTTGCTTCCGTACCCTTCGAGGACCAGCAGCAGATCGCTGAAGGAGGGCGTCGCGTCGGGCGCGGGCCGCAGCGCGGCCGACGGGCCCAGCCTCCAGGACTGCCGGCTGTTCCAGTGGCTCAGCGGCGCCCAGCGCAGTACGGGGTCGCTGGTGCGCTCGGGTTCGGCCGGTACGAACCGCCACCGCTGGCTCTCCGCGCCGTCGTCGTGCTCGCGCAGGACGACCCGGGTGCCGTCCTCGCCGGGGTCGGACGACAGATCGAGTACGGTGCCGTCGGCCACGCCCTCGATGACGTAGAGGCCCACCTCGCCCTCGACGGGGACGAGATGCCACTGCTGCCCCTTCTTGCCGCTTCCGGCGTCCCACTGGCGTACGCCCCGGTCGGCGGCGGTCGGGTTGTCGAGCACCTTGCCGCTGATGGTGTTGCGGACGACATACGCCTGGTCGTCCTCCTCGTGTCCGCCCGAAGCGGCCGGTACGGGAGTGAACTGCCACAGGTCCGGGCTCGGGCCGTCATCGGGGAAGGCGCGGACGACCAGCGTCCCGTCTGCGCTGGGCGCGGGCTTGGCGCCGAGTCTCTCCCCCGTGGCGGCGTTGACGATCTCCAGCTTCAGTTCTTCCGTGGGCACGGGCATCGTGGTGCCTCTTCCAGGCGGCGGTACGGGCGGTGGCTCGGGACGGTTCCGGTGCGGCGGTGGCGGGACCGGGGGCACGTGAAACCGGGGGGTCACGTGAAGACGTGGTGGTACGGCACGTTCCACTCGCTGGGCAGCCGGGGGTAGAAGGTGTTGATGACCGTCCCGGTGAAGTCCCCGCCCCAGTTGTAGGTGAGGCGCACCTCGCTGTCGGCGGTCACCGCGTGGTCCTTGAACCCGAGGATGGCGTCGGGGTGGGTGATCGGGACGAAGGTGATCCCGCCCCAGGGCGTCACGGTGACGACCCAGAGCTGGGTGTCCTCGGGCGCGCCGTTCTTGCCGCGCCACTTCTCACCGACCTTGTCGGGGAGCCCGACCTGGACGGTGTCGGCGGTGCTCCGGGGGGCCTCCTGGTGCGCGGCGATACGCCTGCGCCGCGGCTTGGGCGTGCCGTCGTCGCCGCGCCCGGCCGCGGCTTCGGCCGGGCCGGCCGGCCGGGGCGACACCTGGCCCGCGGCGCTCTCGATGAAGTACAGCGGCCGCTGCCCGAAGAAGCCGCCGGGGGTGATGTACCAGAGGTGGCCCTGCGCCTCCTTGGTGGCCGGGTCGAGCGCGGTGGCCAGCTTGACCCCCTTGTCGTGGCTCTCCTCCTTCAGCTCCGCGGGCCGCAGATAGCCGCCGTTGAAAGCATGGACGAGCATCACCGGCCGATTTTCGAGCAGTGCTGCCACGATGGCGTTGTCATAGCTGTTCACCGCCACCGGTCCGCCGACCACCAAATTCGACATCGCGGTGTGTTCTTGGGTGTACATCGCGGAAACCTCATCTGTTCTGGATGGGGAGAACAATGCGTCAGGAGCTCAGTGCACTGGTGGTTTATCACGCGTTATTGCCGAGGCTCAATCGCCTCCGTGCCCAATAATCCAGAAAAGCGAATGCATGACCGGGCGAAAACCTATCAAAAGCGACAGGATCGCAGATCAAACCACCCACGAGCGGGACAGGCGACGAGTGGTGGCTGAATTCCTCTCACTCGATTGAGGGTGATGTGCGACGGAATCTTTCCACCTCATCGGGGCGTGATAACTTCCATGGGCGAAACGTGCACAGATTTCTCTTTCCCATTGACCGAGCGTGGTCCGACCCGAGCAGTTGAGGACGGGGAATGCCTTCCAACGCGTACAACCTGGAACGGTCCAAGCGCCAGCCGCTGACGAAGAAGAACCTGCGGGAACTGAATATCGAGCAGAACTGGCAGTCCATCCTGGACCACCCCAATCTGGTCTACGTCGACGACTACGGGGTGCCGCACAAGCCCATCGGCTTCTCCCTGAACAAATCCAGCTTCGGGTCCTTTCCCGGTTCCGCGTACCGGCTGGGCTGGCTCGCGTACATGAACCTGGGGGAGCCGCTGATCGAGGAGCGGGGCAATGTCGACCAGCCTCCGCCCGACATGTTCTCCGCGCGGACCTATGCCAACCGCAGCGAGGAGTCCACGATGACTTTCACCGATTCGGTCGAGTTCACCGTGTCGAACGAGGTCACCTGGTCCCTCGCGGGGGAGAGCCAGCTGACCTTCGGCGGGAGCGTCGGCGCGGAACTCCAGTTGCAGTTGCAGAATCATCTCCAGCTGGACCTCCAGTCCCAGCTCCAGGCCCAGCTCCAGAACGACCTGGAGAACAAGACCACGCACACCGAGACCAACGAGAACAGCAAGGACGACGTCGGACTCGACGTCGCGGACGCCACCGAGACGGGCGTGAAGAACTCGGCGGCCAACTCCGCGGCCAACGCGGTGACGAACTCGGTGGCGTTCACGACCCTGGGCAGCGCCACCGGCAGCGCGGAGCTGAACGCCCAGCTGATGCTGGGCATCACGGCCTCCGTCGGAGGCACCCTCACCACCAGCTGGGCGTCGAACTCGCAGATCTCCGGCGAGGTCCCGCCGGACTGCCGCATCAGGACCCTCGTCTGCCAGCGGCGCAAGCGCAAGGAGTACACGTACGAGATCCCGGTGACCTTCTCCGGGCTGCTCGCGGTGAAGTACGACGTGCCGGTGAAGGTCTTGTCGCCCCCGCAGTCGGGGGACTACCCGGGCCTCGACCACCTGGTCGCCCGCGACATCGGTGACATCGACCTGGCCGGCGGGAACGGTTTCCGGATGAAGGGGTGGGCCGAGGTCGTCTCCGCCCTGGAGGTCGACCACACGATGTTCGCGGAGGAGAGCCTGACCGGCAGCGACCGCGCGCTGCACAAGCAGCCCTGACCGGGCCCCGATGACGCGGGGCGGCAAGAGATGACACGAGACGACGAGAGGTGACGACCATGGTGTTCGGCAACATCTTCGGCTCCGCGGACAAGGGCGCGGGGCTGTTCTCGGTGACCACCGACAGCGTCAGGCCGCAGCCGGGCGCGGGTGTCGACTTCGAGGACGCCGACGACAGCACGTACGACGACACGACCCCGAGCCTGTTCAACGGATCGATCCACGGAGCCTCCGACCGGGCGAAGACCGTGCAGGAGCATTCTCCCGAGGCGCGGGCCATTTTGGGCTTCCTCGGCTCCTTCATCCAGACCACCCAGGTCGCCGCCGACGAGCAGAAGCAGTACGCGCAGAACCCCGCATCGGTGTCGGACGCGGCGTCGGCCGGAATGCAGAAGTCCGCCGCGACGGTGGAGGACCACAGTGGCCTCCAGAAGGACGCGGACCTGGCCGGCAAGCCGAGCAAGAGCGACTTCACCCGGCCCCCCGAGCCCCCCAAGCCGACGGCGGAGGCCCCGTCCGGCTCCTCGTAGCGGCCTGGTGGTGTGACGTGGGGCCAGGGGCGAAGGCGGCCCCTGACCCCATGTGCGTCATACGGGAAGCAGCTCCCACTGCCGGTTGCGGTGATCGCCCTCCACCGCGTGCTGCCGGACAGGGGTGCGCGCGTTGGTGCCGACGCGCAGGAGCAGACCGCTGTTCCGGTTGGCGATCTCATAGGCACGCGGGGCGCCGTCCGCGGAGCCCACCGGGATCAGGCGCCACTGCTGGTGGTGCGCGTCGTCCCCCTCGTAGGCGCGTTGTGCGACCACGGCCCCGTCGCACCCGTGGGCTCCGGCGACCTCCAGGACCTTGCCGCTGCGCAGGTTCTCGATCGTGTAGAGCACCTCGCCGTCGTCCTGGGCCGCCACGACCAGCCGCCACCGCTGGTGCTCCCTGGGGGCGGCGAGCGACTGGTGGATCTCGGCCCCGTCCTTGACGGATTCCCTCAGGACCCCCATCCGCAACCTGCTGCGGACGTTGGCCCAGGAGACGACCGCACCTGAATCGGGCAGCCCGGCCATCTTCTCCGAGGCGACCTTCCGGATCCGGCCGTTGTTGTGGTCGGAGATGTAGAGGGTGTCGACGCAGTCCATCGCGACCCCGGCCGGATTCTTCAACTGGGCTTCGACGGCGGGCCCGTCGTCCCCTTCGATGCCGCCGGTGCCGGTGCCCGCGACCGTGCCGATCACGCCGTCCGCCGTGACCTTGCGGATCGCGTGGTTGCCGTAGTCGGAGATGTAGAGCGCGCCGGTGCTGTCCAGCACCGTGGCGAAGGGGTTGTTCAGCTGGGCGGAGGTGGCCGGACCGCCGTCCCCGCCGAGGCTCGCGGAGCCCGTGCCGGCGATGGTGCTGATCTTCCCGTCGGCGGCCGTGACCTTCCGGACGCGGTGGTTGCCCCGGTCCGCGATGTAGAGGTTTCCCTCGTCGTCCACGGTGACGCCGTACGGATTCTTCAGCTGGGCGGAGGTGGCCGGACCGCCGTCCCCACCGAAGTTCGCCGAGCCCGTGCCGGCGACCGTGCTGATCTTCCCGTCGGGCGTGATCCTCCGGATCCGGTGGCCGCCGCTGTCAGCGATGTAGATGACGCCGTCGCTGCCCACCGCGACCCCGGTCGGGCGGTTCAGCCGGGCGGCGGTGGCGAGGCCGCCATCGCCGGAGGTCGTCGAGGTGCCTGAGCCGACGATGGTGCTGATCTTCCCGTCGGGCGTCACCTTCCGGACCCGGTAGTTCTCGGAATCCGCGATGTAGAGATTCCCCGCGCTGTCCACCGCCACCCCGTACGGGTTCTTCAGCTGGGCCGAGGCGGCCGGACCACCGTCCCCACCGAACGTCCCCGACCCGGTCCCGGCGACCGTGCTGATCTTCCCGTCGGTCGTGATCCTCCGGACCCGGTGCCCCCCGTAGTCGGCGACGTAGAGCGTGCCCGTCCTGTCCATCGCGATCCCGATCGGACGACCCACCTGAGCCGTGACCGCGGGCCCGCCGTCCCCTGCGGTGCCGTTCCCCGCGACCGTACTGATGGGAGCGGCGAAGTCCTCGCCACTCGTGGCTCCCGACTGGGCAGCGCTCATCGTCATCCCTTCGCCGTTCGTCGACCGTCCACTACAGACGGTTGCCGTACATGTCCAGGAAGTCACACGGAGTGTCGGCTTGGCAAGATCACTTCCGGGTGATCCTCAAGGAGCGTGTTGACGGAGCTCCGAACCGGATGGGCGTAACTCCCCACACACATGACCGCGATTCAGGCCCTGCTGGCGGTACGCCATGTCGATGCCCGTGCCGTACGGCCCGAGGTCGTGGATGAAGGATGCCGCCGGAGCGACCTTCGTCCACGTCTGCGACGAGCCGGCGGCGTTCATCACCTCGGCCGAGGCGACCCCGCTGTTCCCGGCGCGCAGCCACCGACAGCCCCACAGCCGCCCGACGCCCGGCCCACTCCCCATATCCAGGCCCCTGTCCGGATCTCCATCCGCTACGCTGGTCCCTGGTCAGCCGTTGAAACGGTCGGCTGCACTACCATCCGGCGGTGCGACCGCGCCGGGACCGCGTCCGACCATCGGGCTTGGCGTCCTCGCCGAAGATCCACTCACTGGATTTCCTCCGAGATCCTCTCCAAACCCCCGCCTTCGTAGGGTCTGTGGGAAATTGCATCACCGCAGGCCACGATCTGTGCACTGGGAGCTCTACGAACGCGGTTCGCGATTTTCCCTAACGCTTTTCCGGGTTTGCACAGGTCAACGTGAGCCAGTAATCGCCGCACAGCTGGCACGAGCGGGAGCAGTGGGCAAGGGGGTGCCTGGCTCGCTATGAGTGCCCCATTCAAACCTCCCGACTTGCTACACAAGTAGCAGCAGCTGAGTCTTCAGTCATGCCCGAATGCACCACGCCACGGCTCCCGTGGCTCCGCCTTGATCGCCGCTGTTACCTGTTGCTCCTAGACGAGCAACAAAGGCTCATGCTGTGCGGCGGATGCTGCGGCGGCTGAACCGTTCCACAGGTCCGGATGACGAGCAGCGTTGATTTTCGCGCGACAGCGACGGCATTCCTCACCAAGGAGTTTGAGCTCGCGCCCCGCTTCGGTCCCGTCCACGGGAGGCGCCACACGGAGTACACCGCGGACTGGGAGTTCGACCGTGCGACGGCCACCCGCGTCTTCATCATCCACATCAGCAGCGCGGAGGGCGACCGACTCGAGGAACGCTCGGCCACCCACGCTCGCTGGACACTGAAGAACCTGCGTAAGCGCAGGCGCGAGATCTTCCCGGAGGGGGTCGTCACTCTCACGACGGGATACATCGAGGGCTGGCTCCCCGATGGTCCCATCTCGCTCTTCTGAGGATGGGGCCGCTCCCTGTTCCAGCGGGTGTACTGAATCCAGTCCGACCAGTACCGCCTCGACGACACCACCCAGAGCGTCCCCCCACCAGAACGGCAGCCGCACGCTACCCAACGACGACCAGCCGCAGGCGCGCTGACGCGACGCCCCGCAAAACGACTGGGGCGGTACCCACACACCCCACCCGGCGAAGCTGGACTCGCCTACGGTCGGCCGCTGCCGTTCTCCATGCCTGTCCAGATAATGCGCTTCTCAAAGCCACCACGTTCGGCGGCCTTTTCCGCACGGCAGCGTTCAAGATCTTCCAGTGTAATGCCCAGATCCTGCGCAAGCGCGTAAACCACTTCGAGCACGTCGGCGAGCTCCTCCTTGGAATAATCTTCCTCGACCTCAAGGAACTCGCCAACCTCCTCACTCAACTTGTCACGCAACCGCTTCCGATACTCCGGCGCGCCAGCGACGCACGTGGCAGGCTCTTCCCCATTCCGGCGGATGATCTCCGGAATTCCATCCCGTACGAGCTTTAACATCGCGCCCATCAGTGGAACTCCGTCCCCTGGATCATCGAAACTCGCGCCCCCACCTGAGATCCCAGGGCCCAGTCGAGACGATCCTTTCCTCTTCGAAATGCATCAGACGCTCGGCGATATTCTCCGCCGCACGCTCAGCGATCCCCTCCTCGCTGATCATATTCATCGCCGTCTGGGTCTTGTCCACCCCTTCCGGAAGATAGAAGGCAACCCGGCGTTCACGCCACAAACCGGAGCATGGGATCATCAGCAGTGCGTCCGTACAGGAGGCCAAGAAGCGTGCACTCCTCGTCACCGAGGAGTTCTCACACGTATCCAAAGAAGTTATGTCAAGAACGCGCGCGAACGCAATTCCGGTTGCACACATCCGGCATCCACCCTCTCGCACCTCAGGTGAGGCGCCTCACTCGTACTCACCACGCGCTTTCCGTCCCTCCCCCGCACGCCGGTATCAGCTCTTTGACGCTTCCATGAATCTGGTCACCACGTGTAGCAAACAGTAATTCCGACCACCGGCAAAGGGCCGGACAGCGCAAATATAGGCAGCGCTCGGCGTGCGTACGTCCTGATCAGACGCCTGTGAACAGAAGGGGGCGCTCCTCGGCGGGAGACGCTCACGCCCCGCTCGCACCCGTTCTTCCTGTGGCGAGCCGTTCCCACTCGCCCCGATGGTTCGTTAGGATCTCAGAGCACTCCTGGTGGAACACGAGCTACCGGTCGCGAAGAGCAACCAGGAGTGGCATAAGGAGCGAATCGCAGTGAGTGGGGGCATTCTATGGAAGCAGGCACACCCGAGGCGCAGTCTGTGTACCTCGACTACAACGCGACTGCCCCCATGCGGCCGGCGGCGCTCAAGGCCGTGCAGGAGGCGCTCCACTCTGTGGGTAATGCTTCCAGCATCCACCATCAAGGCCGCGACGCCGCAGGCAGGGTCGACCGAGCACGCCGACAGCTCTCGGACTTGCTGAACTGCTCATCCGGCGAGATCATCTTCACTTCCGGTGCCACTGAGGCCAACAATCTTGCCCTGCAAGCTGCTTACGTTGAGGGCGGATTGATCGTCACCTCGGCCGTTGAGCATCCGGCTGTTTTGGAGACCGCACGGGCACTCACAAGTGAGACTCCTACTTCCTTGAACGTCCTACCGGTTGATCGTCTGGGGCAGATCGACTTGGGGACGTTCACCGCATCGCTTCAGCGGGACCACGTGGCTCTCATTTCCCTCATGCTCGCGAACAACGAGACCGGCGTGATCACCGATCTGCGGCCCGTAGTCGAGGCCGCTCACTCAGTCGGTGCACTGGTTCACACGGATGCGACACAGTACGTCGGCAAGTTGCCTGTCGACCTGAGGGAACTCGACGTAGACCTGCTGTCACTTTCGGCCCACAAGTTCGGAGGGCCGCAGGGCGTCGGTGCGCTGTTCATCCGTCGCGGTATACGGCTTTCACAGCGACCCCTGGTCTTCGGCGGGGGACATGAGCGTGGCTGGCGAGCAGGCACACTCAACGTGCCCGGCATTGTCGGACTGGGGGCCGCTGCCGAGGCTGCGACCCGTGATCTCACCGACGAAGCGTCACGCATCACCAAGCTGCGAGACCTCTTGGAGGACGAGCTACTCACTCGCCTCCCCGGCAGCTACGTCAACGGTTCCGCAGCCCCTCGGCTGCCCGGCGTCACGAGCATCACGTTCCCTGGCGCTCCAGCCGACGCAATCCTGGCCTCAATGCCTGACGTCGCCGCCTCCGACGGCAGCGCCTGCTCCGCAGGTGCACCTAGTCCGAGTCACGTCCTCGTCGCCATGGGGCTCGGCCGGGAAGACGCTGACGCCACGATCCGCTTCTCGTTGGGGCACGCCACCACGGAACGGGAAATCCGCCGCGCCGTTGCCGCCGCAGTTCGAGCAGTAACACACGTAAAGGCGCTCATGAACGCCACTGCCGGCCCTTGACCGAATTTGCAAAGATCTTTTACCCACACCTTGAAATGAAGGGCTCGACTATAATGCCAGAAGGCCGCCTCTCCGACGTTGTCGGACTCAAATTCAACCGCCACGAAAGCTTCCCCCCTCGTTTCGGCTGGCTGCACAAGGCGTACCTTCAGGTAAAGAAGGATGAAATGCTCTTCCATGCTCCGGACGCGTTGGTGCGTCTCGGTGTCGGTAAGAACATGGTTTATTCAATGCGGTACTGGTCGCAGGCATTCAAACTCACTCATGAGTACAACAGCGCCGAGAACCAGTCACGGTCGCTCGCGGCCACACCGACCTGGCGGGCCCGCTGGCTCCTGGACGAGGATGGTGCCGACCCCTATCTCGAGGACACCGGCAGCCTCTGGCTGTTGCACTGGTGGCTCGTCTCTGGTAGTAAGGACGCCCAGTGCCTCGCGCCGAGTTGGTACGTGATGTTCCACCTCGCTCCGCTTGCCCGGGTTACCGTCGAGGAGATGACCACACTCATCACGCGTGAAGTGCACAGCAGCTTCCCGCGCGAAAAGTGGCCGGCCGCAGAGTCCATCACCCGTGACGCCGAGTGCTTCATCAAGATGTACGCCCCGGACCCCGACGCGAACCCGCTCTCTCCGGGCAGCTTCGAGGACTCCCTCCTCTGCCCCTTCCGTGAGCTCGGCTTGCTGGAGTACCAGGGGGGGCGCGGTAAAGAGCGCACGTACCGCTTCACCAGCGGGATCCGGCCCAGTCTTCCGCCGCGCGTCCTCGTGCATGCTTGCCTGGACTACGCAGCGCGTTTCTCCCGCCAGTCGGACTCCATCTCACTGGCCCGGCTCGCCAGCGAACCCGGAGCACCCGGACGCGCCTTCCACATGCGTGAGCCGGAGCTCTCCCGATCGATCGAAGCCTTCGTCGAGAGCCACCCACAGCTGGAGGTCGTGGAGTCGCTCGGCCAGCGGAGCCTGCGCTTCGCGGACAACCCCGAGACCCTCGCCTGGGACGTCCTCGATGAGCAGTACGGCCGCGTGCGCGAGCGCGATGGTTTCCCGACGCCTGAAGAGTGGGCGCGGCAGAAGCCCGGCCTGACGAAGACCACGGATGACGCTGAGGCCACGCAGGGACTGTTCCCCCAGCGGGCTGACATGAACGAGGAGCTCGCGTGACCACGGCGACCCAGCCTTCCCCGCACACCAAGTCGAAGAGCACTGGTGCGCAGATCCCTTCGGGTATCAGCTTCGTTGGTACGGAGTTCCGCTCCACCAATCTGGAGCGCGATGTCCAGGACTCCGACCTGCACTCACCGTATGTCGGCGTCCGCGCCCAGGACGTGCTGGAGCGCGTGGGAAGCGCCCTGCGCGACCCCAAGCGTTCCCGCGCATGGTCCTTCACGGGACCGTACGGGTCCGGTAAGTCGACGCTCGCGAACCTGATCGACGCCTTCCTTGGGCACGATGCGAAGCGCGGCAGTGCTGCGTACAAAGCAGTCTCTGCGACGCACAACGCGCTGGCGCAAGAAATCGCTGAGACCCGGAAGGCGCTCACCGGCGATGGTTTCCTGGGGGCGGTCACCACCGCCCGTCGTGAGCCGCTGGCTGTCACGATCCACCGGGCTCTGCAGACCGCAGTGGAACGCAAGTGGAAGAAGCGCGTTCCGAAGGACGTGTCCGCTGTCATGAGCGCCTGCGTTGAGACGGACGTGCCGACATCGGACAGCTTGCTGAACGCCGTAACCCTGCTGTGCGGCAAGGCGCCGCTGTTGCTGATCGTCGACGAATTCGGCAAGACACTGGAGCACCTGGTCTCGGCGGAGGAGAGCGGAGACGCTGGAAGCGACGTCTTCCTCCTCCAGCTGCTTGCAGAAAGGGGCGCTGGCGCCAAGGGCCTGCCGCTCTTCATCTTCACCCTGCAGCACCTGGCGTTTACTGACTACGCCTCACGGGCGAGCTCAGCTCAGACCCAGGAATGGGCCAAGATCCAGGGGCGTTTCGAGGACGTCACCTTCGCGCCCAACCTCGGCGACGCGGCCTATCTCCTCCAGCGAAAGCTGAACCACGCTGGCGTGTCGAAGCAGAATCGCAAGATGATCGAAGCCCAGGCGAAGGCCGCTCACGGCATCTGGCATGAGCAGTCGCTGCACTCGGTGGTCGACATCTCCGTCGAGTCGTTCGCCAACCTGTATCCCCTGCACCCGCTCACGGCCTTCACTGCTCCGCTCATGGCATCGCAGATCGGTCAGAACGACCGTAGTCTTAGCGGCTTCCTGGTCAACGATGAGCCATTCACTGTGCGGCGCAGTCTGGACGCCTTCGCTGACGCATCGCCGGAGCGCGCCTCCACCCTCCGTATCCCTCAGCTGTACGACTTCTTCTTCTCTGCGGGACGCACGACGATCCTTGCCTCATCGAAGGCGAGCCGGTGGCTGGAGATCGATGCTCGCCTGGAGGAGGCCCATGGTCTCCCGGAGGAGGACCAGGAGCTCCTCAAAGCAATCGGCGTCCTGAATCTCATCGATGCGGACGGTCTGCTCCGGGCCACCCCCGCGATGATTCAGTTCGCACTGAACGACCCGATCGATGCCACCAATGTCGAGCGCTTCGAGCAGATGCAGAAGCGACTGGACAAGTTGGTGAAGGACGGGCTCGTCGTTCACCGGTCGTACAGCAACGAGTACCGGATCTGGCAAGGCACCGATGTCGATATCGACGCCCGGGTACGTGAGATCGCCTCTCAGCTCCAGCCCGACGACGTTGTCCGCTACTTCAACAAGCACCTCGGCACCAACGTCCTTCCGAACGCGGTCGCAGCCGGCGCGCACAGTCAGCTCACTGGCATGCAGCGCCACTTCGTGACGGCGGTCAGCCACCAGACGGTCAAGCTGCGTGGCCCGAAGATCGTGCAGGACTCGGCGGACGGGATGCTCGTCTTCCACCTCGGCGACCTGACTAGCACGCCTCGAGTGGACTCCCCACTTCCGGTCGTGGTCGGGCTGACCAAGAATCCGCAGGCAGTGCTGGCCGCTGGCACCACTCTCGTCGCGCTTCAGGACCTCATGGGCGACGAAGAGCTTGATCACGTTGCCCGCCGCGAGGTCAACGAACGAGCCGGAGAGTTTTCCCAGCAGATCACCGCGTTGCTTGCCGAGGCATTCCGACCTGGTAGCGACGAGTCGAGTTGGTACCTCTGGAAGAGCGGTGAGGAGACCGACGGCGAGCCCGCCCAGGAGCTCAGAGCTCGCAGCTACGCAGGGCTCGTCTCCGAGGCATGCAACGTGGTCTACCACCAGACTCCACACGTCAGGAACGAGATGGTGGGGCGCCACCAGCTCACCAGCAATGCCGCTCGAACGCGTCGTGAAGTCCTCACCGCGATGATCGAGAAGACCGGGTTGCCACGTCTCGGCTGGCCCGAGGACAAGTTCCCTGCGGAGCGCGCCCTTTATGACGGGGTCGTGGAGCATCTGGGCCTGCACCGCGCCGCTGGAGAGGTCAGCGGCGGGACGAGCTCCGATGGCACCATCCACACCCATGGCATGGCACGCCCGACCGCTGAGTCGAACGCAAGCGTTATGCCCGTGTGGGCGGCGCTTGAGGAAGCGCTGAACGAGGCCACGGAGCCGACGCCCATCGTCGACATCTACGAGCGCCTTATGGCCGCTCCGTACGGTGTGAAGGCCGGCGTCGTTCCGATCCTGGTGGTCGCCGGGCTCATCCTGCGCGGCAACGATGTGGCGCTCTTCGAGGAGGGCAACTACTGCCCGCGCCTCACGGCCGCCATTGTGGAACGCCTCAACGTTCCTTATCCGGAACGCTTCACCGTCAAGTCGACCCCCGTCGACCGAGGGCAGCGTCGTGCTGTAATCGACGGCCTCGTGAAGTCGCTGGACGTCGATATTCCCCGCAGCCGCGCGAACCGCAATCCGGCCCTACTCGCGGTCACTCGCGGGATGCTGGAACGAGTCATGGTTCTGGACCAATACTCGCTCAAGACACGTCGACTCAACGAGGACACCCTCGCCGTCCGGAACGTACTCTCCAGCGCTACCGACCCGGACATGCTTGTCTTCGAAGAATTGCCCACGGCGCTCGGCTTCGAGAAGATCACTCCGGGAGCCAAGAAGAACCCGGAAGCGGCCGAGGCGTTCATTTCGCGTCTCACTTCTGCCCTGGGTGACCTCACTGACGCGAGTGAGAATCTGCGGGGGTACGTGGTGGAGACCTTGGCCAAGGAGTTCAGGCTTCCGGCGGCCAGCACACAGGAGCTCCGCACCGGTCTCGCCGAACGGCTACAAGGCTTCACCGACGCCGCTCTCGAAGTCAGCCTCCACGGATTCGTGACCCGCGTGACGAATGAGATGCTCCCCGACGACGACTGGCTCGGCACGGTCGTCGTGCAGCTCGTCAACCAGGCCCTCGGGGACTGGACCGACCGCGACATGGATGTCTTCCCGCGCATCGTACGGGACAGGGCACGCGCTCTCGACCGGGTGAGCCACCTTTACAGCATCTCGGAAGCCGAGGAAACAGAGGAAGCCGCGACGGAAGAGTCGGTCGCCACGCTTCCTGTGACGACCGCGAAGCGCGCAAAGCCGAAGCGGAGGCAGATCGATACTCACCTGCTGACGCTCACCACACCTCAGGGGAAAGAGGAGCGTACGCTCATCCACGTCCCCAAGAGTGCGCGGAATGCCGCGGACGAGCTCGTTGTCAGTGTCATCAGGCAAGCTGAGGGTGTGTTGGGCCCGGACGGCGCGCGCATCCTGCTCGCCGCACTAGCTGAACGCTTGTCTGAACAGGACAGCGCCACATCCGAGAGGAAGGAGTAGCCGTGACAGATGCCGTTGGCACAAGCAGCAAGAAGCGCCACGTACTCGGGATCTCGGGGGGTAAGGACTCCTCATCCCTCGCGATCTACATGCGCGACCGGGTACCCGAGATGGAGTACTTCTTCTGCGACACCGGGGCCGAGCTGCCCGAGACCTACGAATACCTGAACCGTCTCGAAGGCGCCCTTGGCAAGCCCATCGCACGGCTCAACTCCTCCCGCGATTTCGATCATTGGCTGGAGGTCTATCAGGGGACTCTGCCCAGCCCTCAGATGCGCTGGTGCACAAAGAACCTGAAGATCAGGCCCCTCGAAGAGTGGATCGGCGACGACGAGGCGATCTCGTACGTGGCGATCCGAGCCGACGAGAACCGGCTGGGCTACGTCAGCACCAAGCCCAACATCACGGCGGTCTTCCCCTTCCGCGAGGACGGGATCGACCGCGCAGGCGTGGACCGCATCCTCGAAGAAGCTGGCATCGGCCTCCCCGGTTACTACGAGTGGCGAACTCGCTCCGGCTGCTACTTCTGCTTCTTCCAGCGGAAGCACGAGTGGGTGGGCCTCAAGGACCGGCACCCTGAGCTCTACGAGAAGGCCGTCGCCTACGAGGACAAGCTCAAGCACCAGAACACAGCCATGCAGGGCCGTAAGTACACCTGGTCCCAGGGCGAGTCCCTGGGCGAGCTGATAGAACGCCGCGACGAGATCGAAGCCAAGCATGAGGCGGCCCTTGACCGCGCAGCCAAGCGCGTGAAGCCGAACCGTCCACTGCTGGAGATCCTCTCGGACGCGCTGGACGAGGACGACGACTCAGCCGCCTGCGCGGTATGTCACCTTTGATCACATTTCATTCGATGTCTGGCTCGCAGAACTCCCTGCGGGCCAGGCATCTTTCGTTCGTTCACGATCAATTGCCAGACCCCCTGTCACACTGGTTCGGCCAAGGTTTCTGAACAGGGGAGGGCGCCTGACGCATGGCTGGCCCAAACGCAACAAACGCACATCCGCTCAGCCGGATAGCCCAGCGCTATCGAGAAGAAGACAGCCCCGCCCTCCAGGTCCAAGTGGGCCTCACCCGCATGCTCGATATTGATGGGTGTCGACAACTCGACGCAGATCTGCAGGAGTTCGCTGGCGCCTGGGAGATACACACAGCCACCGATGACCTGGCCCCGGCGTTGCCAGATGAGGCCGGCCTCTACATGTTCGTCTGGCGGCCGGCGTTCCAGTTCCGGACGAGCGGCATCCCTGGCTTCGGCAGCTTCCCGAAGATGCTGTATATCGGGCAGGCAGGTGCATCGCGCTATGACCAGGGAAACACGATCCGTCAGCGTTACAAGGACTACCGCCGCTTCCTCCGCGGAGACCCCGAATCGCTGTGGACGGCGGATGAGCCTACCAACCGTAACCAGCGGCTCTCGCTCTACCTCACGCTCCAGCCACTGGAGTTCTGGTGCGCCACGGTGAAGGAACGTAGCCGCATCGAGTTGTTGGAAAAGAGCCTCATCCGCCTGTTCAACCCTCCAGTCAACGACCGGGGTCGCCCGAAGCTGCGTGCGCGCTTCGGCACCCCGCGTGACGCCTGGCAGTCCTGACCGCCCCTCCACTCAGAAGAGGTACCCATGCCCTCGAAAACGTTCGTCCCCGCCTTCGAAGCGAAGGTCGGAAACTGGAAGTACTACTCCTGTCTGATGAGTTACGCAGCGGTAGCCAGGGAGATCAATTTTGCTCATGAGCTTGGCGGCAACCAGGATCTGGGCACGATGATCCAGCGGGGAGTCGGTACTCGCACCACCGAGATCACCAACTACCTGCTCACAAACGAGAACCGGTTCCTCGGCGCCATCATCGTCGCTGCTTGGGGTGGCGCGCCTGAGTACATCCCGCTCGAAATGGAGAAGAACGCAGAGAACGGCGACGTCCTGTCGGGTATGGATCGCAACTTCGGCGTTCTGACCTTTGACGGCACTCACCAGTTCTTCGCGCTCGACGGCCAGCACCGGCTCAAGGCGATCAAGGATGCAGTAAAGCGCGACCCCGAGCTGGGGCGCGAGGACATCAGCGTAATCGTCGTGCCGCACTTCGACGATGAGGAAGGCCGCCGCCGAACCCGTCGCCTCTTCACCAACATCAACCGCAACGCGGTGAAGACGACCACCCAGGAGAACATTGCCCTGGACGAGGACGATGGCTTCGCGATCCTCACTCGCCGACTGCTCGACGATCATGAGTTCTTGAAGAAGGACGGCACAGTTCAGATCTTCAGCAAGGTCGGAAGTGATGGTGAACTGAAGCTCGCCACGCGCCAGGTCAGCGTGACAGGCACGGCGTGGACGACGATCGGCGTGCTCTACGACTTGCTCACCGAGATCGGCTTCGGGCTTCACGACAGCATGAACAAGACATCGCAGCGTGCAAACGACGACGTTCTCGACCAGAGCTACGACATTCTGGCTCAGCGCATCGACGAGCTCCTCAAGGCTTGCGGCAACTTGCGAGAGCGGTACGAATCCCACGCCGCGCCCAAGGACCTGCGTGCCCCCAAGGGCCGCGACGGCGAGGGGCACCCCTTCATGCGCCCTGCCGTTCAGGTGCAGGTTGCACGGGCTGTCCGCCACATCATCGAGCAGGGGCTGCTAGAGTGGCCCGCTCTCCTCGGACGGCTCTCACAGCTCGACTGGCGAATGTCCGCAGCTCCCTTCTCTGCCGTGTGGCAGGAGACTCCGGACGGTGCGTCCCGGAAGGGCAAGATGATCCCCGCAAAGGACAACAACCAGACCCTCTACGAGCTGCTGTTGGCCCATCTCGCCCCGAACTCCAAGGCCCAGATCGAGCGCGCGCTTCGCAGCTACCGCAATGTCAAGAATGATCGCTACCCGATCTCCAGCGATGAGCTCGGCAAGCGTCTCCCGGCCGCGGAAGCAACACTCGGAGCCTTCTGAGGGACGTCTTCCGCGATCCCCTCGGAGGGCTTATCGCCCACGCGACTACCGCTTGGCACTGCGGATCATGGGAACCGGTTGGCCGTTGCAGGGCAGGTCGCTCTCTGATTGCACGAGCGAGGCCATATACCTCTCCAAGGCCCGAACATTTTCAGCGTTAACTCACCGTGGCGACCCCCTGCACTGTGAAGGTCAGGGGGTCCGCGCTGAGAGCTGCCTTGTGTTCGCGATCCCCGCCTCCCCGCCCACGGGGAAGCACGCCACCCCAGCCACTCCCGAGGCCACGTCGGCACCGTCCGGCCCGGCTGGCGCACCGGCCGCGTCCGCGAAGCCGTTCTCGAGGTTGCCGACGACGCGCTGGCCGCCGAGGGCTCGTCGCACTCAACCTCGCCGAGATCGCCCGCCGCGCAGACATCGGCAAGACCACCATCTACCGCCCATCTACCGCCGCTGGGGCACCCCGGATGCACTGGCCCCCCTCATCGGCACGGCAGACTCCTACCTGCCCCGGGCCGACACCGGCACCCCCGACGGCGACCTCCAGGCCAAACGCCCGTCTCGTCGTGCCCCCGCCCCGCCAGAGCCCCTCTTCAAGGCCCTGATCGCCGCCTTCCTCTGCAACGGCCAGGCCACCGAAGCCCTCCCCTCCACTTCCATGCCGTCCGCATCGCCGACTGGTCGGATCTGCGTCACCGACGCCGTCGCCCGCGGCAAAGCCCCGCTGCCACCGACCCCCAGACCGCCATCACCGTGGTCTCCGCACTCTTCTGCTGCGCCCGCCCTGCTCAACACCGGCCGTCCGCTGGACGAGAGGGACGCGAACGACGCGGCCAGAAGCGCTGTACTGGCGGCCCGGGCCGGCGTCTGGTGCTCCGAGCCGACGGGCTGACCTGGCCCGGGCAGGGTAGAGCCGCGGTGCGCGAGGCTAAGGGCTGACTCTGTCGGGGATCTTGGCGGTCTGCTCAGTCTCTGGCAGACCGCCAGGTCCTCGGCCGGGTGATTCCGTGCTGGTCCAGGTAGTTCTGGAAGGCGGTCGGCAGCCGGGACGGAGGTGCTTCTGCGGTCGGCGGCCGTCGACTGAGGCGCTCGATGTTTGCGGCGATGGCTGTGGATACGTGCTGCAAGTGGGCTTTGCGCTGTCCCCGGTAGCGGCAGCGGCGCATGCCGTGTCCGTGGGCGAGCTCGTTGATGGTGCCTTCCACTCCGGAGCAGACCGCATAACGGGCCCACCATTCGGGTGTCTGCTGCTCGGCACGGACGCGGAGTTGCAGGTCACAGAGTTCTCACGGGGAAAACCCCACGCTCCGGGCGCTGTCGGCGGTGGCCGTGCAGCGGGTGCGGACCGGGCAGGGACGGCACTGGCCCTTGGTGAACCGCGCGATGATCAAAGGTGCCGCGGTGGGTGAGGAAGCCGGGTAGGGGCCGTGCCATCCCGCGCTGGTCTCGCGCTGCGGGCAGGTGACCTGCCCGCAGGCGAAGTCGATGTGGAAGTCGTCGCGGCCGAAGCCGTCGTTCCTGCGGTACTGACGGCTGGAGTTGACCGGCAACGGTCCGGTGACCGTGACCTGGTGCTCGCGGGCCGCCTGTTCCAGATGGACCAGGGAGGTGTAACCGCCGTCGACCAGGGGCCCGGTAGGCAGCAGCCCGCGGCGCTTCAGCCGGGTGTGGACGCCGGGCAGAGCCTTCGCGTCGTAGCCGGTGGCGTCGGTGGTGGCCACCATCCGTGATCACGTTGATACTGTTGGGATCACAGGTCTCAGTGAGATGCGCGACGAAACCTTTCCAGCGGGTGACGTGTCCGCGGCGCGCGTAGCGGGCCGTCGGATCGTAGAGAGAGACGACCGCGACGGCCGAGGGCGGCAGGCCGCCGTCCTCGGCGGTGCGCCAGCGCAGGCGGCCCAACCCGTCGTGGTAGTAGTTCTGCACCATGATCTGCCGCAGAGCCTGGACGCGGGGTCCGGACAGGCGTTCCGGCCCGTGCTGCCCGAGATGCTCGATCAGCCGGACGGCGTCGCCTCCGGCGGCGAGGATCCTGGTCTTGGGGCGGGTGGGGTTCTTGCCCAGACGGACCGGGCGACCGTAGCGGCGCCCCCACTCTTCGTCGACCCGGTCGGCCAGCAGGTGCGGAACTGCGCTGGGCAGTTCTTCCAGCGCGGCGCGGACGGCCTCGGTGACCAGTTCCAGCCGGGTCAGGTCGCGCACCGCGGCCAAGGTGTGGGTGGAGTCCGTGCGCTGGGCGATGCGCTCGCAGACGAGACCGGCCTCCTTCAGGCGCGCGAGCGCGAGGTCGAGGAGACGGTCGGCTCGGCCGTCCTCGGTGAGACGGTCGCGGAAGTCGGCCAGCACGCTGTGGCGGAAGCCGGGATCGACCAGTTCCATGGCCAGCGCGTACTTGAAATCGATGCGGCAGCGAACCGCTTCGGCCACCTGCCGGTCCGCGAGACCGAGGAGGAACTGGAGCACGCAGACGGTGGCCAGCTGCGGGCGAGACCCCCGGGCAGCCATCGCACGGGTCCCAGTCGGCGAAGTCCTCGTCACGCCACAGCCCGCCCAGGTGATCTCTCACCCGCATCGCCGTGGTGCCGTTCGGGTTGCTCGCTCTCGCCATCTGCACGGTCAGAGAAGGGACTTGCTCATCGGAACGGGGATGGAGCGACAACGGGCACCTCGGCAACTGCATCGGTCCTTGAACAGAGCGGAGCATGCCTGTTGATCATGCTGCCCCGCCGGGGATCCTCAAGATCCCCGACAGAGTCAGCCCTTAGGGCAGGCCGCGATACGAGCCTCCCGATCCGCCCGGTCGCATTGGGTGACCCGACATGGAGCCAAGGCGACGTCGGACCGGGAATCCTGCGCGTCCGCGGGGGAACCGCTTCGCACTGCCTCCCGACCGCGTTCGGCGCGATCGCCGCCTTCACCTACGACCCCGACACCACCGCCCCGGCCAAGGCGGTGGCTCCAGAACGCGGCCCCTCGCCCTGACCACCCTGAACTTCCCCTCCCTAGTGCTCTGACCGCATAGGTTCGCCGGGTTGGTGGTTGTGGCGGTTGGATGTGCGGTGACCTTCGACCCGATCGCTGGAGGCGCGGTGGCCGAGCTTGTCCGTGTGCGCAGACTGACCGACCAGGAGGGGCAGAAGTTGCAGCAGATCGTGCGCCGGGGCAGCACCAACTCGGTGCGCTACCGGCGCGCAATGATGCTGCTCGCCTCGGCCGGCGGGAACCGGGTGCCGGTGATCGGTCAGCTGGTCCAGGCCGACGAGGACACCGTGCGGGACGTGATCCACCGGTTCAACGAGATCGGCCTGGCCTGCCTGGACCCTCAGTGGGCGGGAGGCCGTCCCCGCCTGCTCAGTCCTGACGACGAAGACTTCGTCGTCCAGACGGCCACCACCCGTCCCACCAAGCTCGGCCAACCCTTCACTCGCTGGTCGATTCGCAAACTCACCGCCTATCTGCGGAAAGTACACGGACGTCTCATCCGGATCGGCCGCGAGGCATTACGGTGCCTGCTCCGGCGCCACGGCATCACGTTCCAGCGCACCAAGACCTGGCAGGAGTCCCCCGACCCCGAGCGCGACGCCAAGCTCGACCGCATCGAGCACGTCCTGGAGCACTTCCCGGACCGGGTCTTCGCCTTCAGCGAGAAGGGCATCCGCTGTGGCGGGCGTCCTCTCAAGGCGGCCTGACGATGAACAACAGGGCGATGACATCGATCCAGCTTGTCTACGAGACTCACGCCACCACCACCGACAACGAGGCCGGAATCGCCACCGGCTGGCTGCCGGGTGTCCTCTCAGCAACCGGCCGCCGACAGGCCCGGGAACTTGGCGACCGCCGCCGCAACGACAGCGTCGCGGCGGTGTTCACCTCCGATCTGCACCGCGCAATGGACACCGCGCGGATCGCCTTCGCAGGCACCGCACTTCCGATCCACCACGATCCCCGCCTGCGTGAATGCAACTACGGACGCCTCAACGGCTGTCCGCAAGCAGTTCTCGCACCGCTGCGGGGCCAGCACATCGACGAGCCCTTCCCCGGCGGCCAGAGCTACCGCGAGGTTCTGGCCGCAACCGAAGACTTCCTCACCGACCTGGCCGATCGGTGGGCCGGCAACCGCATTCTCCTGATCGCTCACTCGGCCAACCGATGGGCCCTGGACTGCCTACTTGCAGGCTCCCGACTTGAAGACCTCGTCCAAGCCACGGGCCACTGGCAACCCGGATGGGAGTACACCCTCCCCCCACCTGACCAACCCGGTGAACCTTCGCGGTCACAGCACTAGCCATCGGTATCCTCGCCGCAGCCGGCAGGTGCACCACCGGCATAGCCGCCCCGCCTTTGGCGGAGATGTGCACCCTCAGCACGGCCGGCCGGGACGGGCAGTCCACCGCACTGTCGCTGGTGACAACGGTTCTGCGCGGCCTACCGCCCGCCGGGCTCTACGTTTCCGCTCCGCGCCCCTTACTCACTGCGGTCTCGCGGATTCTTACGCCGTATACCGTCACGGCCAAGGGCGCCGGTCCCGGAACACCAAACACGTCAAAGTCAATCTCCGGCAAGGATCCGGTGCAGTCAATCACTACGGACAACGCCCGGTCACGACCACGCTGACGGTGGCCTCGGTAAAGCAGCAGACATCTACCGAAATGCCACCGGGCCAGCATCCACACACGTGCATCACTCCGGAAGGACCACACTCGCTGCGTCAGCGTCGCCCGCCTCAGGAATCTCCCACTTCACGTGTGCGGGCCACAGCATCACGCCGAGTGCACCCTCCAGTTCAGCCACGGTCATGATGTCGGCCCAGACCACCCCGTTCAGAACGTTGGTAATCACCTGACAGTTCACACCGCTCCGCCGGGCGAGCTCGTTGGCACTCAACTTCTGTTCATCAGCCGAGGAGGACGCGGCAGCATAACGACAGCCTCCCCGAGCCGGCGAAAGAAGGCTCCAGCCAAGAAGGCCCGGAAGAAGACCCCGGCCAAGCAGAAGCCAAAATGGATCGTGGGGCCCGTCCCCAAGGACATCTTCAGCCCGGCCAATTTTCAGCCCGAACCCAAATGCCCAGAAGCCCGCCCCATCCCCGACCTCGAACGGCTCCGGCACGTTGTCGACAACCCCGCCGTGTACGAGGTGGCCGACGTGGCACTCCCCCGCAAGCTCCCCGGCACCCGCGGATGCCCCGCGAGCTACCCGCCTTACGTCTACCTCATCTACATCTGCGCTATCGCGATCTACGACACCGCTCGCTCCACCGGCGCCACTCTGCAAGACGCCGCTCCCTGGGCCATCGTCCGCGAAGGCGTCCGCCGCCACCTGGGCGACGCCGAAGCCCTACCGGACACCGGTCCCCGGCGCTACCACTGGACGGGATACCAGCCGAAGATGCTCGATGTCTTACCTCAGCTCCGTGAGGCCTCTCGCGACGCCTGGATCACCCAGGCCCTCGCCCTGGGCCGCCTCTCCGAGACGCGCCCCCGCGGCTCCTGGCTCCGCCCTGACCGCAGCCAAGTCATTCACGGCGATGCCACCATCGTCCGCCCGCCCTCCGACCAGACCGAGGAGGTCACCGTCGACGAGAAGACTGGCCTCATGCTCAGACATCGTGTCGACCACGATGCCGGACTTCAGGTCGAAGGAGGCGACCGGACCGTCTACGGCAAGAAGATCGTTTCCTTGGGCGTCCGCCGCACCCGGACCCCGCACAGCCGGGTCATCCTCAACATCGACTCTGCCCGCCACCGCTCTCCCGAGGACGACCCTGACCGCGAGGAAGAGGCCTCCACCACTCTCCGCCTCGCCTACGAGATCCTCGAACGCGCACCGGGCGCCCTCGCCTTCACCCAGGACACCGTCCGGCGCGGCAAACACCGTGCGCCCCTTATCGCCCGCGGAGTGACCGTCTTCACCCGCCAGCACGGCGCCACCCCACGGCCACTGAAGCACTACACCTATCTCCAGTGCAACCACCGCATCTACACCGCGACCGGCCGCGCCTGCGAACTCCCGACGGTGTCCCCTTCTACAACCCGCTGCCTGTCCGCGGCAACCCGGTCCGCGTCGGCAAGAAAAGCTACCGCTTCTACCACGATGTCGAGATCCCCTGCCCTTACGGCCCGCACCGCGAGCTCATCCCCGTGTACGAGACGCGCGAAGATAAAGAACTCGCCCCCCCCCCCGCACCCGGCGCCCGGCGCCCCCGGTTCAACCACACCGAACACATCCGCCAGATCCCGCCCGTCACCGACTACGGCCGCCGCCTCCTCGGCTTCCGCCAGGACAGCGAATTCCACCACAGCACCCTCGGCTACACCCACCGCGACAAACGCGTCCCCGCCTACGGCGCCGACGGGGCTCTCCTCCTCTGCATCGGCCACGCCTGGGTGATCAACTCCATCGCCCGCGGCACCGCCCACGAACACCAGCCGTAGCGCCTCACCCTGCATCACGAACGCAACGACGAGCCCACCCCGCGAAAGGCCCCGCCGCTGGCCGGCCCCCACCAGCTACACTGACGGCGGTGCGCCGGTCCCCTGGCGCACCGCCGGATCATCGGTCACCTGTGCCCGGACCCGCAGCACTCGCTGCAATTTCCGACACATTTTCCGACAGATCCCCGCCTTCGTAGCTCAGGGGATAGAGCACCGCTCTCCTAAAGCGGGTGTCGCAGGTTCGAATCCTGCCGGGGGCACTGACCACATAGCAGGTCAGAGATGCCGCGAGCCCTCCCGTTCGACGAACGGGAGGGCTCTGTGCGTGGCGCCCGGCGCGTGCGGGATGGTGTGTGAGGCCTGGTGCGTGGTGCGTGGTTACTGGACGTCGACGAAGTCGCCGGCCGCGTTGACCGCGGGGGTCGTTGACGTGCCCGCGAAGCTGTAGCGGAAGTAGCCGTCGGTGGAGGCGGTGACGGTGGTCTTGAGGTTGCCCGTCGCGTTGGTCTTGATGGTCTTCACCGTGGTGTAGGTGCTGCTGTTCTTCTTGCGGAACTGCAGCTTCACCGACTGGTTGGTGTAGCCGTGGTACTCGTTGTCCTCCCAGTTGGCCCGGGAGAGCTTGCCGGTGACCGTGATGGTCTTGCCCTTCTTCACCGGTTCCGGCGAGGCGTTGACCGTCAGCTTGGAGTAGCGCTGCACCTTGAACGTGGTGGCCGCGTCGCGGTGGATGTAGTCGAGGTCGTTGGCCGAGAGCAGTGCGCCGAGCTTCCAGGTGGCCGCCGCCTTGTTGTCGACGAAGCCGACCGCCGCCTGCGGGTCGAACGTCAGCGTGCCCGTGCAGGTCGACGTGGTGGCGCTCGCCTTGACGCAGGTGATCTCGTCGTCCCAGATCTGGGCGTAGTTCGGCTTCGGGCCGGAGGCGCTGATGTACGTGGCCTTGGCGATGCCTGAATTGTCCGTTGCGGTCACCGAGACCTTGGCCGACACCACGTTGGTGGTGCCGACGACGACCGGCTTGCCTCCGTTGATGACGACCTTGTCGATCGTGATGTCGCCCGAGCCGCCGTCCTCGGCCTGGGCGGCGGTGGCCCCGGTCGCGGCGACGGCCAGGGCGATGCCGGTGCCGAGCACGGCGAGGCGCGTGGTTGTACGCATGTATATCCCCCCACGGATACATTGATCGATCAGAGGGAGCGTACGGCGTTGGCCAAGGGTTCACCACGTTGTTGTTCACCCGGTCCGGCGCCTCGCCCCGTCCGCGGGCCGCCGCCCGCCGGAGTGCCAAGCGCCGGACTGGAGAACGTACTTGGGGTCCGTACCCGCGAATTGGCGGGGGGGCAGGGCGGGTCGCTCGGGCGGGGCCGGTCACTCGGACAGCATGATCGTGTGGGGCGGCGGGGCCAGGTGGGCGCGGTAGCGGCGGATGCCCCAGTTGCGGTGTTCCAACTCGGCGGCGAACAGGACCTCCGCCGTGTTCACCCGGTCGGGCACGATCTCCACCAGCGCGGACACCGGATGGTCGCCGACCAGCGGGAAGCGCTTGACCTGGCGGAACTCCCACTGCGGGTTCGGCTGGGACGCGCCGTGCCCGCGGACGATCCACTCCTCCCTCGTGGGCTCCGCGCCCGGCGCCCTCGTCACGCCCACGTCCAGCACGCCTGCCTTGACCGTGAGGTTCAGGCCCGTGCCGGAGACGGCGACCGGGCGGGTGCGTTCGCCCGGGTCGATCAGCCGCGCGACCGGCCGTGCGCCGGGGTCCGGGGTGGAGAGCGCGACGCCCAGGGAGGCGTGGCGGAACGTCCCCCTGCCCGTCGGCGTTTCCGGGCGGAACGAGCACACCATCAGCAGCCTGCGGAACTCACGGCCGGGGGTGGCGTCGGCGTAGGACCGCCACTCCGGCGGCGCGCCCTCGTGGTCGGCGGGCAGCAGGTCCCAGCCGAAGGTCAGCCGGCCGTGCAGCGGTCCGCCGTCGGCCGGGCTGCCCAGCGTGCGCTCGGGTACGAGGGCGACCTCGTGCATCCGGACCTCGGTCATTCCCCGGCTCCTTCGCTCCGACCGTGCAGATAGGTGAACGATCCCCAGTCACGGTAGTGGGGATACCGGGCCCGGGTGGCGAGCTGGGCGTCGCGGAACGCCTGTTCCGGGTCCGCGCCGTGGGCGATCCGGAGGTGCAGGCGGTGGTGGAAGTACGTGGCCGGTTCCGGGCGCACCGGCCACAGGCAGCCGACGACGGCCCCGGCCCCGGCGGTGATCAGCGCCGAGGGGATGCCGCGGATGTTGTCCGCACGGTCGAACCGTCCCAGCCCGGACTCGCACGCGGCGAGCGTGACCAGGCGGATGCCGCGCAGATCGGCCGCCAGCACGTCGTACGCGAAGACCCGGCCATCGTCGTCGCCGTCCGGGGTGAGATAGAGGCAGTGCATCCACGGAGCGTCGTGGTCCGACGTGCCGTGCACGGCGATGTGGACGACGTCCGCCGTGGACAGCTCGGCCAGCAGCCGGTCCCTGGTGGCGCCGGGCCCGGTGACAGCCTCCGCGCCGACCACCTCGGCGACCCGGCGCGCGTGCTCCTCCAGTATCGCTTCGGCGTGCAGCCCGTAGGGCACGCCCCCGGCGGCGGAGGCCAGCACCGCGGTGCGCCGCGGCCGTGCCGGTCCCTCGGCGGGCACCAGGGCTTCGAGGCCCGCAATGGTGGTGACCGTCCAGTCGTCGGCGATCGTCCGGCCTCCCGTACGGCACAACGCCAGCGGCAGGTAGTGCAGGGCGCCGTGCGGCCAGGCCAGGACGCGGTTCTTGCCCCGGTCGCGCCACGTGGCCCAGAGGTCGCCGCCGAGCGGCAGGCCGCCCGACTCCAGCAGCCGGAGCCCCTCCGGTGTCACATCGGCGAACAGGGGGTCCCGCTCGACCTCCGTCCGGACCGCCTCGACCAGGTCCGCGACCGGATGCCGGTCGTCGTCGGGCTCCGCGTCTTCGCCGAGGTGCACGACGAGTTCCCGGCCCTGCCTGGTGACGGCGAGCAGTACGGCCGCTCCGCGCACGGCCATCGGCAGGAACCAGGTCAGCAGCACGGTCCGGTCGTCCAGCAGCTCGGGGACCTTCGCCCAGAGGTGCTGGTCGTCGACGAACGGCGCGGAGCGGCGGCGCAGTTCCTCGTCGACGGACGACGAGATGCGCCGGCGCAGGTTCCGGACCAGTTGGGTGCTGTCCCGGCCGTCGGGGCGGCGATCGGCGTCGAGGACGTCCAGCAGGTTCGCCGGGCCGGCGTCGGCGGTGGGCTGTTCCAGGTCCCGAAGCCTGCCGATGACGTGCTCGATGCCCGAAGGCGGCGCGAGCGGTCCGTCGATCCGCCGCCAGGCGCCCAGTTGGGCCCCCTTGCCCGCCTGGTGCAGGCCGAGCATCAGGGCCATCGGCAGGGTGGCGCTCTCCGCGACGAGCGTCCAGACCGCCGAGTGGACGAGGTCGCGCAGCACCTTGCCGAGTTCGGGCGCGCCGCTGGTGTCGAAGTTCGGTACGTCGACGATGGTCGCGTACAGCGCGTTCCTGAGCTCCTCCCCGCGGAGGTCGCCCAGCTGCTGCACGAACGGCACCAGGCTCGCCCGCGCCAGCTCCTCGAAGCCCAGCGAGGCGTAGGCGAGTGCCGCGTACGTCCGATAGCCCCACGGGAACGGGACGGGGCCGGGGCCTGGTTCGCCCGTATCGGCCGCCAGCCGGTACAGGTCCGCCGTCAGCAGCCGGACCTCCTCGCCCCGGCCGCCGTTCGCCTCCCTCAGGAGGGTGAGCCCCAGCGCCGGCTGCCGCCGCTCGCGGGCGTGTGCCGCCATGTGCAGCAGCGCCGCCGACCGCTGCGCCGGTGTCCAGGACTCCGGGAACGACTCCGGGAGCGCCTGGCCGGGGCCGGGGCAGCCGAGGGGGTCGTCGGGGAGTACGTGCAGCCGTGCCTCGGCCAGCTGTCTGCGGTGGGCGGAGTCCCACCGGACGCCGAGCCGCTCCGCCCGGTCGAGCACGGTACGCAGCAGGGGCCGGTCGGCCCGTTCCCGGGCCAGGTTGATGCCCTGGCTGATCGCCCTGGCGGTCGTGGTGCTGCCGTGGGCGGCGACGAAGTCCGCCAGGGGCGTGCCGAACACCGCCGTGCTCAGTTGGCCGACCGTCTCCGGGGGCACTTCCTCCACCACCCTGAGCAGGAAGAGGACGAGATCCGGCTCCCCCATCGGGTCCGGCGAGTCGAGCAACGCGGAGAGCGCGGCCCCGGCGCTCTCCGGGTGGATCCCCCGCCCGCCCCCGAGGATCTGCGCCAACGACGCGAGGAGCCGGGGCCTTCGGGTGCCGCCGTCCAGCTCCAGGGCCTGCTCCATCAGGTGCGCGGCCTCCGCCATCAGGCGGGGCGAATCGGCCTGGAGGGGCTCCTCGTCGGTGTGCCATGTGCGGTACAGCTCGGCCGTCCAGCGGGCCGACCAGGTGTCGTCGCCGCCGCGGGCGTAGTCGTCGGCGGCGAGGTCCTCCGGCCCCCGGGTGGCCGTCCGCAGCCGTGCGGCGGCCAGCAGCGCGGCCTCCTGTTCGGCGGGGTCGTCCAGAGCGTCGACCAGCCGCGCCGCCACCGCGTCGGCCTCCTCGTACACCGCCCGCTCGCACCGGTCCGCCAGCAGTGGGGCGGCCGACTCGACGGTCCGGAGGGCCGCGGTCCGCCAGGCCGCCTCCCTCCCGCAGGCGTCGGCGACCTCGGTGACCAGCCGCCAGTAGACGTACATGAACTCGACCAGGCCGCGGGGGTCGAAAAACTCCTCCCGGAACAGCAGGTCCACCATCGTCGCGGCCGTCGGCGCCGGTCCCGTGCCGTGCTCGGCCAGGTCCTGCCGGGTCCGCTCCATCGCGCAGGCCCGTCGCTTGGCCTCGTCCAGCGACAGGACGCGGTCGCACACGGACTGTGCCAGTTCCATCAGCACACCGACGGGGTCGATCAGGAACCTGACCTTCCGTTCGCCGTGTTCCCCGTGTTCCCCACGTTCGCCGTGTTCCCCGCCTTCCCCGCGTTCCCCGCCTTCCCCGCCGCCGTCCTCTCCGGCCCGCGCGCCGCCCGGTTCGCCGAAGCGCACGGGGCCGGCGCACACCATCCCCTGGCGCGTCTCGTCGGTGAGCGTACGGACGGGGTCGTCCCCGATGGGCAGCACATGGGAGACGACCAGTACGACCGATCCGGAGCTCTCCGCCGTCTCCCGCCAGCCCGGCGGCACGTCCAGGCCGAGATCGTGCGCGAAGAGCGCGCCGTCGGGGGAGTGGACAGAGAACACACCGGTGTCGTCCCGTGCGACGCACCACCGGGGATCGACGGGGTGGCCGCCCAGGGGCAGTTCGTCCAGTGACAGGAGTACGGGCAGACCCCACGCGTGCGCGCGGGTGAACAGGCTGCCGCCCGCCCCGTCACCGGTGGTCACCGGGCTGAGCGCGGCCGCCCCGACCGCCAGACAGGCCACCCGGGCTCCGTCCACCTCCGCCAGGAACGCCCACCCCGTGATGGGCCGCGACAGCCGCACGCCGTTCCCCCCGCGCCGAACCGGACTTGGACGGCCCCCACAGTGACACGGAAGCGGTTCGGACCGCTCGGCTCCCGGGAAAGGGCGACGGGGCCGGCACTTCCCGCGCCCCGGCGTACGAGCGGGCGGCGGCGCGGGGGTACGGCGGCGCGAGGGGGTACAGGGTTACGGCGGCACGGGTGACCGTGGTGAACGCCTCAGGAAGGCAGCGACGCCGCCATCGCCGCTGCCGCGCGGCGCACCCGGGACGCGTCGTCGCGGACGGTCCGGCTGAACTCCATGTGCAGGAACGGCACGCCCTGGGCCTCGGCCTCCCTGCCCTGCACATTGCCCCGGCCCTCCAGCGCGCAACGGCGGGCCCAGGCGCGGCACACGGCGAAGCCCTCGCGGCGCAGGGCCGTCGCGGTGCGGCGGGCGGTCGGCAGGCCCTTGTCCGCCGAGCCCAGGGACGCGATCACGTCGTAGCCCGGTTCGGTGCTGTCGGCGAAGCCGTGGACCTGGAGGCCGGGGAGGTGGCGGGCGGCCAGCTCGTCGCAGACGGCGTCGAAGACGGTGTCCCTGCGGTGCGCCACGTCGGCGCGGCCCTTGCGGTCGGCGTTGCGGTGGGCCCCGGCCATGACGAGTACGCCGCCCCGCCGGGCCCGCAGCACTCCGATGCCGAGCTGCTCGCTGCCGGAGTCCGCCACCGGGTGCGGCACCTGGACCGACCAGCGGGGCGTGGCGCTCAGGTCGATGTAGATCCGGCCCCAGCCCCGGTGGCCCTCCGCCGCCCGGTCGGAGATCTCCGCGAACCGGCGGCCGGTCACCGTGTCGGTGAAGGTGCTGATGCCGAAGTCGATGCCGTCGAGGCGCCGCCCGGCCTCGCCCCGCCGTCCGTCGAGGAAGAGCCCCACGGCTTCGGCGGCGGTACGGCGCTGCGCGCGCAGGGGCGGCAGGTACTCGCTGCGCGCGACCGTGTCATGGGTGAAGTCGGTGATGCGACGGGCCAGGTCCACGCCGTCGCGGCCGTCTGTCGGGGAGTCCCCGGGGCGGTCGTCCCCGGAACTCGGCCCTCCGCCCCCGAACGGAACAAAAAGGGCCACGAGTGCCCCCAGAGTGATGACCATCACGGCAATACCGATCAGTGTTCGCTTGATCGTTACCTTCGAGGTCGGTTTCCGTGCCATAGACATATAAAAATATCAGGGGTGTCCCGCCATTTGTCTTCCGTCTCCGTCGCTCGCGCCACCGCGCCCGTGCTCCTCCTCGCGGCCCTCACCGGCTGCTCGGTTCCGGGTGGTGGCAGCGACTCCGCGGATACGAAGGAGGGGCCTTCCTTCACCGTCGCCGCGGCCGGGGACGTCCTGATCCACCCCCAGCTGACCGAGCAGGGGCGCAAGGACGCCGCCGCGGGCGGGGACAAGACCGGGAAGAAGATCGACTTCCATCCGCTGATGGCCGGGATCAAGCCCGTGATCAGCAAGGCCGACCTGGCGATCTGCCACTTCGAGCCGGTCGCGGGCAAGCCGCAGGGGCCGTTCGAGGGCTTCCCCGACTTCGTCGTGCCGCCGCAGATCACCACGGCGCTCAAGGACGTCGGCTACGACACCTGCTCGACGGCCTCGAACCACACCCTGGACCACGGCGCCACCGGCGTACGGAACACGCTCGACGCGCTCGACGGGGCCGGGCTCAAGCACACCGGCTCCGCGCGCAGCAGCGAAGAGGCCGCCAAGCCGCTGATCATGGACGTCAAGGGCGTGAAGGTCGCCCAGCTCTCCTACGCCTTCGGCTTCAACGGGCGGAAGGTCCCGGCCAACAAGCCGTGGCTGACCAACGAGACCGACTTCAAGCGGATCGCCGCCGCCGAGAAGGCCGCCCGCAAGGCCGGTGCCGAGGTGGTGATCCTCAGCATCCACTGGGGCCGCGAGCACCATCCGGACCCGAGCAACGGGCAGTTGAAGCTGGCCCGCAAGCTGGCGCGGGAGACCGGGATCAACCTGGTGATCGGCCATCACGCCCATGTGGTGCAGCCGATGGAGAAGATCGGCAACACCTGGATCGCGTACGGCCTGGGCAACCAGGTGGCGCGGCACGACGTGCCCTCGGGACTCACCGAGGAGGGCGTCATCGGCTGGTTCGAGTTCCACAAACGCGGCGCCACCTGGGACGTGGACGCCCGGTACGTACCGACGCTGCTGACGATCCCCCCGGATGCCGACGGCAACGGAGTCGCGGACTCCGATCCGGCGGGGGTGAAGGACCACCGGCTGGTGGATCTGGCGACATCGCTGGAGAACGCCGACAAGCTGCCGGCCGCCGAGCGGGCCCGCTACCGGATGGCCTTCGAGCGGACCCAGGGCACGCTGCTCAACCGGGGCGCCGTCAAGGACGGGCTGAAACCCCTGAAGGGCATGCCGGAGTGAGCCCGGAATCCAGACGCAGACCCGGCCCCGCGACCGGACCGGGAACCAGCCCCGGACCGGTGTCGGCCCGGGGCTCGGGTCCGGCATCAGATCACGGCCCACGCACAGGTCACGGCCCACGCACAGGCCGGGGATCGGGCCGGGGCCCGCGCTCGGGCCCGCGCTCAGGTCCAGTAGCGGATCCCGGAGTGTGTACGGGAGTGGGTACGGGGCCGGGCCCCGTCGGCTGACCCCGGCGGACCGGCGACCTGCCGGACCGGCGACCTGCCGGACCGGCCGCACCCGGCGCACCGGACCCCGACCTGACCTGACCTGACCGACCGGTCGCGGGCCCCGCACGCCCGTACACCCCGCGCACCTCACCGTCTTCCAGCGCCTCCACCCCCTCCGGCCCGGCCGGTACGCCCTGATTCCGGGCTGCCGGAACGGCCCGGGGAGGGACCCCGGACGGCGGTGGTTCCGGCCGGGTGCCGGAAGTCGGAAAGCTCACACTCACCACGCTCCGTACAACCTTCCGTAAAGCTTTTATGTCCAGCAAACGGCTGTGCCTCGTTCAGCACGCCGGAACCGAGCAGACAGTCAAAGGGGAACACGATGGCCGCTTCGTCCTCGAAGCGCCGGCACAAGGTCCGCCGGCGGGCCGATATGTCGCTTCTGGGTGGCATACGTCCCCCCATCGCGGTGCTCTCCGCGCTCCTGCTGTCCCTCGCGGGCATCACCGCCCTCGGGCTGGGCAAGGCGAGCCAGGACTCCGTGCCGAAGGCGGTGCTGACCTCGCAGCAGCACTTCGCCGAGGACGGCGCCGTCACGATGCGCGCCTCGATCGACGAGAGCGTCACCGACCTCACCCGCACCGCGGGCCTCTTCAACGCGGGTGAACCGGCCACGCCCGACGCCGTGCTCGACAAGATCGGCAGCGTCTACCAGAAGTGGACCGGCACCGCCGTGGTCGAGATCAAGTCCGGCCGGATGCTCGCCGCCCGCGGCGAGAACGTCCCGGTCACCGCCATCGACACCGGCAAGCTCGCCGAGAAGGACGGGCTCAGCCCGCGCATCGTGCGGCTCCAGAACGGTGAGAGCAGGCTGCTCGCCTTCGCCCTGCTGTCCTGGCCGGACCGGCCGCAGCAGCTGCTGATCGCCTCCAACAGCCTCCGCTTCCCCGGCGTCAGCCGTGGCCAGTTCCGCTCGATCGCCGTCGTCGACACCACGGGGCACATCCTCAGCCGTGACGGCGTCCAGGAGCCGGAGCAGGTCAAGACCGCCAAGCAGCGCGAGGACGCCAAGCGCTCCGCCAAGCAGCTGACCGCCTTCGCCAAGACGGCAGCCGTCAAGACCGCACAGCACCCGCTCAAGGCCAAGGAGCCCGGCTCCGGCGGCTTCCCCGGGGTCAGCGGCAGCCTGCGCGGCAACACCTTCCGCGGCGACCGCGCCGTCGCCGGCTACGCCGCGCTCGCCGGTCCGCAGCCCGGCGAGGGCACCCTCGCCACCTCCCTCGGGCTCACCGTCGTCGCCATGGTCGACGTCGCCGAGGACCCCACCCGCGTCGCGGGCCCCTTCTTCGGACTGGTCTCCGCCGCCGCCCTGCTGCTCATCGGCGCCCTCGCGGTGGCGCTGCTGCTCGGCACGGTGCAGCGGCCGCTGCTGAAGCTGTTCCTGGAGAGCCGTCGGCTGACCCGCGGCGACCTGACCCGCCCGGTCTCCGTCCCCAGGTTCGGCGAGACGGCGCGCATCGGGCGCGCCCTGGAGCGCCTGCGCCGCCAGCTCCTCGGTGAACCGGCCGACTCCGGGGCCGCCGCGTCCGACGGCGGGCGCCCGGGGCGCCGCAGCAGGCTCGGCAGCCGCGCGCTCATCGTGATCTGCGGCATCCTCCTGCTGGCCTGGTCCGCACCGATGCTGCTGCTCTTCAACCGCGCCGACTCGACCGTGGCCGTGCCGGAGCAGGTCGTCAGCGACCAGCGCGAGCGCACCCACACCATCTCCGACCGGGTCCGGCGCGCCCTCAACGAGGGCCACGCCGACCTGGTGTCCGTCGCCTCGCTGATCGGCAACCGCACCTCCCCCGACGACATGAAGAAGGTCCTGGAGCGCACCCGCATCGAGCACCAGCGCTACCGCTCGATCTACGTACGCTCCGCCGACGGCACCGTCCAGGCCCGCTCCGGCGAGCAGCCGCGCGAACTGCCCGACGGTTCCAAGGACAAGCCGCTCTCCCAGCCCATCACCGTGGTGAACAAGTCCGGCAAGGAGCCCTCCGTCGTCGGATACGCGGAGATCCCCGGCCGGAACGGCGCCATGGTGATCGGCGAGTTCCGGATCGACTTCATCAACGGGCTGCTCAAGCGCCCCGGGCTCGGCCAGGTCCGGGTGGTCGACAGCGAGCACCGGGTCATCGGCGGCAACTCCGGCTACCTCGCCTTCGACTCCCTGCCGAAGCGGCTGGACGAGCTGGTCTCCGGCACCAACCAGCGGGTCGGCATGAACGCCCCCGCGGGCTCGGTCGTCTACCGCGACGGCGACGGCGTGCAGATCTCCGCCGCCTCGCCCTTCGCCGGTGGCGGCGCCGCGAAGCAGCTCCGCTGGACGGTGGTCAGCTGGCAGCCCGCGTCCGGCCTCGCCATCCCCGAGTACAGCTTGCAGAACCGCACCGTGCTCGCCGGTCTGCTCGGCATCACCGCCGCCGTGGCCTGCCTCGGCTGGCTGTACATCGTCGTCGTACGTCCGCTGCGCGAACTGGCCGGTCAGGCCGAGTCGCTGGCCGACGGCGACCGGCGCACCGTGCTCTTCCCGCACCACCACGACGAGGTCGGCGCGGTCACCCGCAGTCTGGAAATTGTCCGGCAGCAGCTCCAGGAGCAGCGCAAACGCGACAGCGCTCCCCTGGTCGGAAGGAACTGAACGGCCGTGCTCTTCCTCTACGGCGTGCTCGTCGTGTGCTGTGTGATCCTCCTGGTCTCCGGCATCGTCGAACAACGGCGCCACTTCACCAACCTGGAGCGCATACCCACCCGGGTGCTGATCAACGGCATCCGCGGCAAGAGCTCCATCACCCGCCTCTGCGCGGGCGCCCTGCGCGGCGGCGACCTGGTCACCGTGGCCAAGACGACCGGCACCGCGGCCCGCTTCATCCACCCGGACGCCACCGAGGAGCCGGTCTACCGCAAGTTCGGCATCGCCAACGTCGTGGAGCAGATCGGCATCGTGCGGCGCGCGGCCTCCTACAGCCCGGACGCACTGGTCATCGAGTGCATGGCCGTCATGCCGGCGCTCCAGGAGATCAACCAGTCCAAGCTGATCCGGTCGACGATCGGTGTGCTGTGCAACGTACGTGAGGACCACCTCGCCGAGATGGGCCCCACGCTCGACGACGTGGCCCGCTCGCTGTGCCGCTCCATGCCGGAGGGCGGCATCTGTGTCACCGCCGAGCAGGACCGCTTCCACATCCTCCAGGAGGAGGCGGACGCCCGGGACTGCAAGCTGATCTACGCGGACCCGGAGACGGTGAGCGACGAGGAGCTGCGCGGCTTCAGCTGGTTCACCTTCAAGGAGAACGTGGCCATCGCGCTGACGGTCGCCGAACTCCTCGGCGTGGACCGGGAGACCGCCCTCCAGGGCATGTACGACGCTCCGCCGGACCCGGGTGTCCTCTCGGTCGAGCGGTACCGCACCCATGACGACAAGCGGGTGCGCTTCGCCAACGTCTTCGCGGCGAACGACCCCGAGTCGACGCTGATGAACATCAACCAGCTCCTCGACCTCGGCGCGATCGAACGGCCGCTCAACGTCGTGATCAACTGCCGTCCCGACCGGGTCGAGCGCAATGGCCAGATGGGGCAGATCATCCCCGATCTCCAGCCGGAGAAGGTGTTCGTGATCGGTCACCCGGCGAAGAGCGCCATCGACGCGATCCCGGCGGAGTGGCGCCACACCGCGGTCGACCTCGGCGGCGACAAGCGCGACCCCGAGGAGTTCATGAACGAGCTGCTCGGTCACCTGGGCGCGGCGTCGTCGCTGGTCGCGATCGGCAACATCCACGGTCAGGGCGAACTGCTCCTGGAGCACCTCGCCGAACTGCCCGCCGACGAGACGCCGGACGAGACCCCGCAGGGCCCGTCGGGCGGACCGTCGGACGGGGCGCCCGCGCAGGCCGCCCCGCAGGCGCCCGCGCGCACCGCCGACCCGGCCGGCGCACCGACCGACGAAGGCCCGGCCACCGCCGCCCTCCCGCCGGTCCCGGCCCGGCGGCAGCAGTCGCCGCACGCCCAGCAGCCGCGGCACGACGAGACCCTGGCGCTCCCCCGCTACACCCCGCGCCTCGACCCGTACCAGCCGTACCCCGAGGCGTACGAGGCGCGGTACCAGCAGACCGCCCGCCCGGCCGCCCCGGCACAGCCGCGTCAGCACCAGCCGCAGCAGCACCACCAGCCGCAGCAGCACCAGCAGCCTCACGCGCACCAGAGCCAGCAGCCGCAGCAGCCGCATGAGCTGCCTCAGGGCCAGCAGGCGCATCAGCTGTCGCAGGACCACCAGGTGCCCCCGCAGCAGCAGAACACGCAGCAGCACGAGCAGCCGCACCACGAACAGAACCAGCACCAGCAGCACCAGCAGCAGCACGAGCAGCGGCAGCACCACGAGCCACCGCTCCAGAGTCCGGAAGACCCGGCCGAACGGCCCGCACCCCATGTCCGCGGCATGTTCGAGCCGGTCCGGCCGCCCGCCCCGGCCCAGCAGGAATACCCAGGAGAACCCCGTTGATCCCCTCCGTCCTCACCCCTGAGATTGCCGCCATAGGCATCGCCCTGGGGCTGATGTTCTCGCTGGTCTGCTACCTGACGACCAACCTCTCCCCCGGCGGGATGATCACCCCGGGCTGGCTGGCGCTCACCCTCGTCGAGGACCTCCAGCGCGCGGCCATGGTGGTCGGCGTGACCGTTCTGACGTACGTGGCGGTGCTCGGCCTCCAGAAGGTCGTGATCCTCTACGGCAAGCGGCTGTTCTCCACGGTCGTCCTCACCGGTGTCATCTTCCAGGCGACGCTGATGATCGTGCTGTCGATCGAGTTCCCGCTGATGTACACCAACCAGACCCTGGGCTTCATCGTCCCCGGCCTGATCGCGTACCAGCTCGTCCGTCAGCCCAAGGGCGCGACCCTGCTGGCGACCGGCTCGGTGACGCTCATGGCCTATGTCGTTCTCACCGCAGGCATCCTGCTCGGCGCGCTGCCGACCGTCTGACCCGACCCTCCGGAGCTGACTGACTCATGAGTCCCAAGACCAAGCGCCGCCCTCGTCAGGCGCTGCACGCCGTCACGGTGACCGCTCTGCTCGCGGGCAGCGCCTACCTCACCGTCGAGCTGCGCAAGGACGAACAGGCCAAGGCCCCGGCCGTGCAGGCCGTCACCGACAACCCGGCGCTGAAGTCGTCGAACCTGAAGAACGGCGAACAGCGCTGGGAGCGGCTGCGCAACCCGTCCCGCTCCCTGCTGCGCGGCACCGACGGCGAGATCCTCGCCAGCTTCACCGACGGCGCCCGCACCGCCACTCTCACCGGCCCCAGCCGCACCTTCACCGAGCCCAGCACCACCGCGTCCAAGGTCGTCACCGAGGACTGGGTGCGGCTGATGCCGTACCAGTGGAAGAAGGGCTCCGAGAACGAGAAGTGGTTCAAGGACTGGTTCAAGGAGTTCTTCGGCAGCGAGGAGGACGACCTCTTCGCCACCGCCTTCCAGTACGTCGCCGACGCCCCGGTCAAGAAGGACGACGAAGGCGTTCCGTACGCCGGTGACGCCAACTTCGGTCCGCTCAACCCGAACGGCAGCGAGGGCAACGACCTGCGGCTGGAGGAGTCCGACTTCTTCGACTACCTCGGCATCCCGTACACCTTCCGCAACGGCACGACGATGCAGCCCCGCGCCGAGCGCGCCCGCTCCATGGACTGCTCGGGCTTCATCCGTACGGTGTTCGGCTACCGGGCCCGCTACCCGCTCATGGCCACCGACGCCTCCGGCGACGGCCTGCCGCGCACCGCCAACGGGATGGCCCGCTCGCACCGCGGCACGGACGTGATCCCGCTCAAGGGCATCACGCCCGCCGACCGGCCGAAGAACATCGATGTGCTGCAACCCGGTGACCTGGTCTTCTTCAAGCTCGACCAGCGCACCAAGCAGCGGCTCGACCACGTCGGCATGTTCATGGGGCACGACACCGACGGCCACAAGATCTTCATCTCCAGCCGCGAGGAAGCCAACGGCCCGACCATCGGCGACAAGGGCGGCACGTCCCGTCTCGACGGGAACGGCTACTACGCGGCGACGCTGCGCAGCGCGAAGCGTCTGTGACCCCGCAACCAACCGGCCGTCAGCCCGTCTCAGCCGTCAGCCGAGACGGGCTGACGGCTGACGGCTGACGGCTGACGGCTGACGGTCGGCGACGTCAGCGCAGTTCCTCCGGGCAGGGCGTGCCGGGTGACAGCTGGTACGGGGCGGCCAGCCGGTAGACGCCCGGCCTCGGGGCGAGCAGCTCCGTCCACTCGTCGCCGTCCGCGTCCTCCTCGACCTTGAGCAGACAGCCGTTGCTGTTGACGAAGGTCCGCGGGGTGTTCTCGTCCGTGCGCCGCTTGGACTCCTCGGTCTCCTGCGGCCGCTCGACGCTCTTGCCCTCGGCGTCGACCAGGGCCAGCCAGCGCGAGTACGGGATGCGGATCAGGACACGGCCCGGTGTCTTCACATGGATGGTCAGCTCGCCCGCACCGGCCCGGTCCACCGTGGCCGGCGGATCGGCGAGCGGCACGGGGCCGTCCACCTCGAAGAGCCGCCAGTTGGCGTCGGACCACACCGGCTTCAGATACGGCAGCCCCCCGTCGACGAGCTGTGCCTCCTGCACCGCGCCGTTGGAGTCCGGCGTTCCCTTGGGCAGCACCACGTAGTGCACCGCCCAGCGGTCGAGCCACTGACGGTAGTTGGCGCTGTTCAGGGTGTCGTCGTAGAAGAGCGGATTGCGCTCCATGTCCGCCTGCCGGTTCCAGCCCCGGGCGAGGTTGACGTAGGGAGCGAGCGCGGACGCCTCCCGGTGGCTGCTCGCGGGCACGACCTCGACCCTGCCCCGCTCGGCGCCGACCTGTTGCAGCTCATTGACCAGCGGGGCCAGCTCGCGCGCCCAGGAGGCGGTGGGAGCGGTGCGGACGATGTCGTCGACGCCCTTGAAGCCGATCCAGAAGTTCAGCCCGGCGAACGCGATGACCAGCGCGTACCAGCGCCGGGTGCGCGGTGCGGTGTACGGCAGCGCGGCGAGGAACACCACCCCGGCGAACAGCATCGCCATCCGGGTGACGTTCGAGCCGATCTGCGAGTCGACCACATAGGTCAGCAGCGTTCCGACGCCGTACACGGCCGCCGCGGTGCGGACCGTCTTCCAGTCGCGCGGTACGAGGACGAAGACGAGGACCGCGAAAATGAACGGCAGCGAGAGCGTCGCGATGGACATGGGCTGGGTGCCGGAGAACGGGAACAGCCAGGCGGACAGCGCCACCACCGCGACCGGGGCGAGCCCGATGGCGTACGCGCCGGGGCGCCGCTTGTTCAGGAACAGCGCGGCGGCGACCACGCCCAGGAACAGCCCGGCCACGGGGCTGCTCGCCGTCGCGAGCCCGGCGAGCGGCGCGGCGACGGCCGCCTTCGCCCACCGCTTGTACCGCCAGCGGTGGGGCCAGCAGAACACCGCGGCCGTCGCACCCACCGCGAACATCATGCCGAGCCCGAACGTCACCCGCCCCGACAGCGCGTTGCACAGATACGCGAACGCCCCGGCGAGCGAGCAGGCCAACGGATTGCGCACGGCCCGGACCCGGACCAGGATCAGCGCGGTCAGCGCCGACGACACGGTCCCGGCGATCATCATCGTCGTCCGCACACCGAGCACCGACATCAGATACGGCGAGACGACGCTGTACGAGACGGGGTGCATGCCCCCGTACCAGGCCAGGTTGTACGCCGTACCGGGATGCCGCCCGACGAATTCCGCCCAGGCGTCCTGGGCCGCGAGGTCGCCGCCGCTGTTCGCGCCGAAGAAGAACCAGAGCAGGTGGGTGAGGGCGGCGACGGCGGTGGTGATCGTCACCGGATGCCGCAGCAGCCGTTCGGCGCGGGCCCCGCGCGACGGGCCGGTGTGCGGCGCGAAGCCGCCCCGGGCTCCCGCGTCCTTCTGCGACGGTGCGGCCGTGCACGTACCGCTGCCGCCGATGTCGCCGCTCCTCATGCCTGTACTTCCGGTCGCCTCATGGCCGGGCCCCGGCTCCGCGGTGGTCACTACGGCTCTCCCCGTCTCCCCGGATCCGCCTGCCCCGTGCCTCTGTGAGGACGCCGTCCCAGCGTCATCGAGTTGCCTCGGGACGCTAACACGTACGCAGTACGGAAGGGGGTGCCGGGATCGGCACCCCCTTCTGTCATCGGGTCGTTCCGGCCATCGGGCCGTTCCCGCCGACCGGTCAGCCGACGCGGGTCAGCTTGTCCCCGAAGGTCGGCTCGGCCAGATCGCCCTGCAACGCGACGGGCACCTTCACCTGGCTGGTTCCCTCACCGACGGTGAGGGTGCCGACGGGTGTCCCGGCCTTCGCCGAGTGCGGGATCGTCTTCCCGCCGTCGGTCAGTTCGATCTTGACCGTGAGGCCGGCCCAGCCGACCACCGTCACGTCCTTCGTCGCGACGACCGGGGTGCTGCCGCCCAGACCGTCGGAGACGGATCCGACGACATCACCCTTCTCGATGACCTTCGCGTTCTTCAGCAGATCCTGCGTCGCGATCATGACGTCCTTGCTGACCGCGTTGGCCGTGTCGATGATCGGGTTCTTGTGCTGGCCCAGTACGGCGCCGACGATCAGCTGGTCGGTCTTGCCGACCATCTTGTGCGCGGCGAAGAGGAGGTTGCCGCCGGCCTTGGTGGTGGAACCGGTCTTGATGCCGAGCGAGCCGTTGAACGGGACGAGGTTGTTCCAGTTCCGCCACTCGTGACCCGAGGGGTCGGCCCACGACGGCAGCACGGTGATCGCCATGAGCGCCGGGATCTCCACCAGCTTCTCGCCCAGCTTCACCTGGTCCTCGGCCGAACTGACCGTGGTCGCGTTGAGGCCGGACGGGTCGGTGTACGTGGTGTTCTTCATGCCGAGCGACTTGGCGGTGTCGTTCATCTTCTTGACGAACGCCTTCTCGGAACCCGCGTCCCAGCGCGCCAGCAGCCGCGCGATGTTGTTGGCGGACGGGATCATGATGGCCGAGAGCGCCTGCTTCAGGGTGAGCTTGTCACCCTCCTTCACGGTGTTGAGCGTCGACTCGCCCGCCTCGTCGTACCCGCCCTCCTTCTCCGCCGTGGCGTCGACCTCGATGGACGGCCCCTCCTCGCCCTTCTTCAGGGGGTGGTCCTTGAGCACGATGTAGGCGGTCATCGCCTTGGCCACACTGCCGATCGGCACGGCCTTCTGCTCGCCGAACGAGCCCACCGGGCCCAGGCCGGTCGCCGCCATGTAGCCCTGGCCCTCGTTGGGCCACGGCAGGGACGGCTTGCCGCCCTCGAAGGTGTACGTGTCCTTCGCCGACATCTGAAGCTCGGGGTCCGGGAGCGGGCGGACCATCTGCACGATCGCAAAGACGATCAAGAGGAGCAGGACCAGCGGGGTCCAGATCTTGACCCTGCGGACGGCGGTGCGGACGGGCGTCTCGGGGGGCGGAGGCGTGTTCGTCAGCTCGGCCAGCAGGTCGAGCGGCGGCCTGGGCGGCATCGGCTGCTGCGTGGTCCGGTCGCCGGTGTACGGGGCGGCGGGGGCGGCCGGGGCAGCGGGCGTCTCGGGCTTGCGGGGCGCGGGCGCCGACGCGGGCCGTGCGTCGTCGCCGCGCAGCGGTACGAACTTGCTGGTCCGTTCGGCGGCGGACTCGGGCTCGGAGTCGGCGCCGGGGGCGTTCTTCGGCTTCTTCGGCTCGGGCGGGGTGATCTTCAGCGCGGTCGTGGGCTGGTCGACCCGGGCGGCGGGCGACCTGAAGATGGCGGTCGGCTGGTCGATGCCCTGCTTGTCGCCGTCCTGCTTGGCGCTGTCCTGCTTGGCGCTGTCCTGCTTGGCGCTGCCTTCGGCAGCGTCGGAGGCAGCGTCTTCGGCGGGGGCGGGGGTCTCCTCGGAGCCTTCGGGCTCGGACTCGGAGTCGTCGGTGGCCCCGGCGTCGGCGCCGGCTTCCCCGGACTTGGCCCCGGACTTGGCCCCGGTGGTCTTGGCTTCGTCGGCCTCGGCCTTGTCGGCCTCGGCCTTGTCGGCCTCCGTCTTGTCGGCCTTCGGCTCGTCCTTCTTCTCCTCGGACTTCTCCTCGGACGGCTCGTCCTTGCCCTTGGCCGCATCCGCGTCGGCGTCGGCGCTCTTCCCCGCCTCGCCGTCCTCGCCGTCGTCGTCCTTCGACACCCAGGCGGCAACGGCCGCACGCAGCCGCGCGTCGCCTTCCCCGGTGCCCTCGGCGGCCTCCGCGGGCTCCGCCGGCTCCTCCTCGTCCGCTGCGGCATCCGTAGCGGCGGGCGCACCGGCGCCCTCAGCGGCCTCAGACGCCTTCTCCGGACGCTCAGGGGCCTTTCCGGCCCCCTTGCCCTCCGCGGCCTCCTCGGCGCTCACAGCGCCGCCAGGGCCCTCGGTGCCGGTCTCGGCTTCGAGCTCGGCTTCAGCCTTCACCGACGGCTCGGCGGCGTCATCGCTGCCGCCGTTCTCGCCGCCGTCACCGTTTCCGGCGCTCTCCGCACCCTTGGCGCTCTCCGCGCTGTCGACGCTCTCGCCGGACTTCTCGTCGCCGGACGGCGCCGTGCGGAAGACAGCCGTGGCCGTGTCCGACTTGGCGCCCGTGCCGTCCGTGGCGACCGGTGCCGTGCGGAAGACGGCCGTGGCCGTGTCCGTCTTGGTGTCGGCCGTCTTGGTGTCGGCCGCGCCGTCGGCGGACGGTTCACGGAAGACGGCGAGCCGCGGATCACTCTCGCTCCGAGCCGTACCCGACGACTTCTGCTGCTTCGACCTGTCGGGGGACTCGCCCGC
Organism: Streptomyces sp. NPDC057697; assembly: GCF_042799335.1. NCBI lineage: Bacteria > Bacillati > Actinomycetota > Actinomycetes > Kitasatosporales > Streptomycetaceae > Streptomyces > Streptomyces sp. NPDC057697. The sequence continues at coordinate 26,408 of NZ_JBHVJA010000007.1, read as the reverse complement.
CACCGATGCCTCCTCCATGCGGCACGGGGAGACCCCCCGCGCTGTCCGAACCATCTACCAGTGTCCTGTGTGAACCACCGGCCCGGCTGCTAGACGAGAACGACATACCTACTGGTTCCCATACAAAGCACCCAGGCGCTCTCGACAGACCAATGTGAGAGGGGTCACCCTGTCATTCATCCACGCGGGGAGGCATGGATGGGCAGGAGCCGCAGAACAATTCCGGAAGAACTTCTGCTGCTCGCTCTGGACCCGACCACGGGTACCACAGCGCAGCCGCAGTCGCTCGACCTCGGCCTGGCCGGAGCTCAGCTAGTGGAGCTGGCTCTGGCAGGACGGATAGCCCCTGACGGGGATCGTATCGCCGTGGTGATGCCACGGCCGACAGGAGATCCGACTCTGGACTCCGCACTGGAACTGCTGCGCCGACGCGGCAGCCCGGTTCGGGCGGTCCACTGGATCGGCGGGCCCCGGCTGGGGCTGCGCCAGATCTACCTCGCACACCTGGAGCGGTGCGGCATGGTGCATGCCGTGGCGGGCCAGATGTGCGGAGTGCTGCCGACGACTCGCTACCAGGCGACGGACACGGCAATCAGCCGGGACATCAGAACCAGGCTGGACAGTGCGATCCGCACCGGCGTACCGCCGGACCCGCGGACCGCGGCGCTCGCCGCGCTGGCCCACGCGGTCGGACTCGGCAAGCACCTGTATCCCGGGAACGAGGGGCGTTCATCACGCTCCCGGCTCCGGGACCTGATCAGACACGACCCGATGGGCGGCCTCGTGGCGCACGCCGTGATGGACGTCCAGAACGGGGCGGTCGCACAGCCGCGCCGCAATCAAGCGGCCGGAGTTCCATTGCAACCGCAAGTACAGCCCCAAGCGCGCCGCGGCAGCATGGCGCACACCGCGGCCCACTAGGGCACGTATCGAAAGTGACGTCGTCCGCCCGAAGGGCGGGCCCGGCGGTGTGCGGCGCGTGTGATCGCGAGGCGGAGGGTCGCCCCGATACCTGGTGTATCGGGGCGATCCCGACAACGCGGCAAGCGTGCGTGCCGGGCGCCGCCGGGCAGACGGGACTCTCGACACACGCGCCGGACGCCGTGCAGCCCGGCCGCCGGCCGAACGACGCCAGTTCGGAGACACGGGGCCGATCACACCGCTGGGCCGCACGAACGATTGATCGTCGGCGGAACGACCGCCGGAACGCAGGCGGAGTCCGCTACGGCGTAAGGGACTTCCGCCAACGACTTCGGCCACCGGGTCCCGGCCCGCCGCAGTCCCACCGATCCCGCTCGGGCCACCTTCTACGCCTGCCATGACCCGGCCGTCACCCGGCCGTCACCCGGCCGAGGGACCATCACCGCAGGGCGCGTACGTCCCGACTCACCGCGGATCCCCGCGTGACTGACCGACCGCAACGATGCCCGGCCGACGGACGGCCGCCGTTCACAGGGCGCATCCCCAAGGCCGTAAGGGCAGTTGTCCTTTTTTATCCCCATGCGCCGAGGGTGCCTTCATGACACCTACAGCCTTCCGAAAGGATGTTGATCAAGTGAAGGTTTCGTGCTTGGATGATGACTCGATGGTCAACATGTGAAGAATTGGACAGCGACAGGAACCACTTCGCACGCTTTCACCTTTCCTGGCGCTGACGATTCCGGATGCGCCCTGCATTCGCTTTCCATGCGATAAAGCAATACCGGGGGATGACCTTGAACGAGTGGGCGCGCATTACCGCACTGCGATGGGGGGCGGTACCCATGGGCCTTGCGGGCGCCATTCTCCTGACCAGCTGCGCGTCACATGAGTCGAGTCCGGACGTCGCGTCCGAAGTCAAGGCCCCCGTCCTTTTGAAGAGCGTCGACCTGCGACTTCCGCTGGAGACCTATCTTTTCTCGGAATCCGAGCAGTTGCGGATGGACGAAGCCAGGGCCGCGCTCAACACGACGTGCATGCGGCGTTTCGGCCTGAGCTACGACCCAGGGTCTCCCGGACCTCCGCTCGGTCCGCGCAGCCTCATGGACCGTCGCTACGGGGTGACGGACGAGGCGGAGGCCCGCTCCTTCGGGTACCACCTGGGCGACCGTGACCCTCGCACGCACCCTTCGCCCACCCCGAAGCCTTTGACCGCCACACAGAGCAAAGTACTTCTCGGGACTTCCCCGGACGGCTCCGGCTCGGCCGACAACGGGAACGCACCCCTGCTGAACGGGCTGCGGATTCCCGCAGAGGGCTGCATGGGGGAATCGATGAAGAAACTGGCCGATGGTGGACGCATCGGCCCGACCGACCAGGTCCGGAACGCGAACGCCCAGAGCTTCAAGACCACCATGGCCGACGCACGTGTGGTGAAGGTGTTCGAAGCCTGGTCCCAGTGCATGAAGAAGCAGGGCTATGCATACCCCGATCCGTTCGCCGCGATGAGTGACCCTCGCTTTCAGGGGACGAAGGCCGTGCCGGACGAACGGAAAGTGGCGGTTGCCGATGTCGCCTGCAAGAAGAAGACGAACCTGATCGGGACCTGGTTCACCGTCGAAACCAGCGAGCAGAAAAAGCTGATCGCCGAGAATCGATCGGCATTCGCCAGCGCGTCGAAGGGCAAGAAGGAACAGCTCGCCAAGGCTGCCGAGGCCCTCAAAAGTGCCCGGTAAGCGACTCGTACGCGTCACCCAAAAAAGCATTCGGCACAGCACTTCCGGGCACGGCAGGAAACGTGCCTCGAAGAGCTGTCTGCCGCCCTGTGGCCAGCACACCTTATCGACCGACGAAACAAGAATCCGAGAGGAAACATCATGAAGCGCAAGATGACGCTCGCCTCCATCGCCATGGGGGCCGCGCTGCTGACGCCCTTCGCGGCGTCCACCGCCGTGGCCGCGGGGTCGTCCCCCGCCGGAGAGGCCCACGTGGTCACGCCGATGGCCGCCGGCGACTGCCCGACGGGCAAGTTCTGCTTCTTCTACAACTCGGGCCTCGCCGGCGCCCACAACGCGCTGAGCAGCAATGTGCCCAACCTCGCCGGCTACACGTTCACGAGCTCCGGGGCGGGTAGCGGACAGGCCGTCAAGAACAACGCCGCGTCAGCCCAGAACAACAACCAGTGCAAGGCCACTGTCTACTTCAACTCCAACTACGCCGGCGTCCAGGACTCGTTCCTCTTCCGCAACGGCGGGCAACTCGTCAACACGTACAACCAGAACGCCTCTCTTTTCTTCGCGTCCTTCTGCGGCTGATCCTCGCCGACCGCAACGGCTCGCCGGTTCATCCGGCGGGCCGTCGTCCGTTCCGCCGGAGCGCACTCGGTCGCCCGTCGACCCGCCATCACGGGCTTCGCCGCACCCCGTCTGCCGCAGCGGCGCCACACGACCGGGGCCGGCCTTCCAGATCCAAGCCGTGCTCGGCACCGCGCACGGCGCACGCCCCGCAGACTCGTGGCCGGCAGTCGGGCGGCCCGGCCGGCCCGGCGGCAGGCCGGTCGGTCCGTCGTCGGCATGCCAGGATCCCGGCGCTGTGGCGGGTACTCCGAGGTCCTTCGGGAGCCGCACCACGCGCGGGGCAGCCGTCAACCACGGCTGCCCCACGCGCCTGCGTGTGGGTGTTTTCCAGCGCGACCGGGGGCAGAGGTGGCAATCTGCTGAGCAGTAGATACGCACAGCTACATAGCCGGAGGTGCCGTTTCCGTGCCGACCAACGTCAACCCCACCGTCAGACGACGCCGGTTGGGCCAGGAATTGCGCCGCCTGCGCGAGCTCAAGGGCATGACCGCCGAGGAGGTGGCGGAGCGGCTGCTGGTCTCGCAGTCGAAGATCAGCCGCCTGGAGAACGGCCGCCGTTCCATCAGCCAGCGCGACGTCCGCGATCTCTGCGGGGTGTACCAGGTCGAGGATCACCGGATCGTCGACTCACTGATGCAGATGGCCAAGGACTCCCGCCAGCAGGGCTGGTGGCACGCCTTCGGCGACATCCCGTACAGCGTCTACATCGGGCTGGAGACGGACGCCGAATCGCTGCGGGTGTACGAGCCCCAGGTGGTTCCCGGTCTGCTTCAGACCCGGAGCTACGCGGAGGCGCTGATCAACGGAGCGCTGCCGGAGGCCCCGCCGGGCGACATCGACAAGCGCGTCAGCGTCCGGGCCCGCCGCCAGGACCGGATCACCGATCCGGAGCATCCGCTACGGCTGTGGGCGGTCATCGACGAGTCCGCGCTGCGCAGGATGGTCGGCGGCAAGCAGGTGATGATCGAACAGCTGGAGCAGTTGGTCGAGCTGTCGCACCTGCCGCATGTGACCGTGCAGGTGCTGCCGTTCGAAATGGGCGCGCACCCCGGCATCAACGGGCAGTACGCCATTCTGGAATTCCCGGACGCCGCCGACTCCAGCGTCGTCTACATCGAGGGCGTCACCAGCGATCTCTATCTGGAGAAGGCCCACGACGTGCAGCGGTACAGCGTCATGTACGAGCACCTGCGGGCGCAGGCGCTGAATGTCGAGCAGACCCGGCAGTTCATCACCGAGATCGTGAAGCAGTACACCAGGCTGAGCTGAGCGGCGGTCGCACGTCGGCCGGGCGCCCGCCCGGAGCCGGCCGGGACACCGCCCGCGCATCCACGCGGTCCGGCCCGCAAAGTCCGGATTGCGGAAAATGAAGTGATGTTACAGGGCAGGCGGCGGTAAGGTACACCGCCGTCTGCCTCAAGCGGAAGATCTGATTGGTATATGCCACTCGGTCGAGTGAACGCCCCCTTCGCTCAAGGGGCTTGACGAGTAGCGTCGATCACACCAACCGGAACGCTGTTGGTGTCATTCACGCGACTCTTTGAACCGGAGTGAACATGGCCATTCGTCAGGGTGCTACGGACAAGTGGACGAAGTCCTCGTATTCCGGGGGCAACGGCGCCTGCGTCGAAGTCAAGTCCCCTCTCGCGCAGGCAATTGCGGTGCGTGACTCGAAGGCCCCCGAGGGCCCTTCGATCACCTTCGTCCCCGCCGCGTGGAACGCATTCGTACGCGATGTCGGCCAGGACGCCATCAACGCCTGACCGACCTCTCTTCCCGCTTCCCGTTTCCCGCTCGCATCGCGGCACCGGTTCCGGTGTCGCCGTCAGCCCTCTCGACCGGTCCGCCGTCCTGGCCGAGGGGGCTCGGTGCCAGAACCGGCGGGCCACCGGAACAGCCGCGCGGACGGCCGGCCGGGGCAGCCGGGCCGCGCGACCGCTCAGCGGAGCTGATCGACGTACAGATCGGTGCCCGGCACCGTGGGAATGAACGGCGCGACCAGCTCCACCCGCCCCAGGCCGGATTCCGCGACCGCCGCGTCGAGCCCGGTGAAGTGCTCGGCCCAGCACTCCCTCGGGTCCTCCTGGAGGAACCACAGCAGGGTCAGCCGGGTGTCGACACCCTCGACCTGCTTCACATAGCTCATCCGGTCCCCGGGCAGCGGCGTGGGGCGGAAGAGGGTCACCATCGCCGCCGGGGAACCGGCCAGCCGCTTCGGCAGGTGCCGCGAGCGCAGCCACTCCAGCAGTTCGGCCCGCGCTCCGGCCCCCTCGGCGTCGATCACTTCGAGGACCAGCCCCCGGTAGGGATGGTCCAGGGCGTGGAAGTCGCGGGGCCCGGCGGCGCCGTCCCGGTAGACCGTCGCCTCGTGGTCCTGGAACGCGGTGAACACATGGGTGCGGCCCTGGTGGACCCGGCCGTCCCGGTTGAGCCGCCCGTTGATGCCGACGGTCCACCTCATGTGGTCGTCGTAACGCCCTTCCGTCACCCAGTACGTCGACAGATAGCAGCCGGCCGTGACGGGCCGCGCCACCGCGGAGGTCTCCGGATAGCGCAGCTCCTGGAGCTCCCGGGTGGCCACCCAGCGCCGCCCCGCGAACATCCAGGGCATCGCCATCGCACCCGCGTAATAGTGGTCGTCCTCGTACCAGCGGTTGTAGGCGTACTCGTGGCCCGGGTGCGGCTCCACCATGGTGATCAGCGCATGGCCGGGATGGACGCCGTACGGCCCCAGCGCGGCCAGTTCGGCGTAGGTGTCGCTTCGTGTCTCGTCGCTCATGCCGTTCCCCTTCCGTACTCCGCAGCGGCGTCCTACTCTGACGCCCCGTCAGAAGAACTGCCAGAGCCGGGAGGCCACCGAATGCTGCTCGCGGGGAAGACCGTCATCGTGTCCGGGGTGGGCCCCGGTCTCGGCCACCGGGTCGCGGCGGCGGTCGTGCGGGACGGCGGGAACGCGGTGCTCGGCGCGCGCACCGCCGCGAATCTCGCCAAGTCGGCCACGGAGATCGACCCGGACGGCGGGTGCACGGCCCGGCTGGCCACCGACATCGCCGACGAGGAGCAGTGCGCGGCGCTCGCCGCGCTGGCCGTGGAGCGGTTCGGCCGGATCGACGCGGTGGTCCATGTCGCCGCCCGGGACACCGACTTCGGCGGGATCGAGGACGCCGACTTCACCACCTGGCAGTCGGTGATCGACGTCAATCTGCTCGGCACGCTGCGGATGACCCGCGCCTGTCTGCCCGCCCTCAGGGAGCACGGCGGCTCGGTGGTGATCATCGGTACGCAGTCCTCGGTGGCCGCGCCGACCCAGGTCCGGCAGGCGGCGTACGCGGCCTCGAAGGGGGCGCTCACCTCGGCCATGTACTCCCTGGCCCAGGAGCTGGGACCGCACCGGATCAGGGTGAACACCGTGCTGCCGGGCTGGATGTGGGGCCCGCCGGTGCAGGCGTTCGTACGGTTCACGGCGGACAGCGAGGGGGTGCCCGAGGCGGAGGTGCTGAGCAGGCTCACCGACCGCATGGCGCTCCCCGAACCGGCCACGGACGGCGATGTCGCCGAGGCCGCCGTGTTCCTGGCCTCGGACCGGGCGCGGGCGATCACCGGGCAATCGCTCCTGGTCAACGCGGGCGAGCTGATGCGATAGGCCCCGCCGTCCGCGCCGAAGCACCGGGATGCCGGAGCGCCGAGATACTGGGACACCGGAGCGCCGGGGTACTGAGGCGCCGGGCGCCGGAACACCCGCTCTCCGCGCCGGAGCCCGCCTTCTGCGATAGAGCCCCCTCTCCGCCGCACGGGACCCGCATCCCGTGCGGTTTTCTGTGCTCTGTTCTCTGCGGCGTACTTCGGAGTTCTTCGGGGCTCTTCCGATCCCCGTACGGCCTGACGAAGTGCCTGCCCATGGTGTGTCCGCCGTCACGTCGGCGACAACGTCCGCGTAAGTCAAGAGCAGGCAAAATCGTTCGCCTTGCTGACCTGCGTTCATATCCCTGACCGTCGCGACCTTGACCCCGGCACCGGGCAGACGGTTCAATCCCCGATGTCCCCGCTCCCGCACGGGGCCCCGCTGAACGGCCGTACTGACGAAGCGCGCTCCCCGTTCACAAGGCGGACCCCAGGAGGGGGCACATGAACAGTCTCGACTGGGTCGTGCTCATCGGCTACTTCGGCGTGATGATCGCGATCGGGATCTGGTCCCACAAGCGCGTGGACGACGTCAGCGACTTCTTCACGGCGGGCGGCCGGATGCCGTGGTGGCTCTCCGGCATCTCGCACCACATGTCGGGCTACAGCGCGGTGATGTTCACCGGGTACGCGGGCATCGCGTACCAGTACGGCGTGACGTCCTTCGTCACCTGGTCGCTGCCGATCGCCATCGGCATCGGCATCGGCGCCCAGCTCTTCGCCCCCCGGCTCAACCGCCTGCGCTCGCGGCTGCATGTCGCCTCGCCGCTCGAATACCTGAAGAGCCGCTACAACGTCCCCACCCAGCAGGCGCTCGCCTGGTCCGGGCTGCTGCTGAAGATCGTGGACGTCGGTGCCAAGTGGGCGGCCATCGCCACCCTGCTGTCCGTGTTCACCGGTATCTCGATCACCCAGGGCATCTTCATCACCGGCTGCATCACCGCCGTCTACTGCACGGTCGGCGGACTGTGGGCGGACGCGCTCACCGAACTGGGCCAGTTCGTCATCCAGCTCCTCGCCGGTGTCGCGATGCTGGTCACCGCCATGGGCGAGCTCGACGGCTTCAGCACCCTGTGGACGGTCTGGGACAAGCTGCCCGAGGGCCATACGAACCCCACGGCCGGTCCGTACACGGTGACCTTCCTGCTGGCCTATCTCTTCATCAAGACCTTCGAGTACAACGGCGGCATGTGGAACCAGGCCCAGCGCTACATGGCCACGGAGTCCGCCGCCGCCGCGAAGCGCTCGGCCCGGCTCTCCGCCGTGCTGTGGCTGGTCTGGCCCACGGTCCTGTTCTTCCCGATGTGGTGCGCCCCGCTGCTGGTCCACGCGCAGAAGCCGGACGCCTCGGACAGCTACGCCCTGATGACCGAACAGCTGCTGCCGCACGGTCTGCTGGGGCTGGTCGTCGTCGGTTTCTTCTCGCACACGATGGCCATGTGCTCCTCGGACGCCAACGCCATCTCGGCGGTCTTCACCCGGGACATCGCCCCAGTGCTCTCCAGGTCGGCACGCGCCTGGGGCAGCCGGGCCGGTCTGCTGGCGGCGCGGCTGTCCACGCTCGGCTTCCTCGCGCTGTCGATGGCGCTCGCCACCCAGATCAACTCGCCGACGTTCAAGGACATCATCTCCGTCGTCATCAAGTGGGTCGCCGGTCTGATGGGCCCGATCGCCATTCCGTTCATGCTCGGGCTGCTGCGCCGGTTCCGCAGGTCGGGCCCGACGGCGGCGCTGGTCAGCTGGGCGGCGGGGCTGCTGGCGTTCTACTTCACCAACTACGACCTCGACGGCTCGGTGAAGACGGATGTCGCCCTCCAGTACCAGGTGGCCCTGCCGCTGGCGATCTCGCTCGTCCTCTACGTCGTGATCGGCTTCGTCAAGCCCGAGGACACTCCGGAGCGCGACGCGGTCATCGAGCAGATCAACTCGGACGGCGACGGCGGAGGAGGAGGAGGCGGTGAGGGTGCCGGTGCCGGTGCGTCGGCCGGGTCGGGTGTGCCCGCGCAGCCCGGCTCCGGGGACGCGGCCGTGGAGGAAGGACGCAGGGGCTGAGAAGCGCGGGGGCGGCCGCCCGCGCGGTACGGGAGCGCGGCACGGGAGCGCGGTACGGGAGCGCGGTACGGGAGCGCGGTACGGGAGCGCGGTACGGGAGCGGGGTCGGCGGGTACGGCGGAGAGCCGCACCCCGCCCCGCTCCGCGTCGGCGCCCTCAGGCGCGCGGGTAGCGGGCCAGCCAGCCCGGTGCTGCGGCCGAGGGGCTGTGCAGGGCCGGCCCCTGCGTCATCTCCATCGCGAAGTCGTCCGCGAGCTCCAACAGCGTTGCCCTGCCCTCCAGTTCGGCGAGCCAGGCGGGCGGCAGCGCGGTCTCGCCGTGCAGTACGCCGAGCAGCGCCCCGCACAGGGCGCCGGTGGCGGCGGAGGGCCCGCCGTGGTTGACGGCCAGCCGCAGCCCGTGCCGGATGTCCTCGCCGACCAGCGCGCAGTACAGCGCGACGGCAAGGACCTCCTCGGCGGCGCCCGTGTCCCCCAGCGACTCGATCAGGGCGGGCCCCGGAATGCCCTGCCGCACGGTGCCGAGGGCCTGCTTCAGCGCCTCGGTGACCGGTTCGTGCCCCGGGCGCTCGGCGAGCAGCGCCAGCGCGTGCTGGACGGAACCGTCCAGGGTCTCCCCCCGGGCCATCCCGTGCACCATCACGGCGAGGGCGCCCGCCGAGAGCAGCGCGGCGGGGTGGCCGTGGGTCTGCGCGGCGCACTCGACGGCGAGCTGGAGGACGAGCTGGGGCTCCCAGCCGACGAGCAGCCCGAAGGGCACGGACCGGGTGAGGGCCGCGGAGTCCCGCGCCTCGGGGTTCTTGGGCTTGTCGAGGGTGCCCATGACGGTGTCGCCGAGCCCGGTCAGGCATTCCCGGGTGGGGTTCCGGCGGTCGTACAGCCACTCCTCCCGGGCGAGCCAGCCGTTGTCCTCACGGCGTTCGTCGGGCCCCCAGTCGTGCTGGGTGGCCGCCCATCGGAGATGGGCCCGGTGCACATCGGTGGGCGGGTGCCAGGCGCCGGTGTCGCGGCGGACCTGGGCACGGATCAGCCCGTCGACGGTGAACAGGGTGAGCTGGGTGACGGCGGTGACGGTGCCGCGCCCGCCGTGCACGGGGACGAGGTCGGTGAGCGCGTCGGGCCCGTGGGCCGCCCGGATCTCTTCGAGCGTGAGCCCGTCGACCCCCGCCCCGAGCGCGTCCCCGATGGCCCCGCCCAGCAGCGCGCCGCGCACCCGGCTGCGGAAGTCCTGCTGTTCGGCCCGGCCCCACACAGCCGTGGTCCCTGTGCTCACCGTGCCCCTCCCCCGTCGGCCCGCGATCCGGTCCGCCTGCGACTGCGCAGCACTGTAATCGAACGGAGACGGTCGGTAGAGAGCAGAAAACGGGTACGAACCGGTATGTGAACGGACGTCCCGCAGGTCGTTTATGACCGACCCAGCTGGTCGATCAGCTCGCCCGCGCCGATGAGCCCGTCCGCACCGATCAGCTCGCCCGGCCCTGGGAGTCTTTCCTGTACCGACAAGCACAGGCAGGAGAGAAGCACATGACTCAGCTGCTCAGGGTCCAGAACTTCAACGTGTCGAGCGACGGCTTCGGCGCGGGTGAGAACCAGTGCCTGGAGCGTCCGTTCGGCGACGCGGATCCCGGGGCCATGTTCTCCTGGGCCGGTGCGACGGCGAGCTGGCCGATGCGCACCGACCCGGGCGGCAGCCGGGGCCTGGACGACTACCTGACGCGGGACTACGCCCGCAACATCGGCGCCGAGATCATGGGGCGCGGCAAGTTCGGCCCCCAGCGCGGCCCCTGGGAGAACCTCGACTGGCGCGGCTGGTGGGGCGACGAACCGCCGTTCCGTACCCCGGTGTTCGTGATGACCCACCACCCGCGCCCCTCGTTCACCCTCTCCGACACCACGTTCCACTTCGTCGACGACGAGCCCGCCGCGGTCCTGGAGCGGGCCCGGGAAGCGGCGCGGGGCAAGGACGTCCGGCTGGGCGGCGGGGCCGCCACCATCCGGGAGTTCCTCGACGCCGATCTCGTCGACACCCTGCACGTGGCGGTCTCGCCGGTGGAGATCGGGGCCGGTTCGCGGCTCTGGGAGTCGCCCGACGAGCTGCTCGACCGGTTCCATCTGGATGTCGTGCCCAGTGCGAGCGGGGTGACGCACCACCTGTTCTGGCGCAAGTAGCCCGGCGGCCCCGCGGGCGGCGGCTGCGGTCAGCCCCCGTCCGCCGGGCCCCGCCCGCCCGTCGCCGGCCGGTCGTGCCCCGCGCGCAGACTGGCCACGGTGCTCAGCAGCAGCACGCCCAGGAAGGCGAGCAGGGGCACGCTCCAGGTGCCCGTGACGGCGTGCAGTACGGACGCGGTGACCGGTCCGGCGGCGGCGAGGAGGTAGCCGCCCGTCTGCGCCACCGTGGACAGCGCGGCCACGTGGTCGTGGTCCCGGCCCCGCTTCACGTAGAGGACCCCGGCCACCGCCTGACCGCCCCCGAGGCCGGCGCCGAGCACGACCGCCCAGACCGCGGGGGCGCTCGCGGGCGCGGCGAGCAGTCCGGCGTACCCGAGCGCGCAGATCAGGAGGACCGCGAAGAGGTGGGGGCGCTGGTCGGTACGGGCGGCGGCCAGCACCGGGGTGAGGAAGCCGCCGATCGCGACGCCGACGATGAACAGGGACTGCATGCCGCCCGCCGTCCCCTTGGCGACCCCGGCGTCCACGAGGATCGCGGGCAGCCAGGCGAGGGTGGTGTAGAAGAGCAGGGTCTGGAGGCCGAAGAAGACGATCAGGCTCCACGCCAGCCCCCTGTCACCGCCCTTGCCGAGGCTCCTGCCGACGCGCGGGGCGCCGCCCGCGCGCACCGGCTCGGGCGCCGCCGCGCGCCCCGCGCCCCGCCCCACGCCCCGTCCGGAGTGCCGCAGTTGGGGGGCGATGCCGAGGGCGGCCAGGGCCGCGGGGACGACGGCGAGGCCGATCGCGGTGCGCCAGGAGTGCCCGGACGCCTCCCAGACCGGCACCATCAGTGCGGCGACGAGCGCGGAACCGGCCCCCATGGACAGCGCGTAGACCCCCATCATCACGCCGACCCTGCGCGGTTCGAACCGGCTGCGCACGAACACCGGGATCAGTACGTTCACGACGGCCGTCGCGATGCTGACGAGCACGGTCCCGACGAACAGGCCGGGCAGGCCGAGTATGCGGACGACCGCCCCGACGAGGAGCAGCGCGCTCGCCCAGAACAGCCCGCGCTCCTCTCCGAGCCTCCGTCGCACGGTGGCCGCGAGCGGGGCGAACAGGCCCATGCAGAGCGGCGGCAGCAGACCGAGCAGGGTGAGGGTCCCGGTCCCGAACCCGGCGACCGGGGCGAGCGGCCCGAGCTGCCCGAACGCCACCCGGGTGTTGAGGCTGAGCAGGACGAAGCCGACGACCAGCATCACGGCGGCGGGGCCCCCACGCGCGGGACGCGACGGGGCCTGCCCGGCGGCGGCGGACGACTCGGTGGCGGACGGCTGGACGGCGGTGGGCGCGGGCGCGGGAACAGGGGCGGGTACGGACACGGGACCTTCCTGGGGTGGACAGGGGCCTTCCGGAGTGGACGGCCCACCCCTCCAGCCTTCACGCTCAAGTAAACTTGAGCGCAAGCGCGGATCGTCGGCCGGAGGTGCCCATGAACGACCGGCCCGAAGCTTCACCGGGCCCCGGGAACGCCCGGCCCGAGGCCCCCGCGCCTCCCGGGAACGCCCGGCCCGAGGCTCCTCCGCCTCCCATGAACGACCCGTCCGAGGCCCCTCCGCCTCCCAGGAACGACCCGTCCGAGGCCCCTCCGAAGGATCTGTACTCGATCAGCGAGGTCGCGGAGGCCTTCGGGATCTCGGTGGCCGCCCTCCGTTTCTACGAGGAGCGCGGCCTCGTCCGGCACAGCGAGCGCCGGGGCCGGGTCCGCCACTACACCCGCGAGGATCTCGCCCCGCTCGCCTACGTGCAGCTCTGGCACGACGACGGGATGCTGACCCTCGCGGAGACGGCCGCCATCGTCGGCAGCGAGACGGTCGCGGACCGGCTGGGGCTGATCACCGCCCAGCGGGACGCGATGCTGGAGCGGATCGAGAAGCTGAACCGGGCGGTGGCGGTGCTGAGCCACATGCTCGGCTGCCGCACCGACAAGGCCCTCGACTGCCCCATGACCGGCGACTACATCCGGGGCCGGGTCGACGCCGCACTCAGCGGCACCCCGGACACCAGCGACTTCCTGCCGTCGCCCTCACCACAGCAGCCACAACAGCCACAGCTGTCGCAACAGCCACAACACGCACAACAGCCGCAGCCGTCGCAACAGGACGACCGCCCCACAAGCTGACGACCACGCGCACTCGACGTCCCACCGCTCGATGCCTCAGGCCGGGCCCGCCCCGTCCAGCCGGTCCCGCTGCCGCCGCGCCCAGGCGTACGCCGGGTCGATCTCCAGCGCCCGGTCCAGGTCGGCCAGCGCGTCAGGGGTACGGCCCAGCGCCTCGTACGCCAGCGCGCGGCTGCCCAGGGCCCAGGCGTACGACGGGTCTGCGGCGAGCGCCCGTCCGTACTCCGCGACCGCCTCCTCGTACCGCCCGTCGAAGCGGTACACATCGCCCCGCTCGCCCATGATTCCGGCCGTGCCGGGGCTCAGCCGCTCGGCCCGGTCCAGGTCGGCCAGCGCCCCCGCGCCGTCCCCCAGGAAGCGCCGGACGTGCGCCCGGCGGGTCAGGGCCCAGGTGTAGTCCGGCCACAGGACGACGGCCCGGTCCAGGTCCTCCAGGGCGTCGGCGGCGCGGCCGAGCGCGAATTTGACCTGGCCCCGGCTGCCCAGGGTCAGGGGCTCCTTCGGGGCGAGGGCGTGTGCGCGGTCCAGCTCCGCGAGCGCCTCCTCGTGCCGGCCCATGCGCCGGTAGGTCTCGCCGCGCTCATGGGCCACCCACGCGGCCTCCGGGGCCAGCTCCGCGCAGCGGTCGATGTGGCGCAGGGCCGTGCCGAACTCCCCGAGCGTCCGCCGGGTGATCGCCGCCCCGTGGTGGCCTCCCGGATCCTGCGGGTCCACGTCGACCGCCCGCGCGTGGTCGTCGAGCGCGTCCTGGTACCGGCCGAGGATGAAGTACTGCCAGCCGCGCGCGTTGTACGCCGCGGCCCTGCCGTTGTCGTCCAGCTCGGGGCGGGCCAGCAGCAGCCCCAGCGCCCGTACCGCGCCGTACTGTTCGTCGGCCAGCGCGGCCAGGCATTCGGCGCCCCAGGACCGCAGGTGCCCGTCCCCGCCGTCCTCGCCCGCCTCCGCGAGGGCGCGCGCCCAGTGGCGGGCGGCCGGGGTCTCCGCCCAGCAGGCGTCGACCCCGTCGCGCAGGGCGGCGGGCAGCGCGGTACGGGGCGCGGCGCACAGCAGGTGGTACAGCTCCTCGCCCCGTTCGGCGCGCCAGCCGGGCCGGCTCCACGGGCGCCCCGCCGCGTCGCCGTGCCCGTCCTCCTCCGCCGTCCGCCGCGCGGCGAACAACGAGGCGAGCCGGGCGTGGCCGTCCCGCCAGGCCTGCGGCGCCCCGACCCGGCGCAGGCGCAGCATCGGCGTGCGTACGACCTCGTGGTAGCGGGCGCGGCCGGGGCTCGCGGTCACGAACGGCAGGGAGCACAGCCAGGCGTACACATCGGGGGCGTCGGTCGTGGCCCCGACCGCCGCCCCCGCCGCAACACCAGCAACTCTGGCAGCACCGGCAACACCCGCAACACCCGCCACGGAGCCCACCCCGGCCCCCACACCAGCCGCTCCCACATCAGCCGCACCCACCGCCGCCCCCGTGATCTCCTCGTCCAGCCGTCGGGGCAGGGCGCAGGCGAGTGCGGCCGTGCGCAGGGTCGGGTCGCGTTCCCACTTCAGGAAGCGTTCGACGGCGGTGGCGCTGGGGTCGTCCACCTCGTCCGGTGCCGTGGGCCGGGACCCGGCGAGAGTGGAGACCAGCACCGGCAGCCGCCCGGACAGCCTCAGCACCTCGGCGACGACCGGTTCGTCGGTGATGCCCTTGGCGGCGAGCAGCCCGCGCGCCTCCGTGTCGGTGAACGGCCGCAGCGGCAGATCGGTGACGAAGTTCTCGGCCCCGTCCCAGTGCGCGGGGTCCAGTCGGCGCTGTCCGGCGAGGGTGAAGACGACGTTGTCCGGCAGGGCGGCCCGGTGGGTCCGGGTGATCAGTTCGTGCAGCCAGCCGTCGAGGTAGGGGGCGGTCCGTTCGTAGGTGTCGAGGAAGAACACGATCCAGGGCGCCTGGTCGCCCACCCGGGCCAGATCGTCCAGGAAGGCCCCGGTGAGCGCCCGCACAGGATCGGCCGACGCCCCGCCGTCGCCGCCGTGCCCGAACCGGGCGCCGAGCGCGCTCCGCACCCCGTCCGCGCCCCGCGCCACCAGCGCCGGATCGACGGCTCCCGCGAACGCCCCGAGCAGCGGGATCATGCCGACCCCGATCAGCCCGGCCTGGGCGAGCGCGAGCGAACCCGCCGAGGGGTCCTGCGCTCCGTTGGCCGACGCGCCGGCGCCCTGCGCGCCCATGCCCGTCAGCGCCTCCTGGAGCCGCTGCCGGTAGGTGGCCAGCAGCCGGTCCAGCGCCTTGAGCGGATGGCCCTGCCTGCCGAACTGCTCGGAGACCATGGCCAGCAGCGCGGGCACGGAGTCGGCGGACTCGTCGGCGTGGGCGGTGACGGCCCCGCGCTCCTGCGCCACGCGCGCCATCTCCCGTACGAGAGAGGTCTTCCCGACGCCCGCGTTGCCCCGGACGTGGAAGACGAAGCGGTGGCGTACGTCCTCCGGGGGAAGGTCGAAGTTCCCCCGGAAGACGTCGAGTTCGGCCGCTCGGCCGATGAACGAGGCGCGTCTGCGGTCCTCGATGATCTGCTGCATCGAACGGCGTTGCGGTCGGGCGGCTGCCATACGGCTCAGTCTGGCAGCACCGGAAGCAGCTCCGGAAGGTGACCGTCGGACGCCTCGGCCGCCGCCACCCGCTCCGCCGGGACCTCTCCGTACAGGGTCGTACGCGGCTTCGCCGGGCGGCCGGCCAGCTCCGCGATGGCGATCAGGTCCTGGATGGAGCGGTAGGAGCCGTAACTCGACCCGGCCATCCGGGAGATGGTCTCCTCCATCAGGGTGCCGCCCAGGTCGTTGGCGCCCGAGCGGAGCATTTCCGCCGCACCCTCCGTGCCCAGCTTCACCCAGCTCGTCTGGATGTTGGTGATGTGCGGGTGCAGAAGGAGCCGGGCCATCGCCGTCACCGCGCGGTTGTCGCGATCGGTCGGGCCGGGGCGGGCGATGCCCGCGAGGTAGACGGGCGCGTTGGTGTGGATGAACGGCAGCGTGACGAACTCCGTGAAGCCGCCGGTCTCCTGCTGGAGCCGGGCCAGCGTCCGCAGATGGCCCAGCCAGTGGCGGGGCTGGTCGACATGCCCGTACATCATCGTCGAGGACGAGCGCAGGCCCACCTCGTGGGCGGTCCTGATGACCTCCAGCCAGGTCGCGGTCGGCAGCTTGCCCTTGGTGAGGACCCAGCGCACCTCGTCGTCCAGGATCTCGGCCGCCGTGCCGGGGATCGAGCCGAGCCCGGCCTCCTTCGCCGCGATCAGCCAGTCCCGGATGGACATCCCGGTGCGGGTGGCGCCGTTGACGACCTCCATCGGGGAGAAGGCGTGCACATGCATGCCGGGGACGCGTTCCCGTACCGCCTTCGCGATGTCGAAGTACGCGGTGCCGGGCAGGTCCGGGTGGATGCCGCCCTGCATGCAGACCTCAACCGCGCCGACGTCCCACGCCTGCGCGGCCCGGTCCGCGACCTGGTCCAGGGAGAGGGTGTACGCGTCGGCGTCGGTGCGCCGCTGGGCGAAGGCGCAGAACCGGCAGCCGGTGTAGCAGACGTTGGTGAAGTTGATGTTCCTGGTGACGATGTACGTGACGTCGTCACCGACCACGTCCCGGCGCAGCGCGTCCGCGATCCGGCACAGCTCGTCGAGCGCGGGGCCGTCCGCGTGGAGCAGGGCGAGCGCCTGTTCGTCGGTGAGCTTCGTCGGGTCGTCGGCCGCCCGGCTCAGCGCCTCGCGCACATCGGTGTCGATCCGGGACGGCACCATGCCGGGCGCGGCGGCCTCGCGCAGCGCTTCCCAGTCCCCGTACACCTCGTCGAAGTCCTCGCGGCGGTCGCCGGTGCGGCCCTCGGTGTCGATGGTGCGGTGCAGGTCGGTGCGGCCGCTGGCGCCGAACTCCTGGTCGGGCTCCTGCCAGGGCAGCCCGGCGGGGGCGGCGTCCTCGCGGGCGAGCCCCGTCTCCGGGTCGGCGAGGGCCCGGACGTGCGGGAGGAGGCGGGGGTCGAGCCAGGGTTCGCCGCGCCGGATGAACTCCGGGTAGATGGTGAGCCGTTCCCGCAGCGCGAAGCCGCTCTCGGCGGTCCTGGCCGCCAGCTCCTCGATGTGCGGCCAGGGGCGCTCGGGGTTCACATGGTCCGGGGTGAGCGGCGAGATCCCGCCCCAGTCGTCGATCCCGGCGCCGATGATCAGCGCGTACTCCGCGTCGACCAGGTTGGGCGGGGCCTGGATGCGGGCGGACGGGCCGAGGATGTGCCGGGCCACGGCGATGGCGGCGGCCAGCTCCTCCAGCTCCGCGTCCGGCATGGCGCGCATCGCGGTGTCGGGCTTGGCGCGGAAGTTCTGGACGATGACTTCCTGGATGCCGTGGTAGGCGCGGGCGGTCCTGCGCAGCTCGAAGAGGGAGTCGGCGCGCTCCTCGTACGACTCCCCGATGCCGATCAGGATGCCGGTGGTGAACGGGACGTTGGACCGCCCCGCGTCCTCCAGCACCCTCAGCCGTACGGCCGGTTCCTTGTCCGGGGAGCCGTGGTGCGGGCCGCCGGGCTCGGACCAAAGGCGGGTGGCGGTCGTCTCCAGCATCATCCCCATGGACGGCGCCACGGGCTTGAGCCGCTGGAGGTCGGTCCAGCTCATGACGCCCGGGTTGAGGTGGGGCAGCAGCCCGGTCTCCTCAAGGACCCGGATCGCCATGGCGCGTACGTACGCGAGGGTGTCGTCGTACCCCTCGGCCTCCAGCCACTCCCGCGCCTCGGGCCACCGGTCCTCGGGCCGGTCGCCGAGCGTGAACAGCGCTTCCTTGCAGCCCAGCTCCGCACCCTTGCGGGCGATGTCCAGCACCTCGTCGGGCGAGAGGAACATCCCGTGGCCCGCGCGCCGCAGCTTGCCGGGCACGGTGACGAAGGTGCAGTAGTGGCACTTGTCGCGGCAGAGCCGGGTCAGCGGGATGAAGACCTTGCGGGAGTACGTGATGACCCCGGGCCTGCCCGCGGCGTCGAGCCCCGCGTCCCGCACCCGGGCGGCCGAGGCGGCGAGGTCGGTGAGGTCCTCGCCCCGCGCCTGAAGCAGCACGGCTGCCTCGGCCACATCGAGAGCGACACCGTCACGGGCCCGCTTGAGGGCACGCCGCATGGAATTGGTCGTCGGACGTCCGCTCTGAGGATCGGTCATGAACCCGAGCATACGAGCGGGGCCCGCGCCCCGGACCAGGGCATCTGGCGCGGGACTCCGATTCCTCGGACGGCACCGGGGTGCCGAGTGCCGGTGGAGGTGAGCCGGGTCAGGCCGCCGAGGAGCGCCCGTCCGTCCCGGTCCCGCCAGGATCGCCGTCTTCGTGCGCGGTGAAGGAGAACGCGGAGGTGTCGCCGTCCAGGTCGATGGTGAGCGAAGCGTCCAGGGCCTTGGCCAGGCGCGTCAGGAGAGCCAGGGTCGGAACGGAGTCACCGCCCTCGATGTTGGAGATCTGCGGTTGTGTCATCCCCGCGCGGCGGGCCAGCCCGGTCTGCGACAGACCTAGTTCGGCCCGCCGGTCATACACGGCCTGCCCCAGCGCGAAGGCGTACCCGGCCTCGACATAAGCGGGCGACTCCTCGGCCACCTCTCCCAGAAGTTTCCTGGTCTGCCGTGTCTTCCACTGAGAGTGATCCACGACTACGCCTCCTCGCTCCGGTCATATGTGTGCGCGGCCGCACCATGATCCGCCTCGCACACCCTTTGGGCCAGCTGGGCACGCTCGACCTCAGCAGTCTCACGCTGCTTTGTCTTCCGGAACACCGTCAGCAGCACGATTCGTTTCTCGGGGGCGAGCCAGTAGGTGATACGCACCGCGCTGCCATCCATGGTGAAGCGCAGCTCACGCACCTTGCCACCGAGGTGCCTGGAATAGGGCTCGGCCAGAGTCGTGGGGTTCGCAGCGAGCATGTCAGCTGCCCGTTCAGCCTTGTCGTACTGAACATCGGCGAGCAGCGACAGCCACTGCCGAACCTCAGGCTCGATCTCGATTCGCCAAGGCAACTCCACGGGAGTGACTATACAGAAATTTGTATAGAAGGGGATTCGGCCCGCCCCTTCGCCGCGCTCTCGCCCCCGGCGCCACCCCGGCGCCTTCTCCGGCCGCCGGTCCGGGCCACACGATCCCCCTGGCGGGTAGATGTTGCATCCCGGCTCCGCCCTGACGGACGCCCGGTCCGCCCTGCTCGCAGAGGAGCCGTCATGCGCACAGCAAGCTTCTGATCTGGCGAAGTCCACCTGGCGTCGTTCAAGTGCTCCAAGGTCTACGTCGCCCGAGTGATCTTCGTCCGCCGGGTGGGCCACTACGGGTGAATGTTGTTCTGATCGAATCCGTTCGGGCTCTCTCCAAGGAGATTTCGTGGCTCGCAGTAGGACTTCGCCTTCACGCGCTCTGGCGCTCGGAGCCGTGGGCCTGGCCCTCGTGGCCGGGACAGCAGGAGTAGCCGTTGCCGTGGCCGACAACGTCAGCGCTCCCTACGCACAGGCCGGCGCGACGGTCACCGGCGCAGGCGAGGTGCGGAACGCCAAGGGCGTCGACGGGGTCAAGCGTCTCGGTCCCGGCGATTACTGCGTGACCTTCGCCAACCCTGAGTTCGACCCGGCGAAGGTCCTCCCCAGCGTCTCCTCGCTCCAGGGAGCCATGATCGTCAGCTACACCTGGCAAAGCGGGTGTGACAAGAGCAACCACTCCGCCAAGGTGCTGGCCCGCAACGCCAGTGGCCAGCCCGCTGACTCCTGGTTCTCCATCGTCATCCACTGAGCACCTGGCACCGACCGCCGGCCAGCGCCTCTGAACGGCTCGCCCAGTCAGGTGCCGTGTGCAAGCTGATTCCGTTGGGCCGAGCAGCGCTCGGCCCAACGTGCGGCGCTCCCGGCGTCCCAGTACACGGCCTCCAGCACGTAGTCCCCGCGGGCCTGGCCCCGGCGGCGGGCCTTGGTCCGGGCACCCTTCGCCTTGACCGGGCAGCGGCGCCCGGCCAAGTCCAGGTCCTCGATGTTCACGTCGAGGATCCCCTCCGCCCGGCCCGAGGTCTCGTAGAGCATCCGCCACAGGGTCTTCTCCCTCAGGTGGACCTCTCGCCGGGCGATCAGCCGGTCGACGGCCATCTTTGAGCGGGCTGGGGTCTCGGAGTCCGGCACCGCCAGCCGCTTCGCCCAGGCCGGGACCGTCGGGCCCTCGTACCCGTGTTCGGAGCACCAGCCCGTCCAGGACAGCACGGCGCCGCGGCGGGCGTTCCAGGTGTTCACCGCCGAGCGGCCCCACAGCAGCTCCAGCACCTCGCCGATCTCCACGTCCTCTACCGAGGCGAGCGGCCGGCCTTCGCCGAGGCGCTCGACGGTCTTCCCCACGGCGATGCCGTAGTTCCGGACAGTGTTCGGGTTGCCGAGCGAGTCGAGGAACAGGTCGGCTGCCGTCTGGACGGTCACCGCCTTCCCGGTCGGCAGGTGGACGAGCGTGGGCACCGAGTTCTCCCTGCCGCAGATAACAGAGCCGCTTCCCGCAGAAGCCAGCGAATGTCACCGCAGATGGATGACTTCAGACCGGCTTCGTCGCCGCCGACCCGCCAGCTGCCCAACAGGGCTGACAGAGGCTTAGCGCACGATCTGACACTGATGTTCCTCAGGCCCCGTGACACACTCGGCCCAGACCGTCTTGCCGACGACCCGGTCCCGCACGCCCCACGTAGTCGCCAGCGCCCCGACCAGATGCAGGCCGAACCCCGACTCCGCGCCGGTGCGGAACGGCCGCACCTCCGGTTCACGTTCGCCCCGCGCGTCCGACACCTCGATACGGAGCGTGCCCGACAGCGCGAGGAGCCGCAGCTCGAAGTCCCGCCCCGGCACCGCCCCGTGCAGCACGGCGTTGGCCGCCAGCTCGGACACGATCACGGCGACATCGTCGGAGAGCCCGCTCCCGTACGGCACGCCCCATGCGTCGAGTTGGTGCACCGCGAGCCGGCGCGCGAGCCGGGCGCCCCGACGGGTCGCGCTGAGGCGTTGGACGAACTCGTGGTTCACAAGGGTGAATTCAGCGTTCATGTGACTCAGCGTGTCCGGTTGCTCGTACGCTGACCAGGAGTGACAGCACGACGCCGAGTAGCTGTACGGGCACGCCCTGTCGGCTGTACGGGACGTCGACCGTGACGGGTGGACAGAGAGCGGTGCGGGACGCATGGCGAAGGAAGTACGGCCCGAGCGGCCGGTCGAATCGGATGGTACGGCGCACCTTTTCCGGGCGCTCGGAAAAATGATCAAGGTGCTGCGCGAGCGCGCGGGCATGAGCCAGCGGGAGCTGGCCGTCGCCACGCACTGCGGGGAGGATCTGGTCTCCGCGATGGAACGGGGGGTGCGGACGCCTCAGCCGGAGTTCCTGGCACTCGCGGATGACGCGCTCGGCGCGGGCGGCCTGCTCCGCGCCACGATCGAGGAGGTCAGGGAAGCGCTGGCGAAGGCGCGTACGCGACATCCGGAGTGGTATCGCGGCTACGCGAATCTAGAGGCTGCCGCATCGCAGCTCTACGACTACAGCAACCAGGCCGTCCCCGGACTGCTCCAGACCGAGGCGTACGCCCGAGCGATCTTCGCCCAGTGGCGGCCGCTGCTCAGCGAGGAGATCGTTGAGAAGCGCGTCGCCGACCGGCTCGACCGGCAGAAGATCTTCGAGCCCTGGCCCTCCCCGACATTCCACTTCATCCTGGATGAGAGCGTGTTGGCGCGACCTATCGGAGGCCGGGACGTACATCGGGAGCAGTTGCAGAGGCTTCTGCACATCGGCCGCCTCAGGACAGTGGAGCTCCAGCTGATGCCGCTCGACCGCACCGAACAGCCCAGCATCGACGGCCCGTTCACCCTGATCACCCCCAAGGGCAAGCAGCAGCTTGCCTACCTGGAGACTCACGGGTATCCGAGGCTCATCACCGAGCCGGAAGAAGTCCGGGTGCTGGCCGTGCGCTATGGAATTATGCAGTCGGTGGCTCTCACTCCGAGGGAGTCCTTGGCCACGATCGAGAAGATGCTGGGAGAACGATGAGCATCGGGCAACTG
This sequence comes from Streptomyces sp. NPDC057697, assembly GCF_042799335.1. Lineage (NCBI taxonomy): Bacteria > Bacillati > Actinomycetota > Actinomycetes > Kitasatosporales > Streptomycetaceae > Streptomyces > Streptomyces sp. NPDC057697. The sequence continues at coordinate 4,018 of NZ_JBHVJA010000007.1, read as the reverse complement.
AACTGGTTCAAGAGCAGCTACAGCGGCGGTGGCGGCAGCAACTGCATCGAGGTCGCCTACGAGTGGCGCAAGAGCAGCTACAGCAGCGGCGCTGGTGGCAACTGCGTCGAAGTCGCTGCTCACTGGCACAAGTCGAGCCACAGCAGCGGCGCAGGCGGCGAGTGCATCGAGGTCGCAAGTTGCGCCGCCGCCGTACACATCCGCGACTCCAAGAACGTCCAGGGGCCCCAGCTCGACGTCGCCCCCGGCGCCTGGGCGGCGTTCGTTTCGTACGCACAGCAGGGCTGAGCGCTCTGTGGTGGCGGGTGCCCACCGGGTCGTGACAGCCGCGACCCGGTGGACCGCTGGTCCAGTAGGCCAGATGCGCACGGTGAAGCTCCAAGTCATGCCGACCGCACGCGATGAACACCCCTCCATGGACGGCCCGTTCACCTTGCTCACGCCCAGGGGCCTTGGCGAGGCTGTGTACACGGAGATTCAGGGGCACGCCCGCCTCATCACCGACCCAGATGAGGTCCGTCAGTTCAGCGAGCGCTGCGGGATCACGCGGGCGCAGGCTCTCACCCCGAAGAAGTCCCTGATGCTCATCGAGAAGATGCTGGGAGAGCTATGAACAGCGAGCAACTGCACTGGTTCAAGAGCAGCTACAGCGGCGGCGAAGGCGGAACCTGCGTCGAGGTCGCCTATGAATGGCGCAAGAGCAGCTACAGCGGCGGCGGCGGCAACTGCGTCGAAGTCGCCGCCCACTGGCACAAGTCGAGCCACAGCAGCGGCGAAGGCGGCGAGTGCATCGAGGTCGCGAGTTGCACCGCTGCCGTCCACATCCGCGACTCCAAGAACGTCCAGGGCCCCCGACTCAACGTCGCCCCCGGCGCCTGGGCGGCGTTCGTTTCGTACGCACAGCAGGGCTGAACGCCCTGCCCCGGCGGGCGTCCACCGGGTCGTGACAGCCGCGACCCGGTGGACCGCGACGCGGCTGTCCGGGACGCGGTGTGCAGCGACGTAAATGCTTGTGAGTTTTTGTCGTGAGGACGTGAGGAAAACCCAACCCAACCCGTCTCTGTAACCTGCGGGTCCCTGTCACTCGCGCGGGTGACTTCGGCCAACTCCGCTGGATTTCGGGACAGCTTGCGGGCATATGCTCACGCCAACACAGCCCCAAACGCATGTCGGCCCTCGGCCGGGAGTGATGATCCCGAACGAGGGCCTGACCACCTAGGAAGCCAAGACCTTCCCGATGGATACACAGCAGGTTAGCGCGCGTACACGTTCCGCGCCCCCCGTTCGCCGGGGCGGGTCGCCCGATTCCGGCATCCGCCACATCAACACCCGCCAGACCAGCCGGTTCACGATCATCGGCAACCACCTCGCCCAGCACCGCGAACTGTCCCTGCTCGCGATCGGGCTTTCGACGTACATCCAGTCGCTGCCCGCCGGGGCGCGGATCGGCATCAAGAAGCTCGCCGAACGCTTCCCCGAGAGCGAGGCCCGCATCGCCGCCGCGTTACGCGAACTGGAGGCCCACGGCTATCTGACCCGTACCCGCGAGCGCCTGCCCAACGGCCGGGTCGTCACGCGTACGTGCTCCTACAACCAGCCGAACCGCACCACCCCCCAACGACACCCGGCCCCGGACCCCGCACCGACCCCAGACTCAGCCGCAGCCGCAGAACCCGCACCGGCGGCCGCCGCACCCCCGCCTCCCCCGCCACCCCCGGTCCCCGCGCCCACGGCCGCCAAGGCGCCGACCCCGCCCCTCCCCCAGCCGCGTCAGGCTCTCCCCCAGCTCCTGCGCGCCGCCACCGCGTTGCTCACCGATCTCCCCCGCCACGCGCCTCAACTCACCCTCAGCGAGGCCGATGTGGTCCGCCTCGCGCCTGCCGCCGCCACGTGGTTCGAGCGGGGAAGCAGCCCCGCCGCTCTCCGGAAGGCCCTCACCGACGACCTCCCGCAGCCGGTCAAGTACCCCGTGAAGTTCATCGCGCACCGCCTCACCAAGCTGCTCCCGCCCCCGCCGACCCCCTCCGGTCCCGCCGTCCCGCTCCAGAACTGCGACAGCTGCGAACGCGCCTTCCGGTCCCCGTTCCCGGGCCACTGCCACGACTGCGCGTCCGAGGGCCACACATCAGCCGAGGGCCACACATCAGCCGACGACCGCGCGCCGGCCGACGGCCCGGCCCGTTCCCTATCCTGGCCGGATGATCACCACCGCTCCTGAACTCGTCATATTCGACTGCGACGGCGTACTCGTCGACAGCGAACGCATCGCCGTCCGCATCCAGGTCCAGGTGGGTGCCGAGCTGGGGTGGCCGCTGACGGCGGAGGAGGTCGTCGAGCAGTTCGTGGGGCGGTCGAACAAGTCCATCGGCGCGCTGATCGACGCCCGGCTGCCCGGCCGGTCCGCCGCCTGGCAGCAGCGCTTCGAGGCCCTTCACCACGACGCGGTCGAAGCCGAACTCGTCGCGGTGGACGGCATCCGGGACGCCCTGGCCGCCCTCACGCTCCCCACCTGCGTGGCGTCCAGCGGCAGCCACGAGAAGATGCGCCACACCCTCGGCCACACCGGGCTCCACTCCCACTTCGAGGGCCGCATCTTCAGCGCCTCGGAGGTCGCCCACGGGAAGCCCGCCCCCGATCTCTTCCTCCACGCGGCCCGCCGGATGGGCGTCGAACCCGCCGCCTGCGTGGTCGTCGAGGACAGCAAGTACGGCGTGCAGGCGGCGCGTTCGGCCGGGATGCGGGCGTTCGGCTACGCGGGCGGGCTGACCCCGGCGCACTGGCTGGAGGGCCCGGACACCGTCGTCTTCGACGACATGCGCAAGCTGCCGACGCTGCTGTCCGGACTCTGAGAGCTTCCGGCGCGGCCGGTCGCCGTCAGCCCTGCGGGAAGCCTCAGCCCTGTGGGAAACCCTCCGCTCTGCGGGAAGCCCTCAGCTCTGCGGGAAGTCCTTGCCCTTGATCTTCGCCATCCGGCCATCGGGGTGGTGCCAGACGATCCCCTCGTACCCCTCGGCGGCCAGGGCGAGCGCGCGCTCCCGGATGCTCTCGTACGACAGCTCCTCGGGCATGCCGATGTCCGCCGCGGCGGCGTGCTCGACGAGCCGGTGGGAGTCGACGCGCTCCGGGTTCCCGTTGATCTTCGGACCGATCAGCTCGAAGGTGCCGGGCACATGGTCGCCCGGGGCGCTCGTCCGCAGCGCCTCGTCATGGAACTTCGCGAAGGATGACTGCGCGATGGGCTCCCACCCGACCGATTTTCCGGTCGTGTCATCGGTGGAGACGGCCACGAAGCCGGGGGGCGGCGTCCTGCCCGGCTTCACCTCGCGCCGGGCCCACCACGCACCGGACGCGTCGAGCATGACGCAGGTGCCGTCGTACTTGCGCGTGGCCCTTCCTTCACCGGCGAACACCCAGTCGCATCCCGGCGTCGGCTGCGGGATGACATGGGCCGGGCGGGCGTCGAAGTCACGGGCGAACAGGGTGGGTATCTTCTGCATCGGTGCAGCCTCTCGGGCCGTTGGGCACATCAGGTGGCTAGATGATTCCTCGGCGCGAACGGGACCGCTCCCCAATTAACGTCGCGCCCGGCGGCGTACCCCCGACAGCGCGAGGGCCGGGCGCTCCGCACCGTCCGGTGCGGGCCACCCGGCCCCTGCCTTGCGTTCACCTCATCCACTCATCCGCGTCAGCGGGCGACCGCCTTCGTCGCCTTGCTGGTGGCGGAACCACTGCTGTGACCCGTGCGGCGCGCGGTCACCTTCACAGTGATCTTCTTGCCGCTCTGGGCCGACTTCAGCGTCAGCGAGGACTTCGTGGCGCCCGAGATCGCCTTGCCGTTGGCGTACCACTGGTAGCCGTACGAAGTCGGCGCGGGCGACCAGGTGCCATTGGCGGCCTTGAGGACCTTGCCCACCTTCGCCGTACCCGAGATCGTCGGCTGCTTGCTCGCCTTGGGCGCACTACCGGTGGCCACCTTCACCGAGGCGGGCGCCGCGGTACCGTCGCTGTGACCGGTGCG
>NZ_JBHVJA010000006.1:224198-402152 GCF_042799335.1 Streptomyces sp. NPDC057697 | reverse complement strand
CCACCGCATCGAAGCCCACACCGACCTCCTGTTCACCAAACGCCACCTCTTCCACCGCTCCCACATCGAACTCGACTTCGGCGGCCACCGCATACACACCGAAGGCATCGAGAAGAACACCCACGACAACCCCTTCGGCGCCGTCCTCTCCTTCCGCGGCACCCCCACCGACACCACCGTCAAGCACACCCTGAGCGCGGCCATGCCGGACCTCTCGGACCTGTTCGAGGTGGGCGACTCCTCGAAGTTCGCCGTCGGCCAGTGGTGGGCCGTGGAGATCAACGCCCTGGCCGGGCAGTACGAGAAGGAGATCCAGCGGCTCGTCCAGGTCACCGATGTCGTCGACGCCTCGCACGTCCGGGTCAACTACCAGATCGGCTGGGACCTGGCCGCGGGCCGCACGCTGACCTGGACCCGCGTCGAGCCCGTCGACCGCGCCCATGTCCGCAACATGGTCTTCGAGGGCTGGGGCGAGGACGAGATGACCGGCTCGCACCCGGTCGCGTACGAGTACGCGGTGCGGTGCGACGTCTCCGGGATCGAGGCCATCGGGACCTTCTGGCCGGTGGTGATGCGCCGCTGGTGCACGTACTACCGCACCGAGCAGTGCTCGCTGACCAACCCGAAGTCCGTCACCTACGGCGGCGCGGGCTACCTCACCCAGCAGATCTACTGCCTGTACGGGCACGTGGAGGACTGTCACACCTCCAACGCCCGTCATCTCAACGACTTCACGGCCTCGGCCTACTGCTACGTCACCAACTGCCACGGCGACGGTGACGACGAGGGCCCGTTCGTGACGCACGGCCAGTTCGAGCACGACCTCGTCTACACCGGCAACTCCGGCCTGATGACGTTCGCCAACTCCGGTGCCGCCTGGGGCGGCAGGGCCAAGCGGATCACCGTACGCAGGCACGCCTGCTCCTGGTTCGTGGCCCGGGTCAAGATCACCGATCTGACCCTGGAGGACGTGCTGGTCATCGGGAAGAAGTCCCTGGCCGGCTCCGGAATGCTCTGGGTCAACGCCGACGGCGTGCAGATGCGCGGCTGTACGGCCACCGGCCCGCTGATCGTCTCCCGGGCTTCCGACCTCTCCGCCCGCCCCAATGTGATCGCCGACTCCTCCTTCGCGTTCGCGGCGGGCGCGGAGATCACCCAGGCCAACGTCACCGCCCCGCTCACCCTCCAGCGCTCCACCCTGAAGGGCGTCGACGGCGCGGTGTTCAACGGCACCGGCCCGCTCACCCTGGACCAGTGCACGCTGACCGGCTCCGCCGACACCGCCCCGGTCTCGCTCGCGCACGCCGACATCACCGTGCTCGGCGGCGTGCTCCGCGACACCGGACTGAAACTGACCTCGGCGAAGGACCAGCGGCTGCGCGTCGACGGCACCCGGCTGAGCGGCACCAACAAGGACGGCGCCCTGCTCGCCCGCGGCGGCTCCGGACGGACCGTCGACTGGCAGCTGTCCGGGCTCGACTCGACCGCGCCCAAGGGCACCGCCCATGTGCTGGTCACCGAGGGCCCCAACCGCTACCGGGCCACCGGCTCCACCTTCACCGGCGGCCGGCTCGAACTGCGGCCCGCGGCGTTCACCGGCGACAGCCATCTGCTGCACACCGGCTGCGTCGAGGACGGCACCGAGCGCACCGCGCTGCCCGACGAGGGCGGCCGCGTCGCCCACACCACGGCCACGCTGCGCATCTGACCACCTCAGGGCCTCTCGTCCGGCCCGCACCCGCTCCGGACGAGAGGCCCCGACCCATCGAGCACCAGGGATTCCCGTGTCCACGCATACCCCGATCACCGGCCGGCCCGTACGGGTCGCGCTCGTCGGCGCCGGCAACCGCGGACTGACGTACGCCGAGTGGATCAAGGCGCACCCCGAGCGCGCCGAGCTCGTCGCCGTCGCCGATCCGCGCCCCGCGGCGCGGGCCGCCGCCGGCGCACCCGTGGAGTTCGACGACTGGCGGCCGCTGGTCGAGAACCGCATCGCCGACGCCGTCGTCGTCGCCACCCAGGACCGCTTCCACGTGGAGCCGGTGCTGGCACTGGCCGAGGCCGGTTACGCGATCCTCTCCGAGAAGCCCCTCGCCCCGACCGAGGAGGAGACCCGCCGGATCGTCGAGGGCGTGGAGCGGGCCGGGGTCCTGTTCGCGGTGTGCCACGTCATGCGGTACACCCCGTACACCGACCTGGTGAAGGAGGTCGTGGACTCCGGGGTGCTCGGTCAGCTGGTCTCCCTCGACCATCTGGAGCCGGTCGGCTGGTGGCACTACGCCCACAGCTATGTGCGCGGGCCCTGGCGCAGCGAGAAGGACTCCTCCCCGATGCTGCTCGCCAAGTCCTGCCACGACCTGGACTGGATCACCTATGTGATGGGCGGCCGGATCGAGCGGGTGTCCAGCTTCGGCGGACTGAAGCACTTCCGCCCGGAGAACGCCCCGGCCGGGTCCGCCGACCGCTGCCTCGACTGCGCGGTCGAGACCGGCTGCCCGTACAGCGCCCTGAAGCTGTACATGCCGACGCTGCGCGAGAAGGGCGCGGTCTGGCCGGTCACCCATGTCACCGAGGCCACCGACGAGGCCGGTCTCGTACAGGCGCTGCGCGAGGGCCCGTACGGCGTCTGCGCGTACCGCGGCGACAACGACGTGGTGGACCACCAGGTGCTCGCCATGCAGCTGACGGGCGGGGTGACCGCGACCTTCCAGATGGTGGCGTTCACCGAGCAGACGCACCGCCAGACCCGGATCTTCGGTTCGCACGGCTGGCTGATCGGTGACGGCGAGCGGGTCACGGTCCAGGACTTCCGGACCGGCGAGTCCACCGTCCATGAACTCGGCGCCTCCGGTTCGAACGCCGCGGACGGGCACGGTGGCGGGGACGCCGGGCTCGTCGAGGCGTTCGTCACCGCCGTCGCCACGGGCGACGCCGGGGCGGTCCGCTCCGGTCCCGCCACCTCGCTCGGCAGCCATCTCGCGGCGTTCGCCGCCGAACGCGCCCGGCACACCGGCACCGTCCAGACGGTTCCGGCGCAGTGACTTCTTCCCGCCCCACCCTCACGTCCTCGGAGGACCCCCTCATGTCCCGTCTTCTCACCCGCCGTTCCAGAGTCCGTGCCGCGGCCGCCCCCGTGCTGGCGACCGCGCTCGCCGCCGGTGTGCTGGCCGGCTGTTCCGGCAGCGGCAGCGACGACAACACCGTCACCATGTGGACCTACCCGGTCATCTTCGACGAGGCCAAGAACAAGGCGTACTGGGACGGCCTGGTCAAGGCGTTCGAGAAGGAGCACAAGGGCGTCGAGGTGAAGGTGGAGACCTTCCCGTGGGCCAACCGCGACACCGCGCTGGCCACCGCGATCGCCTCCGGCAAGGGCCCGGACGCGGTCTACCTGATCCCGGACCAGCTGCCGAAGTACGCCAAGAACATCGTCCCGGCCGACGACTACATGCCGGCCGCCGCCAAGTCGGACTACACGGACTTCGCGCTGAAGTCCGTCACGGTCGACGGCAAGGCGCTCGGTACCCCGATCCTGACCAGCGCCAACCCGCTGATCTGCGACAAGCGGGTGTTCGCCGCGATCGGTGAGAAGACCTACCCGACGAGCTGGGCGGACCTGGAGGCCCTGGCCCCGAAGCTGAAGGCCAAGGGCTACTACGCCACCAGCTACAGCGGCGACACCCAGCAGACCCTGAACATGACCTTCTACCCGCTGCTGTGGCAGGCCGGCGGCGACGTCTTCTCCGAGGACGGCAAGACGGTCACCTTCAACGACGCGGCCGGCGTCAAGGCGCTGACGTATCTGAAGAAGCTCGTGGACGGCGGCTACACCGACAAGGACCTGGTCACCACCACGCCCAAGCTGGAGCAGACGCCGACCGCCAAGGGCAAGATCGCCTGCACCTGGCAGAACACCCCGGCGGACGTCGAGCCGTTCTGGGGCAAGGAGAACATCGTCGTCCAGCCGCCGCTGAAGGACGCGAAGTCGGTCGGCTACGGCACGGTCGGCGCGCTCTCGATGCTGAAGGGCGCCGACAAGAAGAACACCGGCGACTGGCTGAACTTCGTCGCCGAGTCGAAGAACGCGGCCGGACTGCAGAAGGCCGCGGGCTACTTCCCGGCCCGCAAGTCCGGCGGCGACCTGTACCCGGGCGACGCCCTCCAGACGGCGGTCGGCGCCACCCTGCCGAGCATGACCGTGGGCCCGCTCCAGGACAAGGCCCGCGAGGTCCAGGGCGTCCTCGCGCCGGAGATCCAGGCGGCGCTGCTGGGCAAGAAGAGCCCGCAGGAGGCGCTGAACGCCGCGCAGAAGGCCGCCCAGGCGATGCTCGGCCGCTGACCGGGCGCGGTATCGGGGTCCGGCCGCACCCGGACCCCGATACCGCTCCTCCCCGGGGCATTCCCCGCCCCGACCCCCGCAATTCCCCCGTACCGCAAGGAGATCCCCGTGGCAGTCGTCGCGGAACCAACCCGCCGGGGCCGTCGCAGCGGGCCGCAGGCGCGCCGCGAGGCCCGGATCGGCCTGCTCTTCGTCCTTCCGTGTTTCCTGCTCTTCCTGGCGTTCCGGTTCGGTCCGGGCATCGCCGGGGTGCTGATGAGCTTCACCGACTACTCCCTCACGGGCGGCGGCAGCTTCGTCGGGCTGGACAACTTCACCCGCCTCTGGGACGACCCGCTGTTCTGGCAGGCGCTCAAGGTCACCGTCCTCTACACCGTGCTCGCGGTGCCGGGCACGCTGATCGCCTCGGTGTCCCTGGCTCTGATCACCCGCCGCGCGTTCCGCGGCGCCAAGTTCTTCCGTTCGGTGTTCTTCCTGCCGGTCGTCACCTCACTGGTGCTGGCCGCCACCGTCTTCGTCTGGATCTTCTCGACCGGTGGCCCGTGGTCCACCCTGATGAGCTGGTTCGGGATGTCCGAGGGCTCCTGGCTCTCCGACGACGTGCTGGTGCTGCCCGCGCTCGCGATCGTCGGCGTCTGGTCCCGCTTCGGGTACGGGATGCTGATCCTGCTGGCCCGGATGCAGGACATCCCGCGTGAGCTGGAGGAGGCGGCCCTCACCGACGGCGCCGGACCCTGGCAGCGGTTCCGGTACATCGTGCTGCCGCAGCTCAAGCCCGCCCTGTTCTTCCTCGCCGTGATCGAGACGACGGCCTCGTTCCAGGTCTTCGACGCGGTCTACACGATGACCGGCGGCGGCCCCGCCAACGCCAGCTACACGCTCGTCTTCCAGCTCTACGACGCGGGCTTCAAGTACTTCGACCTGGGTTACGCCTCCGCCATCGGTGTCGCGCTCTTCGCGCTGACCGTGGTGGTCGCGGTGATCCAGCGGCTCGTGATCGGGAAGGACCAGTGACCATGACCGCAGCACCCGCCCAGACCGCGACCCCGCCCGGCACTCCGCCCGGGACGAAGGCCCCCGCCGCCCCCGACCGGGCCGCGCGCCGCGCCGAACGCAGACTGCGCAAGCTCTCGGAACAGGACACCGTGCCGCACGGCATGCGGCCCACCCGGGCCGGCCGGATCGGCCGCGCCGTCCTGCTGACGGTGGCCGCGATCGTGACGATCTTCCCGTTCTACGCGATGGTCGTGCTCTCCCTGAAGCCGTCCGCGGCGGTCGAGTTCCCCGGCAGCCTGCTGCCGTGGCCGCTGACCGGCGAGGCGTACGACACCGTCATGAACGCCCAGGACGTGCCGCGCTGGCTGCTCAACACCCTGGTCTACTCGGTGGTCTCGGTCGTCGGCGTACTGCTGCTCGCCTCGCTCGCGGGGTACGCCTTCGCCAAGAAGCGCTTCCCGGGCCGGGAGACGATGTTCTGGTCGTTCCTGTCGATGGTGATGGTCCCGTACCACGTCACGATGATCCCGACCTTCGCGATGATCGCGAAGCTGGGCGGCGTGGACACCTACTGGGGCCTGATCGTGCCGACCCTCGCCAACGCCCAGGCGGTGTTCCTGATGCGGCAGTTCATCCAGGGACTGCCGGACGAGCTCTTCGAGGCGGCCCGGCTGGACGGCTGCAACGAGTGGCAGATCTTCTACCGGATCGTGCTGCCGCTGCTGAAGCCGATCCTGGCCACGCTCGGCGTCTTCGTCTTCCTGTGGCACTGGAACGACTTCCTCTGGCCGCTGGTCATCGGCCAGTCCACCGACATGCGCACCCTGACCGTCGGCATCGCCTCGCTCCAGCAGCAGAACGTGCCGCTCAATGTGGTGCTCTCCGGCTCCGTCATCGCGTTCGTGCCCATCTTCGCCGCGTACATGGTGGGCCAGCGCTACTTCACCGAGGGCGTCACCGCGTCCGGAATCAAGGGATAGTCACCGATGTTCACCGATGAGGCCGCACTCGAAGAGCGGCTCGCCACCCCCTCCCCCGCGCTCGTCGCCGATCTCGGCCGCCTCGAAGGCGATCTGCTGGTGCTCGGCGCCGGCGGCAAGATGGGGCCCAGCCTCTGCCGGCTGGCCCGCCGGGCGCTGGACGCCGCGGGCCGCCAGGACGTGACCGTGTACGCGGTCTCCCGCTGGTCCGACAGGTCCGCCGCCGACGAGCTGGAGGCCGCCGGGGTCTCCACCGTCGCCTTCGACCTGATGGACCCCGCCGCCGACCTCGCCGGACTGCCCGACGCCGGGAACGTCGTCTTCATGGTCGGCGCCAAGTTCGGCTCCGCCGGGGCGCCCTCGCACGCCTGGGCCGTGAACGCCGCGATGCCGGACCGGGTGGCCCGCCGCTGGTCGGGGGCGCGGATCGCCGCGTTCTCCACCGGCAACGTGTATCCGCTGGTCCCGGTCGCCTCCGGCGGCTGCACCGAGAGCGACCCGGTCGGCCCGGTCGGCGAGTACGCCATGTCGTGCCTGGGCCGTGAGCGGATCTTCGGCCACGCGGCGCTGACCCGCGGCACCAGGGTCGCCAACATCCGCCTCAACTACGCGGTCGACCTGCGCTACGGCGTCCTGGCCGACATCGCCTACCGCGTCCAGGCGGGCGAGCCCGTCGATGTGACGACCGGGCACGCCAACGTGGTGTGGCAGGGGTACGCCAACGAGGTCGCCCTGCGCTCGCTGCTGCACGCCGCCGACGGCGAGGCGTTCACCCTCAACCTCACCGGCCCCGAGACCGCCTCGGTGCGCCGGATCGCCCGGTGGTTCGGCGAGGAGTTCGGCAAGGAGCCGGTGCTGGCCGGTGCGGAGGCGCCCACCGCGCTGCTCTCCGACGCGAGCCGCTGCCACGCGCTGTTCGGCTACCCGGACGTCGCTCTGCGCACCCTCGTCGAGTGGCAGGCCGACTGGCTGCGCCGCGGGCTGCCGCTGTCCGGCAAGCCCACCAAGTTCCAGGTCCGTGACGGAAGGTTCTGATCCACTCCATGTCCACTCCCTCCCCCACACCGGCCCCCGCCCTGGACGCGCTCGCCCACGGGGCCGTGATCCCCGCGCACCCGCTCGCCCTGCACGACGACGGCTCCTTCGACGAGCGCCGGCAGCGCGCGCTGACCCGCTACTACCTCGCCTCGGGCGCGGGCGGCGTGGCCGTCGCCGTGCACACCACCCAGTTCGAGATACGGGAACCGGAGGTCGGCCTGTTCCGGCCGGTCCTGGAGCTCGCCGCCGAGACGATCGACGCCGAGGCCGGCCGCCCGTTCATCAAGGTCGCCGGTGCCTGCGGCTACACGGCGCAGGCCGTCGCGGAGGCCGAGACCGCCGCCGGGCTCGGCTACGACGCGGTGCTGCTCAGCCCGGCCGTGCCCGGCGCCGACGAGAAGGGCCTGCTGGAGCGGGCGCGGGCGGTCGGCGAGGTGCTGCCGGTGATCGGCTTCTACCTCCAGGAGGCCGTCGGCGGGCGGTATCTGTCGCCGCGCTTCTGGTCGGCGTTCACCGATCTGCCGAACACCGTCGCGGTGAAGATCGCCCCGTTCGACCGCTACCGCACCGCCGATGTCGTCCGCGCCGTGGCCGCCGCGGACCGGGCCGACGAGGTGGCGCTGTACACCGGCAACGACGACGACATCATCGGCGACCTGCTCACCCCGTACGAGACGGCGGGCGGCGGTCCCCGCTGGTTCGCGGGCGGGCTGCTCGGCCAGTGGGCGGTGTGGACCGGCTCCGCGGTGACGCTCCTGGACGACGTCCGCAGGGCGCGCGCCGGGGACCACGGGGCGATGGTGCGCTGTCTGGCCCGGCGCCCCGAGCTGACCGACGCCAACAGCGCCGTCTTCGACGTGCGCGGCGCCTTCCGCGGCTGCATCGCCGGGGTGCACGAGGTCCTGCGCCGCCAGGGACTGCTGGCGAACATCCGGTGCCTGGACCCGGCCGAGACCCTCTCCCCCGGACAGGCCGAGGAGATCAGCAGGGTGGCCGCGGCCTACCCTTGGCTGACCGATGACGCCCTCGTTGCGGAGCACCTCGATGCCTGGCTCTCCTGAACCCGCCGACCGCTCCCGGGTGGTCGTCGCCGTACCGCCGGACCTGCGGGCCCAGTTCTTCACCGCCGAGGTGTGGCGGGAGCTGGAGCGGGCCGCCGAACTCACCGTCGTCGACGACCACGGGGACCGGGCCGCGGTCGCCGCCGCGCTGCCCGGCGCACGGGCGCTGATCACTTCGTGGCGGGCGCCCAAGGTGGACGGTGCGCTGCTGGCCCGTGCCGACCGGCTGGAGCTGGTGGCGCACACCGGTTCGGCGGTCGCGCCCTATGTCGGCGAGGAGGTGTTCCGGCGGGGCGTCCTGGTCACCCAGGCCGGTGACGAGATGGCCCGCCCGGTCGCCGAGGTGGCCCTGGCGTTCACCCTCGCGCTGCTCCACCGCATCCACCGCTTCGACCACGCCCTGCGCGGCGGTCTGGAGTGGGCGGCGGCGAGCGAGGCCCCGCCGCGCCACGAGATCCACGGCAGCGAGATCGGCGTGCTCGGCGCCTCCCGCACCGGGCGCGCCTACATCGCCCTGGTGCGGGCGATGGGGGCGCGGGTCCGCGTCACCGACCCGTACCTCTGCGACGAGGACGCCCGCGCGCTCGGAGTGGAACGGGTCCCCCTGGAGACGCTGCTCTCCCGCAGCAGGATCGTCGCCGTGCACGCACCGGTCACCGAGGAGACCCACCGGATGATCGGCGCCGAGCAGCTGGCGCTGATGCCGGACGGGGCCGGTCTGGTGAACACCGCCCGCTCGTGGCTGGTCGACGAGGACGCGCTCCTCGCCGAGCTGGCCCGGGGCCGGCTGGACGCGGCGGTCGACGTCTTCGACGCCGAGCCGCTGCCCGTGGACCACCCCTTCCGCGCCCTGCCGAACGTGCTGCTCACCCCGCACCAGGCGGCGGGCAGCGTCGAGTGCCGGCAGCGGCTCGGCGCGAGCGCGGTGGACGAGGTGCTGCGGCTGCTCGCCGGACGCCCCCCGGCCCATCCCGTCACCGTCGACGCACTCGCCCGCCTGCACTAGGCCCTGTCTTCACACTGCGGTCGTCCGGCCGGAGGCCGGGCCGTGCGGCGTCCGGTGCGTGCGATCCCGACAACGCGGCGAGCGTGCGTGCCGGGCGTCGCACGGCAGACGGCAGTTCGAAGACAGGGCCCAGAGCGGATATCGGAAGTGGCGTCGTCCGCCCGGAGGGCGGGCCCGGTGGTGTCCGGTGCGTGCGATCCCGACAACGCGGCGAGCGTGCGGGCCGGACACCGCCGGGCGGACGGGACTTCCGGTACACGCCCCAGGATCTGTCCGGTCCCGCCGGGCACGCGACGCCCGGCGCGCCCTTCGGGCGTACGACGGGACTTCACGGACCCAGCCCTGGGCTCCGAGAACCCCCAACCCCCTTATCGTTCAGGAGATTTCACTTCATGCGACTGATGCGCATCGGCGAGCCGGGCCAGGAGCGCCCGGTCCTCCTCTGCCCCGAGGGCCGTCACTACGACCTGTCCGGCATCACCGACGACATCGACGGCGCGTTCCTCGCCGCGCTCGCCGAGAACCCGCACCTGGTGCCCGCGGAGCCGACGCTCCCGGAGACCGACATCACCGGACTGCGGATCGGCGCCCCCGTGGCCCGGCCCTCCGCGCTGCTCTGCATCGGCCAGAACTACGCGGCCCACGCGGCGGAGTCCGGTGCCGAGCCGCCCGAGCAGCCGATTCTCTTCTACAAGTCGCCGAACACCGTCGTCGGCCCGTACGACGACGTGCTGATCCCGCGCGGCTCGAAGAAGACGGACTGGGAGGTGGAGCTGGCCGTCGTCATCGGCCGCCGCGCCTCCTACCTGGACTCCCCCGCCGACGCCGCCGCGCACATCGCGGGGTACGCCGTCAGCAACGACGTCTCCGAACGGGCCTTCCAGCTGGAGGAGTCGGGCGGCCAGTGGTCCAAGGGCAAGAGCTGCGCCACGTTCAACCCGCTGGGCCCGGTGCTGGTGACGGCCGACGAGGTCGGCGACCCGCAGCGGCTCCGGCTGCGCAGCCATGTCAACGGCGAGCCCCGGCAGGACTCCGTCACCGCGGACATGATCTTCAGTGTGGCGCACCTGGTGCACCATCTGTCCCAGTACCTGGTGCTGGAGCCCGGTGACGTCATCAACACCGGTACCCCGCAGGGCGTGGCGCTCTCCGGCCGCTTCCCGTATCTGGCGGCGGGCGATGTGATGGAGGTCGAGATCTCGGGCCTCGGCCGGCAGCGCAGCGTCTGCCGGCCCGCGTAGCGGGGCCCGGGGGCCCTCAGTCCTCCGGGAGTTCGACCGGGGCGATGTCGTCGAAGACGTCGCCGGGGCCGGGGTTCGTCGCATCGGTCGCGCCGCCGAACTGGGCCATCACGCCCCAGACGGCGTTGAGCGCGGTCTGTACGGCGCCCTCGGCCCACCCGGCCGTCCAGGAGATGTCGTCGCCCGCGAGGAACAGACCCCGGCGGTCGGCGGGCAGCCGGTCCTGCATGAAGTGGGTGAACAGCCGCCGCTGGTAGCGGTAGTGGCCCGGCAGGTTGGCCTTGAACGCGCCCATGAACCAGGGCTCGTTCTCCCAGGAGACGGTCACCGGGTTGCCGATGATGTGCTTGCGGATGTCGACGTCCGGGTAGATCTCGCCGAGCGACTTGAGCATGACGTCCATGCGCTCGTTCGGGGAGAGCGGCAGCCACTTCAGGCTGTCGTCGCACCAGGTGTACGAGAGGCAGATGACGGCGGGCCGGTCGGGGCCGTCGTCCAGCAGATACGTGCCCCGGGTCATCCGGTCGGTGAGCGTCATCGACATGGTGTCGCGCCCCGTCGCCTCGTTCTCGTCGAGCCAGAACGGCCGGTCGACGGGGACGAAGAGCTTGGACGACTCCATGTAGTGGGTGCGCTCCATCGCCGTCCAGTGGTCGATCGGGAAGAGCGCGTCGTCGCAGTCGATCTTGGAGAGCAGCAGCCAGGACTGGCCGGTGAAGATCGCGGCCGGGTAGGTGCGGATGTCGCCGTCGGCGTCGGTGACGGTGATCCGGTTCCCGGCGGTGCGGTGGAGCCGGGTCACGGCCGGGCGCGGTGTGCCGTCGTGCAGCGAGGAGAGCGAGGTGCCCAGCGGCCAGTGGACGATCTTCTGGGGCTCGCGGTCCCAGAGCCGCAGCGGGAGCTGCTGGCTGCCACCGACGATGCCCCGGTGGTGGTCGTCCGCCTCGGTGTAGACGACGCGCAGGATCTCCAGGATGGAGTTGGGGAAGTCGGTGTCCCAGCCGCCGGTGCCGAAGCCGACCTGGCCGAAGATCTCCCGGTGCCGGAAGGACCTGAAGGCGTCGGAGTCGCAGAGGAATCCGTAGAAGGTCTGGTTGTCGAGCTTCTGGACGAGCTTCGCCCAGATCTCCCGGATGCGCGGTACGTCGCGCTCGCGCATCGCGCGGTTCATGTCGGAGAAGTCCGCGCCCTCCTCCAGGCACCGGTTCCAGGCGTCCATCACATCGCGGTAGACCTGCGGCAGGTCGTCGATGGTCCGCGCGTAGTGCGACTCGCCCTTGAGGTCGACGACGGTCGACGGGGTGGCCGCGGAGAGCGGGTTGGGGAACGGCCTGGTCTCCAGGCCGACCAGGTCGATGTAGTGCTGGAGCGCGGTGGAGGACGGCGGGAAGCGCATCGCGCCCATCTCCGCGGTGAGCCCCGGGTCGCAGCCGTCGAAGCCGACGGTGCGCAGCCGGCCGCCGATCTCGTCCGCCTCGTAGACGACGGGCCTGAGCCCCATCTTCATCAGCTCGTAGGCGGCGACGATGCCGGAGAGCCCGCCGCCGATGACGGCGACCTCGGTGCCGTGCTCGGTCGCCGGTATCTGCCCGATGCCGGCGGGGTGCGCCAGGAAGTCGTCGTAGGCGTAGGGGAAGTCCGGCCCGAACATAGTGATCGGCTCGGTGGCGTCGGTGTGCTGGACGGCGTTGGGCACCGTGGACGTCATGGGGTACGGACTCCTTGCGCGGGTGAAGAGGGGTGACGGGGCGGGCGGGCTCAGCCGAGGGAGCCGTAGAGACCGGGGCGGCGGTCGCGCAGATACGGGTTGGCGGCGCGCGAGGCGCTCAGCAGGACGGGGTCCGCCTCGCCGACGACCAGTTCCTCGCCGCGCCCGGCGCGGGTGCGGACGATGCCGTCGGGACCGGCCAGACAGCTCAGCCCGACGAACTCGAACTCGCCTTCCGGGCCGGTCCGGTTGACGTACGCCACGTACATCTGGTTCTCGAAGGCACGGACCGGTACGACGGACTCGGCGACGAACTGGAAGGGGTGCATCTGGGCGGTGGGCACCAGGAGCAGATCGGTGCCCGCGAGGGCGTGGGCGCGGACGTTCTCCGGGAACTCGACGTCGTAGCAGATCATGATCCCGATGCGTACGCCGTCCAGTTCGGTCTGGACCACGGTCTGCTCGCCCGGGGTGAACCACTCCTGCTCGAAGCCGCCGAAGAGATGGGTCTTGCGGTAGTGCGCGAGCGCCGACCCGTCCGGGCCGAGGAGCTGCGCGGCGTTGAAGATCCGCTCGTCCGCGCGCTCCGGGTAGCCGTAGAGGACGGCGAGTCCGTGCCGTCGGGCGATCGCGCCGATCGCCAGGGCGGAGGGCCCGTCGGCCGGCTCGGCCAGCCGGGGCACGTCGGATCCGATCGCGTATCCGGTGAGGAACAGTTCGGGGCAGACCAGCAGCCGGGCCCCGGCGTCGGCGGCCCGCCGCGCGGCCCGGTCGAGCACCTCGATGTTCTCGTCCACGTGCCCGGGGCGTCCGGAGCTCTGGAGCAGGGCGGTGCGCAACGGCGGCATGGCTGACCTCGGACGGTGCGGGCGGGGCGGGGACATATCGACGGTACGGTCCGTCGCACGTGCCCTACAAGACGCGACCATTGCGTGTGCACCGTCGATCCATTGCGCCCCGGCCACCCTGCGCGGCGATTCGTTGCGTGAGGCGTCTTCGCAGGTCACAGGGGTGATTCAGGTCTCATGCGGGGCGGGGTTCAGTCGGGCGCGCCCGAGGAGTAGCGGCGCAGCAACGGCGAGAGGACCAGTACGGATTTCGTCCGCTCCACGTACGGCTCGCCCGCGATCCGTTCCAGGACCTGCTCGAAGTGGCGCATGTCCGCGGCGAAGACCTGCACGATCGCGTCGGCGTCGCCCGTGACGGTGGAGGCCGAGGCGATCTCCGGATAGCGCGCCAGCCCCTGCTTGATCGCCTCCGGCGAGGTGTTGCGGCTGCAGTAGATCTCGATGAAGCCCTCGGTCTCCCAGCCCAGCGCCGCCGGGTCCACCCGGACGGTGAAGCCGGTGATGGCGCCCTCGGCGCGCAGCCGGTCCACGCGGCGTTTCACGGCGGGCGCGGAGAGACCGATCATCGAGCCGATGTCCGCGTAGGAGCGCCGGGCGTCTTCGGCGAGGGCGTGGACGATGCGTTCGTCGAGGTCGTTCAGGCGCACGGCGGGTGGTTCACTTCTCTGCGATGGGCCGGTGTCGGGGGCGGCGCGGGCCGCCCCCGAAGTAGACCACGACGCGCCCGGCCGGGCGCGCTCGGCGCGGAAGGCGACCGGTCAGAACGGGAAGCGCGAGCGGCCGTACTGCACGGAGATCCACTTCTGGGTGGTGAAGGCCTCGACCATGGCGTCGCCGTTCAGCCGCCCGAGGCCCGAGCTCTTCTCACCGCCGAAGGGGACGATCGGCTCGTCGTGGACGGTGCCGTCATTGATGTGGATCATGCCGGTGCGGATCCGCTGTCCGACCCGGACACCGCGCTCGATGTCACCGGTGTGCACCGCGCCGCTCAGGCCGTACGGGGTGTCGTTGGCGATCCGCACCGCCTCGTCCTCGCCGTCGAAGGGCACGAGCAGCGCGACCGGGCCGAAGATCTCCTGGGACAGCACGGGGGAATCGGCGGCCAGTCCGGTCAGCACGGACGGGCTCACCAGATTGCCCTCGGCCCGGCCGTGCAGCAGGGCCGTCGCGCCGTCCGCCACGGCCTGCTCGACGAGCGAGGAAATGGCCTCGGCCTGCGTGGAGTTGATCAGCGGGCCGATCACGGTGCCGGGGGCGGCCGGGTCGCCGACCGGCAGCGAGGCGACCTTGGCGACGAACTTCTCGGTGAACTCCTTCTCCACCGCCCGGTCGACGAGGATCCGGTTGGCGGCCATGCAGACCTGGCCCTGGTGCACGTATCTGCTGAACACGGCCGCGTCCACGGCGTAGTCCAGATCGGCGTCGTCGAGGACGATCAGCGCGCTGTTGCCGCCCAGTTCGAGCACGGCCCGCTTGAGGTGGGCCGCGCACACCGTGGCGACGTGCCGCCCCACCTTGTCGGAGCCCGTGAAGGAGATGACCTGCGGTACGGGGTGCTCCAGCAGGGCGTCGCCGATCTCGGCGATGTCGGTGACGACGACGTTGAGCAGACCGGCCGGCAGTCCGGCCTCCTCGAACACCTTCGCCACCAGCGTGCCGCCGCAGACCGGGGTGTTCTGGTGCGGCTTGAGCACCACCGCGTTGCCGAGGGCCAGGGCGGGGGCGACCGACTTCAGCGACAGCAGGAACGGGAAGTTGAACGGGCTGATGACCCCCACGACGCCCACGGGCACCCGGTAGACACGGTTCTCCTTGCCCTCGGTCGGCGAGGGCAGTATCTGCCCGGAGGGCCGCAGCGCGAGCTGGACCGACTCGCGCAGGAACTCCTTGGCCAGGTGCAGTTCGAAGGCCGCCTTCAGCCGGGTGCCGCCCAGCTCCGCGACGATCGCGTCACCGATCTCGGCCTCGCGTTCCTCGACGACGCGCAGCGCCTTCTCCAGCACCATCCGGCGGTCGTACGGATTGGTGTCGCCCCACGCCCGCTGGGCCTCCTGCGCGCACCGGTAGGCCTGGTCCACCTCGTCGGCCGTGGCGACCGTGATCGAGGCGAGCTTCTCACCGTTGTACGGGTTGAAGTCGATGATGTCCCAGGAGCCCTTGCCCGGCCTCCACTCTCCGTCGATGTACTGATGGGCCAGATCGGTGAAGAAGGACATGAGATCCCTTACCACGGAGGAACGGGCAACTGATTGGGCTTCATGTTACTTACATTCCAAAGAGGTTGAGGCTGATACGCGCACCCGCCGGGAGGGGGCCGGAGACCCCGTACCTCCCGGCCGTTCGCGCCCAAAGACGCCGGTGCCCCTCCGGGCGCGAACGGCCGGGAGGGGCACGGGTGTCACGGGGTCGGGGGGATCAACTCCAGCTGGCGTGCAGCGGCTTGCCCTCGGCGTATCCGGCGGCGCTCTGCACCCCGACGACCGCCTTCTCGGCGAACTCCGCCAGCGAGGCCGCGCCGGCGTAGGTGCAGGAGGAGCGGACGCCCGCGATGATCGAGTCGATCAGGTCCTCGACGCCGGGCCTGGCCGGGTCGAGGAACATCCGCGAGGTGGAGATGCCCTCCTCGAAGAGCGCCTTGCGGGCCCGGTCGTAGGAGGACTCGTCCGAGGTGCGGTTCTTCACGGCGCGCGCGGACGCCATGCCGAAGGACTCCTTGTAGAAGCGGCCGTCGGCGGACTGCTGGAGGTCGCCGGGCGACTCGTACGTACCGGCGAACCAGGAGCCGATCATCACGTTGGACGCGCCCGCGGCGAGCGCCATGGCGACATCGCGCGGGTGCCGGACGCCGCCGTCCGCCCAGACGTGCTTGCCGTACTTCTTCGCCTCGGCGGCGCACTCCAGGACGGCGGAGAACTGCGGCCTGCCGACTCCGGTCATCATCCGGGTGGTGCACATGGCGCCGGGGCCGACACCGACCTTGATGATGTCCGCGCCGGCCTCGACGAGGTCGCGCACGCCCTCGGCGGCGACGATGTTGCCCGCGACGATCGGGACCTGCGGGTCGAGCGCGCGGACGGCCCGGACCGCGCTGATCATGGATTCCTGGTGGCCGTGGGCGGTGTCCACGACGAGCGTGTCGACACCCGCGTCGAGGAGCTGCTTGGCCTTGCCCGCGACATCGCCGTTGATCCCGACGGCGGCGGCGATCCGCAGCCTGCCCTCGGCGTCGGTGGCGGGGGTGTACAGAGTGGCGCGCAGTGCGGCCTTCCGGGTGAGGATGCCGACGAGCCGCCCCTCCGCGTCGACCGCGGGGGCGAGCTTGCGGTTGGCGCCGTCCAGCTTGGTGAACGCGTCGCGCGGGTCGATGTCCGCGTCCAGCAGCACCAGGTCCTTGGACATGACCTCGGAGAGCTGGGTGAAGCGGTCGACGCCGGTCAGGTCGTGATCGGTGACGACGCCGAGGGGCCGCTGCTCCTCGTCGACGACGACGCCCGCGCCGTGCGCGCGCTTGGGGAGCAGCGAGAGGGCGTCGGCGACGGTCTGGCCCGGGGCCAGCACGATCGGCGTGTCGAGCACCAGGTGGCGCGTCTTCACCCAGGAGATGACGTCGGTGACGACCTCGATCGGGATGTCCTGCGGGATGACGACGAGCCCACCGCGGCGGGCGATCGTTTCGGCCATCCGGCGGCCTGCGATGGCCGTCATGTTCGCGACGACGAGCGGAATGGTGGTGCCGGTGCCGTCGGGCGAGGAGAGGTCGACACCCTGGCGGGAACCGACTGCCGAACGGCCCGGGACCATGAAGACGTCGTCGTAGGTGAGGTCGTACGGGACCGAGGGGGTCTCTGTGTAACGACCAGTACCGGGCTCAAGGAAACGCATATCGCTCATTTTTTCACACGAAACGGAGCAGGTCGCTTCCACGAAGACACAACAAAAGACACCCGCGTTCGTATGTTCCTCCGAAGGAACCGGGCGGGAGTCCCGGGCAAGTGGAACCTGCCTTGCCCGCGGACCCTACCCGAAAGACGTTCGAATCATTCCCGATCATCTTCCCTGGACCTGGCGACGAGGGGTCCGGTAGCTTCAAACCCGCAGGTCCCGTGGGTCTCGTCTGCGCCCCGGGGGAACAGCCGGAAGGGTCACAACTTCCGTCATCCGTACGACCGGAGAGGATCACGACCCACCCGTGGAGAGCGAACTGCCGGACATCTACTGCCCGTTCCCCCAGAGAACCAACCCGCACGTCGGGCACACCAGGGTCCACCTCGACGAATGGACCCGCAACACCGGTCTGGTGCACCGCGATTCGGCCAGGGAACGCTTCGTCCAGGCGGACTTCGGAGCGTTCGTCGGCATGGTGTACCCGACCGCCGACAGCAAGAACCTCGACCTCGTCGCCGACTGGTTCGTCTGGCTGTTTCTCGTCGACGACCAGCTGGACGACGGCCACCTCGGCCGCAGCCCGGAGCGGGTGCGGGACGTGGTGGACCTGATGCGCGCCGTGATCGGGGGCGACACCCCGGGCGCCCTGCCGGACGGTCGGCTTCCGGCCGCGGTGGTCGCCCTGGCCGATCTGTGGGAGCGGACCACGCCGTCCGCCGCCGCGCACTGGCGCACCCGCTTCGGCTGGCATCTCACCACGTACCTCACGACGGCCACCACGTGGGAGGCGGGGAACCGGGCCGCCGGGGTGGTGCCGTCCGAGGAGACGTACATCGCCAAGCGCCGCCACACCGGGGCGATACACGTCTGCATGGACCTGATAGAGATCGTGGCCGGGATCGAGGCTCCCGAGTCGATCCACAACGACTCCCGGTTCATCACCGCGCTGGAAGCCTCGTGCAACGTCGTGTGCTGGGCCAACGACGTGTACTCCTACGAGAAGGAGCAGGTGCTCGGCGAGATCCACAATCTCGTCCATCTGGTCCGGCACCACCGCGGCTACGGCGAGCGGCAGGCGCTCGAACACGTCTGCGCGGAGATCACCACGGAGACGGAGCGCTTCCTCACCGCCGAGGCGGAGCTGCTGGCCGCGTACCCGCAGCTGTCCTGGATGCTCACGCCGTACCTGGACGGCATGCGGAGCTGGATGCGCGGCAACCTGGACTGGTCGCGGGAGACCCCGCGCTACAACCCGGCCGAGGTGAGCCAGTACGAGGAGCCGGAGGAGTACCTGGAGGCGACGGTCCTGGGCGTGGCCCCGGACTGAGCCACCGGACCGGGTCACCGGACGGGACCGCCCGGACGGCCTCTGCGCCGTCCGGGCGGTTCGTCGTGCACCGGGGGCGGTCGCCGCCCCCGGGTTCGTTCAGTCCCCGTCCGGGTCGGCCCGCTCCAGCGCCGGCCGCTGCGGCGCCGCCGACTCCGTCAGCAGGTAGTCGGCCGCCGCCGTGTCCGTCACCAGGCTGGTGACGAGCCCGGACCGCAGCACCGCCCCGATCGCGGCGGCCTTGCGCTGACCGCCCGCGATCGCCACCACCTCGGGGATCCGGCGCAGCCGGTCGGCCTCGACCGTGATGCAGCGCTCGCCCAGGTCCCGGCCGACCCGCCGCCCCTCGGTGTCGAAGAGGTGCGCCGACATCTCCGCCGCGACGCCGAGCGAGGCGTAGTGCGCCCGCTCCTCGTCGCTGAGCATGTCGTGGACGGTCGAGATGCCCGGCTCCCAGGAACCGATGGAGACCGCCGCGACCGTCACCTTGTCGAAGTAGTCGAAGGCGCGGGCGATGCCGGTCTGGTGGCGCAGCGCGGCGGCCGTGGCCGGGTCGGGCAGCAGCATCGGCGCGTAGATGGGGTGGGCCTCGCCGCCGGAGACCTGGGCGGCCCGGCGGACCGCCTCCACCGAGCCGCGCTCGGCCGTCCCCGCGTCGTACACCCCGGTGAGCTGCACGACCGTGCAGGGCGGCAGCCGGTCGAGCGCCGCGGCCATGTGGATGGTGGACCGGCCCCAGGCCAGACCCAGGACATCCCCTTCGTTCACCAGTTCGCCGAGAAGATCGGCCGCGACCTCGCCCAGGTTCTCCGGGTCGGGCGCGTCGTCCTGTTCCTCGGCGGGGGACTCGACGACGACCGCGTGGCGCAGCCCGTAGCGGGCCCGGAGCGCGTCGGAACGCTCGGCGTCCAGTTCGGCGGGGACGCGGATCTCGATCCGTACGAGGTCGCGCTCGAGGGCCGTCTCCAGGACCCGGGCCACCTTGAAGCGGCTGACGCCGAACTCCTCGGCGATCTGGATCTTCGACTTTCCCTCAAGGTAGAAGCGGCGCGCCATGGCCGCCGCCTGGACCAGCTCCGCGGGCCCCATCCGCAGGGCGGACCGTCCCGCCGACATTGCAGACACCGCGATCTCCTCACTGCTGTTCACACTCTCGATACGCCGTTCATCCTGTCAGATCCGGCGTTCCCTGATCGGTCCCGTCGGACCGAGTTCATCTGCCCTTGGCCCGGCCGACCCGCAGGAGCGGACGCCGGCCGGTTCCGGTGTCAGTGGGCGCAGGCCCAGGCCGCCGAGGCGGTGGCCCCGGCCGCCCGGTCGCGCAGGGACCGCACCGCTTCGGCCGGGTCCGCCGCCCCGTAGACCGCCGAACCCGCGACGAAGACGTCCGCCCCGGCCTCGGCGCACCGCTCGATGGTGGCCTCGGAGACGCCGCCGTCGACCTGGAGCCACAGCTCCAGGCCGTGCTTGGAGATCAGCTCTCGGGTGCGGCGGATCTTCGGCAGCATGATGTCCAGGAAGGCCTGGCCGCCGAAGCCCGGCTCCACCGTCATGATCAGCAACATGTCGAGCTCGGGGAGGAGGTCCTCGTACGGCTCGATGGGCGTCGCGGGCCTGAGCGCCATGGAGGCGCGGGCGCCCTTGGCCCGGATCTCCCGCGCCAGCCGCACCGGGGCCGCCGCGGCCTCCACGTGGAAGGTGACGGAACCCGCGCCGGCCTCGACGTACCGGGGGGCCCAGCGGTCCGGGTCCTCGATCATCAGATGGCAGTCCAGCGGGATGTCCGTGGCCCGGCCGAGCGACTCGACGACCGGCACGCCGAGGGTCAGATTGGGCACGAAGTGGTTGTCCATCACATCGACATGGAGCCAGTCGGCGCCTTCGACCGCCTTCGCCTCCTCGGCGAGACGGGAGAAGTCGGCGGACAGGATGCTGGGGTTGATCTGGGCCATGTCCCAAGCCTGCCATGTTCCGCGCCACTTCCCCGCCCCGGTACGGGCCAAAGCCTCACGGGATCATTACAGTTCGCGCGATCGGGGCGCTCCGGCGGCGCGATCCGGGCGTTTCGGGCGGCCCGGTGGCGCGCCAAGCCCCCCGGGGCGCGTCGCGCCGGACGGCCCCGGAGCCCGCCGGACGGCCTGCGGGCGGCCGGGGCCGGGGCACGACGGCTAGCCCCCGGGAACCCGCCGGGAGCTCAGGCGGTGCGCCGCAGCAGGGCCAGGTACATCGCGTCCGTGCCGTGCAGATGCGGCCACAGCTGGACGTCGGGGCCGTCGCCCAGCGCGGGCACGCCCGGCATCAGCGGGCGGGCGTCCACCCACTCGGCCGCGACGGGCCGGTCGCCGCGCCCCTTGAGCACGTCGTCGACGACGACCCGGGTCTCGGCGAGATGCGGCGAGCAGGTCGCGTAGCCGACCACTCCGCCGACCCGTACCGCCTTCAACGCCTCGCGCAGCAGGGCCCGTTGGAGCGGGGCGAAGTTCTCCAGGTCCTCCTTGCGGCGGCGCCAGCGCGCCTCCGGACGGCGGCGCAGGGCGCCGAGGCCCGAGCACGGCACGTCCATCAGCACCCGGTCGAAGCCGCCGGCCGTCCACGGCGGCCGGGTGCCGTCCGCGGTGATCACCTGGTAGGGGCCGGGGTTGCCCGCCAGCGCGCGCTCGACGAGACGGGCCCGGTGCGGCTGCTTCTCGGCGGCGAGCAGGGCGGCGCCGCGTTCGGCGGCGAGCGCGGCGAGCAGGGCGGCCTTGCCGCCGGGGCCCGCGCAGCCGTCGAGCCAACAGCTGTCGCTGCCCTCCAACGGTGCGGCGGCGAGCGCGGCGGCCACCAGCTGGCTGCCCTCGTCCTGGACCCCGGCCCGGCCCTCCTGGACCGCGGTCAGCGCGCCGGGCTCGCCGCCCTCCGCCATCCGTACGGCATACGGCGACCAGCGGCCCGGCAGGCCGTTCTCGTCGCCGAGCGCGGTGAGCAGCTCGTCGGTGGTGGAGCGGCCGGGGCGGGCGACCAGGGTGACCTCCGGCCGCTCGTTGTCCGCTTCGAGGAGGTCCTCGATCCCGGCACGGCCGCCGCCCAGCGCGTCCCACAGCGCCGAGACGATCCAGCGCGGATGCGAGTGCACGACCGCGAGGTGGTCCTCGGCGTCCTCCTCGTACGACG
Organism: Streptomyces sp. NPDC057697; assembly: GCF_042799335.1. Classification (NCBI taxonomy): domain Bacteria; kingdom Bacillati; phylum Actinomycetota; class Actinomycetes; order Kitasatosporales; family Streptomycetaceae; genus Streptomyces; species Streptomyces sp. NPDC057697. The sequence continues at coordinate 380,570 of NZ_JBHVJA010000006.1, read as the reverse complement.
GGGCCACCTTGGCCACCCAGCCGTCGAGGTCGTCCGCCGAGACCTTGCGCAGTACGGCGTTGACGAACTTGGCCCGGCCCTCGCCGAGGACCACCCGGGCCAGCTCCACGCTGGCGGAGACCGCGGCGTGGGTGGGGATGCGGGTGCCCAGCAGCTGGTGCACGCCCATGTTCAGCACGTCCAGGACCGGTGGGTCGACCTCGCGCAGCGGCCGGTCGATGCAGGCGGCGACGATCGCGTCGTACGTTCCCTGGCGGCGCAGCGTGCCGTAGACCAGCTCGGTCGCCAGCGCCGCGTCCCGGTTGTCGAAGTCGCCCTTGGCACGGGCCTTCTTCAGCAGCGGGGGCAGGACGAGGTTGGCGTACGCGTCCCGTTCGTCGACGGCCCTGAGGGCTTCGAAGGCGAGGAACCGGACCGGGTCCTTCCTGGGGCGGCGATGCGGCTTGGCGGGACGGCGACGCTGCTGGTCGTTCACGTGAAAGGTGCTCCGCTGACGGTGAGGGGGCGAACCCTCCCAGCCTACGTCGCCGTCCCCCGGCGGGCCTCAGCTCCCCAGCAGCTCGCCGTGGGCGATGCGCACCCCGCGCGCCCAGTCCGCGGCCCGCATCGGCTTCTTGCCCTGGGGCTGGACCCAGAGCAGCTCGACCGCGTGCGACCCGGTGCCCACGTGGACGTTGTTCTTGGCCGCCGAGAGCTCGCCGGGCGCCAGGTCGGTGCGGTCCAGGACGGGGACCGCCTGGATCAGCTTGAGGCGTTCGCCGCGGAACAGCGTCCACGCGCCGGGGGCGGGGGTGCAGCCGCGCACCACCCGGTCGACCCGCAGGGCGGGAGCCGACCACCGCACCTGTGCGTCCTCGACGGTGATCTTCGGTGCGAGGGTGACGCCCTCGGCCGGCTGCGGCACGGCGTGCAGGGTGCCGTCCTCGATGCCGTCCATCGTCGCGACGAGCAGCCCCGCGCCGGCGAACGCCAGCCGGGTGAGCAGATCGCCGCTGGTGTCGGTGGGGCGCACCTCCTCGGTGAGGACGCCGTACACCGGGCCGGAGTCCAGCCCCTCCTCGATCAGGAAGGTCGACGCGCCGGTGACCTCGTCCCCGGCCATGACCGAGTGCTGCACCGGGGCCGCGCCGCGCCAGGCGGGCAGCAGCGAGAAGTGCAGGTTGACCCAGCCGCGGGCGGGGACGGCGAGCGCCTCCTTGGGGAGCAGCGCCCCGTAGGCGACGACCGGGCAGCAGTCGGGGGCGATCTCCCCCAGCCGGGCGAGGAAGTCCGCCTCGCGCGGCCGGGCGGGCTTGAGCACCTCGATGCCGGCCTCCTCGGCGCGCTCGGCGACGGGGCTGGCGACCAGGCGGCGCCCCCGCCCGGCGGGGGCGTCGGGGCGGGTCACCACGGCGGCCACCTCGTGCCGGTCGGAGGCGATCAGGGCGTCCAGGGCGGGTACGGCGACCTCGGGGGTGCCTGCGAAGACGAGCTTCATGGGTGGCTGACTGCCTCTCGGGCCGAAACGTGCGGTGACGAGCAACGCACCAGTCTATGGGCCGGGCGGCCGGGGGGCGTACGCATGGCCGCGCGCCCCTTTGAAGGGCGCATGCGCCCCTGAAGCGTGACCAGATCCACAGCTGAGGCGTTGGTCAAGAGAGATTGACCGAAGCGAGCCGCCACGGTGCGGCCCGATCCCTTTCAACGCCGGTTCGAGAGGCTTCTTCATGGCCGACCACGCAACCCACGACGCCCAAGCGAGGGCCAGTCTGCATCTGTTGGTGCGGGACATCGAGCGGGTCCGGCGGCAGGTGGACGCGCTGCGCACGCTCACCGCCCAACTGGGCAACGTCTACCGTCCGCGCCGCTCCGGCCCGTCCACGGGCTTCGTCGTCTACGGCAGGGCCCCGGCCCCCACCGTCAGGCTGGCCCAGGAACTGCGCGACAGCGTCGAGACCCTGGTCACCGCCGCGGTCGACTTCGACCGCTCGCTGGGCTTCTCCTGGGACGCGGTGGGCTCCGCGCTCGGGGTCACCAAGCAGGCCGTGCACCGCCGCTACGGCGCACGGCGCAACGCCCGGCAGTCGGGGGCCGAGACCACCGGGGAGGCGGCGGTACCGCGCCCCCTGCCCGTCGTGCCCGGCTCCGGCGGCGCCCCCGCGCTGCCGGCCGTACCCGCCGCACGCTCCATGCCGCCCCAGCCTTCGGCGGACCGCCCGTCGCTGCGCGAGGACGTGCGTCCCGGCGCCTTCCCCGGCCCGCGCAACGGCTGACCGTCCCTCCCGTCCCCCGCCCGTCCCCTGCCCCGCCGCGCCCGACGCACGGCGGGGCAGCCGCATCTCCGCACCGTCATCCGATGTCCGGCGGGTCCACCCTGATCCGGACCTGCTCGGCGCTCCCCCGGGACATCCGCGCCGCCTGCGCGGCCTTCAGCGCGGCCGCGAGCGCCGCCCCGCTGCCCGGCGGCACCCTGAGCAGCGCCCGTTCCCAGGACTCCCCCGCGGGGGAGTCCCCGGGTCTGCGGGGCCTGCCCGGCCCGGTGACCGGCACCGGGACCGGGCCCAGCACCTCGGCCTCCGGCGGCAGTGCGGCCGCCGCGAGAAACGCGGCCAGCGCCTCCGGCGTGCCGGTCACCGAAGCCATCCGGGAGACCGGGGGGAAGCCGAGCTCGGCCCGCTCCGCCAGCTCACGGCGGGCGTGCCCGACCGGGTCCCAGCGCACCAGGGCCTGCACGGGCCTCAGCGTCGGCTCGGCGACGACCACCACCGTGCCGCCCTCCGGCTGCCCGCGCACCAGCGCGGCCGCGGCCGTCCAGCGGCGCAGCGCCTCCTCACCCGCCCGCAGATCGGGGCGGCCCACCATCGCCCAGCCGTCCAGCAGCAGCGCGGCCGCGTAACCGCCCTCGGCCGGCGGCTCGGCGCCGGGGGTGCTGACGACCAGCGCGGGCGTGTTGGGCACCGAGTCGAGGATGTGGTCGCGGCCCGACGTCCGCACCGGCACGGCGGGAAAGGCCCGGCCCAGCTCCTCGGCGGTGCGGCGGGCGCCGACGACCCGGGCCCGCAGCCGGGAGGAGCCGCAGGCGGCGCAGTGCCAGGCGGTCTCGGGCCGCCCGCACCAGGCGCAGTCGAGATCCCGCTGGTCCGGCGCCTGGAGCGGCCCGGCGCAGTGCCTGCACCTGGCGGGCTCGCGGCAGCGCTCGCAGGCCAGCCTCGGCGCGTATCCCCGGCGTGGCACCTGGACCAGGACCGGGCCGCGGCGCAGCCCGTCCCGTACCGTCTGCCAGGCCAGGCTGGGCAGCCGCGCGGCGCGCGCCGCGCCGTCCCGGGCCAGCTCCCCGTCGTCGACCGTGCGCACCAGGGGCGCCGCGATCCGCAGCTGCTCCCGGTCGGCGCGCAGCGGCAGCGCCCAGCCGCTCTCCACCAGCTGGGCGGCCTCCACCGTGCAGTTCGTACCGCCGAGCAGGAAGGCGCACCGGCCGTGCGCGGCCCGTAGTTCGAGCACTTCGCGGACGTGCGGGAAGGGGGCGTTGTCGTCGCTGTGGCTGGCGTCCCCGTCGTCCCAGACGGCGACCAGGCCGAGGTCGGCGACCGGGGCGAACATCGCCGCCCTGGTGCCGACGACCGCCCGCACCGAGCCGCGCCGGACGGCGAGCCACTCGCGGTAGCGCTTCTCCGGTCCGGAGTCGGCGGTCAGCAGGGCGTGGCGTCCCGGGCCGAGCAGCCCGGTGAGCGCGGCGTCCACCCGCGCGGCGGCGCGGCCGTCGGGGACGACGACGAGGGCGCCGCGCCCGGACGCGAGCGTCGCGGCCATGGCGCGGGCGATCTCCTCGGGCCAGTGGGGTCCGGGCAGCGCGGTCCACACGGCCCGGGGCGCGCCGCCCTCGGCCAGCGCCCGCAGGAACGCCGGGCCCTGTGCGTACCGCTCCCAGCTCCCGGCCGGCGGGGCGGGCGGGGGCGGCAGGGGCTCGGGCGAGGGCCGGGACTCGGCCCTGCCGTTCCGGGGCGGCACGGCGAGCTGGAGCACATCGGCGAGGCTGCCCGCGTAGCGGTCGGCGACGGCGCGCGAGAGGGCGAGCAGCTCCGGCCCGAGCACGGGCTCGGGCGAGACGACGTAGGCGAGGGCCGCGAGGGCGCCGGGGTAGTCGGACTCGGCGCGCCGCTCCACCAGGAAGCCATCGATGAGCCCGCCGCCCTCCCGCCGGCCGCCGCGCACATTGCGCCCCCCGGCCCCGAAGCGCACCCGCACCCGCACCCCGGGCCGGGCCTCGGCGTCGAGCTCCTCGGGCACCGCGTAGTCGAAGTACTGGTCGAGATGGAGCACGCCCTTGTTGACCAGCACCCGGGCGACCGGCAGTTCCTTGGCGAGCGCGGCGCCGCGCCAGGTGCGCGGCTTGGCCCGCGGCACCTTGGCCTGGCGCACCGTCTCCCGGATCAGGGCAAGCTGCTCCGGGGCCTCGTCCCCGGGGTCCGCGGACCGCTCGTCGTCGCTGCTCACAGCCACATACCTACCAGACACCACCGACAGCGGCCCCGACGAGGCGGTGCCGGGGCCCGGACGTACCGGGGCCCGGACACCCTGTGCGGTGTCCGGGCCCCGGCATACGGACGAAGCAGCGGCGGTCCTACAGACCGGCCGCCGCGCGCAGCGCGTCCACGCGGTCGGTGCGCTCCCAGGTGAAGTCGGGGAGTTCACGGCCGAAGTGGCCGTAGGCCGCGGTCTGGGCGTAGATCGGGCGGAGCAGGTCGAGGTCGCGGATGATCGCGGCCGGGCGGAGGTCGAAGACCTCGCCGATGGCGTGCTCGATCTTCTCGGTCTCGACCGCGGCGGTGCCGAAGGTCTCGACGAAGAGACCGACCGGCTCGGCCTTGCCGATGGCGTACGCGACCTGCACCTCGCAACGGGCGGCGAGGCCCGCGGCGACGACGTTCTTGGCGACCCAGCGCATGGCGTAGGCGGCCGAGCGGTCCACCTTCGACGGGTCCTTGCCCGAGAAGGCGCCGCCGCCGTGGCGGGCCATGCCGCCGTAGGTGTCGATGATGATCTTGCGGCCGGTCAGTCCGGCGTCGCCCATCGGGCCGCCGATCTCGAAGCGCCCGGTCGGGTTGACCAGCAGCCGGTAGCCGTCGGTGTCCAGCTTGATGCCGTCCTCGATCAGCTGCCCCAGCACGTGCTCGACGACGAACTCGCGGATGTCGGGCGCGAGCAGCGAGTCGAGGTCGATGTCGCTGGCGTGCTGCGAGGAGACGACGACCGTGTCGAGGCGGATGGCCTTGTCGCCGTCGTACTCGATGGTGACCTGGGTCTTGCCGTCGGGGCGCAGGTACGGGATGGTCCCGTTCTTGCGGACCTCGGAGAGCCGGCGGGAGAGCCGGTGCGCGAGGTGGATCGGGAGCGGCATGAGCTCGGGCGTCTCGTCGCAGGCGTAGCCGAACATCAGGCCCTGGTCGCCGGCGCCCTGCTTGTCGAGCTCGTCCTCGTCGCCCTCGACCCGCTGCTCGTACGCGGTGTCGACGCCCTGCGCGATGTCGGGAGACTGCGCCCCGATGGACACCGAGACGCCGCAGGAAGCGCCGTCGAAGCCCTTCTTGGAGGAGTCGTAACCGATCTCCAGGACCTTGTTGCGTACGAGGGTCGGGATGTCGGCGTAGGCCTTGGTCGTGACCTCACCCGCAACATGCACCAGACCGGTGGTGATCAAGGTCTCGACGGCGACGCGGGACCGGGGGTCCTCGCGGAGCAGCGCGTCGAGAATGGTGTCGCTGATCTGGTCAGCGATCTTGTCGGGGTGACCCTCGGTAACGGATTCCGAGGTGAAGAGACGGCGGGACACATCGCTCCCTGGGGTTGCAGCGGCTGCTGGCTGATCATTTGGCGGACCGCCGGGAGCTGCGCCCGGCATGGTCCGGCCCCAGTTTATCGGTCGCTTTCGTTCGGCGGACAACATGTCTCGCCCTTTGGGAGTTCTGTGACCTGCGGCACGGCCCGCCGACGCGTACCGGCCACCCCGGGACGACGTCATTTACGCCCATATTTCAAGGGTTTCGGCCCCGTCCCGGGCGCGTCACAAGATTTTCATCCGAGACGCGACGACACGAGATCCCAGACCGTGTCGGCGAGTGCCTCCTTGGGGCCGTACGGCACCTGGGTCTCGCCGCCGTCGGCCGCGAGCACCACCGCCTCGTTCTCCTCGGCGCCGAAGGTCCGGCGCTCCCCCACCTCGTTGACGACGAGGAGGTCGCAGCCCTTGCGGCGCAGCTTCTCCCGCCCGTTGGCGAGGACGTCGTCGGTCTCGGCGGCGAACCCGACGACGAGCTGGCCCGGCCGGGCGCGCTCGCGGGCCACCTCGGCGAGAATGTCCGGATTGCGGACGAGCGCGATGGGCGCGGGTTCCTGGCCGTCCTTCTTCTTGATCTTCCCCGTCGCGTACTCGGCGGGCCTGAAGTCGGCGACCGCCGCCGCCATCACGACCACATCGGCGTCCGCGGCGGCCTTCAGCACGGCCTCGCGCAGCTGCACGGCGGTCCCCGCGCGCAGCACGTCGGCTCCGGCCGGGTCGGGCAGCCCGGTGTTGGCCTCGACGAGGGTGACCCGGGCACCGCGGGCGACCGCGGTGCGGGCCAGGGCGTAGCCCTGCTTGCCGGAGGAGCGGTTGCCGAGGAAGCGCACCGGGTCGAGCGGTTCGCGCGTACCGCCCGCGCTGATGACGACATGGCGCCCGGCCAGGTCGGCCGCGACGGGCCCCCGGGCCAGCACCCGGCGGCAGACCTCGAAGATCTCCCCGGGGTCGGGCAGCCGGCCCTTGCCGGTGTCGACGCCGGTGAGCCGGCCGACGGCGGGCTCGATGACGACGGCGCCCCGGCGGCGCAGGGTGGCGACGTTCTCCCGGGTGGCGGGGTGCTCCCACATCTCGGTGTGCATGGCGGGTGCGAAGACGACCGGACAGCGTGCGGTGAGCAGCGTGTTGGTGAGCAGGTCGTCGGCGAGGCCGTGGGCGGCCCTGGCGAGCAGGTCGGCGGTGGCCGGAGCGACGACCACCAGGTCGGCTTCCTGCCCGATCCTGACGTGCGGCACCTCGTGGACGTCGTTCCAGACCTCGGTGGAGACCGGGTGGCCGGAGAGCGCCGACCAGGTGGCCGCGCCCACGAAGTGCAGCGACGACGCGGTCGGCACGACCCGTACATCGTGACCGGACTCGGTCAGCCGGCGCAGCAGTTCGCACGCCTTGTACGCGGCGATGCCGCCGCTGACCCCCAGAACGACCTTCGGCTTGTCCACTGCGTCTCCCCGCACTCGGATACGAACAACCCCATGCTGCCTCACCCCGGCGGGCCCGGTGCCGTCGCCCCGGGCACACCTCAGGCCCGGCAGCGGTGGCCGCCGGGCCTGAGGTGAGGATGCATTCCTGCTTACTGCGCGGGGCCCTCGATGGCCTCGGAGGTGAGCAGGCCCGCGTTGATCTCGCGGAGCGCGATCGAGAGCGGCTTCTCGTGCACGTGGGTGTCGACGAGCGGACCGACGTACTCCAGGAGACCCTCGCCGAGCTGCGAGTAGTACGCGTTGATCTGGCGCGCGCGCTTGGCGGCGTAGATCACGAGGCTGTACTTCGAGTCGGTGGCCTCGAGGAGCTCATCAATCGGCGGGTTGATGATGCCCTCGGGCGTGGTGATGGAAGAGGACACTCTCTGCCTTCCGAAGGGGGTAAAGATCAAAGAAATCTTTGACGATGCGGAGGTCCGCGGTGGCCGTGCGTACCGACGTCGTCAGTCGCTGTCGGCACGGTGGCCGGAAACCTCCAGCATCAAGGCTAGCAGTTCACGGGCCACATCCTCGACGGAGGTGTTGACCAGCGTCGTATCGAACTCGGACTCGGCGGCCAGTTCGACACGGGCGGCGGCGAGCCTGCGCTCGATCACCTCGGGCGCCTCGGTCCCGCGGCCGGTGAGCCGGCGGACCAGCTCCTCCCAGCTCGGCGGGGCCAGGAAGACCAGCTGGGCGTCCGGCATCGACTGCCGGACCAGCCGGGCGCCCTGGAGGTCGATCTCCAGGAGCACCGGCTCACCCGCCTCCAGGCGGTCGAGCACGGCACGGCGGGGCGTGCCGTAGCGGTTGCCCGCGAACTCGGCCCACTCCAGCAGCTCGCCGTTGGCGATCAGCTTGTCGAACTCCTCGTCGTCCACGAAGAAGTAGTGGACGCCGTTGCGCTCGCCGGGGCGCGGCCTGCGGGTCGTCGCCGACACCGAGAGCCAGACCTCCGGGTGGACCTTGCGCATATGAGCGACGACCGTGCTCTTGCCGACCCCGGAGGGGCCGGAGAGCACGGTCAGCCGCGGACGTACGTCCGGGGGTACGGGGGACGTCCCCCGGGATGTTGCAGCCATGGAGCGATTATCCAGGTTCTCAGGAGTGCCTGAGAACGTCAGGCGGGGCTGCCGCCGAACTCACGCTCCAGGGATGCGATCTGGTTGGAGCCGAGACCCCGGACCCGGCGGCTCTCGGAGATGCCGAGCCGCTCCATGATCTGCTTGGCGCGGACCTTGCCCACGCCCGGCAGGGACTCCAGCAGTGCGGAGACCTTCATCTTGCCGATGACGTCGTTCTCCTGGCCCTGCTTGATGACCTCGTGGAGGGAGGCGCCGGAGTGCTTGAGTCGATTCTTGACCTCGGCCCGCTCCCGGCGAGCCGCGGCGGCCTTTTCGAGCGCGGCTGCGCGCTGTTCAGGGGTAAGGGGCGGAAGAGCCACGCCTACGTCACCTCGGATGTCGATCTGTCGGATACGGACCGGTGAGGAAGCTGAGCGCTCCACACCAGGTGAGCGACGGGCACCTCGTGCACGTCGGCTCTCGACGGAGACTAGCGGCCAGGGCCGCCGGAGTCAGCGAGAACCAACGAAAAGTCCTGGTCAGCCTTGGCCGACCAGGACATTTCAGGCATAACAACCGAGTTTTTTGGTCAGGAAAGAGTCAACACCCCGTTACGTGGCATGCTCACCTACCCGCCACGGCTGCCCGGATCTCGTCCGTGAGCCGTTCGGCCGCCTCGCGCAGTCCCGCCACGTGCGGTCCCCGGCTCAGCACGCCCCGGCTCACGCTGGGCACCACGTTGCCCACCGAGGCGCCGAAGACACCGGGCAGGTCCGCGGGCGTCGCGCCCTGTGCCCCGATCCCGGGGGCGAGCAGCGGACCGTTGATCGCCAGGTCCGCCCCCGCGTCCCCGAGCGTGGCTCCGACCACCGCGCCGACGGAGCCGAGCGGGGCCGCCCCCTCGTTCTCGGCGGCCATGTGGTCGAGCATGAGCTGGGCCAGCGAACGGCCGTCGGCGGCGGTGGCGCGCTGCACCTCGGCGCCCTCCGGGTTGGAGGTGAGGGCGAGCACGAAGACGCCCGCCCCGGAGAGGACCGCCGCGTCGAGCGCCGGGCGCAGCGAGCCGAAGCCGAGGTACGGCGAGACGGTGACCGCGTCCGAGAACAGCGGCGAGCCCGGCTCCAGGTAGGTCGCCGCGTAGGCGCCCATGGTGGAGCCGATGTCGCCCCGCTTGGCGTCCATCAGCACCAGCGCGCCGGCCGCCCGCGCCTCCTCGACCGCCTTCTCCAGGACGGCGATGCCGCGCGAGCCGAAGCGCTCGAAGAACGCGGACTGCGGCTTGAGCACGGCGACCCGGTCGGCCAGGGCCTCGACGGTCGTACGTGTGAAGCGTTCCAGCCCGGCGACGTCGTCGCCCAGGCCCCAGGCGGTGAGCAGCGAGGCGTGCGGGTCGATGCCGACGCACAGCGGACCGCGGGTGTCCATGGCGCGGCGCAGGCGCGCGCCGAACGGTTCGGGGCTCATGCGGTGGCCTTCCTGGTCTCTGCGCCGACGGCCTCGGCGAGGGTGGCGTACGGGGAGGCGGCCAGGCGCGCGGCCAAGCCCTTGTGGATCGCCCTGGCGTAGAACGGGCCCTCGTAGATGAAGGCGCTGTAGCCCTGGACGAGCGTGGCGCCCGCGAGGATGCGCTGCCAGGCGTCCTCGGCGGTCTCGACGCCCCCGACACCGACCAGGGTGATCCGGTCGCCCACGCGTGCGTACAGGCGGCTCAGCACCTCCAGGGAACGTGCCTTGAGAGGGGCTCCGGAGAGCCCGCCGGTCTCCGCGGTCAGGGACGGCGAGGAGCGCAGGCCGAGGCCGTCGCGGGCGATGGTGGTGTTGGTCGCGATGATGCCGTCGAGGCCGAGCTCGACCGCGAGGTCGGCGACGGCGTCGACGTCCTCGTCCGCGAGGTCCGGGGCGATCTTGACGAGCAGCGGCACCCGCCGTCCGGTGACGGTGCGGTCCGCGGCCTCGCGCACCGCGCCGAGCAGGGGACGCAGCGCCTCGGTGGCCTGGAGGTTGCGCAGCCCCGGGGTGTTGGGCGAGGAGACGTTCACGACCAGGTAGTCGGCGTGCGCGGCGAGGCGCTCGGTGGACTTCACGTAGTCGTCGGCGGCCTCGGCCTCCGGCACGACCTTGGTCTTGCCGATGTTGACGCCGACGGTGGTCCGGAAGACCGGCTCACGGGCGGCCAGGCGCGCGGCCACGGCCGCGGAGCCCTCGTTGTTGAAGCCCATGCGGTTGATCAGCGCGCGGTCCGCGACGAGGCGGAACAGGCGCTTCTTGGGGTTGCCCGGCTGGGGTTCGCCGGTGACCGTGCCGATCTCGACGTGGTCGAAGCCGAGCATCGCCATGCCGTCGATCGCGACGGCGTTCTTGTCGAAGCCGGCGGCGAGGCCGAAGGGGCCGTGCATCCGCAGGCCGAGGGCCTCGGTGCGCAGCTCTTCGTAGCGGGGCGCGAGCGCGGCCGCGACGAAGGTGCGCAGCACGGGGACGCGGGCGGCGAGGCGGATCCACCGGAAGGCCAGGTGGTGGGCCTGTTCCGCGTCCATCCGCTTGAAGACCAGCCGGAAGAAGAACTTGTACATCGGGAGTGTCCTCACGGAGAGGGGGACACCGTTTCCGGTGTCCCCCCTGTCGGTCTGCTAGTCGCGGGCCGCGGTCAGATGTTCCGCGTGTTCCTGGAGGGAACCGACGCCGACGCCTCCGTTGGTGAGCGCGTCGATGCCCTGGACGGCGGCGGCGAGCGCCTGGACCGTCGTCAGGCACGGCACGGACCGGGCCACGGCCGCGGTACGGATCTCGTAGCCGTCGAGGCGGCCGCCCGTGCCGTACGGCGTGTTGACGATGAGGTCGACCTCGCCGTCGTGGATCAGCTGGACGATGGTCCGCTCGCCCTGCGGGCCGACGCCCTCGGACTGCTTGCGCACGATCGTGGCGTTGATGCCGTTGCGCTTGAGGACCTCGGCGGTGCCGGAGGTGGCGAGCAGCTCGAAGCCGTGGGCGACGAGTTCGCGCGCCGGGAAGATCATCGAGCGCTTGTCGCGGTTGGCGACCGAGATGAACGCGCGGCCCGTGGTGGGCAGCGGGCCGTAGGCGCCGGCCTGCGACTTGGCGTACGCCGTGCCGAAGACCGAGTCGATGCCCATGACCTCACCGGTGGAGCGCATCTCCGGGCCGAGGACGGTGTCGACGCCGCGGCCGTGGATGTCACGGAAGCGCGACCACGGCATGACGGCCTCCTTGACGGAGATCGGCGCGTCCATCGGGAGGGTGCCGCCGTCGCCGTTCGCCGGGAGGAGCCCCTCCGCGCGCAGCTCGGCGATGGTCGCGCCCAGCGAGATGCGGGCGGCGGCCTTGGCGAGCGGGACCGCGGTCGCCTTCGAGGTGAAGGGGACGGTGCGCGAGGCGCGCGGGTTGGCCTCCAGGACGTAGAGGATGTCGCCGGAGAGCGCGAACTGGATGTTGATCAGCCCGCGTACGCCGACGCCCTTGGCGATGCCCTCGGTGGAGGCCCTCAGCCGCTTGATGTCGTGGCCGCCGAGGGTGATCGGGGGCAGCGCGCAGGCGGAGTCGCCGGAGTGGATGCCGGCTTCCTCGATGTGCTCCATCACGCCGCCGAGGTAGAGCTCGGTGCCGTCGTAGAGCGCGTCGACGTCGATCTCGATCGCGTCGTCGAGGAAGCGGTCGACCAGGACCGGCCGGGTGGGGCTGATCTCGGTGGACTCGGCGATGTACGAGGAGAGCCGGGTCTCGTCGTAGACGATCTCCATGCCGCGGCCGCCGAGCACGTAGCTGGGGCGGACGAGGACGGGGTAGCCGATCTCGTCGGCGATGGCCTTGGCCTCGTCGAAGGTGGTGGCCGTGCCGTGCTTCGGGGCCGGGAGTCCGGCCTCGGCCAGGACGCGGCCGAAGGCGCCGCGGTCCTCGGCGGCGTGGATCGCCTCCGGGGACGTGCCGACGACCGGGACGCCGTTGTCCTTGAGCGCCTGCGAGAGACCCAGCGGGGTCTGGCCGCCAAGCTGGACGATGACACCGGCGACCGGGCCCGCGAGGGTCTCGGCGTGCACGATCTCCAGCACGTCCTCCAGCGTCAGCGGCTCGAAGTACAGGCGGTCGGAGGTGTCGTAGTCGGTGGAGACGGTCTCCGGGTTGCAGTTGACCATCACGGTCTCGTAGCCCGCGTCGCTCAGCGCGAAGGAGGCGTGGACGCAGGAGTAGTCGAACTCGATGCCCTGGCCGATGCGGTTGGGGCCGGAGCCGAGGATGATCACCGCGGGCCTGGTGCGGGCCGCGACCTCGCTCTCCTCGTCGTAGCTGGAGTAGAAGTACGGCGTCTTCGCGGCGAACTCGGCGGCGCAGGTGTCGACCGTCTTGTAGACCGGGCGGATGCCCAGCGCGTGCCGGACCTCGCGCACGACGTCCTCGCGCAGGCTGCGGATGTCGGCGATCTGGGCGTCGGAGAAGCCGTGCCGCTTGGCCTCGGCGAGCAGCTCGGGGCCCAGCTCGTCGGCGGCGGCGAGCTCGTCGGCGATCTCCTTGATCAGGAAGAGCTGGTCGACGAACCAGGGGTCGATCCTCGTGGCGTCGAAGACCTCCTCCTGGGTGGCGCCGGCCCGGATCGCCTGCATGACGGTGTTGATCCGGCCGTCGGTCGGGCGGACCGCCTCGGCCAGCAGCGCGGCCTTGTCGCCGGGCTCGCCGGTGAAGGCGAACTGCGAGCCCTTCTTCTCCAGCGAGCGGAGCGCCTTCTGGAGCGCCTCGGTGAAGTTCCGGCCGATCGCCATGGCCTCGCCCACCGACTTCATGGTGGTGGTGAGGGTGGAGTCGGCGGAGGGGAACTTCTCGAAGGCGAAGCGGGGGGCCTTGACGACGACGTAGTCGAGGGTCGGCTCGAAGGAGGCCGGGGTCTTCTCGGTGATGTCGTTGGGGATCTCGTCGAGGGTGTAGCCGACGGCGAGCTTGGCGGCGATCTTGGCGATCGGGAAGCCGGTGGCCTTCGAGGCGAGCGCCGAGGAGCGGGAGACGCGCGGGTTCATCTCGATCACGATGACCCGGCCGTCGGTCGGGTCGATGGCGAACTGGATGTTGCAGCCGCCGGTGTCGACGCCGACCTCGCGGATGATCGCGATGCCGATGTCGCGCAGCCGCTGGTACTCGCGGTCGGTGAGCGTCATCGCCGGGGCGACGGTGATCGAGTCACCGGTGTGGACGCCCATCGGGTCGAAGTTCTCGATGGAGCAGACGACCACGACGTTGTCGTTGCGGTCGCGCATCAGCTCCAGCTCGTACTCCTTCCAGCCGAGGATGGACTCCTCCAGGAGCACCTCGGTGGTCGGCGAGAGGGTGAGGCCCTGGCCGGCGATGCGGCGCAGCTCGTCCTCGTCGTGGGCGAAGCCGGACCCGGCGCCGCCCATGGTGAAGGAGGGGCGGACGACGACGGGGTAGCCGCCGAGCGTCTCGACGCCCGCGAGGACGTCGTCCATGGAGTGGCAGATGACCGAGCGGGCGGACTCGCCGTAGCCGATCTTCGCCTTGACGGCCTCGACGACGCCCTTGAAGAGGTCGCGGTCCTCGCCCTTGTGGATGGCCTCGACGTTGGCGCCGATGAGCTCGACGCCGTACTTCTCCAGGACACCGTTCTCGTGCATGGAGATCGCGGTGTTGAGCGCGGTCTGGCCGCCCAGGGTGGGCAGGAGCGCGTCGGGGCGCTCCTTGGCGATGATCTTCTCGACGAACTCGGGGGTGATCGGCTCGACGTACGTGGCGTCGGCGATCTCCGGGTCGGTCATGATCGTCGCCGGGTTGGAGTTCACCAGGACGACGCGCAGGCCCTCGGCCTTGAGCACGCGGCACGCCTGGGTGCCGGAGTAGTCGAACTCGGCGGCCTGCCCGATGACGATCGGGCCGGAGCCGATGACCAGGACGGACTGGATATCGGAGCGCTTAGGCACGCTGGCCCTCCATCAGGGAGACGAAACGGTCGAAGAGGTACGCGGCGTCGTGCGGGCCGGCAGCTGCTTCGGGGTGGTACTGGACGCTGAAGGCGGGCTGGTCGAGGAGGTGGAGCCCCTCGACGACCTGGTCGTTCAGACAGACGTGGGAGACCTCGGCGCGGCCGAACTCGGTGTCGGACACCTTGTCGAGCGGGGCGTCGACGGCGAAGCCGTGGTTGTGCGCGGTGACCTCGACCTTGCCGGTGGTGCGGTCCTGCACGGGCTGGTTGATGCCGCGGTGGCCGTACTTCAGCTTGTAGGTGCCGAAGCCGAGGGCGCGGCCCAGGATCTGGTTGCCGAAGCAGATGCCGAAGAGCGGGGTCTTCCGCTCCAGGACGCCCCGCATGACGGAGACCGGGTGGTCGGCGGTGGCGGGGTCGCCGGGGCCGTTGGAGAAGAAGACGCCGTCGGGGCCGACCGCGTAGACGTCCTCCAGGGTGGCGGTGGCGGGCAGCACATGGACCTCGATGCCGCGCTCGGCCATCCGGCGCGGGGTCATGCCCTTGATGCCGAGGTCGATCGCGGCGACGGTGAACCGCTTGGTGCCGACGGCGGGGACGACGTACGCCTCCTTGGTGGCGACCTCGGCGGCGAGGTCGGCGCCGACCATCCCGGGGGCCTGCTGGACGCGGGCGAGCAGCGTGGCGTCGTCGGCGATCGCGTCACCGGAGAAGATGCCGACGCGCATGGCGCCGCGCTCGCGCAGGTGGCGGGTGAGGGCGCGGGTGTCGATGCCGCTGATGCCGACGACGCCCTGGCGCTCCAGTTCCTCGTCGAGCGAGCGCCGCGAGCGCCAGTTGGAGGGCACCCGGGCGGGGTCGCGGACGACGTAGCCGGAGACCCAGATCCGTCCGGACTCGGGGTCCTCGTCGTTCACCCCGGTGTTCCCGACGTGCGGGGCGGTCATCACGACGACCTGGCGGTGGTACGAGGGGTCGGTCAGCGTCTCCTGGTAGCCGGTCATGCCGGTGGAGAAAACCGCCTCGCCGAAGGTCTCCCCCACGGCCCCGTAGGCGCGGCCGCGGAAGGCGCGGCCGTCCTCCAGGACGAGTACGGCGGGAGCCTGGGCGGCTCCCCGGGTGGAGATCGTCATCGTGCGGTGCCTTCCGTAGTTCTGGTGAGTCGGTCGATGGCCTCGACCCAGGCGGGGTGCTCGGCGGAGTGGTCGGAGCGGAAGCCGGAGTCGATCAGCTTGTCGCCGTGGGCCCAGGTGATGATCAGCAGGCCGCCCTCGGGGAGGACCTTGCCGGCGATTCCCTTGTCGAGCCGGGCCTCGCGCAGCGCGGCGGCCGGCACGAAGAAGTCGGCCGCGCCGGGGCGTACGACGTCGAGGCCCTGGGCGGTCAGGGTGAGCTCGACGCGGCTGCGGGTGCCGAGGCCGCGGGCGACGATCCGGTCGAGCCACTGTCCGGCGGTGGTCGAGGCGTGGTACCGGCCGGTCAGTGTGAGCAGTTTCTCGCCGTCCGCGAACCCTTCCGGGGTGGCGGCGAGTTCCGGCAGGTCGGACTGGAGGCTGCCCCGCCACTTCCATCCCTGGCGCATCAGCCAGTAGACGAAGGCGATGAGGACGATCAGTCCGACGACCCAGCTGATCCGGGCGGACCAGTCGGTCACCTCTGCCGACTTCTGTTCGGCAGCGAGCTGGTGCAGGGGGATGAGTGATGTCACGCGAGCTTCCCGTCGACGACCGTTGCACGGCCCCGCAGGAAGGTGTGGGTGACTCGGCCCGGCAGCTCGCGCCCCTCGTACGGAGTGTTGCGGCTGCGGGACGCGAAGCCCGCGGGGTCCACGACACCACGGTATGCCGGATCGACCAGGGTGAGGTTGGCGGGTTCACCGGCCGAGACGGGCCGGCCGTGTCCTTCGAGCCGGCCGATGGCGGCCGGCCGGAACGACATCCGGTCGGCGACGCCCGCCCAGTCGATGAGCCCGGTGTCGACCATCGTCTGCTGGACCACGGAGAGCGCGGTCTCCAGGCCCACCATGCCCATGGCGGCGGCGGCCCACTCGCAGTCCTTGTCCTCGTGCGGGTGCGGGGCGTGGTCGGTGGCGACGCAGTCGATGGTGCCGTCGGCGAGCGCCTCGCGCAGCGCCCTGACGTCGGCCTCGGTGCGCAGCGGCGGGTTCACCTTGTAGACCGGGTCGTAGGACCGTACGAGCTCGTCGGTGAGGAGGAGGTGGTGCGGGGTGACCTCGGCGGTGACGTTCCAGCCCTTGGACTTGGCCCAGCGGACGATC
The DNA here is from genome assembly GCF_042799335.1 of Streptomyces sp. NPDC057697. Classification (NCBI taxonomy): domain Bacteria; kingdom Bacillati; phylum Actinomycetota; class Actinomycetes; order Kitasatosporales; family Streptomycetaceae; genus Streptomyces; species Streptomyces sp. NPDC057697. Next base: position 364,015 of record NZ_JBHVJA010000006.1, on the reverse strand, counting down.
TCGACGGAACCGGCGGTCGACAGGTGGCAGATGTGCACCCGGGAGCCGACGTGGGCGGCGAGCAGGACGTCGCGGGCGATGATCGACTCCTCGGCGACGGCGGGCCAGCCGCCGAGGCCGAGTTCGGCGGAGACGACGCCCTCGTTCATCTGGGCGCCCTCGGTGAGGCGGGGCTCCTGGGCGTGCTGGGCGACGACGCCGTCGAAGGCCTTCACGTACTCCAGCGCACGGCGCATGATCACCGCGTCGTCCACGCACTTGCCGTCGTCGGAGAAGACCTTCACCCCGGCGGCCGAGTCGTGCATGGCGCCGAGCTCGGCGAGCTTCCTGCCCTCCAGGCCGACCGTGACGGCGCCGATCGGCTGCACGTCGCAGTAGCCGGACTCCTTGCCGAGCCGCCAGACCTGCTCGACGACGCCGGCGGTGTCGGCGACGGGGAAGGTGTTCGCCATGGCGTGCACGGCGGTGAAGCCGCCGACGGCCGCGGCCTTGGTGCCGGTGAGGACGGTCTCGGAGTCCTCGCGGCCGGGCTCGCGCAGATGGGTGTGGAGGTCGACCAGGCCGGGCAGCAGGATCCGGCCCTCCGCCTCGACGACGGTCGCGTCCCCGGCGTCGAGGCCGGTGCCGACCGCCGCGACGGTCTCGCCGTCGATGAGGACGTCCTGGGGGTCGCCGCCGAGGATCCTCGCGCCGCGGATAAGGATCTTGCTCATGGTCACTTGTTCTCCTCGGTACGGGACGGGGCGGCGGGGGCGGCGGATTCGTACCCCCCGAGCAGCAGGTACAGGACGGCCATGCGGATCGAGACTCCGTTGGCGACCTGCTCGACGGCCGTGCAGCGGTCGGAGTCGGCGACCTCGGCGGTGATCTCCATGCCGCGCACCATCGGGCCGGGGTGCATGACGACGGCGTGTTCCGGCATCCGCGCCATGCGGTCGGCGTCCAGCCCGTAGCGGCGGGAGTACTCGCGCTCGGTCGGGAAGTACGCGGCGTTCATCCGTTCACGCTGCACACGCAGCATCATCACCGCGTCGGACTCCGGCAGCACCTCGTCGAGGCCGTAGCTGACCTCGCAGGGCCACTGCTCGACGCCGACCGGGACGAGGGTCGGCGGGGCCACCAGGGTGACGTGGGCGCCGAGGGTGTGCAGCAGGTGGACGTTGGAGCGGGCCACCCGGCTGTGCAGGATGTCCCCGACGACGGTGATCCGGCGGCCTTCGAGGTCCCGGCCGAGACCGCTGTCGGCCCCGACCAGGCGGCGGCGCATCGTGAAGGCGTCCAGGAGGGCCTGGGTGGGGTGCTCGTGGGTGCCGTCACCGGCGTTGACGACGGCGCCGTCGATCCAGCCGGAGGTGGCGAGGCGGTACGGGGCACCGGAGGCGCCGTGCCGGATGACGACGGCGTCGGCGCCCATCGCCTCCAGCGTCAGCGCGGTGTCCTTGAGCGACTCGCCCTTGGAGACGGACGAGCCCTTCGCGGAGAAGTTGATGACATCGGCGGAGAGCCGCTTGGCGGCGGCCTCGAAGGAGATGCGGGTACGCGTCGAGTCCTCGAAGAAGAGGTTGACGACGGTACGGCCGCGCAGGGTCGGGAGCTTCTTGATCGGCCGGTCCGCGACCCTGGCCATCTCCTCGGCGGTGTCGAGGATCAGGACGGCGTCGTCGCGGGTGAGATCGGCGGCCGAGATGAGGTGGCGCTTCATCTGGGTGTTCTCCGGGGGCTGGAGGATTCAGGCGTGCGGGCGTGCGGAAGCAGCCGTACGGGCCCGTCGGGGGCCGTACGGGTGGGGTGGAGCTACTGCCCGCCCGCCGGGGCGGTCCGCTCGACGCCGAGCAGCACGGCGTCCCGGCCGTCCTCCTCGGCGAGCTGGACCTTGACCGTCTCCCGCAGCGACGTGGGGAGGTTCTTGCCGACGTAGTCGGCACGGATCGGGAGTTCGCGGTGGCCGCGGTCGACGAGGACCGCGAGCTGCACGGCGCGGGGCCGGCCGATGTCGCCCAGGGCGTCGAGCGCGGCGCGGATCGTGCGTCCCGAGAAGAGGACGTCGTCGACGAGGACGACCAGGCGGTCCTCGATGCCCTCGCCGGGGATGTCGGTGCGGGCCAGGGCGCGCGCCGGGCGCAGCCGCAGGTCGTCGCGGTACATGGTGATGTCGAGGGAGCCGACCGGCATCTTTCCGCCGGTGATCTCTTCGAGCTTTTCGGCGAGCCTGCGGGCGAGGAACACGCCTCGCGTCGGGATGCCGAGGAGCACCACGTCGTCGGCGCCCTTGGCGCGTTCGACGATCTCGTGGGCGATCCGGGTGAGTACCCGGGCGATGTCGGGAGCCTCCAGAACGGGGCGTGCCGCATTGCCGGTGGCGTCGTGCTGTGCGTCCATAAGAAACGGACCTCCTTCTCCGCCTCACGGGACGGACCTTAAAGGACGTCGAAATTGCGTCAACCACGTTACCAGGGCTTGCGCCGCCCTCCGTCCCCACCCCCGGGAGACGCCGGTCCGGACCATTCGGCTTGACGCATCCAAGTAACGCTGCGTAACCTCACAGTGAGTTACCAGCAACGCGGCGGAGCCGCGAAATGTCCCAGCGTCCGGGGAGCCTTATGTCCAGCGAATACGCAAAACAGCTCGGGGCCAAACTCCGTGCCATCCGCACCCAGCAGGGCCTCTCCCTCCATGGCGTGGAAGAGAAGTCCCAGGGCCGCTGGAAGGCCGTCGTCGTCGGTTCGTACGAGCGCGGCGACCGCGCCGTGACCGTGCAGCGCCTCGCTGAGCTCGCGGACTTCTACGGGGTTCCGGTGCAGGAGCTGCTGCCCGGCACGACGCCCGGAGGGGCCGCCGAGCCGCCGCCGAAGCTGGTGCTGGACCTGGAGCGCCTCGCCCACGTCCCGCCGGAGAAGGCCGGTCCGCTGCAGCGCTACGCGGCGACGATCCAGAGCCAGCGCGGCGACTACAACGGCAAGGTGCTCTCGATCCGCCAGGACGACCTGCGCACCCTGGCCGTGATCTACGACCAGTCGCCGTCCGTGCTCACGGAGCAGCTGATCAGCTGGGGCGTGCTGGACGCCGACGCGCGTCGCGCCGTGGCCCACGAAGAGGGCTGAGGCCCCACAGAAGAAACGTGCCGCCGTGCCGGTGCGGGTTCACTCCTTCGGGTGCCCGCGCCGGCACGGTTTTTTGGTGCGCGCCGACCGGCTCCCGGTCCTCCGCCCGATGCCGAAGCGCCCGCGGTCACCTGACCGCGGGCGCTTCGGAGGCCGAACGTCGCCGGAGGCTACTGCTCCCGGCGGAGGTTCGGCTTGAGGTCCTTGAAGCGGGCCAGCAGCCCGTTCACGAAGGACGGGGAGTCGTCGGTGGAGAACTCCTTGGCGAGCTGGACCGCCTCGTCGATCACCACCGCGTCCGGGGTGCCGTCCACCCAGATCAGCTCGTAGGCACCGAGCCGCAGGATGTTCCGGTCGACGACCGGCATGCGGTCGATCTCCCAGTCCACCGCGTAGGTCACGATGAGGTCGTCGATCCGGTCCGCGTACTGCGCGTACCCCTCGACGAGCTCCATCGTGTACTCGGTGACCGGCGGCTGACGGTCGTCGGCCCGCGAGTGCCGCACCCAGTCCGCGAGGACCGTCTGCACGGATTCGCCGCGCTGGTCGGCCTCGAAGAGGATCTGGAAGGCGCGCTTGCGGGCCTTGTTCCGGGCAGCCACGGTTAGCTGTTCACCCGGCCGAGGTAGTCGCCCGTGCGGGTGTCGACCTTGATCTTCTCACCGGTGGTGATGAAGAGCGGGACGCCGATCTCGTAGTCGGTCTCCAGCGTGGCGGGCTTGGTGCCACCGGTGGAGCGGTCGCCCTGGACACCCGGGTCGGTGTGCTTGACGGTGAGCTCGACGGCGGCCGGCAGCTCGACGTAGAGCACCTCGCCCTCGTGCTGGGCGACGGAGGCGGTGAAGCCCTCGATCAGGAAGTTGGCGGCGTCGCCGACGGCCTTGCGGTCGACCATGAGCTGGTCGTAGGTGTCCATGTCCATGAAGACGAAGTACTCGCCGTCCATGTACGAGAACTGCATGTCGCGACGGTCGATGGTGGCCGTTTCGACCTTCACGCCGGCGTTGAACGTCTTGTCGACGACCTTGCCGGAGAGCACGTTCTTGAGCTTGGTGCGCACAAAGGCCGGGCCCTTGCCGGGCTTGACGTGCTGGAACTCGACGACGGACCAGAGCTGGCCTCCGTCGAGCTTGAGCACCAGGCCGTTCTTGAGGTCGTTCGTGGAAGCCACGGTTGCGGAATCTCCTGGACTGAAGCTGGTGGAACGGCCGAGGATGCGCGCTAGAGCGCGAGCAGCTCCTTGGTCGTAATGGTGAGTAGCTCGGGTCCGCCGTCCGCCTCGGGGCGCACGACGAGCGTGTCATCGATCCGGACCCCGCCCCGGCCCGGGAGGTGGACCCCCGGTTCGACGGTGACCGGCACACAAGCGTCCAGTTTACCCATGGCCGCAGGTGCCAACTGCGGGTCCTCGTCGATTTCGAGTCCCACCCCGTGCCCGGTCCACGGCGCCAGGCCCCCGCCGTGCCCCGCGGAGTCCAGGAGATACCGGGCGGCGCGGTCCACGTCACGGTAGGCGGCACCCGGTACGAGAGCCTCCCGGCCGGCCCGCTGAGCGGCGAAAACCAGGTCGTAGAGTTCGATCTGCCAGTCCGCCGGCGTCGTCCCGATGACGAACGTGCGGCCGATCTCGCAACGGTAGCCGCGGTAGTTCGCGCCCAGGCAGACGGAGAGGAAATCTCCCTCCTCGACCCGTCGGTCCGAGGGACGGTGGCGGCCCTGACCGGAATTCGGGCCGGTGGCGACGGAGGTGGCGAAGGCCGGGCCGTCGGCGCCGTGGTCCACCAGGCGGCGCTCCAGCTCCAGGGCGAGATGCCGTTCGGTGCGGCCCACCAGAATGGATTCGAGGAGTTCGCCCAGCGCCTGGTCGGTGATCTCGGCGGCGATCCGCAGACAGGCGATCTCCTCCTCGTCCTTGACCACCCGCAGCTGTTCGACGGTGGCCCCGAGGTCGGCCAGCCGGAGCCGCGGGGCGACCGAGCCCATGGCCCGGTGGCGGGAGACCGTCAGATGGTGCTCCTCGACGGCGAGGGACTCCGCGCCGCTGGACGTGGCCAGGTCGGCGGCCGCGACCACCGGGTCGCCCTCGGCGGCGGGCAGCACCGAGACCCGCAGCCGGTCGTCGGTACGGCCGTCGGCGGGATCGCCGCCCGGGGCGCGGGGGGAGAGCAGGACGTCCCCGCCGGGCCCGAGCAGCAGCACGGCCCCAGGAGGCGCCCCGCCCGCGAGATAGCGGACGTTGGCGGGGCGGGAGACCAGGGCTGCCGCGGATCCGACGGCGGCGCACCGGTCGCGGAGCAGCCCGCGGCGGACGGCGTACACCTCTGACATGCCACGAGCCTACGAGCGGTGGCGCGGGCCTGCCCGGTCAGCGCATCCGACCGGGGGGCGCCGTCGGGCCGGGAACGCCGCCCGGTGCGGGGTCACCAGGCCGGGGGGCTGGTGAGCGCGCGGGCGAGTATGTCGTCCAGGACGCGGGCGGTGGTCTCCACGTCGTAGGTCGAGTTGTCGATGATCGGCAGTCCGGAGCCGTACCAGCCGGCCATCCTGCCGTGGATCCTGGCCACCTCCTCGTCGGAGAGGCGGCGGTTCCCGCTGCGGGCGGCGTTGCGCTCCAGGACGATCTCCAGGCCGGGCAGCAGCACGACGGGCAGGAGCCCGGGGCCGACATGACGCTTCCAGCCGCCGAGTCCGACCACCGGCCGGTCGGGGAAGACCGCGTCGTCGAGGATGCAGGAGATGCCGTTGGCGAGGAAGTTGCGCGCGGCGAAGCCGCAGGTGCGGCGGGCGAGGCGGTACTGCGCCTCGGAGTGGTCGTTCCACCCGGCCTGGGGGTCGGCGAAACCGGAACAGACCCATTCGCGGACGTCGTCGAGGCTGACATGGGCGGTGGGCACCCGGCGGCGGCTGGCCCAGAGCTTGGCCACGGTGGTCTTCCCGGCGCCCGCGGGGCCGATCAGCAGGACGGCGAGGGTCGCGCTGCCGGTGCCGGGCCCGGCGGGCGGCGCGGGCAGCGGAACGGGGCCGCCGGGCGGCAGCTGGACATGTCCGGTGGTCTCGCGCGAGGGCGGGCCCGGGGCGTGCTGCGGGACCGGCCCGCTCCATCCGCCGGGCGTGGGAGGGGTGGTGGGCGGCGGGCCCGGGTGGCCGGGGTGCTGGGCCTGGTGCGACCAGCCGACGGGCCCGCTTCCCGGGCCTTGGGGCGGCGGCAGCGGGCCCCCCACTGCGTGCTGCATCCGGTGCCACTCCGTCTCGTACAGGCAACTGGCGCTGGTGGAACGGCAACCGTACCGTCCCCGGCCGCCGCAGTGACAACGGTCGGGGACGCGCCACAGTGCCCGGTCGGCCGGGAAGACCCGGTCCGTCAGTCGGTCAGCTCGTCCGCGAGGGCACGCAGGGCGAGGCGGTAGGAGCCGATGCCGAATCCGGCCACGGTCCCCGTGGCGACCGGCGCGACCACGGAGTTGTGGCGGAATTCCTCCCGCGCGTACGGGTTCGAGATGTGCACCTCGATCAGCGGGGCGGTGCGCTGGGCGGCCGCGTCCCGCATCCCGTACGAGTAGTGGGTGAAGGCGCCCGGGTTGAGAACGACCGGAATTGAACCGTCCGCGGCCTCGTGGAGCCAGCGGATCAGCTCGCCCTCGTCGTTGGTCTCGCGGACGTCCACGTCGAAGCCGAGCTCCTTGCCGAGCGCCCGGCAGGTCTCGACGAGCCCGGCGTAGGAGGTGGCGCCGTACACGTCCGGCTCCCGGGAGCCCAGCCGGCCGAGGTTCGGGCCGTTGAGGACGAATACCCGGCGGGTCACGCCGACACCTCCCCGTAGGCGGCGAGCAGCACGGCCGGATCGGGGCCCTCCAGGACGGTGGGCTTGCCCAGGCCGTCCAGGACGATGAAGCGCAGCAGGTCGCCGCGGGACTTCTTGTCGACCTTCATGTTCTCCAGCAGCTTGGGCCACTGGTCGCCGCGGTAGGTGAGCGGAAGCCCGACGGACTCCAGGACGGTGCGGTGCCGGTCGGCGGTGGCGTCGTCGAGGCGTCCGGCCAGCCGGCCCAGCTCGGCGGCGAAGACCATGCCGACCGAGACGGCCGCGCCGTGCCGCCACTTGTAGCGCTCGTTCTTCTCGATGGCGTGCGCCAGGGTGTGGCCGTAGTTGAGGATCTCGCGCAGCCCGGATTCCTTCAGGTCGCTGGAGACCACCTCGGCCTTGACCCTGATGGCACGCTCGATCAGCTCGGCGGTGTGCGGTCCGTTGGGCGTGCGGGCGCCCTCCGGGTCCGCCTCGACGAGGTCGAGGATGGCCGGGTCGGCGATGAACCCGGCCTTGATCACCTCGGCCATTCCGCTGACGTAGTCGTGGACGGGCAGCGAGTCCAGGGCGGCGAGGTCGCAGAGGACCCCGGCCGGCGGGTGGAAGGCGCCGACCAGGTTCTTGCCCTCGGCGGTGTTGATGCCGGTCTTGCCGCCGACGGCCGCGTCGACCATGCCGAGCACGGTCGTCGGCACGGCGATCCAGCGCACCCCGCGCAGCCAGCTCGCCGCGACGAACCCGGCGACGTCGGTGGTGGCGCCGCCGCCCACGCCGACGATCACGTCGGTGCGGGTGAAGCCGGTCTGCCCGAGCGCCTTCCAGCAGTAGGCGGCGACCTCGACGGTCTTGGCCTCCTCGGCGTTCGGCAGCTGGATCGCGATGGCCTCGTAGCCCTCGTCGGCGAGGTCCTGGCGGACCGCCTCACCGGTCTCCGCGAGCGCCTCGGGGTGGAGCACCGCGACGCGCCTGGCGCGGTCGCCGATGAGCGCGGGCAGCTCGCCCAGCAGCTGCCGGCCGACCAGCACCTCGTACGGGTCGGTGCCCGCGCTGCCTGCGATCGCGATACGGGTGGGGCCCTGTTCGGTCATACGTGTGTTCTCCCGGCCGGAGGGGACGGGCTCGCCCGTTCGCTCCGGCAGTTCCAGTGCGTCGAGGACCGCCTGGGCGACCTCTTCGGGGGTGCGCTCGTCGGTGGCGACGGTCACTCGGGCCACCTCGGTGTACAGGTGGCGGCGGGCGTCCATCAGCTCGCGCCACTGCCGGCGCGGGTTGACGGCGAGCAGCGGGCGGGCGGTGTTCAGGCCGACCCGTCTGACGGCCTCCTCCACGTCCATCGAGAGGTAGACGACGGGGCGCCCGGCGAGCAGGGCGCGGGTCGTGTCGTCGAGCACGGCGCCGCCGCCGAGCGAGAGGACCCCCGTGTGCTCGGCGACGGCGGTGAGCACCGCCTGCCGCTCCAGCGCGCGGAAGTGCTCCTCGCCCTCGTCGTAGAAGATCTCGGAGATCGGCTTGCCCGCCGTGGCCACGACGTCCGCGTCGGTGTCCCGGTAGCCGGTGCCGAGCCGGTCGGCGAGCAGCTCGCCGACCGTGGACTTGCCGACGCCCATCGGGCCGACGAGGACGATCAGGGGGCCGCTCACCGGATCTGGAGGTGGTCGAGGTACGACTGCACGTTGCGGCGGGTCTCGGGGACGCTGTCGCCGCCGAACTTCTCCGCGACGGCGTCGGCCAGGACCAGGGCGACCATCGCCTCGGCGACGATGCCCGCGGCCGGAACGGCGCAGACATCGGAGCGCTGGTGGTGGGCCTTGGCGGCTTCGCCCGTGACGACATCGACGGTGGCGAGCGCGCGCGGCACGGTCGCGATGGGCTTCATCGCGGCACGGACCCGCAGCAGCTCACCGGTGGTCAGGCCGCCCTCGGTGCCGCCGGAGCGGCCGGAGGCGCGCTTGATGCCGTCCTCGGTGACCAGGATCTCGTCGTGCGCCTTGGAGCCGGGGACCCGGGCCAGGTCGAAGCCGTCGCCGACCTCGACCCCCTTGATGGCCTGGATGCCCATCAGCGCGGCGGCGAGCCGGGCGTCGAGCCGGCGGTCCCAGTGGACGTGCGAGCCGAGGCCGACGGGCACGCCGTAGGCCAGCACCTCGACGACGCCGCCGAGGGTGTCGCCGTCCTTGTGGGCCTGGTCGATCTCCGCGACCATCGCCTCGCTCGCGTCGGCGTCCAGGCAGCGCACCGGGTCGGCGTCCAGGCGCTCGACGTCGGCGGGCACCGGGTAGACGCCGTAGGGCGCCTTGGCCGCGGCCAGCTCGACGACATGGCTGACGATCTCGATCCCGGCGGTCTCCTTGAGGTACGACCGGGCGACGGCGCCGAGTGCGACGCGGGCCGCGGTCTCCCGGGCGCTGGCGCGCTCCAGGACCGGCCGGGCCTCGTCGAAGCCGTACTTCTGCATGCCCGCGAGGTCGGCGTGGCCGGGCCTCGGGCGGGTCAGCGGGGCGTTGCGGGCCAGGGCGGCCAGCTCGTCGGGGTCGACCGGGTCGGCCGACATGACCTGCTCCCACTTGGGCCATTCGGTGTTGCCCACCATCACGGCGACCGGGGAGCCCATGGTGAGACCGTGACGCACCCCGCCGAGGAAGGTGACCTCGTCCTTCTCGAACTTCATCCGCGCACCGCGGCCGTAACCGAGCCGGCGCCGGGCGAGTGCGTCCGCCACCATCTCCGTGGTGATCGGGACGCCGGCGGGAAGACCCTCCAGCGTCGCCACGAGTGCGGGGCCGTGCGACTCCCCCGCGGTCAGCCAGCGCAACCTGCTCAACGGTGCTCCTCATGCTCGCGCCTGGAACTGCGACGGCGCGACCGGGTGCGCGGCCCTGGCCCGCCGCCCCCGATCCTCCCACGACCGGGGACCCGGACCGGTCGCCGGTCCAGCAGCCGGACGGATCGCACCGGCGGGCGAGCGGGTTCAGCGGGCGGCGAGCGCCGCTTCCCCGGCCTTCCGCATGGCGGCGAGCGGCGCGGGGGCGCGGCCCGTCATCCGCTCGACCTGGAGGACCGCCTGGTGCACCAGGAGGTCGAGACCTCCGACCACTGCCCCGCCGCGGGCCGCCCAGGCGGCGGCGATCCGGGTGGGCCACGGCTCGTACAGCACGTCGAAGAGCGTGCCCGGGTGCTCCGGTACGGCGTCGGTCAGGGCGTCCGTGGCACCGGCCGGGGTGGTGGCGATGACCAGCGGGGCGTGCAGCGCCCGTTCGGCCTCCGCCCAGTCGGCGATCCGGACGTCGACGCCGAGGCGCTCTCCCCAGCCGCGCATCTCCTGGCCGCGTTCCCGGCTGCGGACATAGGCGGTGACCGGTCCCGTGCAGATCTCGGACAGTGCGGCGAGCGCCGACGAGGCGGTCGCCCCGGCACCGAGGACGGCGGCGGACCCGGTCTTCTCCACGCCGCGTTCGCGCAGCGCGGCGATCATCCCGGGGATGTCGGTGTTGTCGCCGGTCCGCCGGCCGTCCTCGGTGAGGACGACCGTGTTGACGGCCTCCACCGACGACGCGGTCCCGCTGAGGGAGTCGAGCAGCGGGATGACCGCCCGCTTGAGCGGCATGGTCAGCGAGAGCCCGGCCCAGTCGGGGCCGAGCCCCTCGATGAAGCCCGGCAGCGCGGCCTCGTCGATCTCGAACCGCTCGTACGTCCAGTGGGTGAGCCCGAGTTCCGCGTACGCGGCCCGATGCAGGACGGGCGAGAGCGAGTGCGCGATGGGCGAGCCGAGGACGGCCGCCCGGTGGCGCCGGTCAGCCGAGGCCATGGAGTTCCTTGAATTTCTGGTTGAGTTTCTCGTGCTCGTCGGCCGTCTTGGTGAACTGGGTCTTCTTGCCGTCGAGCGAGATGAAGAACATCCACCCGTCACCGGTGGGGTTGAGCGTGGCCCGCAGTGCCTCGTCGCCCGGGTTGCTGATCGGACCCGGCGGAAGGCCCGCATGGTAATAGGTGTTGTACGGGTCCGGGTTGGTCCGGATCTCGTTGGAACCGATCTTGATCTTGCTCTGGTTCTTGAGGTAATTGAACGCGGAGTCGAATTCGAGCTTGCGGTTCGTGGCGGTGTTGTCGGGCTTCAGGCGGTTGTAGACGACTTCGGCCATCTTGCGGAAGTCGTCGTGCGTGAGCCCCTCCGCCTGGACCAGGCTGGCGACCGTGAGGACCTGCCACGGGCCGTCCAGCTTGTACTTCTTGGCCGCCGCTTCGAGGTCGAGCTTGTCGTACTCCTCGTTGGCGCGGGAGACCATCTTCTTCAGAAGGGCCTCCGGCTTGGTCTCCGTGGTGACCGGATAGGCGGCCGGGTACAGGAACCCTTCCAACGGGTCCTTGACGTTCTTGCCGTTGACCGCCCAGCCGGGCAGGCCGAATTCGGACCTCTTGGCCTTGGCGATGTCCTTGGTCGTGCCCATCTTGAGGTCCAGCTTCTTGTCGATCATCTCGTAGACGGCGACATTGCGGAAACCTTCGGGAATCACCAGAAGATTCTGGCTCTTCGGGTCGACCATCATCTTCACGGCCTCGGCCGCCGACATCTTCTCGTGGAGGAGATAGACGCCCGCCTGGATCGACTTCCCCTTGGGGTTCTCGCTCTGCGCGGAGATGAACGCGTCGACGCTCTTGACGACACCCTTCTTCTTCAGGATGTTGCCGATGTCGGAGCCGAAGGAGCCCTTGGGGATCTCCACCTCGACCGACCCCGAGCCGCTGCCCGCGTAGTCGGGCGCCGCGCCGAACTTGTCCTTCCAGTACGTGTAGCCGAAGTAGCTCGCCCCGCCGAGGCCACCGACCAGGACCAGGGAGACGACCAGACAGGCGCAGCCGTTGCGGCTCTTCTTCTTGCCCTTGCCGCGGCGCTCGTTGCCACCGCGGCTGCCGCGGCGCGACGCGCGCGAGTCGTCGTACTCGTCGTCCCCGTCGTCGCCTTTGCCCCCTTTGTCCTCGGGATCGTCGGCGCCCGTGAAGAAGGGGTGCGTCTCCTCCGGCTGGACCTCCGGGTCCCAGTCCGGGTTCTCCGGCGGGGCCTGCTGGGGAGCGGCGGCCTCACGACGGCCGGGCGGCTGCGGCGGCGGATAGGCCTCCGGCGTGCCGTAGTAGTCGTGCGTCTCGCCGTAGCCGGGCTGCCCGGCGTCGTACGGGTCGGCCGGCTGGGGGGCGTACGGCATCGGGGCGGGCTGCTGCCCGGTGCCCCAGCCGCCGTTGTCGTACTGCGGCTGCTGGGGCTGCTGGGGCTGGTGCGCATACGGGTCCTGCGGGACCCCGTAGTCCGGCTGCTGCTGGTAGTGCTGCTGGGCGTACGGGTCGTGCGGCTGCCCGGACTGCTGGGGCTGCTGCTGGGCGTACGGATCGTGCGGCTGCGGCTGCTGGGGGTGCTGCGCGTACGGATCGTGCCCCTGCGGCTGCTGGGGCTGCTGCGCGTACGGGTCCTGGGGGTAGGGCTGCTGCTGGCCGTACTGGTTCTGGCCGTGGGGGGACTGCTGTCCGCCCCATCCCTGGTCCCCGTACAGGGGATCCTCGGGATGCCACGGTTCGGAGCCGGGGCCCCGGCCATACTCAGTCATCGATCCCCTAGAGCCGCGAGACGACGTTCCGTCTCTTGCTGTGCGGTGTTTGTTCGAAGCCACCGCCGCATCGCGCGGAACGTTACCGTATCGCGATCAGGCAACCACTTCGACGCCTTCGCCGGGTGCCCTGCCCGACGCCCGTTCGGACTCCAGAGCGTTCTGAAGGATCACCACAGCGGCAGCTTGGTCGATGACGGATCGGCCTTTCTTGGACTTCACGCCCGAAGCGCGCAGCCCTTGACTGGCCGTCACTGTGGTCATCCTCTCGTCCACCAGCCGTACCGGAATGGGTGCGACCGAGCGGGCGACCTCCTGGGCGAAGACCCGGATCTTGGCCGCGGCGGGTCCCTCGCCGCCGCCGAGGGAGCGCGGCAGACCGATGACGATCTCGATCGGCTCGTACTCCTCGACGATCTGCCCGAGCCGCCGGTGGGCCGCCGGGACATCACGTCCCGGAACGGTCTCCACCGGCGTGGCGAGGATCCCGTCGGGGTCGCACGAGGCGACCCCGATCCGGGCGTCCCCGACGTCGATCGCGAGACGGCGACCGCGGCGCATCTGCGTCATTCCCGTCGTCACGCCGTCTCGGTGACGAGGCGTTCGACGGCGGAGACCGCGGCGCCGATGGCCTCGGGGTCCTGGCCGCCGCCCTGGGCGACGTCCGGCTTGCCGCCACCGCCGCCGCCGAGGGTCTTGGCGGCGGTACGCACCAGGTCACCGGCCTTGAGACCGCGTTCGCGGGCGGCCTCGTTGGTGGCGATGACGGTCAGCGGGCGGCCGTTGGCGGTGGTGAACAGGGCCACGACGGCCGGCCGGCCGCCCTGGATGCGGCCACGGACGTCGAGGACGAGCTTGCGCAGGTCGTCGGCGGTCGTGCCGTCGGGGACCTGGCCGGTGACCAGGGCGACGCCGCGTACGTCCTTGGCGGACCCGGCCAGTCCGGCGGCGGCCTGGAGGACCTTCTCCGCGCGGAACTTCTCGATCTCCTTCTCGGCGTCCTTCAGCTTGCCGAGCATTCCGGCGATCTTCTCCGGCAGCTCCTCGGGGCGGCCCTTGACCAGCTCCTGGAGCTGGGCGACGACCGTGTGCTCCTTGGCGAGGAAGTTGTACGCGTCGACGCCGACGAGGGCCTCGATGCGTCGCACGCCGGAACCGATGGACGACTCACCGAGCAGCTTCACCAGACCCAGCTGGGCGGTGTTGTGGACGTGCGTACCGCCGCAGAGCTCCTTGGAGAAGTCCCCGATGGTGACGACCCGGACCCGCTCGCCGTACTTCTCGCCGAACTCGGCGATGGCGCCCTGCTTCTTGGCCTCGTCGATCGACATGACCTCGGCCTGGACGTCGAGTTCGCGCGAGAGCACGTCGTTGATCTTCTGCTCGACGTCGGTCATGACCGAGCCGGGGACGGCGTTGGGCGAGCCGAAGTCGAAGCGGAAGCGGCCGGGCTGGTTCTCGGAACCGGCCTGGGCGGCCGTCGGGCCGAGCGCGTCGCGCAGGGCCTGGTGCGTGAGGTGCGTGGCGGAGTGGGCGCGGGCGATGGCACGGCGGCGCTTGACGTCGATCGACGCGAAGGCCGGAGCACCGACGGTGACCTCGCCGACCTGGACGACGCCCTTGTGGACGTGGACCCCGGGCACCGGCTTCTGGACGTCGCGGACCTCGATGACGGCGCCGGTGTCGAGCCGGATCCGGCCCTGGTCGGCGATCTGGCCGCCGCCCTCGGCGTAGAACGGGGTGCGGTCGAGCACGACCTCGACCTCGTCGCCCTCGGAGGCGGCCGGGGAGGACACGCCGTCGACGAGGAGGCCGACGATGGTCGACTCGCCCTCGGTGGTCGTGTAGCCGGTGAAGTCGGTGGCGCCGGAGTTGTCGGCGACCTCGCGGTAGGCCGACAGGTCGGCGTGACCGGTCTTCTTGGCACGGGCGTCCGCCTTGGCGCGGTCGCGCTGCTCCTTCATCAGGCGGCGGAAGCCGTCCTCGTCCACCGAGAGGCCCTGTTCGGCGGCCATCTCCAGGGTGAGGTCGATCGGGAAGCCCCAGGTGTCGTGGAGCAGGAACGCCTTGTCGCCGGCGAGCACCTTGCCGCCGGCGGCCTTGGTTTCGGTGACGGCGGTGTCGAGGATGTTGGTGCCGCCCTTGAGCGCCTTGAGGAAGGCGCCCTCCTCGGCGAGGGCGACGGTCTCGATGCGCTTGCGGTCGGTGATCAGCTCCGGGTACTGCTGCCCCATCGTGTCAATCACGACGTCGACCAGGTCCTTGACGACCGGTCCGGTGGCGCCCAGCAGCCGCATGTTGCGGATGGCCCGGCGCATGATGCGGCGCAGGACGTAGCCGCGGCCCTCGTTGCCCGGCGTGACGCCGTCGCCGATGAGCATCACGGAGGTGCGGATGTGGTCGGCGACCACGCGGAGCGAGACGTCCGAGCCGTGGTCGGCGCCGTACCGGACGCCGGTCAGTTCGGTGGCCTTGTCCATGACGACGCGCAGGGTGTCGGTCTCGTACATGTTCTGTACGCCCTGGAGGATCATGGCGAGGCGTTCCAGGCCCAGACCCGTGTCGATGTTCTTCGACGGCAGGTCGCCGAGGATCGGGAAGTCCTCCTTGCCGTCACCGGCGCCCCGCTCGTACTGCATGAAGACCAGGTTCCAGATCTCCACGTACCGCTCGTCGTTGACGGCCGGGCCGCCCTCGACACCGAACTCGGGGCCGCGGTCGTAGTTGATCTCGGAGCAGGGGCCGCAGGGGCCGGGGACGCCCATGGACCAGAAGTTGTCCTTCTTGCCCAGGCGCTGGATGCGCTCGGCGGGAACGCCGATCTTGTCGCGCCAGATGGCCTCGGCCTCGTCGTCGTCGAGGTAGACCGTGATCCACAGCCGCTCGGGGTCGAGGCCGTAGCCGCCCTCCGCCACGGGGCTCGTCAGAGCCTCCCAGGCGTAGGAGATGGCGCCTTCCTTGAAGTAGTCGCCGAAGGAGAAGTTGCCGCACATCTGGAAGAACGTGCCGTGCCGGGTGGTCTTGCCGACCTCTTCGATGTCCGGCGTACGGACGCACTTCTGCACGCTGGTGACGCGCGGGGCGGGCGGCTTGACCTCACCGAGGAAGTACGGCTTGAAGGGGACCATGCCCGCGGGGACCAGCAGCAGAGTCGGGTCGTCCGCGATGAGCGACGCCGAAGGGACGACGGTGTGACCGCGCTCCTCGAAGAAGCTCAGCCAGCGGCGACGAATTTCAGCCGACTCCATCAGTGGTCCTCATTCCGGTTGTACGACGTGTAGGGGAGCTTGCGGTGTGCGGTGGCCTTGAGGGCCCGGTGGGGCCCGACGGGATCGGACGCCTCGACGACGTAGTGCGGGCGGACCGGGAGGTCCTGGTCGACCGGCGCCGCCAGACCGAGCGCCTCGCCCAGTTCCGCTTCGCGCCGGGCCATGGACTCCCGGACGTCCAGGGCGAAGTCCTTGAGCTTGTGCCCGGTCTCGATCGCCCTGTCCGCGGCCTGCGCCGCCAGGCTCTCGGGGGTCAGCTGCTTGAGCTTCCGGTTGACCTTGGTGGTGGCCCAGACACCGGCGGCGGCACCGGCGGTGAACCAGAACGTACGGCGGAACATGGCTGCGTCAGTCCTTCGGTCCGCGGGGGTTTCTGCCGTTGCGCTTCCTGCCGCGCGCGGACGGCACGGTGCGGCCGACCAGCACCGAACGGCGGGTGGTCTCCGGCTCGGGGTCGGACTTGCGGCCGATGGCCCGCCGTACCCCGTAGCCGAAGGCGGCGACCTTGACGAGCGGGCCGCCGAACGTCGAGGCGACGGTGGTGGAGAGCGCGGAGGCGTTCGAGGTGACTTCCTGGACGTCCGTCGCGATCGCGTCGACCTTGTCGAGCTGGGTCCGCGCGGAGCGCACCGTGTCGGAGGCGTCGGCGAGCAGCGGGACGGCCTGCTCGGTCACGTCCGCCACGAGCTTGGTGGTCGCCCTGAGCGTCTGGGCCAGCCTCACCAGAACGACGGCGAGGAACGAAACCAGGATCGCCCAGAAGACGGCCACCAGGATCCCGGCCACCTCTCCACCGGACACAGTGCACCGCTCTCTAGCTTGTCGCTGTCTCTGTGCAGTCTCTGTACTGCCTGCTGCTCTGTTCTTCGGTCCGGCGACGGCCGTCGCGACAGCCGATCGTCGTCCCCCGAGCCTATCGCGCCGGTGGTCGCACCCCGTACCGCATTACCGACGGGACGGGCGGGCATTGCCCCGAGGAGATTGTACGGAGAGCTTCGGTACCAGTACTCTGCGTGTTTCATGCGACGCCCCCAGCGCACCGTTCCCTCCCCCCACGGTCCGAGCGCCCCCGCCGCCCTCGGGAACCTCTCGGCGGAACTGAACAGATTCGTGGGACGGGAGAACGAACTCGTCCGTCTCGCCCAGCTCCTGGAAGAGTCCAGGCTCGTCACCATGGTCGGCGTCGGCGGCGTGGGCAAGACCCGCTGCGCCGGCCGGATCGCCGCGCTTCTGGAGAAACGGTACTGCGACGGCGTCTGGCTGGCCGAGCTCTCCGCCATCCACGACCCCGAGCTGCTGGAACACGCGCTCATCGACGCCCTGGGGCTCACCGATCACACCAGCAGACCGCCGCGCACGACCCTGGTCGACCATCTGGCCGGGCGCCGGCTCCTGCTGGTGGTCGACGGCTTCGAGCATCTCGTGGACGCCTGCGCCGGGCTGGTGCGGGAGCTGCTGCGCCGGGCCCCGGGGCTGCGGGTGCTGGCCGTCGGACGGCTGCCGCTGGAGCTGGACGGGGAGCTCACCTTCACCCTCGCGCCGATGACGGACGAGGACGCGATGCTGCTCTTCGCGGAGCGGGCCGCCGCCGTGCGGCCGGATTTCCGGCTGACCGACGAGACCCGTGCGACCGCCCTGGAGCTCTGCCGCCGTCTGGACGGGATCCCGCTCGCGCTGGAACTGGCCGCCGGGCGGCTGCGCGCCCTGTCCCTCGCCCAGGTGCTGCAACGTCTGGACGACCGCTTCCGGCTGCTGACCGGTTCGAGCCGCAGCGCGCAGGCACGCCATCAGACGCTCCGTACGGCCATCGGCTGGAGCCACGAACTGTGCGCTCCGGAACAGCGGCTGCTCTGGGCGCGGCTCTCGGTGTTCGCCGGGGAGTTCGATCTGGAGGCCGTCGAGTACATCTGCAGCGGCGCCGATCTCCCGGCCGACTCGGTGCTCGACGTGCTCTCCGCGCTGCTGGCGCAGTGCGTCGTGGTGCGCGAGGACGCGGGGCACGGCGCCCGCTACCGGATGCTGGACACGGTGCGGGAGTACGGCGCCGAGTGGCTGGCGGCCACCGACGACACGGACCGGCTGCGGCGCCGCCACCGGGACTGGTTCCTGGGCCTCGCGACCTGGTGCGAGCTCGACTGGTTCAGTCCGCGGCAGGCCGAGGTGGCCGCGCGCGCCGGGAGCGAGCTGCCGAACCTGCGGCGGGCGATGGAGTACTCGCTGGAGAGTCCGGGCGAGGCCCATCTCGCCCAGTACCTGGCGGGCACGCTGTGGTTCCTCTGGGTGGGCTGCGGGCGGCTCTCGGAGGGCCGGCACTGGCTGGACCACGTGCTGGAGGAGGACACCCCGTACGACTCCTCGCGGCTGAAGGCGCTGTGGGTGCTCGGCTACGTGGCCGTGCTCCAGGGCGACGCGGTCGGCGCCGTCTCCGCGCTGCAGGAGTGCCGGGACGGGGCGGAGCGGGCCGACGACGCCGCGGCGCTCGCCTACGCGGTGCACCGGCAGGGGTGCCTGGCGCTCGTCACCGGCGACCTCGCCAGGGCGCAGGAGCTGCTGGAAGACGCGCTGCACCGCTATCGGGAGCTCGGCGAGCTGAACAGCAATGTGCTGATGGGGCAGGTCGAACTCGCGATGGCGGTCGGCTTCCGCGGGGACCTGGACGGGGCCGCCTCGATCTGCGAGGAGGTCCGGGAGATCTGCGCGGACCACGGGGAGCGCTGGGCGCAGTCGTACGCCCTGTACGTGCTGGCCTTCGCGGCCCTTCAGCGCGAGCGGCCGGACCGGGCGCGGGAACTGCTCGGCCAGTCGCTGACGATCAGCCACGCCTTCCACGATCTGCTCGGGTCGGTGCTCGCCCTGGAGCTGCTGGCGCTGGTCACGGTGGTCGAGGGCGACGCGGCGGAGGCGGCGGTGCTCCAGGGGGCGGCCGACCGGATCTGGCCATCGGTGGGGCTGCCGCTGTTCGGGTCGGCGCACTACGGGCAGCCGCGGGCCCGCTGCGCGGAGCTGTCCCGCCGGGAGCTGGGGGACGAGCGCTACGCGGCGCAGCTGCGCGCGGGCGGACGGCTGGACCCGGACGCGGCGGTGGCCAGGGCCCTGGCGAGCGGCCCCGAGAACGCCCGGGAGACGGCGGCGCGGCCGCCCGGGACGCCGCCGGGCCCGGGGAAAACACGCAGGCCCGCCGCCTCCCGTACTTCCGGGAGGGGCGGGCCCGAGCGCTGATGCGAGTGGCTGCGCCTGGATCAGCGGGCGTAGTACTCGACGACGAGCTGCTCGTCACAGATGACGGGGATTTCCTTGCGGTTCGGGTCCCGGTCAAGGCGGAAGGCCAGGGCCTTCAGGTTCACCTGCAGGTAGCGCGGGGTCTCACCGTCGGTGTCGTAACCACCCTCGCGGGCCACCTGGAAGGGGTGCTTGTCACGGCTGCGCTCGCGGACCATCACGATGTCGTCGGGACGGACGCGGAACGACGGCTTGTCGACCTTGCCACCGTTGACCTCGATGTGGCCGTGCACGACCATCTGACGGGCCTGGTAGATGGTGCGGGCGATGCCCGAACGCAGGACCAGCGCGTCGAGACGGCGCTCCAGCTCGACGACCAGCGCCTCGCCCGTCTTGCCCTCGGCCTTCTTGGCACGGTCGTAGGCACGCGCCATCTGGCGCTCGCTGATGTCGTACTGCGCGCGCAGACGCTGCTTCTCCAGCAGACGGACCTTGTAGTCCGAGTTCTGCTTGCGGCCACGGCCGTGCTCGCCCGGCGGGTAGGGGCGGGCCTCGAAGTACTTGACGGCCTTCGGCGTCAGCGCGATGCCGAGCGCGCGGCTCTTCTTGACCTTGGGACGCGACTGGTTAGGCACGTTCTCCAGACCTCCGTTGTAGGTTAGGTTAGGCTCACCTTACTTGAGGAGATCGCATGTCTCGCCCGGGGAACACCAGTCACATCACGGACAGCACTGACAGCGTCGGCACCGCTCAGGGTGCCGATACGACGGAGGACCGATCAGATCGTGGTCAGCCGCGTCCCGGCGGGCTTGAAAACACTCGGATGCCGTCAGCAGCCGAGCGCACACGAACTCTCGTACAGAGTACCTGCTCGTCGGTACTGCTCGTCCCCGGGCTGGAGGCGGTCGGCTCGGACCAGCTGATGCCGCTGGCCACGAGCGTGGGTCCCGACGGGGATCTGTTCCTGGAACTGCCCGCGGACTCCCCCGTCGTACGGACCGCGACGCACGCCGAGGACGACGAGCTGACGGCCGTGCTGGAGATCACGGACGTCGCCCCGGTCTCCGTCCCGCACCGCATCCGCGGCCGTGCCTGGATCTCGGGCTGGCTCACCACCGTACCCGGACTGTCGGGGCCCGGCCGGACCACGCTCAGGCTGGAGACGGGCGAGGTGTACATCGACGATCTGTGGGGTGCGCAGGACGTGGAGCCGACGGAATTCCGGGACGCGGTGCCCGATCCGCTGGCCGGCCACGAGACGGAACTGCTCCAGCATCTGTACGCGGCGCACGGCGAGCAGCTGGCGACGCTCTGCGCGCTGCTGGGCGAACGTTCGGCCGGTCACTGCCCGGCCCATCCGCCCGCCGTCGTCCCGCTGGCGCTGGACCGTTACGGACTGCGGCTGCGGCTGTGCGAGGTCCGGGGGCAGTGCTACGACGCGCGCTTCGAGTTTCCCGATCCGGTGCGCGACGTCGTCGAGCTGAGCCAGGCCATGCACACGCTCTTCGAGGCCGCCGCGCGCTGAACGGGGGCCGCGGCCCCGCCCGACTCAGCCCGCGGACGGCCCGGCGCCGTCGCCGGCCGTGCGGCCGAGCCGCTCGCGGACCCGCTCCACCACATCCGCGTACCGCGCCTCGGCGCCGTAGCGCGTGGGTCGGTAGTAGTGCTTGTCACGGACCGCGTCCGGTGCGTACTGCTGGGCGGCGATCCCGCCGGGGACGTCGTGCGGATAGACATAGCCCTGGGCGTGGCCCAGCTTGGCGGCGCCCTTGTAATGGCCGTCGCGCAGATGGGCCGGGACGGGCCCCGCGAGGCCGTTGCGCACGTCCTGCTGGGCGGCGGAGATCGCCAGCGTCGCCGCGTTGGACTTGGGAGCGAGGGCCAGGGCGATCGTGGCATGGCTCAGGATGAGCGCCGCCTCCGGGAAGCCGATCATGGCGACCGCCTGGGCGGCCGCCACGGCGGTGGGCAGCGCCGTGGGGTCGGCGAGGCCGATGTCCTCGCTGGCCGAGATCATCAGCCGCCGGCCGATGAACCGGGGGTCCTCCCCCGCCTCGATCATCCGGGCCAGGTAATGCAGCGCGGCGTCCACGTCGGAACCGCGGATCGACTTGATCAACGCGCTCGCCACGTCGTAGTGCTGGTCGCCGTCCCGGTCGTACTTCACGGCCGCCCGGTCGACGGTCTCCTCCAGGGTGAGGAGGCTGATCTCCTCCTCCCGCTTGGACAGCGCGGCACCGGCCGCCGCCTCCAGCGCCGTCAGCGCCCGGCGGGCGTCGCCGCCCGCGATCCGCAGCAGATGCGCCTCGGCCTCCTCCGGGAGCGTCACCGCGCCGCCCAGCCCTCGCTCGTCGGCCAGCGCGCGCCGGAGCAGTCCGCGCAGGTCGTCGTCGGTGAGCGATTCCAGGGTGAGCAGCAGCGAACGGGAGAGCAGCGGCGAGATGATCGAGAAGTAGGGGTTCTCGGTGGTGGCCGCGATCAGCGTCACCCAGCGGTTCTCCACCGCCGGCAGCAGGGAGTCCTGCTGGGCCTTGGAGAAGCGGTGGATCTCGTCGAGGAAGAGGACGGTCTCCTTGCCGTAGCCGCCGGTGGCGCGGCGGGCGCCCTCGATGACGGCGCGCACCTCCTTGACGCCCGCGGTGATCGCGGAGAGCTCGACGAAGCGCTTGTTGGTGGCCTTGCTGACCACGTACGCCAGGGTCGTCTTCCCGATGCCGGGCGGGCCCCAGAGGATCACCGACGACGGGCCCGCCGGCCCGCCGTTCCCTTCACCGACGAGGCGGCGCAGCGGGGAGCCCGGCTTGAGGAGATGCTGCTGACCGACGACCTCGTCGAGGGTGCGCGGGCGCATCCGGACAGCCAGGGGGCTGCTGGACGGGTCCTTCTCCTGGCGGTCTTCGGCTGCTGCGGTAAAGAGGTCGGGCTCCACGTTTCGAAGCCTAAGCCACGGCACCGACATCCTCGCCGGGCCGGTCCCCGTCCGGGAGGGACGGGGAGCCGGTCAGCTGGTCCAGAAGTCCCACCAGCGGGTCAGGATCAGCATGCCGATGATGCCGATCCACAGGACCGGCGGCACCCAGTGGAACTCGGTGAGGCCGTTGCGCAGCCAGTTCGGCGCGGGGATGATCCGGTGCTTGATGTTGTGCGTGGTGATGTAGCAGAACATGAAGATCGTGGCGACCCAGGCCAGGCAGCACCAGAGGCAGAGCGAGTTGATGTTGTAGAGCGACTGGTACTGCAGCCAGGTGCAGAAGCCGACGCCGAAGAGCGCGCCCGCGTTCATCCCGAGCCAGTACCAGCCGCGGAAGCGGGCGCCCGCGAGCAGCGCGAGACCGATCCCGATGATCACGGGGTAGGTGGCCAGACCGAGCATCGGGTTCGGGAAGCCGAAGGCGGCCGCCTGCTCGCTCTTCATGATGTTGCCGCACGCGACGACCGGGTTGAGGCTGCACCCCGGGGTGAAGTTGGGGTCCTCCAGCAGCTTGAACTTGTCGATCGTGATGACCCACGCGGCGAGCAGTCCGGCGGCGCCGGTGATCACCAGCAGCAGTGCGAGCGCGCGGCTGCCGCCGAAGGTCGTCTTCCCGCCGTCCTCGTCCTGTTCGGAGGAGGGATGGTCAACCGCTGCAGTCGTCATATCGCCGTTCCATCAGTGAGTGGCCTGCTGGGCACGGTCATTGTGCCGCACCACGGTACCGATGCTCTGTTCGATGGACATAAAGGTGTGCCCAAAGGCTCGCGCGTTCCCGGCGCCGGATCCCGGGGGCCGGGAAGGGCTCCGCACCACGGCCGAACTCGCGCCGGAGGCGGGCTTTCTGAGGGGGCGCCACGACCGGTCGGCCGCCGTGGGCGGCCCCGACCTGGGGATCCGGCGGGGAAGGGCGTTCGGGACCCTCGCTCCGGACGGGGCCGGGGCGCGGACGGACACGGGGACCGGCAGGTCCGTGGCGGCGGCGCCGGGCGGACGGTTCCGGCGCCCCGCACCGGCCCCGCCCGTGCCGATCGCCGTGGGTGTTCCCGGATCGGCGTCGTCCGGCCGTATGAATCCGTATCCGCCGGGTTGACGGTGTGGGGGCCGGTGGCCGCCCGTCGCCCGCTCCTGCCGCCCCCGGCCGGGCCGGGAGCCGGGGCGGGGAAAGGCCGCGCTCAGGTACGGGTACGGCCGGTGGACGGGGTCCCGTCCACCGGCCGTACCCGGAGGCCCAGGGCCTGTCCGGCCCCCGGTCCTCCGGGGATTCTCTACGCCAGGCGCTCGCGGATCGCCGCGACCACGTCGGGCAGCGGCACGGGCGTCTGCTCGCCGGACTCCATGTCCTTGAGCTGGACGACGCCCTCGGCCAGATCCCGCTCGCCCGCGACGATCGTGAGCCGGGCTCCCGACCTGTTCGCGCTCTTCATCGCGCCCTTGAGGCCACGGCCGCCGAACGCGAAGTCCGCCGCCACGCCTTCGCGGCGCAGCCGCGTGACGACGCCGAAGAGCACCCGTCGGGCCTCCTCGCCGAGCGGCACCGCGAAGACGCTGGTCGCCGCCGGAAGTTCGAGCTCGATGCCCTCGGCCTCCAGCGCGAGCACCGTGCGGTCCACGCCGAGCGCCCAGCCGACCGACGGAAGCGCCGGTCCGCCGATCATCTCGGACAGACCGTCGTAGCGGCCGCCGCCGCCCACCGCGGACTGCGAGCCGAGCCCGTCGTGGACGAACTCGAAGGTGGTGCGGGTGTAGTAGTCGAGGCCGCGGACGAGCTTCTCGTCGTCCTCGTAGACCACGCCCGCCGCCGAGAGGAGGTCGCGCACCTCCTCGTGGTACGCCTTGCAGGCGTCGCAGAGGTAGTCGCGCAGCACCGGGGCGCCGGTCAGCTGCCTCTGCACCTCGGGCCGCTTGTCGTCGAGGACCCTCAGGGGGTTGATCTCGATGCGGCGGCGGGTCTCCTCGTCCAGATCGAGCTCGCGCAGGAAGCCCTGGAGCGCGTCCCGGTAGACGGGGCGGCACTCCTTGTCTCCCAGCGAGTTGAGCAGGATGCGGAAGTCGCGCAGGCCCAGCGCGCGGTACGCCTGGTCGGCCAGGATGATCAACTCGGCGTCCAGCACCGGGTCCTCGGCACCGATCGCCTCGGCACCGACCTGCGAGAAGTGCCGGTAGCGGCCCTTCTGCGGGCGCTCGTAGCGGTAGTACGAGCCGGAGTACCAGAGCTTCACGGGCAGGTTGCCGAGCTTGTGGAGGTTGGCCTCCAGCGCGGCGCGGAGCACGGAGGCGGTGCCTTCGGGGCGCAGCGCCAGCTGGGATCCGCCCTTGGTGGTGAGGGTGTACATCTCCTTGGTCACGATGTCGGTGGACTCGCCGACACCGCGCGAGAAGAGGGCGACGTCCTCGAAACCGGGCGTCTCGATGTAGCCGTAGCCGGAGTTCCTCAGGGGCGCGGCGATGGCCTCGCGCACCGCGAGGTACTTCGCGGAGTCGGGCGGGGTCAGGTCGTACGTGCCCTTGGGGGCCTTGAAAGTGCTCACGGGTCCGTCTCTCGTCACATTCCTCGTCGGGGCGCGTCCATGCCGTTCAGATACGGGTTGGTGGCGCGCTCGCGGCCGATGGTCGTCTGGGGGCCGTGGCCGGACAGCACCACGGTCGAGTCGTCGAGCGGCAGGCACACACGGGCCAGCGACTCCAGCAACTCGGCGTGGTCGCCGCCGGGCAGGTCGGTGCGTCCGACGGAGCCGGCGAAGAGCAGGTCGCCCGAGAAGAGGATCTGCGGAACATCCGCGGCCTCGGGCATCCTGAACGTCACCGACCCCTTGGTATGGCCGGGCGCATGCGCGACGCCGAACTCCAGACCGGCCAGCTCCAGCCGGGCGCCGTCACCCAGTTCCTTGACGTCGTCCGGCTCCCCGATCGTCAGCTCGCCCATGAGCGGCATCCCGATGGAGCGGCCGAGGGCCTTCTCCGGGTCGCTCATCATGTACCGGTCCTCGGGGTGGATCCAGGCGGGGACGTCGTGCGCGCCGCACACCGGGACGACCGAGGCGACGTGGTCGATGTGGCCGTGGGTGAGGACGACGGCGACGGGCTTCAGCCGGTGCTTCTTCAGCGCCTCCTCGACCCCGGCCGCGGCCTGGTGGCCCGGGTCGATGATCACGCACTCCTCGCCCGCGGCGGGGGCGACCAGATAACAGTTGGTCCCCCAGGCCCCTGCGGGGAACCCGGCAATGAGCACGATCGTCCTTAATGGTCGTCCGACGGCGGATCGCGACTGAGAGGGTCGCGGCAGTTCAGAGCCTACCGGCGCTCCTCATTCCACAGCTAACCCATATACGGTACGGGGCAGCCAAGGCCCCATCACACGACCTACAAGGAGATCACCCGGTGGTCAGCAGCGATCAGCGGCGGCGGCAGCTCGCCAGGGAGAAGTTCGAGCGGCAGCAGCAGCGCCGGGAGGAGGCCCGCCGCAGGACCAGGCGGCTGACGGTCGTCATCGCGTCCGCGGTGGCCGTGGTGGCGGTCATAGGCGTGGGCTCGTACCTCGCCCTCGGCGACGACGACACCAAGGACAAGGCGGACCCGGCCGCGAGCCCGTCGGCCCCCGCGTCCCCGTCGCCGAGCGAGAGCAAGGCCCCCGAGCCGGCGATGAAGATCGACAAGAAGGCCTCGTACACGATGTCGCTCAAGACGAGCCAGGGCGACATCGCGTTCACCATGGACGCGGGGAAGACCCCCCACACCACGAACTCCTTCAAGGCACTGGCCGACAAGGGCTTCTTCGACGGCACCAAGTGTCACCGGCTGACCACGGAGGGCATCTTCGTCCTCCAGTGCGGCGACCCCAAGGGCGACGGCACGGGCGGCCCCGGCTACACGATCCCGGACGAGAACCTGACCGCGCTCGGCAAGGCGGGCAAGGACGGCAGGGTGACCTATCCGGCGGGGACGGTGGCGATGGCGAACACCGGCCAGGCGCACACCGGCGGCAGCCAGTTCTTCCTGGTGTACAAGGACAGCAAACTGCCGCCCACGTACACCCCGTTCGGGACGATGGACGAGGCCTCGCTGAAGGCCGTCAAGGACGTCGGGGCGGCGGGCGTGGCGGGCGGTGCCGCCGACGGTGCGCCGAAGAAGGCCGTGGACATCTCGAAGGCCGCCGTCGAGAAGTCGTGACCGCGCGGGGCGGCCGGACCGCGCCGGACGGTCACGACGGGCACGGACCGGATTTTTTTCGGCCGCGCTGAGTGCGGACAGCCGGGCGGCCGGTCGCCTAGATTGGCGTTGTGCAGGGCGGGCGCTGCCCGCCCCAGGAAACTGTGGACGATGCCAGGGGGGCGAACCCCCTCGCGGGCATCAGGTGGAGGAGGCGCTGTGAGCAGCGACCCGTGGGGCCGTGTCGATGAGACCGGCACCGTGTACGTGCGGACAGCCGACGGCGAGCAGGTCGTCGGATCGTGGCAGGCGGGTTCCCCCGAGGAGGCTCTGGCCTACTTCGAGCGCAAGTACGAGGGCATTGTGGTCGAGATCGGCCTCCTCGAACGGCGGGTGAAGACCACCGATCTGTCGGCGAAGGACGCGACGACCGCCATCGAGCACTTGCGTCTGCAGGTGGACGAGCATCACGCCGTCGGTGACCTCGACGCGCTGCGCAAGCGGCTCGACGCGCTCGTCGCGACGGTCGACTCGCGGCGCGAGGAGCGCAAGGCCCAGAAGGCGAAGCAGACCGACGAGGCGAAGCACGCCAAGGAGGCCCTGGTCGCCGAGGCCGAGGAGCTGGCGCAGAGCGAGCAGTGGCGCTCCGCGGGCGAGCGGCTCCGCGCGCTCGTCGACACGTGGAAGGGCCTGCCCCGGCTCGACCGCAAGTCCGACGACGAGCTGTGGCACCGCTTCTCGCACGCCCGCTCGGCGTTCTCCAAGCGCCGCAAGGCCCACTTCGCCTCGCTGGACGCCCAGCGCGAGGAGGCCCGCAAGGCCAAGGAGAAGCTGGTCGTCGAGGCGGAATCGCTCTCCGGTTCCACCGACTGGGGGGCCACGGCCGCCCGTTACCGCGACCTGATGACCGAGTGGAAGGCGGCGGGCCGGGCCCAGCGCGAGGCCGAGGACGATCTGTGGAACCGCTTCCGCGGTGCGCAGGACGTCTTCTTCGCCGCCCGCAGCGGGGTCTTCGCCGAGCGCGACGCGGAGCAGGGCGAGAACCTCAAGCTCAAGGAGGAACTCGCCGTCGAGGCCGAGAAGCTGGTGCCGGTGCGGGACCTGAAGGCGGCCAGGGCCGCGTTCCGGGCCATCAACGAGCGCTGGGAGGCCATCGGCCACGTGCCGCGTGACGCCCGCCCGAAGGTCGAGGGGCGGATGCACGCGGTGGAGCGGGCGCTCCAGGAGGCCGAGGAGTCGGAGTGGCGGCGGACGAACCCTGAGGCGCGTGCGCGTGCCGCGGGTCTGACCGGCCAGCTCCAGGCTGCCGTGGACAAGCTGCGTACGCAGATCGACACGGCCCGTGCCTCGGGCAACAACGCCCGTGCCGACAAGCTGGCCCGTGAGCTGGAGGGCCGGCAGGCGCTGCTGGACCAGGCGCTCAAGGGCCTGGAGGAGTTCGGCGGCTGATCCCCGCCCGGACGACGCGAAGGGCCCCGGTACGCATCGCGTACCGGGGCCCTTCGCCGTGTCGCCGCTACGGCCTGCGGGCCGAGGTCACCCGGTAGACGTCGTAGACGCCCTCCACGCCCCGTACCGCCTTCAGTACGTGGCCGAGGTGCTTCGGGTCGCCCATCTCGAAGGTGAAGCGCGAGGTGGCCACCCGGTCCCGGGAGGTCTGGACGGCCGCCGAGAGGATGTTGACGTGCTGGTCGGACAGGACGCGGGTGACGTCCGAGAGCAGCCGGGACCGGTCGAGGGCCTCGACCTGGATGGCGACCAGGAAGACCGAGGACTGGGTCGGCGCCCACTCGACCTCCAGGATCCGTTCCGGCTGCTGGGACAGCGAGTCGACGTTGACGCAGTCGGCGCGGTGCACGGAGACGCCGCTGCCCCGGGTGACGAAGCCGATGATCGGGTCGCCGGGGACCGGCGTGCAACAGCGCGCGAGCTTGACCCAGACGTCCTCGACGCCCTTGACGACCACGCCCGGATCGGCGTTGGAGCGGCGCTTGTTGCGGCTGCGCGAGGGCGGTGAACTCTCCGCGATGTCCTCGTTGGCCTCGTCCTCGCCGCCGAGCGCCTGGACCAGCTTCTGCACGACTCCGGCGGCGGCGACATGGCCCTCGCCGATCGCCGCGTACAGCGACGAGATGTCGGGATAGCGCATCTCGTGGGCGAGGGTGACCAGGGAGTCGCCGGTGAGGATGCGCTGGATCGGCAGGTTCTGCTTGCGCATGGCGCGCGCGATGGCGTCCTTGCCCTGCTCGATCGCCTCGTCGCGGCGCTCCTTGGAGAACCAGGCGCGGATCTTGTTGCGGGCGCGGGGCGACTTGACGAAGCCCAGCCAGTCCCGGGAGGGTCCGGCGCCGGCCGCCTTGGAGGTGAAGACCTCCACCAGGTCGCCGTTGTCGAGCGTCGATTCGAGCGGTACGAGCCGTCCGTTGACCCGTGCCCCTATGGTCCGGTGGCCGACCTCCGTGTGGACCGCGTACGCGAAGTCGACCGGGGTCGCGCCGGCGGGGAGCGCTATGACGTCGCCCTTGGGCGTGAAGACGAAGACCTCGTTGCGGGAGAGGTCGAAGCGCAGCGACTCCAGGAACTCCCCGGGGTCCTCGGTCTCCTTCTGCCAGTCCAGGAGCTGGCGCAGCCAGGCCATGTCGTTGACGGTGTCCTGGCTGCGGCCGCCGCCGGTGTTCTTCGGGACGTCGGTGCGTACCTTGGAGGCGCCGGCGACGGCCTCCTGCTTGTACTTCCAGTGCGCGGCGATGCCGTACTCGGCGCGGCGGTGCATGTCGAAGGTGCGGATCTGCAGCTCGACGGGCTTGCCGCTGGGACCGATCACCGTGGTGTGCAGCGACTGGTACATGTTGAACTTGGGCATCGCGATGTAGTCCTTGAACCGGCCGGGGACCGGATTCCATCGCGCGTGGACGGTGCCGAGCGCCGCGTAGCAGTCGCGGACCGTGTCGACGAGCACCCGGATTCCCACCAGGTCGTAGATCTCGGCGAAGTCCCGGCCCCGCACGATCATCTTCTGGTAGACGCTGTAGTAGTGCTTCGGCCGTCCCGTGACGGTGGCCTTGATCCGGGCGGCACGCAGGTCGGCCTGGACCTCGTCGGTCACTATGGCGAGGTATTCGTCGCGCTTGGGGGCACGCTCGGCGACCAGACGCACGATCTCGTCGTACATCTTGGGGTAGAGGATCGCGAAGGCGAGGTCCTCCAGCTCCCACTTGATGGTGTTCATGCCCAGGCGGTGGGCCAGCGGGGCGTAGATCTCCAGGGTCTCGCGGGCCTTCTTCTCCTGCTTCTCCCGCTTGAGGTAGCGCATGGTGCGCATGTTGTGCAGCCGGTCGGCGAGCTTGATGACCAGGACCCGGGGGTCCTTGGCCATGGCGACGACCATCTTGCGCACGGTCTCGGCCTGGGCCGCCTCGCCGAACTTGACCTTGTCCAGCTTGGTGACGCCGTCGACGAGCAGGGCGACCTGGTCGCCGAAGTCGCGGCGCAGGGTGTCCAAGCCGTACTCGGTGTCCTCGACGGTGTCGTGGAGCAGCCCGGCCATCAGCGTGGCGGGGTCCATGCCCAGCTCGGCGAGGATCGTGGTGACGGCGAGCGGATGCGTGATGTACGGGTCGCCGCTCTTGCGCTTCTGGCCGCGGTGCCAGCGCTCGGCGACCTGGTAGGCGCGCTCGATCTGGCGCAGCGTGGCCGTCTCGATCTTGGGGTCGTTGCTGCGGACGATGCGCAGCAGCGGTTCGAGCACCGGGTTGTACGGGCTGGAGCGCTGTACGCCGAGCCGGGCGAGCCTGGCCCGCACCCGGTTCGACGAGCCGCCGGAGCGGGTCGTGGGGGCGGTGGCGGGCACCGGGCGGCCCGCGGGCTTCGCCGGGGGCTTCGGGGCGGACGCGGCCGGGGAGACGGGCGCGGCCGGCTGGGCGGGCGAAGCGGGGGCGGCGCCGGATGCGGGGGCGCCCGCCCGGTCCGGCCCCGCGCCGGGCTCGGGCGCCGGGGGCTTCGGCTTGTCCGCGGGCTGCTTCTTCCCGGGCGTGGCTGGGGCCGCCGCGGGCTTGTCGGGCTGCGGGGCGGCGACTGGCTGGGCCTCGTCTGGCAAGAGCGCTCCTCGTGCGGATCCGGGTACCCGGAGAGGCCATCGTATCGAGCCTGCGGCCGGACCTCCCCCGGGGACCGCGGGACTCCTGAGAACGCGGGACGGGCACCCGGTTGTTCCCGGGTGCCCGTCCTGTGCGTGTGTACCCCTGCCGGGAGCGGCCCGGGCGGCTCAGACCGTGATGAGAACCTCCAGCGGGGCGCCGCGCAGGCCCTCCTCCAGCCGGGTGCGTCCGGGCAGGAAGCCGAGCTCCATGAGGACGGCGACGCCCGCGACCTCGGCACCGGCCCGCCGGATCAGCTCCAGCGAGGCCTCGGCGGTGCCACCCGTGGCGAGGACGTCGTCGATGACCATGATCCGGTCATCGGCGGACAGGTCCTCGGCGTGGACCTCGATCTCGGCGGTGCCGTACTCCAGCTCGTACGCCTGGGTGAGCGTGGCACCGGGCAGCTTGCCCGCCTTGCGGACGGGGACGAAGCCGAGCCCGGCCCGGACCGCGACCGGCGCGGCCAGGATGAAGCCGCGCGCCTCCAGGCCGACGACCTTGGTGGCGCCGTGCCGTACGCACAGCTCCGCCAGGGTGTCGGTGAGGGCCGCGAAGGCCACCGGGTCCGCGAGCAGCGGGGTGATGTCCTTGAAGAGCACCCCCGGCTTCGGGTAGTCCGGCACGTCGCGGATCCGGCTGAGCAGGAGCTCGCGGGTGCTCTGGGTGGTGCTGGTCATCGACGCTTCCCCGGGGTCCGGCCGTGGCCCCTGGGGGGCTGCTGGCGCTGGCCGACGACCGCGGCGGCGGGCGCGTCGTCCTGCGGGAAGCCGTCGTCCGACGACTCGTCCTCGGCGGACTCGCCCTTGGCGGCGGCTGCCGCGCGCTTGGCCAGGATCCGCTTCTTCAGGGCCTTCATCTGCGGGTCGTGTTCCTTGAGGTCGGCGACGAGCGGTGTGGCGATGAAGATCGAGGAGTAGGCACCGGCGGCGAGGCCGACGAAGAGCGCCAGGGAGATGTCGTTCAGCATGCCGGCGCCGAGGACGCCGCCACCGATGAACAGCAGGCCGGCCACCGGCAGCAGGGCCACGACGGTGGTGTTGATGGAACGGACCAGCGTGCCGTTGATGGAGCGGTTGGCGATCTCGCTGTACGTCCAGCGGGTCTGCTTGGTGATCCCCTTCGTGCCCTCCTTGAGGCTGTCGAAGACGACGACCGTGTCGTAGAGGGAGTAACCGAGGATGGTCAACAGACCGATCACGGTGCCCGGGGTGACCTCGAAGCCGACGAGGGCGTAGACACCGACCGTGATGGTGATGTCGTGGATCAGCGCGACCAGGGCCGCGATGGCCATGCGCCATTCGAAGGCGATGGCCAGATAGATCACGACGAGGACCATGAAGATGCCGAGGCCGGTCCAGGCCTTGTTGGCGATCTGCTCGCCCCAGCTGGGGCCGACCAGGTCGGCGGCGATCTTCTCCGCGGGGACGTTGAGGTCCTTGGAGAGCTTGCCCTTGATCTCGTCGGACTTCGCGGTGTCGACCTCGGTGATCTGGATGCGCAGACCGCCGTTGCCGAGCTTCTGGACGATCGCCTGGTGGCCGGAGGCCTCCGTGGCGAGGTCCTCCGCCTTGGCGACGGTGACGCTGGTCTTCGGGGTGGTGAAGACCGCGCCGCCCTTGAACTCGATGCCCATGTTGAGGCCGCTGACCGCCAGGCCGACGATGGCCGTGATGGTGATCAGGATCGAGATCCCGTACCAGATCTTGCGCTTGCCGATGAAGTCGTAGCCGACCTCGCCGCGGTAGAGACGGGCGCCGAGAGTGCCGAGTCGCGACATCTCACGCCTCCTTCGGGTCGGTGGGGGCGTTGACACGGCGCGAGCGGCGCAGCGGCGGCTTGGCACCGAGCCGCTTCGGGTCCAGTCCGGACCACGGGTGACCGCCGGCGAAGAACTTCGTACGGGCCATGAGGGTCATGACCGGCTTGGTGAAGAGGAAGACCACGACGACGTCGAGCAGGGTGGTGAGACCCAGCGTGAACGCGAAGCCCTGCACCTTGCCGACGGTGACGACGAAGAGCACCGCCGCGGCGAGGAAGGACACGAAGTCGGAGACCAGGATGGTGCGCCGGGCGCGCGGCCAGGCCCGCTCGACGGCGGGGCGGAGCGTGCGGCCCTCGCGGATCTCGTCGCGGACCCGCTCGAAGTACACGATGAAGGAGTCCGCGGTGATACCGATGGCCACGATGGCTCCGCAGACCGCCGGGAGGTTCAGCGCGAAGCCGATGGCCGGGCCGAGCAGCGACATGAGCGTGTAGGTCAGGATGCCGGAGACCAGGAGGCTCAGGAGCGCGATGAGCGCGAGGCCCCGGTAGTAGGCCACCAGGTAGATGACCACGAGGGCCAGACCGATGGCACCGGCGATCAGACCGGCCTGGAGCTGCTCACCGCCGAGCGCGGCGGTGACCGTGGTGACGCTCTGCTCCTTGAAGGAGAGCGGGAGCGCGCCGTAGGAGAGCACGTTGGCCAGGTCCTCGGCGGACTGCTGGGTGAAGCTGCCGGAGATCTCGGCGCTGCCGCTGAGCGTGGTGTTCACCTGGGGCGCGGAGACGACCTCGCCGTCCAGCGCGATGGCGAACTGGTTCTGCGGGGACTGCTGGGAGGAGAGCTTCTTGGTGATCGTCTGGAACTGCTTGGAGCCCTGCTTGGTGAACTCCATGTTGACGATCCACATGCCGCGCTGCTGGTCGAAGCCGGCCTTGGCGTTGTCGACCTCGGTGCCGGACACCTCCGACGGGCCGAGGATGTACTTCGCGTCGCCCTCGGAGCTGCATGCGACGACCGCGTCGGTGGGCTTGGCCCCCCGTGCGGCCGCGGCGCGGGACGCCTTGCTGGAGCAGTCGAGGGCCGCGAACTTCTTCTGCAGATCGGCCGCGGCGGCCTCGTCGGCGGCGGAGGCCGACGGCGTCGTGTCGGCCTTGGGGGTGTTGCTCGCCTTCGGCGTGCTGTCGGCCTTGAGGCCGTCGGTGACCGCGCGGCCCTGGGTCGTGGCGCTCGGATCCGGCGTCGACGAGCCCTTGCCCTTGTCGGCGGTGGGGGCGCTCGGGTCGGCGGACGAGGTGGGCTTGCCGGACGACGAGGCGCTGGGCGTCGGGGTGGGCGTGCCCTGGGCGACGGTCAGCACCGGCCGGAAGTAGAGCTTGGCCGTGGTGCCGACCTGCTCCCGGGCCTGGGCGGAGTTGGTGCCCTTGGGGATGTTGACGATGATGTTGCGATCGCCCTGTGTCTGGACCTCGGCCTCGGAGACACCAAGACCATTGACACGGCGTTCCATGATCTGGACCGCCGTGTCCATGTTGGTCTTGTTGATCGCCGACTCCTGGCCCGGCTCGCTCTTCGCCTCCAGCGTGATGGACGTGCCACCCGCCAGGTCGATGCCGAGCCGTGGGGTCGGCTGATCCGCCAGGAACATCCCGCCGGTGAGCGCGACCATGGCGATCAGGATCAGAGCCAGGGAACGCCCCGGCCTGCCCTGACCGCCGGCCGGTCCCCGGCTCTTCTTCGGTGCTGCCACCTTCTCGTTTCTCCCTGTCCAACCGCCCCGCGCCGGGTACGCGCCCGAGCGGCCACGAAGTGTAGTGGGGACCCGCCCCCGCAGAAGATCGCACGGACCGGGGAGTGCCGGACGCCGGTGGGCTCACGGCATTCCCCGGGCGTGGCTTACTTCGCGTCGGCCTCGCCGTCGTCCTTGCCCTCGGACTTCTTGCCGGAGTCGGCGTCCTTCGGCGCGGCCTCGTCGGACTTCTCCTCGGCCTTCTTGCCCAGGTCGATCCGGGAGTCGTCCGAGGTGTCCTCGTCGGTCTCGGTCAGCGAGGAGGCGTCGTCCGGGACGACCGTGCCGTCGAGGTCGAGGCCGCTCTCGTCGTCGCCGTGGACGATGCGGTTGTACTCCGCGTCGTCGAGGACGGCGCCGATGGCGTTCTTGGCGTAGATGGCGTGGACGCCGGGCGCGATCTCAAGGAGAACCGTGTCGTCGTGCAGCTCCTTGACGGTGGCGTACATGCCCCCGATCGTCCGGACGCCGGTGCCGGGCTGCATCTCGTTGCGCATCTGGGCGGCGGCCGCCTGCTTCTTCTTGGCGGACCGCGTCATCAGGAACATGGCCCCGATGAGCACGATGAAGGGGAGGAGAGTCACGGGATTCACGGGACGAGTTTCCTTCGCACGACCGCGCTGGAAGGCGGCCTGTATCTACGGGGGTGGGTACACCGACCTGTAAGGGCGGCATCGGCGGAGTCTAAGCGAGTCCGCATCGATGGAACAACGCCCAGCATGGCACCGGGGTTCCTGCTCCGGCCAACCTGTGACGGATCACGCCCCGAAGAGGCCCTGTTGTCCCTTTCCGCCGTGCTGCGGAGGCACCAGACCCAGATGGGCCCAGGCCGCGGGGGTCGCGACCCGGCCGCGCGGCGTCCTGGCCAGCAGCCCTTCCCGTACCAGGAAGGGCTCCGCGACCTCCTCGACCGTCTCGCGCTCCTCCCCCACGGCGACCGCGAGGGTGGAGAGGCCGACGGGGCCGCCGCCGAAGAGCTTCAGCAGGGCGCCGAGCACCGCGCGGTCGAGCCGGTCGAGGCCGCGGGCGTCGACCTCGTACACCCCGAGGGCCGTGGCCGCGACCGGGCGGTCGATCCGTCCGTCGGCCTTGACCTGGGCGTAGTCCCGGACGCGGCGCAGCAGCCGGTTGGCGATGCGGGGGGTGCCCCGGGAGCGTCCGGCGATCTCGGCGGCGCCGTCCACGTCTATCTCCACGTCGAGCAGGCGGGCCGAGCGGTGGATGACGCGTTCCAGCTCGGTGGGCGCGTAGAACTCCATGTGGCCGGTGAAGCCGAAGCGGTCGCGCAGCGGCGGCGGCAGCAGCCCTGCCCGGGTGGTCGCGCCGACCAGGGTGAAGGGCGGCAGTTCCAGCGGGATGGCGGTGGCGCCGGGACCCTTGCCGACGATGACGTCGACCCGGAAGTCCTCCATCGCCATGTAGAGCATTTCCTCGGCCGGCCGCGACATGCGGTGGATCTCGTCGAGGAAGAGAACTTCACCCTCCTGGAGGGACGAGAGGATCGCGGCGAGGTCGCCCGCGTGCTGGATGGCGGGGCCGGAGGTGATCCGGATCGGCGCGCCCATCTCCGCCGCGATGATCATGGAGAGGGTGGTCTTGCCGAGGCCGGGGGCGCCGGAGAGCAGGACGTGGTCGGCGGTGGCGCCGCGGGCGCGGGCCGCCTTGAGGACCAGGTCGAGCTGTTCGCGGACCTTCTCCTGGCCGACGAACTCGTCGAGGTCCTTCGGCCGCAGCGCCGCTTCGACCGCGGTGTCCTCGCCGTCCGCGTCGGCCTGGACGATCCGCTCGTCGAGCCGCTCGTCGGTGTCGGGTCCGGTCTCGTCCCAGTTCATTCGGTCTGTTCCCGCCTCGGGTGTCTCGGTGCCGTGCGGTGCCCGGCCCGGCGTCAGGGTGTCGCGGCGGGGTCAGCGCGCGCGGTTGAGGGTCTGGAGCGCGGCGCGCAGCAGCTGCGGCACGGGGGCCTGGCCGCCTTCCGCGATCGCCGCCTCGGCCCGGGGCGCGACGGCGGTGACCGCTTCGTCGGCCTCGCGGGTGGCGTAGCCGAGGCCGATCAGGGCGGCCTGGAGCTGATCGCGCCAGGAGGAGGTGACGGCGGTGCCGATGCCCTGGCGGCCGATGTGGGCACCGACGGGCTCGCCGAGTCTGTCCTTCAGTTCGAGGAGGAGTTTCTGCGCGCCCTTCTTGCCGATGCCGGAGACGGCGGTGAGCGCCTTCTCGTCGCCGGTGGCGACGGCGGTGCGCAGGGCGTCCGGGCTGTGGGTGGCGAGCATGGCCTGGGCGAGCCGGGGCCCCACCCCGCTGGCGGTCTGGAGCAGCTCGAAGACCTGCCGCTCGTCGTCGTCGGCGAAGCCGTAGAGCGTGAGGGAGTCCTCCCGGACGACGAGGGAGGTGGCGAGCCGGGCCTCCTTGCCGATCCGGAGACCGGCGAGAGTGTTCGGCGCGCACTGGACGGCCATGCCGATGCCGCCGACCTCGATCACGGCCGTGGTCGGGGCGAGGGCGGCCACGGGGCCGCTGACGAAGGCGATCATCGGGGGACCTTCCGGACGGGGACTGCGGGTGTACGGGGGGCGCGGGCCGCGGCGGCCGCCGCGTGCGCCTGCTGGAGGCGGTTGACCGCGGGGGCCCGCCAGATGTGGCAGATGGCGAGGGCGAGGGCGTCGGCCGCGTCGGCCGGTTTCGGCGGGGCGTCGAGCCGCAGCAGCCGGGTGACCATCGCGCCGACCTGCGCCTTGTCGGCGCGGCCGGTGCCGGTGACGGCCGCCTTGACCTCGCTGGGGGTGTGCAGGGCGACGGGGATGCCGCGGCGCGACGCGCAGAGCATGGCGACGGCGCTGGCCTGGGCGGTGCCCATCACCGTACGGACGTTGTGCTGGCTGAACACCCGCTCCACGGCGACGAACTCGGGCCGGTGCTCGTCGAGCCACTGCTCGATGCCGCGCTCGATGGCGACCAGCCGGTGACCGAGCTCCGCGTCGGCCGGGGTGCGGACGACGCCCACGCCGAGCATCGTCAGGGGGCGGCCGGCGACGCCCTCGACGACGCCGACACCGCACCGGGTCAGCCCCGGGTCCACGCCCAGCACCCGCATGGACGCCCCCTCCGTACCGATCGGTCAACTGTTCCCGCAGGCTATCGGCTCGCACTGACAATGCGACGGGCCGACGGGGTGTGTCCCCGTCGGCCCGTCCGTGGAGACCGCGCTGAGCGCGGCTCAGGCGTCGACCTTCTCCATGACCTCGTCCGAGACGTCGAAGTTGGCGAAGACGTTCTGCACGTCGTCGCTGTCCTCCAGCGCGTCGATCAGCTTGAAGATCTTGCGCGCGCCCTCCTCGTCCAGCTCGACCTGCATGGTGGGCAGGAAGTTGGCCTCGGCGGAGTCGTAGTCGATCCCGGCCTCCTGGAGCGCGGTGCGGACCGCGACCATGTCGGTGGCCTCGCTGACGACCTCGTACGTGTCACCGAGGTCGTTGACCTCCTCGGCGCCCGCGTCGAGCACCGCGCCCAGGACGTCGTCCTCGGACAGCTCGCCCTTGGGAACGATGACGACGCCCTTGCGGTTGAAGAGGTACGAGACCGAACCCGGGTCGGCCATCGAGCCCCCGTTACGCGTCATCGCGACGCGCACGTCGGACGCGGCACGGTTGCGGTTGTCGGTGAGGCACTCGATGAGCACCGCGACACCGTTCGGGCCGTAGCCCTCGTACATGATCGTCTGGTAGTCGACGCCGCCCGCTTCGAGACCGCCACCGCGCTTGACCGCGGAGTCGATGTTCTTGTTCGGTACGGAGCTCTTCTTCGCCTTCTGGATCGCGTCCACGAGGGTCGGGTTTCCCTCGGGGTCCACACCGCCGGTGCGGGCCGCGACCTCGATGTTCTTGATCAGCTTCGCGAAGAGCTTGCCGCGCTTGGCGTCAATCACGGCCTTCTTGTGCTTCGTCGTAGCCCATTTAGAGTGGCCGGACATCTGCCTTCTCCTTCGCGTCACCAAAAACGATTCGAACCCGAGAGATCCTACCGGGATCGAGTCAGCCGACTGCGCGCACCATGTCCACGAACAGGGCGTGAACACGGTGGTCGCCGGTCAATTCCGGGTGGAACGACGTGGCCAGGGCGTTTCCCTGGCGTACGGCGACGATGTGGCCTCCGTGCTCCGCCACGACCCTGGCCTGCGCACCGACCGATTCCACCCAGGGGGCGCGGATGAAGACGCCTTCCACGGGACCGCCCTCGACTCCGGCGACCTCGACGGCCGCCTCGAAGGACTCGTTCTGCCGTCCGAAGGCGTTGCGGCGCACGATCATGTCGATCCCGCCGACCGTCTCCTGGCCCGCGCGCGGGTCGAGGATCTTGTCGGCGAGCAGGATCATCCCGGCGCAGGTGCCGTAGACGGGCATCCCGTCCCGCACCCGCTCGCGCAGCGGGTCCAGCATGCCGAAGAGCGCGGCGAGCTTGGACATCGTGGTGGACTCGCCACCGGGGATGACCAGGCCGTCGACCTCGGCGAGTTCCTCGGGACGCCGGACCGGCCTGGCCAGGGCGTCCGCCGAGGCCAGGGCGATCAGGTGTTCCCGGACGTCGCCCTGGAGGGCCAGGACTCCGATCACAGGCGTGTCGCTCATCGGTGACTACCAGCCGCGGTTGGCGTAGCGCTCGGTCTCGGGCAGGGTGTCGCAGTTGATGCCGACCATGGCCTCGCCCAGGTTGCGAGAGGCGTCCGCGATGATCTTCGGGTCGTCGTAGAAGGTGGTGGCCTTCACGATCGCGGCGGCGCGCTTGGCCGGGTCCCCGGACTTGAAGATCCCGGAGCCGACGAAGACGCCCTCGGCGCCGAGCTGGCGCATCAGCGCGGCGTCGGCGGGGGTGGCGACACCGCCCGCGGAGAACAGCACGACGGGCAGCTTGCCGAGTTCCGCGACCTCCCTGACCAGCTCGTACGGGGCGCGGAGCTCCTTGGCGGCGGCGTACAGCTCGTTGTTGTCGTAGCCGTGCAGGCGGGCGATCTCGTTCTTGATCTGCCGCAGGTGGCGGACGGCCTCGACGACGTTGCCGGTGCCGGCCTCGCCCTTCGAGCGGATCATGGCGGCGCCCTCGGCGATCCGGCGCAGCGCCTCGCCCAGGTTGGTGGCACCGCAGACGAACGGGGTGGTGAAGGCGAACTTGTCGCTGTGGTTGACCTCGTCGGCCGGGGTGAGGACCTCGGACTCGTCGATGTAGTCGACACCGAGGGACTGGAGGACCTGGGCCTCGACGAAGTGGCCGATGCGGGACTTGGCCATCACCGGGATGGAGACGGCCTCGATGATCTCCTCGATCATGTTCGGGTCCGACATCCGGGCCACGCCGCCGTCCTTGCGGATGTCGGCGGGGACCCGCTCCAGGGCCATGACCGCCACGGCGCCCGCGTCCTCGGCGATCTTCGCCTGCTCGGCGTCGACGACGTCCATGATCACGCCGCCCTTGAGCTGCTCGGCCATGCCGCGCTTGACGCGCGCGGTGCCGGTGGCCGGGGAGTCCGAGGACTGCGAAGTGGTGGGAAGCGTGGACATGGATCGACCTCACTCGGAGAAAAGTTGCCGAAAAGCGCTGGTTGGTGCAGTGCTGAGCAAACTCTCCGGGACCAGTCCACTGCAAGGGCCAATGGCGGGCCGGTGGATCGTTTTGGACGCGTACGCGCGGGGATGTGGCCCCCGTCACGTACGGATACGGCCCCCGGGTCAGCCGACGGGCCGGTCGGCCAGGGCCACCGGGGGCTCGTCGTCCATCTCGAAGGCCAGCGGGAACGGGGCGTGCCCGGCCAGCCGGAACCACCGCACCTTGCGGTGCCGGCGCAGCGCGCGCGCCGCGCGCACGGCGTCGTTGTGGAACCGCCGGGCCATCGGCACACGGCGCACGGCGGCGGCGAGTTCGGAGGCCGCTTCCTCACCGCCGGGGATCTCCTTCACGGCCTCCACCTGCGCCGGCTCGCCGAAGACCGCCCGCAGCGCCGCGCTCAGCTCGCTCTCGGCGACCTCGCGGTGCTCCTCCTCGGCCTGCCGGGCGGCGTGCGCGGCCTCGTACAGGACGATGGAGGCGGCCGGGTCGAGGACACCCGACGTGGCCAGCTCCTGGGTGACCGACGCACGGCGCAGCAGCTGCGCGTCGAGGGCGGCCCGCGCGGCGTCGATGCGGGTGTGCAGCCGGTCCAGCCGGCCGGCGGTCCAGCTGAGGTACATACCGATCGCGACGACCGCGACGGCGATCCAGATGAGGGTTTCGATCACGGGCGGCAAGGCTACCGCCGGGGCGCGGGCGGCGGTGCCGCGCGGGCCCGCCCTACTCCCGTGCCAGCCCGAACCGGGCGCGCAGGCCCGTGCGCTCGTCGGCGGCGACCGAGGCCGCGCCGTCCGTCACCGTCTCGTACACCGCGAGGATGTCCGCCCCGACCGTCGACCAGTCGAACCGCCGGACGTGCGCGGAGCCGCGCTCGCGCAGTTCCGCGCGCCGCTCCGGGTCGCCGAGCAGCCGGACCGCGGCCGCCGCCAGCGCGTCCGCGTCCTCGTTGGCGAAGAGTTCGCCCGCCGCACCCTGGTCCAGCACCTGGGCGAACGCGTCCAGATCGCTGGCGAGGACCGGGGCGCCCGCCGACATCGCCTCGACCAGGATGATCCCGAAGCTCTCGCCGCCGGTGTTGGGCGCGACGTACACGTCCACGCTGCGCAGCAGCCGGGCCTTGTCCTCGTCGCTCACCATGCCGAGGAACTCGACCCGCTCGCGCATGGCCGCGGGCAGCGAGGCGACGGCCTCCTCCTCGTCGCCCCGGCCGGCGACCAGCAGCCTGGTGTCCGGGCGGGCGGCGAGGATCGCGGGCAGCGCCCTCATCAGGACCGGCAGGCCCTTGCGCGGCTCGTCGATGCGGCCGATGAAGCCGATCGTGCCGCCCTGCCATTCGGGCCTGGGCTCGGCGCGGTCGAAGAAGCCGACGTCGACCCCGTTCGGGATGACGACCGCGTCGCCGCCCAGGTGCTCGACCAGGGTGCGCCGGGCGTACTCGCTGACCGCGATGCGTGCGCTGATCTTCTCCAGGGCGGGCTGGAGGATCGGGTACGCCGCGATCATGGCCCGGGAGCGCGGGTTGGAGGTGTGGAAGGTGGCGACGATCGGCCCCTGTGCGGCCCAGCAGGCGAGCAGCCCCAGCGAGGGCGAGGTCGGCTCGTGGATGTGGATCACGTCGAAGGTGCCGTCGTGCAGCCAGCGGCGCACCCGGGCGGCCGAGAGGAAGCCGAAGTTCAGCCGGGCGACGGAGCCGTTGTACGGGACGGGCACGGCCCGGCCCGCCGACACCACGTACGGGGGCAGCGGGGTCTCGTCGTCGGCGGGTGCCAGCACGGACACCTGGTGTCCCAGCCGGATCAGGTGCTCGGCCAGGTCACGGATGTGGAACTGCACCCCGCCGGGCACGTCCCAGGAGTACGGGCAGACGATGCCGATCTTCACGTCCGGTCCTCCCGGGGCTCCAGATCGGCGAGCCAGAGCCGTTGCAGCATGTGCCAGTCCTCCGGGTGGTCGGCGATCCCGGCGGCGAAGGCATCGGCCAGCGCCTGTGTCATCGAGGACGTCTTCTCGGCGCGGTCCCCCGACTCGGGCGGCTGCACCGGGGCGTGGATCCGGGCCTTCATCACGGGCGTGTCGTCGTAGTGGAGCGTCACCGGCAGCAGCAGCGCCCCGGTCTGCTGGGCCAGCAGCGCGGGACCGGCGGGCATCCGCGCGGTGGAGCCGAAGAACGTCACCTCGACGCCGGAGGCGGACAGGTCACGGTCGGCGACCAGACAGACCAGGCCGCCCGCGCGCAGCCGGCGCGCCAGGGTGCCGAAGGCGGCGCCGCCGCTGTGCGGCAGGACCTCCATGCCCAGGCCCTCGCGGTAGGCCACGAACCGGTCGTACAGCGTCTCGGGCCTGAGCCGTTCGGCGACCGTGGTGAAGGGCACCTTCAGGTCGGTGGTGACCCAGGCTCCCGCCAGGTCCCAGTTGGCCAGGTGCGGCAGGGCGAGGACGACGCCGCGGCCGGTGTCGAGGCCGTCGGTCAGCCGGTGCGCGTCGGTCACCTCTATGGACGACCTGATCCGCTCCGGGCTCCAGGTGGGCAGCCGGAACGACTCCATCCAGTACCGCATGTACGAGCGCATCCCGGCCCTGGAGAGCTCCGCCAGCCGGGCCGGTGACGCACCGGGCACGACCCGGGCCAGATTCGACTCCAGCCGCAGCACGCTCTTGCCGCGCCGCCTCCACGCCTGGTCGGCGATGGTGCGGAAGAGCGTCCGGGCGACCGGCTCGGGGAGCTTCTTGACGGCGCCCCAGCCGAGCCCGTACAGCCCGTCGGTCAGCCGGTCCCGCAGACCGGGCCGCGCAGCCCCCGGGTCGTCGCTCACCGGGCGGTCCCGCTCCCCGGCCCGGCGGCGGCCTCGGCCGCGTCGGCCTCCGCGGACTCGCGGCGCACGGTCACCACCCGCTGCACCAGCGTGATCAGGCTGCCCACCGCGACGATCCACAGCGCGATCGGCAGCAGGACCTGGATCCCGGGGACGCCGAACTTGTGCAGGCCCGCGAATCCGGCCGCGACCAGCGAGATCACCAGCCGCTCGGCACGCTCCACGAGGCCGTTGACCGCGACCGGCAGCCCGATCGACTCGCCGCGCGCCTTCGTGTACGAGACCACCTGGCCGCTGGCCAGGCAGAAGATCGCGACGGCGCAGAGCACGTCGTCGTCGCCCTTGCCCGCGTACCAGAGGGCGAAGCCACCGAAGATCGCTCCGTCGGCGACCCGGTCCAGGGTCGAGTCCAGGAACGCGCCCCAGCGGCTGGAGATGCCGGCCTGCCGGGCCATGTTGCCGTCGACGAGGTCGGAGAAGACGAAGATCGTGATGACGATCGTGCCCCAGAAGAACTCTCCCCGCGGGAAGAAGACCAGCGCACCTGCCATCACCCCGGCCGTACCGATCAGAGTGACCGCGTCCGGGCTCACGCCGAGACGGAGCAGCAGCGCGGCGAACGGTGTGAGGACACGCGTAAAAAATGCACGCGCGTACTTGTTCAGCATGGCCTTCCCGAGGGTCGGTGGGCCGAGCGGCCCCTTCGGCCACCGGCTGGCCCATCGTAGTCACGCCCGCCGGACTCCACCGTCCGGGCACCCGGCCGCGCGCGGCGCAGTGCCTTGGATGGACGCGGCCCGGCCCGAGTGGAAAGCTCGAACTACCGCGGGCGTCGCAGAAGCCGCCGCGGCGGCTCCCCGGTTCCCGCGCACCTCTCCCCCACCTCGCGCCGGTATTTCCCCCGAATCCGCGCCATCACCCGGGAGGCACGCATCATGGGCGACAGGACACACGCACACACCGGCGCCGCCGGCAGGGCAGCGACGGCCGACCGGCCCTCATCCGTACGGAATGTGGTGCTGGTCGGCCACAGCGGCTCGGGAAAGACCACGCTCGTCGAGGCCCTCGCACAGACCGCGGGCGCGGTCAACCGGGCGGGCCGGGTCGAGGACGGCGCCACCGTCTCCGACTACGACGAGATCGAGCACCGCCAGCAGCGTTCCGTACAGCTCTCGCTGGTCCCCGTCGAGTGGGACGGGTGCCGGATCAACCTGCTGGACACCCCCGGGTACGCCGATTTCGTCGGGGAGCTCAGGGCCGGGCTGCGGGCGGCGGACGCGGCCCTGTTCGTGGTGTCCGCGGCCCAGGAGGCCGACGCGGTGGCGGGGACGACCCGGGCCGTGTGGGAGGAGTGCGCGGCGGTCGGCATGCCGCGCGCCATCGTCGTCACCCACCTGGACACGGCACGCACCTCCTTCGACGGGATGACCCGGATCTGCGGCGAGATCTTCGGCGGCGACGACCCCGACGCCGTGCTCCCTCTCTACCTCCCCGTCCACGGTCCCGAGGGCGCGGACGGCCAT
The DNA here is from genome assembly GCF_042799335.1 of Streptomyces sp. NPDC057697. Taxonomy (NCBI): domain Bacteria; kingdom Bacillati; phylum Actinomycetota; class Actinomycetes; order Kitasatosporales; family Streptomycetaceae; genus Streptomyces; species Streptomyces sp. NPDC057697. Next base: position 320,286 of record NZ_JBHVJA010000006.1, on the reverse strand, counting down.
GCCCCGCTCACCGGGCTCACCGGGCTCCTCACCGAGCGGGTCTTCGACTACTCCTCGGGCGAGCGGCGGGAGAACCCTCCCCCGGAGGACCGGCGGGCGGCGCTGACGGAGGCCCGTGGACGGCTCATCGAGGGGATCATCGCCGAGAGCGAGGACGAGACCCTGATGGACCGCTACCTCGGCGGGGCCGAGGTCGACGTCGGGACGCTCGTCGACGATCTGGAGCGCGCCGTCGCCCGGGGCACCTTCCACCCGGTTCTCGCCGCGGCCCCGGCCGCCGCCGGTGCCCGCCAGGGCATCGGGACCGTCGAGCTCCTGGACCTGGTCACCCGCGGTTTCCCGACCCCGCTGGAGCGCCCGCTCCCGGGCGTCACCGGTCTGCACGGGGCGCCGCCGCCGGAGCTGACCTGCGATCCGGACGGACCGCTGGCCGCCGAGGTGGTCAAGACCGCCTCCGACCCGTACGTCGGCAGGGTCTCGCTGGTACGGGTCTTCTCCGGCACCCTGCGTTCCGACGAGACCGTCCATGTCTCCGGCCACGGCCTCGCCGACCACGGCCGGGAGGCGCCCTTCCACGAGACCGAGGCGCGCGTCGGCGCGCTCTCCTCCCCCTTCGGCAAGCAGCAGCGCCCGCTGGCCGCCTGTATCGCGGGAGATCTGGCCTGTGTGGCCAAGCTGGGCGGCGCCGAGACCGGGGACACCCTCTCCGATCCGGAGCGGCCGCTCCTGATGGACCCCTGGGACGCTCCGGACCCGCTGCTCCCGCTCGCCGTCGAGGCGCACAGCAAGGCGGACGAGGACAAGCTCTCCCAGGGGCTCTCCCGGCTGGTCGCCGAGGACCCGACCATGCGCCTCGAACAGAACCAGGACACCCACCAGGTGGTTCTGTGGTGTCTCGGCGAGGCCCACCAGGACGTGGCACTGGACCGGCTGCGCAGCCGCTACGGCGTCCAGGTGGACGCCGTCCCGCACAAGGTGCCGCTCCGCGAGACCTTCGCCGCGCCGTCGAGCGGGCGCGGTCGGCATGTGAAGCAGTCCGGCGGCCACGGCCAGTACGCGATCTGCGAGATCGACGTGGAGCCGCTGCCCGCGGGCTCGGGCATCGAGTTCGTCGACAAGGTGGTGGGCGGAGCGGTGCCCCGCCAGTTCGTGCCGTCCGTCGAGAAGGGCGTGCGCGCCCAGGCCGCCCGCGGGGTCGCGGCCGGGCACCCGCTCGTGGACGTACGCGTCACCCTGCGGGACGGCAAGTCGCACTCGGTGGACTCCTCCGACGCCGCGTTCCAGACCGCGGGCGCGCTGGCCCTGCGGGAAGCCGCCGCGGAGACCCGCATCCAGTTGCTCGAACCCGTCGCCGAGGTCCGGGTCCTGGTTCCCGACGACTATGTCGGGCCGGTGATGAGCGATCTGTCCGGGCGGCGCGGCAGAGTGATCGGAACCGAACAGTCCGGCCCCGGCCGGACCCTCGTACGGGCCGAGGTACCCGAGCTGGAGATCGGCAGATACGCGGTCGACCTGCGCTCCCTCTCCCATGGCGCCGGCCGCTTCGACCGGGCGTACGCCCGGCACGAAGCCATGCCCCCACAGCTCGCCGAACGCCTCGGGGAGCAGCGGGAGAACGATCCGAACAACGCGTGATCAGCCATGTCGCCCGTCTTTGTCCACAGGGGCGGACGGCGCGGCGGTCCGGGCGATACGCTTTGGTCCCAGCTCAGAAGGTGTGCCGGGCACGGCAGTTGGGAAACAGCCGCAGGAGCAGTTCCTCGGCGCCGAGTGGGGGCGACAGTGGCCAGCGACGGATTCGATTTCTCTCCCGGAGCACAGATCCCGCTCCAGGGATCCGGCGGACAGGCGGTGGCGACCAACGCCCTCGCCTCCGCCGCGTACCGGGACAGCCCGGTGGAGAAGATCCTTGACGCCAACAGCGAGTGGCACAAGTCCGAAGTCAAGGTGGGCCGTTCCAAGCTCTTCAAGTCCGACTACTTCAAGCCGAATCTCGGCGAGGCGTACTCCCGCGCCGTCCAGGAGCGCATGCTGGGCGGCGCCCGCGCGGCGCTCATCCAGTCCTTCGGGACCGATCCGCAGACCGTCGTCGAGCACTGCCTGTCCGCGACCCGGCTCCGCAAGAGCCGCGACACCAAACTCACCGCCGTCACGGCGCTGTTCGGCTTCCTCTTCCTGCCCGGCATGCTGCTGTGGTTCCTCGCGTTCCGGCTGCGCGACCTCCTCGGCAGGACGAAGGACAAGGCGCTCTCCACGCTGGGCAGCGCCCTGCTCCCGATCATCGGCATCGTGGCGCTGATCTTCCTGGTCAAGCTGCCGCTCAACGGGTTCCTGGCGCTCTACGCCCGTCTGATGATCATCGCTCCGGTCGTCGGCTGGCTCATCGCCAAGCGGATCGCCGAGGCCTCCGCGAAGGACATGCGCGCCCGCTGGGAGGGGCTGCTCTCCGGCGGCGGGGTCATCGCCAAGATCCCGGAGGCCGTGCCGAAGAACCCCAGCGAGACCTCCCGCGAGGCCCTGCGCCAGGGCCTGGAGAAGCTCTCCGCCGAGCAGCAGTCCAACTCGGTCTTCTACGCGGGCCCCAAGGGGATCCTCGGCATGGGCACCCGGTGGGGAAGCTGGCAGCTGGCCGAGGAGCTGGTCTCCAAGGAGCCCGGCAAGGAGTTCCACCAGTTCCGCAGCTGGGACCTGATAAGGGCCATCCACGACCAGCTCAAGATGCTGGAGCGCGGCCCGCTGAACACCGGGGGGTTCCCCACCCCGTCGGTCACCCACTGGATCGTCTCCCCCGTCGGGGAGAACGCCGGCTCGGTCTCCCGCCCCGACGGCGAGGACGTCGCCACCTTCCAGGTCAAGCCGCACGAGATACAGCGCATCTGCAACCACCAGCAGTTCGGCAGCGGTGACCGGCACTATCTGGGGGTCCAGTTCACCCTCTGGGAAGGCCAGTTGATCATCACCATGATGATCACGGTCACGGTGCTCCACGAGACCCTGCGCATCGAGGTCACCGGGTACGCGCTCGGCCCGGTCCACTCGCTCTTCACCAGCAAGCCCGCGGCCAAGACCAAGACGGTCAACAAGACCGTCCGGTTCTGGGAGACCCGCGACATCACGCTGCCGCTGGTGGAGTCCAGCGAGGTCGTCCGCCTCGCCCTGCGCGCCCCCTTCACCTGGTACCCACCGCTGCTGGACTACCTGGGCGGCAAGATCGCCCTGCCCGAGCCCTTCGGTCTGCGCCATGCCTGGGCCGAGAAGCCGTGGCGCCACCGCTTCATGGCGGACGACGCGATGCGCGCCGCGACGCCCGTTCTGCGCGTCGTCCACAGCGCCGCCCTGCGCGTCCTCCAGGAGAACGGCGTCGACGTCGAGCGCTTCGACAACCGCTCGATGGTCCTCAGCGGCATGGTGCAGGACCCGTCCCCGCGCAAGGCCGACCTGTACGACGCGTAGCCCCGCGTCCGGAGACGCGAAGGCCGCCCCGGTGCGGAGCACGAGCCGGGGCGGCCCAGGCAGAGGCGGAGGCCGGGATCAGTCGACCGGCCAGGCGTCGGCCAGCATCTTCCGCGTGTCGGCGAGGAGTTGCGGCAGCACCTTCGTGTGCCCGACCACCGGCATGAAGTTGGTGTCGCCGCCCCAGCGCGGCACCAGGTGCTGGTGCAGATGGGCGGCGATCCCGGCCCCCGCCACCGCGCCCTGGTTCATCCCGATGTTGAATCCGTGCGCCCCGGACGCCGCCCGCAGGGCCACCATCGCCCGCTTGGTGAAATCGGCCAGCTCCATGGTCTCCGGGCCGTCCAGCTCCGTGTAGTCGGCGACGTGCCGGTACGGCACCACCATGAGGTGGCCGCCGTTGTACGGATACAGATTCAGCACGGCGTAGACATGGCTGCCACGCGCGACGACGAGCCCGTCCTCGTCCGAATTCGACGGGATCCCGCAGAACGGACAGCCGTCGCCGGCCTCCGGGCCGGTCGGCTTGTTCTCACCCTGGATGTACGCCATCCGGTGGGGCGTCCACAGGCGCTGGAACGCGTCGGGCGTCCCCACTCCGATCTGCTGCTCCGGCTCACTCGTCATGGCGATCAGCATATTGCTTCACTCCCGGGGTGCGTGTCGCCGGGGCCGCCCCCGATGACGTACGGGGATGCTGAGGCGATGAGCGCCCCCTCCGCCGACTCCGCCCCGCTCCGCTTCCGGCGCTGGGAGCAGCGCACGGAAGTGCCGCTCTTCGGGGCCTCCCTCCTCTTCCTGCTCGGCTACGCGGTCCGGGTGCTCGCCCCCCGGGACGCCGAGCCCTGGCGGGACATCGCCCTCGCGCTGGTCCTCGCCACCTGGCTGGTCTTCGCCGCGGACTACGCCGTACGGCTCCGGCTCAGCGGCCTCGGCCACCGCTTCGTACGGGTGCACTGGCTGGACACGCTGGTGCTGCTGCTTCCGCTGCTGCGCCCGCTGCGCCTGATCCGGGTCTACACCGCGGTCCAGCAGCGCCGGGCCCAGCCGCGGCTCAGCCTGTACGCCCGGGTGATCTCCTACGCCGGCGCGACCGCCGTGCTGCTCGGCTTCTCCGCCGCGCTCGCCGTCTACCACCAGGAGCACAGGGTCCCGGACGCCACGATCCGTACCTTCGGCGACGCGGTGTGGTGGGCGTGCGCGACGCTCACCACGGTGGGGTACGGGGACGCCGTGCCGGTCACGCCGGGCGGCCGGGTCGTCGCCGCCGGGCTGATGGCCTGCGGGCTGGGGCTGCTGGGGGCGGTGACGGGTTCGTTCTCGTCGTGGCTGTTGCAGGTCTTCACCCGGGAGGACGAGAAGAGGCCCCCGGAGGGCGGGTAGCTCTCCGGGGGCCTCTGTCGCGAGCGTCAGACCTGGACGCGGTCCTCGACGGCCTTCTGGATCTTGGCGATGGCGTCCTCGACCGGGATGCCGTTCTCCTGCGATCCGTCGCGGTAGCGGAAGGAGACGGCACCGTTGGCCATGTCCTCGTCGCCCGCGATGATCATGAAGGGGACCTTGGCCTTCTGCTGGTTCCGGATCTTCTTCTGCATCCGGTCGGAGGAGGCGTCCACCTCGACCCGCAGCCCCTTCTTCCGGGCCTCGGCCGCGAACTCCTGGAGGTACGGGACGTGCGTGTCGCCGATCGGGATGCCGACGGCCTGGACCGGGGCCAGCCACACCGGGAAGGCACCCGCGTAGTGCTCCAGGAGCACCGCGAAGAAGCGCTCGATGGAGCCGAACAGGGCGCGGTGGATCATGACCGGACGCTGCTTGGTGCCGTCCGGGCCGGTGTACTCCAGGTCGAAGCGCTCCGGCAGGTTGAAGTCGAGCTGCACGGTCGACATCTGCCAGGTGCGGCCGATGGCGTCCTTGCACTGCACCGAGATCTTCGGGCCGTAGAACGCGGCGCCGCCCGGGTCCGGGACCAGCGGCAGGCCCTGCTTCTCGGCGACCTGGCGCAGGGTCTCGGTCGCCTCTTCCCAGATCTCGTCGGAGCCGACGAACTTCTCCGGGTCCTTGGTGGAGAGCTCCAGGTAGAAGTCGGTCAGACCGTAGTCGCGGAGCAGGTTCAGGACGAAGGTGAGCGTCCGGTCCAGCTCCTCGGCCATCTGCTCCTTGGTGCAGTAGATGTGCGCGTCGTCCTGCGTGAAGCCGCGCGAGCGGGTGAGGCCGTGCACCACGCCGGACTTCTCGTACCGGTACACCGTGCCGAACTCGAAGAGGCGCAGCGGCAGTTCGCGGTAGGAGCGGCCGCGCGCGTCGAAGATCAGGTTGTGCATCGGGCAGTTCATCGGCTTGAGGTAGTAGTCCACCCCGTCGTCGAGCTGCATGGGCGGGTACATGCCGTCGGCGTACCAGTCCAGGTGGCCGGACTTCTCGAAGAGCTTGCCCTTGGTGGCGTGCGGGGAGTAGACGAACTCGTAGCCCTCCTCCTCGTGGCGCCGGCGCGAGTAGTCCTCCATGGCCCGGCGGATGATGCCGCCCTTGGGGTGGAAGACCGCGAGACCGGGACCGATCTCGTCCGGGAACGAGAAGAGGTCCAGCTCGTTGCCGAGCTTGCGGTGGTCGCGCTTGGCGGCCTCCTCCAGGAACTCCAGGTGCGCCTTCAGCTCGTCCTTGGTGGGCCACGCGGTGCCGTAGATGCGCTGGAGCATCGGGTTCTTCTCGCTGCCCCGCCAGTACGCCGCGGCGTTGCGCATCAGCTTGAACGCCGGGATGAACCGGGTGGTCGGCAGGTGCGGACCCCGGCAGAGGTCCTTCCAGCACAGGTCGCCGGTCTTCGGGTCGAGGTTGTCGTAGATGGTCAGCTCGCCGCCGCCCACCTCGACGTCCGCGCCGTCGTCCGTGGACGCGGCGCCCTTGATGCCGATGAGCTCCAGCTTGTACGGCTCGTCGGCCAGCTCCTCGCGGGCGGACTCGTCCGTCACGACCCGGCGGGAGAACTTCTGGCCCCGCTTCTGGATCTCCTGCATCTTCTTCTCGATGGCCTTGAGGTCCTCGGGGGTGAACGGCTTCTCGACGTCGAAGTCGTAGTAGAAGCCGTCCTTGACCGGCGGGCCGATGCCCAGCTTGGCCTCGGGGAAGAGCTGCTGCACGGCCTGCGCCATCACGTGCGCGGTGGAGTGCCGCAGGATGTTCAGGCCGTCCTCGGAGGAGATCTCGACGGGCTCGACGACCTCGCCGTCGGCCACGACGTACGCGAGGTCCTTCAGCTCACCGGCGACCCGGGCGGCGACGACGGTGCGCTCGCCGGGGAAGAGCTCGGCCGCCGTAGTGCCCGTCGTCACCACGCGCTCTTCCCGCTCGGAATCGCGTTGGATGGTCACACGGACGTCTGACACCGGTCTCTCCTGACTCAGGGGGCGCACCCGCATTCCTCCAGCGCGTGCCAGGGGAATCGTACCGAGCCGACGGCCCCCCGTGCGAAAGGGCCGGGTCCCGGGGCCCGCGCCCCGCTACTCGCCGGTGCACGCCTCCTCGAATTGGTCGACGTTCTCCTGGAGGGACTTCATCAGCCGGTCCCGCTCGGCGTCGTCGACCTGAACGGGCACGACGTGCGAGGTCCGGGTCAGCCGCCGGAAGCCGCCGCGGCTCTCCAGCCTGCCCTCCACCCGGATCGGCAGCCCCACCAGATGGGCGTGGCCGGCGATCCGGTACGCCTCCTCGTCCAGCTCCAGCCGCACGTGCGGCACCTCGGCACCGGCCAGCACCCGCAGCCGTACGATCCCGGCGCCGCGCGGGGCCGAGCGGCGCATCCGGACGACGGCCCCGGTGATCCGTACCGTCACGGCCGGCTCGTCCCGGAGGTAGCGGGCGCCCGCACGGCGCAGTGCGGGCAGGTCGCCCGGCGAGAACTCCACCGGGTCGGGCCGGTCGGGGCAGCCCTCGGGGGTCCCGGCGGCCGGCGCCCACTCCAGCGCGATCCGCGCCCCCTCCGAGCCCTGGACGAGGGCCACGACGGCCTCGGTCAGTTCCCGGCTGACCCCCGCCCCCACGGCCGTGTCGAAGGCGTCGAAGCCACCGGTGGCCCGCTGGTAGTCCACGGCCTCGCGGGTGGCGTGCAGGGCCTGGTAGAGCCGTACGGCGACGGCGCGGCCGGATGCGACCGGCACGAACGCGGTGAGCTCGCGCCCGCCGGGAGCGGGGCCGACGAGCATGCCGTCGAGCGCCGCACGGGCCCTGCGCCGGTGGCGGGCGCCGTGGTACCCGGTGTTCGCGCGTACGGCGAGGGCTCCGGCCAGCAGTATCTGCCGGGCGGCGGTGTGCAGCCGCTCCGCCCCGGTCCAGCCCGCAGCGCCCGCGGGTTCCTCGGGGACCTCGCGGCGCCAGCGGATCTCGTCGCTGGGGACCGCGAGGGAGACCAGGACCTCGCGGGCGGAGGGCGCCGCGCTGCGGGCGAGCGCGGTCAGCGCCTCGCCGAGCAGGTCCTCGCTGTCGGGGAAGGCGGTGGTGTCGGGGACCAGGAGGCTCGTCGCGCCCCCGGGCGGGGCCGGTGGACCCGGCGGGGTCCAGCGGCTGTAGCGCCCGGCCGCCCCGCCTCGGCGCTGCCAGCCGTGCCGGGCGAGCAGGGCGCCGAGGACCGCGGGGTCGACGCGGGCGGGGTCGGGTGTCCCGCCGGGCGGAGGGGAGGCGTCGGGCCGCTGCCCGGTGGACTCGGCGGGGTGCGGGCGGCCGGCGGGCGGGACCGCCCCGTCCCCGTGTGCGTCGTATGCCTCCGGCGGACGGTGCATCAGGGCCTCCCTCCCGCCCCTACGCGGGTCATGATCCCGCAGAGCGCCCGGTCGTCGAAGATGCGCGAGGTCGGGATCCGCACGGTGGTCCGGTGCCGGCCGGTCACCGCGTGGCCGGCCAGGTTGGTCCAGTAGCAGCAGTGCCGCAGGTCGAGCCGGTCGTGTCCGGCGCGCAGCCAGTCGTCCTGGCTGCGCGGCACGATCATCACGACGAGGATCTTGTGCACGGACACGGGGGTCCGGGCGAGCTTCACGAGATGGGCGTTGTCGAGCGTGAAGGCGAAGGTCGGTCCGGGCGGGCGGGGCGGGATCTGGTAGGTGCACTTGAGCTGCACCTTGATGGTCACCTCGTCGTCCACGGCGTGGCCGGGGGCTCCGTGGCTGACGTGCCAGTCGATGCCGTTGTCGGGGAAGGGCTGCGACAGGGAGCACCCCGCCGCGGCCGCGACCGCGTGCAGATAGCCCACCTGGAGCGTCTCCATGCAGGCGGTGGTTGCGAGTGTGCCGCGCAGCGGTTCGGTCCGCTGGGACAGCAGCCCGCTCGGTTCGGGCTGCGCGAGCGCCATGGCTGGGTGTGCCTTCCGGGCCGTGCCGATCGGATCTCCGGTGCGGGTGACGGACAACTTCCGTTCCCCACACCTGTGTTGTCACCGCACCGGACGGCCCGCAAACGGCGTATCAGGCAAAGGGCGCGGGTATCACCGAACCGGGCAGGGGAATCACACCATCTGCCGTTCGGGCACGAGGAGTTCGGGGATGACGCACTGGTACGAAGGGCCGCTGGCCGCATTTGACACCGAGACAACAGGAGTCGACGTCGAGGGGGACCGGATCGTGTCGGCCGCCCTGGTCGTCCAGGACACGGCGGGCGGGCGGCTGCGCGTCACCCGCTGGCTGGTGAATCCGGGGATACCGGTGCCCGTGGGGGCCACCGAGATCCACGGCCTGACCGACGACCACCTCCAGCGCAACGGGCGCTGGCCGGCACCGGTGGTGGAGGAGATAGGCCGTGCGCTGGCCGAGCAGTGCTCGGCCGGGCGGCCGCTGGTCGTGATGAACGCGCCGTTCGACCTGACGCTGCTGGACCGCGAGCTGAAGCGCCACCGCGCGTCCTCGCTCGCGGCGTATCTGGAGAACTCCCCGCTGTGCGTGCTGGATCCACGGGTGCTCGACAAGCACCTGGACCGCTACCGCAAGGGCCGGCGGACCCTCACCGACCTCTGCGAGCTCTACGGCGTGGTACTCGACGGCGCCCATGACGCGGCGGCCGACGCGGCGGCCTCGCTGGAGTTGGTCCGCGCGGTGGGGCGGCGCTTCTCGTCCCGTCTGGAACGGCTGACACCGGCGGAGCTGCACACCCTCCAGGCCGTGTGGCACGCGGCGCAGGCGCGCGGGCTCCAGGCGTGGTTCGCGAAGAACGGGACGGCGGAGACGGTGGATCCGGCCTGGCCGCTGCGCCCGGTGCTTCCCGCCGCGGCGTGAGCGGGTGTCCCACCGCCTCCTCGGGCACTCCGGACACGCGAAAGCCGGCCCGTCGATTCTGCTGACGGACCGGCCTCTCCCGGGTGGGCGATACTGGGTTCGAACCAGTGACCTCTTCGGTGTGAACGAAGCGCTCTCCCACTGAGCTAATCGCCCGGGAACGGGTTGAACCATACAGGGCTCGGCGGGTCCGGTTCAAACCGCTGCCAGCCGGGCCGCGAGACCCCGCCGCCCGGCACGCATCATCAGGGCGTGATTGGCCCGGAACACCGGGCGCCCTGGCACCGCCAGCAGCCGCATCAGCGGTCTGCGTACGTCGACCTCCTGCTCGTAGACCACCCGGCTGCCGCCGCCGTGCGCGGTGACCGTCCACCGGATCCAGCCGTCGAGGTCGCCGCTGAGCGTCGCCTCGATGATCCCGGCCCCGGGATCGCGGCGGCGTTCGCGGACCGTCATCACGAGGTCGTACGGGAGGAAGGAGCGGATCCGGGTGGTGCCGGTGGTGTCGTTGACCAGGGCCGCCTCGCGGACCTGCGGCCACCATCGCGGGTAGTCCTCGGCGCGTTCGAGGATCCCGTACACGGCGCCGGGCGGGGCGGGCAGCTCCCAGATACTCACGAATCGGTAGTGGCTCCAGTCCATGGATCCAGTCTGCGCGTACTCAGCCGGGGAACTGAGTATCCGAGCGCATGTCCGATCCCGTGGCCCGCACCACACTCACGTCCATGGAACATGTGCCGCCGCCCGCCGAGGAATTGGCGCTGCTCGATCGCGAACTGGCCCGGCTGGACGCCCGCCGGTCCCAGCTGCTGGTCCGCCGCGCCTGGCTGCTGAGCGTGCTGACGCCGCCCGCGCCGCCCTTCGCCGCCCCGGCCGGGCCGCCCGCCCCGTTCGCGCCGCCTTCCGGGCCGCCCGCCGCGCGAGCCGGAGCACCCGGCGCGCAGAACGTGCTGCTCACCCTGGGCGGACTGCTGCTGACGGTCGCGGCGCTCGCGTTCACCCTGCTCAGCTGGGGTCACCTCGGGATCGCCGGCCGTTCGGCGGTGCTCGGCGTGGTGACGCTCGCCGCGCTCGCGGCGCCCGCGGTGCTGCTGCGTCGCGGTCTGTCCGCGACGGCCGAGTCGCTCGGCGCCCTGGCGTCCGTGCTGATGGTCCTGGACGCCTACGCGCTGCACCGGGTGGCGTTCCCGGAGGCCGACGGCCTCGGTTTCGCGGCGGCCGCCTCGGCGGTGCTGGCGGTGGTGTGGGGCGGATACGGGCTGCTGCTCGGACGCCTGCGGCTGCCGTTGCCCCTGGCGGTGGCGAGTGCCCAGCTGCCGCTGCTGCTGTGGGCGTGGTCGGCGGGGGCCGGGGCCACCGCGTTCGGCTGGGCGCTGCTGCTGACGGCCGCGCTGGACTGCGCGATCGCGGTGGGGGGCCGGGGCGCGCCGGTCCGGCTGACCGCCTGTGTCGGCTGCTGGACGACGGGCCTGCTGGGGCTGCTGGTGGCCCTGACGCAGTCCATGTCCGCCGGGACGGCGTCGGGGGCGGTGGCACCGGCCGCGCTGCTGCTCGCGGGTGCGGCGGTCGCGCTGTCCGGGGCGTGGCGCGCGCCCGCGGGTCTCGCGGTGGCGGGCGGTGCGCTGGCCGGGCTGTGCGGGGTGGCCGCGGTGGGCGGCGTGCTGCGCGCCGGGACGGCCTGGGGCTGGTCGGTGCCGGTGTATCTGCTGTGCGGTGCGGTGCTGCTGGTGACGGTGCGCGCGCCGCTGCCGCGCCCGGTCGGGCGGGGGCTGCTGTGGGCCTCCTCGGCGGTGACAGCGGCCGCGGTGCTCTTCTCGGCGCCGCCGGTCGGCATGTCGCTGATGGGCACCGTGTCGCGGGCGGCCCGCGTCTGGTCCGGCGCTCCCGACGGTGGTGTCCGGGGCGCCCTGGGGACGGCGGACGTGGCCTGGTCCCACCTGGCCGGGGCCCCGGTCGGACTGCTGATGGCGGCCGCCCTGCTGGGGCTCGCGCACCGGTGGTGGGACCGGCTGGTGCGGGTGGCCGGGCCGGTGTTCTCGCCCGGTCCGGCCTGGCGGGGCGCGGCGGGGGCCGCCGCCTCGGCGCTCTGCTGGGCGGGGCTCACCACACTGCCCGCGGTGCTGGGTCTGTCGTACGCGGCCGCGGTGTCGGTGCAGTCGGCGCTGGTCGCCGGGGCGTTCGCGGCGGCGGTCGCGGGCCTGCGTCGCGGTGCGCACGCCGTGGGGACCAGCGCGCTGGTCTGCGGGCTGGCCGGTGCGGTGAGCACGGGGTTCCTCTCGCTCGCCACACGGACGGCGACGTACGCGGTGTTCACGGTGGTGCTGGTGGTGCTCGGGGCGACGGCGGTGCTGCTCGACGGCGCTCTCGCGCGGGCCGTGCGGGCGCTGCCGGACACCCGGGCGGAACGTGCGGCACGGGCTCTGCGGATCGCCCAGGCGGTACCGGCGTGCGGGGCCGTGGTGTGCGCGACGGTGCTCGCCCGCGCGGCCGGGGCCTCACTGGGGCTCGACGGCTACCGGGCTGCCCCGGTCCTGCTGGCCGTCCCCGCGGTGACGGCCCTGCTCGGGGCCCGGCTGCGGGACCACCCCGCCGCGCCACCCGTCGAGCTGACCGGGGCCGTGGCGGCCGCGGCGGCGGTGCTCGTGGCGCTGCCGGACCGGCCGTTCCTGGCTCTGGTGCTGGCGCTGAGCGGGGTGCTGGCGGCGGGCACGGCCGTACGGGCCGAACGACGGCCGATGGCCGGGTACCTGGCGGTGGCGCTCTTCGTCCTGGCGACCTGGGTGCGGCTCTCGGCCTCGGGGGTGTCGGCCCCGGAGGCGTACACGCTGCCCGTGACCGTGCCCGCGCTGGCGATCGGTGTGCTGCGCCGGCGCCGCGACCCGGAGGCGTCCTCGTGGACGGCGTACGGGGCGGGCCTCGCGGCGACGCTGGTGCCGAGCCTCTTCGCCGCCTGGGCCGATCCGCACTGGGCGCGGCCGCTGCTGCTCGGTGTGGCGGCACTGGCGCTCACCCTGGCCGGCGCCCGGCTGCGGCTGCAGGCGCTGCTGCTGCTCGGCGGAGCGGTGCTGGGCCTGGACGCCGTGCACGAGCTGGCGCCGTACGTGGTCCAGGTCGTCGGCGCGCTCCCGCGCTGGCTGCCGCCCGCCCTGGCCGGAGTGCTGCTGCTGGTGGTCGGCGCGACGTACGAACAGCGGCTGCGCGACGCGCGGCGGCTGAAGGAGACCGTGGGCCGGATGCGCTGACGGTACGTCGTACGACGGGCCCGGAGTTCCCCGGCGGGGTGCTCCGGGCCGTCCGCCGGACGCGGTCGCGGTGAACTCGCCCATGAAATCGAGCAGTTCGTACGTGTGACCGCTGCCACGGAATTGCGAGGGAGTTCCGGAATCAGTGGGGCATTGGCCACGGATTCCGTGAGCCGTTCCCTTTCCGGGAATTCCGGTGGCCGGGGAAGGAGGTACGTCGGGGATATCCGGACGCCCCTGCCCGGTCGGCGGATGCCGCGAGCGCGGGGCCCCGATCGAATCGTTCGCGAAAGCGCCGGAGAATCCTCCGCCGAGACACCGGCGGGCGGAACCGCGACCGACAGGCGGACCGGACGGACGCGGAAAACGCAGAGGGCCCGTGAGACTCTGCGGTCTCACGGGCCCTCTGTCCGGGGTGGGCGATACTGGGTTCGAACCAGTGACCTCTTCGGTGTGAACGAAGCGCTCTCCCACTGAGCTAATCGCCCGGGCGCAGGCCAAACATTACCCCATGTCAGCGGCGCCCCATGACCACCCCGGGGTCACTCGTGGATCTTCCACGGCATGGTGATGCCGAACTTCCAGACATAGATCCCCACCAGCACGGCGATGATCACCAGGCCGATCGAGGTGAGGATGATGTTGCGCCGCCGGACCTTGGGGTCGAGCGCCCGCTGGGCGGCCTCGGTGACCTTCCGCCGGGTCCAGCGCAGCACCAGCTGCGCCCAGACGAACTCGGTCGCCCAGATCGCCATGCCGCCGAAGATCACCAGCCAGCCGGGGCCGGGCAGCGGCAGCATGATGATGCCCGCCACGACCACGGCGAAGCCGACCACGAAGACGCCGACCTGCCAGCTCAGGTGCAGCGGCCGGGACGCCTTGATGAACCCGGGCGCCCGGGAGCCGAGCTCCCGTTCCCCGGCCATGCCCTCCGCGGCCCCGTCCGTCACGCCGTCCGACCTGTCCGCCGCGGACGCCGGGGCCGTCGGTGCGGCACCCCCGTCCCGCGCGTCACGCTCCGCATTCATAGGAGTCAACCTACCGGAACGGCCTTCATCACCGGAATGGCCGTATAACCGAAAGTTACACACCGCCGTACGAGCTACCTGAAGGAACACAAAAAGGTCAGAGGGGTTTACAACGCCACCGTAGGTGGCATGTCGATTTCGCCGACGTGCGAATCCCCGAGCGCACACTGAGCGAAAGGCCCTGGCGCTTATGAACACCACGGTCAGCTGCGAGCTGCACCTGCGCCTCGTTGTGTCGAGCGAGTCCTCACTGCCTGTACCCGCGGGCCTGCGGTATGACACGGCCGATCCGTATGCCGTGCACGCCACCTTCCATACCGGAGCGGAGGAGACGGTCGAATGGGTATTCGCCCGTGACCTCCTTGCCGAGGGGCTGCACCGGCCCACCGGCACCGGAGACGTCCGCGTCTGGCCATCCCGAAGTCACGGCCAGGGCGTCGTCTGCATCGCGCTGAGCTCCCCAGAGGGCGAAGCCCTGCTCGAAGCCCCGGCGAGAGCCCTGGAGTCGTTCCTGAAGCGGACCGACGCCGCGGTGCCGCCGGGCACCGAGCATCGCCACTTCGACCTCGACACGGAGCTCTCACACATCCTGGCCGAGAGCTGAGCCAGGCCGAGAGCTGCACGGCGCCGTCCGACTCGGGGAGACGGCGCCGCGCGGAAAACCTCATAGGGCTGACACCGACGCCGTCACCGCGGAACCCACCGCGGTGACGGCGTCGGCGCTCGTCCGGGGCTCCAGCGCCCCCACGGCCCGGCCGCGGCGCACACCGGCCCCGAGGTACCGGCCCGTGGCCGGTATCCGCTCTCCGCGCCCTCCACTGGCCCTCTCGGGCCGCTGTGCGCCGCGGCCGAGCCAGTAGAGTCAGCCCGCATCGGCGGACACCCGCCCGCCGGGAGCAGGGAGCGAAAGCGTGCTGATCCCCCACGACACCCGGATCGCCCTCGACACGGTGGTCGAGCTGGTGAACACCGCACCGGAGAGCGAGCCGCCGTCGGGCGGGCAGCCGGAGGCCGGGCGGAGCGACGGCCTCGCCGACATCACGGCGCTGTACGACTTCGCGCGGCGCCATCGCATCAGCGGCGTCGGCGAGCTCCACGAGAAGGACCTGCGGGCCGTACGGGACGTACGGACGCGCTTCGCCGAGATCTTCGCGACGGACGACGCGCAGACCGCCGCCTCGCTCGTCAACACGCTCGTCGCCGCCGCCGGCACGACGCCGCAGCTCAGCAATCACGACGGCTACGACTGGCACGTGCACTACTTCGCGCCCGACGCGTCGATCGCCGACCACCTCGCGGCCGACTGCGGCATGGCGCTGGCCTTCATCGTGGTGGCGGGCGAGCAGGAACGGCTGCGGCGGTGCGAGGCGCCGGACTGCCGGCACGCCTTCGTCGACCTGTCCCGGAACCGCTCACGGCGCTACTGCTCCAGCCGCACCTGCGGCAACCGTCTGCATGTGGCCGCGTACCGGGCGCGCCGCAAGGAAGCGGCCGGCTGACCGCTCACAGCATGAAGAGATCATGCACCGCGGCCATCAGCAGCAGACTGCCGACGACCGCGAGGAAGATCATCAAAGGGGGCTGGGAGAGCGCGAAGAGGCAGCCTCGCGGCTCTTCGGCAGGGGTGGTGGGGGCATCGCCCCGGGAGGTGTCGACCATCGCGGGACGATCATGACTCACTCCGGAGCGGTTGGCGATCAATACGCCCTCCGATACCGGGAGTTCACCCGCCCCGGCCGGTCCGGATTCGCTCCGGCGTCCGATCGGACATCACATATTCGTACGGCGTCCGGGGCCCTCCCGCGCCGCAACTCCGGGGAAACCGCGGCCGCTACGGCATCCCGCGTCCTTCGCCGCGGGCCAACGCCGCCCCGTACAGGGTGAATTCGAGATTTCCCGGGTACGGCTCCCCCGGTCTCAGCGCGGGACCGCGCTGGAGGCCCGCACCACGAGTTCCGGCTGGAGCACCACGCCGCGGTGCTCATGGGTGCCGTCCTCGTCGTACGCCTCCTCCAGCAGGAGCTCCGCGGCCATCCGGCCCATCACGGCCGCGGGCTGGCGGACGGAGGTGAGCGGCACTGCGGCGGCGGCGGCGAATTCGATGTCGTCGTAGCCCACGATGGCCATCTCGTGCGGTACCCGGACGCCCGCCGCGTACAGCGCCTGGAGCACCCCCAGGGCGAGCAGGTCGTTGGCGCAGAAGACCGCGGTCGGCCGGGGCACCAGGCCGAGCAGCCGGGCTCCGGCGTCACGGCCCGCCGCCACGTCCAGGCGGTCGGAGGGGATCTCGACGAGCGCCTCGGGCGGCAGCCCGGCCTCGGAGAGGGCCGCGAGGGCGCCTTCGCGCCGGTCCCTGATCTGATGGAGGTCGCCCGGTCCGCTGACGTAGGCCACCGAGCGGTGGCCGCCCGCGACCAGGTGGCCGACGGCGAGGGCGCCGCCGCGCACGTCGTCGACGGAGACCGCGCAGGTCCCCGTGCCGGAGGCCACCCGGTCCACCAGCACGAAGGGGATCCGGTGGCGGCCGAACGCCTCCAGGTTCCGGCCGGTGGCGTCGGCCGGGGTGACCAGGACGCCGCAGACCCGCTGCTCGGCGAAGAGCCCGAGGTACTCGGCCTCCTCCGCCGCGCTCTGGCCGCTGTTGCACACCATGACGCCGAGCCCGGCGCCCCGGGCGGCGCGCTCGGCGCCCCGGGCCAGGTCCACGAAGAACGGGTTGCCCATGTCGAGGACGAGCAGGGCCATGATCCGGCTGCGGCCCGCCCTCAGCTGGCGCGCCGACTCGCTGCGCACGTAGCCGAGCTCCTCGATGGCGGCGAGCACCCGGGCGCGGGTCTCCGGCAGCACCGCGTCCGGCCGGTTGATCACGTTGGAGACGGTGCCCACGGAGACCCCGGCCCGCCGGGCCACGTCCTTGATCCCTGCCACGCGCGCCACTCGCCCTGCCCCACTGATGCCGTCGGCCGCGCCGGTCCGCGGCGGGCCCTCATCGTACGGACGTCCGCTCCCCGCCCCGGGCGGAGGGCCGGGGTCAGATGCCGTGCTTCTTGAGGATGGCCTCGATGTCGCTGAAGTCCTCGGCCGGTGCGGCGGACCGCTGCGGGGACGCCGCCGCCGGACGCGTGCGGGAGTCCGTGGCCCCCGCCCCCAGCGAGGGCGCCGAGGCCGCGGGCGCGACCGCCTCGCCCCGGGCCGCCCGCGCGGCGGCCCTGCGCTCCTTGCGGGTGCCGCCGCCCCGGCGCTCGATCGCGCGGGTGGTGGCGAAGAGCAGCCAGGCCACCGCGAGCAGTCCGAATCCGAGCCAGACACTCGGCTTGAAGGCGATGCCCGCGACCCAGCCCACGATGCCGGTCAGCACCAGGGCGACCGGGACCAGGGAGTAGACGGCGATCCGGGTCGCGTCGAGGAAGCGCTTTCGCCAGGCGGTGACGGCGGCGATGCCCAGGCCCGCCGCGGACACCGCGGAGCAGATGGTCTCGGCAAGCATCGGTGCCTCCAGGCGCAAGGGGAAACGTCCCTTCCATCCTGCACCGGTGACCGGCCGGGTGGCCATGATCCCGAGCCGCATCAGGGACATTTCAGGGCCGGTATCCTCCCCAGGTGCCGATCGGAGGCGCGCGGGGGGTACGGCCCCGGCGGACCGGGGGTGCCGGTGGGAAGGCCCGCCCGGGTCCTGGGAGACTGGCCGTATGAGCGATTCCACCCCCGCGGCCCCCGTCGTCCTCGACCTCTGGTGCGAGCTCCAGTGCCCCGACTGCCACCAGGCTCTCAACGATGTGCGCGCCCTGCGGGCCGCGTACGGCGACCGGCTGGAGGTGCGGCTGCGGCACTTCCCGCTGGAGAAGCACAAGCACGCCCATGCCGCCGCGCAGGCCGCCGAGGAGGCGGCCGCGCAGGGCAAGGACTGGCCGTACGTCGAGGCGGTGCTCGCCAGGACCGACGACCTCGCCCGCACCGGCGAGCCGCTGCTGATCGAGGTGGCCCGCGAACTCGGCCTGGACGCCGAGGAGATGGACACCGCGCTGATCGACGGCCGGCACATGCTGATCGTCGACGCCGACCAGGCCGAGGGCAAGGCGATCGGGGTCACCGGCACCCCGACCTATGTCATCGGCGACGAGCGGCTGGACGGCGGCAGGAGCCAGGACGGGCTGCGCGAACGCATCGAGGAGATCGTCGACCGGCTGCTCGCCGAGCGGGGCTGAGCGGCTCCGCCCTCAGAGGCTCTTGGCCAGGTTGTACTGGGTCGTCCGGTATCCGAGCGACTCGTACAGCCGCAGGGCGGGGGTGTTGGCGGCGAACACGTGCAGTCCGAGGCGCCGGGCGCCCGCGGCCAGGGCGATGTGCTCCGCCTGCCGCATCAGGGCACGCCCGTGGCCCCGGCCCCGGTACTCCTCGTCCACCTCCACGTCGTAGACGAAACCAGTCACCTCGCCGTCGTCGTCCTCGTGCACCGAGACCCATACATGGCCGACGGCCACTCCCCCGGTGACGAGGACGTGGAAGCGCATGCCCTCGGTGTCCATGCCGTCGGGCAGGTTGCGGGCGTGGTCGGTGCGGGACTTGTGCAGCGCCTGGTCGGCCGGAACCCCCTGGTCGATCCAGGACTGCGCGTAGGTGTCGACGCTGGTGCGCTGCCAGGCCGCGAACTCCTCGGCCGACATCTCCCTGGCCATGACACCGTCGGGCAGCGCGGGGGCCGTCGGGCCGATGTCCTTGAGCATGTTGCGGCTGCGTCCGGTGTACCCGAGTGCGGCCGTCAGTCGTGCGGCCCCCTCGTTGCCCTCGGGCACCGACACGTGCACCTGGCCGCAGCCCCATCCGCGCAGCACCTCCTCGGCGGCGAGCACGGCGATGGTGCCGCGGCCCCGGCGCCGGCTCGGCTCGTCGATGGTCAGGGAGCGCAGTTCGCCGGTGGCCGTGCCGAACCGCGGATCGGTACCGATCTCGACGGCACCGACGGTCCGTCCGTTGTCGCACACGTCGTAGGTGCGGACCTTCGCGCCGTCGGCGCCCTGCTGGATCGGCCCGGTCGGCCGGAGGGTGGTGGTCATCACGGATGTTCTATCCGCTGCGCCCCGGCGCGTCACCTCGATTTACGGGTCGAGGTCGTTCCCGGCCCGCTCGTCGAAGATCCGCATGGCCTTGGCGGTCACCGGTCCGGGCCCGCCGGGCAGCTCCCGTCCGTCCACCCGGTGGACGGCCTGCACATCGCGCAGGGTGGAGGTGAGGAAGATCTCCTCGGCCCGCTCCAGGACGTCGAACGGCAGCTCGGTCTCCTGCGCCCCCGTCCACTCCACGGTCAGTGCGCGGGTGATCCCGGCGAGGCAGCCGGAGGCGACCGGCGGGGTGTGCAGCTGCCCGTCTAGGACGACGAAGACATTGGAACCGGTGCCTTCGCAGAGCTGTCCGGCCGTGTTGGCGAAGAGCGCCTCCGAGGCGCCGTGCTCATGGGCCCGCGCGAGGGCGACGACGTTCTCGGCGTACGACGTGGTCTTGAGCCCGGTGAGCGCGCCGCGTTCGTTGCGGGTCCAGGGCACGGTGATCACGGCGGTGGTGTCGGGCCGGCGGCCCGCCTCGCCGAGGGCGACGACGAGGCCGGGCCCGGCGTCGCCGCGGTCGGAGCCGAGCGGGGAGAGCCCTCCGGTGTAGGTGATCCGCATCCTGCCGCGCGGCATCGGGTTGGCCTCGACGACCTCGGCGCAGGCGCGGCGGACCTCGTCGAGGTCGGGCGCGGGAAGCCCGAGGCCGCGGGCCGAGCGGTCCAGCCTGGCGAGGTGACGGGTGAGGGCGAAGGGCCTGCCGTCGAGGGTCTTGACCGTCTCGAAGACGCCGTCCCCCACGGTGAGTCCGTGGTCGAGCACGGACACCCTGGCGTCCTCGGCATCGCACAGTTCGCCGTTGACCCACATCCTCATCACGGGTTGCCTCCTGTTGTCCGGTGGGCGCCCGACGCCACGTCGAGCAGTCTGGACGCCTTGAGTTCGGTCTCGTCCCATTCGTCTTCCGGGTCGGAGCCCCAGGTGATGCCCGCCCCGGCGCCGAAGCGAAGGACGGGGGCGGGGCCGGTGCGGTCGACCCAGAACGTGCGTATGCCGACGGCGAGGGACGCGGTGCGGCGGTCGGCGTCGACCCAGCCGATGCCTCCGCAGTAGGGCCCGCGCGGCGCGGTCTCCAGTTCGGCGATGATCCGCAGCGCGCTGGACTTGGGCGCCCCGGTGACCGAGCCGGGCGGAAAGACGGCCGCGAGGAGCTCGGGCCAGCCGGAGCCCTCGGCCAGCTCCCCGCGCACGGTGGAGACGAGGTGGACGAGACCGGGGTGCTTCTCGACCGCGCAGAGGTCGGGGACGGTGACCGAGCCGGTGGCGCAGACCCGGCCCAGGTCGTTGCGGACCAGGTCGACGATCATCACGTTCTCGGCGTGGTCCTTCGCCAGCAGGTCGGCCTCGGTGCGGCCGGTGCCCTTGATCGGTCCCGACTCGACGGTCCGGCCGTTCCGGCGCAGGAAGAGTTCGGGGGACGCGGTGGCGATCTCCACGCCGTGCCCGGGGAGCCGAATCGTTCCCGCGTACGGGGCCGGGTTGCCGCGGGCCAGCAGCGCGGTCAGCGCGTCCACGTCGGAGGCGGCCGGGTCGGGCAGCGGCGCGGTCATCACCCGGCAGAGGTTGGCCTGGTAGACCTCGCCCGCCGCGATGTACGCGCGGATCCGCCGGACGCCCTCCATGTAGGCGGCGCGGTCCAGGGAGGAGTCCCAGTCACCGGCGGCGGGTCCGCGCCAGGCGCCCGGCACGGGGGCGGGCACCTCCTCGGTACGTACGGAACCGAAGCGCGCGCAGACGAGGCGGCCTTCGAAATCGGCGGACACGGCCCAGAAACCGGTCGATTCGAGGGCTGCGGGATCACTGGTCACGTCCCGCAGATCGGACGCTACGAGGCCGCCGAAGCGGGCCATTGGGGCGAGGTCGAGCACGTCGTCGAGTCTAGGGCGGTCCGCGATGACCTGCGCCGGGGCGGGCGCACCTCAGCACGCTGCACAAACGCGTTTTTGTACTGGCCCGGGAATCCGCTAGAGTTCAACACGTCGCCGGGACGCGCAAGCGGACCGGGAAAGACAAGCGGACGTAGCTCAGTTGGTAGAGCGCAACCTTGCCAAGGTTGAGGTCGCCAGTTCGAACCTGGTCGTCCGCTCGCAGAAGGTGGGGGATCTTCCCGAACCCCCATCCCTGGTGGAGTGGCCGAGAGGCGAGGCAACGGCCTGCAAAGCCGTCTACACGGGTTCAAATCCCGTCTCCACCTCCAAGGACGATTAGCTCAGCGGGAGAGCGCTTCCCTGACACGGAAGAGGTCACTGGTTCAATCCCAGTATCGTCCACCGGTCCGCAAGGATCCCCGCGCGATTAGCTCAGCGGGAGAGCGCTTCCCTGACACGGAAGAGGTCACTGGTTCAATCCCAGTATCGCGCACCAGCAGAAGCCCCGGTCGTTCCGACGACCGGGGCTTTCTCGTGTCCGGAGGGCGGGTCGGGGCCGCGGGCCCGGACGGATGCGTCCGGGCCCGCGGTCGGACTCGCGTCGGAGCCGGCCCGTTCAGGAGGAGAAGAGCATGTGGCCGAAGCTCTTGTGCCGGTAGTGACCGCCGTGGTGGCCGCCGTGGTGCTGCGGGGCTCCCCAGGCGGGCGCCGGTGCGACCGGGTAGCCCTGCGGGGCCGGCGGGACGGGCGGGGCCTGCTGCGTCCACTGCGCCTCGATGCGGGTGAGGGCCTCCAGCTCGCCGTAGTCGAGGAAGATTCCCCGGCAGCCGCTGCACTGCTCGATCTGTATGCCGTTGCGGTTGTACGTGTGCATCTGTGCGTGGCACTTGGGACACTGCATGGTGGGGCTCACTCCTCGCCGTCGGGTCGCCGTCGACGGAATGCGGGCCCGTGGACGGTCGGTTCAGCCTACGACGGGAGTGCGGCGCCCAACTCCGGCGGGAGGGCGGCGATTCGGGCACAGGCGTCGATCATCGTCTGCTCCACCTCGTCCGGAGTCCGGCCCTCCGCCGCGGACTTGGCGCAGGCCAGCGCGGCGGCCTGGACGGTGAGGGCGCGGGCCGGTACGTCCAGCTCCGGCCAGGGGTCGCCCTCGGCCCGCACCGCGGGGCCGCCCGCGGCCCGGTACGCGTCCAGGAAGCGGAGCCAGACCTCGGGGGGCAGGATGCCGGCCGCGTACCAGGCGGCGGGGCGGGCGAGGTCCCAGGCGGGGTCGCCGAGACCGGCGTCGTCCACGTCGATGAGCAGCCAGGGCCCGTGCGGGGCCGGGTGGCGGACGAGCTGGCCGAGGTGGAGGTCGCCGTGGCAGACGAAGCGCGAGCGGTGCGGGGGCGCCGGGGCCTCGTCGCGGGCCCACGCGGGCAGCCGCCGCCAGGCTTCGAGCACGGGGGCGGTGACCGGGTCGGCGGGGCGGGCGGCCCGCATCCGGGCGACGGCGAGCGCGGCCTTGGCGGGGCCCCGCATGGGTGGGAGCGCGAGGGCGGAGGGGACCGGGGTCCGGTGCAGCCCGGCCAGCAGCCTGGCGGCCTCCTCCCAGGGGGCGGCGTCCGGGTCACCGGGGTCGACGGGCCGGCCGTGGGGCCACAGGGTGACGGGCCGGCCGTCGAGGGCGGGGGCGGCGGGCCGGGGCTCCAGCGGGGCGAGCAGGATGCCGGTGAGGCGCGGGTCGTGCGCGAGGCGCAGCCGGGCGCGCAGTCCGGGGAGGTCGGTGCCCGGGGCGTGGGCCTTGGCGACGACGGTCCCGCTGCGGACCACGGTGCCGTCCGCGCGGTCCGCGAGCACCGCCGGGGCCGGGCAGGCGCAGGGGGCGCCGGGGAGTGCGTGGGCGGTCCGGTGGGCGAGGGCGCCCAGCGCGCGTACGACTGCGGTGGTCACGGTCTCCCCCGGTGGCGGACTGCTGTCGGCGGGTCCGGTGCGCACGGGCCCGCCGACGAGCGTACGCGGGAGGCCGTCGCGGGCGGTCCGGCCGGCGCCGCCGCGTGCGGGGCCCCGAAAAGCGAGATGTCCGGTCAGCTCCCCAGCTGACCGGACAAACGCTGCCGTCCGCCGCACCCCCGTCCCCACGGGGTTGTTGGCCGGATGTCCCGGTCCGGACCGCTCTTCCGGACCCGGGGCGCCGCTCAGCGCCCCAGCATCACGCCCACGGACGACGCCTGTGTGACCACTGCGTCCCAGCCGCCGAAGACGACCACGAGCAGGGCCGCCAGAGGAAGAACCATCGCCGTCGCCACCAGGGGGTGGCGCGTCCCGGACGACGGGCGGCCGCCGTACGGGGCAAAGATCCTGCGCCCCGCGCGGGTCATGGTCCGCGTTGCCGTGTCCGCCATGGTTCCTCTCCTGACTCGATGTGGGGCGGCGGGTGCGTGGCCTCGGGGTGCGAGTGCCGTACCCACCGCTCGACCTCAACACTAGGGACGCGCGGGACGGCGGGCGTCATGCCCGCGTACCGATTGCCGGGCCTCCCGGAGGATGAGCCCCGGACCACCGATGTACTCCCCTGGGTGGAGACCGGGCTGATCTTCCCGGGGACATCCCTGAGGGGTCCCGGGGGCGTCCCACGGTGCCGGGGCGTCCAAGGGCGCGCCCCCGGTGCGTACGGCCGTGTCCACCGTGACTTCACTCACCCTCCCCGCCCCGGGTTCGCCGCGGTCGGCCCCGCTGCGCCGGCACGGGCGTCGCGCGTCGGCGCGGGCCGCGGGGCGTACCGCCGCGCCGGTCGTCCGGGGCTGCCCCAACCCCCCGTCGCCGCACCCTCCTTGGGGCCGCGGCCGTTCCGGCGTCCGGTCCCCGCCGGCCGTACGGTCCGTCATGGGCCGTGCCGCGCGCCGACAATCGGTCGACGGGTGAGGGCGCGGCCTCTGAGCGCCCCGGGCGCCGGGTACGTAAGCTGTGCCTCGTCAGGCGGACCAGGCAGCGGGGATGGGCAGACATGGCGATGATGCGGCTCCGGCGCGAGGACCCGCGTGTCGTCGGCTCGTTCAGGCTGCACAGGCGGCTGGGGGCAGGCGGCATGGGTGTCGTCTACCTGGGTTCGGACCGGCGGGGACAGCGGGTGGCGCTGAAGGTGATCCGCCCGGATCTGGCGGAGGACCAGGAGTTCCGCTCGCGTTTCGCGCGCGAGGTGTCCGCCGCCCGCCGGATCCGGGGCGGCTGTACGGCGCGCCTGGTGGCCGCGGACCTGGAGGCGGACCGCCCGTGGTTCGCCACCCAGTACGTCCCGGGGCCCTCGCTGCACGACAAGGTCGCCGAGGAGGGGCCGCTCCCGGCCGCGGAGGTGGCCTCGATCGGGGCCGCGCTCTCCGAGGGGCTGGTGGCGGTGCACGAGGCCGGGGTCGTCCACCGCGACCTGAAGCCGTCGAACATCCTGCTCTCCCCCAAGGGCCCCCGGATCATCGACTTCGGGATCGCCTGGGCGACGGGGGCCTCCACCCTCACCCATGTCGGTACGGCGGTGGGCTCCCCGGGATTCCTCGCCCCCGAGCAGGTGCGCGGCGCGGCCGTGACGCCCGCGACCGACGTGTTCTCGCTCGGTGCCACACTCGCCTACGCGGCCATGGCCGACTCGCCCTTCGGACATGGAAGTTCCGAGGTGATGCTGTACCGCGTGGTGCACGAGGAACCCCAGCTGCGCGATGTCCACGACGCGCTGGCACCGCTGGTGAGCGCCTGTCTGGCCAAGGATCCCGAGGAGCGGCCGAGCACGCTCCAACTCTCCATGCGGCTCAAGGAGATCGCGGCGCGCGAGGCGCACGGGCTGCATGAGAGGCGGCCGCCCGCGCAGCGTTCGGCGCAGGAGCTGGACCGGCCGACCGGCCGTCTCGACGGCCCGTACACCGAGCAGCAGACCCGGCGTGCGGCGCCGCCCGCGCCCCGTCAGCAGAAGCAGAAGCAACCGCAGGGCGGCAGGCCGTCCCCGTCCTCACGGGCCGGATCGCCCCGGACCGGTGGTTCGCGCCCCCAGCAGCCCCGGTCGGCGCGGGGCACCCGGCCGGGCAGGCGCCCGCAGGGCACGAAGGGGACGAACGGCCGGCCGGGCACCCGTCCCGGGACCCGTACGACGTCGACCGGTCTGCGTCCCGCCAATCCGCGGCTGCTGCGGCAGCGGCTCGTCGTGTTCGTGGTGGTGACGCTGCTGGTGGCGCTCGGCATCGCGGCGGCCCAGGGCTGCCAGGGGCCGTCCCGGGGGCTGGGTACGGATCCGGGCAGGCAGGTCACCACGGTCCAGGCGCGGGCCGAGGCCCCGCCCGAGGTCCATTCGCTCCGCTGAGGGCGTTCCGCGATCCCGGGCGCGCGTGCGAACGACGGCCGGGGGCCACGGGGCGGCCCTCGGGGCCGTTCGTCCGGGCCGGGCCGGTCGTCAGTCCTGCGGGCGGCCCGAGGCCACGGCGTAGAAGGCGACCGCCGCGGCCGCTCCCACGTTGAGCGAGTCGACGCCGTGCGCCATCGGGATGCGTACCCATTCGTCGGCGGCCACCAGGGCGCGGGTGGAGAGCCCGTCGCCCTCGGCGCCGAGCATCAGCGCCACCTTGTCCATCCGGTGGGGTGCCGCCTCGTCGATGCTGCGGGCCTTCTCGTCCGGAGTGAGCGCGAGGAGCCTGAAGCCCGCTTCCCGCACCGCTTCCAGGTCCTTGGGCCAGGTGTCGAGACGGGCGTAGGGGACGGCGAAGACCGCGCCCATCGAGACCTTGACGGAGCGCCGGTAGAGCGGGTCGGCGCAGTCCGGGGAGAGCAGTACGGCGTCCATGCCGAGGGCGGCGGCGCTGCGGAAGATCGCCCCGATGTTGGTGTGGTCGTTGACGGCCTCCATGACGACCACCCTGCGGGCCGTCGTCAGCAGTTCGCCGGCCGTCGGCAGCGGCTTGCGCTGCATCGAGGCGAGGGCGCCGCGGTGGACGTGGTAGCCGGTGACGCGTTCGGCGAGCTCGGGGCTGACCGCGTAGACCGGGGCCGGGACCTCGTCGATGACGTCGCGCATCAGGTCGACCCACTTCGCCGAGAGCAGCATCGACCGCATCTCGTACCCGGCGTGCCGGGCGCGTCTGATCACCTTCTCGCCCTCGGCGATGAAGAGGCCCTCCGCGGGCTCCCGCCTGCGCCGGAGTTCGACGTCGGTGAGTCCGGTGTAGTCGCGCAGTCGGGGGTCGTCGGGGTCGTCGACGGTGATGAGATCAGCCACGGGTTCGATACTGCCTTGTCCGGTGTGTGGTGCCAACGGCTCGGAAGAAGATCTGTTACCGCTGGTTACTACTCGGTGGGGGTGCGGGTGCCCGGGTCCGGCTGCCCGGCGGAGAGCGGTGCGGTGTCGGGGCCGATCGCGACGACGTCTCCGATGACGATGACGGCCGGGGGGCGTACGTCCTCGGCGGCGGCCCGCTCCGCGACCGTCGCCAGGGTGGCGTCTACGCGGCGCTGGGAGGCCGTGGTGCCTTCCTGGACCAGGGCGACCGGTGTGTCCGGGGACTTGCCGTGGGCGACGAGGGCCTCGGCGATGGCGCCGATCTTGTCGACGGCCATCAGCAGCACGAGGGTCCCGCGCAGCCGCGCGAGCGCCGCCCAGTCGACCAGTGATCGCTCGTCGTCGGGGGCGACATGGCCGCTGACGACGGTGAACTCATGGGCGACCCCGCGGTGGGTGACGGGGATTCCGGCCGCTCCGGGCACGGAGATCGAGCTGGAGATACCGGGGACGACGGTGCACGGGATGCCTTCGGCGGCGAGCGCCTGTGCCTCCTCCATGCCCCGGCCGAAGACGAACGGGTCGCCGCCCTTGAGCCGCACGACGGCCTTGCCCGCCCTGGCGTGCTCGATGAGCGCCCGGTTGATCGCCTCCTGTGCCATGAAACGGCCGTACGGGATCTTCGCCGCGTCGATCACCTCGACGTGCGGCGGCAGTTCGTCGAGCAGGTCGCGCGGGCCGAGCCGGTCGGCGATGACCACGTCGGCCTCGGCGAGGAGGCGGCGGCCGCGCACGGTGATCAGGTCGGGGTCGCCGGGGCCGCCGCCGACCAGGGCGACGCCGGGGGTAGGCCGGGTCCGGTGGTGCGGGGCGGCGAGCGTGCCGTCGCGCAGGGCCTCGACGACGGCGTCGCGGACGGCGGCGGAGTGGCGGGGGTCGCGGCCCTGGGCGTCGGTGGAGAGGACGGCGACGGTCACGCCCTCGCTGCGGCCGGTGGCCGGGGTCCAGGCGGTGGCCACATCGGCGTTGTCGCTGCGCACGCACCAGGTACGGGTGCGCTCGGCCTCGGCGGACGCGGCGTCGTTCGCGGCGTCGTCGTCGGAGGCGACGAGCGCGTACCAGGTGTCGGCCAGGTCCCCGTCCTCGTACCGGCGGCGCTCCCAGCGGATCTCACCGGCGTCGGCCATCGCCTCGACGGACGGGGTCGCGGACGGCGATACGAGGGTGATGTCGGCGCCCGCCGCGATGAGTGCCGGGAGGCGGCGCTGCGCGACCTGGCCGCCGCCGACGACGACGACGCGGCGCCCGGCCAGGCGCAGTCCGACGGGGTACGCGGGGTGATCGGCGTGCTCGGCCATGGCGGTGCGGACTCCTCGTGCGATGCGGGGTGCTGCGGGCCGCTGCGGCGATGGAGCGGCTGTGACGTGCGGTTTCGTGGGGCGTGGGTCCACGATACGGGGTGCGCCGGGGAGGGCGGCGGGCGCTGCGGTGGCGGGGCCGGGCGCCTGAGGCGGACTCGGGGCGGGGCTCCCGGGGCGGGGCCTTGTGGCAGGGCCGCCCCTCCCCCGGCCCCGGACCCCGCCTCCTCGTTCGCCGGAGGGGCGTGAGGAGGCGGGGTACGGGGTGCGGTCTGCCGCTCCGTCGCGCCGGGAGGGGTGTGACGGGCGGGGTGCGGTTACTTCTCCGTCACGCCCGCCGAGTCGAACGTCGCCACCTCGTGCATGGCCCGTGCGGCGCTCTGGACGATCGGGAGCGCCAGGAGCGCGCCCGTGCCTTCGCCGAGGCGGAGGTCGAGGTCGACCAGGGGCCGCAGGCCCAGCTTGTTGAGCGCGGCAACGTGGCCGGGCTCGGCGCTGCGGTGGCCGGCGATGCAGGCGGCCAGTGCCTCGGGGGCGATGGCCCGCGCGACCAGGGCCGCGGCACCCGCGCTCACACCGTCGAGGACGACGGGCGTACGGAGCGAGGCGCCGCCCAGCAGGAAGCCGGCCATCGCGGCGTGCTCCAGCCCGCCGACCGCCGCCAGGACGCCGATCGGGTCGGCCGGGTCGGGCTGGTGGAGTTCGAGGGCCCGGCGGACCACATCGACCTTGCGGGCGTGCATCTCGTCGTTGATGCCGGTACCGCGACCGGTCACCTCGGACGGGTCCAGGCCCGTGTACACGCAGATCAACGCGGCCGACGCGGTGGTGTTGGCGATTCCCATCTCACCGGTGAGCAGGCCCTTGTTGCCCGCCGCGACCAGATCACGGGCGGTCTCGATGCCGACCTCGATCGCCGCGAGCACCTCCTCGCGGGTGAGCGCGGGGCCGGTCGTGAAGTCGGCGGTCCCGGCACGCACCTTGCGGGGCAGCAGACCCGGTGTCGCGGGCAGTTCCATGGCGACGCCGACATCGACCACGCAGACCTCGGCGCCGACCTGGGACGCGAAGGCGTTGCAGACCGCGCCGCCGCCGAGGAAGTTGGCGACCATCTGGCCGGTGACCTCCTGCGGCCAGGCCGTCACGCCCTGGGCGTGCACGCCGTGGTCGCCCGCGAAGACCGCGACGGCCGCGGGTTCCGGGATCGGCGGCGGGCACATCCGGGAGAGCCCGGAGAGCTGCGCCGAGATGATCTCCAGCATGCCGAGCGCCCCGGCCGGCTTGGTCATCCGCTTCTGGCGCTCCCACGCCTCGCCGAGCGCCTTGGCGTCCAGCGGGCGGATGTTGGAGATGGTCTCCTGCAGCAGGTCGTGCGGCTCCTCGCCGGGCAGGGCGCGGCGGCCGTACGTCTCCTCGTGGACGACCCAGGACAGCGGGCGGCGCTTGGACCAGCCCGCCTGCATCAGCTCGGGCTCCTCGGGGAACTCGTCGACGTACCCCACGCACAGGTACGCGACGACTTCGAGGTGCTCGGGCAGGCCCAGGGCACGGACCATCTCGCGCTCGTCGAAGAAGCTGACCCAGCCGACGCCCAGGCCCTCGGCGCGCGCGGCCAGCCAGAGGTTCTCGACGGCGAGCGCGGAGGAGTACGGGGCCATCTGCGGCTGGGTGTGCCGACCGAGGGTGTGGCGGCCGCCGCGGGTCGGGTCGGCGGTGACGACGATGTTGACCGGGGTGTCGAGGATGGCCTCGATCTTCAGTTCCTTGAACTGCTTGGCCCGGCCCTTGGGCAGCGACTTGGCGTAGGCGTCGCGCTGGCGCTGGGCCAGTTCGTGCATGGAGCGCCGGGTCTCCGCCGAGCGGATGACGACGAAGTCCCAGGGCTGCGAGTGGCCGACGCTGGGCGCCGTGTGCGCGGCTTCGAGGACACGGAGCAGGACCTCGTGCGGGATGGGGTCGCCGCGGAAGCCGTTGCGGATGTCACGGCGCTCACGCATGACGCGCAGCACCGCCTCGCGCTCGGCGTCGTCGTAGCCGGGGGCCGGCGGACCGGCGGGGGCGGAGGGGGCGGCGGCGGGCTCCTCGGTCCCGGACACCTCGGGGGCTTCCGGCGCTCCGGGGGCTTCGAGGGTTTCCGGGGCTTCGGGGGCTTCCGTCCGAGCGGCCTCGGCCTCGGGCGTCGCCGCCGCGGCCGGTGCCTGCGGCGCCTCCTCGGGCTGCCCGGCGTCCGGGTGCCCGGCCTCCGGGGCCGCGGCGCTCTCCGCGAGCGGGGTGGCCTCCGCGGTGTCGACCGGGGCCGGGGCGTTCGTGGGGTCGGGGGTCTCGACGGCCTCCGGGCCCTGCTCGGGCTCCGGCTCGGTCACCGCCGGGGCCTCGGGGGCGGGGGCGACAGCAGTGGCGGGCTCGGGGGCGGTGGCGGGCTCGGGGGCCTCGACCGCCTCGACCACCGCCGCGTTCTCGACGACCTCGACGGCTTCGGTGACCTCGGCGCCCGGAGCGGGCTCGGGCGTCCCGGCGTCCACGACGGGCTCGGCAGGCGCAGCCGGCTCGGCGGGTTCGACCGCTCCCCCGGCCGCCACGGACTCGGCGGTCTCCGGCTGGGGAGCCGGCACGGGCTCCATGGCGATGGCCGCCCGCACGGGCTCGGCTTCGGGTTCGGGCTCGGCCACGGGCTCCGCCGCTGCCACGGCCTCGGCCACGGGCTCCGCCACGACCGGCTGCTCCGCGACGGGCGTCGGGGCCAGGTGCGGCGTCGTCGGCAGCGAACCCTCCACGGGCACGAACCGGCCCATGGGAACGGCGTCCACGGCGTCCGTGGCTTCCACGGCTTCCTGCGGCGCGGTCGCCTCGGTGGGCGTCCCGGCCTCGGCCGGGACCGGCTCGGCCACCGGAGCGGGAACGGGAGCGACCTCGGACGGAGTGGACTCGGAGGGAGCCGCTTCGGCCTCCGGCGCCTCGGCCGGAGCGGTTTGAACCGGCTGCTCCGCAGGGACGGGCCCGGCGGACTGCTCCGGAACGACCGATTCTGCGGCCACCGGTACGGCCTCCGGTACGGCCTCCGGCTCCGGCGCCTGGGCCGCCCACGGGCTGCCGCCCTGCGGAAGGATCTCCCCGAGCTGCGGGCCCGGCAGCGCGGACGCGTCCTCGGCCGGTGCCTCGAAGTACTCCGGGCCGGCGGTCGGCGGGCCCGAGTGCCGCGCGGGGGCCTGGGTACGGGCCTGCGCCTGGGGCGCGCCCGCGGGGCCGCGGTCGGCGAGCGAACGCACCACTCCGCCGGTCGGCGCACCGCCGTAGGACGGCGAGCCGTCGGCCCCGACCGGGCCCCGGTGCAGCGGCCGGCGCACCGGAGCCTGGGGCTGGGCCTGGGCGGCCGGAGCGGGGGCCGGGGCGGGCGACGGGATGCGTACGCCCCTCAGGTCGACCGAACCGGAGTCGCGGCCGCCGGACTCATGGGTTCCCTGGCCGGTCCCGGGCAGCGGCTCCGCCACCGTCTGCTGGGCGGCGTACGCGTCGGCGGGCTGGGCCTGGACGGGCTCCTGCACCTGTACGGGGCCCTGGGGCTGCGCGGAGGGCTCGCCGGTCTGCTGGACGTAGGGCTGCTGTGCCGCCGGCCGGGCCTGGGCGCCCTGGCCGGGCAGCGGCGCCCGCCCCACGCCCTCGGGGTACGGGTGGCCCGGGGCCGGTACGGTCTGCGGGTCGCTCCAGGCGCCCTGGGGGCTCGGCATCAGGAGGAGGTCGTCGTCCTCGGAGACATGCTCGGAGGGAGCGAGGTAGGCGTAGGCATCCGGGGCGGCGACGCCCGGCTGCTCCACCATGCCTGCGTTCTCCGGCAGTCCCTCACCCGGGATCTGGCCGGTGTCACTCATGCGTACCCCTCGCCCATCGTCAGTGCTCCTTCGGCCCTACGCCCGGGACGCCCGAACACGGCAGGCCGGTGCTCGTCAACAAGAACGAGCGGGCTCGCCGCGCGGCACGAACCGGTCGCGGACATACTGCATTCTCGCGGCCGTTCGCCGCCGCGGCAGCTCATTTCGCCACGGCCCGCTGTGGACTGCGCCACGTTGCGCATCCCCCGGTCCTGCCGTACCACAGCGGGGTCCAAAAGAGTCCCCTTTTCCGGACATTGACGAACGAAGCGACGAACGTCCGGGCGCGGTGCAACGATCGGCCAGCCTACCTCCCGCCGTACGCCGACCGGGTCAGGGGGCGAGGTCGGAGCGCACCGCCGAGAGCAGGAACACCACCGAGCGTTCCCGCTCCGACCATGCGGCCGTGTCGAGTTCGACGGACTGGAGGAGCGAGCACCGGACGGTGTATCCGTTCGCGCCGAGGGCGGCGCCGAGCGCCTCGGCCTCGTCCCGTGTCGAGGCGTGGGTCACGATCCGCTCCGGCCGCCGGTCGGTGACGGCGGTGACGACGGGGACCCCGCCGCCGCCGATCCGTACGACGTCGGGTTCCGGCAGCCGCTCCAGCGCGTGGGGGGCCCGGCCCTCGACGACCTGGAGCTGGACCCCGTGCGCCCGCGCCGCCGCCGCGGTGCGGGCACAGGCGGCCGGGTCGCTGTCGACGGCCAGGACCGCCGCGCCGAAGCGGGCGGCCTCCACGGCCAGGGCCCCGCTGCCGGAGCCGATGTCCCACAGGAGATCGCCGGTGCGAGGGCCCAGGCGGGCGAGCTGGGCGGCGCGCAGCCCCGGGGACTCGCCCTCGCCGCTCGCCCCGCCGTCGTCGGCGCCGCCGGGGTACGCCTCGGCGGGCAGCGCCCAGCCGCGTACGCCCTGCGGGTCGGCGGGGTGCTGGCCGGCGATCCAGGCGCCGGCGGCACGGGGCTCGGGTCCGCCGCCGATGACGACGACGACGTTGGGGTCGCGCCAGACATGGTCGGCGGCCTTGTCGGAGGTGACGACCGTGACCTGTTCGCGGGCGGTGCCGAGTTCCTCGCAGATGACGAAGGTGCGGTGGACGCCTTCGAGGAGCAGGGCGAGTTCGGCGGGGCCCGCGCCGGGCGAGGTGAGGACGGCGACCTTGTGGTGGGCGCGGCAGACGTTGACCGCGCGGCGCAGGGTGCGCGGGTGGGCGACGACGATCCGGGCGTCCTCCCACGGCATCCCCGCACGGGCGAAGGCGGCGGCGACGGAGGAGACGGCCGGGACGACCTCGACCTCCAGGCCGTGTTCGGGCGCACGGAGGTTGCGGACGACTCCGAAGAAGCCGGGGTCCCCGTCGGCGAGGACCACGGCGCTGCCCCGGTGGCCGGCGATCCGGCGGGCGGCCAGGTCGATGGAGCCCAGGCGGATCCGTTCGGCGTTCGCCGGGACTTCGGGAAGTGCGAGGTGGTGGGCGGCTCCGGCGACGAGCGTGGCGGCCGAGAGCGCGGACGTGGCCGCTCCGGTCAGTGGCGAGCCGTCCCAGCCGATCACGGTGACCCGATCGGCCATCTGTCGTCAGTCTCCTGGAATTGTCGCAGGTGGGGATGGTGGTGAGGAAGGGGCAGGGTGAGAGTACCCGGTGTGTGACCGCAGGCGGCCGAAGCCCCTTCGCGGGGTCAGTTCCAGTCGTTGTAGGCGCCGTAGCCGCCCGCGTCGGCCAGCTGCTCGGCGACGCCGTCGAGGTCCTCGGGCAGCAGGCCCCAGACGATCAGGTCGGTCCTGATGTCGGTCCAGCCGCCGTCCGTGCCGTTCTCCGTACGGGTGCGCGCTATGCGGGCGTTGCGCAGGACGCCCTCACTGATGCAGCCGAGCTTCTGGGCGACCTGCTGGGAGGCGGTGTTGTCGGCGGCGGTGCGCAGTTCGATGCGTTCGAAGCCCTGGTCGCGGAAGAGCCACTGGGCGACCGCCAGCATGGACTCGGTGGCGTATCCCTCGCCGCGGGCCCAGGGGGCGGTGATGTAGGCGGCCTCGGTGGCGAGGGTGCGCCAGTCGGTGTTGCGCAGCCGGACCGAGCCGACGAGCCGCTGGGTGAGGAATTCGGTGACGGCCAGGACGATGCCGTCACCGGTGGTGCGCTGGGCGGGCGCGATCCTGCGGACCCAGCGTTCGGCGTCGACCTCGGTGTAGGGGTAGGGAGCCTCGGTCCAGGCTACGACCAGCTCGTCGTTCATCATCTCGATGTACGCGGGGACGTCCGCCATGTCGAACGGGCGCAGCACCAACCGATCCGTGCTGATGGAGATGTCCGGAAAGGTGGATTTCATGCGCAGCTCCATACCGAAGACCGTTAAAGGCACAGCATGCAGCATCGGCCCGTTGTCGTGCATGGGCGGGTCCGCACGGCGGAGCCCCGCGCCCCCTCGGTGGGGTGCGCGGGGCTCCGGCGTACAAATGCCTTGCGGGCGTCAGGACTTGGCGGCGGTGCCGAAGGCCGGGATGACGGAGCCCTGGTAGGTGTCGTCGATGAACTTCTTGACCTCGTCGGAGTGCAGGAGCTTCACGAGCTTCTGGACCCGGGGGTCCTTCTCGTTGCCCTTCTTCACGGCGATGATGTTGGCGTAGGGGTTGCCGTCGGCCTTTTCGAGCGCCAGGGCGTTCTTGGCGGGCTTCAGACCGGCCTCGATCGCGTAGTTGCCGTTGATGACGGCGGCGTCGACGTCGCCCAGGGCGCGGGGCACGGTGGCGGCCTCCAGCTCCTTGAACTCCAGGCCCTTCTTGTCGGTGATGTCGCTCAGCTTGGCGCTGGTGCCGACGCCGTCCTTGAGGGTGATGAGGCCGTTGTCGGCGAGGAGCTGGAGGGCGCGGCCCTCGTTGGTGGTGTCGTTGGGGATGGCGACGGTCTGGCCGGCCTTGATGTCCTTCAGGTCCTTGACCTTCTTGGAGTAGAGGCCGAGGGGCTCCAGGTGGACGGTGCCGACGGAGACCAGGTGGGTGTTCTTCTTCTTGTTGAAGTCGTCGAGGTACGGCTGGTGCTGGAAGAAGTTGGCGTCGACCTGGCCGGTCTCGGTGGCGGTGTTCGGCAGGACGTAGTCCGTGAACTCCTTGACCTCCAGCTTGAGGCCCGCCTTCTCGGCCAGGTTCTTCTTGACGAAGTCCAGGATGTCGGCGTGCGGCGTCGGGGACGCGGCGACGACGAGCGCCTTGGAGGTGTCGGCCTTGGCACCGGTCTCGCCCTTGGCGCCCGGGTCGGACGAGGTGCCGCAGGCGGTGAGGCCGAGGGCGAGGGCGGCGGTGGCGGCGGCAGCCGCGGTGATCTTGATGTTCTTGCGCACGAAAAGTGCCTCTTTCTGGTGGTGAGGTGGTGCGCCCGGACAAGGAGTTCGGGCCTGTGAGCGGAGAGAGGTCTCAGGAGGCGGTGCGGCCCCGGCGGGCGAGCAGCCGTACGGCTCCGTCGCCGATCAGCTGGATCACGGTCACGATGACGATCAGCAGCGCGACGGTGATGAGCATGAACCGGTTGTCGAAGCGCTGGAATCCGTAGGTGACGGCCTTGGAGCCGAGCCCTTCGCCGCCGACCGCACCGGCCATCGCGGAGTAGCCGATGAGCACGATGACGGTGGTGGTGACGCCGGAGACGAGCGAGGGCAGCGCCTGCGGCAGCAGCACCTTGCGGACGATCGTCGGGATGGATCCGCCCATCGACTGGACGGCCTCGACGAGCCCGTGGTCGACCTCGCGGACGGCGGTCTCGACGAGCCGGGCGAAGAACGGGATCGCGCCGACGGAGAGCGGGACGATCATCGCGGACGGGCCGATGAAGGTGCCGACGACCCAGGTGGTGAAGGGGATCAGGGCGATCAGCAGGATGATGAACGGCAGCGAGCGGCCGATGTTCACGATCACGCCGATGACCTTGTTCACCACGGTGTTCCGGAGCAGTCCGCCCTTGTCGGTGAGGACCAGCAGGACGCCGAGCGGCAGCCCCACGAGCACGGTGACGACCGTGGACCAGAGCACCATGTAGAGGGTGTCGACGGTCCCCTGGGTCAGCAGCGGCTGCATTTCGGACCAGGTCACTTCGCCACCTCCTCGGTGAGCGGTGCGGGAGTCTGTACGGGGACGGCCGGTCCGCCGTCCGTCACGACCTCGGCCTGGAGGCCCTGCTCGCGCAGGAAGCCGATCGGGACGACGTTCTCCTCGAAGCGGCCGGGCAGCTCGATGCGCATCCGGCCGATCTGCTTGCCGCCGACGGTGTCCATCGCGGCGCCCAGGATCGAGATGTCGATGTTGTACGTGCGGGAGAGCTGGGAGATCACCGGCCGCCCGGCCGCGTCGCCGTGGAAGGTGACGTCCACGACCGTGCACTCGGGGCCGGAGGCCGTACCGCCGACGGGGAAGAGTTCGTGGGCCAGTTCGGAGCCGGGGGTGGCGAGGAGTTCGCCGACGGTGCCGGATTCGACGATGCGTCCCTTCTGCATCAGCGCGGCGGAGTCGCAGACCGTCTTGACGACGTCCATCTCGTGCGTGATGAGCAGGACGGTCAGGCCGAGCTGCTGGTTGAGGTCGCGCAGCAGCTGGAGCACGGAGCGGGTGGTCTCGGGGTCGAGGGCCGAGGTCGCCTCGTCGGAGAGCAGCACCTCGGGGTCCCCGGCCAGGGCGCGGGCGATGCCGACGCGCTGCTTCTGGCCGCCGGAGAGCTGGCCGGGGTAGGTCCTGGCCTTGTCGGCGAGGCCGACCAGGTCGAGGAGTTCGAGGGCCTTGCGGGAGCGGTCCCGGCCGGAGACGCCGAGGATCTCCAGCGGGAGTTCGACGTTGTCCTGGACGGTGCGGGAGGCCAGCAGGTTGAAGTGCTGGAAGACCATGCCGATGCGGCTGCGCGCCCGGCGCAGCTCCTTGCCGGCCCGGCGGCCCCGTCCGGCGAGTGCGGTGAGGTCCTGGCCGGCCACGGTCACGGTGCCGGTGGTGGGGCGTTCCAGGAGGTTGACGCAGCGGATCAGGGAGGACTTGCCGGCGCCGCTCTGTCCGATGACGCCGTACACCTCGCCCTCGCGGACGTGCAGGTCGACGCCGTCCAGGGCGGTGACCTCACGGCCGCGCGACTGGTAGACCTTCGTGAGGCCCGAAGTGGTGATCACAGGGGTTTCCGTCACTGTCGAGTGCGCGGCGCGGTGTCCGCCGGGCACGGGGCATTCGTCTGATGAGACTGTCGGGACGCTTCGGTCGGACGTTCCGAGCGGGGGTCTCGGCACGGCTCAGGCACGGCGGATGGCCGGGCGGCGGTGCTGGGGCACGCGCGTTCCGCTGGATGCGGACGGCGGCGGGCTCGGTCTCGCTTCGGGGCGCGAGGCTCAGGCGTGGGCCCTCAGAAGGTGCGCATTCGACACATACAACGAGCACCGGGCGTCGTGATCGCCTCGGTCGCAAGGATGCGGCTGCTCGTCGTGGTCATGGAGCAAGTAAAACAGACGTAACGTTCCGCCCGGTCCGCGTGTCCGAATAGCGGACAGTCCTGGATGGTGCCGCGCATCGGTCCGGCCGCTCGCGGTGTTTTCCGGGCGCACGGCTGTGACCTGCGTCGATACGGTGGAGTGGGCGGCGGTGGCGAGGTCCGCGGGTCACCCGGACCGGTCGTGGGCTGTGGCCAAGGCCACGGCCTTCGTCCGCGCCGCCCGTCCGGTCCCCGGCCCGGCGGGGCGGGGGCGCACGCAGGGGGCCGACGGGCCCGTAATACTCTCGTCCCCATGCTTGACGCCCTGACGGTCGCGGTCGCCGTGGCCGCGCTCGCCCTCGCCGCCTGGTGCGGATTCGCCGCCTACCGGGACCAGCCCACCAAGGACTGGCACTTCATCGGGATGGCCGTGGTCTCGCTGCTGGCGCTGGCCCAGCTGGTGGTGGGCGTCGTGCAGCTGTCCCGGGGCGAACGGCCCGAGCAGGGCATGACGATCTTCATCGCCTATCTGATCGGGGCCTTCCTCGCGGTGCCCGCGGCCGGGTTCCTGTCCCTGACGGAGCGGACCCGGTGGGGTTCGGTG
The DNA here is from genome assembly GCF_042799335.1 of Streptomyces sp. NPDC057697. Lineage (NCBI taxonomy): Bacteria > Bacillati > Actinomycetota > Actinomycetes > Kitasatosporales > Streptomycetaceae > Streptomyces > Streptomyces sp. NPDC057697. Next base: position 282,844 of record NZ_JBHVJA010000006.1, on the reverse strand, counting down.
ACGGTGGCGGCGGGCGCGGTCGTGCTGGCCGTCCTGGAAGTACGGCTCTACGACATCTGGGGAAACTGACCGTGACCGACACCGAACGCACCCCCGCGGCGGGCACCGGCGAGAAGCAGCCCTTCGACCTCGGCACCGGCCCCGGCCGGGTTCTGGTCTGGTTCTACGGGGTGTTCACCGTGGCCGCCGCCTCCCGCTCGATCGTCCAGATGATCCTGGACTTCGGCAGGGCACCGCTCGCCTATGTGCTGTCGGCCGTCGCCGCGGTGGTGTACGGGTTCATCACGTACTCACTGGTGCGCGGGGGCGAGACGGCGCGCCGGACCGCGCTGGTGTGCTGCGCCGCCGAGCTGCTGGGCGTCCTGGTCGTCGGGACCTGGACGATGGCGGAGCCCTCGGCGTTCGCGGACGCCACCGTCTGGTCCGACTTCGGCATGGGGTACCTGTTCATCCCGGTGATCCTGCCGATCACCGGGATGATGTGGCTGCGCCGGGCGCGGAAGGCGTAGAGCCTCCCGGCCCGCCCCGACGGCAGCTCAGGCGCTGGCCACGTACGCGGGCTTGGCGGAGTCCTTCTCCAGCAGGATCATCAGGACGCCGTCCCGGCCGGTCTCGTTGCCGACGGGGGCGTAGCCCGCCCGCCGGTAGAGCCGGAGATTGTTCTCGCTGCGGTGGCCGGTGTGCAGCCGGAAGCGGGTGGCCGACCGCTCGTCGGCGAGCCCCGCCTCCGCCGCCCCCAGCAGCCGGGCGCCGAGTCCGTGGCCCTGGAGCCTGGGGTGGACGCAGAGCCTGCCGATCTCCCCCGCGCCGTCCGGTCCGACCGTCCCCCGGACCGAGCCGACGACCTCGTCGCCCAGCCGCGCCACGAACACCAGATTGGTGGCGATCTCGGCGTGCAGGGATTCGAGGGTCTGGACGAGCGGGTCGATCCGGTAGTTCCCGTACAGCTCCGCCTCGCTCTGGAAACAGAGGTACTGGAGCTTCAAGATCTGTTCGGCATCCTGTGCCGTCGCCGCCGAGATGATCACGCTCATGCCCATCTGCGCATGCCTCCGCCCACCTGATCCACCGGTTGTCTAACGCTCCTTTCCCCGCAGTTCAGGAGCAGCAACCTCCGCCGCCAGCATTCTGCGCAGACATCCAAGGCAACGGGAACGGATCGGGCCCAAACTCCCCTGTGACATACCCAACTTCCCTGCGATTTCCCGGTAGGTGGGATCGCTGGGCGCGAGCAGCGCCGCCATCAGCCGGCCGCACCTCCCGGGCAGCCGGTCCACCGCGGCGCGCAGCGCCCTGCGTTCGTCGGCTCCGACGGCGAGCCGCTCGGGGCAGCCGCCCGGATCCGCGGCGGTCTCGTCGCGGTAGGGACGTTCGTGCCGGGCGGTACGGCGGGCCCTGCGGGCCTCTCCCCGTACGGCGTTCCGCACCCAGCGGGCCGGGTCCACCGGCGGGCCCTCCCCCGCGAGCCGCTCCAGCAGCCGCAGCCAGACGGCCTGTTCGAGATCGGCCGGTTCGATCGCCGCGCCCGTCGCCGAGGCGGTCGCCTCGGCCAGGGCCTCGGCCCGCACCAGCGGATACAGCGCGCGGACCACGGAGACGGGAGCGGGAGCATGATCGAGAAGGGTCATGCACGGGCCGACGCGCCCGTGCGGGCGGCCGGTTGCCGTACCGGAGGAGCACCACCCGACCGGGGCACGCCCCGGCCGGGTGCTGACGCCGGTGTCACTTCGCGGTGAAGTCCGCCGCGGCGAGCAGGGCGGTGTCCGGGTTGTCGGAGAAGACGCCGTCGATGCCGGTGGCGAAGTACGCCCGGAACGCGCCGAAGGCGTCGCCGTAGGCGTTGGGGTCCGTGCCGCGCCGGAAGTCGGCGGGCAGGAAGGTGTTCTCGTTGCGCATGGTGTAGGGGTGCAGGACCAGACCCTGGGCGTGCGCGTCCCGCACCAGGGTGGTCGGTGCGGTGAGCCGACCGGAGGCGTCCTTGGGGATGACCAGGTCCAGGGTGGGTCCGATGCCCTGGGCGAAGGAGGCCATCCACTTCAGCCCCTCGGGCTTCACCAGGTCCGCCACGGTGCGCGGGTCGCCGGAGGTGACGAAGTCCCAGGGGCGCTCGCCCGCGCCGGAGAGGAGCACGACGCGCGGGGTGTCGACCAGCCGGGCCAGCCGCTGGATGCTGCCGGGCTCGAAGGACTGGAGGATCAGCGGGGACTGCTTGCGGTGCCGGCCGTAGCGGCGCAGCAGCTTGGCGAGCGGCTCTTCGAGGCCGAGGCCCAGGCCCCGGAAGTAGGTGGGGTGCTTGGTCTCGACGTACAGCCAGACGGGCTTGCCGCGGCGGCGGCCCTCGCGGTCGGCCCAGCGCAGGACCTCCTCGAAGGTGGGGATCTCCCAGCGGCCGTCGTAGAGCGTGTTCTTCTGGCGGGTGCCGGGGATGCGCTCCTTGGCCCGGAGCGTCTTCAGCTCGGCGAGGGTGAAGTCCTCGGTGAACCAGCCGGTGAGGGCGGTTCCGTCGACCTTCTTCGTGGTCCTGCGGCCCGCGAACTCGGGGTGGTCGGCGACATCGGTGGTGGCGGTGATGTCGTTCTCGTGGCGGCACACGAGATGGCCGTCCCTGGTGGGCACCAGGTCCTGCTCGACGATGTGCGCGCCCATGTCGAGGGCCAGCTGGTAGGAGCCGAGCGTGTGCTCGGGCCGGTATCCGCTGGTGCCGCGGTGTCCGATGACGGTGGGCACCGGCAGGTCGAGGCGGAAGCCGTGGCCGCCGGGCCGCCCGGCGGCGCTCGCCCCGGTGCCGGCGGCGGCCGGGCCGCCGGCCAGTCCGAGGGCGGCGGTGCCCAGTACGGCGGCTCCCGCCCCCAGCATGGTCCTGCGGCCGGGGCCGGCCTGCGCGCGCTCAGTCATGGATGCTCCTCGCGTGTGATGTCTGGCACCTGTCGGGCGAGGCCCGAGCGTAGGCAGCGGTACCGTCATGGGGGCAGCTCCTGGGCGAACATGGCGCAAACTCATGTCAACACCGCGTATCCGGTCCGTGTACCCGATGTGCGGGCGGGGAGTACCCGCGAGTATCGTCCTCACGTGCATGGACCGTCATGATCCCGCCCCCGGCCGGCCCGGCCACTACACCGGAGGAACCGTTGTCCCGACACGCACTCATCAAGGCAGTGCTCGGACCGATCTTGCGCCTCATGTTCCGCCCCCAGGTGGAGGGCGTGGAGAACATCCCCGGGGACGGTCCGGTGATCCTCGCGGGCAACCATCTGACGTTCATCGACTCGATGATCATGCCGGTCTGCTGCGACCGCCCGGTGTACTACATCGGCAAGGACGAGTACGTGACGGGCAAGGGGATCAAGGGCCGGGCCATGGCCTGGTTCTTCACCGGCTGCGGCATGATCCCGGTGGACCGGGACGGCGGCCGCGGCGGTGTCGCGGCGCTGATGACGGGCCGCCGGGTGCTGGAGGAGGGCAAGGCCTTCGCCATCTACCCCGAGGGCACCCGCTCCCCCGACGGCCGGCTGTACCGGGGACGCACGGGCATCGCCCGGCTGACGCTGATGACGGGCGCGCCGGTGGTGCCGTTCGCGATGATCGGCACGGACAAGCTCCAGCCCGGCGGCGCGGGCCTGCCGCGCCCCGGGAAGGTGACGGTCCGCTTCGGTGAGCCGATGGAGTTCTCCCGGTACGAGGGCATGGACCGCGACCGCTATGTGCTGCGGGCGGTGACCGACTCGGTGATGGCCGAGGTGATGCGGCTGTCCGGTCAGGAGTACGTCGACATGTACGCCACGAAGGCCAAGGCCGCGTGAGAGCGGGCGCGACGCGCTGATCGCGGCGGAGCGCCGCGCGCAGGACGTACGGAAGGGCCCGTACCCCGGTTTCCGGTGGTACGGGCCCTTTCGCGTGTCCGGGTGACCGGGGCGGCTACTGGTGCACGATGCCGTCCTCCAGCCTCTGACCGCGCAGCAGGAACCAGGCGGCGACGGCCGTCGCCAGCAGGACCGCCGCGCCGACCCCCGCGGCGAGCCGCAGCCCCTCGACGAAGGAGTCCTGCGCCACGGCGACCAGGGCGTGCCCCTGTGGGACCGGCAGGCCGTGGGCGGCCTCGACGGCGCCGCCCAGTGACTCGTGGGCCGCGGCGGCGGGGGCCGCGGGGACGCCGTGGGGGGTGTCGAACGTCTGGTAGACGCCGGTGACGATGGAGCCGAGCAGGGCGATGCCGAGCGCCGCGCCGAGTTCGTACGCCGTCTCGGAGACGGCTCCGGCGGAGCCCGCCTGCTCCTTGGGGACGCTGGAGAGGATCACGTCGGAGGTGACGGTGAAGGCGAAGCCCGCGCCCACTCCGACGACGAGCAGCACCGCCCCGATCAGCGGGTAGGCGGTCTCCCGGTGGATCAGGGTGACCGCGGCGAGCGCCAGCCCGATCGCCCCGAGGCCGCCGGTCACCACCGAGCGCACCGAGAAGCGGCGGGCCGCCCGCCCGGCGATCAGACCGGCGACGACGGCTCCGACGGCCGCGGGCAGCTCCGCGAGACCGGCCTCCAGCGGGCCGCGCCCCTGCACCAGTTGGAGGAACTGGGAGAGGAAGAAGACCAGTCCGGACAGGCCGAGGATGGTCAGCAGGTCGGCGAGGACCGCGCCCGAGAAGCCCCGGTGGTGGAAGAGCCGCATGTCCAGCAGGGGCGCGGGAAGCGTGAGCTGTCTGCGGACGAACCAGCAGAGCGCGGCCACACCGCCGATGCCGGCCAGGACCGTCGGCCAGCTCGCGCCGTGCGCCGCCAGTTCCTTGATGGCGTACACGACGCCGATCATGCCGACGAAGGAGAGCCCGACGCTGGCGAGGTCCCAGGGGCCGGGGGACGGGTTCCTGGACTCGGGGATCATGCGGGCGCCGACGACCACGAGGACCGCCATGACCGGCAGGTTGATCAGGAAGACCGAGCCCCACCAGAAGTGCTCCAGCAGGAGCCCGCCGACCACGGGTCCGACGGCCGCGCCGGCGGAGGCCATCGCTCCCCAGATCCCGATGGCGAGGCTGCGCTCGCGGGGGTCGTGGAAGAGGTTGCGGATCAGGGCGAGCGTGGAGGGCATGAGGGTGGCGCCCGCGACACCGAGCAGCGCCCGCGCCAGGATCATCATCTCGGGGGTGTGCGCGTAGGCGTTGAGCACCGAGACCGCGCCGAACGCCGTCGCACCGCAGAGCAGCAGCTTCTTGCGGCCGATGCGGTCGCCGAGGCTGCCCATGGAGACCAGGAGTCCGGCGATGACGAAGGAGTAGACGTCGCCGATCCACAGGAGCTGGGTGCCGGTCGGTTCGAGGTCCTCGGTGAGGAAGGGGGTCGCCAGGCCGAGGACGGTGGCGTCGATCGCCACGAGCAGCACGGCGAGGACGAGGACGGCCAGGGCGATCCACCGCCCGGGGCGGTGCAGTTCGTCCGAGGTTTCCACGCGCTGTTCGATACGGCTCATTGCTCCACGCTCCGGCGTGCACCGCCGAGCAGCAACTCGACGATCATGTAGGGGAAGTCCTGGCTCGCGACCCGGCCGTCCTGGACGGCCCAGGCGCCGGACGAGATGAGCCCGTAGAGGGCCTCGGTCAGCCAGGCGGGGGTGAGGTCGATCCGGAATTCGCCGCGCTCCTGGCCGCGTCTGAAGAACGCGGAGACCCGGGCGTCGAGACGGTTCCAGCCCTCGTTCACCTCTTCGCCCTCGAAGAGCTGGTTCTCGGTGACGAGGAAGGCGAGCAGCCCGGCGCACGGTTCGACGGCCACGACCAGGCGGCGCAGCGCGTCGGGCGCGGCGCCCTCGTCGAGCGCGGCGGTGTCCAGAGCCGCTTCGAACTCCTGGATGCCCAGGGTCTCCAGCGCTCTGACCAGGGCGTCCCGTCCGGCGAAGTGCCGGTGCAGGGTGGCGCGTCCGATGCCCGCGGCTCTGGCGACCTCGTCCATCGTGGCGGTCGATTTGCGGGTCAGCAGAGCGGCGGCGCTCCGTAGCACCTGCTCACGGTCGAGACTCATGAGACAACAATAAACCATATGAGACATCAACGTCTCACCGGAATCCTGTCCTCCCTTCGGGGCAGGGAGGACCATGGCGCCATGAAGCCGCTGCTGCTGATCGACATCGACGGCCCCCTCAATCCCTACGAGGCCCTGGCGCGCCGCCGCCCGCCGGAGGGATACGCGAGGCATCTGATGCGGCCGACGGGGTGGGCCTGCGGGCCGCCGCTGCCCGTTCTGCTCAACCCGGAGCACGGCGGGGCGCTGCGCGCGCTGACCGACCGGTACGAACTGGTCTGGGCGACGACCTGGAAGGACGAGGCAAACGTCTGGATCGGACCGCGTCTCGGGTTGCCCCCGCTGCCGTACATCGACTGGCCCTCGGTGCACGGCAGCGCCCCGGACGGCACGTACTGGAAGACGCAGTACGTCGTGGAGTACGCGGCCGGGCGGCCGTTCGCCTGGGTGGACGACGAGATCGGTCCGGCGGACCGGGAGTGGGTCCTCGGCCAAGGCCCCACCGAGGCGCTGCTCCGGTGGATCGATCCCGGCGTCGGGCTGCTGCCGCCCGATTTCGCGGCGCTCGCGGCCTGGGCGGACGGTGCGTCCCGCTGACCGGGGAGCGCGCTCCCCGGTCAGCTCCAGCGCAGCCCCGCGCGGTGCCGCCAGTAGGCCTCGGGCTCCTCCACCAGCGCGTCGAGCCGGGCGAGCCGCTCCTCGTCGAAGTCGACGAGGGGTGCGTGCAGGTTCCCGGCGAGCTGGCCGGCGGTCGCCGCGCCGGAGAGCACCACCCCCGCCCAGGGCTGGTGCAGCACGAAGGCCAGGGCCACCGCGTCGCTGCCGAGACCGGCCTCGGCGGCGAGTTCCTGGACCACGGCGGGGGCTTCCGTACCGGCGAGCCGCCCGTTGGCCATGGCCTCCTTGACGATCACGGTGAGTCCGGCGGCACGGGCCTCGGCGAGCGCCGCCCCGGCGGAGGTCTCCAGGGCGTTGTAGGTGGCCTGGACGGTACGGAAGAGCGGCTCGCCGTCCACGGTGACGGTGAGGGCGGCCCGGATCGCGTCGGCCTGGGCGGGTCCGCTGGTCGAGAGGCCGACGCTGACGCCCTCCTCGGCGAGCCCGGCCAGCCGTGCGTGCAGTTCCTTGTCGGTGAGGGCCGGGCTGTCGGCGGTGACCGAGTGGATCTGGTAGAGGTCGAGGCGGTCGCCGAGCAGTGCGCCGGTCTCGGCCCGCTGGCGCAGGAAGGTCGCGAGGCCGTGGTCCTTGACCTCGTGCGCCTCTGCCTCGACGCTCCACCCGGCGGTGTAGGTGTAGCCCCATTTGCTGCCGACGACGAGGTCGTCCGCCTCCGGGTGCGCGGTCAGCCAGTCGGCCAGGAACTCCTCCGAGCGGCCGTAGGAGCGGGCCGCGTCGACGTAGCGGACGCCCTGTGCGTAGGCGGCGTCGAGCAGGTCGTGGGTGCGGGCGCGCATCGCCTCGACGCTGCGGTCGGCGGGCAGATCGCGGTCGCGGTGGAGGTTGATGTAGCCGGGCCTGCCGACCGCCGCCAGGCCGAGCCCGATGTGGGCGGTCGGTGTGGTCGCTGTGGCCAGCCTGGCGAAAGGCATCCTCGGGCTCCTCGTCGATCGGGGTCTGCTCCCCCGTCAACGTAACCCAGCCCGGGGAAACCGGAAGGCGGGGGCGTACGGCCGCTCCCCGCCCCGGTACCGCCCCGCGGCGTCAGTTCTTCGCGGTGGCCCAGCTCCGCTGGACGGCGAGGTCGGCCTTGAACTCGGCGAGCTGGACGGCCACGGCCGACGGGGCCGTACCGCCGCGGCCGCTGCGGGAGGCGAGCGCGCCCGCCACGTCGAGGACCGTGCGCACCTCGGGGGTGAGGTGCTCGGAGATCTTGGCGAACTGTTCGTCGGTCAGCTCGTCGAGCTCGATGCCGTGCCGCTCGCACTCCTTGACGCACTCGCCTGCGACCTCATGGGCGACACGGAACGGCACGCCCTGCCTGACCAGCCACTCCGCGATGTCGGTGGCGAGCGAGAACCCGGCCGGGGCCAGCTCCTCCATACGGGCGCGGTTGACGGTGAGGGTGGCCATCATGCCGGTGAAGGCGGGCAGCAGGACCTCCAGCTGGTCGCAGGAGTCGAAGACCGGCTCCTTGTCCTCCTGGAGGTCGCGGTTGTACGCGAGCGGCAGCGCCTTCAGCGTGGCCATCAGACCGGTCAGATTGCCGATCAGCCGGCCGGACTTGCCGCGGGCCAGCTCGGCGATGTCCGGGTTCTTCTTCTGCGGCATGATCGAGGAGCCGGTGGAGAAGGCGTCGTGCAGGGTGACGAAGGAGAACTCCTTCGTGTTCCAGATGATGATCTCCTCGGCGATGCGGGAGAGGTTCACGCCGATCATCGCGGTGATGAAGGCGAACTCGGCGACGAAGTCGCGGGAGGCCGTTCCGTCGATGGAGTTGGCGACGGACCCGTGCTCGAAGCCGAGGTCGGCGGCGACCGCCTCGGGGTCGAGGCCGAGGGACGACCCGGCCAGGGCGCCGGAGCCGTACGGGGAGACGGCGGTCCGCTCGTCCCACTGGCGCAGCCGCTCGGCGTCCCGGGACAGGGACTGGGCGTGGGCCAGGACATGGTGGGCGAAGAGCACCGGCTGGGCGTGCTGGAGGTGCGTGCGGCCCGGCATCGCGACGTCCGGATGCGCCTCGGCGAGGCCGACCAGGGCGTCCTGGAGGTCGGCGATCAGGCCGCCGATGATCCGGGCGTGGTCGCGCAGGTACATCCGGAAGAGCGTGGCGATCTGGTCGTTGCGGGACCGTCCGGCCCGCAGCTTGCCGCCGAGGTCGGGGCCGAGTCGCTCCAACAGCCCGCGCTCCAGCGCGGTGTGGACGTCCTCGTCGGCGATGGTGCCGGTGAAGGAGCCGTCGGCGACATCGGCTTCGAGCTGGTCGAGACCGGCGGTCATGCGGCCCAGCTCGTCCTCGGTGAGCAGGCCCGCCTTGTTGAGGACACGCGCGTGGGCGCGGGAACCGGCGATGTCGTAGGGCGCGAGCCGCCAGTCGAAGTGGACGGAGGCGGACAGCCTGGCCAGTGCCTCGGCCGGACCGTCGGCGAAGCGGGCGCCCCAGAGGCGTACGTCGCTGTTGCCGTTGCCGTTGCTCACTGCGTGCTCCTCGGGAGAACAGGGTGGTGGGTGTGCGACCGCCTCCCCGCGCGGTGGGGCCGGGGAGGCGGAGTCGTAACTGCTGGGGGCCGGGCGAGGTCACGCTCTCCGGGCTTCCGTCCGGTCACGGGACTCCCCGTACGACACGACCACCAACAGGTATAATTATGCGGACCTCTGCATGCTTTGTCAAAGATCCGGTCGGCATCCCCGGCCCGGAAGGGAGGTCCGACCCGTGGAATCACCTCGCCACCGCCGGACCCGGCGCCGACAATGGCCACCATGGGGAAAACATACGAACGCATCGACGGACGGATCAGGACCTTCATCGAAGAGCAGCACATCTTCTTCACGGCGACGGCGCCCCTCGACGACGAGGGCACGATCAACCTGTCGCCCAAGGGCGTCAGCGGTTCGTTCGCCGTCGTCGACGAACTGACCGTGGCCTATCTGGACTTCGCGGGCAGCAACGCCGAGACCGTCGCCCATCTCCGCGAGAACGGCCGGATCACCCTGATGTGGTGCGCCTTCCAGGGGCCGCCGAACATCGTGCGGGTGCACGGGCGCGGTGAGCCGGTCTTCCGGGACGACCCCCGGTTCGGCGAGCTCCTCACCCACTTCCCGGACGTGGACCCCGGCCTGCACGGGCTGCGCGCCATCGTCGTGGTGCGGGCCGAGCTGATCCGGGACACCTGCGGATTCGCGGTGCCGTTCATGACGTACGACAAGGACCGGCCGCTGCACGCCAAGCGCTTCGCCCGCGAGGACGACGCCTCGCTCAACGCCTACTTCGAGAAGAAGGAACACATCGCGACGAGCATCGACGGCCTTCCGGGGCTGCCGCTCCCGCTGCCCGCGATGCCCCGCACGGTCCGGGACACGGCGGATCGGTATTGAGCCGTACGGAGCAGATCCACGGGTGGCGCCCGCCCCGGGGGTCTACCGTCCGGGCATGCGCAGATCCCTGGTGACCCTCTCGGTACTGCTCGCGCTGGCGGGCTCGGTCGCGGCCCGGCCCGCCGCCGCGCCGCCGCTCCCTCGGCGGATGGCCGACACGGGCGGCGGCACCCAGCTGATCACGGCCGAGGCCCCGGCCAAGGGCTCCACCACCGGCACCGTCACCTGGTGGAACCTGCGCCGGGGGGTCTGGGTGAAGGGCGGGTCCACGCCCGCCAGGTTCGGCGCCCAGGGCCTGGCCGAGGGGGCCTCGCGCAAGCAGGGCACCGACACCACCCCCACCGGCCTGTACGACCTGCCGTACGCCTTCGGGACCGGGCCCGCACCGGCCGGCACCGCCCATCCGTACCGCAGGATCAACAGCCGGTCGTGGTGGTGCCAGGACAACGCGGCACGCGACTACAACCGCTGGGTGGAGCCGCGGCCCGCGGACTGCCGGGCGGGCGAGGCGGAGCGTCTGAGCGCGTATCCGACGCAGTACGCCCGCGCGCTGGTCATCGGGTTCAACTACGCGAAGCCGGTGCGCGGCCGCGGCGCCGGGATCTTCCTCCATGTCAACGGCCGCGGCGCGACGGCCGGTTGCGTCTCCGTGCCGGCGGCCGCGATGGACCGGATCCTCGACTGGGTGGATCCGGTCCGCCGTCCGCACATCGCCATCGGGACCCGGTCGGGCCCGACCGCGATCACGCGCTACTGACGGGCCCGCGGGCGCGGGGCCGCTCAGCGCTCGTTCTGGGCCAGCCGCAGCAGATGGTCGGCGAGCGCCTGGCCGCCCGCCGGGTCACGGCTGATCAGCATCAGGGTGTCGTCGCCCGCGATGGTGCCGAGGATGTCGTGCAGTTCGGCCTGGTCGATGGCCGAGGCGAGGAACTGGGCCGCGCCCGGGGGCGTGCGCAGCACCACGAGGTTGGCCGACGCCTCCGCGGAGATGAGCAGTTCGGCGGAGAGCCGCCGCATCCGCTCCTCCTTCGCCGAGCCGCCCAGCGGTGCCTGCGGGGTGCGGAATCCGCCCTCGCTCGGCACCGCGTAGATCAGCTCGCCCCCGGTGTTGCGGATCTTCACCGCGCCCAGCTCGTCCAGGTCGCGGGAGAGCGTCGCCTGGGTGACGCTCAGCCCGTCGTCGGCGAGGAGCTTGGCCAGCTGGCTCTGCGAGCGCACCGGCTGCCGGTTCAGGATGTCCACGATCCGGCGGTGGCGTGCGGTGCGGGTCTGCGGCACGGACGGCCCCCCGTACTCGGTCTCCTGCGCCTCGGTCATCGTCGTCGCCTCATTCTCCGGATCGTCCGTCCCCGCCTGCCGCGTCGAGAGCGCCGGGCAGTGCCCCGAGCAACGCGTCCACTTCCGCGTCGCCGATGATCAGCGGCGGCATGAGCCGCAGCACATCGGGGGCGGGTGCGTTCACCAGGATTCCGGCGCTCTGAGCCGCCTGTTGCACCCGTGGTGCGAGGGGCTGGTTGAGCACGATACCCAGCAGCAGACCGGAGCCGCGCACATGGGATACCAGCGGGTGGCCGAGGCCCTCCACACCATTGCGGATCTTCTCGCCGAGCCGCTTGACCCGGTCGAGGACGCCTTCGGCGGCCAGGGTGTCCAGGACGGCGAGACCGGCGGCGCAGGCGATCGGGTTGCCGCCGAACGTCGTGCCGTGCTGGCCCGGCCGCAGCAGGTCGGCCGCCGGGCCGAAGGCCACGGCCGCACCGATCGGCAGTCCGCCGCCGAGGCCCTTGGCGAGGGTGACGACATCGGGCTCGATGCCCTGGTGGGCCTGGTGCTCGAACCACTGGCCGCAGCGGCCGATGCCGGTCTGCACCTCGTCGAGCACCAGCAGGGTGCCGGTGGCGCGGGTGATCTCCCGGGCGGCCTCCAGATACCCGGCGGGCGGTACGACCACACCGTTCTCGCCCTGGATCGGCTCGATGATCACCAGCGCGGTGTCGGTGGTGACGGCGGCTCGCAGGGCCTCGGCGTCGCCGTACGGCACGTGCGTGACGTCGCCGGGCAGCGGGAGGAACGGCTCGCGCTTCGCGGGCTGGCCGGTCAGCGCCAGCGCGCCCATGGTCCGGCCGTGGAAACCGCCGTCGGTGGCGACCATGTGGGTCCGCCCGGTCAGCCGGCCGATCTTGAAGGCGGCCTCGTTGGCCTCGGCTCCCGAGTTGGCGAAGTAGACGCGGCCGGTCCGGCCGAAGAGCTGGAGCAGCCGTTCGGCGAGGGCGACGGGCGGTTCGGCGATGAAGAGGTTGGAGACGTGGCCGAGGGAGGCGACCTGGGCGGAGACCGCCTCGACGACGGCGGGGTGGGCGTGGCCCAGCGCGTTCACCGCGATCCCGCCGACGAAGTCGAGGTACTCGGTGCCGTCGGCGTCCCACACACGGGCGCCCTCGCCGCGGACCAGGGACAGCTGCGGGGTCCCGTAGTTGTCCATCAGCGTGCGGCTCCAGCGCTGTGCGAGCTCCTGGTTGCTCATGACTCCCCCTGCGCGTCGGGCACGACCATCGTGCCGATTCCTTCGTCGGTGAAGATCTCCAGCAGGATCGAGTGCTGGACCCGGCCGTCGATCACCCTGGCCGTCTCGACGCCGTTGCGCACGGCGTGCAGACAGCCCTGCATCTTCGGCACCATGCCGCTGGAGAGTTCCGGCAGCAGCTTCTCCAGCTCGGTCGCGGTGAGCCGGCTGATGACGTCGTCGCTGCTCGGCCAGTCCTCGTAGAGGCCCTCGACGTCGGTGAGGACCATCAGCGTCTCGGCGTCCAGCGCCGCGGCGAGCGCCGCGGCGGCGGTGTCGGCGTTGACGTTGTAGACGTGGTTGTCGTCGGCGGAGCGGGCGATGGAGGAGACGACCGGGATCCGGCCGTCGTCCAGCAGCGCCTGGATCGCGCCGGTGTCGATGGCGGTGATCTCGCCGACCCGGCCGATGTCGACCAGCTCGCCGTCGATGGTCGGCCGGTGCTGGATGGCGGTGATGGTGTGGGCGTCCTCGCCGGTCAGGCCGACGGCGAGGGGTCCGTGCTGGTTGAGCAGGCCGACGAGTTCGCGCTGGACCTGTCCGGCCAGCACCATCCGTACGACGTCCATCGCCTCCGGCGTGGTGACGCGCAGACCCGCCTTGAACTCGCTGACCAGGCCCTGCTTGTCGAGCTGGGCGCTGATCTGCGGGCCGCCGCCGTGCACGACGACGGGCTTGAGGCCGGCCTGGCGCAGGAAGACCACGTCCTGGGCGAAGGCCGCCTTCAGCTCGTCGTCGACCATGGCGTTGCCGCCGAACTTGATGACGACGGTCTTGCCGTTGTGGCGGGTCAGCCAGGGCAGCGCCTCGATGAGGATCTGCGCCTTCGGGAGTGCGGTGTGCTTCCGCGCCGGGGTCATGAGCTGTACGCGCTGTTCTCGTGGACGTAGTCCGCGGTGAGGTCGTTGGCCCAGATGACGGCGGACTCGGTGCCGGCGGCGAGGTCGGCGGTGATCCTGACCTCCCGGTAGCGCATGTCGACCAGGTCGCGGTCCTCGCCGACGCCGCCGTTCTTGCAGACCCAGACGTCGTTGATGGCGACGTTCAGCTGGTCGGGCTCGAAGGCGGCCTTCGTCGTGCCGATCGCGGAGAGGACGCGTCCCCAGTTGGGGTCCTCGCCGTGGATGGCGCACTTGAGGAGGTTGTTGCGGGCGATGGAGCGGCCCACCTCGACGGCGTCGTCCTCGGTGGCCGCGTTGACCACCTCGATCCGGATGTCCTTGGAGGCGCCTTCGGCGTCGCCGATGAGCTGGCGGGCGAGGTCGGCGCAGACGGTCCGTACGGCCTCGGCGAACTCCGCCTGCTCCGGGGTGATCCCGCTCGCACCGGAGGCCAGCAGCAGCACGGTGTCGTTGGTCGACATGCAGCCGTCGGAGTCGATCCGGTCGAAGGTGGTGCGGGTGGCGGCGCGCAGCGCGGAGTCGAGTCCGGCGGCGTCGACGTCGGCGTCGGTGGTGAGGACGACCAGCATGGTGGCGAGGCCCGGGGCGAGCATGCCCGCGCCCTTGGCCATGCCGCCGACGGTCCAGCCCTCGCCGCCGGCGACGGCGGTCTTGTGGACGGTGTCGGTGGTCTTGATCGCGATGGCGGCCTTCTCGCCGCCGTGCTCGCTGAGGGCGGCGGCGGCCTGCTCGATGCCGGGCAGCAGCTTGTCCATCGGGAGCAGCGTGCCGATCAGCCCGGTCGAGGCGACCGCGATCCCGCCCGCGTCGTGGCCGGTGAGCACCTCGGCGGCCTTCTCGGCGGTGGCGTGGGTGTCCTGGAAGCCCTTCGGCCCCGTACAGGCGTTGGCGCCACCGGAGTTGAGCACGACGGCGGTGACCTCGCCGCCCTTCAGTACCTGCTCCGACCAGAGGACGGGGGCGGCCTTGACGCGGTTGGAGGTGAAGACGCCCGCGGCGGCGCGACGCGGACCGCGGTTGACCACGAGGGCCAGGTCCGGATTACCGCTCTCCTTGATTCCCGCGGCGATGCCCGCCGCGGAGAACCCCTGTGCTGCCGTGACGCTCACGGTGCGACTCCGATCGTGGAAAGACCTGTGTCCTCGGGGAGTCCGAGGGCGATGTTCATGCTCTGCAGGGCCCCGCCGGCGGTGCCCTTGGCGAGGTTGTCGATGGCGCTGATCACGATGATCCGGCCCGCGGCCGCGTCGTGGGCGACCTGGACCTGTACGGCGTTGGAACCGTGGACGGACGCCGTGGCGGGCCACTGCCCCTCGGGGAGCAGGTCGACGAAGGGTTCGTCGGCGAACGCCTTCTCGTACACCTCGCGGAGGGACTCGGCGCTCACGCCCGGCTTCGCCTTCGCGCTGCAGGTGGCGAGGATGCCGCGGGGCATCGGTGCCAGGGTCGGCGTGAAGGAGACCGTGACCGGTTCGCCCGCCGCCGCGCTGAGGTTCTGGATCATCTCGGGGGTGTGCCGGTGGGCGCCGCCGACGCCGTACGGGGACATGTTGCCCATCACCTCGGAACCGAGCAGGTGCGGCTTGGCCGCCTTGCCCGCCCCGGAGGTGCCGGACGCGGCGACGATCACGGCCTCCGGCTCGGCCAGCCGGGCCGCGTACGCCGGGAAGAGCGCGAGCGAGACGGCGGTCGGGTAGCAGCCGGGCACGGCGATACGCTTGGTTCCGGTCAGCGCGGAGCGGCCGCCGGGCAGTTCCGGCAGGCCGTAGGGCCAGGTCCCGGCGTGCGGCGATCCGTAGAACTTCTCCCAGTCCGCGGCGTCCTTGAGCCGGAAGTCGGCGCCCATGTCGACGACCAGCACCTCGTCGCCGAGCTGCTCGGCGACCGCGGCGGACTGGCCGTGCGGGAGTGCGAGGAAGACGACGTCGTGGCCGGCGAGGACCTCGGCGGTGGTCGGCCGGAGCACCCGGTCGGCGAGCGGCCGCAGATGCGGTTGCAGCGCACCGAGCCTCTGGCCCGCGTTGGAGTTGGCCGTCAGCACCCCGATCTCGACCTGGGGGTGAACCAGCAGGAGGCGGAGCAGCTCCCCGCCGGCGTATCCACTCGCCCCTGCCACTGCTGCGCGTACCACCATCGGAACCTCCTCATCGATGGCATGACTATACGTAACGCTGCACTTTTATGCAACGATTCGTCTCACCGACGGTCGGCCCGTTGTGACGGTGCGCTCCGCCGACGCCACCGCCGGAGCGCACCCCGCCCGTTCAGCACCCGGCGGTCACGCGGGGGACGTCTCCCGCCCCGCCGCCCCGTCCGCGTCCGGCGCCGCCGCCGGCGGCCGCTCCGCCCCGGCCTCCGGGCGGGCCTTCCAGAGCACGACGGTCGACAGGGTGAAGAGCAGCAGGTTGCCGATGCTCAGCTGCGCCCCCTGGAGCGCGGTCCCCGGCGCCGCCATCGCGACGAGGCCGCCCACGGGGAGGCAGACCAGCGGATTCACGAACCACGCCCACCGCGGGAGGGTCGCCCCGCCCCGGAGCACGCACACGGCCATCCAGACCGAGCCCAGCACCCAGCAGACCATCAGCGCCCCGTAGGCGATGAACAGCACGTCCGCCATGTCGCCCGGCAGGTCGGCGAGAGCGGCGGACCGGCTCCCCGAGGCGTCCACCGCCTTGACCGCCTGACCCCAGTAGAAGAACGAACCGTGGACGAAGGGGGCGATCGCGAAGCCCGAGATCAGCAGCAGGAACGGCGGCCGGGCGAGCAGCCGCCCGGCCGGACGGAGCCCTTGGTACAGGTGCCAGCAGGCGAGCAGATAGAGCGGACCGGTCAGCACCCCGAGCAGCGCGCCCCACGCGAGCCGCGCCGTGGACGCCGGGAGCATCGCCGCCAGCGAGGCGCCGGTCATTCCGTCGTAGCCGCTCAGCACCGAGTGCTGGGCGGCCGCCACCTCCGGCTTGCCCAACAGCAGAATGTCGCCCGCGAGCCAGGCGACCGAGGCCACGATCCCCGCGATCCCGGCGAGCCTCACTCGCCCGACCGCCTTGTCGTCCAACACCGTGCCGACCTCCCCAATCGTGATCAAATTTAGGCAAGGCTAACCTTACTAATGGGTCATCGGCCATGAACCGGCACCCCCCGCAGGACCGCATACGACTTCCCGCCGCACCGGGAGAGACGCTCCGCTCGGCCCCGGGCCGCCCCGCACCTCCGGGAGCCCCCGGACGCACCCGGGAGGAGGAATCGACCCGCCCGCCCGACCGCGCCGGACACGTCGATGTCAGGATGGTTCCATGACGAGCAAGGTTTACTTCGACATCACCATCAACGACGAGCCCGCAGGGCGGATCACGTTCAAGCTGTTCGACGACGTCGTCCCCAAGACGGCGGAGAACTTCCGCCAGCTGGCGACCGGCGAGAAGGGCTTCGGTTACAAGGGGTCCTCCTTCCACCGGATCATCCCCGAGTTCATGCTCCAGGGCGGCGACTTCACCCGGGGCGACGGCACCGGCGGCCAGAGCATCTACGGCGCCAAGTTCCCGGACGAGAACTTCAAGCTGTCGCACACCAAGCCGGGCCAGCTGTCCATGGCCAACAGCGGCCCGGACTCCAACGGCTCGCAGTTCTTCATCACGACGATCGTGACGTCGTGGCTGGACGGCAAGCACGTCGTCTTCGGCGAGGTCGACGACGTGGAGAGCATGAAGCTCGTCAAGAAGATCGAGTCCCTCGGCTCCCAGAGCGGCCGCCCGCAGGCGAAGATCACCATCGCGGACAGCGGCACCGTCTGAGCCCCGCACCCCTCCGCTGAACGAGCGCGCCGCCCGGCAGTCCGCCGGGCGGCGCGCTCCGTCGTACCGGCGGCCGGACGGCGCCCGCCGCGCTCGGTACCGTGCCGGGATGGGGAACTTCTTCCACGGCGGAGGCCGTGATCTGTCCATGTCCAACGGAGGCACGGCCGTCTTCGTCGAGGTGCTGATGCTGGCCGTGTCCGATCTCGCCGAAAGCCGCTGGGAGTACCGCTTCGCCACCCTGGTGACCTTGCAGGACCAGAGCGTCATGGGCCGTGGGGTGGTCGGATTCGATCTGGAGGACATCGACTGGGGCCGCTCCCCGCGCGAGCGGGCGGCGACGAAGGACTTCGTC
Source organism: Streptomyces sp. NPDC057697 (assembly GCF_042799335.1). Classification (NCBI taxonomy): domain Bacteria; kingdom Bacillati; phylum Actinomycetota; class Actinomycetes; order Kitasatosporales; family Streptomycetaceae; genus Streptomyces; species Streptomyces sp. NPDC057697. The sequence continues at coordinate 265,193 of NZ_JBHVJA010000006.1, read as the reverse complement.
CTGCGCGTGCTCGATCTGGCTCTGCGCGGGCACCGGTGGGACGAGCTGGGCTACGACCCGCCTTTCGCCGAGGGATATCTGCGGCGGTACCGGGAGATGGTCGAGGCGTTCGACCCCGCCGACGGCGGACGGACGGGCGGCACCCTCCCTTTCCCGGGGCCGGAGGAGGCCGCCATGGCGATGTGCGTACGCCATCGCGTGCTGTGCGCGCCCGCGTACTGGGAGCCATGCGTCTTCTGCAACGCGTCACCCGGCTGACACCGCGGCCCCACGCACATCCACCCCACCCCGCACTGTCAACCGGTGGTTGACAGTGCGGGGCCGTCAACCTACGGTTGACACATGGAGAATCCCGTACGCCCGACCCATCCCGTGCGCCTCGACGACCTGATCGAGGCCATCAAGAAGGTCCACACCGACGCCCTCGACCAGCTCTCCGACGCGGTGATCGCCGCGGACCACCTCGGCGACATCGCCGACCACCTGATCGGCCACTTCGTGGACCAGGCCCGGCGCTCGGGCGCCTCCTGGACCGAGATCGGCACGAGCATGGGGGTGACCAGGCAGGCGGCCCAGAAGCGGTTCGTGGCCAAGGACCCCGGCGAGGTGTCGGACCTCGACCCCAGCCAGGGGTTCAGCCGCTTCACCCCGCGGGCCAGGAACGTCGTGATGGCCGCGCAGAACGAGGCCCGCGCGGCCCACAACGACCAGGTGGGCACCACACACCTGGTGCTGGGGCTGCTCAGCGAGCCGGAAGGGCTGGCCGCGGCCTTCGTCAAGGCCCAGGGCATCACGCTGGAGGAGCTCCGCCGGGCCGCGACCGAGGCACTGCCACCGGCCGCGAGCGGCGAGCTGCCGGAGATCCTCCCGTACGACGCCGGGGCCCGCAAGGCGCTGGAGCTGACGTTCCGGGAGGCCCTTCGGCTGGGCCACAACTACATCGGGACCGAGCACATCCTCCTGGCACTGCTGGAGCAGGAGGACGGCACCGGGGTGCTGACGGGCATCGGTCTCGACAAGGCCACCGCCGAGGCGGGCATCGCCGAGGCCCTCACCCTGATCACCATCACGCCCGGGAAGGACTGAGGGGGCGGGGCACGGCAGGGGCCCCGGAGTCGACCGTCGTACGTCGGCTCCGGCCCCCGGCACAGCCAATTCCGGCCAGGAGACATCCTTCTCGGCGCGGGAGCGGACCGGAGCGGTCCGCAGGGGGTCCGGCCGTGCTGAGCGGTCGGGCCCCGGCCGCTCACCGGCCGCCGACCAGGGATTCCCGCTGCCGGGCGTCCACGGGAGCTCGCCCGCCGGGCGCGGCGGACGGTCAGCCGACCCCCGCTTCGAGCCTCAGGCTCCAGCGGCCCGGCGCGCCGGTGAGGGTGACCGTGGAGAGCGGTCCGACCTCCACGTTCCAGTACATCGACGGCGGAGCCTTGAGCGCGTAGACGAGCGCGGCCCGGACGACCGCCGGTTCGGCGACCGCGACGATGGCGCCGTCGCACGGCGGGCGGGTGTCCAGCCAGCCCCCTATCCGCGAGATGAAGGCGAGCAGCGGCTCACCGCCGTGCGGGGCGGCGCGCGGGTCGGCTAGCCAGGCGTCCACCGCCGCGGGTTCACGGGCCGCGACGTCGGCGAGGGTCCAGCCCCTCCATCGCCCCATGTCGCAGTCGCGCAGGGCCGGCTGGACGAGCGGGTGGAAGCCGAGTACGTCACCGGTGGCGCGGCTGCGCGGGGTCGGCGAGCAGTAGCGAAGCTCGGCGGCGCCCAGGGACATGAGGGTGGGCGCGGCGAGCCGGACCTCGTACAGACCGGTGGGGTCGAGCGGCCGGTCGTCGTCGAAGCGCTCGGCGAGCAGGGCGGAGCTGCGTGCCGCGGCGACCAACGAGACGCGAGAAGTCATGGCGGTGATCGTGGATCCGAACACTCTGTCGGTCAAGGGGGCCGTCACGAGTCCTTCCGGCCCGGCCCGGTGGGGGTCGTGTCCGGTGGATCGCGCCCTCGATTGGCCTGAATCGGCCCTTCTCACGGGTCTCATGAGGACCACCGGTCAGGCCCGGAGGCCGCTCCCGGCACCGTCACGGCGGTGCGGGGCCGAGGGTTCCGCGCGGAAGTACGGGCGGGCGGGCGCGGCGGCGGCGCCTGCGCCCTGGGCCACCGCGACCGCCGCGATCACCGGACCGATCGCCGCCCGCGAGGACCTGTACAAGCGTGGGGCGAGCAGCTCAGGGCCCAGGGCCGCCTCGTCGGCCGCGCCGGTAAGGCCGTCCCGCCCGCCTGCCTCCCGCTCGGCGGGCAGGGGCCGGTGGGGGCGGCACGGCGAGGCCCGGCCCGCTCCACCGGGCGAAGCCGCCGTTCGGTCATAGACTTGTCGACATGGACCGCCACCCGTGAGGAGGTCAGTCCCGATGGAGGCACACACGGGCGACCGGCTGGTGACGCACGGCAGGACCGTGGGCCGGCACGACAAGGTCGCAGAGATCGTCGAAGTGCTCGGCGACGGGGGTGCTCCCCCGTACCGCGTCCGCTCCGACGACGGACACGAACATCTGATCGCACCCGGTCCCGACAGCGTCGTGGATCACACCTGCGTCCGGAAGCAGACCCCGATTCCGTAGCGGCCTCCGGCGGACGGCAGCGTCCTTCGCCCCGGGCCGCGGGCGGGCCGGCCGGTTCCCGGCGGCCCGCCCCCGACACCCTCGCGCCCGCTCCGCCCCTCGCGTCGGCGGAGCGGGCGCGCCGTCCTGTCAGCGGGGCGGGCGGACCCGGCTGCGGTAGTGGTCGCGCACCACCCGGTCCATGGCCCCGATGCGGTCCGTGACCACGTCCCTCCCCGCGAAGTAGATGTGCCCGCGCACCTGGTCGTGGGCGGCGGCGAAGTCGATGTGCCGGGAGAGTTCGGCGGGGTCCTGCCAGGCGGCCGGCTGGGCGGGGTCACCGGCCTTGTAGAGCGCCTCCCCCACGAACAGGTCGACCCCCGTGCCGCGCACCACCTCGCTCCACCAGGGCACCAGCTTGGCGTAGTCGGCGGCGGCGAAGCCGATGTTCCAGTAGATCTGCGGGCAGATGTAGTCGATCCAGCCCTTCCTGATCCAGCCGCGGGTGTCGGCGTACAGATCGTCGTAGGTCTGCACCCCCGCCTCGGTGTCGGAGCCGAGCGGGTCGGTCGCGGCGTTGCGCCACACCCCGAACGGGCTGATCCCGAACCGGACGTCCTTCTTGAGCTTCTTGATCCGCTCCGCGGTCTCGCGCACCAGCTTGTCGGTGTTGTCGCGCCGCCAGGCGGCCTTGTCCGGGAAGCCCGCGCCGTACTTGGCGTAGGTGGCGTCGTCGTCGAAGACCTGTCCGGCCACGGGGTACGGGTAGAAGTAGTCGTCCCAGTGCACGGCGTCGATGTCGTAGCGGCGGACCGCGTCGAGCATCGCGTCCTGGACGAAGCGGCGGACCTCCGGGATTCCGGGGTTGTAGTAGAGCTTCCCGCCATATGGCAGGACCCAGTCGGGGTGCAGCCGCGCCGGATGGGTGGAGGCCAGCCGGGACGGGTCGGTGTGGTTGGCGACCCGGTACGGGTTGAACCAGGCGTGCAGCTCCAGGCCGCGGCGGTGCGCCTCTTCGACCGCGGTGCCCAGCGGGTCCCAGCCGGGGTCCTTGCCCTGGACGCCGGTGAGGTACTGGGCCCACGGCTCGTAGGGCGAGGGCCACAGCGCGTCGGCGGTGGGACGGACCTGGAGGACGACGGTGTTCAGCCGCCGGGCCACGGCCTCGTCGAGGTAGGCGATCAGCTCGGCCCGCTGCACGGCCGGCGAGAGACCGGGCGCCGACGGCCAGTCGAGGTTGGCGACGGTGGCGATCCACATGCCGCGCAGCTCGCGCCGCTCGACGTGGTGTCCCCCCGGGCGTGCCGGTACGCCGGGCCGCCGGTGCCTCACGGCGGCCGCCGCACCGGTCGCGGTGACGGTGGTCACCACCCCCGCGACCACTCCGGCCGCACCCGCCACAAAGCCTCTTCGGGCCAATTGCCGCATTTCGTTTGCACCTGCCGTCTCTCTGTCCGCATCCGACACCCTGGTATCCGGGCGTAACGCAGAGCATGCCCGCCCCGGCCCACGATGACCCGTAGGTCGCGGGTAACGTCGGGGGGTCGGGGCGGGCACCGGAATCAGACGGGAACCTGCGACACGCAGAACAGCGAAAGGCACGAGGTGACGGACTCTATGGCCGACATTGCACGCGTCGGAGTGGTGGGCTGTGGCCAGATGGGCGCGGGTATCGCGGAGGTGTGCGCCCGCAGCGGTCTTGAGGTCCTGGTGGCCGAGACCACCGGCGAGGCGTTGGAGATCGGCCGCACCCGGCTGCACAACTCCCTCACCAAGGCCGCCGAGCGCGGCAAGATCACTCCCGAGGAGCGCGACGGGACACTCGCCCGGCTGAGCTTCACCACGGACCTGGGCGAGTTCGCCGACCGCGATCTCGTCATCGAGGCCGTCGTGGAGAACGAGCAGGTCAAGACCGAGATCTTCCAGGTGCTCGACCAGGTGGTGACCCGGCAGGACGCGATCCTCGCCTCGAACACCTCCTCCATCCCGCTGGTGAAGCTGGCCGTGGCGACCTCCCGCCCGGACCAGGTCATCGGCATCCACTTCTTCAACCCGGCCCCGGTGCAGAAGCTCGTCGAGCTGATCCCCGCGCTGACGACGTCCGACGAGACGGTCAAGCGGGCCGAGGCGCTGGTGCAGGACGTGCTGGGCAAGCACCCGATCCGCGCCCAGGACCGCTCCGGCTTCGTCGTCAACGCGCTGCTGATCCCGTATCTGCTCTCCGCGATCCGGATGTTCGAGTCCGGGATCGCCAGCCGCGAGGACATCGACAACGGCATGGAGCTCGGCTGCGCCCACCCCATGGGCCCGCTCAAGCTCTCCGACCTCATCGGTCTCGACACGGTGGCCTCGGTCGCCGACTCGATGTACGCGGAGTTCAAGGAGCCGCTGTACGCCGCTCCCCCGCTGCTCCAGCGCATGGTGGACGCGGGCAGGCTCGGCCGGAAGACCGGCTCGGGCTTCTACCCGTACTCCTGATCCTTCTCCGCGTGCCCGTACGGGGCCGGTCCGGGCGACCCCCGGACCGGCCCCGTACGCGGTTTCCGGTGTCTCATCCCAGCCGTAAGTGCCGGAGCATCATCAGCCCGGCGGCCATCCCGGCGGCCGGGACCTCGCCCCGGGCGATCATCCCGGGCACCCGTTTGAGCGGGATCCACTCGCGGCGCGAGGACTCGAAGCCGTCGCGGGGCGCTCCGGTCCAGGCGGCCTCCTCGGACCAGAAGAAGTGGTGCCGGGCGTCGGTGAGTCCGTTCGACGGCTCCACGGTCAGCAGCGGGTGCAGCGGTCCGGGGCGCCAGCCGGTCTCCTCCTCCATCTCCCGGGCGGCCGCCACCGCGGGGGACTCCCCGTCCTCGACGACACCGGCGGCCAGCTCCCAGCCCCAGCTGTCCGTGATGAACCGGTGCCGCCAGAGCAGGAGCACCTCGTCGGAGCCGTTGACCGCGGTGGCCGCGGCGACGGGGCGGAGCCGGATGAGGTAGTGGTCGAGATGGCGCCCGTCGGGGATGACCACATCCGCCAGATTGACCTGGAACCAACGGTTCTCATACACAGTTTGCTCGTTCAGATTCACCCATTGCACGTTTCTGCCACCTTCCGACACGTAGGTGGCAACATCGGAGCAGGAGTGAGTACGGAACGGAACACACCGTTCCCCCGCCGGGCCCTCACAGCGGTACGCGCAACGCCCCGTCGATCAGATCCGCGGCCCGGCCCGCCTCGGCGCAGCCGCTCGCGACCAGGTCCTCGCGCACCGCGCGCAGCCGCTCGCGCAGCCGTCTGGACTCCATGCCCCTGGCCCGCTCCGCCATCTCCTCCGCCGTGGCCGCCGCCCGGTCCGCCTCGCCCTGGCGCAGCTCGACATGGGTCAGCACGGCCAGCCGGTGCACCCGGCCCCGGTCGTGCGCCGGAATCCGTACGGCCTGCGCCGCGTGCTCCCGGGCGCCCGGGAGATCGCCGATACCGAGCAGCGCCTCGGCCACCTGCACATCGACCAGCCCCGGCTGGACGTACCCCGTCTCGTCCGGCTCATGGCCCGGCCTGATGCGCCCGGCCTCCGACTCCGCGCGCCGGATGCACTCCCGGGCGCCGCCCGCGTCGCCGAGGCGGGCGTACGCCTTCGCCTGCATCGCGTACAGATCGGCGGCGAGCGCCGGGCTGATGTGTCCGCCCGCGGACCGCAGCGCCGCCTGGGCGAAGGCCACGGACTGCCGGTAGTCGGCGAGCAGAAGCGACTGGTTGACCAGCAGGGCGATCACATAGCCGCCGAACCCCCGGTCCCCGCTCGCCTTGGCCAGCCGCAGCGCCTGGTGGAAGTAGCGTTGGGCGAGCCCGTGCGCGTCGGAGTCGTAGGCGCAGATCCCCGCGACCGCGACCAGACCGCCCGCCGCCCGGTGCAGTCTGCGGCCCATCGCGTCGGTGTAGCCGCCGCGCAGCAGCGGGGCGGTCTCGGCGTTGAGGAAGCCGACGACACGGGACCGGGTCGCCATCCCGCCCGCCCTGCGGTACATCAGTTCGTAGTGGGCACGGGCCGCGCGCAACGTCACTATGTCGGCCATGCAGACCCGGACCGGACCGCCGCGCGACACGTCGGTGTCCTCCGGCGGGTTCTCCCACTCCCAGACGGGCATCACGGCCGCGGTGCCGGTGACGGCGGCCGGGACGAGGGCGTGCGGGCGCCGCCCCTCGTCGGAGCGCCACAGCGCGGTGGCCCGGTCCACGAAGCCGGTGAGCGGGGAGGCGGGCGCGGCCGGGCCGGTGCCCGGGGCCGCCATGCCGATGTCGTCCAGCGCGAGGGGCCTGCTCAGCCGGTCCCCGAGCACCTCGCAGATCAGATCGGGCACCTGACCGCGCGGGCGCTGCCCCTTCAGCCAGCGGGCCACCGCGGTGTGTTCGTACCGCAGGCGCAGCCCCCGGGAGCGGCCGGCCCGGTTGATGTGGGCGGCGAGACCCGCCCGGGAGACCCCCGCCTCCTCGATCAGGGCAGCCAGCAGAATGTTGGGCTCCGTTGCCCCCATGCGCCCCTCCGGTGGTTCGGCACGCCGAGGCGTGTCGCACCAGTGGAGCACGATTCACACGGGGTGTGAACGCAATGCCCGAACCGTCCCGCCGCGCACCCTGTCGTACCGGCGCGCGGATCGGTTGAATCAGTCGTCTCGCAAGAGGCGGACGGGTCGTCTGCTCCCCCTCGTACAGCACGACGACCCGCATCCGCGCCGTCCGCTCTGCCGACCTGCCCGACGCTCCGCGGCAGCGCGGACGGCGCCGGACCGCACGACCCACTGCCCACGGATCGGAGGGTGGCTGCGGGGTCGGCCCGGGTTCCCCCCGGGCCGTTCCGGAGCCCGGGTGCGGTCCGGGCCGCTCGGCGAGCATGCGGGAGGGGCGCACCCGGTCACCGGATGCGCCCCTCCCGCCGTGTCTCCCGTGCGGTGCTACGCGCCCCGCAGCACCGCGCCCGTCCGCTCGGCGGCCAGGGCCACCGCCGCGTCGCGCGCGGCCGAGGCCTCGTCGACGGTCAGCGTGCGGTCCGCCGCGCGGAAGCGCAGCGCGTACGCCAGGGACTTGCGGCCCGCACCGATCTGCTCACCGGTGAAGACGTCGAACAGCCGCACCGATTCGAGGAGTTCGCCCGCGCCCTCGCGCAGCGCCCGTTCCACGTCGGCGGCCGGGACGTTCTCCGCGACGATCAGCGCGACGTCCTGGGTCGCCACCGGGAAGGTGGAGATCCGGGGTGCCTGGAGCGCGCCGTCGACGGCCTGCTCCAGGACGTCGAGCTCGACCTCCATGGCACAGGTGCGCTCGGGCAGGTGGAGGTCCTTCACCACGCGCGGGTGCAGCTCGCCCGCGTGTCCGAAGAGGGTCTCCTCGCCGTCGACCACGACATACAGCGCGGCGCACCGGCCCGGGTGCCACGGCGCGTGCCGGTCGCTGCGGACGGTCACCTCGACGCCCGCCTCGCGGGCGATGGTGCGGGCGGCCTCGATGGAGTCCGCCCAGTCGGCCGGGCGGCCCTTGCCCCACCAGCCGGCCTGCTCGCGGGCGCCCGCGAGGACGACCGCGGCACGGCGCGGCTGACGCGGCAGCGCGGCGTCGAGCGCGGCGATCTCCTCGTCGGTGGGACGGCGGTCGACGGGCAGCCGTACGGCCCTGGTCTCGGTGCCGGTCGGCCTGAAGACCAGACCGGTCTCGAAGAGCGCGAGGTCGTGGCTGCCGCGGCCGTCGTTGCGCCGCAGCGCGCCGAGCAGGCCCGGCAGCAGCGTGGTGCGGAGCGCCGGCTCCTCGTCGGAGAGCGGGTTGACGAGCTCGACGGTCCGGCGGCGGGCGTCGTCGGCGTCGAGCCCGAGCTGGTCGAGGACCGCTTCGCCGATGAACGGGTAGTTCAGCGCCTCGACGTAGCCCGCTCCGGCGAGCGCCCGGCCCACCCTGCGGTGCAGCCGCTGGCGGTCGGTGAGGCCGCGGCCGGACGGCGGGGTCGGGAGGGTGGACGGGAGGTTCTCGTACCCCTCCAGCCGGATGACCTCCTCGGCGAGGTCGTTCGGCTCGTTGAGGTCGGGGCGCCAGGACGGCACGGTGACGATCAGCTCGTCCTGCCCGTAGACGTCGCAGCCGACCTCCTGGAGGCGGCGTACGACGGTCTCGCGGCCGTACGCGACACCGGCCACCCGGTCGGGGTGGTCGGCGGACATCGCGATGGTGCGGGGCGCGGACGGGGCGCTGACCTCGGTGACCCCCGCCTCGGCGGTGCCGCCCGCGAGCAGCACCAGCAGGTCGACGGTGCGCTGCGCGGCGGCCGCCGCGGCCTGCGGGTCGGCGCCGCGCTCGAAGCGCTTGGACGCCTCGGAGGAGAGCTTGTGGCGGCGCGCGGTCCGGGCGATCGAGATCGCGTCGAAGTGCGCGGCCTCGATGACGACCTCGGTGGTGCTGTGGCCGTCCTCCTGGACGTCCGCGATCTCGGTGTTGGCACCGCCCATGACGCCCGCGAGGCCGATCGGCCCGCGGTTGTCCGTGATGACCAGGTCCTCGGCGTCCAGGACGCGGACCGTGCCGTCGAGAGTGGTGAGCTTCTCGCCCTGCTGGGCGCGGCGCACCCCGATCGGCCCGTCGACGCGGGTGCGGTCGTAGGCGTGCAGCGGCTGGCCGAGCTCCAGCATCACGTAGTTGGTGACGTCGACGGCGAGCGAGATGGGGCGCATCCCGGCCTTCTGCAGCCGGCGCTGGAGCCAGATCGGGGAGCGGGCCTCGGGCTGGAGGCCGACGACGGTGCGCGCGGTGAAGCGGTCGCAGCCGATCGGGTCGGCGACCTTGACCGGGTAGCCGTACGCGTTCGGCGCGGGCACGTCCAGCAGCGCCGGGTCGCGCAGCGGCAGCCCGTACGCGATGGCGGTCTCGCGGGCGACGCCGCGCATGGAGAGGCAGTAGCCGCGGTCGGGCGTGACGGCGATGTCGAGGACCTCGTCGACGAGCTGGAGCAGCTCGATCGCGTCGGTACCGGCCTCGTGCTCCGGCGGCAGCACGATGATGCCGTGCGTGCCGTCGTCGCCCATGCCGAGCTCGTCGGTGGAACAGATCATGCCGTGCGAGGTCTTGCCGTACGTCTTGCGGGCGGCGATCGCGAAGTCGCCGGGCAGCACGGCGCCGGGGAGGACCACGACGACCTTGTCGCCGACGGCGAAGTTGCGGGCGCCGCAGACGATCTCCTGCGGTTCGCCGGTGCCGTTGGCGTCGCCGACGTCGACGGTGCAGAAGCGGATGGGCTTCTTGAAGCCCTCCAGCTCCTCGATGGTCAGTACCTGTCCGACGACCAGCGGGCCCTTGAGGCCGGCGCCGGTCTGCTCGACGGTCTCGACCTCCAGACCCACGGCGACGAGCTTGGCCTGTACGTCACGGCCGGTCTCCGTCGCCGGCAGGTCGACGTACTCCCGCAGCCAGGAAAGCGGGACGCGCATCAGATCTCCATCCCGAACGGCCGGGTGAACCGGACGTCACCCTCGACCATGTCTCGCATGTCTTCTACGTTGTGGCGGAACATCAGCATTCGTTCGATGCCGAACCCGAAGGCGAATCCGCTGTACTTCTGGGGGTCGACGCCGCAGGCGACGAGCACCTTGGGGTTGACCATGCCGCAGCCGCCGAGCTCGATCCAGCCCTCGCTGCCGCAGGTGCGGCAGGGGCGGTCCGGGTTGCCGACGGACGCGCCGCGGCAGACGTAGCAGACCATGTCCATCTCGGCGGACGGCTCGGTGAACGGGAAGAAGTTCGGCCGGAGCCGGGTCTTCATGTCCGGGCCGAAGAGCGCCTGGACCATGTGGTCGAGGGTGCCCTTGAGGTCGGCCATGGTGAGGCCCTCGTCGACGGCGAGCAGCTCGATCTGGTGGAAGACCGGGGTGTGGGTCGCGTCGAGCTCGTCGGTGCGGTAGACGCGGCCGGGGCAGACGACGTAGACGGGCGGTTCCCGGTCGAGCAGGGAACGGGCCTGGACCGGCGAGGTGTGGGTACGCAGCACGACACCGGACTCGTCGGTCCTGGCGCCGTCGGCGCCCTGGACGAAGAAGGTGTCCTGCATCTGCCGGGCCGGGTGGTCGGGCACGAAGTTCAGGGCGTCGAAGTTGAACCACTCCGCCTCGACCTCGGGGCCCTCGGCGACCTCGTAGCCCATGGCCACGAAGACGTCCGCGACGCGCTCCATGATGGTCGTCAGCGGGTGGCGGGCACCGGCCGGGGTGCGGTCGTAGGGGAGGGTGACGTCCACCGCCTCCTCGACCAGCACGCGGGCGTCCCGCTCGGCCTCCAGCTCCGCCTGACGGGCGGCGAGGGCCTTGGAGACGGCGCCGCGGGCCTGGCCCACGCGCTTGCCGGCCTCGGCCTTGGCCTGCGGCGGCAGTGCGCCGATCTCGCGGTTGGCGAGCGACAGCGGCGAGGTACCACCGGTGTGCGCGGTCTTCGCCTGGGCGAGCGCGTCGAGGTCACCGGCGGCGGCGAAGGCGGCGAAGGCCTCGTCCCGCAGGCGCTCGATCTCTTCCGGTTTCAGTGCCTCGACCTCGACTGGGTCGTACGACTTGTTCGGTGCCGACATCTCTTCCCGTGCTTCCGATTGGCTGATACTGCGCTTACCGGGGGGATGCCCCGGACCCCCATGGCCCCGATCGACGACTGGAGGACGCAAAGGTGCCAAAGGTCGAGTCTAAGGGCCACAGGATGTGTGGGAGGCCCGTGGGCCGCTCAGACCAGGTAGGCCGGCGTGCTCACGGGCAGGATAAATCGGAATTCCGCGCCGCCGCCGGGGCCGCGGCCGACCGTGATCGTGCCGCCGTGCGCCTCGACGATGCCCTTGACGATGTAGAGGCCCAGGCCCGTGCCGCCGCGCTTGCTCCCCCGCCAGAAGCGGGTGAAGACGCGGGCCATCGACTCCTCGGGGATGCCGGGGCCTTCGTCGCTCACGGTGACGGCCGTTCCCTTCTCGTCGCTCTTCGCGGGTGCGGGTGCGACTTCGATGGTGACGGTTCCCTCGCCGTGGCGCACCGCGTTTTCCAGCAGGTTGCCCAGCACCTGGTCGACCTTGTCGGGATCGGCCCAGACCGCGATCAGCGGCTGGCAGGTGCGCACGAGGAAGCGGTCGGGGCTCTGGCCGCTCGCGGTGAGGGCCTGGATGTGGCGTTCGACGGCGGCGGAGAGGTCCACGGGCTGGCGCCGCAGCTCCAGGCGGCCGGAGTCGATCCGGGAGATGTCGAGCAGCTCGGCGATGAGGCGGGTGACCCGGCCCGCGTCGGCGTCGACCGTCTCCAGCATCAGGCGCTTCTGGTCGTCGGTGAACCGCTCCCACTTGGCGAGGAGGGTCGCGGTGAAGCCCTTGACGGAGGTCAGCGGGGAGCGCAGCTCATGGGCGACGGTCGCGATCAGCTCGGCGTGGCTGCGCTCGGTGCGGCGGCGGGCCTCGGTGCCGCGGAGCGAGATCACCACGCGGCGCACCGGCCCGGTCGGGTGCTCGCGCACATAGCGGGCGGAGACCAGGACCTCCCGGCCGCCGGGCAGCAGCAGATTGCGTTCGGGCTGGCCGACCCGGGTGGCGAGTCCGCCGTAGGGATCGGTCAGGGACCACCAGCGGCGGCCCTTGAGATCCTCCAGCGGCAGCGCGTGTTCCAGGGGGCGGCCGAGGGCGGCGGCCCGGGGCACCGCGGTGATCCGGGCGGCGGCGGAGTTGAAGCAGATGACCCGGCCGGTCTCGTCGGCGACCACCAGGCCGTCGGGCAGGTCGTCGGGATCGACACTCATGTCCATGGCTCCGAGCTCCGGGCTCCCGTCCGGTCCGGGGAGTTCGCGGGCGCGCACGACGGCCGCGTGCGTCTCGCGCGGCCTGCTCATGCCGACAGCCATATCCCGTACCCCACCTCTCGAACCGGTGCAGTGGGCCCCCGAGTTCGCCACCCTACTAGTCGCCGGTGACGGAGCGACACCCTGCGGTGGCACGGAGGCGCGATCACCTCGGGCGCTGGGCCCGCGCGGAGGCGTACAGGCAGACGGCCGCCGCCGTCGCGAGGTTGAGGCTCTCCGCCTTGCCGTGGATGGGCACCCGTACGACGGCGTCGGCGAGCGCCCGGGTCTCCTCCGGCAGGCCCCAGGCCTCGTTGCCGAAGACCCAGGCGGTCGGGCCGCCCATGGTCCCCGCGTCCAGCTCGTCGTCGAGGTCGTCCTCGCCCGCTCCGTCGGCGGCGAGGATCCGTACGCCCGCCTCCCGCAGGCCCCGCACGGCCTGTTCGACCGGAACGCCCACGGCGACCGGCAGGTGGAAGAGCGAACCGACCGAGGCGCGGACGGACTTGGGGTTGTAGAGGTCCACCGAGGCGTCGGTGAGCACGACGGCGTCGGCGCCCGCCGCGTCGGCGCAGCGCAGCACCGTACCGGCGTTGCCGGGGTCGCGGACATGGGCGAGGACGGCGACGAGCTTCGGCTTCGCGGCGAGGATCGCGTCGAACGGGGTGTCGAGGAAGCGGCAGACGCCGATCAGGCCCTGCGGGGTGACGGTCTGGGAGACGTCGGCGAGCACGTCGCCGTCGGCGAGGTGCACCCGGGCACCGGCCGCGCGGGCGGCGGCGACGATGTCGGCGTACCGCCCGGCCGCCTCGACGGTGGCGAACAGCTCGGTGAGGGTCGGCTCGCCGTCGCTGCCGCGGTGTTCGGCGGCCTCGCGCACGGCCTGCGGTCCCTCGGCGATGAACTTGCGCTCCTTGCCGCGGAAGTTGCGCCTGGCCAGCCGTCGGGCGGCGGCGACGCGCGGCGATCGCGGGGAGATCGGTTCGGGGGTGCCCATGGTCGGCGGCGGGCCTCTCTGCGTACGGAGGTGCGGAAGGTGTCGTGCAACGCACCGGACCCGCAGGCGGCGAGCGCCTGCGGGTCCGGCTCAGAAGACAGGAAGTGCGACCTGGATCAGGCGGCCTTCGGGGCGTTGACGTCGCTCGGGAGGGCCTTCTGGGCAACCTCGACGAGGGCGGCGAACGCGTTGCTGTCGTTGACCGCGAGCTCGGCCAGGATCTTGCGGTCCACCTCGATGTTGGCGGCCTTCAGACCCTGGATGAGGCGGTTGTACGTCATGCCGTTCTGGCGGGCAGCGGCGTTGATGCGCTGGATCCACAGCTGACGGAAGTCGCCCTTGCGCTTCTTGCGGTCGTTGTAGTTGTAGACGAGGGAGTGGGTGACCTGCTCCTTCGCCTTGCGGTACAGACGGGAGCGCTGGCCCCGGTAGCCGCTGGCCTGCTCGAGGATCGCCCGGCGCTTCTTGTGCGCGTTTACTGCCCGCTTGACGCGTGCCACTTTTTAACTCCTTGTAGCGGGGCCGTGGTTGGACTCACACGGCCCGGAAACGAATTGGTCCCGGTCTGAGTCGAGTGCGCCGCCCACGGGTTCACCGCGGGCCGCGGACTCACTTGCCGAGAAGCTTCTTGATCTTCTTGGCGTCGGACGGAGCCACTACGACCGTGCCGGTCAGCGAGCGGGTCTTCTTGGACGACTTGTGCTCAAGAAGGTGGCGCTTGCCGGCGCGCTCACGGAGCACCTTGCCGGAGCCGGTGATCTTGAAGCGCTTGCTGGCACCGCTGTGCGTCTTGTTCTTCGGCATCGCGCCGTTCTCTCCTCGTCAGTGGCGCCCCTCGCGGTGCGGGCACCGGGCAGCAGGGGCGTCAGATCTTGGTGGGGAATTCCGGGGAGACCCGGGGTCGCCTGGATGGCGACCCCTGAGGTCACGCCTCGGAAGGTGTCTCGGCCGGAGCCTCGGGCTGCGCTTCGGCAGCCTCGTCCGCGGCCTCGGCGTCGGGGGTGGAACCCTGACGCCCCGCCTTGCGGGCGGCCTGGGCCTCGCGGGCCTCGGCCATGGCTTCGGTCTTCTTCTTGTGCGGGCCCAGAACCATGATCATGTTCCGGCCGTCCTGCTTCGGGTTGGACTCGATGAAGCCGAGTTCCTCCACGTCCGAAGCCAGACGCTGGAGCAGTCGGAAGCCCAGCTCCGGGCGGGACTGCTCACGACCACGGAACATGATCGTGATCTTGACCTTGTCGCCCTGCTTGAGGAACCGGACGACGTGACCCTTCTTGGTGTCATAGTCGTGCGGGTCGATCTTCGGCCGGAGCTTCATCTCCTTGATGACCGTGTGCGCCTGGTTCTTGCGCGCCTCACGGGCCTTCATGGCCGACTCGTACTTGAACTTCCCGTAGTCCATGAGCTTGCACACGGGCGGACGGGCGGTCGCCGCCACCTCGACCAGGTCGAGGTCGTACTCCTGTGCGAGTTCCAGGGCCTTGGCAAGCGGAACAATCCCGACCTGCTCGCCGCTGGGACCGACAAGTCGCACCTCGGGAACGCGAATCCGGTCGTTGATGCGGGGCTCGGCGCTGATGGATCCTCCTCGGTAGCACCACGCGGCCGCCTGGCGGACAGCCACGTAACGTCTGTTTCGTGAGACCAACCGCACCAGTGCAATAAAAATGCCCCGGACGGGACACAGGCGGGGCTCCTGGAACAACCGGAACCACCGCGGTCAACCGCGGGGCACATCGGGCGGTCTCCATCGTCCGTACGGAACGATGGCCACCGCCTGACCGGATGACCCGCCGCCCTTGGAGAGCAGCCAGGTGGGAGATCGGAGCCTCCACTTGTGGGCCGGGCACATAGCTGCCCAGCCGGTCGTTACACAAGGTTAGCAGCTCCCCCGGGCGGGCGCTAACCGGCCCGCGACCGGCGCTCCCGCGGGCGGGGCGGCATCGGCGTGGGCCTATCGTATGGCGCATGAGTGACGCGACCCCCACCAGTGATTCCCCCGGCTTCGACGACATGGCCCGCGACATCGCGGAGGTGCCCGCGGTCGAGGTGATCGTGACGGTCGCGGTCAATCTGATGAGCGCCGCCGCCGTGAAGCTCGGGCTGACCGAGGACGGCGAGGAGCACAAGGACCTCGACGAGGCCCGCAAGCTGGTGCACGCGCTGGCCGGCCTGCTGGACGCCAGCACGACGGAGATCAGCTCCTTCCACGCGGCCCCGCTGCGGGACGGCCTGAAGTCGCTCCAGCTCGCGTTCCGCGAGGCTTCGCTCGTACCGGACGAGCCCGGCCACGGCCCCGGCGAGAAGTACACCGGTCCCGTCTTCGGCTGATCCGGCACCCTGCTTCCCCGGGTACGACCGAGCCCCCTGTCCGCCTCGGACAGGGGGCTCGGTCGTGCGCTCAGCGCGCGAACAGGGGCTCGCCCGGCGCGGCGGCGTCGGCCGGCAGCAGTGCCAGGTCGAGTCCGCTCACCAGCCGGGCGCGCAGGACCTCGTCGGCCGCCAGCAGCTCCGCGACCCGGCGGGCCGCTTCGGCGGGCCGGGCGCCGGGCGCCAGGACGAGCGCGAGCGTGCCGTCGGCCCGGCCGGGGCCGAGGTGGGCCCGGACCACCGCGGGCTCGGCGGCGACCGCGTTCCGCACCGCGGAGACGACGGCGGGGTCGTCCAGCGGACCGGCTCCGGACCGGCCCTCGGCGAGGGCGAGCAGGGCCGGGCCGGTCAGCTCGAAGGCGACCGGGCCCGCGAGATCGAGGACGACCGTGTCCGCCTTCTCGTGCGCGGCGGCCTGCAACGCCTGGTGAAGCGGTACGGCGACGGGGCGGGCCTGCGGGTCCCAGAGGGCCAGCGAGGCGGTCGAGGTGAAGGCGGGCAGGGCGCGTCGGCCGCCGGCCTGGAGGGTCGGTACGGCCATGTCGCTCGTCTTCTCCCGGCGCAGTCCGTTCTCGTCCTCCTCCACCTCCCCCAGCACCGCGACGACCGGGACCAGGAGCCGGGTGCCCCTGAGGGCTTCGAGTACCGGGCCGACCGCCGCGCGGTCCTGGGCCCAGGCGGCCAGCGCCTCGGTGAGTGCCGGGTCGGCCGTGCCGTCGTCGTCGGAGTATCCGGGGTCCGGAATGTTCTTCTGCGCCACAGGGCGAGCGTAGTGCCTGGGCTTTCGCGCCCCACCGACAGGTCGGCGCCTGCCGGTCCCGTGGCCGGGGCACCCGGCGCGGCCCGTGGCGCTCGGCATCCGCGGCCCGTTCCGGACGGAGGGGCCGGGGGTCGCGCGGGGCGCAGGACCGTGCCTCAGCCGCGCTCGGCGGCCGGACGCGAACCGTCGTCCCGGACGAAGAGGTCAGGGATCGCACGGCGCACAGGACCATGCCTCAGCCGCGCTCGGCGGCCGGACGCGAACCGTCGTCCCGGACGAAGAGACCAGGAATCGCACGGCACAAAGGACCAAGCCTCAGCACCGCGCCACGACCGCACCACGAAGCGTCCCCGACGAAGAGACCAGGAGCCGCACGGCACACAGGGCCGTGCCTCAGCCGCGCGCGGCGGCCGGGCCGCGGCCCCTGCCTCGCCAGAGCGCCACGGCCAGGGCCAGCAGCAGCGCGCCGAGACCGCCCGCGCCGACGGCGAGCCAGGTCGCGGGGCTGCCCTCGTCGTTCCCGGGGCCGGGGCCCGGACCGAAGTACCGCTTGCGGTAGCCCGATGCGGCGGACTCGGCGCGCAGGTCGGCCGGGCGGAGCGCGGACCCGACCTCGATCGCGGCGGCGGGGTCGACGATGCCGTAGCCCCGGGAGTCGTCGCGGCCGGACGAGGGGGCGCTGCGGGCCGTGTCCGTGAGGAGCTTCTTGATCTGGGCGGGCGTCAGCCCCGGGTGTGCGGCGCGGACCAGCGCGACCGCGCCCGAGACGAAGGCGGAGGCGGCGGAGGTGCCCCATTCCACGTAGTACTGGTGGTCGGGGGCGGCGACGACGATGTCGACCCCGGGGGCGCTGACGGTGGCGTACCAGCGGCGGGTGGAGAACGCGGCGTGGGTGCCGTACCGGTCGACGGCCGCGACCGCTATCACGCCGGGGTAGGCGGCGGGGTACGAGATGTGGTCGCCCTTCTCGCCGCCGTTGCCCGCGGAGGCCACGACGACGGCGCCCTTCTTCAGCGCGTACTGGATGGCGGCGTCCTCGCCCGGCTCGGGGTGGGCGGACTTGCTGTCGTCGCCGAGCGAGAGGTTGATGACGTCGGCGCCGTGGTCGGCGGCCCAGCGGATGCCGTCGGCGAGGGCGGTGCCCCGTGATTCCCGGGCCTTGGCGCGGGCCGGGTCGGAGGCTTCGAGGATCACCCGGACCGGGAGGATCTTCGCCTCGGGCGCGATGCCGAGCACCCCGTCGTCGCGCCCGGTTCCATGGCCGTGACCGGCGATGATGCCCGCCATCGCGGTCCCGTGCCGGGCCCAGGAGCGGTCGCCCCGGCCGGCGCCGAAACCGATCATGTCCTTGCCGGGCAGGACCTGCCCGGCGAGGTCGGGGAGGCTGCCGTCGACCCCGGTGTCGACGACGGCGACGGTGATCCCCCGGCCCTTGGTGGTGCGCCACGCCTGCTCGGTGTGGAGCGCCTGGAGGCCCCACTGCTGGTCCCGGATGGCGTCGGCGCGGGCCGGGGCCGCGGGCAGGAGCGCGAACGCGGTGGCGGCGCAGACCGCGCCCAGGGCGCGGCGGCGGCTGCGGCTGCGGCTCATCGCGGCTTTTCCGTGAGGTCGGTGACGGTCCGGCGCAGGCCGCGTTCGATCCGGTCGGCCAGTCCTGCGGCCTCGTGGCCGAGCCCGGCCTGGGCGGCGGCCGTCGTGGCTCCCGGGGCCAC
This sequence comes from Streptomyces sp. NPDC057697, assembly GCF_042799335.1. Lineage (NCBI taxonomy): Bacteria > Bacillati > Actinomycetota > Actinomycetes > Kitasatosporales > Streptomycetaceae > Streptomyces > Streptomyces sp. NPDC057697. Next base: position 246,956 of record NZ_JBHVJA010000006.1, on the reverse strand, counting down.
GGCCCGGGCGGCGGGCTGCGGGTCGGTGACGGTGCGCCCGTCGGCGAAGCCGGACACGGCGAACACCACGACGGGCACCTCGGTCAGCACATGGACCGTCCAGCTGGCCCGCTGCCGGTCGCCGAATCCGGCGGCGACCGTTCCCTCGACGGGGTAGGTGCGGGGCATCAGGTCGGTACGCCGGCCGAGGTCCTGGGTGGTGAAGCGGGTGCTCAGCGCCTTCATCGCCGCCGCGTCGCCCTCGGTGAAGATCACGCCGACCGTGGTGACGCTGCTGCTGGTGGCGTCGGTATAGGTGGCGCGGAGCAGGCGCTCGCAGCCGACCGGGCCGAGGGTCCTGGCGAGCAGCGGGTCCAGGGCCGACCGGCAGCCGCCGTCCGGGGCGACGGCGATCCGGGTCCAGACCCGGTCGGCACCGCCGGGCCCCGCTCCGTCGCCCTTCAGCGTGCGGGGGAAGAGAGTGTCCACGGGGACGCTGTGCCAGGCGGAGCGGCCCACGGTGTAGGCGCTGCGGGCGGACGCGTCGGCCGAGGAGTCGCTGGTGAGCCAGGCACCGGTGGCCGCGCCGCCGATCAGTCCGAGTCCGAGCACGACGCAGACCGCGGCGCCCGCGGTCCTGGCGGGGTGCCGGGTACGGATCGGACGCAGCCGGGTGGTGGTCTCGGCGGGCGTCTCGGGAGGGACACCGAAATACGGCTGGGGCGGCCGGTACGCGTACGGGACGGGGGCCGGGCCGGCCGGGGGCGGTGGCACCGCTCCGGGGCGCGGGGTGAGGTCCACGGCGCCGACGGGCCGCCGCCGGGTCGCCGCGGGCGGCTGTTCCGGCCGCGGCGGGACGACGGCGGGCGCTTCGGGTGCGGGCGGTGCGGGCACGGGGGCCGGGGGCACGGGCCGGAGCCGGGCCGTGGTCTCCTCGGGCGGCACGTCCGCCGGGGGCGGTGGTGCGTCCGGGGCCGCCGGGGCGGGGGCGCCGTCGTCCGTCGCCGCCGGGTCCGGCGCCGGGGGCGGGGTCGTGGGGCGGGGCGGGACGGGAGCGCGCTGCGCCTCGGTACTCATCCGCCCCCCTGGTCCCATTCCGTACCGTGCGCGGATCGACGTCACAGGCAGGCCCGTTGGTTGCCGCGTGCCGTCACTCTACGGGGTGGAACGGCCCCTGCGGGAGCGGGCGGCCCGGCCCCGGACGATCTGCGCGGATCATCCCCCTACCCAGCGGTACGGACGTCTGGCAAGCTGCGGCCATGACTGCCCGTGCCGCTGACCGGACCCGTTACAACCGGGCCACTGCCCATCTGGACGCCCCGATCGCCGTCGTCGATCTCGACGCCTTCGACGCCAATGCCGACGACCTGGTCCGCCGGGCGGCCGGGAAACCGATCCGGGTGGCGAGCAAGTCGGTGCGCTGCCGGGCCCTGCTGGAGCGTGTGCTCGCGCGGCCCGGATTCGCCGGGATCATGTCGTTCACGCTGGCGGAGTCGCTGTGGCTGGCGCGGGCCGGGTTCGAGGACGTGCTGCTGGCGTATCCGTCGGCCGACCGGGCCGCCTTCGCGGAGCTGGCCGCCGATCCGAAGCTGGCCGCCGCGGTGACGGTGATGGTCGACGACCACGCGCAGCTGGAGCTGATCGACGCGGCGCGGGCGGGCGGCCGCGAGGAGATCCGGGTCTGTCTGGAGCTGGACACCTCGCTGAGGCTGCTCGGGGGCCGGGTCCGGGTGGGCGCGCTGCGCTCGCCGCTGCGCTCCCCCGCCCAACTGGCCGAGCTGGCACGCTCGGTGGCCCGGCGGCCGGGTTTCCGGCTGGTGGGGCTGATGGCGTACGAGGGGCACATCGCCGGTGTCGGGGACGCGGTCGCGGGGCGGCCGTTGCGCTCCCGGGCGATCCGGCTGATGCAGACCGCGGGCCGCAGGGAACTGGCCGTCCGGCGGGCCGAGGTGGTGCGCGCGGTACGGGCGGTGGCGCCAGGCCTGGAGTTCGTGAACGGCGGCGGCACGGGCAGCGTGCAGCACACGGCGGCCGAGCGCGCGGTGACCGAGATCGCGGCCGGGTCGGGGCTCTACGTGCCGAGGCTCTTCGACAACTACACGTCGTTCACGGCGCGTCCGGCGGCGCTGTTCGCCCAGCCCGTGGTGCGCCGTCCGGGCGTGGGCGTGGTGACGGTCCTCGGCGGCGGCTATCCGGCGTCCGGTCCCGCGGGTCCGGACCGACTGCCCGTCCCGTATCTGCCGGAGGGGCTGCGCTACGACCCGCAGGAGGGGCCGGGCGAGGTGCAGACCCCGTTGCTCGGTGCCCCGGCCGACGATCTGCTGATCGGTGACAAGGTGTGGTTCCGGCACGCGAAGGCCGGGGAACTGTGCGAGCGCTTCGACGCGTTGCAGCTGATCGAGGGCGACCGGGTGACCGCGACCGTGCCGACGTACCGGGGCGAGGGCCGTACGTTCCTGTGAGCCGGGCGGCTCGGGTCAGGGGGCGAGGGAGCTGCCCGCGCCTCCGCTCGCCGCGCTGTCGCCGATCGGCCGGATTCCCTTGGTGAGGGTGTCCATCAGCGAGAGCGGCGGCCCGCCGGGGCCCGCGTCGAAGGCGTAGCGCACGATGATCAGGGACTCGCTGCCGACCGTGGACGGGAAGACGAGCGACTGGACGTAACCGCCGGGCCCCTTGCCGGTGTTGACGCGCCAGCGCACCTGGTACCCGGCCCGTCCGGCGACGCTCACGGGCGCGGAGTCGAGCTGGTCGTGGGAGGTGATGCCGCCGTGGATCCGGTTGCCGACGATGTTCTTCTCGTAGGCGCGGTCGGCGGCGGCGGTGATGTCCTGCCGGGCGAGCTGCTCGGCGGAGGTGGTGCCGGTGGCGTTGGCGGTGCGGCTGGTCACCGTGCCGTGGTAGCAGAAGCTGGAGGAGCTGCCGGGGCACTCGTAGGGTTCGACGGTACGGATGGTGGGGACCGGTTCGACGGTCCTGCCGGGCTTCTCCCAGCCGTCGGGGACCGGCAGGGTGATGCCGTTGAGCTGGTCGACGAGGACCTTCGGGTCGTCCCCGCCCGGTGAGCCGTCCGGCGAGGGGGTGGCGGTCGCGGTGGCGGGCGGCGCTGCGGATCCGCTCGGTCCGGACTCGGGCCGCGTCCCGTCGTCGTCCCTGCCCAGCAGAACGGCTCCGGTGACGGCGGCACCGACCACGATCAGTCCGGCCACGGCGACCGCGACGGTCCGGGTGCCGCTCCGGGCCGTGGTGGCGGGTGCGGCGGAGGCCGGCTCGGGCACCCGGGGGATCGTGGCGGCCGGGCGGGTGTGGGCGGTCCACGCCGTCCCGTCCCACCAGCGGTCGGTGCCCGGTATCGCGGCGTCCGGGTACCAGCCGGGCGGTGTCGCGTTGCTCATCCGCACACTCTAGGGTCCGGTCGGCGGAAGAGGCGGAAGAGAACGGAACGTCCGGCGGCGGGTGGCCGGGGCGCGGGCCCCGGGCGTGTGCGTCATGCGTCGCGGCACACGGGACCGACCGCTTCGGCCGGGCCGTGGGCACGGGGGCGACGGCAACGCGTGAGGGGCGTGCTGCGGCCCCGCGGCGCCGCGAGGCCCGGTCTTCGAAGTGCCGTCGTCCGGCCGGAGGCCGGGCCGTGCGGTGCCCGGTGCGTGCGAGCGCAAGGCGCGGGACCGTCCCCGTACCGGGTCCACGGGGACGGTCCCGACCACGCGGCGCGCGTGCGCACCGGACACCGCACGGCAGGCGGCCGTCCGAGGACAGGTCATGGGCCCGCCGCAGGACGCTCTAAGGTGTGACGGTCAACCATTGCCGGTCGACCACTGATCCGATGGTCGGCCGAGTGACCGGGAGGGGAGCGGGGCGTGGCAGGGGAGAGCGAGTTCATCGACCGCCTGATGCCCGTGCTGCGGCCGGTCCGGGCGGGGAACGGCTTCGAGGAGGCGCTGGAGCAGATCCTCCAGGTCATCCGGCTCGGGCTGGTGCCGGGCGGCGGGCGGCTGCCGGCCGAGCGCGATCTGGCCGAGCTGCTGGGGATCAGCCGGGTCACCCTGCGCGAGGTGCTGAAGGTGTTGCAGGACCAGGGCCTGGTGGAGAGCAGGCGCGGCCGGTACGGCGGCACCTTCGTGCTGCTGCGCACCGAGAGCCCCGGCGAGGACGAGCTGCGCCGCAGGATCGCGTCCGTCGACATCGAGGACGTGCTGCGCTTCCGCGAGGTGCTGGAGGCCGGGGCGGCCGAGCTGTGCGCGGCGCGGGGGCTCGACGGCGAGGGCGCGGACCGGCTGCGCGCGGCCCTGACGGCGACGCACGAGGCGCCGCTCCAGGACTACCGCAGACGCGACACGCTGTTCCATCTGACCCTGGCCGAGCTCTCCGGGTCCGCGTCGCTGACCACGCAGTACGCGGCCGTCCGGGCCGGACTGAACGACCTGCTGGACTGCATACCGCTGCTCGTGCGGAACCTGGAGCATTCGCAGCACCAGCACACCAGCCTCGTCGAGGCGGTCCTCGACGGGGACGGGGAGGCCGCGCGCGCGGTGATGCGCGAGCACTGCGCGGGGACGGCCGCGCTGCTGCGCGGCTTCCTGACCTGAGCCCGGAACACTCGAAGCGGCCGGGCCCTCGGTACACGGACGGCCGGGCCCGGAGGGCACGGACAGGCAGGCCAGGAGCACACGGACCAGCCGGGCCCTCGGTACACGGACGGCCGGAGTCCGGAGCACACGGACGGCCGGAGTCCGGAGCACACGGACGGCCGAGCCAGGAGCACACGAGGGGCCGGGCCCGGAGCGGCCGGATGGCTCAAAGGTCTGATCCGTCACCATTGGCGCCTTCTGTCCGAAAGGCGGCCTCACGCGGCGTCGAGCCCGCCCGGATCCCCCGCGGCGAGCAGCTTCCGCCAGCGGCTGAACGCCTCCGCCGCGGCGACGGCCACGGCGGGCGCCGCGAACGGGGCCGGGGTCGGGGCGGGGCCCAGCTCATCGACCGCCGCCAGGACCCGCTCCAGCTCCGCGGGGTCCCAGGGGACGCGGGGTTGGCGGCCGTCGATGTCCTGGAACACGAGCGCGACCACCGTGCCGTCGTCGTACGAACCGAGCAGGGCGGGCACGGGGGCGCCGGGCGGCAGCGCGGCGGTGTGCCCGGCCTCGGCGCGGTGCAGATCGGGGCTGTGCGGATCGGGGCTGTGCGGATTGGTCGCGGCGCTCACGGCCTTGACGAAGGCACGCCGCCCGTCCGCGAGCCGGACGCGGGCGGCGACCCCCGGCGAGAACCCGCCGTCCTGGCCGCGCGCCTCGACGACGCGGGCGCCGGGGATGTCCTCGACGGCGCTCCGGACGCGAGCGGGCAGGTCGGCCCAGTACCGACGGACGCCCATGGCGGGTGGGGCGATCACATCCGTCCGCGCATCCTTCACCACGGGGCAGCCGTCCACCAGCGGGTTCAGCGGGGCGTACGGGATTTCACGGATGTGCCCGGCCGTCCCGCGCGGTCAGGGAGAGCAGGTCGCGGGCCGGGCCCGTCGGGCGGTGTCCGGCGGGCCAGACCGCGCGCAGCTGGCGGCGCAGGCGCACTCCGGCGACCGGGACCTTGACCAGGCGGCGCGAGGACAGCTCCTCGCCGAGTGCCAGTTCGCTCAGGACGCACGGCCCTGCTCCGCTCTCCGCCGCCCCCTTCACCGCGGTCGTGGAGGAGAGTTCGAGCAGCGGCCGGGCGAGGCCGCCGTGCACGGCGAGGGCCGCGTCCAGGACCTGGCGGGTGCCGGAGCCGTGTTCGCGCAGGATCAGCGGGGTCGCGGCCAGTTCCTGCGGGGTGAGCGGGGTGGGGCGGTGGGCCCAGGCGTGCGACGGGGCGACCACGACGACCAGCCGGTCGTGGGCGATGACCGTGCCGTCGAGCCCTTCCGGTACCGACAGGCCCTCCACGAATCCCAGATCGGCGTCGCCCGCGAGCAGCCGGCCCGCGACCGCCGCCGAGTTCCCGGCGCGCAGCGAGACCGCCGTGTCGGGCCGTTCGGCGCGCAGCGCTATCAGCCAGCCGGGCAGCAGGTACTCGGCGATGGTCATGGAGGCGGCGACCCGCAGTCTGGAGTCCCGCCGGTCGCGCAGCGCCTGCGCGCCCGCGTCGAAGGACTCGGCCGCCTCGACGATCCTGCGCGCCCAGTCGGTGACCAGCGCGCCCGCGTCGGTGAGCCGGGAGCCGCGCGGGGAGCGGTCCAGCAGGGCCACGCCGAGCTGCCGCTCCATGGACCGGATGCGGCTGCTGGCGGCGGGCTGGGTGACGCCGACGTCCCGGGCGGCGCGTCCCAGGCTGCCGTGCCGGGCGACGGCGAGCAGGAGTTCCAGCGCCCCGAGGTCGGGGACCCGGTGGGAGAGGGGGACATGCGCTTCGCCGGCCATAAAGCCACCTTATGACCTCATAGATACGGGATCCCTGGTGGGGGTCGGACCCCTTCGGGAAAATCGTGGCATGGCCATCTTTCCGCAGGCGCAGCAGACACAGCAGGCGCAGCAGTCCCCCGTTCCGATCCCGGCCGCCGAGCGGCTGCCGTCGCTGCGGCACATCGGCCCCAACTGGTACGCGACCGTCATGGGCACCGCGATCGTGGCGAGCGCGGGTGTCGCGCTGCCCGTGCACGTCCCGGGTCTGCGGGCGGCCTGCACGGTGGTGTGGGCGCTCGCGGCCCTCGCGCTCGCCGCGGTGCTGGTGGCCCGTACCGGACACTGGATCGCCCATCGCGACCAGGCCCGCGGCCATCTGCTCGATCCGGCCGTGGCCCCGTTCTACGGCTGCCTGTCGATGGCTCTGCTGGCCGTCGGCGGCTCGTCGATGGTGGTCGGCAAGGACGTCGTCGGGCACGGGGCCGCCCTCGCGATGGACGTGGTGCTGTACACGGCGGGCACGCTGATCGGGCTGGCCGCCGCGGTCGCGATCCCGTATCTGATGGTCGTACGCCACCGGATCGAGCCCGGCAACGCGTCGCCGGTGTGGCTGCTGCCGGTGGTGGCCCCGATGGTCTCCGCGGCCCTCGGCCCGCTGCTGGTGCCGGAGCTGCCGGCCGGTCAGTGGCGGGAAGCGATGCTGCTGGCCTGCTACGCGATGTTCGGGCTGAGCCTGCTGGCCACGCTGGTGATGCTGCCGCTGATCTTCGCCCGGCTCGTCCACCGGGGGCCGCTGCCGCTCGCCCTGACGCCCACGCTCTTCCTGGTCCTGGGCCCGCTGGGGCAGTCGACGACCGCGGTCAACCAGCTCGCCGATGTGGCGCCGGGTGCGATCAGGGCGCCGTACGCCTCGGGGTTCGGGGTGTTCGCCGTGCTGTACGGGGTGCCGGTGATGGGTTTCGCGCTGCTGTGGCTGGCGCTGGCCGTCGCGCTGGTGGTGCGGGCGGCACGGAACGGGATGACCTTCGGCATGACGTGGTGGGGGTTCACCTTCCCCGTCGGTACGTGTGTCACGGGCGCCGCGGGGCTGGCCCGGCACACCGGTCTCACGGCGTACACCTGGCTGGCCGTCGCGCTGTACGTCCTGCTGGTGGCGGCGTGGGCGGTGGCCGGGGCACGGACGCTGCGCGGGCTGTTCAGCGGAGCGCTGCTCGCAGCGCCGCAGGCGCCCGCACCAGTGACGGTCCGTACCACGTGAGGTACCGCCCGTCGACGAGCCTGGCGGGCAGGGCCGGGAAGGCCTCGGGTCCGTCGTCGGCGGTGAAGCGGTAGGGCTCGTCGGGCAGCACCACCAGATCGGCGCCCGCCGCGTTCAGCGCGTCGAGCGGGATGCGGGGATAGCGCTCGGCGTGATGCGCGTGGACGTTCTCGACGCCGAGCCGGGCCAGCAGGTCCCCGGCGAAGGTGTCACGGCCCAGCACCATCCAGGGCCTGCGCCAGACCGGCACGATCGCGCGGCGCGGCCCGGAGGGCGGCGGCAGGGCGTCCCAGGCCGCCTCGGCCTCGTCCAGCCAGCGCGGCCGGGCCGCCCCGCAGGCGGTGACCAGGAGCCTGTCCAGCTCCGCGAAGGCCTGGTCGAGGGTGCGGACCGTGGTGACGAGCACCTCGGTCCCGGCGGCCCGGAGCGCCGCGAGGTCCGCCTCGCGGTTCTCCTCCTCGTTGGCGACGACGAGATCGGGCCGGAGCGCGAGGACCGCGGCCACATCGGGATTCTTGGTGCCGCCGATCCGGGCCGCGGTCAGTCCGGCCGGACGGGTGCACCAGTCGGTGGCCCCGACCAGCAGACCCGGCGCGGTGACGGCGACGGCCTCGGTGAGCGAGGGGACCAGGGAGACGACTCGCACGACGGCCCCCCTCAGCGGCGCGGGTCGTAGGTGGCGTCGATGTGCTCGGCGACCGCGACGACCAGCAGCCGCGTACCGGGCACGGTGGCCCGCCAGCGGTGGCGCACCCCGCCGGAGAGGAAGAGGGTGTCGCCCTGCTCCAGCCGGTACGCCTGCCCCTCGGCCTCCACCTCGGCGGCGCCCTGCGCCACGTACATCACCTCGTCGTTGCGGTGCTGGAACTCGCGGCCGAGGTCGAGCTCCCCGGTGAACTCCAGGGCGCTGAGCTGATGGCGTCCGCGTACCACCCTGCGTACCCCGTCGCCCTCGCCCGCGCGGACGACGTCGACGGCGCGGGCGGAGTCCGCGGCGGCGCGCAGCCGGGCCGTGGTGGTCTCCAGGGCCTCGGCGACCCGGTCCAGGGACCGGGCGCTGGGCCGGGCCCGCTCGTTCTCGATCTGGCTGAGGAACGGCACGGACAGACCGCTGCGGCCGGCGACCGCGGCCAGCGTGAGCCCCAGGCTCCTGCGTCTGCGGCGGACCGCGGCGCCCACGCGGAGTGCTTCCTTCTCGTCCATGTCCGGCTCCCTCCCGACTCGCCATCCTCCCGGCTGCCGGCACATTACGCATGCGGTTGCGCAAGGTCGGCCGGGCGGTGGAGGTCCGGAGACCCGGAAAGGGCGGGCCCGCCGTCGGCGGTACCCACCCTTTCCGGTGTTGCGGGGCCTGCGGGAGCCCTACTGCGGAGCCATCTTGTCCGCGATGCCCGGGTTCTTCTCCATCCAGGCCTTCACGGCCTCTTCCTCGTGTCCCGTGCCGCGCTTCTGGATCTGGTTCTCCAGGCCGGCGAGCTGGTCCTCGCTCAGCTTGAAGTCCTTGAACCACTTGGTCAGCCGCGGGTAGTTCTTCGGGAAGTCCTTGGACGCGATGGTGTGCAGCCGGTCGCCGTCGCCGAAGGCCTTCTCCGGGTCCGCCAGCTTCGTCATGCCGTACTCGCTGTACGCCCAGTGCGGGGTCCACAGGAGCACCGCGATGGGCTCCTTCTTGGCGTACGCGCGCTTCAGCTCGGCGAGCATGCCGGGCGTCGAGGAGTCGAGAACCTTGTACTCCTTGTCCAGGCCGTAGGTCGGCAGGACGTTCTTCTTGAGGTTCTCCATCGTGGCGGTGCCCGGCTCGATGCCGACGATCCGGCCCTTGAACCGCGCGCCCTTGCCCTTGAGGTCGGCGAGGGACTTGACGTCCTTCACGTAGGAGGGCACCGCGACCTCGATCGACGTCGGACCGTACCAGGAGCCGAGGTCGCTCAGCTGCGAGCCGTACTTCGTCCAGTAGTTCTTCTGGGTGTAGGGCAGCCAGCCGTCGAACTGCACGTCGATCTGGCCGCGCGACATCGCGGTGTACATCGGACCGACCTCGAACTGCTTGAGGTTGATCTTGTAGCCGCGCTCCTCCAGGACCGCCTTCCACAGGTACGTGGCGGCGATGTCCTCCTCCCAGGGGAACCAGGCCATCTCGACGGCGCGGTCGCGCTCGTCCTTGCCGTTGGCGCCCTTGGCCGTGCCGGCCCCGGTGACCGGGGTCCACTTGTCGGCGGCGTCCGGGTTGGCCTTCAGCCAGGTGCGGACCGCCTCCTGCTCCTTGCCGGAGCCGGACTTCTGGATCTGCGCCTCAAGACTGGTGAGCTGGTCCTCGCTCATCTTGAAGTTCTTGAGCCAGCTGCCGACCTCGGGGTTGTCGGCGGAGAAGCCCTTGCGGGCCAGGGTGTGGATGCCGTCGCCCTTGCCCCAGAGGTTCTTGGGGTCCTTGAGCTTGGTCAGCTCGAACTGGTTGTAGGCCCAGTGCGGCGACCAGAGCGGAACGACGATCGGTTCCTTCTTGGCGTACGCGCGCTTCAGCTCCGCCAGCATCGAGGGCGTGGAGCCGTCGACGACCTTGTACTCCTTGTCCAGGCCGTAACCGGGAAGGATCTTGTCCTTGAGCAGGCCGCTCTCGCCCGCGCTCGGCTCGATGCCGACGATCCTGCCCTTGAATTGCGCGCCCTTGCCCTTGAGGTCCTCCAGCGACCGGACGTCCTTCATGTACGAGGGAACGGCCAGCTCCAGCGAGGTCGGGCCGTACCAGGAGCCCATGTCCTCAAGCTTGTCCTTGTACTTCTTCCAGTAGCTGGCGTGGGTGACCGGGAGCCAGGAGTCGGTCTCGAAGTCGATCTGCCCGTTGGCCATACCGGTGTAGAGCGCGCCGGCCTCGTACTGCTTGACGTCGACCTCGAAGCCGCGCCGTTCCAGCATCTCCTTCCAGAGGAAGGTGGAGGCGATGCCCTCGTCCCACGGGATGTAGCCCATGCTGATCTTCTTGCCCGCGCCGATGTCCTTCTGGCCGGCGGTGTCCTTCTTCCCGTCCGAGCCGGAGGAGCCGAAGATCCCCAGGGCGCCCGCGACGAGCGCGAGGATCACGACGCCGGAGACGGCGACGACGGGCTGCGGGCGGTGGTTCCAGATCTTGAGTCCGCCGGCCATCGCCTGCGCCCTGGCGAGGGCGCGGCGGGCGAGCGGGGAGACCTCGCGGCCGAGCGCGCCGGTCATCCGGTCCAGGTACATCGCCACGATGACGATGGAGATGCCCGCCTCGAAGCCGAGGCCGACGTCCACGTTGCCGATGGCGCGGTAGACGGCGCCGCCGAGGCCGCCGCCGCCGACCATGCCGGCGATGACCACCATGGACAGGCCCAGCATGATGACCTGGTTGATGCCCGCCATGATCGTGGGCAGCGCGAGGGGCAGCTGGACCCGCAGCAGGGTGTTGCGCTTGGTGGTGCCGAAGGCCTCGGCCGCCTCGACGAGCTCGCCGTCGACCTGGCGGATGCCGAGTTCGGTCATCCGGACGCCCGGAGGCAGCGAGAAGATGATGGTGGCGATGATGCCGGGCACCACGCCGACGCCGAAGAAGATGACGCCGGGGATCAGATAGACCATGGCGGGCATGGTCTGCATGAAGTCCAGGACCGGCCGGGTCACCGCGCTGACGGTCTTGGAGCGGGAGGCCCAGATCCCCAGCGGTACGGCCAGCACCAACGCGATGATGGTGGCGACGAGCACCAGGGTGAGGGTGTCCATCGCCTCGTCCCACAGCTCGACGGAGTCGATGACGGCGAAGCCGACGAAGGCGAGCACACCGGCGAGCAGACCGCGCAGCCACCAGGCGATGACCGCGACGATGCCCGCGAAGAGCAGCGGGGCGGGGGCGGAGAGTACGGCGGCTATGCCGTCGAACATGTTGCTGACGATGGAGCTGATCGCGTCGAAGAGCCAGGCCAGATGGGTCTGGAGCCAGTCGACGGCGGAGTCGACCCAGTCGCCGAGAGGGAGCCTAAACACTGGCCACCTTCTTCGTGCCGGTGGTGCCGGTCGTGCCGGTGCGGACGTCCTTCGGGGCCTCGGCGGGGGTCATCGGTTCGCCGAGGACGGCGAGCAGCCGGGCGCGCGGTACGACACCGACGAGCTTGTCCTCGTCATCGGTCACGGCGACCGCGACCCCGCTCTGCGAGCAGGGCGTGAACAGCTCGATGATCGGCGTGGACTCGGTGACGGTGGCCGGGGCGGCCGCGAGCACGTCGGCGGCGGTGCGCAGTTCCTTGCCGTCGTCCGTGCTGGTGCCCATGACGGTGTGCGGCTCGGCCATGATGGCGCCGGCGGTCAGCACCCGGGTCCGGTCGACGTCCTGAGTGAAGGAGGCGACGTAGTCGTTGGCCGGGGTGACGAGGATGTCCTCGGCGGTGCCGAGCTGGACGATCCGCCCGTCGCGCATGACGGCGATGCGGTCGCCGAGGCGCATGGCCTCGTTGAGGTCGTGGGTGATGAAGACGATGGTCTTCTTCAGCCGCTTCTGCAGTTCGAGCAGCTGGTCCTGCATGTCGCGGCGGATCAGCGGGTCGAGGGCGCTGAAGGACTCGTCCATCAGCAGCAGGTCGGCGTCGGTGGCCAGGGCGCGGGCCAGGCCGACGCGCTGCTGCATGCCGCCGGAGAGCTCGTCGGGCCAGGACTTCTCCCAGCCGGCCAGGCCGGTCAGCTCCAGCGCCTCGGCGGCGCGCTGCTCGCGCTCGGCGCGCGGCACGCCCTGGACCTCCAGGCCGTATCCGGCGTTCTCCAGCACGCTGCGGTGCGGAAAGAGAGCGAAGTGCTGGAACACCATGCTGATCTTGGAGGACCGGACGTGGCGCAGTTCGGCGGGGCTCAGGGCGGTCAGGTCCTGGCCGTCGAACAGCACGCGTCCGGCCGTGGGCTCCAGGAGGCCGTTGAGCATGCGCAGCAACGTCGACTTCCCGGACCCGGACAGACCCATCACGACGAAGATCTGTCCCGGTTCCACGGTGAACGAGGCGTCGATCACCGCTGCGGTCGTTCCGTCGGCCCGCAGCTCGTCGCGGTCGGCGCCGCCTTCGAGCTTCTGCACGGCTTGATCGGGTCGTCTGCCGAACACTTTGTACAAGCGTTCAGCTTGCAGCCTTGACACATACACCTCGCGGGTTGAACCGAAAACGGTCTGCCACCCCCTCCGGCAGACCGTGGAGCGGCGCGGATTCGGTCCGCATGGCACGTGCACTGGTTGAAACCGGTACGTGATCCGCTCCGGCTGCGCGCCTGCCCTCACTTACAGAACCCAAACACAAGAGTGATCCAGGTCACATATGAACGGGGGGTTTCCGTCATCCGTCCCCCGCGTTTCCGTGTCCCTGACAGCCCGTGGCCGGGAGGAGCGGCGCGCGCGAGGGGCGGAGCGCGCGACGCCGGTGCGCGCGGCGGCCGGGTGTCCGAGGCGTGCGGCATCATCGGGGGGTGACGCGACGCCTGATGCTCCTCGACACCGCCTCCCTCTACTACCGCGCCTACTTCGGGGTCCCCGACTCGGTGCGCGCCCCGGACGGCACCCCGGTCAACGCCGTGCGCGGGCTGCTCGATTTCATCGGGCGCCTGGTCCAGGACCACCGCCCCGACGACCTGGTCGCCTGCATGGACGCGGACTGGCGGCCCCACTGGCGGGTCGAGCTGATTCCGTCGTACAAGGCGCACCGGGTCGCGGTGGAGACCGCCGAGGGGCTGCCCGACGAGGAGGAGACCCCGGACACCCTGGCCCCGCAGGTGCCGGTCATCAAGGACGTGCTCGACGCGCTCGGTATCGCCCGGGTCGGCGTCGCGGGCTACGAGGCGGACGACGTGATCGGCACCCTCGCCGGCCGGGCGACCGGCCCCGTGGACATCGTGACCGGCGACCGCGATCTCTACCAGCTGGTCGACGACGCGCGCGGGGTGCGGGTGCTCTACCCGCTGAAGGGCGTCGGCTCGCTCCAGCTGACGGACGAGGCGTGGCTGCGCGAGAAGTACGGGGTGGACGGCCCCGGCTACGTCGATCTGGCCCTGCTGCGCGGCGACCCGAGCGACGGACTGCCCGGCGTCCCCGGGATCGGCGAGAAGACCGCGGCGAAACTGCTGGCCGACTTCGGCGACCTGGCCGGGATCATGGCCGCCGTCGACGACCCGGGGGCCGCGCTGACGCCCGCCCGGCGCAAGCGGCTCGACGAGGCGCGGGCCTATGTGGCCGTCGCACCGAAGGTGGTCCGGGTCGCCGATGACGTGCCCCTGCCGGACTTCGACCCCGCGCTGCCCGCGGGACCGCGCGATCCGGCCGCCCTCGAAGCCCTCGCGAAGCGGTGGGGGCTGGGCGGTGCCCTCCAGCGCCTGCTCTCCACTCTCCAGGGATGAGGTGCTAGCTTAGGTAAGCCTAAGCAATCGAATCAGGGAGAACCTCGTGGCAGAACGACCGGAGCGGCAGGCACCCCGGGCACAGGGGGCCGAGGTGGTGCGCACCGAGCAGATCACCCCGCACATGGTGCGTGTGGTGCTCGGCGGCGAGGGCCTCGCCGACTTCGGGCTCTCCGGATACACCGATCACTACGTCAAGCTCTGCTTCGCCCCCGAGGGAGCCGACTACGCGCACCCCTTCGACATGGCGCGCATCCGCGAGGAGCAGCCCCGGGAGCTGTGGCCCACGACCCGTACGTACACGGTGCGTTCCTGGGATCCGGTCGCCCGTGAGCTGGCGATCGACTTCGTGGTCCACGGCGACGAGGGCCTCGCCGGGCCCTGGGCCGCTCGGGCGGTCCCGGGCGACCGGGTGACCTTCCTGGGGCCGGGCGGGGGTTACGGCCCGGACGCCTCGGCGGACTGGCACCTCCTGGTGGGGGACGAGAGCGCGCTGCCGGCCGTCGCGGCGGCCCTGGAGCAGATGCCGGCGGGCGCGGTGGTGCACGCGTTCGTCGAGGTGGCGGACGCCGCCGAGGAGCAGAAGATCATGACGCCCGACGGCGTCGAGGTGACCTGGCTGCACCGCGGCGAGCGCCCGGTCGGCGAGGCTCTGATCGCCGCCGTGAAGGAGCTGGAGTTCCCCTCGGGCGAGGTCCAGGCGTTCGTCCACGGCGAGGCGGGCTTCGTGAAGGAGATCCGCCGCCATCTGCGCCTGGACCGCGAGATCCCGCTCGACCGGCTCTCGATCTCCGGCTACTGGCGGCTCGGCCAGAACGACGACGCCTGGCGCTCGGTCAAGCGCGAGTGGAACGCACAGGTGGAACGCGAGCAGGAGAGCGCCGCGTAGCACCGGCCCGCCGCCCGACCCGGCGGAACGTGCCCCGGGGCGGGCCGCCGGGCAGCAGCGCGCCCACGCCCCCGGCCGCCGCGGCGACCGGGGTACGCCCGCGTCCGAAGGCGCCTGATCATCCGTCGCCGTCCGGCACCCCCCGCGCGCCTTCGCCGTCACCGGCGCCGCCCCCGGCGCCCCGACCGCCCGCCGCGTCGCCGTCGTACGCGCGCGCGGAGGTGTCCGCGTGCGCGAGCCGTCGCAGCGCGGCGAACATGGCCTCCCCCAGCACCGTGCCCACGACCACGCTCTCCACCAGGTCCTCGCGCGCCACCCGCCGCCCCACGTAGTCGAGGTCGGCCCGCGCGACCGGTTCGGCGGCCGCCGCATAGTCGTCGAGCAGTTCGACGAAGCTTCCGTGCCCGGCCCTTCGCAGCGCGACGATCACCTCGGCCAGGGACTCGCCCGCCGCACCGCGCGCCCCCACCCGCCAGCCGCGCCGCTCCACCAGCTCGGCCACCTCTTCACGGGCGTCCTCCAGCTCGTCCCCCGGCTCGACCCCGCGCAGCGGAGTCAGCCGCCGCGCCACGGCGGTCAGCACCTCGTGTACCGGCTGCTCGGCGTCCTCGACCACGCGCAGCACCTCGCCGATCGCGGCCAGCGGGAGCCCGCCCACCTCCAGCAGCGCGCGGATCAGCCGCAGCCTGCGTTCATGCCCGGAGCCGTAACTGGCCTGGTTCGGGCTGGTCAACTCCCCGGCAGGCAGCAGTCCTTCCCGTACGTAGAACTTGATCGTCGGGACCGGGACCCCGGACCTGCTGCTCAATTCGCCGATGCGCACCGCGCGTTCTTCCTTCCGCCTTGCCAACCCCCCGCCTCATCATAGATAGTTCCGCTATCGGATAGCGGAGAGTGCCGCTATCCATAATCACTCGGGGGGTCCTCATGCCTTCTTGGCGTTCCTGGCACCGGCCATTAGTCCTCTTCGCCGCGGTGATGGCCGTCATGACGGTCGTCTCGGCCATCGGTCTGATAGTCGACGACCGAGTCCTCACGGGCGCGGCAATATGGTTCAAACCGTTCAAATTCGCCATCTCGTTCGCGGTGTACGGGCTCGCCCTGGCCTGGATGCTGACGCTGGTCACCCGGGGACGGCGGACGGGCTGGTGGGCCGGGACCGTGGTCGCGCTCGGCGGTCTGATCGAGGTGGCGATCATCACCGGGCAGGTGATCCGCGGAAAGCGCAGCCACTTCAACCACGCCACCCCGTTCGACGAGGCGCTGTTCACCGCGATGGGCGCCACCGTGATCGTCCTGTGGGCCGGCACGCTGGTCATCGCGATCCTGCTGATGCGCGCCCGTATCGCCGACCGCGCCTCCGCCTGGGCGATCCGCTCGGGCGTGCTGCTCGCCCTGGTGGGCGCGGCCTTCGGGTTCCTGATGACCCGGCCCACCCCCGAGCAGCGGGCGGCCGGGAACCTGGACACCGCGGATGTGATCGGCGCGCACTCCGTGGGCGTACCCGACGGCGGTCCGTCGATGGCGCTGACCGGCTGGTCCACGACCGGCGGCGATCTGCGCATCCCGCACTTCGTCGGCATGCACGCGCTCCAGTTGCTGCCGCTCCTGCTGTTCGCGCTGGCCGCCCTGGCCCCGCGCTTCCCGCGGCTGCGCGACCCGCGGGTCCGGCTGCGTCTGATGGTGGTGGCCTCGGCGGCGTACGCGGGGGTCGTCGCGCTGCTCGCCTGGCAGGCGCTGCGCGGCCAGCCGCTGATCCACCCGGACGGTGCGACGCTCGGCGCCGCCGCCCTGATCGTGGTCGCGAGCACCGCCGCCACCTTCGGGGCGCTGCGGCCGACGGCTTCGGCGCCGCGGACCGGCTCGGACCACGACTCCGGATCGAGCGCCCGCTCCGGTCGTGCCGGGAAGGACCTCGTGTCATGACCGGTGCGCTCTTCGAGATCACGTTCGTCCTGGCGGCTCCCTTCTGGCTGTTGATGATCCTGGCGCCCGGCCGCCGCCTCACGGCGCGCGTCGCCGCCTCCCCGCTCACCGTCCTGCCGGTGCTGGCGCTCTACCTGGTCATGGCGGTGCCCGTCTTCCCGGAGCTCTGGGACGCGGTGCGCAGCCCCGACCTCGACGGCTTCCGCGAGCTGACGGCGCTGGCGAACGGCGCGGGGGCGATCTGGGCGCAGGTGATCGCCTGGGATCTGCTGCTGGGCCAGTGGATGTACCTGGAGGGGCGCCGACTGGGCATCTCCCCGCTGGTGATGGGGCCGTTGCTGGTGCTGACGATCCTGCTCTCGCCGTTCGGACTGCTGGTCTTCCTCGCACTGCGGGCGACGCGGAGGCCGCCGGCCCGGCCCGGGGATCGGGCCCCGGACCGGGCCGGCGGTGCGACACCGCCGTAGCCGCACCCGTCAGACGGACCTCTGGTACGAGCGGAACGTCCGGGTCGACAGCCCGACCGCCACCACCGCGAGGACCAGAAGCGCTCCCCCGCGACCGAGCACCAGCCCCGGGTCCGGGTCGCCGCCCAGCGCCGAACGGCCCGCCACCATCGCCCAGTCGACCGGGTTGAAGTCGGCGATGTGCCGCATCCAGGAAGGCATCTGGCCCGGGGCCATGAAGGAGGAGGAGAGGAAGGTCAGCGGCAGCAGCAGAAAGGTGTTGATGCCGATGATCGACTCGCGTCGGCGGACCAGCATGCCCAGCGCGTTGGAGAGCGCGCCGAAGACCGTGCCGAGCAGCACCGAGGCGACGACCAGGATCAGCAGCCCGCCCGCGCCGCCCGGGTAGGTGGCCCCGGCGGCGCGGCCGAGCAGCACGATGACGGCCGACTGCACCGCAGTGCCGATGCCGTTCTCCACCACATTGGCGTTCATCAACGCGCTGCGGCTGACCGGGGTCGTCAGGAAGCGGTTGAGGGTGCCCCGCTCGATCTCCTCCAGGGTGCCCATCCCGGCCCACATGCTCGATCCGAGCGCGCTCATCACCACGATGCCGGGGATCAGGTAGTCCAGATAGGACGTGGTGCCGAAGCCGCCGAGCTCGACGACCTTCTTGAAGAGGTTGCCGAACAGGAACAGCCAGATCACCGGCTGGACCAGGGAGATCGCCAGGAAGACCGGCTGCCGGACGATCGCCATGAGCCGGCGCCGGGTCAGGAACCAGGTCTGCGCGAGTACATGACCGTTCATCGGGCACCTCCGGCGGGGGCGAGGGCGGGGGTGTGCCGGGCGTCCGTGGCCTCGGCCTCGGCGAAGCGGCGTCCGGCGTAGCGCAGATAGACGTCGTCGAGGGAGGGGCGGGCCACGGTGGCGGCGGCGACCGCCGCCCCGGCCCGCTCCAGGGCGGTGAGCAGCAGGGGCACGGCCGCGGCGCCGTCCCCGGCGCGTACGCTCACCCGGCGGCCGTCGACCAGCACCTCGTGCACACCGGGCAGACCGGCGAGCGCGGCGTGGACGGTTCCGGTGTCGCCCTCGGCGCGCAGCTCCATGTGGACCGCGTCGCCCCGGAGTTCGCCCTTGAGTTCGTCGGGGGTGCCCTCGACGACGGTCCGGCCGCGGTCGACGATCGCGATGCGCTCGGCGAGCCGGTCGGCCTCCTCCAGGTAGTGCGTGGTCAGGACGATGGTCAGCCCGTCGTCGCCGGCCAGCCGGGCGATCTCGTCCCACATCGCCGTGCGGGCCTCGGGGTCGAGCCCGGTGGTGGGTTCGTCGAGGAAGAGCACCTCGGGCCGGTGGACCAGGCCGAGCGCCACGTCGAGACGTCGCTGCATCCCGCCGGAGTACCCCTCGACCCGGCGGTCGCCCGCGTCGGAGAGATCGAAGCGGTCCAGCAGCTCGTCGGCGCGGTGCCGGACGTCCGCGCCCCGCATTCCGTACAGCCTGCCCTGGAGCAGGAGGTTCTCCCGGCCGGTGGCGACCGGGTCGGCGCCGGACTTCTGGGCGACGACGCCGATGGCGCGACGGACCCGGTCGGGGTGGCGCAGCACATCGTGTCCGGCGACGGCCGCGGTACCGGAGTCGGGGCGGGCCAGGGTGGTGAGGATCTTGACGGTGGTGGACTTTCCGGCGCCGTTGGGGCCGAGCAGTCCGAAGACCGTGCCGGCTTCGACGGTGAGGGCCATGCCCGCCAGGGCGGTGACATCACCGGGATAGGTCTTGATCAGGTCTCGCGCCACGACTGCGGGCGCACGGGTGCTCATGACAGAGCTCTCCTGTGGTCGGCGGGGTGCTCGGGTGCACCGAGCACTCGGGCATGCCGAGCCGATCCGCGTGAAGAGCGCCGGGCTATCCTTGGTGTGCCGCACCTCGATCGCCCGGTTCGCCTCCACGGCGTGACCGGTTCGGGGTTGGAGACCCTGGCCGTCGCTGCTCCAACAGCTCCGGCCGGGGTCTTTCCCTGTCTGGGTTCGTGTGGTTTCCGGTTCGAATACAAGGCCTAGGGTCGGCGCGTCCCCGGGCCGTGCCCGTCCGCCTGGGGGGCGGGCCGTTCCGGGTCCAGGACGATGTCCTGTTCGTCCAGATCCTTCCAGTTCTGCGGGATCTCACCGGTCTCGTGGAAGGACTTCCACTCCTCGGTTCCGCTGATGGTCCCGTCGGTGAGTTCGGTATGGAACTTCCTGATCCACTCCAGCTGCGCGTCGATCATGTGCAGCTGGTACTCGGTCTCGATGATGAAGACGCGGGGCAGCTTCTCCCCCAGTCGGCCGAGGACGCCCCGCACCGCCGCCGCCTGGATCGCCAGCGCCGAGCTCCGGGTCTCCATCAGCCCCGCCACCTCCTGCGGCGGCAGCGCCGGCAGCAGTGACAACGCCGTCTCGAACACCGGGTACTCGGCGACCGGGACGGCGAGCAGATCGGAGAGCCAGTCCAGCATCTCCGCCTGCCCGGCCTCGGTGATGCCGTAGAGCGTGCGCTCGGGGCGGTTGCCCTGCCGCTGGACACCGGCCACCTCCACGTAACCGTGCTTCTCCAGGTTCTGGACGACGGTGTAGAGGGAGCCGAAATTGATCTTGACGCTGTGTTCCTTGCCGCGCCGCCGGAGCGTCTGGGCGATCTCGTAGGGATGCATGGAGCGTTCGGCGAGCAGCACCATGACCGTCAGCGCCAGCGGATTGCCGAGCTTGCGCCGCTTGGCCACCGGCACCACCACCCTCTACCTCGTCATCGAATACTCGTGGGCGAACATATCGCGTTCACCAGGACGCGTCAACCACGATGTATCGCGAATTCCGGGCGACATGGCAGGATGCCGCGGACCGGCCGATACATACGGAACGTTACGTACCGATCACAGCGAGGAAGGCGGACCGGGTGAAGGAAGCCGACGCGCAGGGCCATGGAACCTCCCGGGGCGGGGAAGGACGCCGGGCCCGCACCGCGCTCGCCGCGCTCGCCGGGCTGATCGCCGGGTTCTGCGCCCTCGCCGCGGCCCAGCTGGTCGCGGCCCTCGTCCGCCCCGAGGCGGGGCCCGTCGCGGCCGTGGGCGAGGCCGTCATCGACCGCTCTCCCCCGGCCCTGAAGGAGTTCGCCGTACGGCACTTCGGCACCGGCGACAAGCTGGTGCTGCAACTGGGCATCGTGGTGGTGCTGGCACTCTTCGCCCTGGCGGTCGGGGTGCTGGCGCTGCACCGCCGGCGGACGGGGTCGGCAGCCGTCCTGGTCTTCGGAGCGATCGGGGCGGTGGCCGCGGTGGGACGGCCCGGGGGCGTGCCGGCCGACGCGCTGCCGTCGGTGGTGGGCGCCGCGGCGGGTGCCGGGGTGCTCCTCCTGCTGGCCGGGCGGCTCGCGACGGCTCCGCCTCCGCCGCCCGGGGCCGGTGCGGCGTACGGCGCCTTCGACCGCCGCGGCTTCGTCGTCACGGCGGCCGTGGCGACGGCGGCCGCGGCCGGTGCGGGACTCCTGGGGCGGCGGCTCACCTCGTCCGTCCAGGCCGGGGCCACCGCCTCACGCCAGAACCTCGTCCTGCCCGCGCCCGACTCCGCCGCCCGCGCGGTTGCGCCCGGCACCGATCTGCGGATCCCCGGCCTGAGCCCCTTCTTCACCCCTGACCAGGACTTCTACCGGGTGGACACGGCCCTGGTCGTGCCCCGGATCGACGCGACCGGCTGGCGGCTGCGGATCCACGGCACGGGCGTCTCCCGGCCTCTCACGGTCGGGCTCGACGACCTGCTGCGCCGGGAGACCGTCGAGCGGGACATCACGCTGGCCTGCGTCTCCAACGAGGTGGGCGGCCCCTATGTCGGCAACGCGCGCTGGCTCGGGGTGCGCCTTGCCGATCTGCTGCGGGATGCCGGGGTGCGGCCGCCCTCGGCGGGCGGGCCCGCCGATCAGCTCGTGGCACGGTCCGTCGACGGCATGACGACCGGCACGCCGGTCGAGGCGGTCATGGACGGGCGCGACGCGATGCTCGCCTTCGGCATGAACGGGCAGCCGCTGCCCTTCGCCCACGGCTTCCCGGTCCGGATGGTCGTGCCCGGCCTGTACGGATACGTGTCGGCCTGCAAGTGGATCGAGGAGATCGAGCTGACGACCTTCGCCGCGTACGACGCCTACTGGGTCAGGCGCAGCTGGGCGCAGCAGGCACCGGTCAAGACCGAGTCCCGGATCGACACCCCCCGCGCCTCCGCGTCCCCGAAGCCCGGCACCGTGCCGGTGGCCGGGGTCGCCTGGGCACAGCACCGCGGCATCGCACGGGTGGAGGTCCGGGTGGACGGCGGTCCGTGGCACCGGGCCCGGCTGGCGGCCCAGGACAGCCGGGACACCTGGCGCCAGTGGGTCTGGGAGTGGCGTGCCACCCCGGGCCGCCACACCCTCGAAGTCCGCGCGACCGACGGCACCGGCGCCACCCAGACCGGGCGGCGGACCGACACCGTCCCCGACGGGGCGACCGGCTGGCACTCGGTGGCGGTCGATGTCTCCTGAACGGGGTCCCGCGCGGCCGTACCGCGTACGCGAAGGCCCCGTCCGCGAAGGTCACGTCCGCGAAGGCCCCGTCCCCGAAGGGCGCGTCCGCTCGCGACGGACGACCGGCCGCCGGACGGTTCGCCCAGGCGTCCGCGCGAGCCCGGCGGATTTTCACAGGCCCCAAATCTACACATAAGAGTGATATAAGCGCAGAATGGCATAGCAGGCCGTTTTCGCCGGAAGGGACGTTCCGGTCTGTACGAGCGAAGGAGACGAACTCATGTCAAACCTCTCGCACACCGGCCGTGACATGGCCAGTCACCCCGATGTATCCGAAATGCGTGATCGCTATGACCGCATGCTCGGTGGCCGCGATGTGGCCCTGGTGGACGCACCGGTGTTCCTTGTCGGTCTCTACTGCGCCATCTCGCCGTGGGTGCTGCACTTCACGACGAGCCAGCCCGCCCTCACGACGCACAACCTGATCATGGGTATCGCGATCGCCGCGCTGGGCCTCGGATTCACCGTCATGCCCGAGCGCATGTACGGCCTGAGCTGGGCCATCTGCGCCATGGGCGCCTGGACCATCGTCGCGACGTGGGTCGTCGGCAGCAGCCCCGGCCTCGGCATCGTCCTCAACAACATCATCGTCGGCGGGCTGACCGTGCTGCTCGGGCTGGTCTGCGTCGGCGCGTCCATGAAGACCGGCAAGCGCCCGGTCTGAGAAAGGCACCGCGCGCAGGGCTGCGCGAGGAAGCGCCCGGCCGGTCCGTGGAGCGGACCGGCCGGGCGCCGGTGTGCACCGGGGGCGCCGGTGCCGCCCGGCGGAGACCCTGCCGGTGCCGCCCGGCGGAGACCCTGCCGGTCCCGCCCGGAGGAGACCCCGGTGCGCCCGGCAGGACACCGGCACGGACCGGCCGGGCGCACCCGGCGCGGCCGCTGCCGGGGGGCCCCGGGGGGGAGAGCGCGGGGGGCGCCGGGACA
>NZ_JBHVJA010000006.1:955-224188 GCF_042799335.1 Streptomyces sp. NPDC057697 | reverse complement strand
TGCGCCGGCCTGGCCCCGGGCCGGGCCGGGCGGGGCCCCCGGGGCGGGTGGCTCGGGGGGCGCCCCCGTACCGACCCGCCCGGCGGCTCCCCGTCACGGCGGCCGGTGGGTCACTCCTGCCGGAACGGCAGATAGTCCACGTCGTAGCCGAAGTACCGCGGCCCGGCGAGCGCCAGGCCGCCCGGGGTGGTCCAGCGCGGGTCGCAGGGGGCCGCGAGGACGCTGACGCGCAGGCCGTAGCGGAGCCCCTCCGTGGTGACCGGGTCGCCGGTGTCGGTGTCCAGCACGCAGATCAGGTCCGGCGTGGTGGCGACCGTCTCGCCGTCCCGGGTGGCCAGCAGGTGCTCGTTCTGGAAGCCCAGCTCCAGCACCCGGCCCGCGTCCTCGCCGATGCCCTCGATCCGGGCGCCGCCCCGGGCGAAGCCGCCCTGGGTACGCCGGCTCACGTCGACCACCTTGCCGGTCAGCAGATGCGTACCGGAGAGCATCGCGCGGGCCGCGCGCACCGGGTCGGTGTGCGCGGCGCGCGCCTCGCGCACGGCGGCACCGAGCCGTTCGGCGAGCGTCAGCGTGGCGGGGACGAGCCCGTCGGCGAGCTGGTCGCCCCGCATCACGGTGTCGGCGCTGGAGATCTGGCAGCCGAGTTCCACGCAGACGGCCCGCGCGATGCGCTCGGCCGCGTGGTTGGAGACGGCGTCGACGATGATGCTGTTGCCCTTGTCGTCGGCGAGCGCCATCGGGGTGTTGGCGACGCCGATCAGGCCGGGCAGCACCATCTGCGCCTCGGGGAAGGCGCGGCCCATCGCGTCGCCGTCCACCAGTGGCAGCCCCGCCTCGGCGGCGCAGGCGATGGGCAGCATGGAGTTGACGCCGCCGACCTCGATCGGCGCGATGTGGGTGGCGGGCCGGCCGATGTGCTTCTCCAGGGCGCGCAGGGCGGCCACTTCCTCGCCCCCGGCCGGGACGCGTTCCAGCAGCACCGTGGGCGCGCCCATCCCCGAGACGGGCACCACGGTCGCGTCGGCCGGCACCTCGTCGAAGGCGACGAGCCGGACCGGGCCGTATTTCCGGATGGCCTCGCGGGCCAGCAGCTTGCCGATGTACGGGTCGCCGCCCCCACCGGTGCCGAGGATGCCCGCGCCGCGCGCGATGTCGTCCAGGTTGTCGAGGTTGATCTCACGCATGTGACGCTGCTCCATGGGTGTCGCGCGCCCCGGCCGGGGCGCGGGTGCTGCCGATACCGTTCAGGTCGAGGTCGCCGACCGCCTTGACGCGGATCCGGGTCGCGCCGCCCGGGAGGTAGGCCAGCGGGACCTCCTCCACGTCGACGACGCGGACCGTGCCCGGCCTGGCGCCCGCGCTCTCGGCCCGGCCCACGGCCTCCTCGCGGGCCTCGGCGAGCACCGCGTCCCGGCGCCCCTCCGGGACCTGGAAGACCCGGTCCACCTCTCCGCCGACCTGGGCTATCGCGGCGCCCACCGCGTTGGCGACGTCGAAGTGGCCGGGGCGGCGCACATCGTCGAAGCCGGGCAGCGCCGCGGGCACCAGCACACTGCCGCCGCCCACCGCGACGACCGGCAGCGGCCCCGCCGAGGTGCGCATCCGGTCCACGGTCTCCGCCAGCCGACCGGCGATCCGGTCCAGTGCGCGGGCGGTGAACTCCGGGTCCAGATGGGCGACCCGGGACCGGTCGCCGATGTCGGCGCGGCCCGCGGCGACCGCGAGATCGGTCGCCGTCAGGGTGGAGCCGCCGAAGACCAGCGCCTCCTCGGTGAGCCGGAATCCGACCGAACGGGGGCCGGTCACGCCGTCCGGCGACACCAGGGAGCCGCCGCCGATGCCGAGCGAGAGGACGTCGGGGATACGGAAGTTGGTACGGATGCCCGCAGCCTCGCTCTCCCCCGCCGCCTCGCGCGGGAAGCCGCCGGTCAGGATGCCGACGTCCGCAGTGGTGCCGCCGACGTCGACGACGGCGCAGTCGCCGAGGCCGGAGAGGAAGGCGGCGCCGCGCATCGAGTTGGTGGGCCCGGAGGCGAAGGTGGCCACCGGGTAGGCGCGGGCGAAGTCCACGTCCATCAGCGTGCCGTCGTTCTGCGAGAGGAAGAACGGGGCAGTCAGCGAGACCTCGGCGAGCGACTTGGCGAACGACTCCACGATCGCGGTCGCCAGATCGCGCAGCGCCGCGTTGATGATCGTGGCGTTCTCGCGGGCCAGCAGCCCGACCCGGCCGAGCTCGTGCGACAGCGAGAAGTGCACACCGGGGCCCAGTTCGGCGCCGAGGATCTCGGCGGCCCGGCGCTCGTCCTCCTCGGCGACCGGGGAGAACACCGAGGAGACGGCCACCGAGGTGAGCCCGCGCGCGGCGATGTCGGCGGCGGTCCGCTTCAGCTCCTCGGGGTCGAGCGGCGACAGCGGCCGGCCGTCGAACTCCCGTCCGCCGTGGCAGAGGTAGCCGTGTCCGCCCACGGCCGCCCGCTGCCGCTCCGGCCAGTCCGTCATCGGCGGCAGCGCCGCCGTGGCGGGCAGACCGAGGCGTACCGCGGCGACGGGTGCCAGCCGGGCGCCCTCGATCAGCGCGTTGAGGAAGTGGGTGGTGCCGATCATCACGGCGGTGACGGACTCCATCGGCGGGTCGAGGGCCCGGATCGCCGTGGTCACGCCGGAGGTGATGTCGGAGGTGGTGGGGGTCTTCGCGGTCGCGACGATCCGGTCGTCGTCCCCCAGGAGGGCGGCGTCGGTGTTGGTGCCTCCGACGTCGATTCCGATGCGCATGGTGGGTCCGTCTTTCGTAGGGGGTGGGGTTCTCGGATGGTGCACGGGTCAGGCGACGGCCTTCGGCGACCAGGCCGTGCCCGCTTCCGCCTCGATCGCCGCGGCGGGGCGCACGGGCTGTTCGAACGGCAGCTCCCGGGCTCCGCGCACCAGGCCGAGCTTGCCGAGGACGACATAGCCGAGCCCGGCCAGCAGCAGGGAGTCGAGCGCCGGGACGCCCCACCATTGGTAGTGGTCGCCGAGCCAGCCGAACAGGGAGGCGGCGGTCCACAGCGCGATGGTGGCGGGCACCCAGCCGGGCTCGGTCTCGGGCAGCCGCCCCGCCGAGCGCGAGGCGTCCAGCTGCGGCCGCCACTTCTTCACCACGAAGTACTCGGCGACCATGATCCCGGCGACGGGCGGGGTGAGGACACCGAGGAGCGTGAGGAAGTCGGTGAACCGGTCCAGGATTCCGGCGGCCGCGGCGAGGCTGCCGAGCACACCGATCGTGACGGTCGTGCCGACCCGGTTCAGCCGGACCTTGAAGAGCGCCTCGACCGCGCCGATCAGACCGAGCGACGAGGAGTACAGATTCCAGTTGTTGATCTTCACGGTGGCGGAGACCAGGACGATGACACCGATGACGCCGGAGGAGGACGTGATGATGGCGATCAGGTCGGAGGACTTCACCGCGTAGGCGAGCAGCACCCCGCCGAGGCCCAGGACGTACTCGCCCAGACTGATGCCCACCACCGTCTGCTTGACGACATCGCCGGTGTTGCGGTTGAAGCGGGTCATGTCGGGGGTGGTGACGGCGCCGACGATGTACGAACCGGCCACGACGGTCGCGCCGGTGGCGATGGACATGTGGGCCCCGAACGGCGCCGAGGCCACCAGGTCGCCCACGTCGTGCCGGGAGAACTCGACCATCATCGCCCAGCCCGCGAGGCCGAGGAAGGCGGGCACGGTGACGAACGCGGTCCAGCCCATGGCACGGAAACCACGCAGCACCAGCGCGGTGACGCCCAGCCCGCAGATCAGGCACCAGGCCCAGACCGGCAGCGCGGGCACGATGGAGTGCAGCCCGGCCGCGAACACCGCCGTCTGGACACCGAACCAGCCGAACAGGCTGACCGCGATGACGAGACCGATGAGGGTGGAGCCGTAGCGGCCGAAGCCGGTCCAGCGGACCAGCATCGAGGTGGACAGGCCCTCCCGCATACCGGCGATGCCGACGAATATGCAGACGATCTCCAGGATCACCGAGCCGAGGGTGAACGCCCAGAAGGCGCCCCAGAAGGAGAGCCCGGCGCCGAGCGCGGCCCCCAGCAGGAACTGCGTCAGGTCGGAGAGCTGGCCGAAGCGCTGCACCGCGACGTTGAACCAGGAGTACCGGGCCGCGCGCGGCACCCGCTCCAGGGGGTAGTCCTCGTCCTGCTCCTGGGCCTGGGGACGGGCCGGTGGCCGGGTGGACGGCTCTCGATGCACATCGAACTGCTGGGTCATGGGGGCGGGTCCTCGGGTGAGCGGGCGGGCAGGAGGGCGCAGCAGCACGGCACAGGGCTGCTCCGAAGGGGAGGGAGAGGTGTGAGGGGCGGGGGGTCAGAGCGGAAGGGGCGGCCCGACGGCACGGGCCCGCAGAAGCACCGCGCCGGGCAGATACGGCACCGGCAGGTCCGGTTCCGCGTGGGTGCGTACGCGCCGGGGGTCGGCCCCCGCCCGTACGGCGCCGGCCCTGGCCAGGTCGCGTACCTCGTCGCGCACGGCGTCCAGGCGCCGGCCGGGGCCGCGGTGGACGATCCGGTCGAAGTGACCGCCGACCGGGCTGGCCGCCGCGCCGAACGCCCCGGCCACACCGCCGTGTTCGGGACGTACGACGTCGAACCCGGTCAGCTCCCCGCCGGGTACGCCGCCCGCCCCGCCGCCGACCAGGATCAGCGGGAGGAGTCCGGCGGCGGGGCGCATCCGGTCGGCGGCCTCGGCGAGTTCGCGGTGGGCGTCGGCCCGGACGGTGATCAGGTCGGGGAAGCGCAGGCTGACGGGGACTCCGCCGATGCGTTCGCCGGGGCCCGCCTCCTGCGGATAGCCGCCGGTCAGCGCCCCGACCCGGGCGCGGCGTTCGCCGATGTCGGCGACGACGGCGTCCCGGAGCCCGGCCAGCAGTCCGGCGCCGCGGATGGTGCAGGCGGGCCCGCTGCCCAGGCTGAGTCCGGGCTGGCGGCGCAGGTACTCCAGGCTCATCAGCGTGCCGTCGCTGCGGGTGACCAGCACGGCGGCGCCGGGGGCGAGACCGAGGCCGGGCAGGACGGCGGTCAGCTCGTCGGCGACCCGGGCCACCAGCACGGACAGGGCCGCGTCGAGCACCGTGGCGTTCTCCCGGGCCAGCAGGTCGAGGGTGCCGACATCGCTGGAGAGCAGGACCGTCGTGCCGGGGCCCGTCTCGGCACGCAGGATCTCGGCGGCCTCCCGCTCCTGTCCGCCGTCGACGGGCGAGAACACGGCGGTGACGGCGAACGCCTCGGCGCGGCCTGCCAGCGAGGCGCCGAACCGGGCGACCGCGTCCCGGTCGAGCGGGGTGGTGTCGCGGGGGGTCAGTCCACCGCCGCCCCGGACGTTGGCGGTGCCCGCGCACACCGCGTCGCGCAGCTCTGCGGGCCAGCCGAAGAGCGGCCGCACGGCGTCGGCGGCGGCTCCCCCGACCCGCAGCACACCGACCCGGGCGAGCCCGTCCCGCTCCCGGACCGCGCGGGCGGCGACCCGCAGGCCCACGGCGAGCTGGGTGGCCCGGCCGCGCGGTCCGGCGGGGAGCGCGCGGACGGCGGCGGCGAGCGATCCGACGGCGTCACCGGCCAGCGAGGGCACCTTCACGGCCCGTACCGCCCAGTCTCCGTCCAGGAGCACGGCGTCGGTGTTGGTGGGCCCCACGTCCACTCCGAGGATCACGGGGTGCCTCCCGGTGCCCGGTGCCCGGTCGGCGCGGCCGGCAGACCGGTGAGGCCGAAGGCGGCCGGGCCCGCCAGCCGCAGGCCCGCGGGCGTGTACCAGGCGGGGTCCGAAGGGAGCGTGACGAGGTGGACGCGCAGCCCGTAGCGGACCTCCTCGACCGGAACGGCCCAGCCGGTCCGCACGTCGACCAGGGCGATGACGTCCGGTACGACGGCCAGCGGGGTGCCGTCCTCCAGGGCGGCGACGAATTCGCTGCGGGCCTCGACGAGCACCAGCCGGCCCGCGTCGGGGCCGCCGCCCTCCAGCAGGACACCGGTGGCGTCGTCGCCGTCGGCGCCCTCGGTGGCATACCGCCGCACGGAGGAGACCTTGCCGGTCAGCAGCGGTGTCGGTCCTTCGCCGCGCCCCAGGGCCAGGGCGCGGGTGACCGATCCGGCGACGGCGTGCCGGGCCGCCTGCCCGGCGGTCAGGGGGTAGTCGGTGGACGCGGCGCGCCCGCCGAAGGCAACGACGGCGGCGCGGGCGAACTGTTCGAGGTGCGCGCCGTCCACGTCGTCGACCACCACGGTGTGACCGTGCTCGTCGGCGAGCACCGCAGGTCCCGGGCGCAGTCCGGCCAGCTCCAGGACGTTCTGGTCCATCCGGGGGAAGGCCCGGCCCATCGAGTCGGCGTCGAGCAGCGGCAGCCCCAGCCGGGCCGCCCAGGCGACGGCGACACAGCCGTTGAGCCCACCGATCTCGCTGCTCATCACGGCGGCGACCGGGGCGCCGTGCAGGGCTTCGACGCGGGCCCGCAGCCGTGCGGGCTCGTCCCGGCCACCGATCCGTTCGGCGGCGACGGCGGGAGATCCGACGAGTCCCACGGGCATGACGAGCGCGTCGGCGGGGAGCGCGGCCGGGTCGACGACGGGCACCGGGCCGCACTCCTCGATCGCCTGTCCGGCGACGGGCAGCGTCACATCGGCGGGGCCGCCGCCCCCCGATCCGAGGACGGCACAGCCCCGCGCGAAGTCGGCGAGTGCTCCGGCGTCCACGTGCATGCGTTCCAGCGTACGAAGAAGGATCCCGCTCCCGATGGGCCACCGGCCCATGGTTTCGCACCAGGGTGTGCCTGGAGCACACTGGAGCGATGGTGAACGTCCTGGAACTCCTTGCCTCCCCCGGGCTCGACGCGGTGCGTCCGCTGGTGGGCCCGCTCGACGCGGTGGCGGTCACGGGGGTGCGTCTGGAGGCGCGCCCGGACCGGCTCGCGGCCATGTCGGCCGGGACCGTCGCCGTGCTGCTCGCCCCGGTGCCGGGGCATCTGCTGGACGTGGCGGTGCGGGACGCGGCCGCGGCGGGCGCCGCCGCCCTGGTCCTGACGGGGGTGACGGAGGCGCCGCACGGACTGCCCGCCGAGGTGACGGCCACGGCACGGGCGCTCGCCGAGCGCGGCCGGGTCGCGGTGCTGTACGCCGAGGGGGACCTCGCGGCCCTCGCGGTGGCGGTGGAGCGGGCGGTGGCCGGGTCCGCGGCGGACGCGCTGGCCCGGGTCGCCGCCGCCGCGCGGGAGGTGACGGCCGTCGCGGGGGACCCCGGCCGGGTGGCCGCGGCCGCGGGCCGCGCCCTGGGGCTGCCCGTGGAGCTGCGCGCCGCCGGGCCGGGCGAGGAGGGCGCGGCCGCCGCCGGTCCGGACGGCGAGATCCGGCTCGCGGCCCCGGCCCGCCCCGGTCACGCCGGGGAGGCGGTGCGCTCCGTCCTCGCGCTGGCGGCCCTCGCGGCGGCGGGCGGCGGGCACGGGGACGTCCCGGTGCGCTCCAGGGGCCGGCTCCTCGCCGAACTGCTCGTGGCTCCGCAGGACCAGTCCGCCCGGCTGGCCGCCCGGGGCCGGGCGCTGGCGCTCCCGGTGGACGGCTGGCACATCGCGCTGCGGGTGGAGGCGGGCGGCCTCGACGCCTCGAACCGGCCGAAGGCCCTGGACGCGGTCATGTCCCAGGCGCTGACGCTGCTGCGCACCTGGGACGCGGTGGCGCTCCCGGCCGCCACCGCCCCGTCCGCTCCACGGTCCGGCGACGCCGTCCAGTGGAACGCCGCGCTGGTCGACGACGCCCTCGTCCTGCTCAGCACCTGGCCGGCCGATCCGGGGGCGGACGGGCGGCGCGCCACGCTGGCCCGCGCCCGCCGGGTGGTGGACCGGCTGGCCGGGCTGCGCCCGGATGCGGGCCTGCGGTGCGGCGTGGGCTCCTCGCACCGGGGTCCGCTGGGCATCCGTACCTCGGCCCGTGAGGCGCGTGCCGCGGTGCCGCGCGGGGCGGGGCCCGCGGTGGCGGCGCACGACGCGGTGGGCCTGGACCGGATGCTGCTGGAGTGGTACGCCTCCGACACGGCGCGCGAGGCGGTCGGTGAACTCCTCTCCCCGGTACTGGCGTTGGGCCCGGAGCGCGCCGAACCACTGCTGCGTACGCTCCAGGGCTATCTGGACCACAACAACTCCCCGGCCCGTGCCGCGGAAGCCCTCCATCTGCACCGGAACGCGGTCGGCGCCCGGATCCGCAAGATCGTCCGGCTGACGGGCGCCGATCTGAACGAGCCGGATGTCCGCCTCGCCCTCCAACTGGCCTGCCGCGCGGGCCTGTCCGCCGCGACGGCGGACCGCCCCTGAGCAGCGTCCGCGCCGTCGACGGCCTCCCGGGCCGGGGACGAGGTGACGCCGAAGGGCCGAGCGGCTCGACGCCCGCCCGGCTCACGCCTCGCCCGGGACGGCCGCCGACCGCCAAGGGCGACCTCGGCGGCCCCGGCCCGCCCACCGCCCGGACTCTTCCCCATACACATACGGACGACTCCTCGTACGCGTACGGGCGACACGCAGTCGCGCCCGCTGCCCCCGCGCCGGGGCTCCCGCCCTCGGATCGCCAGGGGCCAGTGGGCACCCCCGACTCCGCCCCTGGCCCCGGCCCTTGTCCGGGAACCGGTTGACTGGCCACCAACACACCTGTTCCACTGGGCAGATGCGCCCTCAGCTGCGGCTGGTCACCCGTGACCACATCGACTTCGGTCGTGTGTGGTCCGCCTCGTGTTGCCGCTGACCGTTCCACGTCAGCCCTTCACCCGACCGGTCTTCCGCAGCACGAGATGAGGCTTCGCCATGCCCGTAGAGTTTCTCGGCATCGCAGCGACGAACGAAGGTTCCGAGGTGACGCCCCGCGCCGGGGCGTCCTTCGACAAGGAGTACACGCTCAGACTGGCCCGCGCACACGAGGACCACGGCTGGGACCGGGTGCTGTTCGCCTACGGCTCCGGCTCCCCCGACCCGTCCCCGGCCGCCGCCTATGTCGCGGCCCGGACCGAAAAGCTCCAGATCCTGGTGGCACACCGCCCCAACGTCTCGTACCCGACGTTCGCGGCCAAGACCTTCGCGACCCTGGACCGGATCAGCGACGGCCGTCTCGCCGTGCACTTCATCACCGGGGGCAACGACCACGAACAGCAGCGCGAGGGCGACTTCCTGACCAAGGACGAGCGGTACGCGCGCACCCGTGAGGCCATCCAGATCATCAAGAGGGCCTGGACCTCGCACGAACCCTTCGACCACGAGGGCACGCACTACCGCTTCAACGACTTCGTGAGCGACACCTTCCCCGTGCAGCAGCCGCACCCGCAGGTCTCGTTCGGCGGTTCCTCACCCGCGGCGTACGCGGCCGGGGGCGCCGAGGCCGACATCTACTGCCTGTGGGGCGAGCCGCTGGCCCGGACCGCGGAGCAGATCGCCGCGGTGAAGGAGGCCGCGAGGGCGGCGGGCCGTACGGACGTCCCGAGGATCCAGGTCGCCTTCCGCCCGATCATCGCACCGACCGAGGAACTGGCCTGGGAGAAGGCCCACCACACCCTGGCCCGGATCAGGGCCCGCAGGGCCGACGCCCCGCCGAGCCGCCGTCACCCCCTGAAGAACCCCGAGAACACCGGATCCCGACGGCTCCTGGAGGTGGCCGCCGAGGGCGAACGCCACGACCGCGCCCTGTGGACACCGACCGCGGCGGAGACGGGCGGCGCCGGTAACTCGACGGCCCTGGTCGGCACCCCCGAAACAGTGGCCCGGGCCCTGCTCGACTACTACGACCTGGGCGTGGACATCCTTTCGGCCCGCGGCTACGACCTGCTGGACGACGCGATCGACTTCGGCCGGCACGTCATCCCACTGGTCCGCGAGGAAGTAGCCAAACGGGACGCGTCCCACCCGGCCGCATAACACCCGGCACCGGAGAACCGCTCCCTCCGCCGCCCCCTGCCCCCGCGCCCCCAGCGCCTACTTCCAGCCTGTCCGGCGTTTGAGGAGCGGGGGTCCGGGGGCGGAGCCCCCGGTTACGGGAAGGGGCGGGGCAGGGGAACAAGCCCGCCGCAGGCGCACCCCACAACCGCCCCAGCGCACCACCCCGCACCCTCACCCCACCGCCCGCACCGCTTCCCCACAAGATTCGCCCCAGCGGACCCTCACCCCACGGAGCTGTACGCCACAACCCCCCGCAACACCGCGTCCACCGCCTTGTGCGCATTGCGCGCCACGGAACTCCCGTCCCGCGGCGCCGCGGCCGCGATCTGCCCCAGCACGTCGATCACCTGCTTGCACCACCGCACGAAGTCCCCGGCCGGCATCTCCGCCTCGCCCAGCACCTCGTCCAGCGTCCGCCCCGACGCCCACCTGTAGACCGCCCAGGCGAAGCCGAGATCGGGTTCGCGCTGGCCGACCCCCTCCGCCTGGTTGATCTTGAAGTCCTCCTCCAGGGCGTCGAGCCGCCCCCAGATCCGGACCATCTCGCCCATCGCGGTCTTCGCCGGACCCGACGGCACCTTCGGTGCCACCGCGTCGTCGGCCTGCCGCGCCTCGTACACCAACGCCGAGACGCACGCAGCGAGTTCGGCGGGGTTCAGTCCCTCCCACACACCCGCCCGCAGGCATTCGCTGGCCAGCAGATCGAGTTCGCCGTAGAGGCGGGCCAGACGGCGGCCGTGCTCGGTGACCTCGTTGCCCCGCAGATAGTCGAGCTCGGTGAGCAGGGCGACGATCCGGTCGAAGGTGCGGGCGATGGTGTTCGTCCGCCCCTCGATCCGCCGCTCCAGCTGCCGGGTGTCCCGCTGCAAGCGGTGGTACCGCTCCGCCCACCGCGCGTGGTCCTCGCGCTCGGCGCACCCGTGGCAGGGATGCGCGCGCAGCTCCGCCCGGTAGCGGGCGATCTCGCGGTCGTCGGCCGCGGCGGACCGCCCCTTGCGGTGCCGCTCGGGCACGATGTGCCCGGCCTTCGTCCGCAGCGCGGAGGCCAGGTCGCGGCGCGACTGCGGGGAGCGCGGGTTGAACGACTTCGGCACCCGCATCCGCTCCAGCGCCTCCACCGGAACCGGGAAGTCGATCGAGGCGAGCCGCTTGACCTGGCGCTCGGCCGTGAGCACCAACGGCCGCGGCCCGTCGTGGTATTCGAGTCCCCGGTGGCCGTGCCCGTTGGTCCGCCCGGCCGGCAGACCGGGGTCGAGGACCAGGGCCAGCCCGGCGAACTTGCCGGTCGGCACATGGATGACATCACCGGGCTTGAGCCGCTCCAGGGACGCCGCCGCCTCGGCCCGCCGCTGCGTCGCGCCCTGCTTGGCGAGCTCGGTCTCCCGGTCCTTGAGGTCGCGGCGGAGCCGCGCGTACTCCTCGAAGTCCCCGAGGTGGCAGGTCATGCCCTCCCGGTAGCCCTCCAGGCCCTCCTCGTTCTTCTGGACCTGCCGCGAGATGCCGACCACCGACCGGTCGGCCTGGAACTGCGCGAAGGAGGTCTCCAGCAGCTCCCGCGAACGGTGCCGGCCGAACTGGTGCACCAGGTTCACGGCCATGTTGTAGGAGGGCCGGAAACTGGACCGCAGCGGGTAGGTGCGCGTGCCCGCGAGCCCGGCGAGCGCCCCCGGATCCATGCCGCGCTGCCACAGCACCACCGCGTGGCCCTCGACATCGATGCCACGCCGCCCCGCTCGACCGGTCAGCTGGGTGTACTCGCCGGGGGTGATGTCGGCGTGCTGCTCGCCGTTCCACTTGACGAGCTTCTCCAACACCACCGAGCGCGCGGGCATGTTGATGCCGAGCGCGAGGGTCTCCGTGGCGAAGACGGCCTTGACGAGACCGCGTACGAACAGCTCCTCGACGACTTCCTTGAACGTCGGCAGCATGCCCGCGTGGTGCGCGGCGATGCCCCGCTCCAGCCCTTCGAGCCACTCGTAATAGCCCAGGACATGGAGGTCCTCGCCGGGGATGGACGCGGTCCGCTCCTCGACGATCTCGCGGACCAGGCGTCGCTTGTCCTCGTCGTTGAGCCGCAGTCCGGCGTGGAGGCACTGCTGCACGGCGGCCTCGCAGGCGGCCCGGCTGAAGATGAACGTGATGGCGGGGAGCAGCCCCTCGGCGTCCAGCCGGTCGATGACCTCGGGCCTCGACGGGGTCCAGATCCGGCTGCGCTGGCGCCGCTCGCGCTCGCGGTCGGCCTCGCGGACCATCTTGCCGCGACGGCGCTCCCGGGGGTTGTACCCCCGCTGGTTCTCCATCCGGGCGAGCCGGACGAGATCGGGGTTGACCTCGCGGCGCGCGGTGCCACGGCCGCCGTGGTCGCTCTCCTCCTCGAAGAGGTCGTACATCCGGCGGCCCGCCAGGACGTGCTGCCAGAGCGGCACGGGGCGGTGCTCGGAGACGATCACCTGGGTGTCCCCGCGGACGGTGTCCAGCCAGTCGCCGAACTCCTCCGCGTTGGACACGGTCGCCGAGAGCGACACCAGGGTCACGGAGTCCGGGAGGTGAATGATCACTTCCTCCCAGACCGCGCCCCGGAAGCGGTCGGAGAGGTAGTGGACCTCGTCCATCACCACGAAGCCGAGCCCCCGCAGCGCCTGCGAGCCCGCGTACAGCATGTTGCGCAGCACCTCGGTGGTCATGACGACCACCGGGGCATCGGCGTTGACGCTGTTGTCGCCGGTCAGCAGGCCGACCTTCTCCGGTCCGTAGCGCTTGACCAGATCGGCGAACTTCTGGTTGGACAGGGCCTTGATGGGGGTGGTGTAGAAGCACTTGCGGCCCTGCTGGAGGGCGAGGTGCACGGCGAACTCGCCGACGATCGTCTTGCCCGAGCCGGTCGGGGCCGCGACGAGCACCCCCTTGCCGGCCTCCAGGGCCTCGCAGGCCTCGATCTGGTAGGGGTCCAGATCGAATTCGTACATCTCGCGGAAGGGCGCGAGTGCGGTGGCCAGCTCGACGGCACGGAGCCGGGAAGCCTGGTATCGCTCAGCTGGTGAGAGGTCCTCTGTCATCTTGCTTACGAGCCTACCCGCCGCCTCCGACAGTGACGCGGTCTTTAAATTCCGGCGGAAATCCCGGCGGAGGGACCGGCGGGAGGAGCCGGTACGAGCACCCGGACCGCGCCCGGTACGCAGTGCGCCGTCAGCGGCAGCGCGCCGAGTCGCTCACCGTCCGCGTACGCGGTGACACCGACCGCGGCCAGCTCGATCGAGGAGACCCGGTGCACGGTGACCTTGGGGTGGTCGAGGTGCGTTCCCCGGTAGACGCGGGGGAAGACCTTGAGCAGGGTGGTGCGGCTGCAGTCCCCGACGACGGTGACGTCGAAGAGCCCGTCGTCCATGACGGCGTCGGCGCAGATCCGCATGCCGCCGCCGTACGTCGTCCCGTTGCCGACGGCGATGAGCGTCGCCTCGATCTCCCGGACCGGTCCGCCGTCCAGCCCGACGCGGTACGGGATGGGCTTGAACGCGGCGAGTTCGGCGAGGATCGCCAGGTCGTACTTGAACCGTCCGCCGACCCACCGCATCCGGTTCCCCCGGTCGTTGACCCGGGAGTCGAAGCCGGAGGCGAGCACGGAGCCGAACCACCGCTCGCCGACCCGGCCCAGGTCGATCTCCCGCGCGGTCCCGCCCTTGAGCGCCTGCGCGGCCAGCCGTCCGGCGGCTGCCGGGTCCCGTATCGGCAGTCCGAGCGCGCGGGCGAAGTCGTTGCCGGTGCCCACGGCCACGACGCCGAGCGGGATCGTCGTGCCCGCGACCGCCTGGAGGGCGAGCGACATCATGCCGTCCCCGCCGACGGCTATCAGCGCGCCGGTCCCGCCCGCGACGGCCTCACGCGCGCGCCGCAGGGCGTCGTCGGCATCCTCACCGAGGACCGTACGCACGGAGAATCCGGCGTCCCGCAACGCGGAAGCGGCCGGCTGCGCGGCGTGCGCGCCCCGGCCGCGTCCTGCGGTGGGATTGACGAAAAGGGTGATCTCGCTGGTCACCCGGGGACCCTACAAGGTCAGGTGATGTCGTCGTAACCGTTCAGCCGGTCACGGTCCGAGCTCGCCTGGGTGGGCAGGGAACGGTTGGAGGAGACCGATTCGATCTCACCGATGTCCTCGGGGGTGAGGTCCAGCTCTGATGCCTCGTCGTCGGAGGGTCCGCCCGCAGCGGTCCTTTCCTTGCGGCGGTCGTTGAGGAGCGAGATCCCCGTCGCCACGAAGTAGAGCACCCAGATCGGTCCGGCGAGACCCAGCATGCTCACCGGGTCGGTGCTGGGCGTGGCCACGGCCGCGAAGACCGTGATCCCCATGATCATGCCCCGCCACCAGCCGAGCATCCGCTTGCCGGAGATGACCCCGCCGAAGTTCAGCATGACGAGCAGCAGCGGCAGTTCGAAGGAGAGCCCGAAGACCACCACCATGCGTGTGATCAGGTCGAGCAGCTCGTCCAGCGGCAACTGGTTGTCGAGGTCGGCCGGCGAGAACTCCAGGAGCACCCGCGCCATCGTCGGCAGCGTCTTGTACGCGAAGAAGCCACCGGCCAGGAAGAGCGGGAACCCCGCGCCCACGAAGGCCAGCGAGTACTTCTTCTCGTGCTTGTGGAGCCCCGGCGCGACGAAGGCCCACAGCTGGTAGAGCCAGATCGGGGACGACAGCACGACACCGGACATCAAGGAGACCTTGAGGGCCAGGGTGAACGGGGTGAGCAGACCGTTCAGGACGATCCGCGCGCAGGTGCCGTCCTTCTGCTGGGTGAGCTCGGCGAAGCTGTACGCGCACCCGACCGACTTCAGGACCGGGTCGGTGAAGACCTCGATGATCTCCTTGTAGAAAAACGCGGCCACAATCGTGACGACGACGATTCCGAGCAGCCCCTTGGCCAACCGGTTACGCAGCTCACGCAGGTGCTCGACCAGGGGCATGCGCCCCTCTGGGTCCGTCTCCTGCTTGCGGGCAGACTTGAGCAACCCACGTCCTCATCTCGTGCAGCAGGCCCTCACCGATCAGGGCGCCTGCGTCGGCCCGTTTCTTGTCAGCGCTTGGTCGAGTCGGTCGGCTCCGCGACCGGACGCGAGCTGGTCACGTCGCCGGGGGCGGCCTTGATGGTGCGCTGGGCGGACTGGTCCTGGGCGTCGTCGTTCGCGGCCGGCTCGGCCGGGGTCGCCGACGGACCGCTCTCGGACTTCATGGCCTTGGCCTCGCTCTTGAGGATGCGGGCCGACTTGCCGAGCGAGCGAGCCATGTCAGGAAGCTTCTTCGCGCCGAACAGCAGAACAATGACGACGAGGATCAGGATGATCTCGGGAGCGCCGAGCCTTCCGAACATATGCGTGTACCTTCTCACCGAGGCAGCAGGGGTGGGGCGGATGGAACCTCGGACAAGACGTCCGATCTTCTTACCGTCAGCGATCGTATCCCGCAGGAGTAAACGCAGGGCAATACCCATGCATCCTTGCGATTACGGCCCATGCCTCGCTCTCAGGGCCGCCTTCAGCAGCGTACCCTCCGAACCCGCGAAACAGGAGGCCACGCCCGTCCGGATCGATCCGCCCTGCTCACAGCCGTGCACGGGCCAGTGGGGCGATGCCTTCTAGCGCAGCGCCTCACCGGTCGCGGCGAGGTCCGTCGCCGCCCTTTCGAGGTCCTCCGCGGCCCGGTTGATGCGCTGGGTGGTCCGGGTCACCTGCTGCCCGAGCCGCTGGGCCTCGATGAAGACCTTGACGGCCAGCACACCGAGAACGGCGATCCCGAGAAATCCCAGGGCGATGGCGAGCATGGGCCAGAACATGCGCAGAGCCTCGATGTGTCTAGGGGGCCGACGGCGTGGAAGTGCGCCGAAGGCGGGTGGAATCTCTCCGGGGCGTGTATCGGAAGTGGCGTCGTCCGCCCGAAGGGAGACGGGACTTCGGGTACACGTCCTAGAGGCCGGTGGTGTGGAGGCGCAGCGTCCGCACCCCGCCCCCGCTGAGGAGCTCGACTATCCGCTCCCCGGCGGGCTTCCGGACG
The DNA here is from genome assembly GCF_042799335.1 of Streptomyces sp. NPDC057697. NCBI lineage: Bacteria > Bacillati > Actinomycetota > Actinomycetes > Kitasatosporales > Streptomycetaceae > Streptomyces > Streptomyces sp. NPDC057697. The sequence continues at coordinate 208,205 of NZ_JBHVJA010000006.1, read as the reverse complement.
GCCGCGCCGCACTGCGGGCAGGTGAAGGAGTAGAACGTCGTCCGGGGGCTCGCCCCCACGGCGAGGCGAATGGCGGTTGCCGCCAGCTCGAACCGCTCACGGCAGTCCGGGCAGGCGGCCTTGAACCGTACGGACTCGGGCACGACCACGGTCGGAACACCTGACACCACGGGCATATTGCTCATCTCTCCCTCAGACCTCCGCTCGGACCGGCTCGTCGTACGCGGCGAGCGCCGCACGGGCGGCCTGCTGTGCGCTCCGGGCCAGCTCCGGCGGCGAGACGATGCGGCCCTCGCCGCCCAGTCGCAGCGCGAGCCGCCGCAGCGAGGCCGGGTCGGGGGTGCGCAGCACGATCCGCAGTCCGCCGTCGGGCAGCTCCTCCGCGCGGTCGTGCGGGTAGTACTCGGCGACCCAGCGCCCGCCGGGGCCCACCTCGACGACGACCTCCGGGTCCTCGGCGGCCGGCTGGACGAGTCCCGCGGAAAGGTCCCTCAGCTCCAGCTCGGGCGGGGCGGCGGGCTCGTCCAGCAGCCGGATCTCGGCGACCCGGTCGAGCCGGAACGTACGCCGGTCCTCCGACGACCTGCACCAGGCCTCCATGTAGGTGTGCCCCACGGCGAACAGCCGGATCGGGTCCACCTCGCGCTCGGTGAGTTCGTCGCGCGCGGGAGAGTAGTAGCGCAGCCAGAGCCGGCGCCGCTCGGAGATCGCCCGGTCGACATCGGCGAAGACGCCGCCCTCGGACTCGAAGGTGACCGAGAGCCGCGAGCTCGCCGCCCCCACCTCGCCCGCCGCGGTCTCCAGCTTCGCGGTGGCCCGCAGCAGCGCCTGCCGGTCGCTCTCGCGCAGCCCCGGCAGCGTGGCCACGGCGCGGGCGGCGACCAGGAGGGCCGTCGCCTCGTCGGCGGCGAGCCGCAGCGGCTCGGCGACGTCGTCCGGGTTGTGCCACCAGATGCGGTCGCCGTCGGTGTCGATGTCCAGCAGGTCCCCGCCGCGGAAGCTCGTCCCGCACATGGGCAGTACGTCGAGGTCCGAGATCAGCTCGTCCTCGGTGATCCCGAAGGCGCGGGCGACGTCCTGGACGTGGGCGCCGGGGCGCTCGCGCAGATACGTCACCAGGGAGAGCATCCGGCGGGTCTGGTCGATCGCGTTCGTGGCCATGAGTGCCGTCCCTCTCTCAGTCCTTGGCCACGGCGCGCAGCCGGTCCACCACATCGGCCCGCAGATCGGCGGGTTCCTGTACGACGACGTCCGGGCCGAACTCGACGAGCCAGGCGTCCAGGCCATGTCCGTACGGAATCTCCAACTCGTCCCACCCGTCGCCGAGTTCCCGGACCGACACGGCGCGCGAGCGCAGCGGGTATCCGGCACCGGTGCGCAGCCTGATCAGCGCGGTCCGGGTGGCCGTCTCGCCCGCCCAGCTCTCGACCGTCTCGCGCACGGTCACCACGTCGGGCACCTCGGCGGTGAAGGCCCCGGCCCGGGAGCGGACCCGGCCGGAGATGCGGGAGAGCCGGAACACCCGCTCGGCGCCGCGTTCCCGGTCCCAGCCGGCCAGGTACCAGTGCCCACGCCAGCACTCCAGGGTCCACGGCTCGACCTGGCGCTGCTCGGGCCTGGCGGCGTTGCCCTTGCGGTAGTCGAAGGTCACCGGGCGGCGGTCGCGGCAGGCCAGCATCAGCGGTTCGAAGGCCGCCTCGTGGACCGGGATGCGCGGTTCGAGGGCGCTGTGCACCTCGTACGCGTCCTCCGGCATACCGGCGGCCCGCAGCTTCTGCAGGGCGCCGCTGGCGGCGCCGGCCAGCCGCGCCTGCTGCCAGACCTTGGCGGCCAGCCCGAGCGCGGCGGCCTCCTCGGCGTCCAGCGTGATCGGGGGGAGCCGGTTGCTGTCGCGGCGGGCGAGGTATCCCGTCTCGCCGTCCAGGTTCTCCACGGTCTCGATGATCAGACCGAGCTCGCGCAGATCGTCCTTGTCGCGCTCGAACATCCGGTTGAAGGCGTCGTCGGAGCCCGCCTCCAGATAGGCCTCGATGGAACCGCGCAGCTCGCGCTTGCTGAGGGGACGGCGGGTCCCCAGCAGACACAGCGCCAGGTTCATCAGCCGCTCGGCCTTGGCAATCGCCATCGACGCCCCTTCTGTTTCGCTCTCCGACGGTCGACCGTACCGCTACGCGGTGTCGGGACAAAAGCGAGGGCCCGTGCCTGGCGGCACGGGCCCTCGGATCGCACGGAGGCGGGGGATCAGACGGCGACCAGGTCGCAGACGAAGATCAGCGTCTCGCCGGGCGCGATGCGGGCACCGGCGCCGCGGTCACCGTACGCGAGGTGCGCGGGGATGGTCAGCTTGCGACGGCCGCCCACCTTCATGCCCTGCACGCCGCGGTCCCAGCCGGCGATGACCTGGCCGACACCGAGCTGGAACTGGAGCGGGCCGCCACGGTTCCAGGAGGCGTCGAACTCCTCGCCGGTGGAGAAGGCGACACCCACGTAGTGGACGGAGACCTTGTCGCCCGCCTTGGCCACCGCGCCGTCGCCCTCCCAGATCTCCTCGATCTCCAGGTCGGCCGGCGGCTCGCCCCCCGGGAAGTCGATCTCGGGCTTCTCGATGTTCACTGACGTGCTCCTCTTACTGGTGAACTACTGGGCAACCGGGACAGTCTTACATCTTCGCCAGGAGGTCGACGGCGAAGACCAGCGTGGACTTGGCGGGGATGGTCTGCTGCGCCTTGTCGCCGAAACCCTGGTCCGGCGGGACGACCAGGAGCACCCGGCTGCCGATCTTCTTGCCGACCAGGCCGTTCTTCAGCCCCTTCAGGGTCACCTGGGCGAGCGGGAAGGTCTGTGTCTTGCCCGCCTTGTAGGTGCTGTCGAACGTCTTGCCGTCCTTCCAGAGCAGCGCGACGTAGTTCACCACGACACTGTCGGTGTCCTTCACGACGTCGCCCTTGGACTCCAGGATGTAGTTGGAGACGAGCTTGGCCGGCGGGTCGCTCTTGGTCGGGATGGTGACCTCGGGGGCCTTGCCGTCCGTGTTGGTGCCGACCTTGGGGAGGTCGATGTTGTCCTGGGCGACCTCGGTGCCCTTGGCGGAGGCCGGGATCTGCGTGGCCTTGAGGACGTCGACGACGAACACGAGCGTGGCCTTGGGCTTGATGTCGCCCTGGCCCTGGTCGCCGTATCCGAGGTCCGGCGGAATGACCAGCTGGACCCTGCTGCCGACCTTCTGGCCGACGAGACCCTTGTCCCAGCCCTGGATGACCATGCCGGCGCCGAGGGTCAGATCGAACGGCTGCTTGCGGTCGAAGCTGTTGTCGAAGGGCTTGTCGGAGTCCCAGGACTGGCCGAGGTAATTGACCTGGATCGCGTCGCCGTTCTTGATCGCGGCGCCGTCCCCCTGGCTGACCACTCTGGTCTTGAGCTCCTTGGGCGGGTTGCCCGTGCCCTTGGCCAGGGTCGGCTTCTCACCGAACTTCGCGCCCGCGGTGATCGCGGGAAAACCGTCCTTCGACGTGGCGGAAACGGAATCAGAGCCCTTTTCGTCCCCGCAGGCCGCTGTCAGCAGCAACAGGGGGACGACGAGAAGGCCGGCAAGTCGGCGCACTTGTTCCTCAGATCTCAGACGGCACGGTTGGTTGAGTCCCCGACACTCTAGGGCGTACGCGGGGCCCCGTACGAGGAACGCACGGGGCCCGCGTCGCGCCGGAGGCCGGGATCGACCCGTGCCGGCTCACATACCCGCGATCAGCTTTTCCACCCGGTCGTCCACCGAACGGAACGGGTCCTTGCACAACACGGTGCGCTGCGCCTGGTCGTTGAGCTTGAGGTGGACCCAGTCGACGGTGAAGTCCCGCCGCTGTTCCTGCGCCCTGCGGATGAAGTCGCCGCGCAGCCGCGCCCTGGTCGTCTGCGGGGGCACGGACTTGCCCTCGAAGATCTTCAGGTCGTTGCAGACGCGGGCGGCCTGCCCCTTGCGCTCCAGCAGGTAGTACAGACCGCGACGACGGTGGATGTCGTGGTACGCGAGGTCTATCTGGGCGACCCGGGGATGCGACATGGTCATGTTGTGCTTGGCCCGGTACCGCTCGATGAGCTTGTACTTCATCACCCAGTCGATCTCGGTCTCGATGCGGTCGAGGTCCTCGGCCTCGATCGCGTCGAGCGTACGGCCCCAGAGCTCCAGGACCTGTGCGACGGTCCCGGTGCGGATGCCGCGGCGGTCGACGAAGTCGACGGCCTTCTCGTAGTACTCGCGCTGCACCTCGATGGCGGACGCCTCACGGCCGCTGGCCAGGCGCACCTTGCGCTGTCCCGTGGTGTCGTGGCTGACCTCCCGGATCGCCCGGATGGGGTTCTCCAGCGTCAGGTCCCGCATGACCGTGCCCGCTTCGATCATGCGGAGCACGAGATCGGTCGCGCCGACCTTGAGGAGCATGGTCGTCTCGGACATGTTGGAGTCACCGACGATGACGTGGAGGCGGCGGTACCGCTCGGCGTCCGCGTGCGGTTCGTCACGCGTATTGATGATCGGGCGGGAGCGCGTGGTCGCGGAACTGACGCCCTCCCAGATGTGCTCGGCACGCTGGCTGACGCAGTAGACGGCGCCCCGGGGGGTCTGCAGCACCTTGCCCGCGCCGCAGATCAGCTGTCTGGTGACGAGGAAGGGAATGAGGATGTCCGCGAGCCGGGAGAATTCTCCGTGCCGGGCCACGAGGTAGTTCTCATGGCATCCGTAGGAGTTTCCCGCCGAGTCGGTGTTGTTCTTGAAGAGATAGACGTCGCCCGCGATTCCCTCCTCGTGCAGGCGGCGTTCGGCGTCGACGAGCAGGCCTTCGAGAATGCGCTCGCCGGACTTGTCGTGGGTGACCAGTTCGGTCAGGTTGTCGCATTCGGGGGTTGCATATTCCGGATGCGATCCCACGTCGAGGTAGAGGCGGGCGCCGTTCCGCAGAAAGACATTGCTGCTGCGGCCCCATGACACAACACGGCGGAAGAGGTAGCGCGCCACTTCATCAGGGGACAGTCGGCGCTGTCCCCTGAACGTGCACGTGACGCCGTACTCGTTCTCCAGCCCGAAAATGCGGCGGTCCATGACTGAACATTACGCCTGATGGCCTGAGCTGAAACCGGGTTCGACAGCACCGTTCCGATCATTTTCCGATCCCTGTGCGGCAACCGCCGTACGCCCGGGAACGGCCAGTGCCCTTCCGGTCGCCAGCAGGACCAGCAGCGCCGCCACCCCACCGGCCCCCGCCACGGCGAAGCTCCACGAGGTGCCGCCCAGCTCGACGGCCGGGCCCGCCACGGCCGTTCCCGCCGCCGCGCCGACCCCGAAGGTCGTCACCAGCCAGGAGAACGCCTCGGTCACGGTGCCCCGCGGGGCGTGCCGGTCGACGACGATGAAGGAGCAGGCGATCGCGGGCGCCAGAAAGACCCCGGCCACTGCCGCCAGTGCGGTCATGGCGACCACTCCGGGGGTCAGCACCAGCGGCAGATAGCCCAGTGCCAGCAGCGCGACGATGACCCGCAGCCGGCGTTCCGGCGCCCCGGCCCACTGCCGCGCCCCGTAGACCGTGCCGCCGATCAGCGCGCCCAGTCCGAGCGCGGCCATCAGCCAGCCGTACACCGACTCGCGGCCGTGGTCGTCGGCGTAGGCCACACCGGCCACCGTGATCGAGCCCAGCGCGAGCCCGACGAAGAAGAACGACCCGAGCAGCGCCAGGAGCCCGCGCGAGCGCAGCGCGCCCAGCCAGTGGGCCTCGCGGGGCGCGGAGCGCCAGGTACGGGAGGGCTCGGCCAGGACGACGGAGAGGGCCCCGAGGACGCCCAGGGCGTTGATGACCAGCAGGGCGGCGGCCGGTGACCAGAGGGAGACCAGCACCGTCACCAGAAGCGGGCCCACGGTGAACATGACCTCCTGGGCGACGGCGTCCATGGCGTACGCGCGGTGCACCCGGTCCTCGCGGCCCAGGACACTCGGCCACAGGGCCCTCAGGCCGCCCTCCAGGGGCGGTGTGAAGACCCCGGCAACCGCCACCGCCCCGTAGGCCAGCGGCAGCGATCCCAGGCCCACCAGGGCCAGCAGGGCCATGCCGAGGGCCGACACCACGGCGGCCGGGAGCTGGACGCGCGGCTGCCCGTACAGGTCCACGGCGCGGCCCAGCAGCGGCTGGCCGACGGCGGTGGCCAGCCCGTACACGGCCGCGAGGGCCCCGGCCAGGGTGTAGGTGCCGCCCTCGGCGCGGGTGAAGAGCACGATCGCGACGGGGGCGGTGCCGTTCGGCAGCCGCCCCACCAGGGTCCCCGCCAGCAGCCGGGCGGCGTGCCGCGCCCGGAGGATGTCCAGATATCCCGCGGCCATGTCCTGTCGCCCCTCTCCCCCGTACGGTCCGGCGACCCCGAGGTTTTACGTATAACGTCGAGGTTCATACGTACCATGTGCCCAGTCCGCAGGTCCACCGCACGACGCCTGCCCCGACCGGCCCGGAGGCCCGAGTGACCAGCGCACCGCAGCCCGCCCCGACCCGGCCCACCAGCCGCGATGTGGCACGGGCGGCGGGTGTCTCGCAGGCCACCGTCTCCCTCGTGCTCGGCGGCAAATGGCGGGGCAGGGTCTCCGAGGCCACCGCCGAGCGCGTGCGCGGCACCGCCGACGACCTCGGCTACCGGCCCAATCTGGCGGCCCGCAGCCTGCGCCTGGGCGGCACCAGGACGGCGCTGCTGGTCGTCCCCGCGCTCACCAACGAGTTCTTCGCGCGCGTCTACACCGGTGCCGCCAGGGTCGCCGCCGAGCACGGCTTCGGTGTCGTCCTCTACCCGTCCCCCGACGGCGTCGGCCCGGCCCGGGACCCGTTCGCCTCGGCGAGCACCTCGCTGGACGGCGTGATCGCCTCCTCCATGGCCGCGGGCGCGCTCGACGCGCTGCGCGGCGCGGGCCTGCCGCTGGTCATGCTCGACAGCGACCCGGCGGACACCGGTGTCGCGGCCCACGTCAACCTGGACATCGCCGACGGAATGCGGCAGGTCGCCGGGCATCTGCTCGCCCTCGGCCACCGCAGCTTCGTCCATCTGGCGTCGGCGGTCGGCTCCTGGACCTTCGCGGAACGCGGCCGGGCGCTCCGGGACGCCCTGCGGGCCGTGCCCGGCACCTCCGTACGGACCGCGACGGCGGCGCTCGACGTCCACGCGGGCCGCGTCGCGGCGGAGCACGCGCTCGCCGCCCCGGGCCCCCGGCCCACCGCGCTCGTCTGCGACGACGACATCCTCGCCGCGGGTGCCTGCAAGGCCGCCCGCAGGCTCGGCCTCCGTGTGCCCGAGGACCTGTCCGTCACCGGGTTCGACGACCTGGCCCTGGCGACCGCCGTGGAGCCGGAGCTCACCACCGTGCAGCTGCCCGCCGAGCAGGTCGGGGAGCGGGGCATGGCCGCCCTGCTGACGGTGCTGGACGGCCGCCCGGCCGAGCCCGGCAGCCTCCCCGTCCAGCTGGTGGCCCGCGGCTCCTCGGCGCCCCCTCCCTCGGACGCACCGCGGCCATGACCGTGCCCCGGCCCGCCGGGGACGGCGGACCGGGGCACGGTCGCGAGCGGCGGGGCGTCCCGCCGCGGACTACTCGATGTCACCGCCGGAGTCGGTGGACCCGGGAGTCTCCGTCGTGGTGGCGGACTCGCCGCCGTCGCCCTCCTCCGTGTCGGAGGGGGCGTCCGTCGGCGCGGAGCCGCCGTCCGCCTCCAGCAGCCGCGCCAGCTGCCTGCCGACGATCCGCCTGAACTTCCGCTGCTGCGGCCGTGTGCGGTCCAGGACCGCGACCTCCAGCCGCTCCGCGGGGATCTCCCGCTCGCTGCCGTTGGGATCGCGCGACAGCGCCTGCACGGCCAGCTTCAGCGCCTCGGCGAGCGTCATCCCGTCGCGGTGCCGCTGGTCCAGGAAGGTACTGATCTGCTCGGCGTTGCCGCCGACCGCGACCGAGCCGTGCTCGTCGACGATCGAGCCGTCGTGCGGCAGCCGGTAGATCTGGTCGCCCTCCGGCTCGGCGCCGACCTCGGCGACCACCAGCTCCACCTCGTACGGCTTCTCGGCCGCACTGGAGAAGATGGTGCCCAGCGTCTGCGCGTAGACGTTGGCCAGTCCACGGGCCGTCACATCGTCGCGGTCGTAGGTGTATCCGCGCAGATCGGCGTAGCGCACCCCGCCGATGCGGAGGTTCTCGTACTCGTTGTACTTGCCGGCGGCGGCGAAGCCGATCCGGTCGTAGATCTCGCTGAACTTGTGCAGCGCACGGGACGGGTTCTCGCCGACGAACACAATGCCGTCGGCATACTGCAGCACGACCAGGCTGCGACCGCGGGCGATGCCCTTCCGGGCGTATTCCGCCCGGTCGGCCATGGCCTGCTGGGGTGAGACATAGAACGGCGTCGACACCGGTTATCCGTCCCTTTCTGTCAGTGACGAGAGCATCGAAGAAGCAGCGGAACGGAGGTCAGAGCAGCGCGGCGCGCGGGCCGTCGGGCTGTTCCAGCCGGCGTTCCAGGACGGAGCGTGCGATGTCCGAGGACTCCGCCTCGTCCAGCCTCCTGAAGCCCTCGTCGGTGATGACGGTGACGATCGGATAGATCCGCCGGGCCACGTCCGGGCCGCCGGTCGCCGAGTCGTCGTCCGCGGCGTCGTACAGCGCCTGCACGACCAGGGTGAGGGCGTCCTGCTCCGTCAGGTCCTGGCGGAACAGCTTCTTCATCGAACTGCGGGCGAAGACCGAACCGGAGCCGGTGGCCGCGTATCCGTGTTCCTCGGAACGGCCGCCGGTGACGTCGTACGAGAAGATGCGGCCCTTCTCGCGGTCGACGTCGAAACCGGCGAAGAGCGGCACGACGGCCAGGCCCTGCATGGCCATGGCCAGATTGCTGCGGATCATCGTGGAGAGCCGGTTCGCCTTGCCCTCCAGGGAGAGCTGGGCGCCCTCGACCTTCTCGAAGTGCTCCAGCTCCAGCTGGAAGAGCTTGACCATCTCGACGGCCAGCCCGGCCGTGCCGGCGATGCCCACCGCCGAGTACTCGTCGGCCGGGAAGACCTTCTCGATGTCGCGCTGTGCGATCACATTGCCCATGGTCGCGCGCCGGTCACCGGCCAGGACCACACCGCCGGGGAACGTCACCGCGACGATGGTCGTCCCGTGCGGCGCCTCGACGGCGCCCTGCAGGGGCGGCAGGTTCCGGTTGCCGGGGAGCATTCCAGGTGCCTGGTCGGACAGGAAATCCATGAAAGAAGAGGATCCCGGCGTCAGGAAGGCAGCTGGTAGACGCCCGGTGCTACGAGTGTTGGCTTCCACGCGTTTCCCTCCAGGTAAACGACGGCCCTGAGCTGGGCGTCAGGATCGTCTCCCAACTCGGCGACGGCCGAATTGCAGTTGATGCGGTTACGCCACGGACCCTACCCGCCCCGCGGCGGCGATCCACATGAGCCGCGGGGGCGGCTGCACGGCTCGCGGTGGCGCTTGCGCCCGCGCGGCACGGACCGGGTCGGCCCGTACCGCGCGCACCGCTCACTCCCCCGCGTTCACATCCGTGAACTACTGGCCGCCCTTTTGTACGAAGGACCTCACGAAGTCCTCCGCGTTCTCCTCCAGCACGTCGTCGATCTCGTCCAGGACCGAGTCGACGTCGTCGCTCAGCTTCTCCTGCCGGTCCTTGAGGTCCTCGGAGGCCTGGGCGTCCTGCGCCTGCTCCTCGACCTCCTCCGTGGACCGTGTCGCCTTCTGCTGTCCGCCGCCGGTGTCCTTGGTCGCCATCTAGCTCACCCCGCTCGGTTCGAAGCACTTGATCAGACCCTACCCACGGGCTCCGACATCGGCCCGGTACTTTCCCTCAACGTCCGGGGGTCATCCCGATGATTCCCCGATCCCGGCCCTTTCAGCCGCCCGACAGGACCTGGACCAGCTCCTCCGCCGTGCGGCAGCGGTCCAGGAGCTCCTTGACGTGGTTGCGGGTGCCGCGCAGCGGTTCCAGGGTGGGTACCCGTTGCAGCGAGTCATGGCCCGGCAGGTCGAAGATGACCGAGTCCCAGGAGGCCGCGGCCACGTCGTCGGCGTACTGCTCCAGGCAGCGGCCGCGGAAGTAGGCCCTGGTGTCCTCCGGTGGCCGCGTACGGGCCCGCTCGACCTCGTCCTCGTCCAGCAGCCGCTTCATCTTCCCGCGGGCCGCCAGACGGTTGTACAGGCCCTTCTCGGCCCGTACGTCGGCGTACTGGAGATCGACCAGGTGCAGGCGCGCCGCGTCCCAGTCCAGGCTGTCGCGGCGGCGGTAGCCCTCCATGAGCTCCCGCTTGGCGACCCAGTCGAGCTCGCCGGAGAGGCTCATCGGATCGTTCTCCAGCCGGTTGAGGGTGTCCTCCCAGCGGCTCAGGACGTCCTTGGTCTGCTCGTCGGCATCGGCCCCGTACCGCTCCTCGACGTACTTGCGGCCCAGCTCGAAGTACTCCATCTGCAGTTGCACCGCGGTGAGGGTGCGGCCGCTGCGCAGCGTGACGAGGTGCTTCAGCCCGGGGTCGTGGGAGACGTGGTGCAGGGTGCGCACCGGCTGGTCGACCGCGAGGTCCACGTTGATGAAGCCGTCCTCGATCATGGAGAGGACCAGGGCGGTGGTGCCGAGCTTGAGATAGGTGGAGATCTCCGAGAGGTTCGCGTCCCCGATGATCACGTGGAGCCGGCGGTACTTCTCGGCGTCGGAGTGGGGTTCGTCCCGGGTGTTGATGATGGGGCGCTTGAGCGTGGTCTCCAGCCCGACCTCGACCTCGAAGTAGTCGGCGCGCTGACTGAGCTGGAAGCCGTGCTCGTGGCCGTCCTGGCCGATTCCCACGCGTCCGGCCCCGGTGACCACCTGGCGGGAGACGAAGAACGGGGTCAGATGGCGCACGATGTCGGAGAACGGGGTCTCCCGCTTCATCAGGTAGTTCTCGTGCGTGCCGTACGAGGCGCCCTTGTTGTCGGTGTTGTTCTTGTAGAGATGGATCGGCTGGGCGCCGGGGAGCTGGGCCGCGCGCTCGGCGGCCTCGGCCATGATGCGTTCGCCGGCCTTGTCCCAGAGGACCGCGTCCCGCGGATTGGTGACTTCCGGGGAGCTGTACTCCGGGTGCGCGTGGTCGACGTAGAGGCGGGCCCCATTGGTGAGGATGACATTGGCGAGGCCGATGTCCTCGTCGGTGAGCTGGCTGGAGTCCGCGGTCTCGCGGGCCAGGTCGAAACCCCGCGCGTCCCGCAGCGGATTCTCCTCCTCGAAGTCCCAGCGGGCGCGGCGCGCCCGGTGCATCGCCGCTGCGTAGGCGTTGACGATCTGGGACGAGGTGAGCATGGCATTGGCGTTGGGATGGCCGGGAACGGAGATCCCGTACTCCGTCTCGATGCCCATTACTCGCCGTACGGTCATGCGGCCCTCCTTGCCCGGCGGCGCTCCCTCGGGGGCGGCGCTCCAGTACCGCTGCTTGTCGGTGCGCGTGCACTGCCCGTCCACGCACTGCGCGACCGGGCGGTACGCAAGAGCCTAGAGCGCCTCTGTGCTGGTGGGGAGATCAATTGCGTCATTGTGCGGTGTCGCGCGAGCCGTACCGAAAGCAACCGGCTGCGGATGCCCTGCCGGGCATCCGCAGCCTGTCCGCGTGCTTACAGGTACTGCCCGGTGTTCGCCACCGTGTCGATGGAGCGACCGGTGTCCGCGCCCTGCTTCCCGGTGACGAGCGTGCGGATGAAGACGATCCGCTCGCCCTTCTTGCCGGAGATCCGGGCCCAGTCGTCCGGGTTGGTGGTGTTCGGCAGGTCCTCGTTCTCCTTGAACTCGTCCACGCATGCCTGGAGGAGGTGGGAGACCCTGAGGCCCTTCTGACCCTGGTCGAGGAAGGCCTTGATGGCCATCTTCTTGGCCCGGTCGACGATGTTCTGGATCATCGCGCCGGAGTTGAAGTCCTTGAAGTACAGGACTTCCTTGTCGCCGTTGGCGTACGTGACCTCCAGGAAGCGGTTCTCCTCGGACTCGGTGTACATCCGCTCGACGACCGACTGGATCATGGCGTGCGCGGCGGCCTCCTTGGAGCCGGTGTGCTCCGCGAGGTCGTCCGCGTGCAGCGGCAGCGAAGGCGTGAGGTACTTCGCGAAGATGTCCTTCGCGGCCTCCGCGTCCGGACGCTCGATCTTGATCTTCACATCGAGGCGGCCGGGCCGCAGGATCGCGGGGTCGATCATGTCCTCACGGTTGGAGGCGCCGATGACGATCACGTTCTCCAGGCCCTCGACACCGTCGATCTCGGCGAGCAGCTGGGGGACGATGGTGTTCTCCACGTCCGAGCTGACGCCGGATCCACGGGTGCGGAAGAGCGATTCCATCTCGTCGAAGAAGACGATGACGGGGGTGCCCTCGCTCGCCTTCTCACGGGCACGCTGGAAGACCAGGCGGATGTGCCGCTCGGTCTCGCCGACGTACTTGTTGAGCAGCTCCGGGCCCTTGATGTTGAGGAAGTAGCTCTTGCCGGCCGGCTGGCCGGTGACCTCGGCGACCTTCTTGGCAAGGGAGTTGGCGACGGCCTTGGCGATGAGCGTCTTGCCGCAGCCGGGGGGGCCGTAGAGCAGGATGCCCTTGGGCGGGCGCAGCTCGTGTTCCCTGAAGAGGTCGGGGTGGAGATAGGGGAGCTCGACCGCGTCGCGGATCAGCTCGATCTGGTCGCCCAGACCGCCGATCTTGTCGTAGTCGATGTCCGGAACCTCTTCGAGGACGAGCTCCTCGACCTCGCTCTTGGGGACCACTTCGTAGACGTAGCCGGACCTGGGTTCGAGCAGGAGGGCGTCGCCGGGGCGGATGGTGATGTCCAGCAGCGGCTCGGCGAGCCTGACCACCCGTTCCTCGTCGGTGTGCCCGATGACCAGGGCCCGCTCGCCGTCCTCAAGGATCTCCTTGAGGGTGACGATGTCCCCGGCCCGCTCGAATTCCATGGCGTCGACCACGTTGAGCGCTTCGTTGAGCATGACTTCCTGGCCGCGCCGGAGGTCGTCGAGCTCGACGCTGGGGCTGACGTTCACCCGGAGCTTTCGGCCTCCGGTGAAGATGTCGCAGGTGCCGTCCTCGTTGCCCTGGAGAAACACACCGAAACCGGCCGGCGGCTGTGCGAGCCGGTCGACTTCTTCCTTGAGGGCCACGATCTGGTCGCGGGCCTCGCGCAATGTGTTGGCGAGCCGCTCATTCTGTGCGGACACGCCTGCCAGGTTGGTCTGCAACTCGACGATCCGCTCTTCGAGAATCCTCGTATGGCGCGGAGAGTCGGCGAGCTTACGTCGCAGGACGGCGATTTCCTGCTCAAGATAGGCGACCTGGCCGGCTGGGTCTTCGGACCCCCGCCCGGGCCGGATGCCGCGGTTGATGTCGTCGTCGTGGGCTGCCACGGTCCTCACCTCCTCCAAGGGGAGCTGGACGCTTCCTGACCCTACCTGGGTGGGTGATGATTGAAACCCCTAGATCACAAAGACTGCGGGGCGTGTCCGATCTTCACCCTTGCGTTCCCCCCTCGTGTCAGGGGAATACCCACCCTTCAACATCGGAAAGCGGCCGGTTGTATCGTCGAACCGTTCAACACCCGTCAGGGCTGGCTTCTTTTGGTTCGGATACGCAGGGAACGGCAGGAGAAATGACCGTGCAGCAGGACGCTTCCAACGGTGGCGACGCGCAGGACCTGGAGGTCTGGATCGACCAGGACCTCTGCACGGGAGACGGGATCTGCGTCCAGTACGCACCCGAGGTGTTCGAGCTGGACATCGACGGCCTGGCGTACGTGAAGAGCGCGGACGACGAGCTGCTGCAGGACAAGGGCGCGACGACACCCGTGCCGCTGCCGCTCCTCCAGGACGTCGTCGATTCGGCCAAGGAGTGCCCCGGCGACTGCATCCACGTGCGCCGCGTCTCCGACAGCGTCGAGGTGTACGGTCCCGAGGCCGCCTGATCCGGCGCCCTCGGGCCGCCGGTCACACCCGGTGAGCGGTCAGGCGTCGCTCGGGGCGGCCTGGGTGGCACGGACGAACGCTCCGCTCCTCCACCGCCAGGTGACGCGCTCCTGGCGGTCGGGGCAGCAGCGCGCCACGGCGTCCGAGGAGTAGCCGAACAGAGTGGCCGAAACAATTCCGTCACGCACCGCGAACTCCCCGACGCTCGTCCCCTGGGCGGGGTCCACCAGGGTCGCCACGACCCTCGGTGCGGCCCCGCTTCCCTGTGTGAGAACGTAGACGCCGCTCGGCGGGGTGCCGGAGCCGGCCGCGCAGCGGACCACCGCGACGGTCTCGGGGCGGCCGTCGCCGTCGAGGTCTCCGGTGGCCTGCTCGGCCACGGTGCTGCCGACCTGGCCGCAGTCCAGCGGGAAGGACACATGGGCCGGATCGGGGGCCGCGGCGGTCGTGGTGCGGTGCTGGGCCGTGGTGCGGTGGGGGGTGGAGGCGGAGGCCGCGGGGTCCGGCTGGAGCAGGCCGGCGGCCGCGACGACGGCGGCCATGGCCGCCGCGGTGGCGAGCCAGTGCAGCGGCTTGGTGTCGGTGTGCGCGAGGTCCGGGAGCTCGGAGGTCTGCACGCGGGATGTCTCCTGTGGTTCCTGTGGATCGAGGATGCCTGCACGAGCGGCGGCGGCGCCGATGGTGGTGCGGCGGCACGGGGTGGCCAGCATCGTGCCACACGTCACAGAGCAGCGGAACGGTGGGGTCGGTACGGATCGGCCGGCCGGTCGGGACGGCGTCCCCGTACCGGTAACGAAGAGGCGCCGCCGTCGAGTTCCCGGGTCGGTCCGGGAACTCGGCGGCGGCGCCGGTACGTTGCGCGGTCAGCCGCGGGAGGAGCCGCTCTGGCTGCCGGGACCGTCGTAGTCCTCGCCGTACGCGCCCTTGGCGGGGCGGCGGCGGCGCAGCGGCGCCTCCACGCCGTCGGCCAGGCGGCGGGCGGTGACGAGGAAGCCGGTGTGGCCGATCATGCGGTGGTCCGGGCGGACGGCCAGGCCCTCGACGTGCCAGTTCCGGATCATCGATTCCCAGGGCTGCGGCTCGGCGAAGCAGCCGATCTCGCGGATGGACTCGACGGTCCGCGCGAGCTGGGTCGTGGTGGCGACGTACGCGCAGAGGATGCCGCCGGGCACCAGCGCCTTGGAGACGGCCTCCAGGCACTCCCAGGGGGCGAGCATGTCCAGGACGACGCGGTCGACGTCGGTGTCCGAGAGGTTGTCCTGGAGGTCGCCGACGGTGAGCTGCCAGGCCGGGTGCGGTTCGCCGAAGTAGCGCTCCACGTTCTGCTGGGCGATCTCGGCGAAGTCCTCGCGGCGCTCGTAGGAGTGCAGCATGCCCTGGTCGCCGATGGCGCGCAGCAGGAAGGTGGAGAGCGAGCCGGAGCCGACCCCGGCCTCCACGACGCGGGCGCCGGGGAAGATGTCGGCGAAGGCCAGGATCTGCCCCGCGTCCTTGGGGTAGACCACGGCGGCGCCGCGGGGCATGGACAGGACGTAGTCGGGGAGCAGGGGGCGCAGCGCGAGATAGGCGACGTTTCCCGTGGTTCGGACCACACTGCCCTCGGGGGCACCGATCAGCTCGTCGTGCGGGAAAGAACCCTTGTGGGTGTGGAAGTTCTTTCCGGCTTCGAGCGTGAAGGTGTAGTGGCGTCCCTTGGGATCGGTGAGCTGGACCTGGTCCCCGACCTTGAAGGGCCCGCGTCGGCGGGCGGCACCGGTCGGTTCAGACATGTGACCAGCCTACCGGTGATTCCCCGGGCTCCCGCCGCGAGCCCGGAGCGGTCAGGCGGCCGGCCGGGCCAGGGCCGCGACGAACGCGCGTTCGACATCGGCGGTGGAGAGGACGCCGTAGATCTCGCCGGTCTCCTCCAGGACGAGGTACTCGGTGGCCGGGCTGGCCTTGAGCCGGTCCAGGAGCGCCTCGCCGGACAGTTCGGCGGAGACCTTCATGCCGTCGGTGAGGTCCTGGGCGAGGCCGCTGACGGCGACCCAGGGGCGGCGGTGTTCCGGCACGCCGACGATGGCCGTCTCCCGGACGATGCCCTTCGGTGCGCCGTGTCCGTCGACGACGACGAGCGCGCGGGCGCCCGCCTCGTTGGCCCGGCGCAGGGCCTCGGAGAGCGGGGTGGCCGCCTCCACCGGGACGGCGCGCCGGGTGAGGGTGCGGGCGCGCAGCTCGGGGAGGTGTTCGCGCAGCCGGGCCATGCGCAGGCTGTTGCCCGCTCCGGTCCAGATGATCGCGGCGAGGATGGCGGCGAGCAGCGCGTCGGTGATGGTGTCCATGCCGCTGAGGTCGCCGGGGTCGTTCCCGAAGGTCCCGGTGTGGGTGAGCAGCGGGAGGCCGATCAGCGTGATGACGGCGAGGGCGCGGCCGACCCAGGCGGCGGCGACGGTGCCGCTCATCGGCCGGCCGGTGATCTTCCAGACGACGGCGCGCAGCATGCGTCCGCCGTCCAGCGGGAGGCCGGGCAGGAGGTTGAAGGCGGCGACCAGGAGGTTGGAGATCATCAGCCCGGCGAGCAGCACACCGGGCACGGTGCCGGGCGCGACGAACTTCATCCCGGCGTAGAAGACGCCCGCGAGGACCAGCGAGAGCAGCGGTCCGACGAAGGCGAGCAGGAACTCGCGGCCCGGGGTCTCGGACTCCTTCTCGATCTCGGAGACGCCCCCGAAGAACTGGAGCTGGATGCGGCGCACCGGAAGCTTGTAGCGCAGCGCCACGACGGTGTGGGCGAGCTCGTGGACGAGCACGGAGGCGTAGAAGGCGATCGCGAAGAAGAGGGAGACCAGGTAGCGCGCCGCGCCGAGCTCGGGCAGCACGCGTTCCAGCTGGCCGCCGAAGACCCAGGTGATCAGCGCGGCCACGAGGAACCAGCTGGGCGCGACGTACACCGGCACGCCGAAGGGGCGGCCCATGAGAATGCCGCCTCCGGGCTCTTCGGGGCGCTGCGGTTCGCCCTTGTCGGGTCCGGTGCCGGGGGCCTGTCCCCCTGCGCCGGGCTGCGGGCGCCCGCTGTCGCCGCTCTCGTCCACGGGGTCCCTTCGGTCGGTGCCGTACGGCACGATCATGCAGTGTTCGAGGCTGTGTGGTCGATGGTATGCCGCCCGCTGTCGGTGGCGGGCCGTAGGGTCTTCGACATGACCTCCCTGCCGCGGCCCGCTCAGCCGCCTTCCTCCCTGTCGCCGTCGCGGGCGAGTGATTTCATGCAGTGTCCGCTGCTGTACCGCTTCCGGGTCATCGACAAGCTGCCGGAGAAGCCCAGCGAGGCGGCTACCCGGGGCACGCTGGTGCATGCGGTGCTGGAGCGGCTGTTCGACAATCCCGCGGTCGAGCGCACCTCGGGCCGGGCCACGGCGCTGGTCCCGGCGCAGTGGGACCGGCTGCTGGAGTCCAAGCCGGAGCTGTCGGAGCTGTTCGCCGACGACCCCGGCGGCGAGCGGCTGGCGCGCTGGCTCTCGGAGGCGGAGAGCCTGGTGGAGCGGTGGTTCTCGCTGGAGGATCCGACGCGCCTGGAGCCCGCCGAGCGGGAGCTCTTCGTCGAGACGGAGCTGGAGTCGGGGCTGCGGCTGCGCGGGGTGATCGACCGGATCGACGTGGCGCCGACGGGCGAGGTCCGGATCGTCGACTACAAGACGGGAAAGGCGCCCCGCCCGGAGTACGCGGAGGGCGCGCTCTTCCAGATGAAGTTCTACGCGCTGGTGATCTGGCGGCTGAAGGGTGTGGTGCCGCGCCGGCTCCAGCTGGTCTACCTCGGCAGCGGGGACGTCCTGACGTACGACCCGGTGGTGGCGGACCTGGAGCGGGTGGAGCGGAAGCTTCTGGCGCTGTGGGACGCGATCCGGCTGGCCACGGAGACGGGCGAGTGGCGGCCCCGGCCCACGAAGCTCTGCGGCTGGTGCGACCACCGGTCGGTCTGTCCCGAATTCGGCGGCACTCCCCCGGTCTATCCCTTGACGGTCCGCCCGGCGGAGCCGGGGCAGGACGCGCAGGGCAGAATGGACCCGGTCCGCGCCGAGGCCGGCCGGTCTGTGGCTCTCGAAGGGCCGTGAACTCGAAGGACCGTGAAGGAGACCCTGTGGCTATCCGCGTCCTACTGGTCGACGACCAACCGCTGCTGCGCACCGGCTTCCGGATGATTCTGGAGGCGGAGGGCGATCTCGCGGTGGTGGGCGAGGCCGGTGACGGTCTCCAGGCGCTCGACCAGGTGCGGGCGCTGCAGCCCGATGTGGTGCTGATGGACATCCGTATGCCGCGGATGGACGGCGTCGAGGCGACGCGCCAGATCACCGGTCCGGGCCGCGACGGCCCGGCGAAGGTGCTGGTGCTGACCACCTTCGACCTCGACGAGTACGTGGTGGAGGCGCTGCGCGCCGGTGCCAGCGGCTTCCTGCTGAAGGACGCTCCGGCCCATGAGCTGGTGCAGGCCATCCGGGTGGTCGCGGCGGGCGAGGCGATGCTCGCGCCGAGCATCACCCGCAGGCTCCTCGACAAGTACGCGGACCACCTGCCCTCCGGCGAGGAGCCGGTGCCCGACACCCTGCACACGCTGACCGACCGCGAGGTCGAGGTGCTGAAGCTGGTGGCGCGCGGTCTGTCGAATGCCGAGATCGCCGCGGACCTGTTCGTCAGCGAGACGACGGTCAAGACCCATGTCGGTCACGTGCTGACCAAGCTCGGTCTGCGCGACCGGGTGCAGGCCGCCGTGTACGCGTACGAGAGCGGTCTGGTGCGCCCCGGCGCCCAGTGACCCCCGCTTCCCGGCCCCGGTGGGTGTCCCCCGCCGGGGCCGGATCGCCGTCCGGGCTCAGTGCGCGTCCTTCGCCAGCTCCCAGAGCTGGAGGTCGGCGGAGGAGTTGACCGCCCATTCGACGCCGGTGAGGCCGTCGCGCGAGGCGACGTACTGCTTGCCCTGCGAGATCGGCAGCACGGGGACGTCCGTGGCGACGATGTCCTGGAGCCGCTGGAAGGTCTTGGTGGCGGCGCTGCGGTCGGTCTCCCGGCGGGACTGCGGGATCAGCGTCTTCTGCGCCGCGGTCGAGGTGTAGGGCGAGTTGAGGAAGTTGTTCCGGTCGAGGAACGGCGCGATGAAGTTGTCCGGGTCCGGGAAGTCGGGGAACCAGCCCATGCCGTAGACGGCGTAGTCGCCGCGCAGCTGTGCCGGGCGGTACGTCGCCCAGGGGCTGCCCTGGACGGTGATGTCGAACAGCCCGGTGTCGTCGAACTGCTTCTTCAGGGTCGCGAACTCGGCGGGGGTGCCGGCGCCGACGCGGTCGGTCGGGTAGTGGAGCGTGACCTTCACCGGGGTCTCGACGCCCGCGGCGTGCAGGATCGCCGCGGCCTTCTCGGTGCTGGGTTCGCCGTACGCGTTGTAGAAGGCGTTGGTGTGCGCGGTGATCCCGGACGGGATCAGCGAGTACAGCGGCTCGGCCGTGGTGCCGTACACCTTGCTCGCGATCTCGCCGCGGTCGACGATCTGGGCCATGGCCTGGCGGACGGCCTTGTTCCGCACGGCCGGGTCCTTGGTGTTGAAGCCGAGGAAGTGGATGGCGAGGCCGGGCACCTCGGTGAGCTTGATGTCGTCGCTGGGGTTTTCGAGCATCCGCTGGGACTGCTCGGGCGACATGGTGCGGGTCATCATGTCGATCTTCCGGCTGTCCAGGGCCTTGCCCATGGCCTTCGCGTCGGGGAAGACGTCCAGCTCGACCTTTTCATTGCGCACCTTCACGTCCCCCTTGTAATGGGGGTTCTTCGTGAAGAGCACCTTGACGATCCGGTGGTTCTCGACCTCCGGCTTCATGGTGTACGGGCCCGAGCCGTCCACCTGGAATCCGGTGCGCACGGATTTCGCGTCGTACCGGTTCCGCGGCACGATCCCGGCGACCGGGGTGGCGAGTTTGTACGGGAAGGTGGCGTCCGGGGCACGCAGATGGAAGATGACCTCCCGCTCGCCCTGGGTCTCGACGGTGTCGATGTTGTCGAGCAGGGCGACGGGCCCGTTGGGGGCGTCGATGCGGATGACGCGGTCGATGGAGTACTTCACGTCGTCGGCGGTCACGGGCTTGCCGTCGGCGAACTTCAGGCCGCCGCGGAGCCTGCAGCGGTAGCTTTCGCTCTGGGTGTCCGTGAAGGTGCAGCTCTCCGCGGCTTCGGGCACCGGCTCGCCGCCGCCCCGCGGCACATGGACCAGGGTCTGGACGGTCTGCCGGAGCACGTTCCACACACCGGCCTCGTAGCCGATGGCGGGATCGAGCGGCGCGGGACTGTCCTTCGAGGCGACGAACTGGTCCGTGGTGCCGACGACGATGGCGGCCTTGCCCTGGCCCCCGTCATCCGACGCGCCGCAGGCGGCGAGTACGGGCGCGAGCAGGCCGGCCACGGCCGGCAGCACCAGAGTCTTGCGGTTCATCGTGGACGCTCTCCCTCATCCGTGCATGGAGAAAGCGACCTTAGTGCGCGCCCGGGGCACGGCCGGACCGGTGAAGTGCCGACGCCTCGTCACAGGGTGCGGGACCTGCGCGGCGCGCCTGTTTCCCGCGCCGGAAGGGTTTCGCGAATAACGCAATGAACCGGGACATCGCGACACCCGGAACAGACGCGCCGGGCGATCCTGAAACCCTTCCGAAGCCCATTCGGGTGATGAAACTCACGCTTTTCTCTGTTCGAATCCTTTATCGCGCCCCGGCATTCCCACACGTCCACCCGACAGAAAAAGCACCATCCGGCGCCGAGAGTTTTTCCGTTCATTCACAGAAATACTCTCGGTGCCCGGATCAACGCGTTCCCGTGACCAGACCCCGGAGGAAGGCGAGATCGACCTCTTCGAGCGAGCGGACGACCACCCGGCCGGACGCGGGGGCGATGGGCGCGACCGACGGGACGGCGACCACCCGGCAGCCCGCCGCCTCCGCGGCCGCGACCCCGGTCGCGGTGTCCTCGATGACCGCGCAGCGCTCGGGCACCGCGCCGAAGCCGGAGGCCGCGGTGAGATAGGGCTCCGGGTGGGGCTTCGTCCGGGAGACCTCGTCGCCCGCGACGGTCAGGGAGAAGTGGTGGCGCCCCACCGAGTCCAGCACCCGGTCGATGATCCGCCGGTGCGAGGCGGAGACCAGGGCGGTGGGGATCTCGTGCCTGACCAGCTCGGCCAGCAGCCGCTCCGCGCCGGGCATCAGCGGCACACCGCGGCCGATCCGCTGCTCGAAGCGGTCGTTGAGCAGCACGGTGAGTTCACCGAGCCCGATGTCCGCGCCGGTGACGTCGATGAGGTACCCGGCGCTGCGGGTCATCGGCCCGCCGACCACCACGTCCCGCCATGCCTCGTCGAGCCGGTGCCCCAGCTCGGCGAAGACCTCCACCTCCGCGTCCCACCAGAATCCCTCGGTGTCGACGAGGGTGCCGTCCATGTCGAGGAGGACGGCCTGGAGCGCGGCGTCCTCGGCCGTGCGGGTCAAGGACGCGGGGACCGTGCTGGTCATCCGGCACACCTTCCGTAAGGGACGAGAAGGCCGGCCGCCATTTCCCGTGGGAAGGGCGACCGGCCTGCACTGGACCGACCAGTCTACGACGTGTCCCGCTACCGCGCGTCGAACGACGTCCTACCGGGCGTTGAAGTACTTCGCCTCCGGGTGATGGATGACGATCGCGTCGGTGGACTGCTCCGGGTGCAGCTGGAACTCCTCCGAGAGGTGCACCCCGATCCGCTCCGGCTGGAGCAGCTCGGCGATCTTCGCCCGGTCCTCCAGGTCGGGGCAGGCGCCGTAGCCGAGGGAGAAGCGCGCCCCCCGGTACTTCAGCGCGAACATGTCCTCGACGTCGGACGGGTCCTCGCCCCCGAAGCCCAGCTCCGAGCGGACCCGGGCGTGCCAGTACTCGGCGAGGGCCTCGGCCAGCTGCACGGACAGGCCGTGCAGCTCCAGGTAGTCGCGGTAGGCGTTGGCCTCGAAGAGCTTCGCGGTCTCGCCGCCGATCTTCGAGCCGACGGTGACCACCTGGAGGCCGATCACGTCCGTCTCGCCGGACTCCTCGGGACGGAAGAAGTCCGCGAGGCAGAGGCGGCGGCCGCGGCGCTGGCGGGGGAAGGTGAAGCGGGTCCGCTCGGAGCCGTCCTCGTGGAGCAGGATCAGGTCGTCGCCCTTGGACACGCACGGGAAGTAGCCGTAGACGACGGCGGCTTCCAGCAGGTTCTCGGTGTGGAGCTTGTCGAGCCAGCCGCGCAGGTGCGGGCGGCCCTCGCTCTCCACCAGCTCCTCGTACGTCGGTCCGTCACCGGCGCGGGCCTGCTTCAGGCCCCACTGGCCCTTGAAGAGGGCGCCCTCGTCGAGCCAGGACGCGTACTCCTTGAGCTGGATGCCCTTGACGACCCGGGTGCCCCAGAAGGGCGGCTCGGGGACCGGGTTGTCGACGGCGACGTCGGAACGGACGCCCTCCTCCGGCTCCTCGACCTCCAGGACCGCGGTGTCGCGCTTGGGCACCCGGCGCTGCTTGAGCTCGGGCAGCACCGCGCCCGGGACACCGCGCTTGACCGCGATCAGCGCGTCCATCAGGCGCAGCCCCTCGAACGCGTCGCGGGCGTAGCGGACCTCGCCCTCGTAGATCTCGTGGAGGTCCTGCTCGACGTAGGCCCGGGTGAGGGCCGCGCCGCCGAGGATGACGGGGAAGTCGGCGGCCATCTTGCGCTGGTTCAGCTCCTCCAGGTTCTCCTTCATGATCACGGTGGACTTGACCAGGAGGCCGGACATGCCGATGACGTCGGCGCGGTGCTCCTCGGCGGCTTCCAGGATCGCGGAGACGGGCTGCTTGATGCCGAGGTTGACGACGTTGTAGCCGTTGTTGGACAGGATGATGTCGACGAGGTTCTTGCCGATGTCGTGCACGTCGCCGCGGACGGTGGCCAGGACGATGGTGCCCTTGCCCTCGGCGTCGGACTTCTCCATGTGCGGTTCGAGGTGCGCCACCGCGGTCTTCATGACCTCGGCGGACTGGAGGACGAACGGCAGCTGCATCTGGCCGGAGCCGAAGAGCTCGCCGACGACCTTCATGCCCTCCAGGAGGGTGTCGTTGACGATGTCGAGCGCCGGGCGGGTCAGCAGGGCCTCGTCGAGGTCGCCCTCCAGACCGTTCTTCTCCCCGTCGATGATGCGGCGCTGGAGCCGTTCGTCGAGCGGCAGGGCCAGCAGCTCCTCGGCCTTGCCCGCCTTCATCGACTTCGTGCTGACGCCCTCGAAGAGCTCCATGAGCTTCTGGAGGGGGTCGTAGCCCTCGGCGCGGCGGTCGTACACCAGGTCGAGGGCGACCTTGACCTGCTCCTCGTCCAGGCGGGCGATCGGCAGGATCTTGGAGGCGTGCACGATCGCCGAGTCGAGTCCGGCCTTGACGCACTCGTCGAGGAAGACGGAGTTCAGCACGACACGGGCGGCCGGGTTGAGGCCGAAGGAGATGTTGGACAGGCCCAGCGTGGTCTGCACGTCGGGGTGGCGCCGCTTCAGCTCGCGGATCGCCTCGATGGTGGCGATGCCGTCGCCGCGCGACTCCTCCTGGCCGGTGCAGATGGTGAAGGTCAGGGTGTCGATGAGGATGTCCGACTCCTGGACGCCCCAGTTGCCGGTCAGGTCCGCGATCAGCCGCTCGGCGACGGCGACCTTGTGCTCGACGGTGCGGGCCTGGCCCTCCTCGTCGATGGTCAGCGCGATCAGCGCGGCGCCGTGCTCCACGGCCAGCGCGGTGACCTTGGCGAACCGGGACTCGGGGCCGTCGCCGTCCTCGTAGTTGACCGAGTTCAGGACGGCGCGCCCGCCCAGCTTCTCCAGGCCGGCCCGCAGGACGGGCAGCTCCGTGGAGTCCAGCACGATCGGGAGCGTGGACGCCGTGGCGAACCGCCCCGCCAGCTCCTCCATGTCCGCCACGCCGTCACGGCCCACGTAGTCGACGCAGAGGTCGAGCATGTGCGCGCCCTCGCGGATCTGGTCACGGGCCATCTCCACGCAGTCGTCCCAGCGGGCTTCGAGCATGGCCTCGCGGAACTTCTTCGATCCGTTGGCGTTCGTGCGCTCGCCGATCGCCATGTACGAGGTGTCCTGGCGGAACGGGACGGTCTGGTAGAGCGAGGCGGCGCCCGGCTCGGGGCGCGGGGTGCGGGGGGTGACGGCGGTGCCGCGGACCCGCTCGACGACCTGGCGCAGGTGCTCCGGGGTCGTCCCGCAGCAGCCGCCGACCAGCGAGAGGCCGTACTCCCGGACGAAGGTCTCCTGCGCGTCGGCCAGCTCGGCCGGGGAGAGGGGGTAGTGCGCGCCGTCCTTGCCGAGCACGGGGAGGCCGGCGTTGGGCATGCAGGAGAGCGGGACACGGGAGTGCCGGGCGAGGTAGCGCAGGTGCTCGCTCATCTCGGCGGGGCCGGTGGCGCAGTTCAGGCCGATGAGGTCGATGCCGAGGGGTTCCAGGGCGGTGAGCGCCGCGCCGATCTCGGAGCCGAGCAGCATGGTGCCGGTCGTCTCGACGGTGACGGAGCAGATCACCGGGAGGTCGGCCCCGGTGGCCTCCAGGGCGCGGCGGGCGCCGATGATGGAGGCCTTGGTCTGGAGCAGGTCCTGGGTGGTCTCGATCAGCAGGGCGTCGGCGCCGCCGGCGATCATGCCCTCGGCGTTGCTCTGATAGGCGTCGCGGAGCTTGGTGTACGGGGCGTGGCCCAGCGTGGGCAGCTTCGTACCGGGGCCCATCGAGCCGAGCACCCAGCGCTGCTGTCCGGTGGCGACGGTGAACTCGTCGGCGACCTCGCGGGCGATGCGCGCGCCGGATTCGGAGAGCTCGAAGACCCGCTCGGGAATGTCGTACTCGCCCAGGGCCGCCAGGTTGGCGCCGAAGGTGTTCGTCTCCACGCAGTCCACGCCGACGCCGAAGTACTCCTCGTGCACGGAGCGCACGATGTCGGGGCGGGTGACGTTCAGGATCTCGTTGCAGCCTTCCAGGTTCTGGAAGTCGTCGAGGGACGGGTCCTGCGCCTGGAGCATGGTGCCCATGGCACCGTCGGCCACCACCACACGGGTGGCGAGCGCCTCACGGAGGGCTGCGGCTCGGTTCCGGCTGTCGGCGGAAGGGGTCGGCGACGAGGCCATGGATGTACTCCCTGGGATGCGACGGCTGTCGGCTTTGCGTCTTCGGTGGAAGGCGCACCAGGCCAGCCTAGCCGGGCGGCGCCCGGGGCCGTCATTCCGTCCCACGGAACGGACTGCATGCTGTGCGGGGGGATGTCCGGTTCGCAGCGGCGCCGCGGTTTTGCCGAGCGGTCGAGCACGGGTCGGCATCGACCGATAGTGTTCAGCATTGTCGAACCGAGGTGGAGGAGTACGGCGCGATGGCCAAGAACATCCAGTCGCTGGAGCGGGCGGCGGCGATGCTGCGTCTGCTGGCAGGCGGCGAGCGGCGGCTGGGGCTGTCCGACATCGCCTCGTCACTGGGCCTGGCCAAGGGCACCGCGCACGGCATCCTGCGCACGCTCCAGCACGAGGGCTTCGTCGAGCAGGACGCGGCGTCCGGCCGCTATCAGCTGGGCGCGGAGCTGCTGCGCCTGGGCAACAGCTATCTGGACGTCCACGAGCTGCGGGCCCGCGCGCTGGTGTGGACGGACGACCTGGCCCGCTCCAGCGGCGAGAGCACGCATCTGGGGGTGCTGCACCAGCAGGGCGTCCTCATCGTGCACCACGTCTTCCGCCCCGACGACAGCCGGCAGGTCCTGGAGGTCGGGGCCATGCAGCCGCTGCACTCCACGGCCCTGGGCAAGGTCCTCGCGGCCTACGACCCGGTGGCGCACACCGAGGCCCTGGAGGCCGAGCGGCAGTCCTTCACCCCGCGCACCGTCACCGGCGCGGAGGAGTTCGAGGCGATGCTCGACCTGATCCGGGCGCGCGGCTGGGCGGCCGATGTGGAGGAGACCTGGGAGGGCGTGGCCGCGGTGGCCGCCCCGATCCACGACCGCCGGCGGATGCCGGTCGGCGCGGTGGCCGTGACCGGCGCCGTGGAGCGGGTCTGCGCGGACGGGGAGCTGCGCCCGGAGCTGATCGCCGCGGTGCGCGACTGCGCGCGGGCGGTCTCCCGCGATCTGGGGGCCGGGCGGTTCTGACCGCCGGGCGGGGCCGGTAACGATCGAGTTATAGGCCACACAACCCTTGACGGCTGATTCACCTGGGGGAAGCATTGCCGTTCACCGGTCGGCATTGTCGAACACCTAACGGAAATTGGCGTTAGGGTGTGACTGCGCCAAGGGCCGGAAACCGCCCTCACACGAGGGCGCGGACCACCGGAGGGACCCGGGGTTCGGCTTCCCTGGACGAAGGACAAAGGAGTCGCGGGTGTCCAGCTCCGACATCTTCATCGGCGAGACCATAGGTACCGCCGTACTCATCCTGCTCGGCGGCGGTGTCTGTGCCGCCGTCACGCTCAAGCGCTCCAAGGCGCAGAACGCCGGCTGGCTCGCCATCACCTTCGGGTGGGGTTTCGCCGTGCTGACCGGCGCGTATCTGGCCGGTGGCGTTTCCGGCGCGCACCTCAACCCGGCGGTCACCATCGGCCTCGCGATCGAGGGCGGCACCAAGTGGAGCGATGTTCCGCTCTACCTCGGCTCCCAGCTGCTCGGCGCGATGATCGGCGCGGTGCTGGTCTGGCTGACGTACTACGGGCAGTTCCGGGCGCATCTGACGGACCCGGAGATCGTGGGCGCCCACTCGGGTGAGGACGGCATGGTCGACCAGTCCGCCGCACCGGAGGCAGGCCCGGTCCTGGGCGTCTTCTCCACCGGCCCGGAGATCCGCCACGCCGTGCAGAACCTGGCCACGGAGATCATCGCCACCGTCGTGCTGGTCCTGGCGATCCTCACCCAGGGCCTCAACAACGAAGGAAACGGCCTGGGCACGCTCGGCGCGCTGGTCACCGCGCTGGTGGTCGTCGGGATCGGTCTCTCGCTCGGCGGCCCGACGGGTTACGCGATCAACCCGGTCCGCGACCTCGGTCCGCGTATCGTGCACGCGCTGCTGCCGTTGCCGAACAAGGGCGGTTCCGACTGGGGCTACGCGTGGATCCCGGTCGTCGGGCCGCTCGTCGGCGGCGCGATCGCGGGCGGGCTGTACAACGTCGCCTTCGCCTGAGCCGTGACGCCCAGAGCCATGACCCCCATGACCACACAGACTTCCGGGAGCACACCGTGACCGACGCACACACCACCGGCCCGTTCATCGCGGCCATCGACCAGGGCACCACCTCCAGCCGCTGCATCGTCTTCGACAAGGACGGCCGGATCGTCTCCGTCGACCAGAAGGAGCACGAACAGATCTTCCCGAAGCCGGGCTGGGTCGAGCACGACGCGACCGAGATCTGGGAGAACGTCCAGGAGGTCGTGGCCGGCGCCGTCGTCAAGGCGGGCATCACGGCCGCCGACGTGAAGGCGATCGGCATCACCAACCAGCGCGAGACCACGCTGCTCTGGGACAAGAACACCGGCGAGCCCGTCCACAACGCCCTCGTCTGGCAGGACACCCGGACGGATGCGCTCTGCAAGGAGCTCGGCCGCAACGTCGGCCAGGACCGCTTCCGCCGCGAGACCGGGCTGCCGCTCGCCTCCTACTTCGCCGGGCCCAAGGTCCGCTGGCTGCTCGACAACGTCGAGGGGCTGCGCGAGCGCGCCGAGCGCGGCGACATCCTCTTCGGCACCATGGACTCCTGGGTCATCTGGAACCTGACGGGCGGCACCGACGGCGGCGTCCACGTCACCGACGTCACCAACGCCTCGCGCACGCTCCTGATGAACCTGCACGAGATGAAGTGGGACGAGCGGATCCTCCAGTCGATGGAGATCCCCGCCGCGGTGCTCCCCGAGATCCGTTCCTCCGCCGAGGTGTACGGGACCGCCAAGGGCGGCGTGCTCGACGGGGTCCCCGTGGCGTCCGCGCTCGGTGACCAGCAGGCGGCCCTCTTCGGCCAGACCTGCTTCTCCGAGGGCGAGGCCAAGTCCACCTACGGCACCGGCACCTTCATGCTGATGAACACCGGTGAGACGCCCGTCAACTCGTACAACGGGCTGCTGACGACCGTCGGGTACCGGATCGGGGACCAGAAGCCGGTCTACGCCCTGGAGGGCTCCATCGCCGTCACCGGTTCGCTGGTGCAGTGGATGCGCGACCAGATGGGCCTGATCAAGTCGGCGGCCGAGATCGAGACCCTGGCCCTGTCGGTCGAGGACAACGGCGGCGCGTACTTCGTGCCCGCGTTCTCGGGCCTGTTCGCCCCGTACTGGCGCTCCGACGCCCGAGGCGTCATCGCCGGACTGACCCGCTACGTCACCAAGGCGCACATCGCCCGTGCCGTCCTGGAGGCCACCGCCTGGCAGACCCGCGAGATCACCGACGCCATGACCAAGGACTCGGGGGTCGAGCTGTCCGCCCTCAAGGTCGACGGCGGCATGACCTCCAACAACCTGCTGATGCAGACGCTCGCCGACTTCCTGGACGCACCCGTGGTGCGGCCGATGGTCGCCGAGACGACCTGCCTCGGCGCCGCCTACGCCGCCGGCCTCGCCGTCGGCTTCTGGCCGGACACCGACGCACTGCGCGCCAACTGGCGCCGGGCCGCCGAGTGGACCCCCCGCATGGACGCGGACACCCGCGACCGCGAGTACAAGAGCTGGCTCAAGGCCGTGGAGCGTTCCATGGGCTGGCTCGACGAGAACACTGCCGAGGAGTAATCGACATGACCACCCTGCAGAGCGTCCCGGCCCTCGGGACCCACCCGGCCTCCGGCTCCCTCCCGAGCCGTGCCGAAACCCGGGAGCAGCTGTCCAAGGCGGCGTACGACCTCCTGGTGATCGGTGGCGGCATCCTGGGCATCTCCACCGCCTGGCACGCCGCGCAGTCCGGGCTGCGGGTGGCCCTGGTGGACGCCGGCGACTTCGCCGGCGCCACCTCCTCCGCCTCCTCCAAGCTGCTCCACGGCGGTCTGCGCTACCTGCAGACCGGCGCGGTGAAGCTGGTCGCGGAGAACCACTTCGAGCGGCGCGCGGTCTCCCGTGAGGTCGCCCCGCACCTCGCCAATCCGCTCACCTTCTACCTGCCGGTCTACAAGGGCGGCCCGCACGGCGCCGCCAAGCTCGGCGCGGGCGTGTTCGCGTACTCGGCGCTCTCCGCGTTCGGTGACGGGGTCGGACACGTCATCAGCCCGGCGCGGGCCCGGCGCGACGTGCCCGAGCTGCGCACCGACAACCTGAAGGCCGTCGCGGTCTACGGCGACGACCAGATGAACGACGCCCGGATGGCGCTGATGACCGTCCGCGCGGCCGTGGACGCGGGCGCGGTCGTCCTCAACCACGCGGCGGTGACCGGCCTGCGCTTCACCAGGGGCCGGGTGACCGGCGCCGAGCTGGAGGACCGCACGGACGGCACGGAGTTCGGCGTCGACGCCCGTCTCGTGCTGAACGCCACCGGGCCGTGGGTCGACCACCTGCGCAGGATGGAGAACCCGGACGCGGCGCCCTCCATACGCCTGTCCAAGGGCGCGCACCTCGTGCTGAAGCGCACCCGCCCGTGGAAGGCCGCGCTGGCCACCCCGATCGACAAGTACCGCATCACCTTCGCCCTGCCGTGGGAGGACATGCTGCTGCTCGGCACCACGGACGAGGAGTACGAGGGCGATCCCGCGGACGTCGCGGTCAACGAGAAGGACACCGCCCAGATCCTCGACGAGGCCGCGTTCTCGATCAGGGACCAGCAGCTGTCGCGCGATCTGATCACCTACTCCTTCGCCGGTCTGCGGGTGCTGCCCGGCGGCCCCGGCGACACCTCCAAGGCCAAGCGCGAGACGGTCGTGACCGAGGGCCGCGGCGGGATGCTGTCCGTCGCGGGCGGCAAGTGGACGACCTTCCGCCACATCGGCCGTACGGTGATGAACAAGCTGGCCGCGCTCCCCGGGCACCCGCTCGCGGAGGACATGGAGCCGATCGCGCACCTGCCGAAGAAGCTCCCGCTGCCGGGCATCGCCAACCCGAACGCGGTGGCGCACCGGCTGCTGGTCGACGGCGCCGCGCCGGGGCCCCGGATGGCGGCCGACACCGCCCGCCACCTCGCCACGCACTACGGCTCGCTCTCCTTCGACATCGCCCGGATGGCCAACGAGGACCCCGCGCTGGCCCGCCGCATCCACCCGGACGCGCCGGAGATCTGGGCGCAGGTCGCCTACGCCCGCGACCACGAGTGGGCCGAGACCGCGGACGACGTGCTGCGCCGCCGCACCACCCTGACGATCCGGGGCCTGGCGACGGACGAGATCCGGGCAGACGTCGAGACCATGCTCGGCGACCGGGGCTGACGTACCCTCGGGGGCGGCTCCCGTGCGGAGCCGCCCCTCGGGCACACGCCCGCGCGGCGCCCCGCCCCGGTGAACGCGCCACACGGCCGCCATACGGGTGCAATAAGGCGCGGGGACAGTTGAGCCATGAAGTTCTCCGTGCTCTCCCTCATCGGCCACGCCCCGCACCCCCTCGACCACCGGCTCCCCTCCGCCGCCGAGCGGTTCGAGGAGGTGATCGGGACCGGTGTCGTCGCGGAACGGCTGGGCTTCGACGCGTACGCGGTCGGCGAGCGGCACGCCGGTCCCTTCCTCTCCTCCAGCCCGGGCGTGGTGCTCGGCGCGCTGGCCGCCCGCACCTCCGCCATCCGGCTGCTGACCGGTGTCACGGTCCTCGCGATCCTCGATCCCGTGCGGGTGGCCGAGGACTTCGCGACGCTCGACCAGATCTCCCGGGGCCGGATCGAACTCGTCGTGGGCAAGGGCGCCGAGGCCGGCCACTTCGACCTCTTCGGGCTCGACGAGGAGCGGCAGTGGGACCTCCAGCGGGAGAAGTACGAGCTGCTGCGGCGGCTCTGGAGGGAGGAGGGCGTCGACTGGGAGGGCGCGTTCCGGCCCGCGCTGAAGAACACGACGACGCTGCCGCGCCCGTACGCGGGACCGCCGCGCGTCTGGCACGGCTCGGCGACCAGCCTCGACTCCCCCGAACTGGCGGCGCGCCACGGCGATCCGCTGTTCACCGCCAACGCCGTCCAGCCCCGTGCGGCCTACGCCCGGCTGATCGACCACTACCGGGAGCGGTTCGAGGCGTACGGTCACGATCCGGCACGCGCCCGGGTGGCCGCGGGGTCGGGCGGGCTGCTGATCGCCGACAGCTCGCAGCAGGCCGTGGAGCGGTACAAGGAGCTGTACGAGGCGAAGGTGGCGCAGTCGTTCCGGCCGCATCTGGAGGGACGGGCCGGGTACAACACGCCGTTCCGGACGATCGAGGAGGCCGTCGCGGACGGCCCTCAGCTGATCGGCAGCCCGCAGCAGATCATCGACAAGATCCTTGGCTGGCACGAGGTGTACGGGCACGACCTCCAGTCGGTCACCGTGGACGGCTTCGGACTGGGCCGGGACGAGCAGGCCGAGACGCTCCAGCGGTTCGCGGAGGAGATCGCCCCGGTGGTGCGGCGCGAGGCGCCCTCCACTCTCTGGGACTGACCCCGGCGGGCCCGCACCCGGGACGACCTGCGGCAGACCTGGTTCATCCGCCTCTTCCGACCCGCATAATGAAGAGATACATCGGATGTCTGAACCCAGTTCTGATTCCCGTCCGGATCCAGGAGGACCGTCATGGCTGTCACCGACGAGGCGATCGAGAAGATCAAGGGAATGATCGTCTCGGGTGCGCTGCGCCCCGGCGACCGGCTCCCCAAGGAGAGCGAGCTCGCCGCGGAGCTCGGGCTGTCCCGCAACTCGCTCCGGGAGGCGGTACGGGCCCTTTCGCTGATCCGCATCCTCGATGTGCGCCAGGGCGACGGCACGTATGTGACCAGCCTCGACCCGCAGTTGCTCCTGGAGGCGCTGAGCTTCGTGGTGGACTTCCACCGCGACGACACGGTGCTGGAGTTCCTCGCGGTCCGCAGGATCCTGGAGCCCGCCGCGACGGCGATGGCCGCCACCCGGATCAGCGAGGCCCAGCTCGATGTGCTCAGCTCGCAGCTGGACGCCCTCGGGGCGCAGCCCTCGGTGGAGGAACTGGTCGCCTGCGACCTGGAGTTCCACCGCGGCATCGTGCAGTCGTCCGGGAACTCGGTGCTCTGCTCACTGCTCGACGGGCTGTCGGGTCCGACCACCCGGGCACGGGTCTGGCGCGGGCTGACGCAGGAGGACGCGGTCAGCCGTACGCTCCACGAGCACCGGGCGATCGTGTCCGCGCTGCGGGACCGGGACGCGGAGGGCGCGCGGGCCTGGGCGACGGTGCACGTGGCGAGCGTGGAACAGTGGCTGCGTTCGACGCTGTAGCGCCGGAGGGGGCGGGCGGGGCCCGCCGGCCCGCCCGCCCCCTCCCCAAGACGCTCCTCAGTCCTGCTTCTCGCCGCTCGCGAAACGGGAGATGACCAGGGCGACGATGATGATCGCGCCGTTGAGGAACTGGTTCCACAGCGCCGGGACACCGCCGAGGGTCATCACGTTGACCACCAGCTGGAGCGTCAGCACACCGGTCAGCGCGCCGAACAGGGTGCCGCGGCCGCCCTTGAGGCTGATGCCGCCGATGACCGCGGCGGCGAACACCTGGAAGATCCAGCCGTTGCCCTGGGTCGCCGCGACCGAACCGTAGTGACCGGTGTAGAGGATGCCCGCGAAGGCCGCCAGCAGTCCGCCGACGGCCAGCACGATCCAGGTGACCCGGTCCACCCGGATGCCCGCGGCGCGCGCCGCTTCCGGGTTGCCGCCGATGGCGTACAGCGAACGTCCGTGGCGCAGCCAGGCGAGTGCGGCGCCGCCCACGGCGAACAGGGCCAGACAGATCCAGACCGCGGCCGGTGCGCCGAGCCACTCGCTCTTGCCGAGGTAGCGGAAGGACTCCGGTACGTCGGTGATGGACTTGCCCTCGGTGATCCCGATGTGGAGGCCGCGCAGCATGGTGAGCATGCCGAGCGTGGCGATGAAGCCGTTGACCCTCAGTTTCAGCATCAGGAAGCCGTTGACCGCGCCGATGGCGAGGCCCACCAGCAGACAGAGCGGGATCGCCGACCAGGTGGGCAGCAGGCCCAGGCCCGCGAAGCGGCCGCCCTCGGCGGGCAGGACCAGCCACATCGCGACGACCGGTGCGATGCCGATCGTCGACTCCAGGGACAGGTCCATCCGCCCGCAGATCAGGATCAGCGCCTGCCCCAGCACCAGGAGGCTCAGCTCGGAGGACTGCTGGACCACGCTGATCAGGTTCTCGGAGGTCAGGAACACCGGCGAGACGATGAACCCGATCACCATCAGTACCAGGATCACCGGTACGAGGGAGAAGTCGCTCCATCTGATCAGTTTCAGCCGGTCCAGCGGCCGCTCGCCGGTCGGGGAGCCCTTCGGCCCGCCGTCGATGCCGTCGGCCGTCAGGGGCCGTACCGTGCCGGTCATTCC
The DNA here is from genome assembly GCF_042799335.1 of Streptomyces sp. NPDC057697. NCBI lineage: Bacteria > Bacillati > Actinomycetota > Actinomycetes > Kitasatosporales > Streptomycetaceae > Streptomyces > Streptomyces sp. NPDC057697. Next base: position 174,760 of record NZ_JBHVJA010000006.1, on the reverse strand, counting down.
CTCTCCCCCACACCTTCCATGGCGGCGACGAGGTCCCCGTCGTTCCACCCGCTTGCGAATGTCGCGACCACACGGCCGTGGAACAGGGCGAGCACCCGGTCGCAGACCCGCAGATCGTCCAGCTCGTCCGAGATGATCACCGCGGCGTTCCCTTCGTCGGCGACCCGTCGTACCACTCCGAGCAGCGAGTCCTTGGACTTGATGTCCACCCCGGCGGTGGGCCGGACCGCCACCAGTACGCTGGGTTCGCGGGCCAGCGCGCGGGCCACCACCACCTTCTGCTGGTTGCCGCCGGAGAGCCCGGAGACGGGCTGCTCGGGTCCCTGTGTCTTGATGTCCAGCGAGGCGATCATCGACCGGGCGAACTCCCGGGTGCGGGAGGGCAGTACGGTCCCCCAGGGGCCGAGCTGGTCGGTGACCGTGAGCGTGGCGTTCTCGGCGACACTGCGTTCCAGGACCAGGCCCTGGTCGTGGCGGTCCTCGGGGATGTAACCGATCCCGGCGTCCAGCGCGTGCGGCACACTGCCGGAGCGGACGGCCCTGCCGTGCACCCGGACCGTGCCGCCGCCCGCCTTCCGCATGCCGGCCAGGGTCTCCCCCAGGGCCGTGTTGCCGCTGGCCGCCGATCCGGCGAGGCCGAGCACCTCGCCGGGGCGGACCTCCAGGTCCAGGGGTTCGAACTGGCCGGGGACGGTGAGTCCTTCGGTACGCAGCACCGGGGCGGCCGAGGCGTCCGCCGCCGCCGCGCCGACACCGTCAGCGTGCCAGGCGGTGGCTCCGGCGGACTGCTCGCCGGTCATGGCCGCCACCAGCTCCGCCTTGGCGATGTCGGCGACGGGGGCGGTCAGCACATGGCGGGCGTCGCGGTAGACGGTGACCGCCGTGCACAGCTCGTACACCTCCTGCAAGTGGTGGGAGATGAAGAGGAACGCCACTCCCTGGGACTGGAGTTCGCGCAGCTTCTCGAAGAGCCGGCCGATGCCCCGGGCATCGAGCTGGGCGGTCGGCTCGTCCAGGACGATCAGCCGGGCGCCGAAGGACAGCGCCCTGGCGATCTCGACGAACTGCCGCTGTTCGACGGCGAGGTCGCGGGCCCGGGTGGTGGGGTCGACCTCCACGCCGTATTCGGCCAGCAGCCGCTCGGCGCGTCTGCGGAGTCTGCCCCAGCCGATCCAGCGGGAGTGCTCGTCGAAGCGGTTGAGGAAGAGGTTCTCCGCGACGGTCAGGTCCGGGACGACCATGGACTTCTGGTAGACGCAGGCGACCTTGGACTGCCAGGCCGCGGTGTCCCCGAAGGCGGGCGCGGGCTCGCCACCGAAGGTGACCGTGCCCGCGTCCGCCCTGTGGAGTCCGGTCAGGACCCCGACCAGTGTCGATTTGCCCGCGCCGTTGCGCCCGACCAGGGCGTGCGACTCGCCCGGCCGCACGGTGAGCCGGACCCCGTCGAGCGCCACGGTGGGCCCGAAACGTTTGACAACGCCTTCCGCCTGTACGGCAGGGGGTGCCTGGTCCATGGTCAGCTCTTCTTCTCCAGCTGGTTGGCCCACAGCTTCGGGTCGTCGACGTTGTCCTTGGTCACCAGCGGCGCGGGGAGCTGGTCCTCGTAGCCGTTCGGGATCTTGATGATGGTGGAGTCGTGGTCGGTGGGGCCTTCCTTGAAGGTCTTGCCGTCCAGGGCCGCCTTGGCGTAGTACAGCGCGTACTTCGCGTAGAGGTCGGCGGGCTGGGAGATCGTCGCGTCGATCTTCCCGGCCTTGATGGCGTCGAACTCCTCCGGGATGCCGTCGTTGGAGATGATCGTGATGTGCCCCGGCGTACCGGCGGGCTTCAGCAGCTTCTTCTGCTCCAGCAGGGCGAGGGTGGGCTGCAGGAAGACGCCTCCGGCCTGCATGTAGATGCCGTTGATGTCGGGGTTGGCGGCCAGGGTGGCCTGGAGCTTGGCGGAGGCGACGTCGCCCTTCCAGTCGGTGGCCAGCTCGAAGACCTTGATGCCGGGGAAGTCCTTGTCCATGCACGCCTTGAACGCCTCGGACCGGTCGCGGCCGTTGATCGAGGAGAGGTCGCCCTGGAACTCGACGACCTTCCCCTTGCCCCCCAGCTGCTCGCCGAGGTACTTGCAGGCATTGGCCCCGTACGCCTTGTTGTCGGCGCGCACCACCATGTAGATGTCGCCCTTGTCGGGGCGGGTGTCGACGCTGACGACCGGGATCTTCTTCTCGTTCAGCGTGTTCAGCGACTCGGCGATCGCCCCGGTGTCCTGCGGTGCCATCACGACGGCCTTGGCGCCCTGGTCGGTGAAGGTCTGGACGTTGGCGACGAGCTTGCCGATGTCGTTCTGCGAGTTGGTCAGCGGCAGCGCGCTGACCTCGCCCGCCTTGACGCCCTTCTCCACGTAGTTCTGGTACGAGTTCCAGAAGTCGCTGTCGCTGCGCGGCAGGTCGATGCCGACCTTCCCGCCGCCCGCGCCGTCCGCGCTGGACTCGCGGTTGCAGCCCGCGAGGGCGGTCACTGCCAGCAGTACGGCGCAGGCCGCCGCACTCGTCGTACGCACTCTCATTGGGGTCCCGTCCTTTGTGAGTACCGGCTCGGAGCTCTGTCGGCAAAGCGGAGGTGCAGGTGCGGTGGGGCGGGCGGCCCGGTGGCGCGGCTCGGGCCGCCCGGCCCCGGTCAGCTCTCGGCGGGGCGCAGGCGCAGCCCCTGCATGCCGCCGTCGACGGCCAGCGCCGTCCCGGTGACGGAGGCGGCGGCGGGGCTCGCGAGGTAGACGATCGCGGCGGCCACCTCGTCGGCCGAGACCAGTCGTCCCAGTGGCTGGCGGGCGTTGAGCGCGGCCCGCTCGGCGGCCGGGTCGTCGGCCTGGCCGAGGAGCCGGCCGATCCACGGGGTGTCCGCGGTTCCGGGGTTGACGCAGTTGACCCGGATGCCCTCCCGGACGTGGTCGGCGGCCATCGCCAGGGTCAGCGAGAGGACCGCGCCCTTGCTCGCGCTGTACAGGGCGCGCTGCGGCAGCCCGGCCGTCGCCGCGATGGAGCAGGTCTGGGTGATCGACACGGCGCCGGGGCGGGCGGCCGCCGCGCGGCGCAGGTGGGGCAGGGCGTGCCGCGCGGTGCGGACCATGCCGAGGACGTTGATGTCCAGGACCCTGGTCCACTCGTCGTCGGCGTTGTCCTCGACCGTGCCGATGGAGCCGATGCCCGCGTTGGACACGACGGTGTGCAGGGCGCCCAGTTCGGCGGCGGCCCGGTCGACCGCCTCGCGCACGGCGCCGTCGTCGGTGACGTCCGCCTCGACGGCCAGGACGCCCTCGGGGGCGCCCGCGGTCTCGCGGTCCAGCACCGCCACCCGGGCGCCGCGCGCCAGCAGCATGGCCGCGACGGCCGCGCCGATGCCGGAGGCACCGCCCGTGACCAGGGCGCCCATCCCCTCGAAATCGCTCGTTGTGGTCATCGGACGGCCTCCTCGGTGCGGCGGGCGCGCCATACGGCACCCTCCGGATAGCGGTGTGCGTCGATCGACGCCGGAAGCATCCGGGCGGAGAAGCCCGGGGAGCTCGGCGCGGTGTAGCGGCCGGCCTCGATCACGGTGGGGTCGGCGAAGTGTTCGTGGAGATGGTCGACGTACTCGATCACGCGGTTGTCCCAACTGCCGGACACCGCCACGTAGTCGAACATCGAGAGGTGCTGCACCAGCTCGCAGAGTCCTACCCCGCCGGCGTGCGGGCAGACCGGTACGCCGTACTTCGCGGCGAGCAGCAGGATCGCCAGGTTCTCGTTGACGCCCGCGACCCGTGCCGCGTCGATCTGGACGAAGTCGACGGCCCCGGCCTGGAGCAGCTGCTTGAACACGACCCGGTTGGCGCCGTGTTCGCCGGTGGCGACCTTGACCGGCTGTCCGGCCCGGACGGCGGCGTGGCCGAGGATGTCGTCGGGGCTGGTGGGCTCCTCGATCCAGTGCGGGTCGTAGGGCGCGAGCGCGGTCATCCACTCGACCGCGTCCGCGACGTCCCAGCGCTGGTTGGCGTCGACGGCGATCCGGATGTCGGGTCCCACGGCGTCGCGGGCCAGGGCGAGTCTGCGGACGTCGTCCGGGAGGCTGCCGCCGACCTTCAGCTTGATCTGGGTGAAGCCGTCGGCGACGGCCTCCTTGGCCAGCCTGACCAGCTTGTCGTCGCTGTAGCCCAGCCAGCCGGGCGAGGTGGTGTACGCCGGGTACCCCTCGGCGCGCAGCCGGGCGGCGCGCTCGGCCCGGCCCGGTTCGGCGGCGCGCAGGATCGCCAGCGCCTCGTCGGGGGTGAGGGCGTCGCTGAGGTAGCGGAAGTCGACGAGGGAGACGAGCTCCTCGGGCGTCATCGCGGCGAGGAACTCCCAGACGGGTCTGCCCGCGAGCTTGGCGGCCAGGTCCCAGGCGGCGTTGACGACCGCGCCGGCCGCCATGTGCATCACGCCCTTCTCCGGGCCGAGCCAGCGCAGCTGCGAGTCGTGGGTGAGTGCGCGGTGCAGTGCGCCGAGATCGGCCGCGGTACGGGGCACCGGACGCCCCACCAGGTAGGGGCGCAGGGCCTCGATGGCGGCGGCCATCACCTCGTTGCCGCGCCCGATGGTGAAGCAGAAGCCATGTCCCTCCACGCCGTCGCTGCCGTTCTCCGGTCCGGCCGCGCGGTCGGGGACATCGGTACGCAGGACGACGTAGGCGGCCGAGTAGTCGGGATCGGCGTTCATGGCGTCCGAGCCGTCCAGTTGTTCCGAGGTCGGGAAACGGATGTCGTGGACCTCGAAATCCGTGACGGTCTGACTCATGTGCGCCCCCAGGGGAATAACATCGGACCTCTGTTCTGGTCATCCGATGTATAGCGCCATTGAGCCGCCACCGTCCAGGGTTTGTTGGAAATCGACCGCACACAGCTCGGATGTATACGGTGTTCGATGCCCTGATTCGACCGGTGATGCACCCTCGCGGACCGGGTTCACCCGACTGTGCGCGGAGGCTGCGGCGCGCGTGGCCGGAAGCCGTAAGGTTGATGGGTACACAAGGGAACTTCGGAAGGAGGCCTGGGTGATCGAGCTCGAGGGGGTTCCCGAGCTGATCGACCCGGTCATGGTGGCCGCGTTCGAGGGCTGGAACGACGCGGGCGACGCCGCCTCCACGGCGGTCGCGCACCTGGACCGGGAGTGGAAGGGCGAGGTGTTCGCGGCGCTGGACGCCGAGGACTACTACGACTTCCAGGTCAACCGGCCGACGCTCTGGCTGGACGACGGGGTACGCAAGATCACCTGGCCGACCACCAGACTCTCCGTGGTCCGCGTCGGCGGGGAGAAGCCCCGTGATCTCGTGCTGGTCCGCGGCATCGAACCGTCCATGCGCTGGCGCTCGTTCTGCAACGAGATCCTGGGCTTCGCCCATGAACTGGGGGTGGAGATGGTGGTGGTCCTGGGCGCCCTGCTCGGCGACACCCCGCACACCCGCCCGGTGCCGGTCAGCGGGGTCACCTCCGATCCCGATCTGGCGCGGACCATGGACCTGGAGGAGACCAGGTACGAGGGGCCGACGGGCATCGTCGGCATCCTCCAGGAGGCCTGCACGCACGCGGGCGTGCCCGCGGTGAGCCTGTGGGCGGCGGTGCCGCACTACGTGTCGCAGCCGCCCAACCCGAAGGCCACGCTCGCGCTGCTGAACCGCCTGGAGGACCTCATCGGTCTGCGCATCCCGCTGGGCGAACTGCCCGAGGACGCGCGCGCCTGGCAGCTCGGCGTCGACCAACTGGCCGCCGAGGACAGCGAGGTGGCCGAATACGTGCAGACACTGGAGGAGGCCCGGGACACCGCCGAGCTCCCCGAGGCGAGCGGTGAGGCCATCGCCCGGGAGTTCGAACGCTATCTGCGCCGCCGGGACGTCGGTCCGGGCCAGACGCCGGGCGGCCACGCGACCGAGAGCGGCGACACCTCCTATCTGCGCGACACCTCCGGCAGCCGCGCCCGCCCGCCGAAGCCGGTCCGCCCCGAGACCGGGACCGGCACACCGCCCACGGGCGGACCCGACGGGCGGCCGCCGGCCGGTCCGGAGGGGGACGGCGGGCCGGACGACGGCCGGGACGGCGACGGCCCGCAGGATTCGTCGGAGGACTCCCCGGAGAGCTGACGGGACCCGGGGAGCGCCGGGCGGACGGATCACCGCCCGGCGCTCCCCCGCTGTCCGGGACATTCAGGAACAGCTGAACCGGGCCGCGGCCCAGTCCCCGTGGTCACCGGTCTTGGAGCCATTGGTGTCCGTGACCTTCAGATGCACATGGCGCGCACCGTCGAGCTTCACGTCGACCGGCACCGGCGCCGAGGCCCCGGTCGCCTTCGGCGAGGTCCAGAGCACCTTGCCGTCCGCCTCGACGGAGAAGGCCACTTCGCCGTAGCCGTCGATCTCGTCGTCGATCCCCGCGTCGGCCGTGAACGCGGTGCAGCGCCCGCCGAGATAGACCTCGATGTCGGAGTCGGCGTGGGTGCCGATCCCCTTCTCGTACGTCTTCCCGGCGAGGGTCAGCGGATGTCCGTCGTTCGCGCCCGACTCGCCGTTGCTGCGGTCCCGTTCGGCGGGTCCGTAGCCGTTGGTGGACGTCAGCCACACCAGATCGCTCGCCCAGGCCTCGCCGGTGGGCGGCGGCGGCATGACTCCGGCGGCGAACCGCTGGGTGGCGGTCCGGGACTCGCCGGCCGAGCGGTAGCGCACGAGGGCGGTGATCCGTGCCTCGCCCGCCTCGGCGTCCTTCGCGGGCGTGACGGAGACCTCGACCCGGCGGGTGGTGCCCGCCGGGACACGGACCGCCTTCCCGGTCCGCTCGACCCGCCAGCCCTCGGGAACGTCCAGACCGACCTCGGCGTCGGTCACCTCGGTCCGGCCCGCGGTGACGTCGACGGCGACGGTGCTCCGGGTCCCGGCGCCGACCTCCTGGCCCGAGGGGACGGAGACCCTCGCGACGGCCCCGGCGTTCCGGCCGCCGACCGCGGCGGCGCCCTTCAGCTTCACGGTGAACTTCTTGCCGGTGGACAGCGGCACGGTCTTGATCTTCACGACACCGCCGCGGTCGTCCCGGTCGTACCACCAGCCCTGCTTCGCGGCCTTGAACGCGGCGGCCGAGCCGAGCCGGGGCAGCTTCCCGCCCAGCTCGACCGCGCTCGGGGCGGAGCCGGTGTGCACGGTGAACTCGTACGGGCGGCTGCGCTGCTTGCCGGTGAACGTCCCCTCGCTCGCCCCGATCCGCACGGTCACGTCGCCCGCGCCCCGGACCGGCGCGGTCACGTCGGCGCGCTGGGTGGCGTACTTGCCGTCGCGGTGCTGCCGGGTGACGCCGTCGTCCTCGTACAGGGTGAAGGAGGACTTGCCCTGCGGGTAGATGTCCCAGGCGAGCGGGGAGTCGGCGGTGCGGTCCTGGTACGAACGGATGCCGGGCCACATCGGCACGGCGGCCCCGCCCTTGACGAAGAGCGGCAGGGTGTCGAGCGGGGCGCTGTAGTCGTCGAGGGTGACCGGGCCCTCGTAGGTGCGCCCGCTCCAGTAGTCGGTCCAGGTGCCCTTCGGCAGGTAGATGCCGTCGCGCTCGGTGCTGTCCTGGTAGACCGGCGCGACGAGGAAGTCCTCGCCGGACATGAACTCGTACTTCGCCGCGTCCGTCGCCGCCTTCGGGTCGTCCGGGTATTCGAGGACGAGCGGACGGACCATGCCGACGCCGGTCTTCGTCGCCTCGTGCGCGTAGGAGTACTGGTAGGGCAGCAGCGACTCCTTGAGCTTGAGGTAGTCGCGGTTGATGGTGGTGTAGGGCTCCCCGTAGCGGTAGGGCTGCTTGTCGCTGGCCGCCCAGCCGTCCATCGTCATCGTGGTCCCCAGGAACATCTTCCACTGGAGGTCACGGGTGTAGGTCTTGGCGCTGCCGCCGAAGATGCCGTCGACATCGCCGGTGGTGTAGGCGAGACCGGACATCGTGGCGCCCGCGTAGGTCGGGATCTGCCAGCGGATGTAGTCCCAGGTGCCGTACTGGTCCCCGGACCACTGCACTCCGCAGCGCTGCGCGCCCGACCAGCTCTCGGGGGCGTAGGTGAAACCGCGGGCGTCGCTGTTGTCCTCGATGCCCCGGTACGCGTCCTTGCAGCCGTCCAGGGCGAACTTGTACCCGGCTCCGACCCAGGCCACGTCCAGCTTGGCGACCCGCTGGCCCGCCTTGACCTGGTCACCGATCTTGTCGATGCCGTCCTCGGTCCACAGGCCGAGCTGCATGCCGCGGTCCTGGAGGCCCTTGGCGGCCTCCGCGAGGTCCTCGTATCCGCAGCCGTAACCGTCGTTGACGAGCATCCAGCCGTTCGGCATGTCGTTCTCGACATAGCCGTCGGCGACCTTCAGCGCGTCCAGGGTGCGGCGCTCACCGCGGTTGGCGTTGTGCAGGTAGCAGTCGGCGTCACCGATCTCCATGCCGTACACGGGCGGCAGGAACGGCTTGCCGGTGAGCTTCGTGTACTGGCCGATGACGTCCTTGGCGCTGTCGCCCGCGAAGTAGTAGGCGTCGAAGCGCTTCTCCTTCGCGCTGGTGGTCACCGGGTCGGTGAAGGAGTAGGTGTTGGGCGCGAAGGTGTTGCGGTAGACGCCGTAACCGGCCGAGGAGAGGTAGAACGGCACCGAGTTGGGGTGGCCGCCGTCGTCCCAGTCGTAGTCGACGCCCACCTCCACGGTCTTGTCGCGGTGCGAGGTGTTGCCCCGGCCGTTCTGCATGCCCGCGCCGTAGAACTGCTCGTCCGCGCCGCGGGCCAGGGTCTGGGTGGTCCGCTCGCCGTTCCAGCTCAGCCCCTTGGTCTCGGACCAGACCCGGGTGCCGTCCGCCCGGTACAGGGCGAAGCGCAGCGGCGACTTGTAGGCGCGCAGGGTGACGTCGGCGGTGGAGAGCTCGTAGCGGTCGCCGCGCTCCTTCCACCGGGTGCGCGGCGGGGTGCCCTGCGGCAGGACGATGTCGTCGCCGGCCGGGTCCGAGAACGTGCCGTCCGGGGCGAGTTCGATGCGGAAGGTCTCGGCGGATACGAAGCTGACCCGCGCCTCGGCGGCGCCGGCCTTCAAGTGGTAGACGGCCCCGTCGGCGGAGAATCCGGTGAGATCGCCGACCGTGGTGTCCGGTTCGGCGGCACCGGCCTGGGCGGCGCCGGGGCCGGAGAAGACGGCGAGCAACCCCAGCAAGGCTGCAACTGCCGCCGTTCTGATGCGCGTTGATGATTGCATAGAGCGCTTTTAGCGCAACACCGAGCACTTGACCATGGACAAAACGGAACCGGCCCTGAACTTCGTCGAGAAGTCCAAGGCCGGTCCCCGGGGAACGCCCGGTGGGATTCAGCGGGTTGTCGCCCCGTGCGGCGCTAGAGGGCGACTCCCAGCAGCGCGTCGACGGCGCGCGAGACGAGACCGGGCGCGCCCTCGTCCGTACCGCCCTCCGCGTTCTGGCGCTCGGCCCAGCGGTCCACGGCGGCCAGCGCGGCCGGCGCGTCCAGATCGTCGGCGAGGGCCTCGCGGACCTCCTCGACCAGGGCCTCGGCGGGCAGCCCGTCGGGCCGGGAGACGGCGGACCGCCACCGCGCGAGCCGCTCCACCGCGTCGGCGAGCACCTGGTCGGTCCACTCCCAGTCGGCCCGGTAGTGGTGCGAGAGCAGGGCGAGCCGGATGGCCGCCGGGTCCACTCCGTCGTGGCGCAGCTTCGAGACGAAGACCAGGTTGCCCCGGGACTTCGACATCTTCTCGCCGTCCAGGCCGACCATTCCGGCGTGCACATACGCCTGGGCGAAGGGGTGTTCACCGGTCAGTGCCTGGGCGTGCGAGGCACCCATCTCGTGGTGCGGGAAGGCGAGGTCGGAGCCGCCTCCCTGGACGTCGAAGCCCATGCCGAGGTGGTCCAGGGCGATGGCGACGCACTCGATGTGCCAGCCGGGCCGGCCGGGGCCGAGCGAGGCGCCGTCCCAGCTCGGCTCGCCCTCGCGGGCGGCCATCCAGAGCATCGGGTCGAGGGGGTTCTTCTTGCCGGGGCGCTCCGGGTCGCCGCCGCGCTCGGCGGAGAGCAGCCGCATCGCCTCGGCGTCGAGATGGGAGACCTCGCCGAAGTGCGGGTCGCTCTCGACGGAGAAGTAGACGTCGCCTTCCAGTTCGTAGGCGGCGCCCGCGTCACGGAGCCGTTCCACGAGCGGGACGATGCCGGGTATGGCCTCCACGGCACCGATGTAGTGCTTCGGCGGAAGCATGCGCAGGGCAGTCATGTCCTCGCGGAACAGGGCCGTCTCGCGCTCGGCGAGCTCGGTCCAGTCCTGTCCGTCGCGTACGGCCCGCTCCAGCAGCGGGTCGTCCACGTCGGTCACGTTCTGGACGTAGTGAACCTGCCGCTTGGTGTCGAGCCACACGCGCTGAACGAGGTCGAACGCGTTGTAGGTCGCCGCATGACCCATGTGGGTCGCGTCGTACGGCGTGATGCCGCAGACATAGATGCGGGCGACGGGACCGGGGTCAAGGGTGATCCGTCCGCCGGTCGCGGTGTCGTGGATCCGAAGGTCGCGGCCCTTGCCAGGCAGGGCGGGGACCTCAGAAGCGGGCCAGGCATGCATGCCACGAGCGTAACCGGATGCATGTTCCGGATACGAACCGGATGCCGGATCTTGACCGAAGAGGCGGTCTTGCGCCGCGTGCCCCCGTCTGCTGGGGGTGTGGTCCCGGCGCTCCGGTCCGCACCCCCTCGGGTTCCGCGTATCCCCTGCTCCGCTCAGACCGGCGGCCAGGGGATGGAAGGCCATCGACCGCTCGGCTCCGGGTGCCGGCCCGTCGTCCGCAGCCCCGCGACCCGGCCCCGCAACGCCTCGATCTCGACCTCCGTGATCAGCTCGCCCAGCCGGGTGACGAGCGGGGCGCCGGGGGCCAGTTCCGCCGCCAGCCGTTCGACGACCCCGACGGCCTCGGCCGTCAGCGGCTCCCCCGCCCACCCCCACAGCAGCGTGCGCAGCTTGTCGTCCGCGTTGAAGGTCACACCGTGGTCGATGCCGTAGAGCCTGCCGTCGGACGCGGGCAGCAGATGACCGCCCTTGCGGTCCCCGTTGTTGATCACGGCGTCGAGGACGGCCAGCCGCCGCAGCCTCGCGTCGTCCGCGTGGACCAGCAGGGCGGTCCGCCCCTCACCGACCTCGGCACGGACGACGGCCTTCCAGCCCTCCCCGGGCTCCTCGTCCTCGACGAGCGCGAGAAGCGGTGGCTCGCCCGCCTCCCCCGTCCCCTCGGCCTCGTCGTCCTCGGGGACCACGTCTATCCACAGCTGGCACATGCCCTCGCCGTACGGACCGTCCCGCAGCACGGTGGGCGGCACGAGGCCCCATCCGGTCGCCTCGGAGATCTCGTAGGCGGCCACCTCGCGCCGGGCGAGACTGCCGTCAGGGAAGTCCCACAGGGGCTGTTCGCCGGCCACCGGCTTGTAGACGCAGGCCGCCTCCTCGCCGTCGCGGGCGACGGTGCAGTACAGCGCGGCGTTGGACGCCCCGCGGATCTGTCCGAGGACGGTGAGCTCCCCCTCGGTCAGCAGGGCGACGGGGTCGGTGCCGGTCAGGCTCCGCGACGGTATCCGTTCTGGCGCGGGCATACGTGTCCTTCCGGATCGAGCGGCAGGCTGCACAGCGGGCACGGCGGACGTCCGGCGTTCACGACGTCCAGGGCGCGCTTGGCGAAGGCCCGCGCCTGTGCGCCGCTGAGGCGGACCCGGAGCATGGGCGGGCCGTTCTCCTCGTCCTGGAGCAGCCGCTCCTCGGCCTCGGCGAGGTCCTCGTCGGACTCCACGTCCAGCTCGACCAGCGCCTGCGCCTCGACGATCATGCGCTGTTCCTCGCCGTCCCAGGCGAGCGCCATGGTCCCGACCCGGAACTCCTCCTCGACGGGGACGTCCAGGGGGGCGGTGTCGGTGACGTCCATCGGCGCCACGGCGGGCACCGGGGAGTTTCCGCCGGTCCGCCGCACCACCTCGTCGAGCAGTTCGTCGATCCGCTCGGCGAGTGCGGCGACCTGGGTCTTCTCCAGGGCCACGCTGGTGACACGTCCGCCTGAGGATGCCTGCAGGAAGAACGTACGGCGTCCAGGCAGCCCGACCGTACCGGCCACGAAACGGTCCGGGGGGTCGTAGAGGAACACCTGACGGGACACGTCCTGTCTCCCTTGAGATCGACGGTGGATGAGAGTGCGGCCCGGATCGCGGGAACTTTCCCGGGGCCCGGCGCCTACGGAGCGTCCACCCTACTGCGCGAAGCGATCACGGCGCCCCAGCGCCGCCCCCGACAGCCGCGTCCGCCTCCGCCTCCGGGCGCGCGCCCGGTTCGGTCGCGCCGGGGCGCTCGCGGGGGGCCAGGCCCGCGAGGTCCCCGGTGTCGCCGAGCCTCAGCAGGAAGGGCCGCAGCCGGGTGTAGCGGATCGCGGTGACCGAGCAGGGATCGGCGTGGATCCGCTGGAAGAGGTCCAGGTGCATGCCGAGCGCGTCGGCGACGAGGGCCTTGATGATGTCGCCGTGCGAGCACATCACGTACACGGCGTCCTCGCCGTGCTCGGCCTCGACGCGGGCGTTCCAGTCCCGTACCGCGTCGACCGCGCGGGCCTGCATGCCGCGCATCGACTCACCGCCGGGGAACGCCGCGGCCGACGGGTGCTGCTGCACGACGCCCATCAGCGGTTCGTCGGTGAGCTCGGCGAGCTTGCGCCCCGACCAGTCGCCGTAGTCGCACTCGCTGATCCGCTCCTCGGTGTGCAGTTCCAGACCGGGCCGGGCGGCGAGCAGCGGCCGCAGGGTCTCCCGGCAGCGCTGCAACGGGCTGCTGACGGCGGCGGCCAGGGGCAGCCCGGCGAGCCGGCCGGGCAGGGCCGCGGCCTGTTCGGCACCGCGCTCGTCGAGCGCGACACCGGGGGTGCGGCCCGCGAGCACCCCGGCCGTGTTGGCGGTGGAGCGTCCATGGCGTACGAGGATCAGGGTGGGCATACGGGCCAGCGTAGGCCGCCTTCGGCGGTGAGGTGCGCCGGGGAGCGCGGCAGGGAAGAATGCGCGCCGTGATTGTGGACTGCGCCATCTACCGGGACGGGCGCCGAACCGACGGCCCCGCCGACCTCTCCGACGCCCTCGACGAGGCGCGGGCCACCGGGGACGCGTTCCTCTGGATCGGGCTGCACGAGCCGACGGAGCAGGAGTTCGAGCTCGTCAGCAGCGAGTTCGGGCTGCACCCGCTGGCGGTGGAGGACGCGCTGAGCGCGCACCAGCGCCCCAAGCTGGAGGTGTACGACGACTCGCTCTTCGCCGTCATCAAGCCCGTGGTGTACGAGCAGACGAGCGACACGGTCACCACCGACGAGCTGATGGCCTTCCTGGGCGACTCGTTCGTCGTGACCGTCCGGCACGGGGAGGGCGCTCCGCTGGCGGCGGTGCGCCGTCGGCTGGAGGCCGAGCCCGAGGTACTGAAACACGGGCCGACCGCGGTGCTGTACGCGGTCAGCGACGCGGTCGTCGACCACTACATCGAGGTCGCGGGCGAGCTCCAGGTCGACCTGGAGGAGCTGGAGGCCGAGGTGTTCGCGCCGACCGGGGTCGGCGACACCAAGAGCACCGCGGCCCGCATCTACACCTTCAAACGGCAGATCCTGGAGTTCCGCCGGGCCACCGGGCCGCTGAGCGCTCCCATGGCCCGGCTGGCGGGTGCGGACGTGCCGTTCGTCCATGAACACTCGCAGCCCTTCTTCCGCGATGTGAGCGACCACCTGACACGCGCCAACGAGTACGTGGAGGGGCTGGACCGGCTGCTCTCCGACATCCTCTCCGCGCATCTGGCCCAGGTGGGTGTGCGGCAGAACGACGACATGCGCAAGATCTCGGCCTGGGCGGCGATGGCCGCCGTGCCGACCATGGTGGCGGGCATCTACGGGATGAACTTCGACCACATGCCGGAACTCCGCTGGGTGTGGGCCTATCCGGCGGTGATCGTGCTGATGGCGGCGGTGGTCTTCGCGCTGTACCGGCAGTTCAAGCGCCGCGGCTGGCTCTGAGGGACGGCCGGTCGCCCGGCCCGGTTCAGGCGATCCCGGGATCCGGGGCGGCGGGGCCGCCCAGCGCGTCGCGCCGTGCGGGCGGCGCGAGGCTCACCATGCGCCGCCAGCCGACGAGCCGTTCGTACGCGTGGATGCCGTGGATCCCGGCGGCCAGCACCGCCGACCGGGCCCGGGACCAGCCCAGGATGCGGCCCATGTGGTCCATCACGGCGAGGCTGACGTCGCGGTACACCCGGATCTCGGCGAGCGCGCACTCGCGCAGCACGTGCTGGATGGTGCGGCCGTGCCCGGCGCGGGCGAAGCGGAGCAGTTCCTCGTGGCAGTACGCCAGGTGGTTGTCCTCGTCGTTCGAGATCATGCCGACGGCGCGGCCGAGCTCGGGGTGGTCGGCGAAGTGCCTGCGCAGCAGGGCCATCTGCTCGGAGGCGCGCTGCTCGGTGACCCGGCTGTGGGCGAGGTAGGTGATGATGTCGCGTTCGGAGAGCCGTTCCTCGCCCCGCAGCTGCTCATGGGCGAGGCCGATGCCGTGCTTCTCCAGCAGCATCGTGTAGTCGGTCTCGTGCGGGACCGCGGCGGGCCGGAGTCCGCGCTTGCGCAGCAGTGCGTTGAAGATCCTGCCGTGCTTGTCCTCGTCGGCGCCGTGCCGTGCGATCTTGGGCGCCAGGGCGCGCTGGCTCTCGGGCACCAGGGCCGCGATGCGGCCGTTCTCCCAGCCGCCCTGGGTCTCCCCGCCGGCCGCGATGGAACAGAACAGCCGGAAGGCCTCGTCGTCGTCGAGAATCTCCTGGAACAGGCTCCTTGCCGAGAGCATCACTGCCACCTCCGTGCCGCGTCCGACGAGCGACAGTCAAATGCGGCACACCCACCCGGGCAACAGGAACGAGCCCCGGCTACGCCGGATGGGGCACCCCGTTCCGGCCCGTCCGCGGACACCGCCACCGGCCTGCGCCCATGCCGCCGACGCGATGTGACGTGCTGTGCGTGCCGTGCGTGCTGCGCGGCGGTACGGGGGCGTCGGCCGGACACCGGCCCGCGCGCGCCGACGTGACGCGCCGCGCGGCCGTCACGTGCGCCGGGCACGGATGACGGCCGGGGCGGGTGACTCCCGGCGCGGGTGACGGCCGAGGCGCGTGACTCCCGGCGCGAGTGACGGCCGACGCGCGTGACTCCCGGCGCGGGTGACGGCCGGGACGCGTGACGGAGGACGCGGGTGACGGCCGGGGCGCACGGAGCACCGTGGCCCCGGCAGGCAGCCGCCCCTCAGGCGAGTCCGGAGCGCTCCAGCGCCTCCGTGCCGGCCCGCAGCGCCGTGAGCCGTTCGTCGAGCGTGAACCCGGCCGGTGCGAGGGTCAGGGTCGTGACGCCCGCGGCGGCGTACGCCCGCATCCGCTCGGCGATCCGCTCGACCGGGCCGAGCAGCGAGGTCTGGTCGATCAGCTGGTGCGGCACCGCCGCGGCGGCGCCGTTCTTGTCCCCGGCCAAGTACTTGTCCTGGATCTCGGCCGCTTCCTTCTCGTAGCCCATCCGCTGCGCGAGCTGGTTGTAGAAGTTCTGCTTGCGGCTGCCCATGCCGCCCACGTACAGGGCGGTGTACGGGCGGAACATGTCCGCGAGACCGTTGACGTCGTCGCCGACGGCGAGCGGCAGGGTCGGGCAGACGTCGAAGCCCTCCATGGTCAGCCCGGCCTTCTCCCGGCCCGCCCGCAGGTACTTCATCGCGGTCTCCTCCAGGTGCTCGGCGGAGGGGAAGATCAGCAGCGCGCCGTCGGCGATCTCGCCGGTCTGCTCCAGGTTCTTCGGACCGATCGCGGCGATGTACAGCGGGATGTGCTCACGCTGCGGGTGGACGGTCAGCTTGATGGGCTTGCCCGGACCGTCCGGCAGCGGCAGCGTCCAGTGCTGTCCCTCGTACGAGAGGCGCTCGCGGGACATCGCCCTGCGGACGATCTCGACGTACTCCCGGGTGCGGGCCAGCGGCTTGTCGAACCTGACGCCGTACCAGCCCTCGGAGACCTGCGGTCCGGACACGCCGAGGCCGAGGCGGAACCGGCCGCCGGAGAGCGAGTCGAGGGTGGCGGCGGTCATCGCCGTCATGGCGGGCTGCCGGGCCGGGATCTGCATGATCGCGGAGCCGACGTCGATGGACTCGGTCCGGGCGGCGACCCAGGAGAGCACGGTCGGCGCGTCGGAGCCGTAGGCCTCGGCCACCCAGCAGACGTCGTAGCCGAGCTTGTCGGCCTCCTGCGCGACGGCGAGATTGTCGCCGTCCATTCCCGCGCCCCAGTAACCGAGGTTGATGCCGAGCCGCATAGCCGCTCCCCTTACCGATCAGTAACGTCCCTGGCTCCCGGACTCTAGCGCGCGGCGACGGGATCCGGCAGGGGCGACTTGACGCCGGGTTGTCCACAGGCTTCCGCCGGGTGGGGTTCTGGCCAGTAATCTCAGCCCCCATGGAGCAGAGGCATCTCGGCCGCACCGGCCTTCGAGTGTCCCGGATCGGGCTCGGCACCCTCACCTGGGGCCGGGACACCGACGAGCACGACGCCGCCGAACAGCTGAAGGCCTTCTGGGAGGCGGGCGGCACGCTGGTCGACACGGCCGACGTGTACGGCGGTGGGGAGGCGGAGTACCTGCTGGGGCAGCTCGTCGACGGCCTGGTGCCGCGGCGCGAACTGGTCATCGCGACGAAGGCCGGCAGCGTCGCCGACCCGTACCGCCGGTTCGACGGCTCGCGCGGGCATCTGCTGGCCGCGCTGGACGCCTCCCTGGAACGGCTCGGCACGGACCACGTCGATCTGTGGCAGATCCACGCCTTCGACCCGGTGACTCCGCTGGACGAGACCCTTCAGGCGCTGGACCTGGCGGTCTCCAGCGGGCGCGCCCGGTACGCGGGGGTGTCGAACTTCTGCGGCTGGCAGCTGGCCAAGGCGGCGACCTGGCAGCTCGCCTCGCCCGGGATGCGCACCCGGCTGGCGAGCACCCAGATGGAGTACTCCCTCTTGCAGCGGGGCGTGGAACGCGAGGTACTGCCCGCCGCCCTCGACCTCGGCATGGGGCTGCTGCCCTCCTCACCGCTGGGCCGCGGGGTCCTGACCGGGAAGTACCGCTCGGGCACTCCGGCGGACTCGCGCGGCGCCTCGGAGCTGCTGGCCCCGTTCGTGGAGCCGTATCTCGACGATCCGGCGAGCCGCGTCGTGGACGCGGTGGCGACGGCGGCGGACGGCCTGGCCACGACGCCGCTCCAGGTGGCGCTCGCCTGGGTGCGGGACCGGCCCGGGGTGGTGGCCCCCATCGTCGGCGCGCGCAACGCGCGGCAGCTCGCGGAGGCGTTGTCAGTGGAGGCGCTTAGTCTTCCTGACGAGATCTGCCAGGCGCTCGACGATGTGTCGGCGCCCGTGCACCGCTATCCCGACCAGGACTGGAGCACGCTGTGACTGCGCTTCCCCGGGGGGAGACCCCCGGTTCCCCGGCCGCCGACGACGAGGCCGTCGCGCCCCCTTCCGCCGCCGTGCCCGCCCCGCCCGCCGGGGACGAGCCGCAGGCCGCGGACGCGGGCTCACCGACGGCCGTCGACACCGGGGACAGCGCGGAGACGGACGGCCGCCCCACCCCGACGGACGACGACACGGACGCCTCCGGAGCTCCTGAGGACGGGGACGGCGACGCGTCCGGACCCGTGCCCGAAGCCCCGGAGGGCAAGGCTTCGGGCACCGCGACGGACACCACCGCCGCACCGCTCTCGGAGACCGAAGCCGAAAACGACACCGAGGCCGGGCCCGACAACGAGGCCGACAACGCCCCCACGGCCGAGCCCGACACCGAAGCCGACACCCGGAGCCAGGGCGAAAACGACACCGAAGCCGACACCCAGGCAGGGACGGACGCCGCCGCACCGCTCTCGGAGACCACGGCCGGGCCCGACACCGAGGCCGACGCCCAGGCCGGGACGGACGCCACCGCCGCACCGCTCTCGGAGGCCGAGGCCGAGCTCGCCGCCCAGCGCGAGCTCCGGGAGCGGATCGAGAAGCGCAAGGCCGAGAAGGAGGGCCCCATCGCCGCCGGCGCCAAGCTGAGCGGCAAGGCGGCCGACCTGCTGGCGGCCGTACGCGCGGTGGAGAGCGGCGAGCAGCCCGCCGCCTCGTTCTTCGACTCCCCCGCGCCCGCCGTCCCCCGGCGCACCGCCCCCGCGCCCGCTCCCGCCCGCCCGCGCGCCCCCGAACCGGCGCGAGCGCCGCAGGGCGCTTCTCCGGAGGCCGTCGCCGCGACCGCCGCCGTGCTGGCCGAGGGCGGGGCCCCGGCGGCGCTGGCCGGACCTGCGGCCGGGGTCCTCGGGGCGCAGGCCGCCGAGGCGCTGCGCGCGGATCCCTGGCAGCTGCTGGCCGTGCCGGGGGTCGGGCCCGACCAGGCCGACGGATTCGCGCGGGCCCTGCTCGGCGCCGAGTGCGGTCCGGACGACGAGCGGCGGACCGCCGCCCTGGTGGGCTGGCTGCTGGAACGGGCCGCGCTGCGCGGCCACACGGCGCTGGACGCCTCGGAGGTACGGGCCGCGCTCGCCGCGCGTTCGGTGACCGACCCCGGGGCGGCCGTGCAGCACGCCGTCGCCGAGGGAGTCGTGCTGGTCTTCCAGGACGGCCCGGAGGACCTGGAGGACCAGGAGCCCGAAGCCCCCTCCGCACCCGCGGACGGCGCCGAGGACACCGAGGCCGCCGACCGGGAACCCGTACAGGTGCTGCTCGGCCTCGACCGCTACGCACTCGCCGAGGAGAGCCTCGCCGACGGCCTGGCCCGGCTGGTCAACGCCTGTGAGAAGGACGCCGACTGGACAGAGGCGGCCTCGGCCGCGGGTTCCCCCTCGGCGGCCGAGCTGATCCGCGCGGTCGCGGCCCACGGTCTCGTGGCGCACACCGGGGGCGAGGCCGCCAGGGCCGAGCCCGCCGCCCTGATCACCGCTGCCCGGGGTCTCGGACTGCGCGCCCTGGGCGCCGTGCACAGCGTCGACGGCAGACGTCGGCTCGCCGGGGCGACCCGTGATCCGGAGACGGCCGTCACCCTCGCCGGCCTGCTCTCGGGCGCGCAGGGCCCGGGGCGGGACGAGGAGGGGGCCCTCGCCGTCGATCTGCTCGTCGTGCTGGACGCCCCGCAGCTGGACGTCGAGACCGCCGCGATGCTGGTCGAGTCGCTGGCCGACGGCACCCGTCTGGTGCTCAGCGGCGATCCCGGCGTGCTGGGCTCGGCGGGTGCGGGACGGGTGTTCGCGGATGTGCTCGCCGCCCGCGCGTGCCCCCAGGTCGTCTCCCGGACGCCGGATCCGGGCCCGATCGGCGAGCTGGTCTCCGGCATCGGCATCGGTGAGCTGAACCAGGTCGAGGCGCCCGGCAAGGAAGTGGTGATCGTCCCGGTGCGCGATGCGGGCGAAGCGGTGCACCGCACCGTGCAGCTGGTCGCCGACTCGGTGCCGCGCGCCATCGGCGTACCGTCGTCCGACACCCAGGTGATCACGGTCGGCCATGGCGGCTCGGCGGGCACCCGGGCGCTGAACGCGGCGCTGAAGCAGCGGCTCAACCCCGGGCCCGGCCGGTTCGGCGGCTTCGACCCGGGCGACCGTGTCGTCCATGTCCCGGCGCCCGGCAGGGTCGTCCCCGCGGTGGTCGTCGGGGCCGACGCCGAGGGCCTGCGGCTCGACTGCGCGGGCACGGAGATCGTCGTGGCCCAGGAGCGGGTGGAATCCCTCGTGCGCCACGGCTGGGCGCTCAGCGCCCACCAGGCGGCCGGCATGCGGTGGCCCGCGGTGGTCGTCGTGCTGCCGGGCGACGCGGCGCAGGGGCTGAGCCGCGCCTGGGTGTACACCGCCTTCGGCCGCGGGGAGCGCCATCTGTCCGTGGTCCACGGGGTGGACCAGGCGCTGCCGCGCGCGGTCGCCCAGCCCCCGGCCCAGGACCGCACGACACGGCTGCGCACCCTGCTGGAGGCCCCGGCCCGCTGACCGGGGCTGGAGCACACGTCACGGCGGCGCCACCGGCCCGCCGGGCTCGCGAACGGGCCCGGCGGGCCGGGGCGGACCGGCGACGGCCGGCCGGTGGACCGGACCGGACCGGATCAGACGGGGTCCAGGCGGGCCGGTTCCTCCTCCGGTTCGTCCTCGTCGAAGACTGCGCTGACGTCGAAGCGGCAGACCACCAGCTGCGGGTCCGCGTCGTCGAAGGGCGCGCCGAGCCACTCCCCCGCCTCGGGAAGCTCCTCGGCCGCCGTGACCCAGAGCGTGGAGTCGCCCTCCTCCAGGCCGAACTCCGTGTGCCGGGAGGCGATCTCGTCCGGTTCGTACTCCCCGAAGAGCACCCCGAGCGCCGCGTGGACGCTGGAGCCGACCACGGCGGCGCTTCCGCCGCGGTCGTCCTGGTCGAGGTCGGCGATCCGCTGCGCCTGTGCGAGCAGCCTCGGCGGCTCCACCACCGCGTAGTCGCGCCGGATCAGCACGCTGAGCGCGTTGGGCTCCTCGGGGCCCGCGTACGGGGGCAGCGAGTCCGAGGCACCCGGGATCTCGAAGGGAGTGACTTCGTCGTATCGGTCGTAGAGCAGTTCGTCGTAGAACTCGGCGGCAGCGGCCAGTGCGTTGAACGCGTCGTAGACGGCCGCGTCGTCGTCCCCGGACCGGCGTTCGACGGCAGCGAGGTGGTGGTCGAGCGCGGCTTTGACCGCCTCGGCGGCGGCGCGTACCTCGGCAGCGGTGGGCTGCGCAGCATCAGACATAGTGCAGACGCTATCCGTACAGGGGCTCTGCCCGCACAATAGATGCGATGCCGGAATACGAATTTGTCGATGTGTACGTGCCGCGCGGGGTGTCCCGTAAGGAGACGGCCCGTCTGCTGACCGACCATGCCGAGTACGGTCACTGGGAGTTGGACCGGTTGACACTGCGTCGCGACGGCAGCCGCAGGGTGCGCCTGCGCAGACGGATCATCCGCCAGCTCCGGGCCACCTGGTGAAACGGAGCGGGCCCCGCAGCCGCGGGACCCGCCCCCTTCGTCGTGCTGGTGTCGACGTCCTGGTCCGTTATGCGGACATCCGGGCGCGGCGGTAGAGCGCCGTGCCCGCGCCTGCCAGGAGAAGGCCCGCGCTCGCCGGGATCAGCAGGTCGAGCCCGCCCGCTCCGGTGTGTGCCAGCTGCGGGACGTGGTGCGTCTCGGGCACGTTGGGTACGGGCGGCTTCTCCGGCGCCGGGGGCTTGTGCTCCGTGACCGGGGTGACCGGGGTGACCGGCGGCGGCGTGACGACGTCCGGGGTGTTCTTGCAGTCGTTGCCGAAGGTGGGGTTGAGCAGACCGACGACGGAGACGCTGTTGCCGCAGACGTTCACGGGGATGTCGACGGGCGCCTGGATGGTGTTGCCGGACAGCAGCCCCGGAGAGCCGGTCGCGACGCCCTGGGCCGTCGCCCCGCCGCCGATCGGCGCCCGGTGCTTGCCCGTGCCGGGCCGGCTCGCCTGGGTGAGGTCGCCGGAGACATGACTGCCGGAGGCGTGCTTGCCCTGGGAGTCGTCCTGCGAACCGTTTCCGCAGGTGTTTCCGAACGCCGGGTTGAGCAGTGCCACGACGTCCACGGAATTGCCGCAGACGTTGACCGGTACATGGACCGGGATCTGTACCGAATTCCCTGACAGCACCCCCGGGGAATTCGCCGCCTCGCCGGACGCTCCCGCGTCCGCGTGCGCGTAGCCGCCGCTCAGCGCGAGTACGCCGCCCGCGGCCGCCATGGTGATCAGGCCTTTGCGCGTGACCTGTCGCATAGGTGTTTCCTGCCTTCTGACCTTCCGGAAAACCCCCGGACTTGACCGTGCGGGGGCAAAGTGCCCAGCAGCCCCGGAGCGCGTGGTGTGCACTCCGGGGCCGAGCGGGCTCAAACCCTTACGGGTTGACGCACGACGTCAGGCGTTGATGCAGGTGTTGCCGAAGGTGGGGTTCAGCAGCCCGATCACGGAGATCGTGTTGCCGCACACGTTCACCGGAACGTGCACGGGCACCTGGATGACGTTGCCCGAGATCACACCGGGGCTGCCGACGGCGGCACCCTGGGCACCCGAGTCCGCGACGGCCATGCCCGCACCCGCGAGCACCAGACCACCAGTGACAGCCGCAGCAGCGACGACCTTCTTGATCATGATTCCTCCTAGTTGGCAATGCGGTCCCAGCCGCGGACCGCATCACTTGTAACGAGGAAGAGGTAATCGGGCTACGAGCGTATGGACCCTTTCACTCGTTCCGGTCACATACGCACACGCTGGCGATTGTCGGGGCGGAAAGTAGGCGGAAATCCGGCAAGGGGTCAGGAGTTGTCGATGAAACGGTCGAGCACCCGCACGCCGAACTTCAGACCGTCCACCGGCACCCGCTCGTCCACTCCGTGGAACATGCCCGCGAAGTCGAGCTCCGGCGGCAGCTTCAGCGGGGCGAAGCCGAAGCAGCGGATGCCGAGGTCGTCGAAGGACTTGGCGTCGGTGCCCCCGGAGAGCATGTAGGGCACGGCGCGGGCGATCGGGTCCTCCGCCTTCAGGGCGACCTGCATCGCGTCGACGAGCGAGCCGTCGAAGCTGGTCTCCAGCGCCTTGTCGCCGTGCACGTCCTCGCGCTTCACGCGCGGGCCGAGGATCCGGTCCAGATCCGCCAGGAACTCGTCCTCGAAGCCGGGCAGGAAACGGCCGTCCACATGGGCGGTGGCCTGACCGGGGATGACGTTCACCTTGTAACCGGCGCCCAGCATCGTCGGAGCGGCGGAGTTGCGGAGCGTGGCGCCGACCATCTTGGCGATGCCGCCCAGCTTGGCGAGCGTGGCCTCCATGTCCTCCGGGTCGAGCGGGGTGCCGAGCGCGTCGGACAGCTCGTCCAGGAAGGACCGTACGGTCTTGGTCACCCGGACCGGCCACTTGTGCCGCCCGAGCCGCCCGACCGCCTCGCAGAGCTCGGTGATCGCGTTGTCGTCGTTGGTCATCGAGCCGTGGCCGGCGGTGCCGTCCACGGTGAGCCGCATCCAGTGCATGCCCTTCTGGGCCGTCTCCACCAGGTAGAGCCGCAGGTTCTCGTTCACCGTGAAGGAGAAGCCGCCGACCTCGCCGATCGCCTCGGTGACCCCGTCGAAGAGTCCGGGGTGCTTGTCCACGAGGTACCGCGCGCCGTACGTGCCGCCCGCCTCCTCGTCCGCGAGGAAGGCCAGCACGATGTCGCGCGGGGGCTTGCGGCCGCTGCGCATCCGGTCGCGGACGACCGCGAGGGTCATCGCGTCCATGTCCTTCATGTCGACCGCGCCGCGCCCCCAGACGCAGCCGTCCGCGATCTCGCCCGAGAACGGGTGGTGCGTCCAGTCGTGGGCGTTGGCCGGGACGACGTCGGTGTGGCCGTGGATGAGCAGCGCGGGCCGGGACGGGTCCTCGCCCTCGATCCGCGCCACCGTCGAGGCACGGCCCTTGTGGGACTCGAAGATCTGCGGCTCCAGCCCGACCTCGGCGAGCTTCTCCGCGACGTACTCGGCCGCGCCCCGCTCCCCCGGTCCCGAATGGTCCCCGTAGTTGCTGGTGTCGATCCGGATCAGCTCACGACAGAGGTCCACGACCTCGTCCTCGCCGGAGCCGGCCGGAGCCGTGTTGGTCTCGCTCACGCTGCTTCCTTCCACTGTCGCTGTGGTGCTCCCCCTCATCCTCCCGCGCCGGGCCCGCGCGCCCAAGGGCCCCCACCCCTCGTCATGCGCCCTTCACACAGTCCGGGCGTGATCGAGCACCCCCGAATGTTTGCTATTGTTTTCCACGTCGGAACGGGCAGGAGCCCGCGAGACAGACACCTTGTCCGGGTGGCGGAATGGCAGACGCGCTAGCTTGAGGTGCTAGTGCCCTTTATCGGGCGTGGGGGTTCAAGTCCCCCCTCGGACACCAGCGAGAACCCCAGTTGATCTGGGGTTTTTTGCATTTCCGGACGCGGCCCCACCACCCGCGGACGCGGCCCCGCCCACCCGTGGGCGGGGTCCGCACCGCTCGGCACCCTTGTTGCATCGGTTCTCCCCTCGCTAGCGTCCGGGGCGCCAGCAGCACGGAGGGCTTTGCCGAGCGAGGAGTCCCATGAACCGCACACCGCCGCCCGCCCCGCCCTGGTACGAGGAGATGGGCCCCGGATCGGGCGGGCTGGAGCCACGGGCCTGGTACGCGGAATCGGACGCCCGGCGGATGTCGCTGAACGGGCGGTGGCGCTTCCGGCTCTCGCCGGGCGCCGCCTGCGTGGACGAGTCGTTCGCGTACCCCGGGTTCGACGCCTCGCGGTGGGCGACGGTCGATGTTCCCGGACACTGGGTGCTCCAGGGGGCCGGCGGGGCGCCCGTGTACACGAACGTGGTGTATCCCTTTCCCGTCGATCCGCCGAGGGTGCCGGACGAGAACCCGACCGGGGACCATCTGCGGACCTTCGACCTGCCCGCCGGGTGGCCCGGCGACGGTGACGTGGTGCTCCGGTTCGACGGGGTGGAGTCCTGTGCCCGGGTCTGGCTCAACGGCCGGGAGCTGGGCGACTTCAAGGGGTCACGGCTGCCGCACGAGTTCTCCGTCGGCGCGCTGCTGAGGGCCGGGGGCAATGTGCTGGCCGTGCGGGTGCACCAGTGGTCGTCGGGGAGCTATCTGGAGGACCAGGACCAGTGGTGGCTGCCCGGGATCTTCCGGGACGTGACCCTGCTGGAGCGGCCCCGGGGCGCGCCCCGGGACTTCTTCGTGCACGCCGGTTACGACCATCGCGAAGGGTCCGGGACCCTGCGGGTGGAGTGCGCGGGGGCCGGGGGGCGGGTCCTGGTGCCGGAGCTGGGGGTGGATGTCGCCGCGGGTGAGGCGGTGACCGTCGCGGTCGAGCCCTGGACGGCCGAGACGCCGCGGCTGTACGACGGGGAGCTGGTGACGCCGGGGGAACGGATCGCCCTGCGGGTGGGGTTCCGCAGCGTCGTGGTCGAGGACGGTCTGATCAGGGTCAACGGGCGGCGGGTGCTCTTTCGCGGGGTGAACCGGCACGAGTTCCACCCGGAGACCGGGCGGGCCGTGGACGCGGCGACCATGCGGCGCGATCTGGTGCTGATGAAGCAGCACAACATCAACGCGGTGCGGACCAGCCACTATCCGCCGCATCCCGCCTTCCTCGATCTCTGCGACGAGCTGGGGCTCTGGGTGATCGACGAGTGCGATCTGGAGACGCACGGGTTCTCCGGCACACGGTGGCGGGGGAACCCGGTGGACGACGAGCGGTGGACCCCGGCGCTGCTGGACCGGGCGGCGCGGATGGTGGAGCGCGACAAGAACCACGCGTCGGTGATCATCTGGTCGCTCGGCAACGAGTGCGGGACGGGGCGCGGGCTCAGCGCGATGGCGGCGTGGATCAGGCGCCGGGATCCGGGGCGGCTGATCCACTACGAGGGCGATCCCTCCTGCCGGGACGTCGACCTGTACGCGCGGATGTACCCGACGCACGCCGAGGTCGAGCTGATCGGCCGCCGGGCGGAGGAGCCGTGCGACGACGCCGAGTCGGACGCGCGGCGGCGGGCGATGCCGTTCGTGCTGTGCGAGTACGCGCACGCGATGGGGAACGGTCCGGGCGGACTCATGGCGTATCAGCGGCTGTTCGAGCGGTACGAGCGCTGCCAGGGCGGCTTCGTGTGGGAGTGGATCGATCACGGTCTCGCCCATCCCGGGCACGGCTTCGCGTACGGCGGGGACTTCGGCGAGGAGTTGCACGACGCCAACTTCGTCTGCGACGGGCTGCTCTTCCCCGACCGGACGCCCTCTCCCGGGCTGGTCGAGTACAAGAAGGTCGTCGAACCGGTGCGGATCGAGCCCGGGGCCGGTGCGGGCACGGTCCGGATCACCAACGGGTACGACTTCGCGGGGCTGTCGCACCTGGACTTCGAGTGGGTGCACGAGGTGGGCACGGAGCCCGTCGCGTCCGGCACGCTCACGGTGCCGGAGCTCGCTCCCGGCGCGTCGGCCGAGGTGCCGCTGCCGATGCGCGGTGCCGGGGTGTGGACCGTACGGGCGGTGCTGGCGCGGGACACCGCCTGGGGCGGGCGGGGACACGTGGTGGCGTGGGGGCAGACGGAGACGGGCGGCGCGGCCGTCCCGGCCGTCGCGGTGGGGGCGCGGCCGGAGCGGGACGGGCGGCTGATCGCCCTGGGCCCCGGGGTCTTCGACGCGGTGACCGGGGCGCCGGTGCGGCTGGGCGCGGTGCCGGTGGAGGGGTTGCGGCTGGATGTGTGGCGGGCGCCCACCGACAACGACGACGGGGCGGCGTGGCAGCCGGACGAGCGGTACGGGGCGCGCTGGCGGGAGTGCGGGCTGCACCGGATGCGGCACCGGGTCGACGCGGTCGAGGTCGGTGAGGACGCCGTGGTCGTACGGACCAGGGTGGCGCCGGCCGGGGTCGGCCTGGGGCTGCGCACCGCGTACCGGTGGACGGCGTCGGCGGAACGGCTGGGGCTGACGGTGTCCGTGGTGCCGGAGGGCGAGTGGCGGGTGCCGCTGCCCCGGCTGGGCATCCGGTTCGGGCTGCCCGCCGCGTACGGCGGGGCGCGGTGGTTCGGCGGCGGGCCCGGCGAGGCGTATCCGGACACCCGGGCCGCCTCGATGCTGGGGTGGTGGCGGATGTCCGTGGACGCGATGCAGACGCCGTACGTGCGGCCCCAGGAGAACGGGGCGCGCGCCGACGTCCGGTGGGCGGAGCTGACGGACGGCGGGGGCACGGGGCTGCGGACCGAGGGCGGCGAGCCGTTCTGGTTCACCGCGCGGCGGTGGACCAGCGAGCAGTTGGACGCGGCGGAGCACCGGCCGGAGCTGCGGGCGGGCGGGACCGTCTGGGTCAATCTGGATCACGCGGTGCAGGGCATCGGCTCCGGCTCGTGCGGGCCGGGCGTGCTGCCGGAGTACCGGCTCGACGCGCGGGCGGCGGAGTTCTCCTTCGTGTTCACGCCGTTGGGGTGAGGCGGGGGCGGCACCCGGTCCGGCTTCCCGGGCGGCCTCCGTGCCGTCGGGGCTCCGCGCGGACCCCCGTAACGCGCACTGGGGCCGAGGGGCGGCTTCGGAGCGGTACGGGAGTCGGGGGCCGGCGGCGCGGGTGCGCCGGGGCCGGGCCGGCGGGTCCGGGAGAGCCGGGTGGCCGGCCGGTGTGCGCGCCCCACCGGTCCGTGCGCGGGCGCGTCGGGTACCGGGACGGGGCGGTGGGCGCCGCCCGACGCATCAGGGCCGGCCCCCCGGTGACCGGGGATAATGTGCGGAGAATCCGGGCGAGCGAGCGAGGAGCCGGCAGCATGAGCACCGCCGTAGTGGTCGGCGTTCCCCGGTGAGGGGGCGTGCGAAGCCCCCCTCCGCGCCGCTGCCGCAGCGCGACGGGATC
The DNA here is from genome assembly GCF_042799335.1 of Streptomyces sp. NPDC057697. Lineage (NCBI taxonomy): Bacteria > Bacillati > Actinomycetota > Actinomycetes > Kitasatosporales > Streptomycetaceae > Streptomyces > Streptomyces sp. NPDC057697. The sequence goes on along the minus strand of NZ_JBHVJA010000006.1, from coordinate 147,303 downwards.
GATCCGGTCCGGGTGCGGCTCCCCGAGGATCCGGACGGGGCCTGGGCGACGGTGGGCGACCATCTGATGGCGCGGTTCGCGGGCGCGATCGGGGCGCGGCGGGTGGACGCCATGTTCGCCGAGGGCCGGTTCGTCTCCGCGAGGGGCCCGGTCTCCGCCGACGAGCCGTACGTCGCGGGCCGGTACCTCTGGTTCCACCGGGATTTCGCGCCGGAGGAGCCGGTGCCGTTCCCGGTCGGGGTCGTCCATCGCGACGAGCATCTCGTCGTCGTCGACAAGCCGCACTTCCTGGCGACAACACCGCGCGGCCGGCATGTCACCGAGACCGCGGTGGCCCGGCTCCGCCGCGAGCTGGGCCTCTCGGCGTTGCAGCCGGCGCACCGGCTGGACCGGCTGACCGCGGGCCTCGTCCTGTTCGTCGTGCGGCCCGGGGAGCGGGGCGCGTACCAGACCATGTTCCGGGACCGTCTGGTGCGCAAGGAGTACGAGGCGGTGGCGCCGTACGATCCCGCGCTGGTCCTGCCGCGGACCGTGCGGAGCCGGATCGTGAAGGAGCGCGGGGTGATCGCCGCCCGCGAGGAGCCGGGCGAGCCGAACAGCGAGAGCCGGGTCGAGCTGCTGGAGCAGCGGGCGGGGCTCGGCCGCTACCGGCTGCTGCCCGCCACCGGGCGGACCCATCAGCTGCGGGTCCATATGAACGGGCTGGGGCTGCCGCTCGTCCACGATCCGGTCTATCCGGTGGTCGAGGCGGAGGGGGCGCCGGACGACTTCTCCCGCCCCCTCCAGCTCCTGGCCCGGGTGCTGGAGTTCACCGATCCGGTCACGGGCGAGCCGCGCCGCTTCGAGAGCGGGCTGCGGCTCTCCGCGTGGCCGGACCGGTGAAAGCCCGCCGTCAGTGACCGCGGGCGATCCACTCGTCCAGGTGCGGGGCCTCCGCGCCGATGGTGGTGGAGTCGCCGTGCCCGGTGCGGACGGTGGTCCCGGGCGGGAGCGCGAGGAGCCGGTCCCGGATCGAGGCGACGATGGTCGGGAAGTGGGAGAAGGACCGTCCGGTGGCGCCGGGGCCGCCCTGGAAGAGCGTGTCCCCGGTGAAGACGGTGGACAGCCCGGGGGCGTGGAGGCAGACGGCGCCCGGGGCGTGGCCGGGGGTGTGCAGGACCGTGAGCGTCGTGCCGGCGACCGTCAGCTCCTGGCCGTCGGTCAGTTCGCCGTCCGGGGCGCGGTTCGGATGGGTCTGCTTCCACAGCGGCAGGTCGTCCGGGTGCAGCAGGATCGGCGCGCCGGTGGCGGCGGCGAGGGCCGGGGCGGCGTCGATGTGGTCGTTGTGCGCGTGGGTGCAGACGATGGCGCGCAGCGTACGGCCGTTCAGCGCGGTCTCGATGGCGTCGGCGTCGTGGGCGGCGTCGATGACGATCGCCTCGGTGTCGTCGCCGACGATCCAGACGTTGTTGTCGACGTCCCACTCCCCGCCGTCGAGGGCGAAGGTGCCGGAGGTGACGAGGTGGTCGATGCGGGCGGCCATCAGAGAACCACCACCGAGCGCAGCACGTCGCCGTCGTGCATCCGGGCGAAGGCCTGCTCGACGTCGCCGAGTCCGATGGTCTCGGTGACGAACGCGCCGAGGTCGATCCGGCCCTGCTGGTGCAGGTCGATCAGCATCGGGAAGTCGCGCGAGGGCAGGCAGTCGCCGTACCAGGAGGACTTGAGCGAGCCGCCGCGTCCGAAGACGTCGATGAGCGGCAGCTCCAGCCGCATCTCCGGGGTGGGGACGCCGACCAGGACGACGGTCCCGGCGAGGTCGCGGGCGTAGAAGGCCTGCTGGTACGTCTCCGGGCGGCCGACCGCGTCGATGACGACGTCGGCGCCGTTGCCGTCGGTGAGGGAGCGGATCGCCTCGACCGGGTCGCTGGAGCGGGAGTTGACGGTGTGCGTGGCGCCCATCGTCTTCGCCGTCTCCAGTTTGCGGTCGTCGATGTCCACGGCGATGATCCTGGCCGCTCCGGCCAGCCGGGCCCCGGCGATCGCCGCGTCACCGACCCCGCCGCAGCCGATCACGGCGACCGAGTCGCCTCGGCCGACCTGCCCGGTGTTGATGGCGGCTCCGATGCCCGCCATCACGCCGCAGCCGAGGAGTCCGGCGACGGCCGGGGAGACCTCGGGGTCGACCTTGGTGCACTGCCCGGCGGCGACCAGGGTCTTCTCGGCGAACGCGCCGATGCCGAGGGCCGGTGACAGCTCCGTGCCGTCGAGCAGGGTCATCTTCTGCTTGGCGTTGTGGGTGTCGAAGCAGTACCAGGGGCGGCCGCGCAGGCACGCGCGGCACTGCCCGCACACGGCACGCCAGTTGAGGACGACGAAATCGCCGGGCGCGACGTCCGTGACGCCCTCGCCGACGGACTCCACCACGCCCGAGGCCTCGTGGCCGAGCAGGAAGGGGAACTCGTCGTTGATCCCGCCCTGCTTGTAGTGGAGGTCGGTGTGGCAGACACCGCACGCCTGGATCTTCACGACGGCCTCGCCGGGGCCCGGGTCCGGGATCACGATCGTCTCGATCCGTACCGGCTCGTTCTTCCCCGGTGCGATGACCCCTTGCACCTGCTGCGACATACCGTGGTCTCCCTGTTTCCGTCTTTTCGCGAAGATCGAACGCGAACAACCGTACGCCCCGTGAGGGTGTCACGGCGGCGCGCCGCGATGGCGGGAAACGGCCGCGGTACACCCGGCGGGATGTACCACTTCCGGTCAGATGAGACGTATCACTGAACTCCGGGGGATTCCTGACGGTCCTTCCCTGCGCCAGGGGCCACCGGGTCAGTACCTGCGGGGGCAGGGGTCGCGTGGTCCACCAGCAGGGGAACGACGGATCATGGGGGAAGAGCCTTGACCGAGATCATCGAGACCACGAGGACGACCGGACCGCGGACCGACGAGCCGGGACCGGCCCCCGGCGCGGCGGCGCTCGGCGCGCCGGTCGGCGGACTCGTGCCGTACACCGACGCGTTGCCCGTCCCGCCGGTGCTCCACCCGCAGAGCGGTGACGTGCTCCGCGAGACCGAGATCGCCCTGTCACCCACCTGGGTGCGCCTGCACGCGCAGCTGCCGCCGACCCTGATGTGGGGGTACGACGGCATGGTGCCCGGCCCGACCATCGAGGTGCGGCGCGGGGAGCGGATCAGGATCGCCTGGACCAACCGCATCCCCCGGGGCAGTGAGTACCCGGTCACGGCGGTGGAGGTCGGACCGGTCGAGCCGGACGAACCTGCGCCGCACAACAGCCCCGGCCGCGACGGCGTGGAGCCGGACGCGGACGTCGCGGCGCTGCCCGCCTGGACGGTGACGCATCTGCACGGCGCGCAGACCGGTGGCGGCAACGACGGCTGGGCGGACAACGCGGTCGGCTTCGGCGACGCCCAGTTGTCGGAGTACCCGAACGACCACCAGGCCACCCAGTGGTGGTACCACGACCACGCCATGAACATCACCCGGTGGAACGTGTACGCCGGGCTCGTCGGCACCTATCTGATCAGGGACGACGAGGAGGACGCGCTCGGTCTGCCGTCCGGCGGCCGGGAGCTGCCGCTGATCCTCGCCGACCGCAATCTGGACACCGACGCGGACGGGCGGCTGAACGGGCGGCTGCTGCACAAGACGACGGTGGTCTCCGAGGCCGATCCGGAGACCGGGAAGCCGGTGTCGCTGCCGTTCCTCGGTCCGTACACCACGGTCAACGGGCGGATCTGGCCGCATCTGGACGTGGACGACGCCTGGTACCGCTTCCGGCTGGTCAACGCGTCCAACGCGCGGATCTACGATCTGGTGCTGGTCGACGACGAGAACAACCCGGTGCCGGGGGTCGTCCGGCAGATCGGCAGTGACGGCGGGCTGCTGCCGCGTCCGGTGCCGGTGGACTTCGACGAGGTGCTGCCGGGGCTGACGGTCGCCCCGGCCGAGCGGATGGACCTGCTGATCGACTTCTCGGCGCTGGCGGGCCGCCGGGTCCGGCTGGTCAACCGCGGCACGCTCCCGCCGGGGGTGCCCGACCCGGCGGCGAGCGTGCCGTTCCCGCAGGTGATGGAGTTCCGGGTCCGGGAGACGGGGCGGCGGGACGGTTTCGAGCTGCCCGAGGTGCTGTCCGGTTCCTTCCGGCGGTACGAGCACGGCCGGGTGGAGCACGGGCACCGGCTGGTGGTGCTGACGGCGCCGGGCACGGTCGGCGGCGGCGGTCATCCGGAGATCTGGGAGATGGCGGAGGTCGAGGACGCCGCCGGGATCGAGCTGCCCTCGGACGGTGTCGTCCAGGTCGAGGGCGAGGACGGCACGGTGCGCACGTACCGCAGAATCGCGCGGACCTTCAACGACGGTCTGGGGTTCACGGTCGGCGAAGGCACCTTCGAGCAGTGGTCGTTCCTCAATCTGGGCGGTCCCACGCATCCGATGCACATCCATCTGGCGGACTTCCAGGTGATGGGCCGGGAGGCGTACAAGGTCGACGGCTTCGACCCGGCGGTGGGCGGTACGCGCTCCCCCGTGGCGTTCGACCACGGCACCACGATCGCGACGGCGCCGAACGAGCGGGGCTGGAAGGACGTCTTCCGGGTGCCCGCGGGGCAGTTGGTGAAGGTGCTCGGGACGTTCGACGGGGCGTACGGGCGGTTCATGTACCACTGCCATCTGCTGGAGCACGAGGACATGGGCATGATGAGGCCGTTCGTCGTGATGCCGCCCGAGGCGATGAAGTTCGACCACGGCGCCGGGCACGGCGGCCACCACGGGCACGTCGGCTGACCCCCGGCGACCGGGACGACCGGCGGCCCCCGCGGGATCGTTCCGCGGGGGCCGCCGCGCGGCTCGGGCCTCGTGGACCGGCCCGCCGCCCGCGTACGTCCGCAGGACCCGGTGCGGCCGCGCGGCGGGGGGAGCTGTGCGGCGGTACGGGGTCAGGGCGCGAGGACGTCCAGCTCGTGCAGGGCGCCCACCGCGATCTCCTTCGTCAGCCGCTCCGCCTCCACGGCGTCGCCCTCGCGGACCGCCTCGGCGAGGCGGACATGGAGGGTGACCGCGGCCGGGTCCGGGTCCTCGAACATCACCTGGTGGTGGGTACGGCCCGCCAGGACCTCGGCGACGACATCGCCGAGCCGGGCGAACATCTCGTTGCCGGAGGCATTGAGCACGATCCGGTGGAACGCGATGTCGTGTTCCAGATAGCCCTCCAGCTGCTGGCCGCGCGAGGTCGCGACCATGCCGAGCGCGCACTCGGTGAGGGCGGCGCACTGCTCCGGGGTGGCGTTGCGGGCGGCGAGTCCGGCCGCCACGGGCTCGATCGCCGAACGCAGCACGGTCAGCGAGCGCAGCTGGCGCGGGCGGTCGGCGCCGGCCAGCCGCCAGCGGATGACCTGCGGGTCGTAGACGTTCCACGCCTCGGTGGGCCGGACGGTCACCCCGACCCGGCGCCGGGACTCGACCAGGTGCATGGACTCCAGGACGCGGATCACTTCGCGGACGACGGTGCGTGAGACGTCGAAGCGCTGGGCCAGTTCGTCGGTGCGCAGGACCTGTCCCGGCCGGTGCTCCCCGGCGGCGATCTCCAGACCCAGGGTGTCCAGCACATGTGTATGCAGCCCGGGGCCCTGTGTGGTCATGAGCACAGCCTACGGGGCACCCCTCAGGAACAAAAAGTACGACGTTTACGTCACAGCATCTTGAATAAGTCGTACGTATGGGTTTCAGTAGCGCGACGGACCGATGTCGAGGAAGACATCGAAGAAGACTGCGAGGCACCACCAATGAGCACCCCCCACGTCGTCGTGGTGATGGGCGTAGCAGGGACCGGCAAGACCACGATCGGCCCCCTGCTCGCCGCCGGACTCGGCGTTCCGTACGCAGAGGGCGATGACTTCCATCCTGCGGCGAACATCGCCAAGATGTCGGCCGGCGTCCCGCTGGACGACTCCGACCGGTGGCCCTGGCTCGACGCGATCGGCCAGTGGGCGCACGGCCGGGCCGGGCTCGGCGGAGTGGTGAGCAGCTCGGCGCTCAAGCGCGCCTACCGGGACCGGCTGCGCGCCGAGGCCCCCGGCGCGGTCTTCCTCCATCTGACCGGCGACCGTGCGCTGATCGAGGCGCGCATGGCGGAGCGCAAGGGGCACTTCATGCCCACCGCGCTGCTCGACTCGCAGTTCGCCACCCTGCAGCCGTTGCAGGAGGACGAGGCCGGTGTCTCGGTCGACGTGTCCGGCACCCCCGAAGAAATCACCCAGCGAGCCGTCGCCGCGTTGCGCCGGCTCGGAAACTAAGGATCACCACCGTGACCAGTCTCAGCGTCGAGATGTTGGCAGCGGACGCCGTCGAACCGATCACCTCGGCCGGCAACGCGCAGTTGGGTATCGCCGTCCTGGCGGGCATCGCCGTCATCGTTCTGCTCATCACCAAGTTCAAGATGCACGCGTTCCTCGCGCTGACCATCGGCTCGCTGGCGCTCGGCTCGTTCGCGGGGGCCGCCCCGGCCAGGACGATCGCCAGCTTCACCGCCGGTCTCGGCTCGACCGTCGCGGGTGTGGGTGTGCTCATCGCGCTCGGCGCGATCCTCGGCAAGCTGCTCGCCGACTCCGGTGGCGCGGACCAGATCGTCGACACCATCCTCGCCAGGGCGAGCAGGCGCTCCATGCCGTGGGCGATGGTCCTGATCGCCTCGATCATCGGTCTGCCGCTCTTCTTCGAGGTCGGCATCGTGCTGCTGATCCCGGTGGTGCTGCTGGTCGCCAAGCGCGGCAACTTCTCCCTGATGCGGATCGGGATCCCGGCACTGGCCGGTCTCTCCGTGATGCACGGTCTGATTCCGCCGCACCCCGGCCCGCTGGTGGCGATCGACGCCCTCGGCGCCAATCTCGGCGTCACGCTGGCGCTGGGTGTGCTGGTCGCGATCCCGACCGTGATCATCGCGGGGCCGGTCTTCTCCCGCTACGCCGCGCGCTGGGTGGACATCGAGGCTCCGGAGAAGATGATTCCGCAGCGCCCCTCGGAGGAACTCGACCGCCGTCCCGGCTTCGGCGCCACCCTGGCGACGATTCTGCTGCCGGTCGTGCTGATGCTGATCAAGGCGCTGGTCGACATCGTCGTGGACGATCCGGAACAGGGCCTCCAGAAGATCACCGATGTGATCGGCTCGCCGCTGATCGCGCTCCTCGCGGCCGTGATAGTCGGCATGTTCACGCTGGGCCGGGCCGCCGGGTTCTCCAAGGGCCGGCTCTCCACCACCGTCGAGAAGTCCCTGGCCCCGATCGCCGGTGTGCTGCTGATCGTGGGCGCGGGCGGCGGTTTCAAGCAGACCCTCATCGACGCCGGAGTGGGCCAGATGATCCTGGACTTCTCCAAGGACTGGTCGATCCCGGCGCTGCTGCTGGGCTGGCTGATCGCCGTGGCGATCCGGCTCGCGACCGGTTCGGCGACCGTGGCCACGATCTCGGCGGCCGGTCTGGTCGCCCCGCTGGCCGCCGACATGTCGACGTCCCACGCCGCCCTGCTGGTTCTCGCCGTCGGCGCGGGCTCGCTCTTCTTCAGCCATGTCAACGACGCCGGTTTCTGGCTGGTGAAGGAGTACTTCGGCATGGACGTCGGCCAGACGGTGAAGACCTGGTCGGTGATGGAGACCCTCATCTCCGTGGTCTCGCTGGCCTTCATCCTGCTGCTTTCGCTGGTCGTCTAGGGCGGGTGGCGAAAGCGACGCCGTCCTCCCGGAGGACGGACGGGGCTTTCGCCACCCGCACCCGGGCCCTCGGGCCCGCCCCGGCGACCTGCCGCCCGCACGGTCCTCCCCCCACAGCGCGAGCTGCGACCGTGCCCGGGGGCGCCCGTCCGACCCGGCGCGCACGCCACGGCGTGCCTCCGGGCCGGGCGGGCGCCCCCGCCCTGTTTCCGGCCCTCGCGCCCATGACCGGTACCGCCGCCAACTCCGCTCGTACGCGGCGCAGTTGACGACGCCGGGTGGGCCCCGGGGCCGGGTCCGAGACCGGCGGACATGTCAGACTTGGCGCCATGTCGAACCATGAACCCCTCAAGCCCTTCCTGCTCGCCTACCCGGGCCCCTTGCGCGACCGGTTGGTGGGGGCGGTGCTCGCCGGTACGAAGGTCTCGACGACCGGGCTGCTCGCGGAGTACGAGGCGGAGCGGGAAGAGCTGCCTCCGGTGGGCGAGCGGTCCGCGCTGATCGACTCGGACGGCCGGGAGACCGCGGTGCTGGAGCTGACGGAGGTACGGGTGCTGCGCCTCGGCGATGTCGACCTCCAGCACGCGATCGACGAGGGCGAGGGCCACACCTCGGTCGCCGAGTGGCGCGCGGCGCACGAGAGGTTCTGGCACGGCGAGGAGATGCGGGAGGCGCTCGGCGACCCGGGGTTCACCGTGGACGACGACACCATGGTCGTCGCCGAACGGTTCCGGGTCGTCGAGCCGCTGGACCCCGTCACGGGGGCGGAGGACCGCTAGGGCCTGGCTTCGAAGTGCCGTCGTCCGGCCGGTGGCCGGGCCGACGGCGCTCACGCGGGCACCAGGCCGCTCTCCAAGCCCTCGGCACGGTTGATGGGGTGGTCGAGGAAGACCTCGTCCGCCAGGGCGAATCCCTTCGTGAGCGTCATGGCATGGGGTACGAGCTCCGCGACGACGCCCTCGGTCACGTCCGGCAGCGACCGCACCTGGTCACCCGTCAGACGTCCCTCCGCGAGCAGGTCTCCGCTGTGCGCCGCCACCCGGCGCAGGGCGAACAACCGGTGCAGCAGCCCGAGCTGACGCCGCGCCTCCGGATCGGCGGCCCGGGTGGCCGCGTCCAGAAGGGCCTGGGCGGCCCGGCCGTGCGCATGGGCGTCGACCAGTTCCAGGGCAGGTGTGACGGTGGCGTTCCACCGGCTGAGGGGGTCACCGGCCGTCCGGCTGCGCAGACGGGTACGCGCGCGCTGGTGCCAGACGCGTTCGATGTCCGCCAGCAGGTCCTGGAGGAAGACCGGGTCGCCGAGGTCGCCCTCACCGGCCGGAGCCGTCCGGGGTTCCTTCGGAGCGAAGTGCCCGAGAAGCATCTCGCCCGCGGCCTTGACCCAGATGACAAGGTTGTCGCCCTCGGCCGTGATCGTGCCCTCGTTGGCCGCCAGCTGGCCGGCGATTCCATTGGCCAGGAAGAGCCCCTGGGCACCGCAGCGTTCGCGGCACTCGGTCATGACGGCGCGGGCCCGCCAGGTGATCCAGCCCTTGGCGATGGCCGCGAGGCGCTCGCCGTCCTCCCGCTCCGACTCCGACGCCCGTGCCCACTGACGTACCGCGGAGCGATGCAGGAGGGTGGCGGCGTAGGAGGTCGCGATGGCGTCGACGAGGGGGGCGTGGTGGCTGCGGTGGGCGAACAGCGGGACCTCGCCGCGGGCCGACACACCCGAGGTCCGCCGCGTATGGGCGTGCCGTACGGCCACGCCGACCGCGTGGCGCATGACCCCGAGGCTGTACGCGCTCATGCAGTGCTTGCCCTCGGTGACCCGGCCGATGGAGCCCAGGAAGCGCTTGCGGGGGCTGCCGATGGAACTGGTGAATTCGCCTTCCGGTGTGAGGCGCCCGTGGTCGGACTGAAGGAGTGCCCCGTGGGGCAGCCGGACGTGGTCGAAGGAGGTGACGCAGTGGTCGACGGAGGCGGTGGCGGTCTGCGGCAGCCTGCGTATCCCGACTCCTGGCAGGGGGCGCCCGGCCTCGTCGCTGAGCGGGGTGAGGAAGAGGAAGACGCCCTGGTCCGTGCCGTCCGTGATGAGGCGGGCGGCGACGACGGCGGACTTGGGTCCGCCCACCGAGCTGGTGTTCGGCATGAACTTGCGTGCCGCCGCACTGGGCGTGTGGAGCACGAACTCCCCCGCCGCCCGGTCGTACGTGGCGGTGGTCTCCAACTGCGAGGCGCTGTTGCCGTGCCCGGCCTCCGTGCACAGGAACGTCCCCGTACGCCGCAGATCCGCGAACTCCCGCAGATCACGGTCCGGACCCGACGCGTGGTCGACGAGGCTGCCCAGGAAGAGGTTGTAGTGGATGCTCGCCACCGTGCCCAGCCCCGCGTCCACCGGACCGACCCACTCGTGGAGTGCCGCGAGCCGCTCCGTGTCGGCCACGAAGTCCTCGGGGTCGTCGAGCGCGTCGTTGATCAGGTGTAAACGGGCGTAGGACAGCGCCGCCCGCTCATCGGGCGACAGCCCCTCCCTGAAGCGGAACGGCTCGGTACTGAACAGCTTGCGCCAGGGCTCGTGGAACTCTTCCAGCCGATCACCGAAGAGCACCCGCGTCAGCGCCGCGACGGTCGAAGCTGCCTGGTCGGAGGAGGGCGAGGCGTTGTTGATCACGCATCGGAACGCTAGCTCATACGTTCGGTGAGCATGGCGTGATGATCAACACGATTGAGATCGCCAAATGACGGTAGCCACCCGCTTCGGGGCATGGGTACGTCCCGCACCGTCAGGGAATGTACGAAATTGGCCGCGGCGGAAACCGGAGGCGCGGATTCGGCCGGTTCCGCGTGGACCGAGCGGTCCCCGCGGGCTCCCGGCGCCGATCGACCGCGTCGCGAGGAGTGACGAGGAGTCGCGAGGAGTCGCGAGGAGTCGCGAGGAGTCGCGAGGAGTCGCGAAGCGAAGAGTGGTGGGAGTGGCGCGCAGCCCCGAGGAGCCGTCGCCGCCGTTCCACGTCCCGCGGCGGGGGCGGTCCCGCTCGATCTCGGCCGTGGCGCACGGGGAACGGCATCGGTGAGGACATCGGGCCGGGCCGGACGCCCGCCGCCCGCGCGGTCCGGCCCGTCCCGGACCACCGCCCGGCCGCCCACCGCCCGGCCGGAGGAACGGTCCGGCCCCGCCCACAGGGAACGCGCTTCTACCCGACCGCCTTCGCCGCCGCCCGGCCCGCCGCCCGGCCGGAGAATATGCAGCCGCCGAGGAAGGTCCCCTCCAGCGAGCGGTAGCCATGCACCCCGCCGCCGCCGAAACCGGCCGCCTCCCCCGCCGCGTACACACCGGCCAGGGGGGCGCCGTCCGCGGTCAGCACGCGGGAGGACAGGTCGGTCTCCAGTCCGCCGAGCGACTTGCGGGTCAGGATGTTCAGCCGTACGGCGATCAGCGGGCCGGCCTTGGGGTCGAGGATGCGGTGCGGGGCGGCCGTTCGGATCAGCTTGTCACCGAGGTAGGCGCGGGCCCCGTGGATCGCGGTGATCTGGAGGTCCTTGGTGAACGGGTTGGCGATCTCGCGGTCGCGTGCGGTGATCTCGCGGCGCAGTTCGGCCTCGTCGATCAGCGCCTCCCCGGTGAGCGCGTTCATGCCCCGGACGAGCGCGGCGAGGTCGTTCTCGACGACGAAGTCCGCCCCGTTGTCCATGAACGCCTTCACCGGCGCCGGTACGTCGGCCCGCGCCCGGCCGATCACGTCGCGGATGGACTTGCCGGTCAGATCCGGGTTCTGCTCGGAGCCGGAGAGCGCGAACTCCTTGCCGATGATCCTCCGGTCCAGGACGAACCAGGTGTGGTCGTGGCCGGACCTCATGATGTGTTCGAGGGTGCCGAGGGTGTCGAAGCCCGGGAAGAGCGGGACCGGCAGCCGCTTGCCGCGGGCATCGAACCAGAGCGAGGACGGTCCGGGCAGGATCCGGATGCCGTGGGCGGCCCAGATCGGGTTCCAGTTCTCGATGCCCTCGGTGTAGTGCCACATCCGGTCGCGGTTGATGTGGTGGGCGCCCGCCTCCTCGGCGATGCCGAGCATGAGCCCGTCGACATGGGCGGGGACGCCGGAGAGCATCTTCGCGGGCGGGGTGCCGAGCCGGGCGGGCCACTGCTTGCGCACCAGGTCGTGGTTGCCGCCGATGCCGCCGGAGGTGACGATCACCGCCTGGGCCCGCAGCTCGAAGGTGCCGGTCGCCCTGCGGCTGCTCGCCGTGCCCCGGGCGGCGGCGCTCGGTTCCAGCACCTCGCCGGTGACCGTGTCGACGACGCCGGCGGTGCGGCCGAGGCCGGTGACCCGGTGGCGGAACCGGAAGGTCACGAGCCCCTTGGCGACGCCCGCGCGGACCCGGCGCTCGAAGGGGGCGACGATGCCGGGGCCGGTGCCCCAGGTGATGTGGAAGCGGGGTACGGAGTTGCCGTGGCCGGTCGCGTCGTAGCCGCCGCGCTCGGCCCAGCCGACGACCGGGAAGATCCGCAGCCCCTGGGCGTGCAGCCAGGAGCGCTTCTCACCGGCCGCGAAATCGACGTACGCCTCGGCCCACTTGCGGGGCCAGTGGTCCTCCTCGCGGTCGAAGCCGGCCGTGCCGAGCCAGTCCTGGAGGGCCAGCTCATGGCTGTCCTTCACCCGCATGCGGCGCTGCTCGGGCGAGTCGACGAAGAAGAGGCCCCCGAAGGACCAGTGCGCCTGGCCGCCGAGGGACTGCTCGGGCTCCTGGTCGAGCAGGATCACCGAGCGGCCCGCGTCCACCAGTTCGGCGGTGGCCACCAGACCGGCGAGACCGGCCCCGATCACGATCACATCAGCGTCGTACGCCATGGGTTCCATCCTTGTCGGGGCGATCCGGTCGCGGCCGCGGTCCCTCTCCGGGCCGGGCCCCGCGAGGGCCGGGAGCCGTCTCCGGAGCCGGAAGTTACTCGTGCGTCAGATCTTCTGCACCGGCCGCTGCGACGTCAACCGCCCGGTCGGCCGCACTCCGGCCGCACCCGTGGGACGCAGGCGCTATCGTCGATACAAATCACCCACTTCTGGCCTGACTCGAGGTAGAAGCGTGTCGGTGCTGGTCCTCGTGCTCGCCGTGAGTGCCGCCTGCTGCCTGGGATTCGGTTTCGTCCTGCAGCAGGCCGCCGCCTCGCACGCCCCGAGGAGCGACTATCTCTCGCCCCGCCTGCTGCTGGACCTGATGAAGGTGCGGAGCTGGCTGGCCGGGATCGGGCTGATGGTCTGCGGCATGGTGCTGGGCGCCCTGGCCCTGGGCAAGGGCGAGGTGTCCGTCGTCGAACCCCTCCTCGCGACCAATCTGCTCTTCGCGATGGCCCTGTCGCGCCATCGCACCGGGCAGCGGCTCGGCCGTCAGGGCTGGTCCGGGCTCTGGCTGCTGGCCGGCGGGGTCGCCGCCTTCCTGCTGGCGGGCCGGCCGCAGGGCGGTGCGGCGGTGACCAGTCCGCTGCGGCACTGGCTGGTGATCGGCGTGGTCGTGGGCATCGCACTGCTGCTGACCACCATCGCCAAACGCTCCCGTTCGACGGCCGCCCCCGCGCTGCTCGCGGTGGCGGCCGGGCTGCTGTACGGACTCCAGGACGCGCTCACCCGGGTCAGCGGCCAGCGGCTGTCCGGTGGCGGGTGGACGACGCTGGTGACGGGGTGGCAGCCGTACGCGGTGGTGGTGCTGGGCGTGACGGGGCTGCTGCTGGTGCAGAGCGCGTTCGAGACCGGCCCGCTCCGCGTCTCGCTGCCCCCGCTGACCGCCTCCCAGCCACTGGCCGGGATCGCCTGCGGCGTCGGCTTCCTCGGTGACCGGCTGCGCACCGACACCGGCGCACTGGCCTGGCAGGCGGCCGGTCTCGCGGCGATCGTCGTCGGGATCGTGCTGCTCGGGCTGCATCCGGCGATGCCGGAGGGGCCGGTGGGCGGGCGCCGCGAGAAGAGCCTCCAGCCGAACTGAACGGCCGTCCACCGCCTCCGGCCACCCGCACTGGTTTTTAATAATGGCCAGCATTACAGTGGCCGCATGGCGCGAACGTCCGGACAGGAAACCAGGGACAAGCTGATCCGCGCGGCCGAGGAGGTCTTCGCCGCGCAGGGCCCGGACGGCGCCCAGCTGCGCGACATCGTCCGGCTCGCCGGGCAGAGCAACCCCTCCGCGGTCCAGTACCACTTCGGTTCCCGTGCCGGGCTGCTCGACGCCGTGATGGAGGGCCGCCAGGCCCGTACGGAACGGGTGATAGCCCCGCTGCTCGACGCGCTGGGCGCGGACTGCGGCGTACGGGAGCTGCTCACCGCGCTGGTGACGGCCGAGGCGAGCCTGCTCGCCGACGACCGCGGCCGCCGCTGTCTGCGGATCTCGGCCCGGCTCAGTCATGAGACCGGGCTGCGGACCGGCCGGCTGCACCCGGTCCTGGACGGCACCCACTACGGGCGGCTGATAGCCCGTGTCGGTGACTGCCTGGGCAGCCTGCCCGGTCCGGTGCGCCTGGAGCGCATGGACCTGGCGCTCACCCTGATCGGCGCGGCGCTGGCCGACCGGGCCCGCCAGCGTCTCGTCGGCACCGAACCACTGACCGGCGACGAGCTCTTCCTCGCCGATCTCGTCGAGACCACCACCGCGTTCCTGCACGCCCCCGTACCGGGCGGCGCGTGACCATGTGCGTCACCCGGCCACCGCGCCACGCACCACCCGCACGATGCACCACCCGCACCACTTGCCACCTGCACCACATGAAGGAAGCGACATGACCGACAAGAGCAACCTCACCGACAAGACCGTCGTCATCACCGGCGGCGCCCGGGGCCTGGGCGCCGAGGCCGCCCGCCTCGCGGTGGCGGGCGGCGCCCGTGTGGTGATCACCGACGTGCTCGACGAGGAGGGCGCCGCCACCGCCGCGGAGCTGGGGGAGAACGCCCGCTTCGTGCACCACGACGTGACCTCCGAGGAGGACTGGCAGCGCGTCGCGGAGTTCGCCCTCGCCGAGTTCGGGCGGATAGACGGCCTGGTCAACAACGCCGGGGTGTCGACCGGTCAGCCGCTGGAGACCGAGACGGTCGAGCACTTCCGCAAGGTCATCGACATCAACCTGACGGCGGTCTTCATCGGCATGAAGACGGTGATCCCGGTGATGAAGGAGAACGGTGGCGGTTCGATCGTCAACATCTCCTCGGCCGCCGGTCTGATGGGCCTCGCCCTGACCTCCAGCTACGGCGCCTCGAAGTGGGGCGTGCGCGGGCTGACGAAGGTCGGCGCGGTGGAGCTCGGCACGGCGAGGATCCGGGTGAACTCGGTGCACCCGGGCATGGTCTACACGCCGATGACCGCCTCCGTCGGCATCCAGCAGGGCGAGGGCAACTACCCGAACACCCCGATGGGCCGGGTCGGCGAGGCCCCGGAGATCGCGGAGGCGGTCGCCTTCCTGCTCTCGGACGCCGCCTCGTACATCACCGGTGCCGAGCTGGCCGTGGACGGCGGCTGGACCACGGGTCCGACCGTCAAGTACGTCATGGGTCAGTGACCGTCCCCGTCACGGCACGGTCACAGGGCGGTGATCGCCGCGCGACGGACTGATGTTGGATGAGGAGCATGACTCCTTCTGACGAGATCCTGGACGTCGTCGACGAGCACGACGTGGTCGTGGGGCAGGCCCCGCGCGGTGAGGCGACCGCGCGGGGCCTTCGCCATCGCTGCGTCTTCATCGAGGCCAGGGACGCGGAGGGGCGGCTCTTCGTCCACCGCAGGACCCCGGGCAAGCTGGTCTTCCCGTCCCGCTACGACATGTTCGTCGGCGGGGTGGTCGGCGCCGGTGAGTCGTACGACGAGGCGGCGCTGCGGGAGGCCGAGGAGGAGCTCGGGGTGTCCGGGCTCCCCCGGCCGGAACCGCTCTTCAAGTTCCTCTACGAGGGCGCCGGGCACTCCTGGTGGTCGTACGTCTACCGGGTACGGTGCGAGCTGCCGGTGGACCCCCAGGTGGAGGAGGTCGCCTGGCACACCTTCCTCACCGACGGCGAGCTGGCCCGGCGGATCGACGACTGGGAGTGGGTGCCGGACGGCCTGGAGGCGTACCGGAGGCTGTGCGCCCTCCGGGCGGCCGGGACGGTCTCCTGAGCCCGGACGGCGGGCGCCTGCGAAGCGGCAGATAAGGTTCACACGTGAACGAATTCGTACAGGGCCTGCGGCTGTGGTTCGCGCCGCAGCGCATCCGCGACGAGGGCGACACCCCCGACTACCGGTTCTCGCTCGCCAACGAGCGCACCTTCCTCGCCTGGATCCGGACGGCTCTGGCCCTGATCGGCGGCGGCTTCGCGGTCGACCAGTTCCTGCCGGAGCTGGCCTGGGGCATACGGGCCGGTCTGGCGCTCGCCCTGCTGGCGGCCGGTGTGCTGTGCGCGCTGCGGGCGGTCAACCACTGGGTGCGGTGCGAACGGGCGATGCGGCGCGGCGAGGACCTGCCGGTCTCACGGTTCCCGACGCTGCTCGGTCTGGCCGTCGGGGTCGTCGCCGTGGCGATGGTGGTGGTGGTCCTCTTCGGCTGGGAGGGCGCGTGACCGCCCCGGAGCGCGATCCCGGACTCCAGCCCGAGCGGACCCGGCTGGCCTGGCGGCGTACGACGCTGTCCTGCACGGTGGTGACGCTGCTGGCGGTCAGGCAGGCGCTGCACGGCGGGGCGGGTCCGGCCGCGATCGTGGCGCTGTCGCTGAGCGCGCTGGCCTGGCTGGGTTTTCTGCGGGTGGCGCATCTGCGGGTGGCCGGGATGGGCACCGCGCGGCCGCGACCGCTCTCGCCGCGCGGTGCGCTGACCGCGGCTGCCTGCACGGCCGCACTCGCGGTGTGCGCCGCGGCCATGCTGTTCTGAACGGCGTTCGCGGGCGCGCCCGCGAACGGGCAGCGGTCAGCGGGGAGTCGCCGCCGCGCGCCCGGTCCGGGCGGGGGCGATGCGCGGGCGCGTGTCCGGGCGGGGCGGCTCGGAGCGTCAGTCGTTGTCGTCGCGGATGTCCGGGACCTCCCAGGGGACGGTGACGACGATCTTTCCGCGGGTGCGCCCCCGCTCGCTCAGCCGGTGGGCGTCCGCCGCCCGCTCCAGCGGGAAGACCTGTTCCACATGGACCGAGACGATGCCCTGCTCGGCCAGTTCGGCCAGCCGGGTGAGGTCGGTCGCGTCCGGGCGCACATAGGCGTAGCGGCCGCCGTACGCCAGTACCTCGCCGTCCGCGATGGAGGCCAGTCGGCCGCCGGGCTTCAGCACGTCGGCGGAGATGCGGAGCGTCTCCCCGCCGACGGTGTCGAACGCGGCGTCGAAGCCGTCCGGGGCCAGGTCCCGCAGCCGGTCGGCGAGGCCGTCCCCGTACGCCACCGGCTCGCCGCCGAGTTGCCGGACATGGTCGTGGTTGCGCTCGCTCGCGGTGCCGATGACGCGGGCACCGGTGTGCCGGGCGAGCTGGACGGCGAACGAGCCCACCCCGCCGGCCGCCGCGTGGACGAGGACCGTCTCGCCCTCGCGGATCCCCAGGGTGCGGTGCAGGACCTGGTAGGCGGTCAGTCCGGCCAGCGGGAGGCCCGCCGCCTCCTCGAAGCTCAGGCTCAGCGGTTTGCGGGCGAGGGTGCGCACCGGCGCGGCGACGTACTCGGCGAAGGTGCCGCGGCTGAGGAAGTCCTCCCGGACGTAGCCGATGACCTCGTCGCCGACCGCGAACTCGTCGACGGCCGCGCCGGGCTGCACGACGACGCCGGACACGTCCCAGCCGGGGATCACCGGGAACACGGCGTCCAGGGCGGCGTCGAGGTGGCCCTCGCGGGCCTTCCAGTCGACCGGGTTGACGGCCGCGGCCCGCACCTTCACCAGGACGCTGTCCGGGCCGACCTTGGGGTCGGGCCGCTCGCCGTACTCCAGGACGTCCGCCCCGCCGTACGCGCTGTAGCTGATCGCCTTCATGCACCGACCATCGGTGCGGGCCGGGGTCCCCGCAAGTCAGGCCGGTGCGTCCCGGGCGGCGGGCCCGTCACCAGCGCGGGATCGTCGGCGTCTCCCACCCCGGCTCGGCCTTGCGCATCGCGGCGGCGTCGTCGCGCTCGCGCATGGTGCCGTCGTCGTCGAGCCAGCGCCGGTGCAGTGCGGCCAGGCGCTCGCGGTCGAGTTCGACCCCGAGCCCGGGTGCGTCGGACACCGTGAGCCGGCCGTCCTCGAAGACGTGGCGGGCGGTGATGACGTCCTCGGTCTGCCAGGGGTAGTGGCTGTCGCAGGCGTAGTCGAGGTTGGGAACGGTGGCCGCGACATGGGTCATCGCGGCCAGGCTGATGCCGAGGTGGGTGTTGGAGTGCATGGAGAGCCCGACGCCGAAGGTGCGGCAGATCCCGGCCAGCTCACGCGTGCGGTGCAGCCCGCCCCAGTAGTGGTGGTCGGACAGGACGACCTGCACGGCGCCGCGGGCGAAGGCCTCCGGCACCTCGGCGAGGGTGGTCACGCACATGTTGGTGGCGAGCGGCACCCCGGTGCCCGCGGCGACGGCGGCCATCAGGTCCGTGCCGCTCGCCGGGTCCTCCAGGTATTCGAGTACGTCCTTCAGCTGCTCGGCGACGTACAGCGAGGTCTCCACGGACCAGGCGCCGTTGGGGTCCAGACGCAGCGGCTGCCCGGGGAACTCCTCGGCCAGGGCGCGGATCGCGGCGATCTCCCGGTCGGGTTCGAAGACGCCGCCCTTGAGCTTGAAGGAGGAGAAGCCGTACGCGCGGGCGAACCGGCGCGCCTGGGCGACGACACCGGCCGGGTCGAGGGCGGCGCCCCAGTCGTCCTGCTCGCCGCCCTCGGGGTGGGCGGCCCAGCGGTAGAAGAGGTAGGCGCTGTACTCGACGCTGTCGCGGACCTTGCCGCCCAGCAGGGCGTGCACGGGGAGGCCGAGGGACTTGCCCAGGGCGTCCAGGCAGGCGACCTCGAAGCCGGAGACGACGGAGAGCCGGAGCTTGTCGGCGGTCTGGACGCCGCGCAGTCCGCCCGCGTCGACCCGGTCGTCGGCCGCGCGGGAATCGCCGCACACCTCGTCGGCCAGAGCGAAGAGACCGTTCAGATCGCTGACCGGGCGTCCGGTGAGCGCGGTGGCGAGGGGGCGGGCGAGTTCGAGGTACTTGCCGTCGCCGTACGTCTCGCCGATTCCGGTGACTCCGCCCCGGGTGACGACCTCCACGATGAGCCGGGGGGTGTAGGGCTGGTGGACGCCCTGCGTGTTGAGCAGGGGCGGGTCCGCTATCAGGATCGGGGTCAACCGGACTTCGTCGATCAGCAGCGCTGTATTCATACGTGAACCATATTCAGGGATACGACTGAATGCCAGACTACGGGCCAAGTCCGGGAGAGTCCCGCCGAAGTCCGCGCCGAGCGCGGGCGCGGCCCCGCCCCGCCCCCGGACAGGTCCGCCCGGAGAATCCGGGCACCGGCCGCCCGATGGATACGGGACACGCACTGGACGACATACCGACTGGTCGGCATGATGGCTTCCGACCGTCTCTCATTCCCGGAGGTGCGCACGATGAGCCCCGTCCCCCCGCCAGGCCTCGACCTCGACCGGCTGCGCGGGCATCTCGACCGCGAGCGGCCGGGTCTGGTGAGCGGGCCGCTCGAAGCCCGGCTGATCGAGGGCGGCCGGTCGAACCTGACGTACGTCGTCACCGACGGCACCGGCCGCTGGGTGGTCCGCAGGCCCCCGCTGGGTCATGTGCTGGCCACCGCGCACGACATGGGCCGCGAGCACCGGGTGATCAGCGCCCTGCACCCGACGGCCGTCCCGGTGCCCGAACCGGTGCTGCTCTGCGAGGACGACTCGGTGACCGGGTCGCCCTTCTACGTCATGGAGTACGTCGAGGGCACCCCGTACCGCACCGCCGAACAGCTCGCCCCGCTGGGGGCCGCGCGCACCCGGGAGGCGGTCCTCGGGCTCGTCGACACCCTCGTCGCCCTGCACGCCGTGGATCCGGCGGCCGTCGGGCTCGGCGACTTCGGGCGCCCCGAGGGCTTCCTCGACCGCCAGCTGCGCCGCTGGGGCAAGCAGCTGGACGCCTCGCGCAACCGCGAACTGCCGGGAATCGACGCACTGCACACCGCGCTGGGGCGTGCGCTGCCCGTCTCGCCCGCGCCCACCGTGGTGCACGGCGACTACCGGCTGGACAACGTCCTGATCGGTGCCGACGACCGGATCAGGGCCGTCCTCGACTGGGAGATGTCGACGCTCGGCGACCCGCTGACCGACCTCGGTCTGCTGGTGATGTACAGCTCCGACCTCGGCCTGGCCGATTCGCCGGTCTCCACCACCAGCGGCGCGCCGGGCCACCCCTCCCCCGCCGAACTGATCGAGCGCTACGCCGCCCGCTCGGGCCGGGACACCTCCGCCCTCTCCTGGTACACGGCGTTCGCCTGGTTCAAGCTCGCCGTGATCCTGGAGGGCATCCACTACCGCTACACCCTGGGCCAGACCGTCGGCGCCGGTTTCGACCGCATCGGCGATCTCGTCCCCGTCTTCATCGAGCACGGCCTCACCACCCTCCAGGAAGGCTGATCACCCCCATGGACTTCGCATTCGACGCCCGCACCGAGGAACTGCGCGGCAGGCTGCTCGCCTTCATGGACGAGCACGTCCACCCGGCCGAGAAGACCGCGGACGAGCAGCGCGCCCTGCTGGCCTCCCCGTGGGACACCCCGCGGATCGTCGAGGACCTGAAGGCGGAGGCGCGCAGGCAGGGCCTGTGGAACCTCTTCCTGCCCGACGCGGAGCACGGGGCCGGGCTGACCAACCTCCAGTACGCCCCGCTCGCCGAGATCACCGGCCGCTCCCCGCAGTTGGCGCCGACCGCGCTCAACTGCGCGGCCCCGGACACCGGGAACATGGAGGTGCTCCATCAGTTCGGCACCGACGAGCAGAAGAAGCGGTGGCTGGAGCCGCTGCTCGCCGGTACGATCCGCTCGGCCTTCGCGATGACGGAACCCGAGGTGGCCTCGTCGGACGCGACGAACATCGAGACGCGGATCGTGCGCGACGGCGGGGACTACGTCCTCAACGGCCGCAAGTGGTACATCTCCGGGGCGATGAACCCGGACTGCGAGATCTTCATCGTGATGGGCAAGACCGACCCCGACGGCTCGGACATCCGCCGCCAGCAGTCGATGATCCTGGTCCCCCGCGACACCCCCGGCCTCGAAGTGCGCCGCGCCATGCGGGTGTACGGGTACGAGGACCACTACCACGGCGGTCACGCGGAGGTCGTCCTCACCGATGTGCGGGTGCCGGCCGGAAATCTGATCGGCGAGGAGGGCGGCGGCTTCGCCATCGCCCAGGCACGGCTGGGACCGGGCCGGATCCACCACTGCATGCGGCTGATCGGCATGGCCGAGCGGGCGATCGAGCTGATGTGCAGGCGGGCGGTGTCCCGTACGGCCTTCGGCAAGCCGCTCGCCCAGCAGGGCGTCGTGCAGAACTGGATCGCGGACGCCCGGGTCACGGTGGAGCAGTTGCGGCTGCTGGTGCTGAAGACCGCGTGGCTGATGGACACGGTGGGCAACCGGGGGGCGCACACGGAGATCCAGTCCATCAAGATCGCCACCCCGCGCGCGGTGGTCGGCATCCTCGACCAGGCGGTGCAGCTGCATGGCGCGGGCGGTGTCGGCCAGGACTTCCCGCTGGCCGAACTGTGGGCGGCGGCCCGGACGTTGCGCCTGGCGGACGGCCCGGACGAGGTGCACCAGCGGTCGCTGGCCCGGCGGGAGATCAAGCGGTACCTGTAGACGGGGCCGGGCGCCCGTCCGGAGGGGGCGCACCGGCGTGGCCGGGCATCTGCCCGGACGAGCGGCGCGCCGGCGTGTCCGGGCGACTGCCCGGACGAGCGGCGCAGCAGCGGGGCGGGCGGGGCGGGGCGTTCACGGCCCGTACGGAGCACTCCTCGGCGGGCCTGCTCTGGTGAACCCCGGCCGTCGGCCCCGTCGTCACCCGCCCCATCACTCCTCTGCGTCACCCGGCCCGTCAGGCCCGTGCTTCACCCGCCCCGTCAGCCCTCTCCGTCGTTCGCCCCGCCCCGCGCCATGCCGTCGCCCGGCCCGTCCGCGTCGGCCCGGATCCGGTCGAGCACGTCCGTGTACCGGGACCGCCGGTCCGGGCGGGCGTGGGCGGCGGCGTGGCGCAAGGCGGGTACCGCCGCCCCGGCCAGGGTGACCAGTCCCTCGGCGGCCGCCTCGCGCACGATGGCGTGCGGGTGACCGAGCAGTCCCGTCACGGCGGGGACCGCGGGCCGCCAGCCCGCCCGGCAGAGCGTGTGGACCGCCATGCGCACCACGTCCTGCCGGGGGTCGTCCAGCAGGAGTTCGGTATGGCTCAGATGGGTCCGGCGGTCGAGCATCGCGCGTGAGGCGCGGTGGGCGCCCAGACGGACCTTGGTCCGGGGGTGGGTGAGCAACGCGCCGAGCAGGTCCAGGAGTTGCGGATCGTCGTCCGGTTCCGGGCCCGTGTGCGCGGCGGCCAGCTCCGTGAGCGCCCGGCAGATCTGTTCCGGGGTGCCGGTCCCCGCCAATTCCAGCAGCTCCCGGCGGGCCGGGCGCCCGGCTCCGGCGGGTGCGGCCGGTTGCCGGTCGCGGAGCGCCGCCAGTGTCCGCGCGTCCTCCCGTACGGCGTCCGGGCCGCGCAGCGGGCCCTCGACGAGCAGCAGCCGGTCCGCCGACTCGTCGCGTCCTTCGGCCCGCAGGCGTCGGCGGATCCGGGTCAGGGCGGGGGTGCGCAGCAGCGGGCGGCCGACGAGCAGGTCCAGGAAGCCCCAGGCCCCGGCGTCGAGACGGTCGGCCAGGGCTCGGGCCAGCGCGTCGGCGGGGTACGCGCCCAGCGCGTCTCGGATGGCCGGGCCCACGGCGGGCGGGGCGTGTTCCCACCACTCCAGCAGCAGCGGGACCAGGCGTGCCAGCTCCCCCGGGCCGAGCCGGGCGGCCACCAGCGCGACCCGGTCGCGCAGGATGTCCTCGCCGCGCAGCTCCGTCTCGTCGAACGCGCCCAGTGCGCGGGCCGGACCGGTGTCGACGCGCAGATCGACCCGGCCGCGCAGGTACGCGCCCAGCACCGCCTGCCGGGCTTCCGGTTCGGGCCAGTGCGCCAGTGCCAGGGCGGCGGTCCGCCTGCGGTCGTCGGCGGCCGACCCCAGCATGGTGAGCAGCCGCTCGCGCAGGGCCGCCGAACGGGGCTGGTCGAGATCGCCGTCGTGTGCCCGCCGCGGGGGTGCCGTCGGCGTCCGGGCGGTCTCGGCGATGGTCCAGGGCGGCGCGTCGAGGGGCTGGAGCAGCGTCATCCGGTCGAGCAGCGCGGAGCGCACCCGGGGGTCGGCGTCCCGGTGGGCCTCGATCAGGGCGGCCAGCCGGTCCCGCGAGGGGACCGATCCGTCGTCGAGGCCGTGGAACTCCGCCCAGGCGCCGGGGGCGCGGACCGCTTCGTCCAGCGCGGCCCGCCAGGCCCGGGTCCCGGCGGATACGGGGGCGGCGGCGGTCTCCGGCACGGCGAACGCCTCCCGGAGCACGGCGGTCTCGGCCCGCCAGGGGTCGGCGCCGAGCCGGGCTCCGGCCAGGGCCCGGTCGAGGTCGGCGCGGACCAGGACCGCGCCGAGGCGGCGCAGCAGCGTCAGCGTGGACCGGCCTGGTGTGGCCGGTGCGGGGCGCAGTGCCCGTACCGCGGCGACGGCGGCCGGTCTCGCGGTGGCCGTCAGCAGCGGCGCGACCGCTTCGAGCACGGCGATCAGGTCGTGCCGTTCCTCGTCCCGGGCGTCGACGAGCGCGTCCAGCAGGAGCGGCGCGGACCGGGCGAATGCCCCGAGCTCGGCGTCGTCCCGGGGTCCGGGGCAGATCCGCAGCGCGAACCGCAGCACCCGGTGGCGGAGCGCCCGGCCGCGGGAGGCACCGACGAGGGGTGCCCCGTCGCCCGCCTGACCGGTGTCGGCGAGGCGGAGCCAGTCGGAGAGCATCGGGCGCAGCTCTGCCGCCCGGCCGGGACCGAGCGGCTCGTCCCGTTCGACGATCCGCAGCGCGGTCTCCGGGTTCCATCCGTGGGCCACCAGGGCCCGGACGTCGTGGTCCGTCTCCCCCGCCGGTGACGGTTCTCCGGCGGCCCGTACGGTGATCCCGTGGCGGGCCAGCGGCGCGGCCAGATCGGCCACCGTGCCGGAGGCCAGTCCGACCAGGCCGGACGCCACCAGGGAGAGCAGGGGCGCCGCCACCGGGGAAGCCTGCTCGTCCAGTGCCAGGACCGCCCGTGCGGTGAGGGCCCCGCCGAGGCCGCGCAGCAGCCGCCCGCGGGTCTCGTCGTCCCGGCTGTGCTCGGCGGCGGCGACGAGAGTGGCCGCGTAGGCGTCGCCGAGGACGGCACGCAGGGCCGTGCCGGTCTTCTCGCGCAGCGCCGGGTTGCCCTCGTGCCCGAACCGGCGCAGCAGCGCCGGGAGCGCGGCCGGGGCGCCCGCGCGGGCCAGTGCGTCCGCCGCCGTCTTCCTGATGTTCATGTTGGGGTGGTCGAGGCAGGCGGCGATCGCGGCGGCCGCCCAGTGGGCGCGGGCATGACCCAGCGCCAGCAGCGCCTGCCGGACGGTCTGGACGTCCCGGGCCCGGGTCAGCGCGATCAGTGTCGCCGACAGCGCCTGGGCGTCCTCGCCCGTGGCATCGCGGGCGAGCAGGGCGATGGCGTGCTTGCGCACATGCCGGTTCCGGTGGCGCGACAGCCGGTGCACCCGCGCCCGGGTGCCCGACCAGGGGGCCCTGAGCAGCAGTTCGAGCAGGACCACCTGCTCGTCGTCGGACAGCCCCGGGCGGTCCAGCAGGTCCAGTGCCAGGGTCGCGACCAGCGCGTGCCCGGCCTCCTCCGGGCCCGCGGCGCCGAGCAGACAGACCGGCCGGATCGCGCCGCGCGCGTGGAGCCGGCGGCCCAGGGCGCCCACGGCGTCCAGGACCTCCTGCGGCACCGCGGGTTCACCGGCCGGCTGCCCGTGTTCCCCCGTCCGGGGCGCCGCGCCCGGCTCCCGCAGCGCGGCCTGCCCGGCCACGACGCGCAGCAGCAGATCGGCGATGGCCGGGAGGGTGCCCGCGTCGCCGTGGGCCGCCAGCCGGCACAGCGCCGCCTGCGGATCGTCCGGGTCCAGATGGGACCGGAGCAGGGCCAGTTCCCGTCCGTCCGGGGCGCCGAGGTCGGCCGCGACGCGCGGCGGCAGGTCGAGGGGGTCGAGCCGCACGAGAAGGGCACGGCGTTGCTCGGGATCACGGTTGAGCTGCCAGAGCAGTTCGAGGGCGCGGTGCCGTACGGCGCGCAGGTGGGGCGCCGTGCCCTCCGTGGCGGAGTCCGGCTCCTTGGTGAGGCCGAGCCCCTCGCGCAGGGCCCGTACGGTCCGGTCGCCGCCGATCGCCTCCAGGGTGTCCAGGGCCTCGGCCGGTACCGAGGGCAGCAGGGCGATCACGGCCTCCTCGGCGTTCTCGTGGCGCAGTTCGCGGATCGCGTCGAGGAACGGTCCGGGTGCAGGGGCGGCGGGGAGCAGCCGTGCGATCGCGTCCCCGATCGGGAGGTCGCCGGGCCCCTGTCCGGCCAGGGCGACCAGCAGGGCGAGCCGGCGCGGCCAGCCCGGATCGTCGGCCGGTGCGTCGGCGAGCGTCCGGAGCGTCTCCTCGCGGGAGGTGAACAGGACGGTCGCCACGTCGCGGGGGGCGATCGAGTGGTCGGCCAGGGCCAGGGCGACGACGGCGGGGACGTCCGGGCCGGACGGGAAGTGCCCGCGCCGGTGGAGACCGCGCAGGCAGGCCACGGCCGGGCCGCCGAGCAGCAGGGGGTCGCGCGCGGCGACGGCCGTCAGCGCGCCGATGTCGTCGCGGTCGGCCAGGTCGCCGAAGAGCTCCATCCCGCGCCTGCGGAGGCCGGGCGGGAGGCCGGGGTCCGCCACGGCCCGGCACAGCAGGTCCCGGTGGCCGTGGCGGGCGGCGGCCGCGAGGGCGGCGTAGGCCACCTCGGGCCGCTCCCGGGGCGGGGCGGCGCCGGGATCGGGGACGGCCGGACCGGCCGAGAGGAACGGGGCGAGGAGACCGGGCGGCAGTGGGTCCGTCGCCGCCCATGGTTCGGCGAGTTCGCCCAGGGCCTCGGCGACGACGCGGGCACTGCCGGACCCCAGCAGCCCGATCAGGGCCTTCCGGACCGGCGCCGGGGCCAGCAGTCCGCTGTGCAGTCCCTGCCGGGCGAGCCGTACCGCCTCGGCCTGGAGCACCGGATCGCCACCGGCCGCCAGCTCGTCCACGAGCAGCGCCGGGCGGTGCGCCGCGGCGATGTCCGTGCCGCGCACCGCCTGGTAGAGGAGTTCGCCGGGTTCCTCGGTGCGGAGCACGGCCGGGTCGCGGAGCACATCGGCGCGCAGCCAGGCGATCCGTACCGACACCGGCAGCTGCCCGGCCGTGCGCCACGGCGGCAGGGGGCGGCCCTTCAGGCGGGGGCCGAGCCGTTCGTGGAGTTCGGCCAGGAGGAGGTCCGCCTCCGGGTGTCCCGTCAGCGACGCGGGCAGCAGCGCGGCGAGTTCGGCCGCCTCCCGGTCGCCGGGCGGGGGGCAGCGGGTGATGCGCTCGGTGAGCAGGACGAGGCCCAGTCGGCAGAGCGCGGGGTCCTCCAGCCGGATCAGCCGCCCCAGCTCCCGCGGTGAGCGGTCCCGTGCGTCCGGGAACCCGCCGGGCCGCGCCGTCGCGGCCGGCCCGGTGACCTGGTGGAACTCTTCGTCGGCGGCCGTGTGCATCGTCGGATGCTAACCGGGCGCGCTCCGGCGCCACCAACGGTTTCGGCCCGGCCCGTCCGTCGCTCAGTAGCCGCCGGATCCCACATGGTCGGCCAGTGCCAGGTCACGGGCGAAGGCCCGGACCCGCAGCAGGCACCGGGCGGCGAACCGTACGGCGGGCGCGTGGTGCGGGCCGTAGGCCGCCGCCCAGAGCGCGGGGACGTGGGCGGACAGCTGGACATGAGTCATACATCCAGCGTCGGCCCGCGGCCGCGATCGGTCCAACAGATGGTTCAGCTGGCTGCGATCGATAACGTGGATGGATGGAACTACGCCAGCTCCGCCACTTCCTGGCGGTGGTCACGCACGGCGGCTTCACCGCCGCCGCCCGTGCCGAGTTGATCGTGCAGTCGGCGCTGAGCAGCTCCGTGCGCAACCTCGAACGGGAGCTGGGGGCCGAGCTGTTCGACCGGACCGGACGGCGGGTGGTCCTCACCGAGGCGGGCCGGGCACTGCTGCCGTCGGCCCGGTCGGTGCTCGCCGGGACGGAGGCGGCGCGGAACGCGGTGGCGGCCGTGGCGGGGCTGGTGACCGGCCGGGTCAGGGTCGGCACGATCCAGACGCTGACCTGTGTGGACCTGGCGGCCGAACTGGCCTCGTACCACCGCCGGTGGCCCGGGGTGCAGATCTCGCTGCGCGAGGCGACGACACCGGAGCTGGTCGCGGGGCTGCGGGCCGGTGAGCTGGACCTCGCCTATCTCGCGCCGGACGCCGCCGCGCTCCCCGACGGCATCGTCGGGTTCGCGACCTGGCACGAGGACCTGGTGCTGATCACCACCCCGGGCCATCGGCTGGCGACCGCCGGGCGCACCCTGGTCAAGGATCTCGCCGACGAGCCGTTCGTGGACTTCCGGGCGGGCACCGGGCTGGAGACCGCGGTGCGCAGGCTGGCCGCGCACTGCGGTCTGGAGCGCCGGATCACCTGCGACGTCACCCAGATCCGGCTGCTCGTCGATCTCGTACGGGCCGGGATCGGCGTGGCGATCGTGCCGCGCCGGATCGGCCAGGACGCGGGGCTGCCGTGTGTCGGCATCCGCCAGCCGGAACCCGGCCGGACCGTGGTCCTGGCCGGGCGGGCGTCCAGGCCCCGCAACCCGGCGGCGGAGGCGCTGCTCGACCGGCTGGCCGCAGGGGCGGCGGGCACGGCTTAGGACCGGTCGGCCCCGCCGGGCGGACGGGAGGTGCGACGCACTCCTCAGGGGCGCAGTGCGCGCAGCAGCAGGTCGGCCAGGTGGTCGGCCACCTCCTGGCGGCCGAGCGGGCCGTCGGGGCGGTACCAGGTGGACAGGTGGTGGACCGAACCGAAGTGGTAGTCGACGATCAGATCGGCCGGGGTGGCCGTGGAGAACACCCCGCTGCGCTGGCCCTCCTCCACCAGCGCCCGGAAGCGCTCGTGGTAGCGGCGCCGCTCCGCCCGGACCTGTTTGTTCTTCTCCGGGCTGAGGTGGTGCATGGAGCGGAAGAAGATCGAGGCGTCGTCGAGGTTCTCGATCGTGGTGACGACCACGTCCGCCGCGGCGTCGCGCAGCCGCTGTTCGACGGGGGCGTCGGCGCCGGCGAAGGCGTCGAGGCGCTCCTGCTGGAGGCGGAGGACCCGGGCGTAGACCTCCTGGAGGAGGTCCTCCTTGGAGCCGAAGTAGTGGTACAGCGCGCCCTTGGTGACCCCCGCGGCCTCGACGATCTCCTGGACCGAGGTGCGGTCGTAGCCCTGCTCGGCGAAGAGCCGGGTGGCGGCGGCCAGCAGCCGCTGGGGGACGGGGGCCGTGTCCCCCTCCGTCGCCTTGGCCATTGCCGCCACCTGCCTTCCGCGTGAAACCGTCATCGGCGGGAACGCAGTTCCCGCCTGAGGATCTTCCCACTCGCCGTCTTCGGCAGCTCGGCCAGGATCTCGACCTCGCGCGGGTACTTGTACGCGGCGAGCCGCTCCTCGCAGTACGCACTCAGCTCCCCGGGCGCGGCCGAGGCACCGGGCCGGAGGCTGACGTAGGCGCGGACGGTCTCGCCGCGGTAGGCGTCGGGCACACCGACGACGGCGGCCTCCCGGACCGCCGGGTGGGTGTGGAGGACGTCCTCCACCTCGCGCGGCCAGACCTTGAAGCCGGAGGCGCTGATCATGTCCTTCTTGCGGTCGACGACGTAGAGCCAGCCCGCGCTGTCCATGAAGCCGATGTCACCGGTGCGCAGCTCCCCGTCCGGGAAGGCCGCGGCGGTCGCCCCGGGCATCCGCCAGTAGCCGGAGACGACCTGCGGGCCGCGCACCGCGATCTCGCCCTGCTCGCCGAAGGGCAGGTCCGCGCCGTTCTCGTCGATGATCCGTACGACGGTGTCCGGGCCCGGCACCCCGACCGAGAGGGTCCCGGAGACCGGGTCGACGGGCGCCTCCCGCTCGGGCGGTACGGAGGCACAGGGGGCGGTGCACTCGGTGAGGCCGTAGCCGTTGCGGAGGTACGGGCCGAAGGCCGCCCGGAACTTCTCGACCAGGGCCGGCGGCAGCGGTGCGCCGCCCGAGGAGATCACCCGGAAGGAGGCGAAGTGCTCGGGGGTGGCGTCGGGGTGGGCGGCCAGCGCCATGAAGGCGGTGGACGGGCCCACGGTGTAGGCGGGGCGGTGCTCGGCGAAGGCTTCCAGGACGACGGCCGGGTGGAAACGGTACGCGAGGACGAGGGTGCCCGCGTTGGCGAGGCAGGCGGCCAGCTGGCACACCATGCCGGTGATGTGGAAGAGCGGGGCGAGCGCGAAGTAGGAGGAGCCCTCGGCGACGGGGTGCCCGGTCCGCTGGCGCTCGGCGTTGACCATGATGTTGGCGTGGGAGTTCATGGCGCCCTTGGGGGTGCCGCTGGTCCCGGAGGTGTAGCTGATCAGCGCCACGTCGTGGGCGGCGGGTCCGCGCCCTTCGGGGGCCCGGGTCCCGCGCCGGGCGACGGCGACCAGGTCCTCGGCGTCCCCGGGCACGGGCAGCCGGTCGGGGCCCAGCACCCGTTGGTCGTTCCGCGTCTGGAGGTCGAGCTCGCTGGTGGTCAGGGCGATCCGTACCGTCGGGGCGTCGGCCGCGGTGTCCCGCAGATACGCCTCCCAGGCCCGGTCCGCGCAGATCAGCGCGGTGACCTCGGCGTCCTTCAGCACATGGCCGGCCTCGCCGGACTTGTACATCGGGTTGAGCGGGACGACCGTGGCACCGGCCTTCCACGCGCCGAGCAGGGCGAGGACGAACTGCGGGGTGTTCTGCAGCATGATCGCGACGCGGTCGCCGCGCTCCAGGCCCGCGGCGGCGAGATGGCCGGCCACCGAGTCGGAGAGCGCGTCGGTCTCCCGGTAGCTCAGGCGTCCGTCGAAGTAGGCGAGCGCGGGGTGTCCGGGGTTGCGGGCGACGGACTCCCGGAAGGCGTGGACGAGGGTGGCGGCGGGGCTGACGGGGGCCCGCTGGGCGTCGCTGAGCAGGGAGACCCAGGGTTTGGCCGCGTAGATCGACTCGGTCATGCGCCGGCCTCCTCCCACGTCCGCTGGAGGTGGTTCATGCCGCCGAGCCAGTGGTCGGTGTCCTGGGCGCGGGCCCGGTAGTAGCCGCCGGCCTCGGGGTGCGGCAGGACCAGGAAGCGGTCCTCGGCCATGGCGTCGAAGAGCGCGTCGGCGACCGCCCCGGGCTCGATGGCGCCGGGGACGAGGACCAGCTCCCCGGCCGATCCGGCGGCGTCGAGCATGTCCGTGCGCACGCCCTGCGGGCAGATCGCGTGGACCTTGATGCCGCGGTGGCGGTAGGTGAGCGAGAGCCATTCGGCGAAGGCGACGGCGCCGTGCTTGGTGACGCTGTACGGCGCGGCGCCGATCATCGTCAGCAGTCCGGCGGCCGAGGCGGTGCAGACGAAGCGGCCGCTGCCGCGCTCCAGCCAGTCGGGCAGCAGCGCCCTGGCCGCGCGGACGTGGGCCATCACATGGACGTCCCAGGCCGCGGCCCAGACCTCCTCGTCCGCGAAGGCGTCGCCGGGCGAGGCGAGGCCCGCGTTGGCGCAGTAGACGTCGACGGTGCCGTCGAGCGCGTCCCTGGCGGCGTCCACGATCCGCGAGGCGTCACCGGCGACGGCGGTCCCGCCGATCTCCTCGGCGAGCGGCTCGATCCGTGCCTCGTCCAGGTCGCTGACCACGACCCGCGCGCCCTCCGCGGCGAACCGGCGGGCCAGCGCGGCCCCGATGCCGCCTCCGGCCCCTGTGACCACCACGCCCGCGCCCTGCATCGCACCCATCGGGTCCCGCCTCTCTCGGAGCCCGTCGGGCGGCCCGGGACCGGGCGGCCGCGCCCCGGCGCGCACCGGGGCGCGGCCGCCGTCCGGTCCGGGGTCGCCCGGCGGACTCTCAGCCGACTGCCCTGGCAGACTAACCAGTCGGTATGCCGGAGTGGAAGGGGCGGACCCGGCCGGGGAAGCACTCCCGTCGCACCCGTCCCGTCCGGCTCGTTCCGTATGGCCTGAACGCGCGCTAGCGTGCGTGACCATGACATGCGTCGCGATCATGGAGGTACCCGAATGAGCCTGTCCAGACGTGGTTTGCTGGCCGCCGGCGGTGCGGTGGGGGCGCTCGCGGCGACGGCCGCCGGGGCGGGGACCGCGACCGCCGCCCCCGCCCCGCGCAAGGGGCACGGCCGGGTCCGCACCGGCTTCGACCGGCTGGCGGCGGACGGCTACGCGCTGCTGAGGGGCGAGAAGGTCGGGATCGTCACCAACCCCACCGGGATCACCTCGGACGTGCGCCACATCGTCGATGTGATGCACCCCGACAAGCGGGTGGACCTGATCGCCGTCTTCGGCCCGGAGCACGGCTTCCGCGGCACCGCGCAGGCGGGCGGCTCGGAGGGGCGGTACGACGACCCGGCGACCGGACTCCCGGTCTACGACACGTACCTGAAGAGCGGGCAGGCGCTCGCCGATGTCTTCACCGCCTCCGGCGTGGACACGGTCGTCTTCGACATCCAGGACGCGGGCGCCCGCTTCTACACCTACATCTGGACGCTCTACGACTGCATGGAGGCGGCGGCCCTCGCGGGCAAGCGGTTCGTCGTCCTGGACCGGCCGAACCCGGTGACCGGGCGGGCGGCGCTCGGCCCGGTCCTCGACCCGGCGTTCGGTACGTTCGTGGGCCGCCGGGAGATCGCGCAGGCGCACGGCATGACCGTCACCGAACTGGCGCTGCTCTTCAACGCCCGGTTCCTCGCGGAGCGGCCGGTGGACCTGCGCATCGTGAAGATGTCCGGGTGGAAGCGCTCGGACTTCTTCGACGCGACCGGGCTGCCATGGGTGCCGCCGAGCCCCAACATGCCGACGCCCGACACGGCGCTGGTCTACTCGGGCACCTGTCTGTTCGAGGGCACCAACCTCTCCGAGGGGCGCGGCACCACCCGGCCGTTCGAGCTGCTCGGCGCGGAGGGCATCGACCATCGCTGGGCGGCGGCCGTCAACGCGCTCGGCCTGCCCGGGGTCGCCTTCCGCGAGGCGTACTTCGCGCCGACGTTCTCCAAGTTCCAGGGGAAGACGGTCGGCGGGGTGCAGCTGCATGTCCACGACCGCGAGGTCTTCGACCCGGTGCGCACCGGGATCGCGCTGCTGGTGACGGCGAAGCGGACCTGGAGCGGGTTCGAGTGGCGCTCGGACAACTGGATCGACAAGCTCACCGGCAACACCCGGGTACGCACCATGATCGACGCGGGGGCGGACACGGACGAGGTGGTGGGGGCCTGGTCGAAGGACCTGGCCGCCTTCCGCGCGGTGCGCAAGCGGTACCTCCAGTACCGGTGAGGGACCGCTGAGCGGTGCGGGGCGGACCCGGAGCATCCGGATCCGCCCCGCACACGGCTCGTACGCGCCCTCACGGGCCCCGCGGCGCCGGGGCCTTCGGTCCGGATCGTGCGGAGACGATCCGGACGAGGACCCCTACCGGTGGTCGGGGAACTCCACCACCTGCTGGTACGTCGGGCGGTTCTGCCAGTGGATGGCCTTCTGGCCGATCCCGCCCAGCGGCCGGTGGACGATCGAGTCGGTGCACCACTGCTCGCCCGCCTTGCAGGTGTCGTCCCCGGGGTAGACCTCCGTCGCCGGTTCGGCGACGGCCTGCTTCAGCGACGCGAGCAGTGCGTCACGGCAGCTGTCCGCGTCGCCGCCGCCGCAGTACGTCCTGGCCAGCGGCCCCTCGACCGGCCGGCCGAGGACCTGGCGCAGGTCCTTGTCGACAAAGCCCCACCAGCCGTACTGGAACGCGGATCCGCTGTGCGCCCCGCTCGGCCCGTGACTGGCCGCCGGGGACTCGTCGGTGGCGAGCGCCGCGGTCAGCGCGTCGTACAGACCGTCGCCGAGCCCCGGCCGGAACTCGGCCTCGACCAGCTTCGGCCACCAGGCGTCCATGATCCGCACCGCGTCGGCATGGGAGTAGGCGTGCGAACCGGGGCTGCTCTCCCTGCGCTGCGAGCCCGCCGCCCGCCAGGACTCCAACTGCTGTACGGCGGCGTCCAGTCCGGGGTCGGTCACCGGCCGGGAGCGGATCACCTTCAGCAGTTCGGGAAGCAGCTGCTCGCCGCGGAGGTCGGTGACCGCGGCCTCGGCCATGGCCCGGGTGAGGGAGGCGCGGGTCACCCCGCCCTGCTCGACCAGCTTCGACACCCGCTGGTCCAGCAGATCGCCCCGGTGCACGGCGCCGAGGCCGAAGCCCGCGGCGGCGTACCCCTTGGCCTGCTTGTT
The DNA here is from genome assembly GCF_042799335.1 of Streptomyces sp. NPDC057697. Classification (NCBI taxonomy): domain Bacteria; kingdom Bacillati; phylum Actinomycetota; class Actinomycetes; order Kitasatosporales; family Streptomycetaceae; genus Streptomyces; species Streptomyces sp. NPDC057697. The sequence goes on along the minus strand of NZ_JBHVJA010000006.1, from coordinate 114,081 downwards.
GTTCCAGGAGATGTAGTAGTCCTGCCCGCTGGAGTGCGGGTGCTCGGCGAACGGGGTGTACGTGGCGGTGTTGGCGGCCGGGTCGAACCCCTGCCACTCGTAGGCCCGTTCGGCCCGCACCGGCAGGGCCGGGTCGACGTCCGCCGCGCGCACCGGGTTCATCCCGCTGTTGTAGAAGGCGGCGGTGCGGGAGTCGGTGTAGAACCAGTTGAAGGCGTAGTCGATATTGCTCGCCGCCCGCTGGAAGGAGGCGGCGTCCGTCACGTACGAGGGGTCGTTGAACATCTGGAAGCCGATGATGGAATCGGCCTCGTGGCGGTAGGTGGAGCGCAGCGCGGTGTACGCGACGGGCTTGCCGCCCACGGTGGCCCGGTGGGTGACGATGCCGTACTGGGTGCGCCGCACCTGCATCCGGTAGGAGCCCTTCGCCGTGGAGTCGGCGACGGTCGGCGTCCAGGAGTTGGTGCGCTCCAGCGTCTCCATGGCGGTGCAGGTGCCCCGGTAGAGGTAGTGCGTGGAGTCCTTGGTGGGGGTGGAGCCGTCGGGCTCGCAGAGGTCGACGGCGTAGGTGTCGGTGATGTCCTGGGCGGCCGAGGTGGCGCTCCAGGCGTAGTCCTGGCCGCGGCCCATCTGGACGTACATCCCGACTCCGGCGAAGGAGACGCCGCGGGCGCTGATGCCCGGCCCCTGGAGCTCCTGGAGCATCATCAGCTGCGGCGCGAAGTAGCCGGTCTGCGGGCCGAACACGGCGATGGGGTGGCCGCTCGCGGTGTGTTCGCCGGAGACCAGCAGGGCGTTGGACATGCCGCGCCGCTGCGCTCCGGAGCCGGAGCCGGGCAGCGAGCCCTCGGGGATGACACCGTCGTCGTAGATGCCCTGGGCCTTCCTCAGCCCGGCCGGGGCCTTGACGGGGGCCTTCCGGTCGGTGCCCGCCGAGCCGGTGCGGTCGTAGACGAGAGGTTCGGCCGTGACGGACCCGCTGTCCGGCAGCGCGGTGCCGCGGGCCTTGCCGGGCTTGCCCGCGTAGGGGAACGCCGTGCCGTCGTGGACCGTCAGCACCGCCTCGGGGTCCTCGCGCTGGCGGAACGACTCCCAGACCTCGGTGCCCTCGGCGACGCCGTACTTCTGCTGGGCGGCCAGCAGCGAGAGCGCCGCCGTCACCTCCCCGCCACCGCCGCCGCCGAACTGGCCGCCGACGACCGAGGCGATGGATATCAGGTCGGTCAGCTTGAACGGCTGGATCTCCCCGACGTTGGTGATCGCGTCGATCTTGCCGGTGAGGACGTACTCCCCGGGGAAGTACCGGCCGTTCTTGGACTTCTCGCGGTAGGCGTTGATGCCGTCGACATACGCCTGGGCGTCCGCCATGGCCTGCTCGCCGCGGGCGCCCTCGTGGGTCCTGATGTACTCGACCTGGGCTTCGAGATCCGCCTCGGTGTACGGGGCCTGCGGCCAGAACTGCTGCTCCAGGCCCTGGTTGGCCAGCGCGCCCCCGGCGAACGAGGTCAGTTCGCCGCGTCCGATGTGCCGGAAGAGGTCCATCAGCCAGAGCCGGTCCTGGCCGGCCGCGAAGCCCGCGCCGAACTCGGTGCCGTAGCGGGTGGTGCCCTTGATGTGCGGGACGCCGGACGCCTTGTCGCGGGTGATCGTGACGTCGTCGCGCGGCGAGGTGACGGACTCGACCTGGTCCTTGGGCACGCCGAACGAGGCGTCGTTGAAGAATTCGGTCAGCTTCTGGTCGGTGAGGCCCGTGTGTCCGGCGACCAGGCCGTTGTAGCGGTCGAGCTGGTCGTCGCTGTGGGCGGGGTGCGTACCGAACGCCTTGTTGCCGAGGATCTCGACGAGGGTGGCGTTGCCGTTCTCACCGGGCGGCAGGATGTCGTCGCACTGGCCCCGGCAGTAGTCGGTGACGGGTGCGGGTTCCGCCGTCGCGGCGCCGGCCTGCGGCGAGGCCGCCAGCAGGGTGGCGCCGAGCGCGAGGACCGCCGCGGCGGTGGCGGCTCTGAACGTGACGGTGCGTGGGGGCATGCGTGCTCCTCCGAGAGGCCGATGCGCCGGAGGTTACTGGCGGTATGACTCGCCGGTAAGGTGAGCAACCGTCACCTTTTCCGAATCGTCACATGCGGCCCTCCCCGGCGGCGGGGCGGCCCACCGGGACCTGTCGAATTCCGGACAACGTCACGCGTGGAGGGATCCGGAACGGGCATCCGTACGTCCATTCCCTGACGCCGAAGTACGAGCGACGGAGGTGACGGTGCGGTGGCGGGATTCCGGAGTCTTGCGAGACAGGTGCGCGATCCGCGGAGCGACCTGGCACTGCGGCGGTATTCGCTGCGCAAGTGCCTGGAGAGGTTCGCCCCTTACGGACATCGGGCGACCTGGGACCATCTGTGCGTCCGGCACGGTATCGGGCCCGAGGACCGGTCCCCCGATCCGGCGCGGCTGATGCGCGCGCTGGACGAGCTGGAGACGGCACGGGCGGTCTGGCTCGGTTACGAGGCGGGGTTCGCCGAACGCCGCCGACGGGAGAAGCACGACGGGCTGCGCAGGCCCGGCACGTTCGACGACTGGCACCGGCGCACCTGGGGCGGCCACGGGGTCGCGCGGTGCGAGGACCCGGCGGTGCATCCGTCGGAACCGCTCGCCGAGGTGCTGCGCCGGCTGATCACGGCGCTGGAGGCGGAGCCCGGTACGGTCTGCCCGGTGTGCGCGGGGTCCGGGATCCGCTGGCGGCAGGATCTGGAGTGCGCGCCGTGGGCGGGTCCGGTCTGCACGGGGTGCGGGATCGTGGTGCCCCAGCCGGTACTCACCCCGGGGGCGCTGGCGCGGGCCCGGGGCGCGCACCGGCGGGACCTCGCGTCGGTGGCCTGAGCGGCTACCGCCCCGGGCGCACGCGGACCCTCCCGCCGGACACCCTCCGGGCGCCGGGCCGAGGGGCACAGGGGGCCCGGCACGGCCGCGCTCCGGACCCGGCGGCGCTTCGGCCCTAGCCGCGCCCGGCCACCGGGCGCTCGGGCATCAGACGCGAACCGCTGATCCGCTGACCGGAGACGTCGTCCGGGTTGGAGAGCACACAGTTCTCCAGGGACAGGCAGCCGCAGCCGATGCAGTCGGTGAGATGGTCCCGCAGCCGCCCCAACCGCTCGATGCGCTCGTCCAGTTCGGAGCGCCAGGCGGCGGAGAGCCGTGCCCAGTCCTCGCGGGTCGGGGTGCGCTCCTCGGGCAGTTCGGCGAGCGCGTCCCGGATGGTGGCGAGCGGGATGCCGACCCGCTGCGCCGCGCGGACGAACGCGACCCTGCGCAGCGCGTCCCTGCTGAAGCGGCGCTGGTTGCCGCTGGTGCGGCGGCTGCTGATCAGGCCCTTGGCCTCGTAGAAGTGCAGGGCCGATACCGCGGCGCCGCTGCGCGCGGAGAGCTGTCCGACCGTGAGTTCCTGGAGCGTCTGTGGGATCTGGGGCACCCCTCCCACCCTACTTGGCCGACCCCGGCCGGTCCGTCGTTGACAGGAACCCACCCGCCAACCATGCTGAGCAAGCGCTTGGACAGTGCGCCGCGGAATGAACCGGAGCGGGAAGGCAGGGACCAGGGACATGGCAGAGCCGAGGATCTTCACGTCCGCGCAGGAGCTGCGCGACGGAGTGGGCGAGCAGCTGGGGCGGAGCGACTGGCTGGAGATCGAGCAGAAGCGGATCGACCTCTTCGCCGAGGCCACCGGTGACCACCAGTGGATCCATGTGGATCCGGAGCGGGCCGCCACCGGGCCGTTCGGCACGACCATCGCGCACGGCTATCTGACGCTCTCGCTGCTGCCCACGCTCGTACCGCAGATCATGCGGGTCGAGGGCATGAAGATGGGCATCAACTACGGGACGAACAAGGTCCGTTTCCCGTCCCCCGTGCCCGTGGGCTCCCGGCTGCGCGCCTCGGCCGTCCTGAAGAGCGTCGAGGAGGCCGGGGGCGGGGTGCAGGTCACCGCCGTCGTCACCGTGGAGCGCGAGGGCGGCGACAAGCCGGTGTGCGTGGCCGAGTCGGTGTCGCGCTACTACTTCTGAGCCGCGCCCCGCCGCGCCCCCGCACGCCGCGCCCCGGTCGGCCCCCTCCGGGGCCCGTCCTACTTCTGGCGTTCCGCCGCGACCATGCGCAGCACGAGGTCGGCGTAGAGCTCGCCGACCTCGTCCGGCGTCCGGCTGCCCTGCGCGTTGAACCAGCGCGCCACGTCGATGCAGAGCGAGAGCACCGCGAGCGTGGTCCCCGGGACGTCGGGGACGTCGAACTCCCCCGCCCGCACGCCCTCGCCGATGATCCGGCGCACCACCGCGTCGCTCCTGCGGCGCAGCTCGACGATCTCGGTGCGGTGCTCCTCCCCGAGGGCGTCGAGCTCGTACTGGACCACGCGGGCGGTGGTGTGCCGCTCGGCGTGCCAGCGGACGAAGGACCGCACGGCCTCGGCCAGCCGCTCGGCCGCCGTGCCCCCGCCGTCGGCGGCGGCCTCCAGGACGAACAGGGCGCGGTCGTGGCCGATCCTGCTGATCCGGTGGAGCAGCTCTTCCTTCGTCTTGTAGTGGATGTAGAGCGCGGCGGGACTCATCCCCGCCCGGCCCGCGATGTCACGGGTGGTGGTGGCGTGGTACCCGCGCTCGGCGAAGGCGTCGACGGCGGCGACGAGCAGCCGCCTGGCCGCCTCGGGCGTCACCTCGGCCCACGGCGCGCTGTCGCCGTCGGTCTCCTCCGCCGTGCTCATCGTCACTCGCCCCTCTCGTCACCAGGACGAACACCATACCCCGAACCTGAGCAAGCGCTTAGGGTCCGTCCGGTGCGATCGTCAGAGCTTCTGGAAGGGGTCGTGCTCGGCGAGGATCTTCTCCAGCCTGGCCTGGTCGACCCGGCTGACGAGCTGCCCCGCCTCCTGGCGGTCCCGGACGACCTTGGCCAGGGTGAAGCAGGAGGTGACAAGATAGAGGACCCCGATCGCCAGGAATCCGCGGACCCAGGCGTCGGCGTCCAGGGAGTAGATACCGAGAGCCACCGAGCCGATCGCCACCCCGAAGGAGGCGACGGCCTGGCCGTAGAAGGCCGCGGTGCTCTGCTGCTTGACCGATGCTGTCTCACTCATGGGCCCAGCATCGGCCGACGTGGCGCGCGCCACATCCGTGCGGGTACTCAGCCGGTACTCAGACGCACGTTCGAGCGGCGGCGCGGGGTCAGAAGGCGGAGACGCCCGTCAGCGCGCGGCCGATGATCAGCTTCTGGATCTGACTGGTGCCCTCGTAGAGCGTCATCACCCGGGCGTCGCGCAGCAGCTTGCCGACCGGGTACTCGTCGATGTAGCCGTAGCCGCCGAAGACCTGGAGCGCGTTGTTGGCGGCGCGCACGGCGGCCTCGGAGGCGAAGAGCTTGGCCTTGGAGGCGGCGGTGGCGAACTCCTCGCCCCGGTCGACGAGGTCCGCCACCCGCCAGGTCAGCAGCCGGGCGGCGTCGACGTCCACGGCGATGTCGCTGATGAGCTCCTGGACGAGCTGGTGGCCCGCGATGGACTTGCCGAACTGCTCGCGCTCGCCCGCGTGGCGCACCGCGGCGTCCAGGGCGGCCTGCGCGATGCCGACACAGCCGGCCGCGACCGACATCCGCCCCTTGGCCAGGGCGGACATGGCGATGGAGAAGCCCTTGCCCGCCGGTCCCAGGAGCGCGGACGCGGGCACCCGGACGCCCTCCAGGACCACTTCGGCGGTGGCCTGCCCGCGCAGTCCGAGCTTGCCGTGGATGGTGCGGCGACCGAGGCCGGGGGTGTCGGCGGGGACCAGGAAGGCGGATATGCCCTGGTGGCCCGGGGCTTCGCCGGTACGGGCGAAGAGCAGCACCACGTCCGCCCAGGTGCCGTTGGTGATGAACATCTTGCTGCCGTCGATGACGTAGTCCCCGCCGTCCCGGACCGCCCTCGTCGCGAGGCTCCCGGCGTCCGAGCCGGTGCCGGGCTCGGTGAGGGCGAAGCAGCCGATCGTCTCGCCCGCGGTGAGGCCGGGCAGCCAGCGCCGCTTCTGCGCCTCGTCGCCCCAGGCGGCGATGGTCTTGGCGACGAGGCCGAGGGAGACGGAGACGATGCCGCGCACCGAGGAGTCGCCGCGGCCCAGCTCCTCGGCGACCAGGCAGTACGTGAGGTGGTCGCCGCCCGAGCCGCCGTACTCCTCGGGGACGGTCAGCCCGAGGAAGCCGACGGAGCCCAGCTTCTTCACGATCGACCTGTCGACGTTCTCGGCCCGGTCCCACGCCACGACGTGCGGGGCGACCTCCCGGGCGACGAAGTCCGCGGCGAGCCGCCGGGCGGCTTCCTGCTCCTCGCCGAGCTCCAGGTTCATCCTTCGACTCCCCACTTTAAATTAGCACTGCTAGTTTTGTTGGCGCAGGCCCTACTATGTGCCGCATGGCCCGACCGCGCAAGCCCCTCCTCAGCAGAGACCGCATCGTCGAGGCGGCGGGCGCGCTCGTGGACTCCGAGGGGCTCGACGCCGTGTCCACCCGGCGCCTCGCGGCCGAACTCGGGGTCAGCGGGCCCTCGCTCTACAACCACTTCCGCAACAAGGACGAGATCCTGGACGCGGTCGCGGACGCCGTCTCCGCGCAGGTCGATCTGTCGATGTTCGACGAGACGGACACCCGTGACTGGCGGGCGGCCCTGCACGACTGGGCCGTCTCCTACCGTGCGGCACTCACCGAGCACCCGCACATCGTCCCGGTGCTCGCCCGGGGACCGGGCCGCCGCCCGGCCGGTCTGCGGGTCGCCGACGCGGTGTTCGGCGCGATGGTCAGGGCGGGCTGGCCGCCCGCCCAGGCCACGTACATCGGGGCCCTGATGCGCTACTTCATCACCGGCTCCGCCCTCGGTTCCTTCGCCCGCGGCTTCGTCGACGACGAGACGGCGTACGACCCCGCCGACTACCCGCACCTCGGCCAGGCCCACCTGCTGGCCGAGCACCGGCAGAAGGTCGACGAGGGCGCCTTCGAGACCGGGCTGCGGGCCCTGGTCGACGGCCTCTCGGTCCAGTACGCGCTGCTGGACCCGGCCGGGACGGTTCGGCCGGCGCCGAAGCGTTCCTGACGCATCCTGGAACCATGGCACGCACGGCACACCCCGACCCGGCCGCGCCCCGGCTCGCCGCCCTGGCCGCCCTCCTGGCCGACGAGACCCGCGCGGCCTTCTGCCTGGCCCTGCTGGACGGCCGCGCCTGGACCGCGGGGGAGCTCGCCCGGTACGCCTCGGTGGCCCCCTCGACCGCCAGCGAACACCTCGGCAAGCTCGTCGCGGGCGGGCTGCTGGCCGAGGAGCGGCAGGGCCGCCACCGCTATCTGCGGCTGGCCGACGAACGGACCGCGCATCTCGTCGAGGACCTCGCCGCCCGGGTCGTCCCCGGCTCCGCGCCCGAGCGGCCGCGCACCCTGGGCGCGGTGAGCGCACAGAGCGCACTGGCCCGCGGGCGCACCTGCTACGACCACCTCGCGGGGCGGATCGGCATCACGATCACCGACGCCCTGACCGTACGGGGGCTGCTGGCGCAGGACGCCGGCTTCGCGCTCACCGACGCGGGCCTGCGCTGGTTCGGCGGGCTGGGCATCGGCCTGGAGACGGGCTCGCGGCGCCCCCTCGTACGGAGCTGTCTGGACTGGACGGAGCGCAGGCCGCACCTGGCCGGGGTCGCGGGCGCCGCACTGTGCCGCCACGCGCTGGACGCCGGGTGGTGCGTACGGATCGGGTCCGGGCGGGCGGTGAAGGCCACGCCGGAGGGGGAGCGGGCGCTCCACGAGCACCTGGGCATCGATCCGGCGATCCTTCGGTGAGCGCCGAACGGTCGCGGCCGTACGGTCGTGGCCATGACCACATCCCCCTCCCCCGCGGGCGCGGCCGCGCCGCCGCGCGACTGGCGGGCCGCCGCGGCGGCCACCACCACCGTGCTGCTGTGGGCCTCCGCCTTCGTCTCGATCCGCAGCGCCGGTGACGCCTACTCGCCCGGCGCCCTCGCCCTCGGCCGGCTGCTCGCGGGCTCCCTGGCCCTGGGCGCGCTCCTGCTGGTGCGGCGCGAGGGGCTGCCTCCGCGGGCCGCCTGGCCGGGGATCGTCTGGTCCGGGCTGCTCTGGTTCGGCCTGTACATGGTGGTACTCAACTGGGGCGAGCGGCAGGTGGACGCGGGCACGGCCGCGATGGTGGTGAACACCGGCCCCCTGCTGATCGCGCTCCTCGGCTCCCGGACGCTGGGCGAGGGGCTGCCGCGCGGACTGCTGGCGGGCATGGCCGTGTCGTTCGCGGGCGCCGCGGTGGTGGGGCTCTCGATGTCCGGGCGGGGCGGGGCGTCGGTGCTCGGCGTGCTGCTGTGCCTGCTGGCCGCCGTGGCGTACGCGAACGGGGTGGTGCGCCAGAAGCCCGCCCTGCGGCACGGCTCCGCGCTCCAGATCACCACCTTCGGCTGCCTCGTCGGCACGGCCGCCTGTCTGCCGTTCTCCGGCGCCCTGGTCTCCGAAGCCGCCGACGCACCGCTGTCCGCCACCCTGAACATGGTCTACCTCGGCCTCTTCCCGACCGCGCTGGCCTTCACCACCTGGGCCTACGCGCTCGCCAGGACCACGGCCGGACGGATGGGCGCCACCACCTACGCGGTACCGGCGCTGGTGGTGCTGATGTCCTGGCTGCTGCTGGACGAGGTGCCCGCGCCGCTCACCGTGGCCGGCGGGCTGCTCTGCCTGGCCGGGGTGGCGGTCTCCCGGATGCGTCCGCAGACTGGCCTGACGCGGAACAATCCGGCACGGCCGGTGGAGGGACGCCGACATGACGCGGAGCACCGGGAAAGCGGACGCCGCTGAGCGGACGGGGAAACGGAAGCGGGAGAAGGCGGCCGCCGGGCCCCGGGAGGCCGCGCCGGACGTCCTGGCCGAGGCGGCCCGCCACGGGGGCCCGGCCCTCGAAGGGTTCCGGGTGGCGGAGAGCGGCGACGACGATCCGGTCCTGGTGACGCCGGAGGGCCAGGCCCGGGACGCCTGGCGCGAGGACTACCCGTACGACCACAAGCTCGGCCGGAAGGCGTACGAGAAGTCCAAGCGGGCGCTGCAGATCGAACTGCTCAAGCTCCAGCACTGGGTGAAGGAGCGCGACCAGCGCCTCGTCCTGCTCTTCGAGGGGCGGGACGCGGCCGGCAAGGGCGGCACGATCAACCGCTTCACCGAACACCTCAACCCCCGCGGCGCACGGGTGGTGGCGCTGGAGAAGCCCACCGAACGCGAACGCACCCAGTGGTACTTCCAGCGGTACACGGCCCATCTGCCGAGCGCCGGGGAGATCGTGCTCTTCGACCGCTCCTGGTACAACCGGGCGGGCGTCGAGCGGGTGATGGGGTTCTGCACGACCCGGGAGTACCTCGAATTCATGCACCAGGCCCCGGGCTTCGAGCGGATGCTCGCCCGGGACGGCATCCACCTGGTGAAGTTCTGGTTCTCCGTCTCCCGCAACGAGCAGCGCAACCGCTTCATGATCCGTCAGATCGATCCGGTACGGCGGTGGAAGCTGAGCCCGGTCGACCTCGCCTCGCTGGACAAGTGGGACGCGTACACGGAGGCCAAGGAGCTGATGCTGTTCCACACCGACACCGCGGACGCGCCCTGGACGGTGGTGAAGAGCAACGACAAGAAGCGGGCCAGGCTGGAGGCGATGCGGCACGTACTGCACCGCTTCGACTACCCGGACAAGGACACCTCGGTGGTCCGTGAGCCGGACCCGCTGATCGTGGGCCCGGCCTCCCGGCTCTTCGAGCAGGGCGAGATGGACGCCCGGCTGCTCACCCCGCACGGGACGCAGTCCCCGGGGCCCGCCGCGGACGCGGGCCGAGGGGCTGTCCCGTAACTCCGTCAGACCCCTCGGAACACCACCAGGGCCCGTCCGCCCCGGCCCGCGACCATGTCGTCGAACGCGGCCGGGATGCCGTCGAGGGTGATGCGCCCGGTCACCAGGGCGCCGAGGTCGAGCCGCCCCTCGCGGACGTGGGCGGCCAGCACGGGCAGGTCCCGTGCGGGGTCGGAGTTGCCGTAGACGCAGCCGGAGAGGGTGCGTCCCCAGTGGAAGATCTCCAGGGCGTTGAAGGTGACCTGCTGGTCCTTGCCTCCGATGCCGACGACGACGGTCCGGCCGCCGCGGCGGGTCGACTCCCAGGCGGTACGGATGGTGGCGGCGCGGCCCACGCACTCGATGGCGGCATCCGCCCCCTGCTTGTCCGTGAGGGCCCTGATCTCACGGGCGGTGTGCTCCGAGGCGACCACGTAGTCGGTGGCGCCCGCCCGGCGGGCCAGTTCCTCCTTCTCCGGGGAGACGTCGACCGCGACGATCCGCGAGGCACCGGCGATCCGGGCGGCCTGGAGCGCGGCCAGCCCCACTCCCCCGGCCCCGAACACCGCCACGCTCTCGCCCTCGCGCACCCGCGCCGCGTGGTGCACGGCGCCGTATCCGGTGAGGACCGCGCAGCCCAGGAGCGCCGCGTCGGTGAGCGGGACGCCGGCCGGAGCGGGCAGGACGCAGCCCGCGGGCACCACCGTCTCCTCCGCGAAGGCGGCGACGTTGAGACCGGGGTACAGCTCGCTGCCGTCGTCCGCGCGCCGGGCGTGCACGGCGCCCGCGCCGTTCAGCGCGTTGGCGCACAGCCAGACCTCGCCCCGCGCACAGGCCGGGCAGCCTCCGCAGGAGGGAGCCCAGTTGAGGACGACACCGTCGCCCGGGGCGACATGGGTGACGCCCTCGCCGACCGCGACGACGGTGCCCGCGCCCTCATGTCCGAGGACGGCGGGGACGGGCACCCGCATGGTGCCGTCACAGAGCGAGAGGTCGGAGTGGCAGACCCCGGCGGCGGCGAGGGCGACCCGCACCCGGCCGGGGCCGGGCTCCGGGAGTTCGATGCCGGTGATCTCCAGGGGAGCTCCGACGGCGGGCAGTACGGCGGCGCGGACCACGAACAGACTCCTTGACGATCGGCGGCGTGGAAACGGGGCGGTACGGAGGTGCGGACGGGACGGGATCGGTCAGAACTGCAGGGACTTGGTCTGGAGGTACTCCGCGAGCCCGTGGGAGCCGAGTTCGCGGCCGACGCCGGAGTGCTTGTAACCGCCGAACGGGGCGAGCGGGTTGAACCGGCCGCCGTTGATGTCGACCTGCCCGGTGTCCATCCGGCGGGCGAAGGCCACCGCCTCCGCCTCGTCGCCCGCCCAGACCGCGCCCGCGAGGCCGTACACGGTGCCGTTGGCGATGCGCAGGGCGTCGTCCTCGTCCTCGTACCGCAGGAGCGAGAGGACCGGGCCGAAGATCTCCTCCTGGGCGATGGTCATCTCCGGGGTGACGTCGGCGAAGACCGTGGGGCTGACGAAGTAGCCCCGTTCGCGCGGGGCTTCGGCGCCGCCCGCGACCAGACGGGCCCCCTCGGCGACGCCCTTCTCGATGTAGCCGCGCACCCGCGCCAGCTGCCGGGCGTTGACCAGCGGGCCGATGCGGTCGCCGTACTTGGCGGCCGCCTCCGCGGCGAGCGCGACCGCCTCGTCGTACTGCGAGGTGTGCACCAGCATCCGGGTCCAGGCGCTGCACGTCTGGCCGGAGTTGCCCATCACGTTGGCGACGCCGACGCCGACGGCCCTGGCGAGGTCCGCGCTCGGCAGGATGACATTGGCGGACTTGCCGCCCAGTTCGAGGGCGACGCGCTTGACGGCCGCACCGGCCGCGGCACCGATCCGCCGGCCCACGGCGGTGGAGCCGGTGAACGAGACCAGGTCGACGCCGTCGTGCTCGGCGAGCGCCTGGCCGGCGACCGGGCCGAGACCGGTGACCAGGTTGAACACGCCCGCCGGGACGCCCGCTTCGTCGACGGCCTCGGCGAAGAGCTGGGCGGTCAGCGGGGTGTCCTCGGCGGGCTTGAGGACGACCGCGCAGCCCGCCGCGAGCGCGGGCGCGACCTTGGCGACGATCTGGTGCAGCGGATAGTTCCACGGGGTGATCGCCCCGACGACACCGACCGGTTCGGCGTACACGGTGGAGTTGCCGACCTTCTCCTCGAAGGCGTACGAGGCGGCGAGCTCGGCGTACGAACCGGCGACCAGGACCGGGAGGCCCGCGTGCACCAGCTGCGCGAAGGGCGGCGGGGCGCCGAGTTCGGCGGTGACGGTCCCGGCGATCTCGTCCTCGCGGGCGACGAGCACGTCGCGCAGGGCGGCGATCCGCGCGGCGCGCTCGGCGGGCGCGGTGGCCGCCCAGCCGGGGAGCGCGGCGCGGGCGGCCCGTACCGCGGCGTCGACGTCTTGGGCGGTGCCCGCCGGAACGTGGGCGATGACCTGCTCGTCCACCGGGTTCACGACCGCGATCGTGTCCTGTCCCGCGGCGGGCCGCCAGGCCCCGTCGATGTACATGCCGTCGTGGGCCTTCATCGCTGTTCCTCCCGGTCACCGTCGCGGACGGGGTCGTCCGCGACCCAAACTAGCGCTGTTAGTTTTCGGGCGCCAGAGACACCCGTCACGCCAGGGACCGGGGGGCGAGTTCGCCGTGCTCCGCGCCCGGGTGCGCGAACTGGGTGCGGTACAGCTCCTCGTACCGCCCGCCCGCCGCGAGCAGTTCGTCGTGCGTGCCGCGCTGCACGATCCGCCCGTCCTCCACCACCAGGATGAGGTCGGCCGTCCGGACCGTGGAGAGCCGGTGGGCGATCACCACGGCGGTGCGCCCGGCGAGCGCCTCGGCGAGGGCCTCCTGGACGGCCGCCTCGGAGGTGTTGTCGAGGTGGGCGGTGGCCTCGTCGAGGATGACGACGCGCTGGCGGGCCAGGAGCAGCCGGGCGATGGTCAGCCGCTGGCGTTCGCCGCCGGAGAGCCGGTAGCCGCGTTCGCCGACGACGGTGTCGAGCCCGTCGGGCAGTGCGGCGACGAGGCCCTCCAGGCGGGCCCGGCGCAGCGCGTCCCAGAGGTCCTCCTCGGTGGCACCGGGCCGGGCGAGCAGCAGGTTGGCGCGTACCGACTCGTGGAAGAGGTGGCCGTCCTGGGTGACCATGCCGAGGGTGTCGCGCAGGGTGTCGGCGGTCAGGTCGCGTACGTCGACGCCGCCGATGCGCACCGCGCCCTCGTCCGTGTCGTAGAGCCGGGGCAGCAGTTGGGCGATGGTCGACTTGCCCGCGCCGGACGAGCCGACGAGCGCCACCGTCTGTCCGGGTTCGGCGCGGAAGGAGATGCCGCGCAGCACCTCGTCGCCGCCCCGGGTGTCGAGGCTCGCGACGTCCTCCAGCGAGGCGAGCGAGACCTTGTCGGCGGACGGGTAGCCGAACCGGACCCCGTCGAATTCGACGGAGACCGGGCCCTCGGGGACCGCCCGCGCGTCCGGCTTCTGGCCGATGAGCGGCGTGAGGTCGAGGACCTCGAAGACCCGCTCGAAGCTGACCAGCGCGCTCATCACCTCGACGCGTGCCCCGGCGAGCGCGGTGAGCGGTGCGTACAGCCGGGTCAGCAGCAGGGCGAGGGCGACCACCGCGCCCGCGTCGAGCCGTCCGCGCAGCGCGTAGAAGCCGCCGAGCCCGTAGACCAGGGCGAGGGCCAGCGCGGAGACGAGGGTGAGGGCGGTGATGAAGGCGGACTGGGCCATGGCCGTGCGGACGCCGATGTCACGCACCCGGCCCGCCCGGACGGCGAATTCGGCGGACTCGTCGGCGGGGCGGCCGAAGAGCTTGATCAGGGTGGCGCCGGGGGCGGAGAAGCGCTCGGTCATCCGGGTGCCCATCGCCGCGTTGTGGGCGGCGGCCTCGCGCTGGAGCCTGGCCATCCGGGTGCCCATCCGCCGGGCCGGCAGCACGAACACCGGCAGCAGGACCAGGGCGAGCACGGTGATCTGCCAGGAGATGGAGAGCATGACACCGAGGGTGAGCAGCAGCGTCACGACGTTGCTGACGACGCCGGACAGGGTGTTGCTGAAGGCGCGCTGGGCGCCGATGACGTCGTTGTTGAGGCGGCTGACGAGGGCTCCGGTGCGGGTCCGGGTGAAGAACGCGACCGGCATGCGCTGTACGTGGTCGAAGACGGCGGTGCGCAGATCGAGGATCAGGCCCTCGCCGAGATTGGCCGAGAGCCAGCGGCCGACCAGGCCGAGCCCGGCCTCCGCGACGGCGATCACGGCGATGAGGAGGGAGAGCCGGGTGACGGTGCCCGGTTCCTTGCCGGAGACGATCGCGTTCACGACCCGTCCGGCGAGTACGGGGGTGGCGACCGCGAGCAGTGCCGTCGCCACGCTCAGGACCAGGAACAGGGCGACCCGGCGCCGGTGCGGACGGGCGAACGCGGCGATGCGCCGCAGCGTGGTCCGGTCGAAGGGGCGGCGGTCCGCCTGCGCGTTCATGACGTTGTGGAGCTGTGTCCACGCCGTGGTTTCCATGCTCATGCGAGGAACGTACGACCTCCAGTGGACTTGAGGTCAACGGCCGCTCCGCGGCGGTGGAGTCGGGGTGCGGCCGCGGTCGGCGCGGCTCCGGCCGGGAGCGGGATCCGCCGGCGCGGCCGGGTCCGCACCGGCCTCCCGGTCCCGCCGCCCGCCGCGTGCGCCCAGCCCGGCCGCCGCGAGCAGCAGGGCACCGAGCATCACGAACGGTGCCGCGGTGCCCGCCGCTCCGGCGAGCAGGCCGGCGGACGCGGGGGCGGCGACCTGCCCGAGGCGGTTGCCGGTCAGCCGGAGGGCGAGCGCGGTGGACCGGGCCTCCGGCGGCGCGGCCCGGACGACGGTGGTCATCGAGAGCGGCTGTCCGACGCCGAGGCAGAAGCCGAGCACGGCGAGCATCACGGCCAGCAGGGCGACCGGGACGGGGAGCGCGATGGCCGCGCAGACCACTCCGGCCAGCAGGCAGGTGGTGGTGAGCAGCGCCGTGCGTCCCAGCACCCGGAGCATCGGGGTCATCACCAGACGGCAGGCGATGGTGGCCGCGGCGCGCAGGCTGAGCAGCAGACCGACGGTGGCGGGGGCGATGCCCCGGTGTTCCCCGACGACGGGCAGGTAGGCGGTGAGGATGTCGGTGGCGGAGAGCACGGCGAGGCTGACGAAGATCCCGGCCGGCACCCCTCGGGCGCGCAGGATGCGGCCCACGGGGACCTTCGCGGACCGTTCCGCCCGGTGGGCGGCGGGCGCGGACCGCTGCTCGACGCGGCGCAGCGCGCCGAGGGAGACGGCGGCGACGGCCGCCGAGACGAGCAGGGCGAGTGCGCTCGTACGGGCCATGGCCCCGTCGCGCTCGGAGATCAGGTATCCCGCGGCGATCGGGCCGATGAGCTGGCCGAGGGAGGCGCCGATGGTGAAGTGCCCGAAGTCGCGGTCCTGTTCGGCCGGGGCGGACCGGCGGGCCACGATCGACTGGGCACCGATGACGAAGCAGAGGTGGCCGAGCCCCATGACACCGCTCCAGGCCGCCATCGCCGTCAGGGTGCCCGCCCGGCCGCTGAGGGCGCAGCCGCCCGCGATCAGGACGACGCCGAGGAGCAGCAGGGGCGCGCAGCGGCCGTGGTCGGTCCGGCGCCCGAGCGGGACGGCGGCGAGGAGCGGGAGGAGCGCGTACACCCCGGTGATCACACCGATGGCGCGCGCGTCCGCGCCCAGCGCGAGAGCCCGGTAGGAGACGGCGGGCCGGGCCATCGACACCGCCCCCTGCGCGAGGGCGAAGGCGATGACCAGGCGCAGCAGCCAGCCCCTGCCGGGCTCGTGGACGGTACGCACGGTCAGATGATGCCGAACAGGAGCCCGGCGCCCAGGACCACCAGGGAGGTGAGCGCGGCCCATTTGACGGTGAACCGGGTGTGGTCGCCGAATTCGACCTTGGCCATGCCGACGAGTACGTAGACGGCCGGGACCAGCGGGGACGACATGTGCAGGGGCTGGCCGACCAGGGAGGCGCGGGCGATCTCCAGCGGGGAGACCCCGTGGGCGGCGCCCGCCTCGGCGAGCACGGGGACGACACCGAAGTAGAAGCCGTCGTTCGACATGAAGTACGTCAGCGGGATGCTGAGGATGCCGGTGACGATCGCCATGTGCGGGCCCATGCCGTCGGGGATCGCGCCGACGAGCCAGTCGGCCATGTGCTGGACCATGCCCGTGCCGGAGAGGACGCCGGTGAAGACCGCGGCCGCGAAGACCATGCCGGAGACGTTGAGGACGTTGTCGGCGTGGGCGGCGATCCGGGCCCGCTGGTCGGGCATGTGGGGGAAGTTGACGGTGAGGGCGAGGGCGGCGCCGAGCAGGAAGAGCACCGGGATCGGCATCAGTTCCATGATCATCGCGGTGAGCAGGGCGAGGGTGAGGCCCGCGTTGAACCAGTACAGCCGGGGGCGCAGGGTGGCCCGGTCGGGGTCCAGGCCCTTGAAGCCCTCGTCCCCGTGCGTGTCGCCCCCGCCGCGGGGCCCGGCCGCGTCCGTACCCGTACCGGCTCCGCCGGAGCTCTTGCGGGTACGGTCGCCGCCGCCCGCCGCGGCGAGCACGGTCTCGGACTCCGCGGCCGTCCCGGCGGCCAGCGCCTCGTCCAGGGTGAGCACGCCGAGCCGCTTGCGCTCGCGCCGGCCGAGTACGACCGCGAGGAGCAGGACCGCGACCAGGCCGATGCCGAGCGCCGGGATCATCGGGACGAAGATGTCACCCGCGTCCAGCTTGAGCGCGGTGGCGGCGCGGGCGGTGGGACCGCCCCAGGGAAGGGTGTTCATGACGCCGTTCGCCGTGGCGGCGACACCGGTCATCACGACCAGGCTCATCCCGAGGCGCTTGTAGAGCGGGTACATCGCCGAGACGGTGATCATGAAGGTGGTGGAGCCGTCGCCGTCGAGGGAGACGATGGCGGCGAGCACGGCCGTGCCGACGACGATCCGCATCGGGTCGGCCTTGCAGAAGCGCAGGATGCCGCGCACGACCGGGTCGAAGAGGCCGACGTCGATCATCACGCCGAAGTAGACGATGGCGAACATCAGCATCGCGGCGGTCGGGGCGAGGTTGCCGACGCCCTCGATGACGTAGTCGCCGAGCTTCGCGCCCTGTCCGACGGCGACGCAGAACAGCGCGGGGATCAGGACCAGCGCCGCGATCGGCGACATCTTCTTCAGCATGATCAGGACCAGAAAGGTCGCGATCATGACGAAGCCGAGGATTGTCAGCATATGGATACCTATCGCTCACCCTTGAACTCCCGCCGGACTCGGCGGTGCGGATGACGTTAGGGCGCGGTTCGCCGCGTCAGCAAGGCGTTGACATGCGAGCAATACGAGCAGAACCCCAGGTCAGCGCGGGGGTCACGGCGGGGGCTCAACGGGCGTCGCGGTGGGGCCGGGGGCGGGGGTCCACGGCCGCGCGGTCAGTCCAGGCTCTGCGCCAGATAGGCCCGGATCAGGACGCGGGTCTCGGCGATGATGGCGGTGTCGCCCGACGGGTCGCTGCGGAAGGCGAGCCGCAGGAGGGCGTCGGCGGCCTCGACGCAGACCAGGACGGTGCGCGGCAGCTCCTCGTCGGAGGCGTGGCCGAGGTGTCCGGAGAGCAGTTCGGTGAGCCGTCCGGCGACCCGCTGGTTGGCGTCGCCGGCCGGATCGTCCTCGGGGGCCGGAGCGCCGAAGTCGACGAGGGCGAATCCGGCGACGGAGCGCTTCATCGCCAGGTATTCGTCCAGGACGGCGTCGATGGCGCCGCGCCAGTCCGTGGTCGGGATGGCGGCCAGGCGGCCGGTGATGCGTTCGGCGTAGCTGTCCAGGTTGCGCCGGGCCAGCGCGTCGGCCAGGGCCCGCTTGTTGGAGAAGAACCGGTAGACGGAGCCGATGGGGACCTCGGCGCGGGCGGCCACGGCCCGGGTGGACAACTGCTCGTAGCCGGTCTCGTCGAGGAGTTCGGCGCAGGCGTCGAGTATCCGGGCCAGGCGCTCGGCGCTGCGCTGCTGCACGGGGGCTCGGCGGAGGTTCGTGTTCGCATGGGGCACGGGATCCATGATGCCGTGGGTCTCCTCTGCGGCGGGCGGCCGGTGGTCCGGCGCGTGGTTCTCAGGCGATGAGCAGCGACAGCCCGCCGATCGTGTAGGTGATCATCAGGACCAGCAACGGGAGCTGTCCCGCGACGGCACGGCCGGGCGGGAAGAGGCGGACGGACCGGTCGTGGGCGGCGACGACACCGAGGACGTGGCCGAGGACGATCGCGGCGACCTGGAGCGTGGCGACGCCGCCGGGACCCAGCAGCGGCTCGGGCGGGACCGGATTGTCAGTGCCGAGTGCCACCATGACCGTGCGTGGCCCTTCGGTGACGAAGAGCGTGAAGTAGTGGGCGACGAGATAGCCGAGCGCGATCGGGACGAGCGAGTGGGCGAAGGCGGTGAGGGGGTGGGACAGCCGGCCGGAGACCAGCCGGACGGCACCGGCACAGAGGGCGTACAGGGCGGCGACGAGGGCGACGGCGCCGAGCAGTCCGAGGGTGGCGGCGGTGGTGCGGCCCAGGGGCGAGGTCTGGACGGTGGTGATCCAGGACGGGGAGTCGGAGAAGCCGTCGTAGGCGGTGGAGCCGAGCATGACGCAGACGGTGGCGACGAGTCCGGGCAGCTGCGGGGTGGCGTCGAGTCCGTTGAACGGGGAGCGGAGCACGAGGCGGCGGTCGGCGGGGCGTCGGCCGAGCGGGGCGAGCCGGGCGAGCAGCCCCGAGTAGACCTCGAAGGCGTCGGCCCGGTCGAACCACCCGGCGCCGTGGCGGGCGGCGCCCGCGAGGTGGACGGCACAGTACAGGGCGAGGAAGAGCAGGAGCGCGGTGGCCGACGCGGGGTCGGGGGAGACCAGTTCGAGCCAGGTGAAGGCGAGGAGCCCGGCGGCGGCGGGCCACAGACCGAGCCAGGGGGGCACCGGGCGGCCCGCCGCGGGGTCGCGGCCCAGCGCCCGGCAGACGAGGAGGTGGACGGTGCGCAGCGGGTTGAGCAGCCGCCAGACGGGACCGAGGAGGAGCGAGGCGGGAACGAGCCCGACCCACAGGAGCACGTAGACGGCGCCGGGGCCGGGGTTGCGGTCCGGGTCGTCCGGGCCGAGGAGCAGTTGGAGCGTGACGTAGAGGGCGGCGGCGAGGCCGAGGGCGCGGGCCGCGACGCGGGTGGCGCGGGCGTCGGCGAGGCGCTGGAGGGCGGACGGGACCGGGCGGCCCGCCCGGTCGCCGCGGAACCGCGAGGCGGACCAGAGCAGGCCGAGCGCGAGGAAGGAGACGAAGAGCGCGGTGAAGGCTCCGGCGAAGGCGTAGAACGGGGAGAGCGGCAGGTCGTGCTGGGCGCCGATGCCGTGGGCGAGGACGCTCACCGTACGACGAGTTGGGTCAGGAGCAGGTCCGACTCATGGGTCTCGACCTCGAAGAGCCCGCTGCGGTCGGCGGTGAAGGTCAGGGTGACGGTCCTGCCCGCGGGCAGCCGGGCCTCCTTGTCGTAGCCATGGACGTGGAGGGTGTCGGCGCGGTCGCTGCGGACCCGGAGTTCGACGGTCCGGCCCTTCTTGATCTCGGTGCGGCCCGGGGCCGGGCTGACCCTGCCGTGGGAGACGACGATGTCGAGCGTGGTGGCGGGCCGGTCCTCCGGCGGGGCGGTGGTCTTCGCGGAGGGGGCGGCGAGGGAGGCGGTGGCCTGGACGGGGGTGGCGTTCACGGCCCAGGCGGTGTGGTCGTCGGCGTAGAGCCGCGCGGTGAGGCCGGTGCCGCCGCCCGCCGCGCGGACGAGGGAGGCGGGCAGGTGGAACCACGAGCCGTAGACGCGGGCGAGGGGGTGGCCGTCGAGGAGGAGCCGGGCGTGGCCGCGCCCGAGGAGGGCGGCGCCGCCCACGCTGTCCGGGGTGAACCTGAAGTTCCGCACCGAGAGGTGCACGTTCCACCCGTCCTCGGAGTCCGGCCGTACGGTGACCGACACCCGGGGCGCGCCCTCGGCGTCGACCTGGCGCAGCCGGTTGCCGGATCCGTCGTCGGCGTCGAGCAGCCGTCCGACGCTGCCGCCCGCCTGCTCGTGGCTGGTGCCGGGCTTGTGGTGGGTGGTGGCCCGCCCGCCGCAGGCGCTCGCCCCGAGGACGAGGACCCCGGCGGTGAGCAGGGCGACGACGGCGGGGAGCGGCCGGCGGGTCCGTGGGGGCCGCTGGGTCCGCCGGGACTGGTGGATCCGCTGGGACTGACGGGTTTGCTGAGGCTGATGGGTTCGCTGAGGCTGACGGGTTCGCTGGGGCTGACGGGTTAGCTGGGGCTGGTCGGCCTGCTGGGGCCTGGCGGGCGGACGCTTCACGACGCGTCTCCTTCCTGAGCGGGGGCGGGGGCGGGAGCGGCCTGGGCCGGGGCGGAAGCGACGGCCGGGACGGCACCGGGGCCGGGATCCGGGTCCGGGACTCCCTCCGGCGCCTCCGCGTCACCGTGGCGGGCCGCGGCGATCACGGCCCACACCACCCAGACCACGCCGAGCAGCCCCCGCACCCAGGCCGGACCGAGCGGGATCCACGGGATCATGAACACGGCCTTGTCCACGGCGTCCAGCAGCGTGAGCGCGCCCAGCACCACCGTGGTCCAGCCCAGCCGGGGCCGCTGCCTCCGGAGCACCAGACCGATGCCGGTCCACCACAGCCCGGTCAGCAGCAGCGCCAGCGCGGGCACATAGGTGGCGGACAGCCCCATGGTCGATCCGGCCACGTCGAGGCCGAGGCCGACCGCGCCGAGCACCGTGGCCACCGCGGCGGCCCGGCTGCCGCGCAGCCTGCGCCACCACAGCACCCCGCCGACCAGCGCCAGCACCACGGCCACGGCCAGCGCCACCTGCACCTCGATGCGCTCGATGCCGCGCGCCCCGTACCAGTCGCAGCCGGCCGGGAGCCGGCGCGCCTGCACGTTGTAGTCGGCGCAGACCAACAGCTGGGCCAGCTTGACCGGTTCACCGACGAGCCGGTCGGTGCTCCCGGTCACCGAGCCGCGTTCGGCGCCGCAGGCGGGCAGGGCGCGCGGGGAGGACGGACCGGCGTCCGCCTGCCAGCAGTTGCCCTCGCCCTGGCCGTCCCACCACACATCGGTGCGGTTGGGCCGGGAGTTGCCCGCCTTGTCCTCACCGAGGTGGTTGCCCGCGTACCGGTTGTGGTGCGAGGTGTCCGTCTGCTTGGACAGCGCGCCCTCGCCCCGGATGAAGGCGGGGACGGCCGTCAGGACGAAGGCGGCGCGCTGCTGTCCGTAGATCCAGTTGTTCTCGTACAGATTCCAGTTGCCGCCCGCGGTGATGATGCCGGAGCCGGGCGGCATGGAGATCTGCGGGCAGACCACGCCCTCCTCGTAGCCCCGGTCCACGGGCGGCTTGGCGCAGGTCCCGTCGGCGACGTTGGGGTAGTAGTCGGCGTTGTTGTCGTGGATCAGGTTGCGTTCGAAGCGGGCGTGGTTCTGCGGCAGTCCGGGGTGGCCGGGGAAGGCGCTGTCCATCGAGGCGCCGCCCATGTTGTGGTCGAACTCGTTGTCGTGCACATAGACGGAGTCGCCCGCGGTGCCGGAGTAGCCGACCATGTTGTGGTGGCTGCGGCAGCCGGTGATCTCGATGGAGTAGCGCGGCACGTCGTAGCCGTACGCGTCGTTGATGTTCGACGCGCTGCCGGGGTAGATGCCGGAGTCGCCGTTCCCGTACGACTCGCAGTTCTTGTACAGCCCGTGGTCGCTGGCGAAGGTCAGGAAGCCGTACTCGTCGTTCCAGCGGGTGAGGACGGAGTCGATGACGAAGCCGTCCTGGGCCAGGACGTAGAGGGAGTTGAAGGTGGTGCGCTGGGCGGTGAAGTTCCGGAAGTAGATGCCGTCGGAGCCGTCCGCGCGGATCGCGTTGAGCTTCTGGTACTTGGCGTCGACGACCACATCGGTGCGTTCGGCGCCGGTGCCCTCGATCTGGAGGTCCTTCTTGCCGAGGATCGCCACCAGGTTCTGGTTGTGCGGGCACCGGGCCTGCTGCGCGTACGAGAGGATCTGGTAGCCGAGCTGGGAGTTGGGCGCCTTCAGCCGGGCGCACTCCCCCTTCGGCCTGGGCAGCGAGGGTTCCTCCTCGTACAGGCCGGGCAGGACGGCGATGTTCATGCCGGGCCGGTCCACCGCGTCGACGGCCTGTTGCAGATGGCGGTAGCCGGACTTCCGGCACCGCTCGAACAGCGTCAGGTTCCGGGCCCGCAGCCCCTCCGGGAAGCCGGAGACCCGGCGTTCGAAGTCCGCCCGGTCGCTCTTGCAGACCAGCAGGTCGGGTTCGCCGGTGCGGTACACGGGGACGCTGCCGGTTCCGTCGGGCAGGGTGACCGGACGTTCCTCGTGCGCCTGGGCGGCCGGGGCCGCGAGCAGTGCGACGACGAGCGCCGCCAGCACCACCAGAAGTCTTCGTGTCCACGACATGAGCGGGAGAGTAGAGCATTGTTCAACTTTTTGAACCCCCTCGCACAGCACGAATGCCGTTGACTCCCCCCGATCCGATTCCTACGGTTACCCATAGGATTCCTTCGGCACCGGGAGCGCACATGGGTGGCATCGAGCAGGCGAGGAAGACGGCGGAAGCGCTGGAGCACTCCGCCGGTTTCGGCAATCAGCACAGCTCGGAGGCGGTGCCGGGGGCCTTGCCGCTGGGGCGCAACTCCCCCCAGCGCGCGCCCCTCGGGCTCTACGCGGAGCAGCTCAGCGGCTCGGCCTTCACCGAACCGCGCGCCCACAACCGCCGCTCCTGGCTCTACCGGATCCGTCCGTCGGCCGCCCATCCCCCGTTCTCCCGGATCGACAACGGGGCGATCCGGACCGCCCCGTTCACCGAATCCGTGCCCGACCCCAACCGGCTGCGCTGGGACCCGCTCCCCGAGCCCGTGCCCGGCACGGACTTCCTGGCGGGCCTGTGGACCCTCGGCGGCAACGGCGACGCGACGCAGCGCACCGGCATGGCCGTGCACCTCTACCACGCCGACTCGTCCATGACGGACCGGGTGTTCAGCGACTCGGACGGCGAGCTGCTGATCGTCCCGGAACACGGCGGCCTGCTGCTCCGCACCGAACTGGGCCTGCTGCGCGCCGAACCGGGACACATCGCGCTGATCCCGCGCGGCGTCCGCTTCCGTGTGGAGCTGCTGGACGCCACCGCGCGCGGCTACGTCTGCGAGAACTACGGCCAGCCGTTCACCCTGCCCGACCTCGGCCCGATCGGCGCCAACGGACTGGCGAACGCCCGGGACTTCCTCGCCCCCGTCGCCGCCTACGAGGACGACGACCGCCCGGTGGAGGTGGTCAACAAGTTCTGCGGGAACCTCTGGTCGGCGACGTACGACCACTCGCCGCTCGATGTGGTCGCCTGGCACGGCAACCACACCCCGTACGTCTACGACCTCCACCGCTTCAACGTCATCGGCTCGATCAGCTACGACCACCCCGACCCGTCGATCTTCACGGTGCTGACGTCCCCCTCCGACACCCCCGGTCTGGCCGGGGTCGACTTCGTCGTCTTCGCGCCGCGCTGGCTGGTGGGCGAGGACACCTTCCGGCCGCCGTACTTCCACCGCAACGTGATGAGCGAGTACATGGGCCTGATCGAGGGCGCGTACGACGCGAAGACGGCCGGGAAGGGCGGGTTCGTCCCGGGCGGCGGTTCGCTGCACAACATGATGTCGGCGCACGGACCGGACCGGGAGACCTTCGACCGGGCGAGCGAGGCGGAGCTGAGGCCGCAGAAGATCGACGACGGCCTCGCCTTCATGTTCGAGACCCGCTGGCCGGTGACGGCCACGGGCCAGGCCGCCACCGCCGGACATCTCCAGCGCGGCTACGACGACGTGTGGCAGGGTCTGAGCCGCAACTTCAGGCCGTAGGCGACGACGCCCCGCCTCCTCCCCCGGCCCGGTCCGAACGAAAGGCCCCAGGTGCCCCAGACGTCCAAGATCTCCCCGGGGCCGGCCTTCGCCCCCGACTCGCTGGTCCTGAACCGCAAGCTGCCGCTGTGGTACCAGGTCTCGCAGTCGTTGCGCGCCTCGATACTGGGCCGCGCCAAGGACGCCTCCGCGCGGCTGCCGACCGAGGAACAGCTCGCCGCGCACTACGGCGTCAGCGTCCTGACGATGCGCCAGGCGCTCAAGGAGCTGGAGGCGGAGGGGCTGATCAGCAGGCACCGGCGGCGCGGCACCTTCATCGAGCCGCGCGCCCGCCGGGTGTCGCCGGTCCGGCTGCTGGGTTCGATCGACGCGATCGTGGCCCAGCAGTCGGGCGAGCGGACCTCGGTGCTCGGCCACGGCCCGGTCGCCGTGCCCGAGGAGCTCGGCGAACACTTCCCGGACTGCGCGGACGTGGTCAGCTACCGCAGGCTGCGCCACGACGGGGACAGCGACGAGCCCACCAACTGGGCGGAGAACGTGGTGCGCCCCGAGATCGCGGCCCGTGTCGACGTGGCCGATCTGGAACGCTGGCCGATGACCAAGGTGCTGCGCGACCGGGTGGGCGTCCGGATCGCGCGCATCACCGACACGGTCGAGGCGCGGCTGGCCGACCCCGCCACCGCCGAACTCCTCCAGGTCCCGCTGCTGAGCCCGATCCTCTTCTACACGGGCGTGACGTACGACGAGAGCGGCCAGGTGGTCGACGTGGCGCGGATCCGCTACCGGGGCGACCGGTTCTCCTTCTCGGTCACCGTGGAGGCTAACTGACGTCCCGGCCGGGGTGCGCCACGCCCTGCCGTCCGCCGCGCGGGCGCGGCTACGATGCCCGGGAGGACGCGTGGCGACGGGGAGGCGACACGGTGGCAGCACGGGCGGCGGGCGGCTCCGGTGACGGCCGGGACGCGGGCGCCCCGCTCCTCGACGACCTGATGCCCTGGTCCGTACGGCCGCTGCGCACCGGCCGCCCCTGGGTGATCGCCCCGGACGCCGCCTCGCTCAGGGCCCGTTGGGACCGGCTGGTGCGGGCCCCGGCCGACGAACGCGAGCGGCTGTTCCGGACGACCCGTGCCCGCACCCCGTGGACCCCGGTGGCGGCGCTGCCCGGACAGGCCACCGGCACCGGCCGGTTCGCCCGCGAGGAGGGGCCGTGCCCCGAGCCGGTGCGGATCGCCCACGGCCCGTTCGACGAACAGTGGCTGCTCCCCGACCACCGGCTGATCGACGCCGCCCGCCCCGAACTGTGGCGGGTCGCCGACGGGCACCAGCTCTTCCTCGTGGAGCACGGACACATGCCCGGGGACACCGGGCCCGCCCTGTCGGTGACGGCGCTGCTGCCGGACGGCCACTCCCCCGCGGGCCGGCCCGGCCGGATCCGGCCGCTGTTCCGGCGCCCCGGGGGCCACGAACCCAATCTGGCCCCCGGGCTGCTCCCCCTGCTGCGCGCCCGCCACGGGGAGTCGGTGACCGCCCTGTCGGTACTGGCCTGGGTGCTGGCGGCGGCCCGCCGCACCCCCGCCGGGTGCGTGGTCCCGCTGCCCGCCGGCACCGGGCACTGGTCGGCCGGGGTGGAGCTGGGGCAGGAGCTGCTGCGGCTGCACCTGCGGGGCGCCCGCGGCGGGGAGCGCCCACGGCTGCCCGGGGGGCGGCGGCCCTATGTGCGGGCCGCGATTCCGCCCGTGCCGGAGGGCCTGGCGTACCACCCGGACGAGGAGACGCTCACGCTCGGGACGGGCCGGATCTCACCGGTGCCGGCCGGGGCGTGGGAGTTCCGGGTGGGCGGGGCGCGGATGCTGGAGCTCTGGTTCGCGCGGCGGTCGGCGGCCGGTGCGGAGGGCCTGGACGGCCTGGAGGCGGTCCGGCCCCGGAGCTGGCCCCCGGAGTGGACCTCGGAGCTGCTGGAACTGATCACCCTGCTCGCCCTGCTGGACGGGGTCCGGCCCCGGCTGGAGGCGCCGGCCGACGGCCCGTGGCTCACGGCCGGCGAGCTCCGCGCGGCGGGCGTCCTGCCCGTCCCGGCCGCGGCCCGGCGCCCCGCGTCGGTGCTCGGCCATCAGGAGGAGGGCCCGGACGGGCAGTTCGCCCTGCTGTGAGGGGGCGGCCGGGCCCTGATGCGAGGGGGCGGCCGGGCCCGCCCGCTACCGGTCGAAGGAGTCCAGCACCCGCAGGAGCGCCCGCTCGAAGACCCCGTCCAGATCGATCGGGCCCGGGTCCTCGGCGAATCCCGCCGCCATCCGCGGATACTTCCCGGACGCGATCTGGCTGATCAGATAGCCGGTGCGCGCGGCGTTCTCCTGCTCCTCGGACCAGGGCAGTGATCTGCTGCGTTCCGCCGTGGCGATCTCGTTGGCCACATAGGTGGTGACCACACCGTTGACCATCGCGATCAGTTCCATCTTCTCGCCGAACCGCGCGTCGACGCCGTCCAGGCAGCTGAGCGCGTACTCCAGGTACCGCAGGGCGTTCGGGCTGAAGCCGTACACCGGCGACATCAGCCGGGGCACCCAGGTGTGGCGGTGCATCATCGCGCGGGTCTGACGGGCGAGCGCGACGAGATCGGCGCGCCAGTCGCCGGACGGCTCGGGGAACACGTACCCCCCGCTGACCGCGTCGAGCATCAGCTCGTACAGGTCCTCCTTGCGCGGCACGTAGTTGTAGAGCGACATCGTGCCGCAGCCCAGCTCCGCCGCGACCTTGCGCATGGACACCGCGTCGAAGCCCTCCGCGTCGGCGATGCGGACGGCGGCCGCCGCGATGTCCGCTCGGCTGAACGCGGGTCTCGGGCCGCGGCCCGCACGCTCGGGGCGCGCCCAGATCACTTCGGGTACAGCGGGTCGCCCCACCATCGGTCATCACCTCGCTCACCATCGTAGTTACGTACACCGTACGTAGTGCGCTACGGTGGGCCGCATGACAACTACGTACGCTGTACTTAGTGAAGGTCTGGAGAAGCGCTACGGCGATGTCCACGCGCTGCGCGGGCTCGATCTCGCGGTCGCCGAGGGCACGGTCTGCGGGGTGCTGGGGCCGAACGGCGCGGGCAAGTCCACCGCTGTCCGGGTGCTCACCACGTCGACGGCGCCGGACGGCGGCAGCGCCCGGGTGGCCGGTCACGACGTGGTGCGCGAGGCGGCCTCGGTCCGTGCGGCGATCGGGGTCACCGGGCAGGACGCCTCGGTCGACGGAGAGCTGACCGGCCGGCAGAACCTGCGGCTCTTCGCCAGGCTGCGACGGTTCCGCGGCGAGGCGGCCCGCGCCCGCGCCGACGAGCTCCTGGAGCGCTTCGGGCTGACCGGGGCGGCCGACCGCCCGGCCCGCACCTACTCGGGCGGCATGCGCCGCCGCCTCGACCTCGCCGCCAGTCTGGTGACCCGCCCGCGGGTGCTCTTCCTGGACGAGCCGACCACCGGCCTCGACCCGCACAGCCGCAACCGGATCCGGGCGGCGGTGCGGGAACTGGCCGACCGGGGCACCACCGTCCTGCTCACCACGCAGTATCTGGAGGAGGCCGACCAGCTGGCCGACGACATCGTGCTGATCGACCGGGGCCGGGCCGCCCACCGCGGCACCCCCGCCGAGCTGAAGTCCCGGATCGGCAGCTACGCCGAGGTGGTCGTCGCCCATGGGACGGCGCTGCTCCCGGCGGCCGGTGTGCTCGATCGGCTCACCGGCGCCGAACCGGTCCTCGACCACGAACGCCGCACCGTGGGCGCCGTCGCGACCGACGCCACGCTCACCCTCCCCCGGATCGTCCGCGAGCTCGACGCGGCGGGCGTCCCGGTGATCGACGCGAGCCTGCGCCCGCCCACGCTCGACGAGGTCTTCCTCCGCCTGACCGGCCGCGGCGACGGCCGCACCTCCCCGCCCACGAAGGAGACGGCAGCATGAGCAGCACGCCACTGGTCGACGAGCACCCCGCCACGACCGCCGGGAGCGCCCCCGTCGCCGACGCCCTGGCCGTACTGGGCCGCCACCTCCAGCGGGTCAAGGCGGCCCCGGGCGTGGTGATCCTGACCCAGACCATGCCGATCACGATGCTGCTGTTCTTCGGGTACGTGTTCGGCAGCGCGCTGGCCGTACCGGGCCAGGAGTACCGCGCGTTCCTGGTGCCGGGGCTGCTCGCGGCCACGGCGGCCAACGGCATCATGACCGGGATGTTCCAGGCCGCGCAGGACTGCCACCGCGGGGTGATGGACCGGTTCCGTACGCTGCCGATGAGCCGGGCCGCCGTGCCGTTCGGCCAGACCGCCGCCGATCTGCTGGCCACGGCCGTGGGCATGGTCCCGCTGGCCCTGGTCGGGCTCGCGGCCGGCTGGCGGATCGAGGGCGGGCCGCTCGCCGCCCTGGGCGCCTTCGGGCTGCTGCTGCTCCTGCGGTTCGCCACGTCCTGGCTGGGCTGCTGGCTGGGCCTGCTGATCCGCAACGAGGAGATCGCCGGTCAGCTGGGCAGCGCCACCTTCGTCCTGCCGCTGCTGTCGAACGCCTACATCCCGACCGACAATCTGCCGGGCCGGCTGCGGGCGGTCGCGGAGTGGAACCCGATCAGCGCCATGGCCTCGGCCACCCGCGAGCTGTTCGGCAACGCGTCCCCGGCGGCCGACGCCGCCTGGCCGGTCGCCCACCCGGTGGCCGGGACGCTCGCCTGGTCGGCGGTGCTCCTCGCGGTGTTCGTGCCGCTGTCCGTACGGCGCTGCGCGCGCGGCGGCCGGTGACCGCGGGCGGCGCGCCGCACCGGGGCGGTCCGGCGCCCGCTCAGCGGGGCAGCGCGCAGGGCCGGTCCAGGGCGCCGAGCAGACTGATGAAGCTCGACTCCAGGAAGGCCCCGAGCTCCGCCGCCGCGTCCGGCTCCCCGAGCGGCCAGCTGGTCACCGCCTCCTCGGCGAACGCCGTCCAGGCACGGGCGGCGACGGCCAGCCGGGGCGAGTCCGGCATCCCGAGCCGCCGCTGTCCCTCCGCCACCCGCCGGGCGAGAGCGGCCCTGGTCCCGTCCACGATGTCCGCCACCGCGGAGTGGCTGCCCGCGGCACCGCGGACCAGGGCGAGATAGACCTTGCGGTGCTCCAGCACGTACCGCACGAAACCGGCGATGAACGACCGCAGCCAGGGAACGGGCCCCAGCGCGGGGTCCGGTTCCGTGGCCGCGACGAAGTCGTCGCACTCCTGCCGCACCACGGCGCGGTAGAAGTCGCGCTTGGAGTCGAAGTAGTGGAAGAGCAGGCCCCGCGAGATACCGGCCCGCCGCGCCACGTCGTCCGTGGAGAGTTCGTCCAGCGACCGCTCGGTGAGCATGTCCAGGCCGATGGCGACCAGCTGGGCCCTTCGTTCGTCGGGGCTCAGGCGCGCAGCTCGCTTTTCGGACATACACACAGTCTAGAAGTACTTCGACTCCGAAGTATGTGCCGGAGCCGGTACCGCGCCGCCCACCGGGACGGCCGTGAACACACCGAAGCGCTGCCGTGGGCCCTGGGGATGACGGGAGGGCGGACAGCAGCGCAGCGCCGGGACGGTGTGCTCACCCACGGCCCCGAGCGGGGGGCCGTGCGACGGACCCTGGCCGGGGAGCCGGGAGGTGGAGCCGGTGGGCGTTCGTGACGGGCCGTCGGGTCAGTGGCGGCTGCCGAAGAGCGAACGCCTCAGCCGCCGCAGCGGCGCGAAGAGCGAGACCCGCGCACTCTTGCTCCGGCGATGATGTGCGGCATCGCGCGAGGTCAGCTCGCGCATCAGCAGGGTCGCCTCGGCGGCCTCCCGCTGCGGCACGGCTGGGCCGCCGAGCACCGCGAGGTGCCGGTCGAGGCGCGAACTGGTCGCACCGCTTCCGCAAGTGATGGCAGGCACGCGTGGCCTGCTCCGCATCGCTATCTGTTCCATGTCACTCCCCACCCGTACGAGGGCACCCGGCTCGGGCAGGTTAACCCTAACCCCCCGCGACGACGCCCGTGTATCCCGGTCGCAGGATTGCGTACACACATACGGAGGTTGACACCCCACACGCGCATCCTCTCTATTTCAGGGCGAGTTGGACAGAACGGAAACGGACGGAGGCGCTCCGGCCGCGCCTCCGTCATGGACCCGCCGGACGGGGACCCCGGCGGACAGGGGCCCCTGCCCGTGGGCGGTGTCAGGCCGCCGAGGCGAGGGCGGGCAGATAGCCGCCCGACTGTCCGGCGGCGGTGGGGTGGTAGGACTCGCCGATGTTGAGCCAGTTGACGCTGTGCAGCCAGGCGCTCCCGGAGCAGATCTCGTGACCGGTGAACTTCCCCGCGACGTCGGCGAAGGCGAAGCCGTGGTCGGCCGCGCGCTTGGCGGTCGTCGTGTTGAGGAGGTCGGCCGCGCCGTTGATCGCGGTGCGCACCTTGTCGCTCAGGCCGACGGCACAGCTGCCGCCGATCTTGTAGAAGCGGGGGTAGCCGAGGACGACGACCCGGGCGGACGGCGCCTTGGCGTGGATCGCCGTGTACACCGAGTCGAGGTTGCCGGGCAGGGTGGACTCGACATAGCTGCGGGCCGTGGCGATCCGGTTGAGGCAGGTGGTCTCGGAATTGAGGACACAGGTGGTCATGACATCGGCGAAGCCCGCGTCATTGCCGCCGATGGAGATCGAGACGAGGTCGGTCGAGGAGTTGAGCGGGCCGAGCTGACCGGACTTCACATCACCGGTACGCGCCCCCGAGCAGGCGGTGAAGGCGAACGAGGCGGGCGCGTTGGCGGCGGCCCAGAGGGCGGGGTACGCCTTGGTGCTGCGCTTGCAGTCCCCGCTGGCGCTGTCGTAGCTGCCGGATCCGACACCCGAGGAGTACGAGTCGCCGAGGGCGACGTAGTCGACGGCCTGGACGGACGTCGCGGCACTGGCGGTGACCGCCCCGGTCAGCGCGAGAACGGCACCGAGCAGCAGCGAGGCCGAGCGCGCCGCGAGTCTGGACATCTTCATGGGACCTCCCTTGGACCGACCGGCGGGATCTCCGTCCGGTCTGCCGAGTCCGTGGTAGCAGTACCGGCACCCCCGCCGGAAGTGTGCATGCCAAGTTTCTCGATGCCTCGACCGGTGCTTCGCGCCCCCTTGAGGCGCCGTCAGCTCTCCGACCACGGCCGGGAAAGGGGAGGAAGGTAGTGAAACCCGGGTGCGCCGGGTATCCCCGTGCCGGATCATGGGCCCCATGTCCGCCAACCCCGAGTCCGCGCTGCCGATCCGGCTCAACGTCGACGACAGCGATTCCCCGTCGGATGTCGTCGACGCGCTCTTCCTCGGCCGCTTCGCCACCGGCGAGCAGCCGTACTCGCACAGCACCTCCCTGGACCGCGTCAGGTCCGGGGCGACCTTGCTGCCCCCGGGCGCCGAGGTGCTGCGCGCCGCCCGCGACGACGACCGCAGCGCCACGCTCGCCGAGGGCGAGGGCTGGACGCTGCTCATCTCGCGGTGGAGCCGCGGCGCCGACGTCACGGTCACCGCCACGACCGCGGAGCTGGCGCAGCGGGTTCTCGACCGGGCGACGGAGGGCGCCCTGGACGAACCCGAACCCCAGCCGGAGAACGTGACGATGGGCTTCTGGTACGTCTCGCCGCGCCGGGGCCCGCACCGCACCACCCGGCAGATCGCCGCGGGCACCTGGGACGAGGTGCGTGGCAACTACACGGCGCCGGTGGCCGATGCCATGGACCGGCTGATGAAGGTCACGCCCGACGACATCGCGGGCCGGCTGCTCCTGCTGCACGGCCCGCCGGGCACCGGCAAGACGTCCGCGCTGCGCACGCTCGCGCGCTCGTGGCGGGACTGGTGCCAGGTCGACTGCGTCCTCGACCCCGAGCGGCTCTTCAACGACGTCGGCTATCTGATGGACATCGCGATCGGCGAGGACGACGGCACGTCCAAGGGCCGGTGGCGGCTGCTGCTCCTGGAGGACTGCGACGAGCTGATCCGGGGCGAGGCCAAGCACACCGCGGGCCAGGCCCTGTCCCGGCTGCTGAACCTCACCGACGGGCTGCTCGGGCAGGGCCGCAACGTGCTGGTGGGCGTCACCACCAACGAGGACCTGGAGCGGCTCCACCCGGCCGTGGTCAGGCCCGGCCGCTGCCTCGCCAGGATCGAGGTGGGCTCACTGACCCGCGGGGAGGCGGTGGCCTGGCTGGGTACGGAGGAGGGGCTCGGCCGCGAGGGCGCGACGCTCGCCGAGCTGTACGCGCTGCGGCGCGGCAGCGGTCCCGCGTCGGTACCGAAGCAGGACTCCGGGGCGGACGCGGGCCTGTACCTCTGAGCCCCGCACCCCGCCCCGCCCGGTCACTCCGTCCCGTACGCGGCCCGCACCGCGTCCCGCGCCAGGGACAGCGCCTCGTCCGGGGACAGGCCCAGGCGCCGCGCCTGCTCCGCGTACTCCCGGGCCGCGGCCGCCGCATGACGGTCCGCCGCGTCACCGGCGGCGGCGACGAACGTGCCGTTGCGTCCGCGGGTCTCGATCACCCCGTCGGCCTCCAGCGCGCGGTACGCCTTCGCCACGGTGTTCGCGGCGAGGCCCAGCTCCTCGGCGAAGCCGCGGACCGTCGGAAGTCTGAATCCGACGGGGAGCGCGCCGGAGCGGGCCAGTTCGGAGATCTGCGTGCGCAGTTGCTCGTACGGGGCGGTACCGGCATCGGGATCAAGAACGATCTTCAGGGTCACGCCCCGATTCTCCCCCACGTCCGGCCCGCCGACGGAAAATCAGGGGCGGCCGGTGGCGGTCCGCACATAGCGTCCGGCCCATGACTGTCATCGTTCGCGACTTCCTCCCCACCGACGCGGAGGACTGGGTGCGGGTACGGCGCGCCGCCCTGCCCTTCATGGTGACGACGCCCGAGTGCGTCGTCTTCGAACTGGCTTCGGCCCACCCGGACAAGCGCGCCCGGCTGCTGGTCGCCGAGCACGAGGGCGAGCTCATCGGGACCGCGCAGGTCGGCCTCGCCCACGACAGCCCCGAACCCGGCCAGGGGGTCTGCAACACGTACACCCATCCGGAGCGCACCGGGCGCGGGGCGGGCGGGCTGCTGGTGCGCACCGCCGAGGAGTACCTGGCGCGGGAGGGCGCGACCTCGGTCTACACCTGGGTGCTCGACACCCCGGCGGACCGGGCCTTCGCCGGGAAGCGCGGCTACACCCCGAGCCGGCCGGCGCACTTCCTCCATCTCGACCTGGCTCACGGTTCGCTGCCGCCCCGTCAGGAGCTGCCGCCGGGCGTCGAGCTGCGTACCGCCGCGGACTTCGCGGACGACCCCCGCCCGCTCTTCGAGGCGGACGCGGAGACCACGGCCGACGAGCCCAGCGACACCCCGGCGGAGCTGACCGACTACGCGGACTGGCTCGACCACACCTGGCGCGCGCCCGCGCTCGACCGCGAGCTCACCTCGGTCGTGGTGGTGGACGGGGAGGTGGCGGCGTTCAGCGCCGCGGAGACCGACGGTCTGACCCGGTACATGTCCGGGATGACCGGCACCCGCCGGGCGTACCGCAACCGGGGCCTGGCCAGGCTCGCGAAGAACGACTCGCTGCACCGGGCGCGCGCCGCCGGGTACACGGACGCGTACACCGGCAACGACGCGGGCAACGGCCCGATGCTGGCGGTCAACCGGTGGTTCGGCTACGAGATCTGTGCCACGGAGGTGCGCCATGTCCGCAGGCTCGGCTGAGACCGCGCTGGTGGTCGCCCTGGTGAAGGCCGGGCGGACCAAGATCAGATATCCGGCGGACGTGGTCCGCGACGACGGGACCCGGGTCACGGTGCGTGCGCCGTGGGCGGCGCCGGGGGTCCGTGACTTCGGCTTCGTCCGGTTCGAGCCGGGCGATGTCTTCACCGAGCACTACTGGCGCGACCGGTGGTTCGCCGTGAAGGAGGTCCGGACCGGCGCGGGCGTTCTCAAGGGCTGGTACTGCGACATCACCCGCCCCGCGGTGCTGCGCGAGGGGGAGCTCCTGGTGGAGGACCTGGACCTCGACCTGTGGGTGTCGGCGGACGGCTCGTCCGTACTGCGCCTGGACGAGGACGAGTTCGAGGAGAGCGGTCTCGCCGGGCGCGATCCGGCGGCGGCCGACGCGGCACTCCGGGCGCTGGACGAGCTGGAGCACCTGGCCCGCGCGGAGGGCCTGGCGGCGCTGCTGGTCTGACCTCCCGGGGCCCTGCCCGCCGGGGCCGCGCCGACCGTGCTTCAGTACGCCCCGTCCCGGGGCCGCGCCCACACATCGGTGTACGGCGCGGGCTCCTCCGGCGCCGGGCGGGGCTGCCGGGCCCCGGCGACCAGCTCCACCTCGTACCCCGCCGTGTCCTCCAGATAGGCGGCGACATGTCCGTCGCCGCCCGCGTGCGGATAGCGGTCCGCGAAGAGCGGCCGCCAGCCGTGCTCCGGGGCCCTTTCCACCAGGGCGTCCAGGGTGGCCCGGTCGCGGACGTGGAACGCGAGGTGGTTGAGGCCGGGGCGGCGGCGGTCGTGCGCCCCCGGGACCAGATCGGGCGACCGCTCGACCACCACGTAGCTGTCGCCGCGCCGCCAGCTCCGCCCGTGCTCCCAGCGCTGGTACGGGGCATGGCCCAGCTCGCCCAGCAGCCAGCCCCAGCCCCGCTCGGCCTCCGCCAGGTCGGGGACCCACAGCTCGATGTGGTGCAGCCCGCCGGTGTCCGCCCCGCCGGCCGGCAGCGGGACGGCCCGGCGGGCGCCGTGCGGCCGGTACGCGACCGGGTCGCCGTCCTCGTGCCAGTGGATCAGGAAGTGCTCCCCCGCCCGGTATCCCTCCAGCCCGGCCCGGCAGTAGGCGACGATGTCGTCCGGGAGGGCGTCCAGCGGGAACCACCTCAGCTCGGAACACTTGTCCGGCTCGCGGTTGTACGGCTCGCGGCCGGGGTCGTGCTCCGCCTCGAAGAACCAGCCGATCCGGGGGGCGCCGCCGGGCCCCCGGTGCTGCATGACCAGGGCGACCCGCAGCTCGTCCGGATCGAGCACGACCCCGATCTCCTCGGCGGCCTCCCGGACCATCGCCTCGCGGACGTCCTCGCCGTCCTCGACATGCCCGGACGGGTTGTTGAACAGCCCGTCCGCGTACCCCGTACCGGCCCGTCGGGCGAGCAGGACCTCGGAGCCGCGACGCAGGATCAGATGCACATCGACGACCTCGGTGTGCCGGTGCGGCGGCTGGGCGCGGGCCACCAGGGCGTAGCGCTCGTCGTCGACCCGCCCGCCCCACAGGTCGGGGTCGTCGGAGAGCGGCTCGTGGTGGATGCGTTCGGTGAGTTCCGAGAGCAGTCCGGTCAGCCGCTCCGCCGGGAGGCCGACGCCGTTCCAGACGCCTTCGACCAGGATCAGCCGCCCGCCCGGCCGCAGCAGCGTGAACCAGTGGCGCAGGACCGCCGCCGGGTCGGGCAGCAGCCACACCACGTGTCTGGCCATGATCACGTCGAACCGCCGGCCGCCCACCGGTGGCAGGGCCGCGTCGCCGGTCAGCACCTCGGTGCCGGTACCGGCCAGCTTGGCCCGTGCCCGTTCCACCATGCGCGGGGAGCGGTCGACGGCGGTGACCCGGTGGCCCTGGCCTGCGACGAGCAGGGCCAGGCTCCCGGTGCCGCAGCCCAGGTCGAGCACCTCGGAGCGGCCGCCGGGCAGCCAGCTCTCCAGCCGCCGCGCCCAGGCGTGCCGGACCACCGGGTCGAGCAGCCCGTGATCGGGTTCCTCGTCGAAGGAGTCGGCCGCGGAGTCCCAGTCGATCGTCGTCATGGGTCGATCGTGCCAGCCGGGACCGGCGGCCGGGGCCCCTCGGTGCGGGGGACCGCCGGTACGGGGGACCGTCGCGGACCCCCGTACCGGCGCCCCCCTGTCCGCCCTATCCGACGGCCGAGGCGCAGGTGGTGGGTGTGGCGTGCGCCGGGTCCAGCGCGTTCGCCACCTCGTGGTAGGCGATCCGGTCGATGGTGCCGATCGCCACGTGCTCGGAGAGGTCGACCGGGCAGAGGTCCTGGAGCAGGACGTTGCGCACGTCCGGCCCGTCCAGGAACTGGGTGCGGTAGGGGGTCACGACCTCGTCGTACCGGGTCGCGATGACGGTGTAGTGGACTCCCGGCACGGTGTCGGGGACCGAGTTGAGCTTGGTGATGAACGGGGAGCCCGCCACCTGGTCGGCGAGACCGGGGGTGTGGGCGTTCAGCAGGTCCTGCGCGCCGGGGAAGTACGGCAGCAGCTTCGTCAGACCGAGCAGGGTGGTGCCGTGGTTGTCGGGGGCGATCCCGATCATGGCGTTCACCTTGGCGGCCCCGCCGAGGAACTTCAGGTAGTAGTTGGGCATCATGCCGCCCTGGGAGTGGCCCACGAGGTCGGCCTTGGCGGCGCCGGTGGCGGCGAGCACCTTGTCGACGAACGTGGCGAGCTGTCCGGCCGATGCGTCGACCGGGCCCAGTCCGTTGAAGAGCGGCACCCCGGGCAGCTGCCCGTAGTCGAGCGAGTAGACGCAGTAGCCCCGGTTCACCAGGTAGGGGGCGAGGACCAGCCAGTTGTCGATCGAGTTCCCGAAGGTTCCGTGGACCAGGACGACGGGGCGGGGATGGGCGGCGGAGGGTTTGCAGGAGTAGTCGTTCCAGCCACGGGAGGTGGCCGTGGCGGCGGTGGGGGCGGCTGCGGCGGCAGTGACCGTGGGGGCGGCGACTGCGGCGACGGCGAGGAGCAGTGCGGCGAGGGTCCTGCGCGCACGTGGGGTACGCGGCGCACGTGTCCGGGGCAGCATCGGGTGGTCTCCTTGCGGCTCAAGGGAGTTGCGATGTCTGTACATCCTGCGGCCCGGACCACAAGTTCCGACTGATAGGACTTCCGTGTTCTCCTGCCAAATTACGCGCGAGTAAGGTGGCATGGGAAGTTACGCGTCAGTAAAAAGTGATGATCCCTCAATATGCGGTGTGGCCAAGGGAGTTCAGGCAGCGAGCCGCCCCGGCATCACGGCCCGCGGACCGTACCTGGCCCGCAGCCGGTCCGCCACCGCCTCGATCCGGCGGGCCCGCTCGTCCACCGGGTCGAAGGACAGCTGGCACGTGGCCCGCTCACGGTCCGTCAGCTCCTCCGCGCGCAGCCCGATCCCCCGCACCCGGGCCCGCTGGAGGGCGAACGAGTCATGGATCCGGTACGCGAGCGCGGTGAGCGCCGCGGAGTGGGCGGTGGGTTCCCGGAGCGTACGGCTGCGGGTCAGCGTCGCGTATCCGGTGCGGTCGGCGTAGCGCACGGAGACCGCGAGGGCGCGGCAGACCTGCCCGTCCCCGCGCATCCTGGCCCCCAGCTCCTCGGTGAGCGACATGAGCGCGCGACGCTGCCGTTCCCGGTCCAGCTCGTCGCGCGGGAAGGACCGCTCGGCGGCGACGGACCGGGCCGCGGCGCCCGGCACCACCGCCGTGCGGTCGATGCCGTGCGCCCGCTCCCACAGTTCGCGCCCGGTCCGTACGCCGGTGATCCGTTGCAGGGTGCCGAGCGGGGCCGCCGCGATCCGGCCGACGGAGTCGAGCCCGTACCCGCACAGGGTGCGGGCCGTCGCCGCGCCGACGCCGTCCAGCGCCGCGGCCGGCCGGTCCGCGAGGAACTCCGCCGCCCCGCCACGGGGCACCACGAAGGTCGCCCCGGGCGCGGCCCGCCGGGCCGCCATCCGGGCCAGCATCGGGTTCTCCGCGGCCCCGATCGCGCAGTCCACCCCGTGCAGGGCGAGCGCGCGGATCCGGATCACCGAGGCCAGCCCCCTCACGTCCTGCCCGAAGTAGCGCAGCGCGCCGCGCACATCGGCGAGCGCCCCGTCGGGCGGTGCCGCCTCGACCACCGGGGTGAGCGCGCCGAGCAGGGCGAGCAGCCCCTCGTGACCGGCGCTGTCCACGAGGCCGCCGCCGGCCTTGCGGAACCGCAGGTACAGGATGCCCGGGACCTCGGGTGCGGTGTTCATCCCGCGCTCCCCGGGCTCTGGTGCCACAGTTTCCTGCCGGTGGCGACGCCCTCGCCGGGCGGCCGCAGGTCGGACCAGGGGTTCATCTCGTACCCCGTCGGCAGCCGGATGCGACGGCCGTCGCCGTCGCCGTCGCCGTCGCCGGGAGTCTCCTCGGCCGGGGGCTCCTGCGCCAGCCGGTCCGCGACCGCGTCGAGTCCGCCGGTACGCCGCAGCTCGGCCAGCTCCGCCAGGTTCCAGGCGGCCGCGCCGACCACGCTCAGGCTCCGCGGCCCGCGTCGCTGCACCACTCCGCGCACCAGCAGCAGCCAGGAGTGGAAGACGGTGTGCGCGCAGGCGGCGTGGCTGTCGTCGAAGAAGGCCAGGTCGACCAGGCCCGTGCCGTCGTCCAGGGTGGTGAAGACGACCCGGCGGCCGGAGCGGACCGGCGGGGTCTGGGTGGCCGCCTTGGCGCCCGCGACCAGCACGGTGTCCCCGTGCCGCGCCTCGCGCAGCCGCTTGGCGGAGACCGCTCCCAGCTCCTTCAGGAAGGCGTGGTGATCGTCCATCAGATGGCGGGAGACATCCATGCTCAGAACGCCCAGCTCGGCGCTGAGCCGTTCCGCCTCGTCGAGGTCGGGCAGGCCGACGGAGCCGGTCCGGTGTCCGCCGCCGAGGGGGAGCTGCGCGCCGGAGCCGCCGGAGCCCGCGCCCCGCTGGGCGCGGTGCAGTTCGGACAGGTGCAGCAGCAGATCGCGCCGGTTGGCGCCGAACGCGTCCAACGCGCCCACCCGGGCCAGCCGTTCGGCGGCCGCCCGGCCCGGCCTGGCCCGCTGCCAGAAGTCCAGCAGCGAGGTGTAGGGCTGCCCGGCCTCGATCCGGGCGACCTCGGCCTCGCCGATGCCATGGACGTCCGAGAGCGCGAGCCGCACCCCCCAGACGCCCTCCCCTCCCTCGCCATCAGACACCAGTTCGATTCGATGGGTGGCCGCCGACCGGTTCACGTCCAGCCCCAGCACCGGCACCCCGCGCCGCCGCGCGTCCGCGAGCAGCAGCCGCTTCGGGTACATACCGGGGTCATGGGTGAGCAGCCCGGCGTAGAAGGCCGCCGGGTGGTGCGCCTTGAGCCACGCCGACTGGTACGTCGGCACGGCGAAGGCGACCGCGTGCGCCTTGCAGAAGCCGTAGCTGCCGAACGCCTCGATGATCTCCCAGGTCCGGGCGATCACTTCGGCGTCGTACTTCCGCTCCGCGGCCCGCCGCGCGAACCACACCTTGATCCGCTCCTGCGAGGCGGGGTCGGAGAGCCCGCGCCGCACCCGGTCGGCCTCGCCCCGGCCGCAGCCGGTCATGATGTCGACCATCTCGATGATCTGTTCGTGGAAGACGACCACCCCGTACGTCTCGCGCAGCGGCCCCTCCAGATCGGGGTGCGGACAGCGCACGGGGGCCCGGCCGTGCCGGGCCTCGATGAACGGCCGCACCATGTCGGCGGCGACCGGCCCGGGGCGGAACAGCGAGATGTCGACCACCAGGTCGTGGAAACCGGCCGGCTGGAGCCTGCCGACCAGGTCGCGCTGGCCCGGCGACTCGATCTGGAAGCAGCCCAGCGTCTCGGCGCTCCTGATCATCCGGTACGTCTCCGGGTCGTCCGGCGGCACGGCGTCCAGGTCCACGTCCTGCCCCGAGGCCCGCCCGATCTCCGTGACCGCGTGCGCCATCGCCGACTGCATCCGTACCCCCAGCACATCGAGCTTGAGCAGCCCCAGGTGCTCCACGTCCTCCTTGTCGAACTGTGCCATCGGGAAGC
The DNA here is from genome assembly GCF_042799335.1 of Streptomyces sp. NPDC057697. Taxonomy (NCBI): domain Bacteria; kingdom Bacillati; phylum Actinomycetota; class Actinomycetes; order Kitasatosporales; family Streptomycetaceae; genus Streptomyces; species Streptomyces sp. NPDC057697. The sequence goes on along the minus strand of NZ_JBHVJA010000006.1, from coordinate 74,482 downwards.
CGTCCCCGCTGGTGGGCACGGTGGGCGTACGGCGCAGCAGGGAGGCGTCCGAGAGGAGCACCCCGCACGGGTGCATGGCGATGCCGCGCGGCAGCCCGTCCAGCGCCTCCACCAGTTCCCAGAGCCGTCCGTACCGGTCCTTCTCCCGTGCCACCTCGCGCAGTTCGGGCAGTTCCGCCATGGCCGCGCGGGCATCGCGGGCCCGGATGTGCGGGAATGCCTTGGCGAGCCGGTCGGTCTCGGCCGGGTTCATGGAGAGCGCGGCGCCCACGTCCCGGATGGCGTGGCGCACCCGGTAGGTCTCGGGCATGGCGACGGTCGCGACCCGCTCGGTGCCGAAGCGTTCGATGATCGCGCGGTAGACGTCGAGCCTGCGGGCGGACTCCACGTCGATGTCGATGTCGGGCAGCACGAAGCGCCGCTTGGAGAGGAAGCGCTCCATCAGCAGTCCGTGTTCGACCGGGTCGGCGTGCGCGATCCCGAGGAGGTGGTTGACCAGGGAGCCCGCGCCGGAGCCCCGGGCGGCGACCCGTATCCTCAGCGCCCGGGTGTCGTCCACGACCTGAGCGACCGTCAGGAAGTAGGAGGCGAACCCGTGGTGGGCGATGATGTCCAGCTCCTGGTGCATCCGCTCCCAGTAGTCGCGCCTGCGGTCGTAGCCGTGCAGCACCATGCCGGCGGCGGCGCGCGAGGCCAGCACCCGCTGGGCGGTGCGCCGCCCGGCGCCGACGAGTTCCGGTTCGGGGAAGTGGACGGAGCCGAGGCCGAGGTCGGCCCCGGGGTCGACGGCGCAGGCGTCGGCGGTGCGCCGGGTCTCCGCGAGCAGCCGCGCCCCGGCGCCGGGGCCGAGCCCGGCGGCGGAGGTGATCCGCTCGGCGGTCCCCGCCATCGCGCGGGCGTCCTTCAGCCAGCGCTCCCCGCTGTCGAGCGGGGCGCGGCGGGGGTCGACGGGGACCAGCCCGCGGGCCGCGTCCAGCACATCGGCGACCGGGCCCTGCCCGGCGTCGGCGTACCGGACGGCGTTGGTCAGCACGGCCCGCACCCCCTGTTCGGCGGCGAAGCCGACGGTACGGGCGGCGAGCCGCAGCGATCCGGGCCCGGTGCCCTCGCGGCCGTGGTGGACGGCTTCGAGGCGCAGATCGTCGCCGTGGATCTCCCGCCAGGCGGCGAGCAGCGCGGCGGCCCGGTCCGGGCGGCCGGCGGCCAGCGCCCTGCCGACGTCGGAGGCGGGGCCGAGCAGCACGGTGAGCCCTTCGGCGGGCAGCTCGGACCGGCCGACCAGGGGGCGACCCGCGCCGTCGGGCGCGGGGGCGTGGGCGGCGGTGACGAGACGGCACAGCTCCGCCCAGCCCCGGGCGCCGTCCCGGGCGAGGAAGACGGCCCGGGGCGCGGATTCGTCGACGAAGGCGCCGCCGCGGACCGGGGTCCGCGGCCGGTGCGTGCGTCCGCCCCCTCCCGTACGCTCCGCCGCCGCGGGGCCCACCGCGAGATCCACTCCGAAGAGCGGCCGCACTCCGGCCCCCTCGCAGGCCCTGGCGAAGCGGACCGCGCCCGCGAGCGTGTCGCGATCGGTCAGCGCCAGCGCGTCCATCCCCCGCTCGGCGGCGCGCTCCGCCAGCCGCTCCGGATGCGAGGCCCCGTAGCGCAGGGAGAATCCGGAAACGGTACGCAGATGCGTGAACCCGGACATCCGCACCTCCTGAACCGATCCGTACTCATCCACCCCCTCAGCTCTCCACCATAGACCACGTTCGAACATTCGTGCGATACTCGAGGGGCGGGGCACCCTCCCGGCCCCGGACCGGTGACCGGCCGGGGTCCGGTCAGCCATTCGGCCCAGCCCCGCCTGCACGATCGGCCGAAGCCCCGGAGCGTGGGGGCATGACTTTCGTCGACGAGGTGAAGAACGCCGTCACCCCACGGGCCGCGCTGCTCGTCATCGGTGTGCTCGCACTGCAACTGCTGTTCATCGCGTCCTACGTCGGGGCGCTGCACCGACCGAAGCCGACGGACGTGCCCTTCGGCGTCGTCGCGCCCCGGCAGTCCTCCGCCCAGTTGCTCACCGACCTGAAGAACCTCCCCGGCGGCCCGCTGGACCCCCGCGCGGTCGCCGACGCGGCCACGGCCCGCGAGCAGATCCTCGACCGCAGGATCGACGGCGCCCTGATCGTCGACCCCCGGGGCACGACCGACACCGTGCTGGTCGCCTCCGGCGGCGGCACCTCGCTGGCCACCACCCTGACGAAGATCGTCACAGAGGCCGAACGGACCCAGCAGCGCACCGTACGGCCCGTGGACCTGGCCCCGGCCTCCTCCCAGGACTTCAACGGGATCTCGTCGTTCTACCTGGTCGTGGGCTGGTGCGTCGGCGGCTACCTCTGCGCCTCGATCCTGGCGATCAGCGCGGGCTCCAAGCCCGCCAACGGTCGGCGCGCGGTGATCCGGACCGGCGTCATGGCGCTGTACTCGATCGCGGGCGGAATCGGCGGCGCGATCATCATCGGACCGGTCCTCGGCGCCCTGCCCGGAAGCTTCTGGGGCCTGTCGGGCCTGGGCGCGCTGACCGTCTTCGCGGTCGGCATGATCACCCTCGCCCTCCAGGCGCTCACCGGCATCGTCGGCATCGGCCTGGCCGTCCTGGTCGTGGTGATCGCGGGCAATCCGAGCGCCGGCGGGGCCTATCCCCTGCCGATGATCCCGGACTTCTGGCGGGCGATCGGGCCCGCGCTGCCGCCGGGGGCGGGCACCTGGGTCGCGCGCTCGATCGCCTACTTCCGGGGCAACGCGGTCACCGGCCCCCTGCTGGTGCTCTCCGCCTGGGCGGTGGTGGGCACGGCCATCACCCTCCTGATCGCCCTGCGCCGCACCCCGGAGGAACTCAGCGGCGAACGGCCCCCGTTCGGCTCCGACCCCGCCTGACCCGGCCCCGGGCACCCGCGGCTGCGCGCCGGTGTGCACATACGCCGCGTACCGCGTCGGCAGCCGCGGGGCCCGTACCGGCGGGGGGCACGAGGCGTCGCACCTGCTGCGCGGCCCGTCATTGGCGCAGCGACCGGGTCGCGCGGGAGCGCGGGCCGACCGGCCCCGCGGAACGGCTGCGGACGAACATCGCCGTCGACCGCGAGATCAACGACGACGTGTGCGGCGCGGGGCCGGTCCGGCCGGAGGACGCCGTCGGACCGGAGGCCCCCGGTCTCCCCGTGGGGCAGCTCATGGGTGAACCGGCCGGCGCCCCACCCGCGCCGCAACCGCACCGGATCTGCTCGGAAGGGGCGAGCGCGCCCCCCGATCACTCCCTGTGGTTTCCCAACGCACCGTCCCGGTAAGGGCTCTGATGCGCCATCATCGAATCGGGCGGGGAAAAGTCGGGCACGCGGTGCCCGCACTTCACGGAGGAGGCTCCAAGTGCGTAGTCGGGTGCGCGCGGCGGACGGGCGGCATCTGGTGGTGGAGCGTCTCGGGGATCCCCGCGGCAGACCGGTCTTCCTGCTGCACGGGATGCCGGGCAGCAGGCTCGGCCCGGCCCCGCGCGGCATGGTCCTCTACCAGCGCAAGACCCAGCTGATCACCTACGACCGGCCGGGCTACGGCGAGTCCGACCGGCTGCCGGGCCGCTGTGTCGCCGATGCCGTCCAGGACGTGCGGGCCATCGCGGACCACCTCGGTCTGGAACGGTTCGCCGTGGTGGGCCGCTCCGGCGGCGCCCCGCACGCCCTGGCCTGCGCGGCGCTGATGCCCGAGCGGGTGACCCGTACCGCCGCGCTGGTCGGCCTGGCCCCGTGGGGGGCCGACGGGCTCGACTGGTTCGAGGGGATGGCCGCCTCCAACGTGCTGGCGTACTCCACCGCGGCAGCCGATCCGGACGGGCTCGCGGAATCGTTCATCTCACGGTCCGCGGTGATCAGGAAGAACCCGGTCCGGCTCATCGACGACCTGCGCCAGGAGCTGACCGAGTCCGACCGGATGGTGGTCAACGACGTCGGGGTCCGCACCATGCTGCTGCGCAACTACCGTGAGGGGCTGCGCACTTCGGCCTGGGGCTGGATCGACGACGCGCTCGCCTTCAGCAATCCGTGGGGCTTCGACCCGGCCGACATCACCGGACCGGTGCTGCTGTGGCACGGCGAGAAGGACGTGTTCTCCCCGGTGGGCCACTCGCGCTGGCTGGCCGAGCGCATCCCGAACTCCACCGTCGTGGTGGAACCGGCGGCCGCGCACTTCGACGCCCTGCACGCGCTGCCCAGAATTCTGAACTGGCTCCTGGAACCGCCCTCCTGCTAGGCCCGGTCCCGGGGCGTGTCCGGAACGCGGGGGGCGTCCGGCGATCGCCGGACACCCCCCGCTCTCACACCGCCGTCGGCTCCAGCTCGCGCTCGAACCGGCGCTCGTCCCGGGCGATCCGGGTCATCGGGTGCTCGTCACCGAGCTGACGGGCCAGTTCCTCGCCCGTCTCCGCCCTCAGACGCAGGGCCTTGTCCTTGCGCCCCATCGCGTCGAGCGTGACCGCCATGTTGGAGGTCATGGCCAGGGTCTCCGGGTGATGGGCGCCCAGTACCCTCCTGAGCTGCCCGGAGACCTTCAGCTCGGTCTCCAGCACCAGGTCGAGATCCCCCTGTTCCGCCGTCGCGTTCGCCAGGTTCATCACACAGAACAGGGTGTTGGGGTGCTCGGGCCCGTACACCTCCCGCATCGCCGCGACCACCCGGGTCAGCACCCGCGCCGACTCCTCCGGGGATCCGGTCCCCGACTGGTAGACACCGAGGTTGTTCAGGGCGGCCAGGGTGTACGGATGCTTCTCCCCCGGCACCTTCATGTACTGGTCGACGACCTCCTGCGCGGTGTCCCTGGCCTCGACCGTCTCCCCGGCCGCGTACAGGTCGGCCGCCAGATTGAGGTCACAGGCCAGTGACTCCGGGTTGGCGGAGGTGTACTTGGCGCGGTACCTGGCCCGGGTCGCCACCGTGAGCCGCCGGGCGTCCTCCAGTCTGCCCGCCCGGCGCAGCGACACCGCCAGGCTCTTCGCCGCGCTCAGGGTGCCCGGGAAGGCCCGGCCGAGCGTGGCCTTGTAGCTGTCGTACGTACGGCTGAGGATGCCGACCGAGTCCTCGTACCGTCCGACGTCCCGCAGGTCACGGGCCAGGTTCATGGCCGAGGAGAGGCTGTAGGGGTGTTCCGCGCCGAGCACCTCGACACGGCGGTCGAAGACGTCCTGGTCGATCTCGCGGGCCTTGGCGTACTGGCCGATGGACCGCAGGGTGAACGCCAGGTTGTTGGCCGCGGCCAGCGTCCTCGGGTGCGACTCGTGGAAGATCTGGTTGAAACCGTCGGTGGCCTCGGTCGCCAGCTCGATGGCCCTGGTGTACTCCCCGAGCGTGCCGAGGTCGGTCGCCAGGCTGCTGGTGCTCATGTACGTGTGCGGATGCTCGGGACCCAGCACCTCCCGCTGGGTCGCCAGGGTGATCTCGTCGAGTTCCCTGGCCTCGACGTAACGGCCGCGCGAGCGGTAGATGTTGGAGAGGTGGAAGCAGAGGTAGAGGTACTGGATGTCCCGCTCCCCCAGCGTCTGGCGCCAGATCTCGCGCAGCTCCTCGCAGACGGTGGTGGCGGTCCGGAAGTCACCGCGCTTCCAGAGGTAGCGGACCCGGTCGATCAGCAGCCTGCGGGCCTCCGGCTCCTTGCAGTTGCGCGCGTCGGACGGGCCCAGGTGCGGCCAGATGGTGGCGAACTGCGGCCAGGTCGAGGGGTTGTCGATCGGCTCGTCGTCGTCGGGCCGGGCGCCCGCCAGGATGCGGTGGACGGCGTGCCGGGCGTCCCGCTGCTCCTCCTCGGTGAGCTGTGCCCGGATGACCGCCTGGACGAGCCGGTGCACCTGGATGGAGTTGGAGACCTGGTCGACCTTGGCGAGGGCGAACCGGCCGATCTCCCGGATGACCCGGCCCAGCACCAGCTTCTCCTGGAGCGAGGCGTCGTACGGCTTCAGCGCCTCGATCATCTCCTTGCTGTACAGGAGGTTCCCGGAGATGGGCTCGGGGGCGAAGAAGGCGCAGAGCTGGAGCAGCCGCACCGCCGCGGGCGAGCGCTCCTTGAGCCGCTGGATGGAGATGTTCCAGGTCGCGGCGACCGGCTCGGGGTAACCGGCCGGCTGGTTGAGCGCCAGGACCTCGGGGGCCTGCTGGGCCAGCTGTTCCAGATAGGTGTCGATGGGGGTGGCGGTCTCCGCGATCCAGGCCGCCGCCTGCTCGACGGCCAGCGGCAGATCGCCGACCGCGGTGGCCACCTGGGCGGCGTCCTCGTCGCTCAGCCCCGGTGCCCGGCGCTGGAGGTGTTCGATGGACTCCTCGCGCAGGAAGACGTCGACGGGCAGCGCGTCGCCGTGCTGGGACCACGCCTGGTTGCGCGAGGTGACCAGGATGTGGCCGGAGCCGCCCTGCGGGAAGTAGCGCCGGAGCCGTTCGGGGTCGTCGGCGTTGTCGAAGACCAGCAGCCAGCGGTCCGAGGGCACACCGCGCCGCAGCAGGTCCACGGCCTCCTGCGAGGCCGCCGCCATGTCGTCGCCGCCCTGGGCGCCCAGCCGGACCGCGAGTTCGGCGAGCGCGGCCACCACGTCGTCGGTCTGCTCCGAAGATATCCACCAGACCAGGTCGTAGTCGGCCATGAAGCGGTGCACGTACTCCAGGGCGACCTGTGTCTTGCCCACGCCGCCGAGTCCGTACAGGGTCTGCGGCTGGGGCAGCACCACGGCCATGCCGCCGCCGAGCTGGTCGCGCATCCGCTCCAGGACCATGGAGCGGCCGGTGAAGCCGGGGTTGCGCGGCGGGGCGTTCCAGATCCTGGGGACGGTGCCCGGGAAGCGCGGTCCGGGCGACACCGCGTCGGTGAGCTGTACGGGCCGGTCCAGGGCGCGCAGCAGGGCGGCGGTGGCGTGCACCTCGTCGAGCCGGAAGAGGTCGACGGGGTTGCGGTCGATGTAGGGCGCGGAGAGCCGTACGTCACCGACCCTGAGCGGCAGCAGATGGCGCCGGCCGCCGCCGGGGTCCTCCGCGACGGCCCGGTCCCAGAGGTTCACCGCGCGCTGGGACTTGAGGTAGGCGCTGGAGAGCAGCACGACGGTACGGGCCGCGTTCTCGGCGGCGGCCGCCGCCGGTTCGGGGGTCTCCCGCTCGGCGGACACATCGCGCGGTACGACGCGGAACCCGGCCCGGGTGAGCACGGATTCGATCCAGTCGGCCCACATCCGGTTCTCCGCCACATAGCTGAGGAAGAGATCGGCGGGCAGGGCGGGCCTGCGCCTGGTGAACGCGTCCCGGATGCGCAGCCGCACCTCTTCGCCGACCGGTGGCATCGAGGTGATCTGCTGGTCGGTGATGACGGAGGTGAGCCGTTCGAAGGCGGAGAGCAGGGAGTTGGTGAGGCCCGCCTCGTCGCCGAAGGTCGCGAGGGTCTCCTCGTAGGCGTAGTAGGGGCGGTACGGAATCTCCACCGCGCCCCAGTAGGCGGTGAGTTCGTCCCCTGACAGGTCGCGCGGCAGCCGGTCGAACTTCAGCCGGGCCAGCGCCCGTCCGGCGTCGGCCTTCTCCTTCTCGCCCTCGTCGATGCGCATCGGGACGGGGAAGATGGCGATGGGGCGGCCGGTGTAGCGCTCGGAGATCTGCCGGGCGACGGAGGCGGCGCCGTCGATGGACTGGTCGCTGAGGGTGAAGCAGTCGACGAGGATGTCGGGGAGGTGGACGGTGCAGATGTCGGCGATGTCGCTGAGGCCGGTCCGGCTGTCGATGAGGACGTAGTCGTAGTTGGCCTTCATGTCGTCGCGCAGGGCGTCGAAGAAGTGGCCGCCGCCGAGCCGGTCGTAGAAGTTGTCCCAGTCGAAGGTGGAGACGGTCGCGGAGTACTCGCGGTTCTGGCGTCCGGCGGAGACGAAGTCGAGCGTGCCGCCCTGCGGGAACTCCCAGCCGAGCGTCTCGGGGGTGAGCGAGACGGCGTGCGGCTGGATGCGCGCGTAGTCGCGGTGCCAGTCGTCGGCGCGCTGGACGGGGCTGGTCGCGGCCCAGGCGTACTCGGTGATCAGGTCGATGACGCCGGTGGTGGCACCGAGTGTCGAGGGGTCGAGGAACGGATGGAAGAACCGGTGGAGCCCGGGGGCCTCCAGGTCCCAGTCGACGGCCAGTACCCGTTTTCCGTTGGCGGCGAGTATCCAGGCGGTGTTGGCCAGGGCCATGGTGCGCCCGGTGCCGCCCTTGTACGAGTAGAAGGTGACGATGCGCCCGTCACGACTGGCCGTCATCCGTGTCCTCCGCATCCGTCGCAGGGTCGTGTGTCTCGGGAATGTGGTGCGTCTGTGCCATGGGCCCCATCAGCCGGGTCCGTTCGGTGTGTCCGGCGCCGGTGGCGGGCGGATAGACCGCCGCGTGTCTCAGGTACTGCTGCGCGGCCACCTCGACCACCTGCGGCAGGATCTGCCCGAACGCCTCCATGCTGGGCACGCCCTTGGCGGCGGCCCGGCAGTAGGCCCGCCCCTGGCGCATCTTCGTCGGCATGGTCCGTTCGAGCTTCTCGGTCAGTTCGGCCTCGGCGGCCATGCTCTCGTGGTCCTCGCGGTTCCACGGCACGACCATCGTCACCCAGGGGCGGTTCTCGGCGTCGAAGGCGGCGAGCCTGCGGCACCGGTCCTCGTCCTGGAGGGCCCAGCGGTCGACCAGCAGGATCTCCGGCCTGCTGGGCGGCTGCTTGCCCTCCGCGTGTCCGGCCTCCTCGTCGAAGGAGGTGATGGTCGCCTGGTAGTTGAGGGAGCGCACCATGTCCTCGGCCACATAGGCCAGGGGGCGGGCGGCGGCCGGGTGGTAGGGGTTCCAGTCCTGCGGACTGTCGCCGTAGTAGTCGGCGTTGCGTCCCTCGGGCAGGTCGTGCCGGGTGGCGGCGGCGATGGTGACCTGCATGGGGCGGGGGCCGACCGCGCTGTCGCGCGGCCCGAAGGCGCTGGGGGCGAGCCGGTAGTCGACGGGGCGGCCGGTGCCGATCCTTATGGTGTCGGCGACGTTGACGATGCGCTTGGCGAGTTCGTACACCGCGCGCTCGTACTCCTCGGCGAAGAGCCTGAGCTTGATCAGCCCGTAGAGTCCGTCACTGACGTAACGGTCCCCGAAATCACGGTGGTTGAACTGTAATCGCTCGGCGGGGCCGGGAAGCTGGCTCGGTGGTACCGGCACCCAGAGCGCGGGAACGATCGCCTCGGCCCGCTGGTTGGAGCGGGCCCGGTGGTGAATGGCGCGCTGGGCGAAGGCATACCACTCCTTGCCACACATCTCGCTCGCGAAATAGCGCGGTGAGAAGAGCGGAACGAACACCCGGCAGGTGGCGAGCACCTCGCCGAGCCGTTCCGACCAGCCCTCGCCGGAGCGTATCTCGCGGTCGATGAACCCCGCGGGCGCTCCCGCGGGCAGATCCGTCATGGCCATCACATGGTCACAGAGATCCTTGAAGAGGCGTTCGACCCACATATCCGGGTCGGTTCCCCGGCCGTAGCCCGGCGTATGGGCATAACTCAAGAAGAAGTACGGCCGATGGTCCGCCGCTCGCTGCTGCGGTGTTGCGTGCACACGACCCCCGTCCTGTGTGACACCCGCATCCGAGGAGGGAAGTGAATGCGAGCGAATTCATCATTCCGGAGCGGACGTAGCTCCACCCCCATGGCGTTCGGTCATTCAACGCCGGTTTTCAGTCATCCGTTCCCGGGTTCGGCCGGTCATTTCCTTGATCGAATTCGGTCTGCGGCTGTTCCTCCCAGTTGTCCCGTGTGCACCATCGCCCTCGGTCGAACCGGAATTCGATCCTCAGATCTCTTTTCGCATCCGATCCAGTAGCCGCTTTCCACTGACGGTGAGCTCGGCGGCACCCTCAAGTGTGTCGAGGGCCTGCGATACGCCCTCCAGACAGCGCGGCTCGAATGCGCCCAACGCCATCCGCTCATAGGTGTCGGCCAGCAACCGGGAAAACGGAACTGGTTCTTCCTGCCAGGGAATTCGATGTTCCCAGGAGCCGTCCGCCGCGTAAAGATCCGTGACGTCGGCAAGCGCCCGCAATTCGGCCCGCCGGAAACCCCGCAGCAACGCGAGCGCCAACTCCTCGGCGCCGCCGTCCGCGACGATGCCCAGCGCCCCGTGGCCGTGCCGCCCGACGGACGGTTCCGCCGGGGCCCGGCCGGTCAGCGGCGTCAGGGTGGTGAGGCGGCCCGTCATCTCCACGGCCCGCTCGGGGGCCTTCGCCTCGATCAGCACCCATGCCTCGCCGAGCCTGAACACCAGGTCCGCCGCCGCCCGGTCGTCGAGCGCGGCCGCGGCCGGCGCGGCGAAGCAGTCGCGGTACGGGTCGAGGTCGTCGAGCGCCAGGGAGAACACCGGTCCGGGCCCGCCCCCCGGCATCGCGAACCGGCGCACCGGCCGCCACCCGGGCGCGGCCGTACGCGGCCGTACGATCCGCCGCTCGGCCGGATCGCCCTCCTCCCGCCGGACCAGGAAGCCGTCCTCCACGGCGCGCACCCGCGCCGTGCCGTGCTCCCCCGGCGCCCCGATCCGCAACACGCCGAGGCCCGGGAGCACCAGCCTGCCGTCCGTGTAGCCGACGCCCACGGGGAGGTCCAGGCCGCCCCGCACGACGGCGGCCGCGAGATACCCGGGCAGCAGCCCCGCGACCTCCACCGCCCCCGGCTCCTCGTGGAGCCGGTCCAGGGCGTGGAGCAGCCAGGTGCGGGTGTACGGGTGGTCCAGCACCTCGTCCAGGCCGCGGGCGCCCTCCTCGGACGCCTCGACGGCGGCGGCCAGCTCCCAGGCCCGCGCCCACCGCTCCCCGCCGCGCCCTTCGAGGTCGGCGTTGAGCCGGGCCAGCAGCATCCGGGTGAGGTCGCGCTGGGAGGCGGCCAGTTCGTCCGGCTCGGTCACCTCGGGCGCGACCAGGGACGCCGCCGTGCGCGCCTCGATGCCGCGCACCAGGGCGGCCAGGTCGGCGCAGTACACGGACGGGTTGTCGAACTCCCCGGACGGCCCGGTGGAGCGGTACCGGTGGGTGTAGAGGCCACCGCCGCACGAGCGCACGACGGGGCAGCGGCGACAGGTCTCGCTGACACCGGCCAGCCCGAGCTGACGGGCCCGTACCCCGGGGTGGGCCGCGACCTCGTCGAAGGTGTGGGTGAAGACGTCGAACCCGGTGGCCGCGGCGCCCTCGTAGGCGCTCTTCAGCGAGTCGACCTGCTCCAGCTGGCCGTCGGTCTCGACGACGACCAGGTCGGTCGGGGCGAGCCCCAGGGACTCGGTGAGGCTGGGGCCGCCGCTCAGCGTGGACTGCACCGAGGAGAAGAGCCGCACCGGCACCGGGCGCCCCTGCTCCTGCCAGCGGTCGAAGACCGCGAGGAGCCAGTCGGCGTAGGCGGTGGGGGAACCGTCCGGGCGGGGCGGCGGATCGTCCCAGGTGGCGTGCGGCAGCAGGAAGTCGATGAGCGGCGGGTCGAGCTCGGTGAGCGCGTCGAGGACCGCGCGCGGGTCGTTCTCGACGTCGATGGTGCACAGGAGCCCGAGGTCGAGGTGGCGGTAGCGCTCCTGGTGGAGCAGTTCCACGGCCTTGAGGACCAGGGGGTGGCTGCTGCGCCCGTCGGCGTAGCGGCGGTGCCGGTCGTTGGCGGCCCGGTCGCCGTCGAGGGAGATGCCGACCCTGACGCCGAACTCGTCGAAGAGGTCGAGATACCGGGGACTGAGCTGGAGCCCATTGGTGTGGATACGGAGGTCGAGTTCCGCGACGCCGTCGAAGGCGGAGGTCAGCACTTCGCAGACGCGCCGCAATCGGGCGGGCCCCGCCAGTAGAGGCTCCCCTCCGTGCAGGATCACTGACACGGAGGGCAGTGCATGTGCCTTGGCATGCTCGGCCAGACGCTGAGCAGTCCGGAAGATGACATCATCAGAGATTGTCCTGGGACGGGTACGCCAGCTCTGATCTGCATGTTCGTAGACATAGCAGTGGTCACAGGCAAGATCGCACCTGCTGTGAACCTTGAGAACGACTTCGCGGAAAGGGACCAGGGGTCCTGTCATTCCACCAGTCTAGCCAGCCCGAAGGGGTGCTCGGGGCTTCGGTTCGAGAGGGTTATCGGCGCGTTGTTCTCAGAGCGCCGAGTTGAAGGTCGATGCCTGGGTACGGCGACCGGTCGACGCGGCGTGCACGCGGCCGAGCCTCCGGGCGGCAGCGGCGCCGCGGACGTCGATCTCGGCGAGCGGCACACGGTTCTTCTTCGCAACGGCGAAGGAGAGAGAGGATTCAGAGGTGTTCACGGCCGTCCTTGAGGGGATTCGTTCCGATGGAATGGTTCCGGACAGGAATGCAGCAACGGTATCTGCACCATTGCAGTGTCCGGCGGCACGACTTTACTCTCATGGCCTCGGTTGGCAACTGAGGACGGCCACTTGGAACAAGAGCGTCGCACAAGGCCGCCCCGAATCGAACGGAACCGTCGATTCCGCCATTGAGGTGACGACATAACCGCAGACGGGAGTGAAGATGACGGCGCTTCCCGGGCCGCTCCAGAGCATGGTCTTCAGGAACGCCGACCTGCCGGCGCTCTTTCACCACACGGACGGGATCGCCGTCGCACGGCAGCGGGAGGCCGTGAACACCACCCGGATCCAGCTGATCCTCCTGGTCACAGGGGCCGTACCGGCCGCGCTCCCCTGGCACGCCGAGGTGGCTGACACGTTTCAACTCACCGATGGAGTCGGCGTGTTGGCCTATCTGGGTGTCCTGATCACGACGTACCTCTCCGCCCGGCGCAAAGCAAAGTCGCATTGGCAACTCAACCGCTCGGCGGCGGAGTTCATCAAGTCGATGTGCTGGCGCTACTCGGTGCACGGCTCACCGTTCGACAGCAGCACCCCGCACCCGGAGGCGGTGTTCGCCAACCGGCTCGAAGAGGGCCTCCAGGAGCTCCGCAAGGTGGGGTGGGCCGACCCCCGCGACCTGACGGCGGACTCGGGCGGGCTCATCACCGGCTCGATGCGCGAGCTGCGCGAGAAGGCGTTCACCGTGCGCAAGGAGACCTATGTGCGGGACCGGCTGATCGAGCAGCGGAGTTGGTACCGCAGGCGCCAGGAGGTCTCCCGGCGGGCGACCCTGGTCTGGTCGACCACCATCGGGGCGCTGACCGCGCTCGCCCTCGTCTTCGCCGTGCTGAGGACCTTCTCCGCCACCCAGTCCTTCGCCCTGACGGGCGTGCTGTCGGCCGCGGCGGCGGCCTGTCTGGCGTGGAGCGAGATGCGCCGCCACCACCCGCTGATCTCGGCCCACTCACTGGTGGAGCAGGACCTGGAGGCGATGCAGGTGGCGATGGAGACCACCCTGACGGAGCGTCAGTGGCCTGGGGCGGTGTTCGAGACCGAACGGATCGTCTCCCCGCAGCACACCGACTGGCTCGCCAGGCACCAGATGTGACGTGCCGTCATCGATTGCGCCGTTCGCATCCGGAACCGGACGCGGCGGCCGGTCAGATGCGCTCCACGCCCTCGCGCCAGATCACCGTGACCGGACGGCCCAGGCTCCGGGCGTACGTCACGATGTCGCCCGTGCCGCCGAGACCCCGGGCCGGCCGGCCGTCCCACACCGCGAGCAGCCGGTCGCAGTGGTCGGCGATGTACGCGCCCGCCGCGTAGTACGCCTCGTCGGTGGAGTGCGGGTAGCCCAGCCGGACCTCCCGGGCCGCCCGGCCCTTGAGGGCCCGGTAGCGGGCGAGTTCGGCCGCGTCGGCGAAACAGGACTCGTAGTCGCCGCTGGGGATGACCACGGTCAGATCCGCGCCGCGGGCCAGGGCGAGATCGGCGAAGAGCTGGTCCGCGCCCACGGCCAGGCTGGAGAGGGCCTCCAGGGAGCCTTCGAGGCCGCAGAGCGCCGCCCGTAACCCTGCCAGCACATGGGCGTGGGCCTCCTGCGGGATGGTGCGATGACCGGTCACTCCGATGCGTTTCACGGACCTGGAACCCCCTGAGGTGTCGGCCGGGGGCCGGAGGGCATCCCTCCGGTTGGCACAGCGTCCACCCCCGGTGCTCCTGCGTGACCGGCCTGCCCCACATCCTCTCAAAAGCCGCGGGGTCAGCGGGAGCCCCCGCCCGGGATTCGGACGGGGGCTCTGGCTCGGTCGGCCGCCTGTTCGAGGGCCGGAGCGGGGGTTTCGGGGCGTCAGTAGACGCTGACCCCGTACGCGCTGAGCGCCTCGGTGACCGGCTGGAAGTACGTGATGCCGCCGGAGGAGCAGTCGCCGCTGCCGCCGGAGGTCAGACCGATCGCCTTGGAGCCGGAGTAGAGCGGGCCGCCCGAGTCGCCGGGCTCCGCGCAGACGTTGGTCTTGATCATTCCGTAGACGATGTCGCCGTTGCCGTAGTTGACCGTGGCGTTGAGGCCCGTGACCGAGCCGCTGTGGACGCCGGTGGTCGAGCCGCGGCGGGTGACGGACATGCCGACCGTGGCGTCGGCCGCGCCGGTGATGTCGACGCTGCCGACGGTTCCCTCGTGGGAGACCGCGGAGTTGTCGTACCGGACCAGGCCGTAGTCGTTGGTCGGGAAGCTGGAGCCGACCGTCGCGCCGATGCTGGTCGAGTTCGACGAGTTGGTGTACCAGGGCGGGTTGCCGTCGGTGCAGTGCCCGGCGGTCAGGAAGTAGTAGGTGCTGCCGCTGCGGACGTTGAAGCCGAGGGAGCAGCGCCAGCCCGGGGCGTAGATCGCGTCGCCGCCGGAGAGCAGCTTGCTGATCGTCCCGGTGGTGCGTTCGATCTTCAGGGCGCCGGCGTTGGCCCCGGCGGACCGCTTGATCTGTTCGATCTCGGCGTTCGAGACCGTGCGGTCGGCGGTGACCACGAGCTTCTTGGACACCGGGTCGACGTTCCACGCGGTGCCCGCCACATCGGCGCCGAGCACGGCGTCGCTCGCGGCGGACAGCTGCGAGGCACTGAAGGTGGGGTTGCCGTCGGCCTGGGCGCTGGGGACGGCCAGTGCGGCGACGGCGACGAGGCCCGCGGCGATGGCGACGGCCCTGGTGCGTCTGGCGGTGGTGCCGAGGGGGGTGGTGCGCTTGATCCTCACTTTTCGTTCCTCCCGAGGGAAGTCGGGGGTCCGCCTGTGGGGTGGTCGGACCCGTGAGGCGCAGTCGTTCGCACGGCCGTGTGCCCGCGATGCGAGCATGCCGTGTTCCTGACAAGCGCTGCTCGGGAGTATTCAAGGCGTCAACTTGTGGCGCAAGAGGGCCTGCCGGCCCGGACGTGGCGCACCGCACCCGTGCGGCCCCGGCGCCCCAGGGGCTGCCGGGGCCGCGGTCCCGAACGGATACGACGGTGCGTCAGCCGTCGACGCGGTTGCGCTCCCCCGCCTCGACGGCGAGGGAAAGCGTGTTGCCCGGCGGCGGGAACGGGCAGATGAAGTGGTCCGCGAAGGCGCACGGCGGCAGCAGCGCGCGGTTGAAGTCGACGCTCACGCGGCCGTCCTCGTCGGGCGCGGCGGGCCGCAGGAAGCGGAAGCGGTAGCTGCTGCTTCCGCTGGTGGCATCGGCGAAGACCGCCCAGAGCGAACCGTCGGGCTCGACCGCGACGCGGAGCGTGTGCTCCGCGCCGTCCGCCTCGAAGAGGATCTCACCGGCGAGTCCGAGTCCGCGCTCGACCCCGTCGGCGTTCTCGACCCGGACCGTGCGGGCGCCGTCGTACGGACGGAAGGTGCCGGGGAAGACCCAGCGGGCGTCGTACGGCGTGGCCTCGATGGCCCGGAAGGCGCGCCGCGCCGGGGAGCCGGGGTCGAAGTCCCGCACCGCCCACTGTCCTTCGCGGCTCAGCACGACCAGCCGCCGCTCGCCGTGCGTGACGCGGGACGCGTCGATCGGACCGCGGTCGGCGGTGAGGCGGACCCGGCCGGTGAAGGGCTCGCCGTCGACGGCGAGCCCGTCCGCGGCGGAGGCGGTGAGCACCGGCTCGTCGCCGTCCTGCCGCCACTGCCCGGGTACCCCTGGGATCGTTCCTTCCGGGTGGTCGGAGAGCCAGTGGGTGCCGGTCAGGGAGAGCGGCCCGTAGGGGCCCGCGACCGTGGCGGTGCGCTCCTCGTGCCAGTGCTTCCAGTCCTGTGCCGCCTGTTCGGAACCGTGCGGCTGCGGTGCGTCCGTGCTCATGCGGTCAACCTTTCCACACCGGCTCGGCGAGGCCGAGATGCGACCGCAGGGTGGGACCGGTGTACGCGGAGCGGAACACCCCGCGCTCCCGCAGGAGCGGGACGACCAGGTCGACGAAGTCGTCCAGCCCGCCCGGTGTGAGGTGCGGTACGAGGATGAACCCGTCGGCGGCCTTTGCGGCGACGAACTCGATGAGCCGCTCCGCGACCGTCCGCGGGCTGCCGATGAAGGACTGCCGTCCGGTCGCCTCGATGACGGTCTGCCGGATGGACAGCCCCTTCGCCTCGGACAGCGCCCGCCAGCGCGCCGCGACGACGAAGGGGTCGCCGTGCCCGACCCGGCCCTGGACCAGCGAGGACTCCGGGTCCGGGTCGATGCCGGGCAGCGGCCCGTCGGGGTCGTAGGAGGAGAGGTCGCGGCCCCAGACCTGTTCCAGGGCCAGCAGCGCGTTCTGCGGGGAGACCTGCTGGAGCCTGATCCCGGCCGCCCGCTCCTGGGCGTCGGCGTCGCTGTCGCCGAGCACGAAGGTGACCCCGGGCATGATCTTGAGCTCGTCGGGCCGCCGTCCGTACGCGGCCAGCCGCCCCTTGACGTCGGCGTAGAAGGCGCGGCCCTCCTCCAGGGTGCCGTGCCGGGTGAAGACGACATCGGCGGCGGACGCGGCGAACTCGCGGCCCTCGGGAGAGTCCCCGGCCTGGATGACGACCGGATGGCCCTGCGGGGAGCGCGGGACGGTGAACTCTCCCTCGATGGCGAAGTGCTGCCCCTGGTGGCTGAACGGGCGCGGGATGCCGTCCGGGGTCCAGGTGTCCCACAGCTCACGGGCGGTGGCGACGAACTCGGCGGCCCGTGTGTACCGGTCGGCGCGGTCGAGGTAGCCGCCACGCCGGAAGTTCTCCCCGGTGAAGGCGTCAAAGGAGGTGACGACGTTCCAGGCGGCCCGGCCCTCGCTGAGGTGGTCGAGGGTGGCGAGGCGGCGGGCCAGTTCGTACGGCTCGTTGAAGGTGGTGTTGACGGTGGCGGCGAGGCCGAGCCGGTCGGTGACGGCCGCCAGCGCGGCCAGCACGGTGAGCGATTCGGGCCGGCCGACCACGTCCAGGTCGTGGACGCGGCCACCGTGCTCGCGCAGCCGCAGCCCCTCGGCCAGGAAGAAGAAGTCGAACGTGCCGCGTTCCGCGGTGCGGGCGAGGTGCTCGAAGGAGGAGAAGTCGATCTGGCTCCCGGAGCGGGGGTCCGCCCAGACGGTGGTGCTGTTGACGCCCGGGAAGTGGGCGGCGAGGTGCATCTGTTTCGGTGCGGTGCTCATGCCCGTGCTCCTTCGGTGGCGTACCGGTTGGCGGGGCGGGCCAGCCCCAGGTGCTCGCGCAGGGTGCCGCCGGGGTAGAAGGTGCGGAAGAGGCCGCGGTGCTGGAGCAGGGCCACGGTGCCGTTGACGATCCGTTCGAGGTCGCGCCCGGGGGTAATGGGCGTGAGGTGGAAGCCGTCCGCCGCTCCGCCCCGGTGCCACCGGGTGATCAGTTCGGCGAGGTCGACCGGGCCGCCCCGGTAGTACGAGCCGTCGGCGGCGAGCGGCGGTCCGCTCTCCAGCCCCGGTTCCGCGGCGCTCTCGGCGTCGCCGAGGTCCACGGTGAGCGCGACCAGCACCCGGAGCGTGCCGGGGTCCCGGCCGTACGCCGCCGCGCGCCGGCGCAGATCGGTACGGGCCGCGGCGGCCTGCTCGGGGGCGGTGGCCCGGACCAGCACGACGTCCGCGTGGCGGGCCGCGGTCTCCCGGGCGGGGCCGCTCGTCCCGTCGACGACGACGACCGGGTGCCCCTGCGGGGGCCGGGGCACGATCGCCGGACCCCGGACAAAGAAGCCGGTGCCCTCGAAGTCGACGTAGTGCAGCTTGTCGCGGTCGATGAAGCGCCCGGTGGCGACGTCCCTGATCTCGGCGTCGTCCTCCCAGCTGTCCCACAGCCGGGCGCCCACGTCGACGCTCTCACCGGCCTCCCGCCACAGCTCGTCGGCGGGCGCCGCCGGGCGCCGGCCGAACAGCCGGGCCTCGGCCCCGGTCGTCGACACGTCGACGTACCAGCCCGCCCTGCCGCGGCTCACCCAGTCCAGGGTGGCCACGGCGGACGACACGTGGAACGGCTCGGTGTGGGTGGTGGTGACGGTGGGCACCAGGCCGATCCGCCCGGTGGCGGGGGCGACCCGGGAGAGCACCGCGAGCGCGTCCGGCCCGGGTCGGGCGAAGGAGTCGCCGAGCGTGACGAAGTCGAGGGCGCCGTGCTCGGCGAGCCGGGCGAGGGCGGTGTAGTGACCGGGGTCGTAACGGGGCGGCCCTCCGATCCCGGCGGCCAGGTGGAGGGGTGCGGTGGCGGGCATGGGCGGTACCTCTCAAGACTCTCTGGGGGGTTCTCGCAGGGCTGTCGCGGGCTCGGTCCCGGTCCCGGGCGGGCCCGGCGGGGTCGCTCTCGTGGATGAGCGCGGCGGGGAGAGCGCGGCGGACGGGCGCGGGCGCACTCCCCGGAGGGGACATGGGCCGCTCACAGGACCTTGGACAGGAAGGCGCGGGTGCGTTCGTGCTGCGGACGGTCGAGCACGTCGCCGGGGGCGCCCTGTTCGACGATCCGTCCCTCGTCCATGAAGACGACGGTGTCGGCCACCTCGCGGGCGAAGCCGATCTCATGGGTGACGACGATCATGGTGGTGCCCCGGCGCGCCAGGTCCTTGATGACGTCGAGGACTTCGCCGACCAGTTCGGGGTCGAGCGCCGAGGTCGGCTCGTCGAAGAGCAGCAGTTTCGGTTCGAGGGCCAGCGCGCGGGCGATGGCGACCCGCTGCTGCTGCCCGCCCGAGAGCTGCCCGGGGTAGGCGTCGGCCTTGTCCGCGAGCCCGACCCGGGCGAGCAGTGCCTCCGCGGTGGCCAGTGCCTCCTTCTTCGGTCGGCCGAGGGCGGCGACGGGGGCCTCGATGATGTTCTCCACCACGGTGAGGTGCGGGAAGAGATGGAAGTTCTGGAAGACGAAGCCGATCCGGGTGCGCCGGCGCAGTACCTCGCGCTCGCGGAGTTCGTACAGCTTGTCGCCGTCCCTGCGGTAGCCGACCGGGGTGCCGTCGACGGTGATCCAGCCGCGGTCGACCTTCTCCAGGTGGTTGATGGTGCGCAGCAGTGTGGACTTGCCGGAGCCGGACGGGCCGAGGACGACGGCGACCTCTCCGGCCCGTACCGACAGGTCGATGCCGCGCAGCACGTCCAGGCTGCCGAAGCGCTTGTGGACGGAGCGGATCTCGACCATGGCGCCCGGGGCCGGGGCGGTGTCCGCGTCGGCGCCGTTCATCGCGCCGCTCCCTCGGCGTGGCGGCGGTCGGCGCGGTGCCGGAGCGCGAGTGGGTCGCTGGTGAGGGTCATGGGGTTCCTTGGGCTGCGGGGTACGGGGGGTGCGGTGCGATGTACCGGGAGGTGCGGGAGGTCCGGGCCGGGAGCCCGGCCGGTCCCCGGCGCCGTCCCGGGCCGTGGTCAGCCCCCTCCTCCGGCGAGGCCCCGGAGGAGGGTGAGCGCCGCGCGGGCGGTGGCGTCGTTCTGCTGGAAGGCCGGACCACCGGTGCGTGGCCGGGTGAACGCCCCGCCGGCTCGGGCGCTGGTGAACGGGCCGAGCGCGAAGCGCCGCGGGTGCGGCCGGCCGTCGCGGCCCAGGATCCGGCCGCTGTCGGGGGCGACCGAGAGCAGCCCGGTGGCGGTGGTGGCGGCGCCGTCCTCGTACAGCTCCCGGAGCAGCGGGCTGCGGGTGCGTTCCAGCGTGGGGTCGGGCAGCCGGGCCTCCACCAGGGCGCGGGCCGCTATCCGCTGTCCCGGCACGGTGGCGCTGCCTGCCAGGAAGAGGCCCCGCCGCTCGTCGGTCCCGACGGTCATCCCGGCGCCGAGGAAGCGGACGACACCGGCCCTGGAGAGCGCGAGGAGCTGGTGCAGCCGGGGTCCGGGCGGCCCGGAGGCGAGATGGCTGAAGAAGCCGTGCCACCAGCCTCCGATGTCGCCGAGCCGGATCAACTGCCCGTAGACGGACAGCAGTCCGAGGAAGACGGCGAGATCCGGGCTGTGCTCGGGGTCGTGGCGGCGCTCCAGATCGGCGGCGATGTAGCCGCGCAGCCCCTCCTGCAGCGCGTCGTACGAGGGGTAGCGCACCCCGTCCAGGGGATGGTCGAGCGCTTCGAGGTCGAGCCGGTCCGCCGGGTCGGGGACGGCGGCGGCGACGAGGGCGGCCAGCTCCGGTCCCGCCGGGTCGGCGGCGGTGTACTCCGCCTTGAAGGCGGCCCAGTCGCCCGTCGTGCGCCCGGGGTGGGCGGTGAAGAGCCGGTGATAGTGGGCGTAGCCCAGCTCTTTGTCGACATGTGGCCACACATCGCGCCGGAAGTCGACCGGCCGGTCCGCCGTGAGCAGCGCCCCGGTCCGGTCGGGGCCGAGGAAGCGCGGCAGCGGGGGCCGTTCCCCCGTCCAGGCGTAGCCGATCTTGGAGTGGTACGGGACACCGCGGCGCGATCCGATGTGGAGCACGGGCTCCCTGCCGGACGGCACGTACTCGCCGTTCTCGTACCGTCCGCCACGGCCCTCGGTGAGCAGCACCATCAGGTCGACGAAGGCGAGCCCGAAGCCCCGGACGATGACCGGCTCGCCCGCGGGCACCTCGCTCAGATCGGTGTCGGCGGTGAAGTCCGGCGGCAGGTGGACGAGTCCGTGCCGGTCGGCGAACCCGGCCAGCTCGACCTGTTCCGGCTCCGGTTCGGCTTCGAGGTGGCCGATGGTGACCGCGACGGCGTCGGCGAGCAGCGGTCGGCCGCGCCCCTCCAGCCAGACCCGCTGTCTGCCTTCGCGCGGGCCGGTGACCCGTACGGCGCCGGTCCGGTGCCAGTGGACCGCGAAGGAGGCCGGGAGGGCGGCGACGGCCTGCTCGTACACCCAGCGCAGATAGACGCTCTGGAGCCGCCGGCTCGGGAAGTCCCCGCCCTCCAACGCCTTGATCTCGTCGAGGAGTCCGGGCTCGACGTCCATCCCGTCCGGGAGCGTGGCGCGCCCGTCCCGGATCTTTGCCGCCCAGCTGTGCAGGGCGGGGCCGGGCCGGACCGGGCCGTCCTGCCGGACGGTGTCGTCGGTGAACATCGTGACGTCCTCGGCCATGGAGTTCATCCAGAGCAGCGGGGACTGGTCGTACCGCCAGATCCGTCCGCCGCCGGGCGGGTACGGGTCGACGAGATGGAGGGCCAGCGGGCGGTCCCCGTACAGGGCGGGGGCGTTGGCGGCGATGCGTTCGACCAGGCCGGTGCCGCGCGGACCGGCTCCTATGACGACGAGGGTCGGCGTGCCGCTCATCGGGCACCGGCCGTGCCGCGCGCGTAGTGCCGTTCGACGTAGTGCTGGCCGATTCCGAGCAGCGAGGTGACCGCGGCGTACCAGAGGGTGGCGACCAGCAGCAGCGGGATGACCTGGTAGGTGCGGTGGTACACGAGCTGCACGGAGTACAGCAGGTCCTGTACGGCGATGATGCTGACGATCGAGGTGCCCTTGAGCGTGCCGATCAGCATGTTCCCGGCGGGCGGGACGATGGAGCGCATCGCCTGCGGGAGGACGATCCGGCGGAATCTGCGCCAGGGGCCGAGACCGAGCGACTGGGCGGCCTCGATCTGGCCGCGTTCGACGGAGAGGATGCCGCCGCGGACGACCTCGGCGGCGTACGCGGCCTCGTGCAGGGTGAGTCCGACGACGGCGACCGTGACGGGGCCGAGGAGGTTCACCGTACGGACCCCGAGGATCTCCGGGTAGAGCGCGCCGATGTTGAACCAGAACAGCAGCTGGACCAGGATCGGGGTGGATCTGAAGAGCCAGATGTAGCCCCAGCTGACGGCTTGGAGCACGCGGTTGGCGGAGAGCCTGAGGACGGCGAGCAGGGTGCCGAGGGCGAAGCCGAGCACCATCACCAGTGCGGTGAGCCAGAGGGTGAGGCCGAGGCCGCGCAGGACCGCGGCGGTGGTGAGGTACTCGGCGACGACGTCCCACTGGAAGGCGTCGTTGCGGACCACCGAGTTCAGTACCAGGGCGAGCAGGGCCAGGACCGCGGCGGCCGCCGCCCACTGGCCGGTGCGGCGTACCGGAACGATCCGGAGCCGGTCGGTTCTGTCGCTCTTCCCGTGCGGGGCGGGGGGAGAGTGCGGGAGGGTGTCTGTCTGCGCGGGCATGCGAAGGCTCCGTGGATGCAGAGATCGAACACGGGGCGTGCCTTCGGCCGGAACACAACGCGGACCGGGCCCCTCAGCGCCGGTCCGCCTCCGAGGTAAACGCCGTGCACCGCGTGCTGTCAAGCCTGTCCACACTGTGAGCCGTACGCCCGGGGTCGGTTGACGGACCACCGGATGCCTGTTCCACTTGGGCCATGCATTCGCAGCAGTGGCTGGTCAAGCGCTCCCACATCGACTTCGGTCGCGTGTGGTCCTCCTCCTGTTGAGCCGACCCCCTGCGTCTTCCCGTTTCTCCGCCTCGCGCCGTGTGCGGCGCCTGAGCACTCTTCCCCGCGTTCCTTCGCGGTCACGACGCCGTTCTCCCCTCCCCTCGTTCCGTCGTCCTTCCTCGCCCCGGCCGTGGGGCCGCCGCGTGCTGCCCCGACGCCGCGGCCGCTCCCGGCCGACGACTCCGGAGAACCACACCTCATGCCCCGAACCCGGCACACCGCCGCCTTCGCACTGATCACCGTCGCCGCCCTCGCCCTCACCGCGTGCGGGTCCGGCGATCCGGCGGCCGCACCGGGCGGCGCCGCCCGGAACGCGGCGGCCGGCGGGAAGGTTCCGACGCGGGACGTCGTCTCCTCGGTGCGCGAGGACGAGGCCGCGGCGAAACTGCTGCCCGCCGATGTCCGCGCCGCCGGGACCCTGACCATCGCCGCGAGCGTCGGCAACCCCCCGGGCGCCACCTATCTCGCGGACGGCAGGACGGTGGCCGGTACGGACATCGACTTCGCCGACGCGGTGGCCCGGAAGCTCGGCCTGCGGTTCACCCGCGAGGTGGCCTCCTTCGAGGCGATCCTGCCGGCCCTGGGCAGCGGGAAGTACGACGTGGGCACCGGCAACTTCGGGGTGACCGAGGAGCGCCGCGCGACGATCGACTTCGTCACGTACATCAATGACGGCCAGGGCTTCGCGGTCCGCGAGGACAGCAGGCTGAAGAAGGTCACCGATCTCGTCCAGCTCTGCGGCCTGACCGTGGGCACCGGCGCGGGCACCACCTTCGAGGTGACCCTGGAGGAGAACCGGCACCGGTGCGCCGACGCGGGCCGCGAGCCGTACGAGGTGAAGACGTACAACGACCAGGGCGCCACCTGGGCCTCGCTCCAGCAGGGCCGCAGCGATGTGCTGATGTCCACCATCAACGGGCTGCGGTACGCGGTGCGTCAGCAGGAGGGGGTGCGCTTCCTCAACGAGTTCAAGCGCCTCGACGTCGGCTTCGCCTTCAAGAAGGGCACCGCGCTGGCGCCCGCCTTCCGGGCCGCGGTGAACGGTCTCAAGGCGGACGGCACCTACGACCGGATCCTGAAGAAGTGGGGCATCGGCCCGTCGGCGATCAGGACCTCCCAGATCTCGCCGCCCGAGATCCGGTGATCCGTGCCGGGCGTCCGGCTGCCCGGCGGGAGACACTTGGCACCCGTGCCGGGCGTCCGGCCGCTCCGGGCATCCGGCTCAGCAGCCGCAATCGCAGTCGCAGCAATCGCACCCATCACAGCAGTCCCCGCAGTTACTACAGCAGTCGCATCCGTCGCAGCAGTCCCCGCAGTCGCACTGATTGCAGAGTCCTTCGCGGCGCCGATGGCTCCACGGGTCCTCGAACGTGCCGCAGCACATCTGGCAGGTGCAGGCCAGTCCCGCCCACACCAGGCAGCCCATGATCAGACCGCGCCGGTCGCGCGGCGGCTCGGGCGGGGGCATCGGCGGGCCCGCGGGTCCGCCGGGGCCCGGCGCGTACGGATTGCCCGGCGGCGGCCCGAAGGCCCCGGTCTGCCCGGAGGCTGACGGGGCGCCGGCTCCGTCCAGCAGCACGCCGCCCGCCCCGTGCGAGCACGCCGTGGTGCCGAAGGCCCGGTCCACCGACTGGCGCAGTTCGTGCGCCAGCAGCACATGGGCCAGCTTGCCGTCGGTGAACTCGGCATCGCGCAGGGCCAGCCGCACCCCGTGCAGCGCGTCGTCGCACAGCCGTCGCACCTCGGCGCGCGAGGTGCCGGTCGCGGTGAGCGGGTTCCAGGCACCTGACGCGGCGTCGGCCTCCTGGTCCTCCACGGCGTCCAGCAGATGCGCCAGCCGTCCGAAGAGGCGTCCGGCCTCGGCGAGCGGCTCCGCGTTCTGCGGCCTGCCGGCCAGCACCGCGGTGTGGGCGAAGGCGGCCGCGGTGGCGGTCTCGGTGGGTTCGGTGACCGTGAGCAGCGGGGTGCCGGGTCCGGCGATCCGCTCGATGCCGGTCTGCCGGTCGACGGCGTCCACGAGCAGCGCCGTGTCGAAGCCGAGCCGGGCGCCGGTGCGTGCGCCCGCCCGGTCCCAGCCCGCGGCGACCCGGCGTGCGGCGGCGGCGACCGGACGGCGCCTCAACAGTCCGTCCCCGTCCGCGACGTGGTCCCGGACCTTCGCCGAGGCCAGCACCAGGGAGACGGCGGCGGCCAGCCTGGCGCCCTCGCCCTTGGCGACCGGGGCGGTCCGCATGGCGCGCAGCGGACAGGGCCCCGCCGTGCGCCGCCATCCGGAGGTGCGCTCGGACTGAGCCTCCGTCAGGACGGAAACAATCAGACCGTCATAGTTCGTGACGATCCTGGCGAATTGCCCGTGATCGGAGCGAAGCGCGAGGCAGAGCCCGCAGAGATGGGCCATCCACTCGGTCCTGAGCCCCTCGGACAACCGATGGGCACAGGGCCTGACTATTCCGAACACGACGATCCCCCGAGAGTCGTTCACCTTTGCGCCGGGCTCGTGCGGCCGCGCGGTGTGCATCGTATCGACCGTGCCGTTCACCCGTACGTCGGCCACATCACCCATACGGCCCGGGGCATCATATTTTCTTTCCTTCAGACTCCCTATGTAGGAGAAAGCCTGACAAAGCGCCACATCTTCTGTGCCAGTACCGTCACGAATCCCCTGCGCGCCGACTATCCACTTGGCGCACGATCCGCATCATGGACGACCATAGGGGGAGACGGAAAAGATGCGGAACGCCACGGAACCGCGGTGAGAGGAGGCGTCCATGGGATCGGTGCGCAAGGCGAGTGCCTGGCTGGGCCTCGTGGAGGACAACGACGAGCGGTACTACGACGACGAGTACGCCGAGGGCGCGCAGACCGGGACCGGCCCGGCCTGGGTGACCGACCCCCGGGTGCAGGTCGCGTCCGAGGCCGCCGAGGAGACGGGCCGCCGGATCGCCACCGTCACCCCGGACAGCTTCCGGGACGCGCGGGCCATCGGTGAGCTGTTCCGTGACGGCGTGCCGGTGATCGTCAACCTCACGACCATGGACCCCACGGACGCGAAGCGCGTCGTGGACTTCGCCGCCGGGCTGATCTTCGGACTGCGCGGCTCCATCGAGCGCGTCGCCACCCGGGTCTTCCTGCTGACCCCGGCCGACACACAGGTGGTCACCGAAGCCACCGGCCGCCCGGCCGACGGCTTCTTCAACCAGAGCTGAGCAGGGCGCTCGCCGGACAGGTCCTAACGGAACGCGTCGAGACCGGTGAGCGCCTTGCCCAGCACCAGCTGGTGCATCTCCACGGTCCCCTCGTAGGTGAGCACCGACTCCAGATTCGTCGCATGGCGCATCACGGGGTACTCCAGCGAGATCCCGTTGGCGCCGAGGATCGTGCGCGAGGTACGGCAGATCTCGATCGCCTCCCGCACATTGTTGAGCTTCCCGAAACTGACCTGCTCCGGGCGGAGCCTGCCCGCGTCCATCCGCTGGCCCAGATGGTGGGCGAGCAGGATGCCCTTGTGCAGTTCCACGGCCATGTCCGCGAGCTTGGCCTGGGTGAGCTGGAAGCCACCGATCGGCCGGCCGAACTGCTCCCTGGTCCTCGCGTAGTCCACGGCCGCCTCGAAGCTGGCGCGGGCCGCGCCCATCGCGCCCCAGACGATTCCGTAACGGGCATGGCTCAGACAGCTGAGCGGACCGCGCAGACCGACGGCCCCGGGGAGTACGGCGTCGGCGGGCAGCCGCACCTCGTCCAGGACCAGCTCACTGGTGACCGAGGCGCGCAGGGACCACTTGTGCTTGATCTCCGGCGCGGAGAAGCCCGGGGTGTCGGTCGGCACGGCGAAGCCGCGGATCCCTTCGTCGGTCTGCGCCCAGACGACCGCGACCCCGGCGACCGAGCCATTGGTGATCCACATCTTGCGCCCGGTGAGCACCCAGTCCCCGCCGTCGCGCCTGGCGTGGGTGCGCATCCCGGCCGGGTCGGAGCCGTGGTCCGGTTCGGTGAGGCCGAAGCAGCCGATGATCTCGCCGGCCGCCATGCCGGGGAGCCAGCGGCGCCGCTGCTCCTCGGAGCCGAAGCGGTGGATGGCGTACATGGCGAGCGACCCCTGTACGGAGACCAGGGAGCGGATCCCCGAGTCCGCGGCTTCGAGCTCCAGACAGGCCAGTCCGTACTGGACGGCGGTGGCGCCCGCGCAGCCGTATCCCTGGAGGGACATGCCGAGCGCGCCGAGCGCGCCGAGCTCACGGGCCAGCTCCCGGATACCGGGCAGCTCGCCGTTCTCGTACCACTCGGCGATGTGCGGCAGGACCCGGTCGGCGGCCCAGTCGCGGACCGTCCCGCGGATCGCCAGGTCCTCGGCGCCGAGCAGGTCGTCGACGCCGATCGGGTCGGCGGGGTCGAACGGTGGGAGCTTCGAGGACTCGGTGCTGGACATGGGCGCCTCCGGCGGCTCGCGCGATCCTAAAACTAGCAGTGTTAGTTATGGCGTCGCACCGACGTTACGACTCAGTGCGCCGCCCGTCCAGGGCCGGTCGCCTCGGCGGGTCGGCGCCGGGCGGGCCGCACCGGGGAGCGCTGCGCGGGGAGTTCGCGCGCGGGGCGGTGTTCGCGCGTCCCGGCCGCGTCGGCCGGCTCCGCGTCGCCGAGCGCCGGCGAGGGGCAGTCCATCATCCGCGGCAGCCACAGCGCGGCGAACGCCCCGGCCAGCAGCAGAGCGGCGCTGACCAGCAGTGTGACGTGCAGTCCCGTGACGAAGGAGTGGCGCGCCGTGGAACGCAGCACGGCGCCCAGCGGGCCGCCCAGCCGGTCCGCCACCTGGTAGGCCTCGCCCAGCGAATGGGCGGCGGCCGCACGGGCCCCGGCCGGGACGCCCGCGTCGGAGAGCTTCGAGAGCCCGGGGGTGTAGGCGGCGTTCATGACACTGCCGAGCAGGGCGATCCCCATGCCCGCGCCCAGCTGGTACGAGGTCTCGCCGATCGCCGCCGCCCCGCCCGCACGGTCGGCGGGGGCCTCGCTGAGCATCGACTCGTACGCCCCGAAGAGCGTGGTCTGGAGCCCGAAGCCGAGGGCGACGAAGGCCACCGTCAGGAGCACGGGCCGGTCGTGCTGGCCCATCGCGGTCAGGATCAGCACCGAGACGGCCGTGAGCGCGAAGCCCCAGCCGACCATCCGGCGCGGGCCCAGCCGGCGCAGGGTGTACGAGCCGGTGGCGCCCGCGGCCATGGCGGCGAAGGTGAGCGGCAACAGCCGCAGACCGGTCTGGAGCGGGCTCAGGCCGAGGACGAGCTGGAGGTACTGCACGGCTATGAGTTCGAGGCCGACCAGGGCCAGCATGGCCAGGACGATGCAGCCCACCGCGGTGGAGAAGGCGGGCCGGGCGAACATCCCGATGTCGATCAGCGGATGCGTACGCCGTTTCTGACGGCGCACGAACACGACGAGCAGCACCGCCCCGATCAGCAGCGGGACGAGCGTGGCCGGGGTCAGCACCCCTTCCCCGGTGCCCGCCCGCTTCACCCCGAGGACCACCCCGAGCACTCCGGCCGCGGCCATCAGCGCGCCCAGCACGTCCCACGGGCCGTCCTGGCCGCCGCGCGACTCGGGCAGCAACAGCCGCCCGACCGGCAGCACCAGCGCCATCAGCGGCACGTTGATCAGGAAGACCGAGCCCCACCAGAAGTGCTCGACGAGAAAGCCGCCGATGACCGGGCCGGTGGCGGCGCCCACCGCGGCGACCGCGCTCCAGACGCCGATCGCGACGGCCCGCTCACGCCGGTCGGGGAAGACCTGCCGGAGGATCGACAGCGTCGCGGGCATGATCATCGCGCCGCCGACCCCGAGCAGGGCGCGCGCCACGATGAGCACGCCGGGGCTCCCGGCCAGCGCGGCGATCGCGGAGGCGACGCCGAAGAGCGCGTAGCCGAGCAGCAGGACGCGGCGGCGCCCGACCCGGTCCCCGAGGGTGCCGAAGAGGATCAGCAGCGAGGCGCAGACCAGCGGATAGGCGTCGACGATCCAGAGGAGGCCGACGGCGCTGGGCCGCAGGTCCTCGGTGACGGCGGGTACGGCGACGTGGAGCACGGTGGCGTCGAGCGCCACGAGCAGGAGGCTGAGGCAGAGGACGACGAGGACGACCCATCGATTGGCACCGTCGGCCGCTGGGCGCAGCCGGAATCGGGCTGTGGTCGTCCCGGACATGCATGTACCTCCCAAGGTCCCTCGCGCTCGGCGGGCCAACCGTGGATGCGACGGTTCGCCGCTCCTCATGGCCCGGCATCGACGGGCGAGTGATCCGTCAGCGTACGCGAGTTCGGACCCCTCACACGTGGTCCACCTCATACCCGGTCCGGCCACGGGGTGTGGCGTACGCCACCCCGGCCCGCCGCCCGGACCTGCGAGGACACCCTCCGCACCCGGCACAGGACGGTACCCGGCCGCCCGCGCGCGGCGGCCGCCGGGCCCGCACCGAAAGCGGCCGGTGACCGGACCGGCACCGTCCGTTCCGCCTTCCGCCGAGCCCGGATAAATTCATACCGGCACCTCCTGCGCTTTTCTTCCCGCGTCCAAACACCCTTCCGAAATGCGTGCGAAATCAATAGCGCGAAGGCCCTTCGAGAGGCATACCCGAGTCATGAATTAAGGGCCGTCCGAGACATAGTCCACATCACATCGTCATCACAAAGAGACCGGAACGACCTGGTCCCGCACTAACTCGCTGTAACGTCGATTGGGTGCGTACCGACATCTTTGCCCGCCTGGACCGGGAGCCGGAGCCGCCGAAGATAGAGCCACCGCGGATGAGTCGTCACCGCATCGCGCTCTTCGGCGGGACGTTGGCGTTCTATCTCGCCATCGTCGTCGCCGTGCTGGTCTCGTCCTGGCTGGTGACCCTGGACTGGAAGGTCATGCTCTTCCGGCCGTATCAGCAATGGCCGGGAATCCATGCCTTCCTCGACTACTACGTCGTGCTCGGCCAGCGCGGACCCACCGCCACCATGGTCGCGTGCTGGCTCGGCTGGCGCTCCTGGCGGCAGCACACACTGCGGCCGCTGCTGACGCTGGGCGCGGCGCTGCTGCTGCTCAATGTGACGGTCGGCGCGGTCAAGATCGGCCTGGGGCGACTCGGTCCGCACTACGCGACCCAGATCGGCTCCGCCGAACTCTTCGCCGGCGGCGACATATTTCCCTCCGGGCACACCGCCAACGCGGTGGTGACCTGGGGAATCCTCGCCTATCTGGCCACTACGCCACGGGCCCGGCGCTATCTCTCGGCGATGTCGGCCATCGTCTCGCTCGGCGTCGGTCTCACCACCGTCTATCTCGGTACGCACTGGCTCAGCGACGTCCTGCTGGGCTGGGCGGCGGGGCTGCTGATCATGCTGGGCCTGCCCTGGGTCGAGCCGCTGATCACCCGGGCCGAGGCGTGGATCTTCGCCCAGCGCGACAACCTGCGGGGGCTCGGCCGTCCCGTTCCCTCCGTGCCGGTCGCGGCCGGCGGGCCCAGGACCGTGCTGCTGCCGCAGCCGGACGGCGGCGACGTCCCGGCGCAGAACCCCGCGCCGGAGCCGGTCGCCGCAGGGGCCGCGAGCCCCCGCTCGCGCGCGCACACGACGCACCTGGTGCGCTCGGAGCGGACCCCGGTCACCCCGGCCGGCAGCCGTCGCCCGCCGCACGCCGACCGCACACCGCGCGGCGGCACCGCCCCGGCCCGCCCGGTGGCCGGTGGCTGAGGCCCCGGCGGACGCGTAGCGGTACGCACAGCCGCTCCCGGACATGTGTGAGGGCCCCGACCGGCGTCGGGGCCCTCACGCGTCCTCGGGTCACGGGCGCCGGACCGGCGGTGCCCTCAGCCCACCCAGCAGCGGGTGACGACACCGGCGGCGACCTCGAAGTTGATCCGCCCGCTCCGGAACTCCATCGTGACGATCGCGCCCGGCGGCAGGGATCTGACGGTGCTCCAGCCATGGCCGCGGGCCCGGCGCTCGGCGGCCTCGGAGGCGAGGCCGACGTACGCACCGGGGGTGTCGTCGGGCTGGGCGGAGGGGCTCGGTATGGGTGCCATGTCTTTCACCGTAGGCGGCCGGGGGCCATGACGGAAGCCGGGGCTCCGCCGCCGCCTGGCATCCCCACGTCCCCCATCGGTCACGCTTGTGTCACAGGATCACGACACGCCCGCCGCTCGGATCACACCGCCCGAACACGGGCCCCGGGGACCGGACACACAGTAATCGGACAAGCCCGGGAACAAGCGGCCGGAAGGCCCGGAATCGGAACGGAATATCCCGTGCCGAGCGCGTCGAATTCCCGTTCCGAATAACCTGTGTAAATGAGCAGGTCGCCGGGAATTCACGCTTCCTTATGGCACCCTTATCCTCTGGTCACAATATTCCGCGCCGACCGCCGGGCCGCCCGTCGGCCGTCCGTGGGTATAACGGGCAACCCGGGCCGCCCCTATGGCGTTGTCGCAGGCGGGACTCGGTCCAGGGCTCTGGAGAGCCGGTCCCTGACCGTCCCGATCGCGTCCTGGAGCTCCGGCGGTTCGACCACTTCGAAGTCGATTCCCAGCATCATCACGTGGATGACCAGCACTTCCCAGGTCGCCGCACCGGCGCGCAGCAGACAGGTGTCGGCGTCGACCGCCTCCAGCACCCCCGCCGAGGGCGAGACCCGCTCGGCCGCGCGCTCGATGCCCGCCTTCAGCCGGACCACCGCCCGCGTCGGGTACACCCCCGTGGAGATCCCCTTCGACACATAGGCGGCCAGGTCCTCGGCAGGCGCGTCACGGGGGACGAACCTCGGGCCGTGCGGCGGCGTGGGCGTGATCCGGTCCACCCGGAAGGTACGCCAGTCCGCGCGGTCCAGGTCCCAGGCGACGAGGTACCAGCGGCGCTCGGTGCACACCAGCCGGTGCGGTTCGACGGTCCGCCGGGAGACGGAGCCGGAGTGGTCCCGGTACGCGAAGCGCAGCCGCTCGGCGTCCCGGCAGGCCCCGGCGAGTTCGGTCAGGACCCCCGCGTCGGCGACCTCCCCGGCGGTCCCTCGGAGCAGCGGCACGGTGAAGGTGTTCAGCGCGTTCACCCGGCGCCGGAGGCGGTCCGGCAGCACCTGTTCGAGCTTGGCCAGAGCGCGTACGGAGGTCTCTCCGATGCCCTCGATGCCGTTGCCCGCGGCGGTGCGCAGACCGACCGCGACGGCGACGGCCTCCTCGTCGTCCAGCAGCAGGGGCGGCAGCTCGGCCCCGGCGCCGAGCTGGTACCCGCCGCCGGTGCCGGGGCTGGCGTTGACCGGGTAGCCCAGTTCGCGCAGCTTGTCGACGTCGCGCCGGACGGTCCGGGGGGTGACCCCGAGCCGCTCGGCGAGGTCGGCGCCGGACCAGTCCCGGTGGGCCTGGAGGAGTGAGAGCAGACGCAGCAGTCGTGCCGAGGTCTCCAACATGGGACGAGTCTGCCAGCCCTTGAGGACAGCACGTGTCCGCGAGCCCGGCGGACCGGCCTCAGCCCACCGGCTCCGGTTCGAGCCGTACGCACAGGTCGTTGTCGGTGGAGTAGCAGGGGGTGGCCAGGGTCCCCTCCCCCGTGCCGCGGCCGGGGTAGACGAAGATCTTCTTGCGGTCCCAGACGTCGTCGAGGATCCGGGAGATCCGTACGCCGCCGGACCCTTCGCCCTCCGCCGTCCCGGTCACCAGCCAGAGCGTCCACAGCTGCTGCGCGGTGACGGCCCCCTCGGCCAGCCGGTCCAGGGGGAGCGTGAAGGCGAAGGCGCCGTCCCGCCCGGTGACCGGCACCCGCAGGACCCGGCCTCCGGCGCCGGGCTGCCGCGCCTCGACACCGGCGTCGGCCCCGAGCTCCGCGCCGTACAGCCTGCACTCGACGGTGACCCCGGTCTCGTCGAAGGTCACCGCTCCCGCCTCGGCGTGCGGGGCGCGGTGCCAGCAGCGCACGGCGAGCCGGCCGTCGAGGGTCGGGTACGGGATGCGGACCGCGACCGGACCGGGCCCCGGGGTGCGGTCGACGAGCAGCCGCAGATCCCTGGTCCCGGGCTCGACGGCCACCGCCGCGTCGTCGTCCGTGCCCGGCTCGCGGAGGTACACGTCCCAGCGGCCCTCGGCGTACTCCCCGGCCCCGGGCAGCACCGCGCGCAGCCGTCCGTCGCGCAGCGGGCTCAGCGGGAGCCGTACGGTCCCGCCGGCCGCGCCCTTGCTGCCGCGCAGCCGCAGGAGCAGTTCGGGTGCTTCCCCGTCCTCGCGGCGGAGGCCGAGATCGAAGGTGATCCCGCCGTCGGGTCCCACGGTGCAGTCGGCCCGCGGTGTGCTTCGCCCTGCGGAGGCGCTCATGCGGTCTTCCCCTTGCGGATCGCGGCGGCCGCCTTGTAGCGCAGGGCGTACGCCCCGTCCAGCACGGTGCCCCGGGCACGGTGCAGCGTGGTCCTCATCGCGCCGTGCGAGCGGTCGCGCGGGCCCCGCGAGGCGAGTTCGGTGAAGAGCTGTTCGTGGCGTTCGGCGATCCGCGACGGGTCGAACCGCTGCGAGGCGACCAGCGCGGCGTGCCCCGCGCGGCGCCGGGCCTCGTCGTCCTGGATCAGGCCGAGCAGGGCGTCAGCCACCGCCGCCGTGTCGCCGACGGGCACCAGCCGTCCGTCGGTGCCGTCGTCGATGATCTCGCGGGGGCCGTGCGGGCAGTCGGTGGCGACGACCGGCAGCCCGCCGCGCATCGCCTCGACGATGGTCATGCCGAAGGACTCGCGGTCCGACGTGACCGCGGCGATCGATCCCTTGGGCCACTCGGCCTCCAGCGGATTGACCGGTCCCATCAGGAACACGTGGTCGTGCAGGCCGAGTTCGGCGACGAGGTCGAGCAGCGCCTGTCGTTCGTTGCCGGTCGCGTCGCCGCCGCCGTAGATGCGCAGCCGCCAGTCCGGACGGACCGCGACCACGTCGGCGAAGGCCCGGACGAGCAGGTCGTAGCGCTTGACCTTGTGCAGCCGGCCCGCGGCGATCACCCACTTGTGGTCGCCGTCGGCGGGCGGGATGGTCGGCGCGGGCACGCTGTTGGGGATGGCCTCGATCCGTACCCCGGGCAGCTTGAACCCGGCCCGGTAGGCACGGGCGTCCGCCTCGGTGACGGTGGTGATCGCGTCGAGCAGGGCGTAGCGGTGCCCGATCTCGCGGCGGAGCCGGTAGCCGTGGCTGTCGAGGGTGAGGTGCTCCTGACCGATCCGGACCGGGCCGCGGCGGGCCTGCCTGCTGATGTGCACATTGAGCCCCGGCCGGGTGCCGACCACGACGTCCGCCTCCAGGGAGCGCAGATGGTCCGCCACCCGGGCGTCGCTCAGCCTGCTGTACTGCCGGTACCTGCTGTCGCCGCGCGGGAACACGGTGGCGGGGCGGGCGTAGTCGGTGGCGTCGCCGTCGTACGTCGGGCTCTTCTTGCGGAGATCGACGAGGTGGCGCAGGCGCACGCCTTCGGGCGCGCCCAGCGCGGGCACGTCACGGTGCCGGAAGACCGACACGATCTCGATGTCGTGGTGCCCGGCCAGCTCCCCGGCGAGGTTGAACGTCGTACGGATCGTGCCTCCGACTCCATAGGCGTTGTGGAGCAGGAAAGAAATGTGCATGAGACGCCATGTCTCCCGGTTCGACTGGATCAGCTGTGGGCCGCACTTGGCAGGACGGCACGGGCCGGTCGACGGTTCACTCCGAGTAGGGACGAATTTCAGCCAGCCGTGAACTCGTCCGTTTTCCTGCTTTATCGAGGTATCGGCGCACCGGTGCACGGGCGAGTCGATCACATCCCGCCCCGCAAGATCACGACAAATACGCCTTAAACAGCCTCCAGGACCCCGAGATTCACCCTCTGCGCCGGTTGGTTCGATTACGTTCCCTTTCTCGCGTGACCCCGGCCGCGGCTCGCCCGTTGTCATTTCCATGAGCCGGGAACCGCCCGGCGCACGCACCGAGTTCGAGGAGCCACCCCGTGCCGCGCATGCTCGACGTCAGCGAGGACGTACGCGCCGAGATCGGCGACGCCGAAGCCGACCGGCTGCTCATCGGCGACAACGCCCCGGGCAGTTACGACTGCACTTCCTGCCGCACCCCCGGCGACTCCGAGCAGGAACGCACGAGCACGGTGCTCTTCGTCGGTGACGAGACCGCCGTCCTGGCCTTCGCCCACGCGACGTGCATCCCCTCGCAGGTCGTCCAGGTCGCCGAGGAGCAGCTGCAGGGCGCCGTACGCAGCATCACCGGCGGCGAGGCCCCGGAGGGCCTCTCCCCCGAGCAGGCGGTTCTCGGGGTCACCAGCGGCCTCGTCCTGATCGACGACGAGCTCCACCCGGCCCTCGTCGTCGAGCCGACCGGTGCGATCGCCCGTCCGGGCACCGACGGCAGCCGGGGCGACGAATTCCTCCAGCTGCTGCGGGAGCAGGGCTTCCACCCGGCCGCCGGGATGGACCAGGTGCCCGCCGTGCTGCACGGCTGGTCGATCCTGCTCGCCATGGGCCGGCTGCACGCCGTACTCCAGCCGGGCACCGGCGGCGGCGCACCGGTCGCCTGGTGGCAGGCGCACGCGCCCCTCCAGGTCACCGAGGGCTGGCGGACCGCGGCCAACAAGTCGCAGACCGTCCTCGTCTACGCCGCCCCCGCCGGGACGATCGGCCAGCAGCCGCGTGAGGACCTGCTGCGGGACGCCCTGGACAAGGCGGCGGCCGACGGGCTCCTGGTCGCCGCCGCGATGCCGCTGGCCGGTACCTGATCGTGGCCGTCGGCCGCTCCCACCGGCGGCGAACAGCTATTTCTCCGCCGCGCCCGCATCCGACGGAGACCGGGGTCGTTGGCACATACGTGCACTCATACGACTCCTCCCACCAGCGCCCGAGCCCGATCCCTGCCATGCGGCCCTCGCGGGACCCCTCGGGCGGTCAGTCCCAGACTCCGATCTACGACGCGCTGTACTCCGAGTACCGTCGCTCGTTCCGGGCGCTGCCGGGTGATCGGAGCGGCGAGGAGAATCTCGGCTTCATGGCCTTCGGCACCGGGCTCTTCGGCAGCCGTCTCCCGCTGAGCGGCCACTCCGCCGGCTTCTCCACCGGTCTCGCCGTGACCGGCGGCTCCGGCAGCCACAGCGGCGGCCTCGGCTCCTGGCAGCGGGTGGGCCGGCATTCCGGGCGCAGCCGGCCGGCGGCCCTGCCCCCGGGTTCGCGAGGGGTCTGACCCCACGACCGAGCCCCGGGCCGTCCCCCATGCGGGACGGTCCGGGGCTCGGTCGTACGCCCGTGGCTGCTACTTGTTGCGGCCGCGCTTCTCGCGGACGCGTACCGAGATGTGGATCGGGGTGCCCTCGAAGCCGAACTCCTCACGGAGCCGGCGCTCGACGAAGCGCCGGTAGCCGTGCTCCAGGAAGCCCGAGGCGAACAGCACGAAGCGCGGCGGCTTGGTACCGGCCTGGGTGCCGAAGAGGATCCGGGGCTGCTTGCCGCCGCGGACGGGGTGCGGGTGGGAGGCGACGATCTCGCCGAGGAAGGCGTTGAGCCGACCGGTGGGAACGCGGGTCTCCCAGCTGGCGAGGGCGGTCTCGATCGCCGGAACGAGCTTCTCCATGTGCCGGCCGGTGACGGCCGAGACATTGACCCGGGGCGCCCACGCGATCTGCGCGAGCTCCGTCTCGATCTCGCGCTCCAGGTAGTAGCGGCGCTCCTCGTCGAGGGTGTCCCACTTGTTGTACGCGATCACCAGGGCACGCCCGGCCTCCACGGCCATGGTGATGATGCGCTGGTCCTGGACGCTGATGGACTCGCCCGCGTCGATCAGGACGACGGCGACCTCGGCCTTCTCCACGGCGGCGGCGGTACGCAGCGAGGCGTAGTAGTCCGCGCCCTCCTGGAGGTGGACGCGGCGGCGGATGCCGGCCGTGTCGATGAACTTCCAGGTGATGCCACCGAGCTCGATCAGCTCGTCGACCGGGTCACGGGTGGTGCCCGCGAGCTCGTTGACGACGACGCGGTCCTCGTTCGCCACCTTGTTCAGCAGCGAGGACTTGCCGACGTTCGGGCGGCCGATGAGCGCGATCCGGCGCGGGCCGCCGATCGCGGTGCCGAAGCGCTGGGCCGGGGCCTCGGGAAGCGCTTCGAGCACGGCGTCGAGCAGGTCGCCGGTGCCGCGGCCGTGCAGCGAGGAGACCGGGTGCGGCTCGCCGAGACCCAGCGACCAGAGTGCGGTGGCGTCCGCCTCGCCGCTCTGTCCGTCGACCTTGTTGGCGCACAGCACGACGGGCTTGCCCGCCCGGCGCAGCAGCTTGACGACGGCCTCGTCGGTGTCGGTCGCGCCGACGGTCGAGTCGACCACGAAGACGACCGCGTCGGACGCCTCGATGGCGTACTCGGCCTGGGCGGCGACGGAGGCGTCGATGCCCAGCACGTCCTGTTCCCAGCCGCCGGTGTCGACGACCTTGAAGCGGCGGCCCGCCCACTCGGCCTCGTAGGTGACCCGGTCGCGGGTGACGCCGGGCTTGTCCTCGACGACCGCCTCGCGGCGGCCGATGATCCGGTTCACCAGTGTCGACTTGCCGACATTGGGACGGCCGACGACGGCGAGGACGGGCAGCGGTCCGTGACCGGCCTCGTCGATCGCGCCCTCGACCTCTTCGAGATCGAAGCCCTCCTCCGCGGCGAGCTCCATGAACTCCGCGTACTCGGCGTCGCCAAGCGCTCCGTGCTCGTGGTCCGAGCCGTCGGAGTGAATCTGGTCGTTCATGAAGTCCGTTCCTCTTTGCATCATCATCGATGGGCCGCCGACACGCGGCCCACTACTCAAGTCTTACTTAGCGCCCGGTGAAGCGCCTGGCCTCGTCCAGATGGGCGGTCAGCCGCTCCTGGATCCGTACCGTCGCCTCGTCCAGCGCCTTGCGCGTACGCCGCCCGCTGCCGTCGCCCGCCTCGAAGGCGTCGCCGAAGACGACGTCGACCCGGCTGCGCAGCGGCGGCAGTGCCGATATCAACCGTCCGCTGCGCTCGGTGCTTCCCAGGACGGCCACGGGCACGATCGGCGCCCCGCTGCGTACCGCGAAGTACGCGAGCCCGGCGCGCAGGGAGGCGAAGTCGCCCTCGCCCCTGGTGCCCTCGGGAAAGATCCCGAGGGCCCCGCCGTTCGCCAGCACACCGAGGGCATGGGTGACGGCGGCGCGGTCGACGGTCGTACGGTCCACCTTCAGCTGACCGATTCCGCGCAGGAACGGGTCGAGCGGGCCGACGAACGCCTCCTTCTTGATCAGGAAGTGGACGGGCCGGGGCGCGGTGCCCATCAGCATCGGACCGTCGATGTTGTGCGAGTGGTTCACCGCGAGTATGACGGGTCCGGCGGCGGGGACCCGCCACGCACCGAGGACGCGGGGCTTCCACAGCCCGTACATCAGCCCGATGCCGATCCCGCGCCCGACCGCCGCACCGCGCGGCGAGGGCGAGCCCGTGGCCTGGGTCACTTCGCGGCCCGCTTCTCCTCGACGAGGGTGACGACGCACTCGATGACCTGCTGAAGGGTCAGCTCGGTGGTGTCCACCTCGACGGCGTCGTCGGCCTTGGCGAGCGGGGAGGTCTTGCGGCCGGAGTCGGCCGCGTCCCGCTTGATCAGCGCTTCCTTGGTGGCGGCGAGATCGGAGCCCTTGACCTCTCCGCTGCGCCGGGCGGCGCGCGCCTCCGGGGAAGCGGTGAGGAAGATCTTCAGGTCGGCGTCCGGCAGCACGGTGGTGCCGATGTCACGGCCCTCGACGACGATGCCGTGCCCGGCCGCGGCCGCGATGGAGCGCTGGAGCTCGGTGATCCGGGTGCGCACCTCGGGCACCGCGCTGACGGCGCTGACCTTGGAGGTGACCTCCTGGGTGCGGATCGGGGCCGAGGCGTCCTCGCCGTCGACGGTGATCGTCGGGGCGGCGGGATCCGTGCCGGAGACGATGACCGGCTTGGCGGCGGCGGTCGCCACCTCCGCGGCGTCCTGCACGTCGACGCCGTTGTTCAGCATCCACCAGGTGATCGCCCGGTACTGGGCGCCGGTGTCCAGGTAGCTCAGGCCGAGCTGCGCGGCGACGGCCTTGGACGTGCTCGACTTGCCGGTGCCGGAGGGCCCGTCGATGGCGACGATCACTGCGGCCGGGGCCGTACGGGTTTCCACGGTGGTGGACACCTTCC
This sequence comes from Streptomyces sp. NPDC057697, assembly GCF_042799335.1. Taxonomy (NCBI): domain Bacteria; kingdom Bacillati; phylum Actinomycetota; class Actinomycetes; order Kitasatosporales; family Streptomycetaceae; genus Streptomyces; species Streptomyces sp. NPDC057697. Next base: position 35,662 of record NZ_JBHVJA010000006.1, on the reverse strand, counting down.
TGATACACGGGGTGGGCGGGACGGGGGCGCGTGCGAACCCGCCCCGCACAAGGTTACCGAGTGTCGGAGCGGGTCTCCGCACCCCTGTGGACAACGGCCCTTTGGCCCTGCCCGCCCCGGGGCTACTGCCGTATCGACCAGCCGCGCTCGCTCAGCGCCGCGCTCAGCCGGGGGGCCGCGCTCGGCTCGACCATCAGCTGGACCAGACCGGCCTGCTGCCCGGTGGCGTGCTCGATGCGTACGTCCTCGACGTTGACCCCGGCCCGCCCGGCGTCGGCGAAGATCCCGGCCAGCTCGCCCGGCCGGTCGCTGATGAGCACGGACACCATCTCGTAGACGGTGGGGGCGGTCCCGTGCTTGCCGGGCACCCTGATCCGGCCCGCGTTGCCCCGGCGCAGGACGTCCTCGATGCCCTGGGTGCCCTCGCGGCGCCGTTCGTCGTCGTCGGACTGGAGGCCGCGCAGTGCCCGTACCGTCTCGTCCAGGTCGGCGGCGACCCCGGCCAGCACGTCGGCGACCGGGCCGGGGTTGGCGGAGAGGATCTCCACCCACATCCGGGGGTCGGAGGCGGCGATCCGGGTGACGTCCCGGATGCCCTGGCCGCAGAGGCGCACGGCGGTCTCGTCGGCCTCCTCCAGGCGCGCGGCGACCATCGACGAGATCAGCTGCGGGGTGTGGGAGACCAGGGCGACGGCCCGGTCGTGCGCGTCGGCGTCCATGACGACCGGGACGGCGCGGCAGAGCGCGACCAGCTCCAGGGCGAGGTTGAGGACCTCGGTGTCGGTGTCCCGGGTCGGCGTGAGGACCCAGGGCCGGCCCTCGAACAGGTCCGCGGTGGCGGCGAGCGGGCCCGACCGCTCCTTGCCGGCCATGGGGTGCGTACCGATGTACGGCGTGAGGTCGAGGCCGAGGGCCTCCAGCTCGCGGCGCGGGCCGCCCTTCACGCTGGCGACGTCGAGGTAGCCCCGGGCGATGCCGTCCCGGATGGCGGCGGCCAGCACCGAGGCCACATGGGCGGGGGGCACGGCGATGATCGCCAGGTCCACCCGGCCCTCGGGCGCCTCGTCCGTACCGGCGCCCAGCGCGGCCGCGGTGCGGGCGGACCCGGCGTCGTGGTCGACGAGGTGGACCTGGATGCCGCGCCCGGCGAGGGCGAGGGCCGCGGACGTGCCGACGAGGCCCGTTCCGATGACGACGGCGGTTCTCACTGGGCGATGTCCTTGCGGAGTGCGGCGGTGGCGCCGAGGTACACATGGGCGATCTCGGACTTGGGAAGGTACGTCTCGACATGCGCGAGGACGCGCACCACGCGGGGCATGGCCCCCGTGATGTCCAGTTCCTGGGCGCAGATCAGCGGTACGTCGACGATACCGAGCCCGCGCGCGGCGGCGGCCGGGAAGTCGCTGTGCAGGTCGGGGGTGGCCGTGAACCAGATGCTGATCAGATCGTCCGCGACGAGGCTGTTGCGCTCCAGGACCGCCGTGAGCAGGGCGCCGACCTGCTCGCCCATGTGCCCGGCCTCGTCCTGGTCCAGCTGGACGGCTCCGCGGACCGCTCGTACCGCCACGTCGTGCTCCTCGGTTCCTCGTCCGGGTCGCGCCTGCCGGCCGCCCGCGTGATCTCTCCGACGGATCAGCCTAGAGGGACGGCGAGGCCGGCGGTTCCGGCTGCTCTGTCCGTGAGACGGAACGGGTGCGTGCCGCCGGGGCCGCTTCCCGCCGCGACCCCGCCCTCCCGGAGGGGATTCATCGACAATGTCGGCCAGAAAACGAGGGTGCGCCACCCGGGCGGGCGTTCCGCACCGGGGCCCCGGGCCGGGAAACCCCGGGTGCAACCCGTTTTCGCTCCCGTACGCTCGCCGGCATGATCACCCCCGGCCCCGAGGCCCTCGTACGCGACCACACGGTCTACTCCTGTGTGATGGGCTCACGCGCCTTCGGACTCGCCACGGAGGGGAGCGACACCGACCGGCGCGGCGTGTTCCTCGCGCCGACCCCGCTGTTCTGGCGGTTCGAGAAGCCGCCGACCCATGTCGAGGGCCCGGCGCAGGAGCAGTTCTCGTGGGAGCTGGAGCGCTTCTGCGATCTGGCGCTGCGCGCCAACCCCAATGTGCTGGAGTGCCTGCACTCGCCGCTGGTGGAGCACGCCGACGCCGTGGGCCGTGAACTCCTCTCCCTGCGCGGCGCGTTCCTCTCCCGGCTGGCCCACCGGACCTTCGTGCGCTACGCCCTGGGCCAGCGCGGGAAGCTGGAGGCGGACGTACGGCAATACGGGGCGCCGCGCTGGAAGCACGCCATGCATCTGCTGCGGCTGCTGGCCTCCGGCCGGGACCTGCTGCGCACGGGCGAGCTCACGATCGAGGTGGGCGCGGCCCGGGAGGAGCTGCTGGCGGTGCGGCGGGGCGAGGTGCCGTGGGCGGAGGTCGAGCGCCGGATGAACCGTCTCGTCGAGGAGGACGAGGCGGCCGGAAGGAACTCCCCGCTCCCGCCGGAGCCGGACCGGGCCCGGGTGGAGGACTTCCTGATCCGCACTCGCCGGGCATCCGTGTCCTGGCCCGGCGGGGACTCCGCTGCCGGGCCCTGACCGGCGGGAACCCACGGACGCGCCCCGGCCCGGCGGAGAACGGCTGACGGGCCCCGGTCCGGCCGGGCGACCGCGGGCTCCGAACGGGCCCTACCCCGCCCGCCCCGTCAGCCGTGCCCGCACCACGAGGTCGTGGAGCGCGTCGAACGCGCCGGGCGCATCGGGGAGCCTCGACTCCGCCTGGGCCTCGTCCAGCACCCCGTGCAGCGCCTCGACGTCCCGGGAGACCTCCGGCCCCGCCGCGTCCCCCGCCGCGCCGTGCTCGGCCCCGGCCTTCGCCTCGATCAGCTCGGGCAGGTACGCGGGCGCCGCCACCTCCCCGAGCAGGGTCGGCAGATGCGCCCGTACCTCGCCGCTGCGCATCAGATGGATCCCGGTGAGCAGCGCCCGGAACGTGTACAGCAGCGGCTTCAGCTCGCCGGTCCTCCCGAAGAGCCGCCACTGGGTGTTGGCGAATCCCCGGTAGTGGTGGGCGTGGTTGCGGGTGACCACGCCCGGCGCCAGGTCCGCCAGTTCCTCATGTGTCCCGCTCGTGTGCACGACCAGCGGCGAGAGCAGCTGCTCCAGCACATAGCCGTTCGGCTTCAGCATCAGCCGGACGAACTTCCGCAGGTCGTGCGTGACGAGGTCCATCTCGACCCCGTCCCGGTCCCACATCCGTGAGCGCGTCTCCTCGGGCTCGCGGAGTCCCACGAGATCCTCCGCGGGCAGGAGATGGACCCCCCGAAGGTCCACATCCGAGTCCTTGGAGGGGAACCCGTACAGATGCGCCCCGGAGACCGTGGCGAACAGCAGCGGGTGGCGCTCCCCGGCGACGACCGGGCCGAGGTCCGTGACCGGCAGCCCGGCTTCCTGGAGGTGCTTGGTGTCCATGCGCATGGATCAAGAATCCCAGAGCGCCCCCAGCGACAGCAGATCGCTGCGGTACTCGATCCGCTCCGACCACTCCTTGGGCCAGGCCCCGGCTCCCAGGTGCGCCCCGGCGAACGCGCCGGTCAGACAGCCGAGGGAGTCCGAGTCGCCCCGGGTGCAGGCGGCGCGGCGCAGGGCGGTGACGGGTTCGTCGGGGAAGAGGAGGAAGCAGTGCAGGGCCGTGGCCAGGGCCTCCTCGGCGATCCAGCCGTCACCGGTGGTCTCGCAGGGGTCGGTCTCCGGGGACGGGTCGCGCAGCGCGTCCTGGACGCGGGCCAGGACGGTGAGGCATTCGTCCCAGCCGCGCTGGATGTACTGCTCGGGCGAGGCGTCGCCCGCGTGGCGCCAGAGGTCGCCGAGCCAGCGCGTGAGGTACCGGCCGCTGTTCTCGTACGCGTACGAACGCAGCTGCCCTATCAGGCCCATCGGCTCCGCCCCCTGTGCCAGCAGGTGCACCGCGCGGGCCGTCAGGTCGGACGCGGCGAGCGCGGTCGGGTGGCCGTGGGTGAGGGCGGCCTGCAACTGGGCGGCGCCGGAGCGCTGTTCGTCGCTCAGCCCCGGGACGAGACCGACCGGCGCGACCCGCATGTTGGCGCCGCAGCCCTTGGAACCGGTCTGGCTGGCCTCCTGCCAGGGCCGGTCGCTGTCGAGCAGCCGGCAGGCGGTCATGCAGGTGCGCCCGGGGGCCCGGTTGTTGTCGGGCGAGTGGTACCAGTCGACGAACTCCTCGCGCACCGGGCGGGCCAGCCGCGGCGGGGTGAGCAGCCCGCGGTCCATGGCGGTGCGGATGCCCCGCCCCAGGGCCAGGGTCATCTGGGTGTCGTCGGTGACGTGCGCGGGCTTCGGCAGCCGCATCGAGCGCCACGGACCGCACTTGGCGAGGATCGACGGCACGTTGTTGAACTCGGTCGGGAAGCCCAGGGCGTCGCCGAGCGCGAGCCCGGTCAGCGCGCCGGTGGCGGCCTGCTTGGTCAGGGTCCTGGTCATGATCATGTGCTTCTTCCTTCCGGTCTCAGCAGGGGAGGGTGCAGGGCGGTGGCGGCACCCGCCCGGTAGAGCGCGGCCGGTTTGCCCCGGCCGCCGGTCCGGCGCGGCGGTCCCTCCACGGCCTGCACGAAGCCGGGCGTGGTGAGGACCTTGCGCCGGAAGTTGGGGCGGTCCAGCTCGACGCCCCAGACCGTCTCGTACACCTGCTGGAGTTCCCCCAGGGTGAATTCTGGCGGGCAGAAGGCGGTGGCCAGGCAGCTGTATTCGAGCTTGGCGCCGATCCGGTCGTGCGCGTCGGCGAGGATGCGGTCGTGGTCGAAGGCGAGCGGGCCGGGCGTCGCGGCGTCCCACCACTGGGCGCTGGCCGCGTCGCCGCCGCCGCGCGGCTCGGGCAGGTCGGGTACGAGCGCCGCGTAGGCGACCGAGACGACCCGCATCCTGGGGTCGCGGTCCGGATCGCTGTAGGTGCGCAGCTGTTCCAGGTGGAAGGCGCTGACGGTGCCCTCGGTCAGTCCGGTCTCCTCGGCGAGCTCCCGGCGGGCGGCGGACTCGGCGGACTCGCGGGGCAGGACGAAGCCGCCGGGCAGCGCCCAGTGCCCCTTGTACGGGTCCGCGCCCCGTTCGACCAGCAGGACGTGCAGCCGGCTGTCGCGGACCGTGAAGACGGCGAGGTCGACGGTGACCGCGAAGGGTTCGAAGGCGTGCGGGTCGTAGCCCGCGGGGGCGCCGGCGCTCATCGGTTCTCCGGCAGGGGCGCGGCGAAGTTCCAGCTGTCGGCGAGCAGTGCGTCGACGGCGGCGACCGCGGTGGCCAGCCGCTCCTGTCGGCCTCCGGTGAGCTCGGTGAACGTCCTTCCGGTACGGGTCAGTTCGGCCCGGAAGCGGTCGGTCATCCAGGGCCGCAGCTCCTCGCCGTCACGCAGCCCGTCGTCCTCGAAGGCGACGCCCTCGTGGTCGGTGAGCAGCCACAGGTGGTGGGCGACGCGGTCGGCGGTCTCCTCGACGAGCGGGTTGCGTCCGCCGACGTACCGCTCGTGCCAGACGGTGGTGGCGAAGGAGTCGGTGTCGCAGAAGAGCACCGGCGATCCGAGGCGGGCGGCCGCCTCCTCCTTGGCGTTCTGGGCCTCGGCGATCAGGGGGAAGTCGTCGGTGGTGAAGGTGACGTCCTCCCCCTGGGCCCCGGGGTGGAGCGCGCGCAGGTCGGCCAGTTTCCGTTCGCTGAACTCCCGGCCGTACTCGGCGACGTACCCGGTCCGCGCCCAGACCCCGCCGCGTGCGCGGTAGTGGTCGGTGAGGGCGCGGGCCATCGTCGTGGTGCCGGTGGACTCCGCGCCGAGGACGACGACGCGGCGGGCGAGGGCGGCCCGTACGGGCGGCTCCAGGAAGTCCCAGTTGCCGACCGGGTCCTTGCGGACGGCGGTGCCGGAGACCGGGAACACCGTGCGGCCGGGGTCGACGCAGACGGACCGGGCGCCGAACCTGCGGGCGAGCTCGTCCCCGTACGGCTCCGAGGTGAAGACGGCGTCCACCCGCTCGGGCACGGCCCCGGTGAAGACGGCCATGTGCGCGTCCCAGATCGCCGGGTCGTGGAGGTCCATGCGGATGTCGTCGACGGCGCCGACGACCCGTACGTCCGGGTGCGTCTCCCGCATCCAGGCCACCCGGTCGGCGAGCGGCACGGATTCGACGGAGGCGGCGCAGACCAGGACGGTCAGCCGCTCGCAGCGGTCCCGCGCGGTGCGGACGAGGTGGTGGTGGCCGGCGTGCGGCGGGTAGAACTTGCCGAGGACCAGCCCGTGCCCGAAGCGCTTCATGCCGCCACCTCCAGCGGCCGCGGCCGCTGCCCGGCGAGGTCGCGCCGCCAGTTGCGCAGGCCGATCAGGCAGAGCGTCAGGAAGCCGACGTACAGCAGCGAGGTCAGATAGAGCTCCTTGTACGCGTACAGCGGGATGTACACGACGTCGGCGGCGATCCAGAGCCACCAGGACTCGACGAGCTTGCGGCACTGTCCGTACGTCGCAGTCAGGGACAGCGCGGTCGTCAGGGCGTCCCAGAAGGGCACGGTCGAGTCGGTGGCGTGGTCGAGCAGGACGGTGAGGGCGACGGTCCCCACCGCCCCCGCCGCGCACAGCCAGGTCCATTCGGTGCGTGTGGTGCGCCGCACCGGCAGGTCGGGCGAGCCCGGTCCACCCCCGTGGGTCCAGGTCCACCAGCCGTACGCGGCCAGGGCGATGAAGACGATCTGGAGGCCGGCGTCGGCGTACAGACCGGACTGGGTGAACAGCAGGATGAAGAAGAGGTTGTTGGCGATGCCGATCGGCCAGTTGGCGAGGTGCTGGCGGGCCACGAGCCATACGCACAGCGCCCCGCTGCCGAAGCCGAGCACCTCGGTCCAGCTGACCGGGGTGTCGAGCACCGTCACCAGGGGTTGTTGCAGTGGATCGAGGAAATCCGCGAGACTCACGCCCGCCTCCTTAATAGTCATACTGACTATAAAGGAGGTGCGGGCACGACGAAAGACCCGCGGCCGGTTCCCGTCCCACCATCGGGGACCGGAACCGGCCGCGGGCCGTGGAGCGTACGGAGGCGGGTTACAGACCGACCTCGCGCATCAGCATGCCCACCTCGGTGTTGGTGAGGCGGCGCAGCCAGCCGGACTTCTGGTCGCCCAGCGGGATCGGCCCGAACGAGGTCCTCACGAGCCGCTCGACCGGGAAGCCCGCCTCGGCGAGCATCCGGCGGACGATGTGCTTGCGGCCCTCGTGGAGGGTCACCTCGACCAGGTAGTTCTTGCCGGTGTTCTCGACGACCCGGAAGTGGTCGGCGCGGGCGTAGCCGTCCTCCAGCTGGATGCCGTCCTTGAGCCGCTTGCCGAGGTCGCGCGGGAGCGGCCCCTGGATGGCGGCCAGGTAGGTCTTCTTCACCCCGTACTTGGGGTGGGTCAGCCGGTGGGCCAGCTCGCCGTGGTTGGTGAGCATGATGATGCCCTCGGTCTCGGTGTCCAGCCGGCCGACGTGGAAGAGCCGCGTCTCACGGTTGGTGACGTAGTCGCCGAGGCACTGGCGGCCGTCCGGGTCCTCCATCGAGGAGACGACACCGGCGGGCTTGTTCAGCGCGAAGAACAGGTAGGACTGGGCGGCGACGGTCAGACCGTCGACCTTGATCTCGTCCCTGTTCACATCGACGCGCATGCCCTGTTCGACGACGATCTCGCCGTTGACCTCGACGCGGGCCTGCTCGATCAGCTCCTCGCACGCCCGGCGCGAGCCCATGCCCGCCCGCGCGAGGACCTTCTGCAGCCGCTCGCCCTCCTGCTCGGCGCCCGGGTGGGTCTTGGGCGTCCTGATCTCGGCCTTGCCCGCGTACCGGTCCCGGTTGCGCTGCTCGATCTTGGCGTCGAGCTCACGCGGACGGGACGGGGCACCCTGGGGGCGCCGGCCGCCGCTCCTGGCGCTGCCCGCCTGCGCGGGCTTCGGGCCGCCCTTGGCGCCGCCGCGGGCCGCCGCGCCGCGCCCCTTGCGGGGGCCGTCGCCGCCCGGCTTGTCGTTGCCGACGTCGTAACGGCGCTCCTCGGGGCGGGGCCGGCGGGGGCGCTGCTCCTGCTTGCCGTCGCGCTCGGAGCTGGGAACCCGGGGGTTCGGGTTGCTGTTCCTGCCGCTGCCGGTGTTGTTCCTGCCGCCGCTGCCGCCGCTCCTGCCGCCGCCGCTCCTGGCTCCGCCGCCGCTTCCGCTGTTCCTGCCACTGCTTCGCATCAAAAATCCGTCTTGTCGTCTGCGTGAGTATCCGGGGTGTCCGGTGCGTCCGGATCGAACGACGGCACACCCTCTAGCGTCTCAGCCTCGATCGCGTCCGCCTCGGGGAGGAAGGGCGCGAGCTCCGGGAGCTCATCCAGGCCGCGCAGGCCCATCCGCTCCAGAAAGTAGTTCGTCGTCCTGTACAGGATCGCACCTGTTTCGGGTTCCGCGCCCGCTTCCCCCACCAGCCCCCGCTGGAGCAGGGTCCGCATGACCCCGTCACAGTTCACTCCGCGGACCGCGGAGACCCTGGAGCGGCTGACCGGCTGGCGGTACGCGACCACCGCGAGGGTCTCCAGCGCCGCCTGGGTCAGCCGGGCCTGCTGGCCGTCCAGGACGAAGCCCTCGACGGCCGCCGCGTACTCGGGGCGGGTGTAGAACCGCCAGCCGCCCGCCACCAGCCGCAGCTCGAAACCGCGCCGCTGCACGGTGTACTCGTCGGCCAGCGCCCGCAGCGCGTCGGCGACGGCCCTGCGGGGCCGTTCCAGCACCTTGGCGAGGTGCTCCTCGGTGGCGGGCTCGTCGACGACCATGAGGACGGCCTCCAGCGCGGGCCGGAGATCGAGCTCCGCGACGGAGGAACCGGTGGTCCCCTCGGTGACGGGGGAGCCGGTGGTGTCCTGCTCGCTCATGCCTTCACATCCTCCTGCTCCTGGACGTCCTGCGCCTCGGTGTCGAACTCGTCCGTGACCACGGGCCCGGCCCCCTCTCCCCCGGCCCAGCGCACCAGGAGTTCCCCGAGCGCCTCGTCCTGGTCGAGCGCGACGGCCTTCTCCCGGTACAGCTCCAGCAGCGCGAGGAACCGGGCGACCACGGTGAGGGTGTCCGGGGCGTCCTCGGTGAGCGTCCGGAAGCTGGCCTCCCCCGCCTCCCGGAGCCGCGCCACCACGATCCCGGCCTGTTCCCGCACGCTGACCAGCGGCGCGTGGATGTGGTCGACGTACACCTGCGGCTCGGCCCTCGGCTGCATCGCCTTCACGGCCAGTGCGGCGAACCCCTGCGCCCCGATGCTGATCACGACCTCGGGCAGCAGCTCGGCGTGGTGCGGCTCCAGCCCCACGGTCCGGGGGAACCGACGCCCCTCCGACGCCAGCCGGTCGCTGAGGATCTCCGCGATGCGCTTGTAGGCGCGGTACTGGAGCAGCCGGGCGAAGAGCAGGTCCCGCGCTTCGAGCAGCGCCAGATCCGCCTCGTCCTCCACCTCGGCGGCGGGCAGCAGCCGGGCCGCCTTCAGGTCGAGCAGGGTCGCCGCGACGACCAGGAACTCGGTGGTCTGGTCCAGGTCCCAGTCCGGTCCCATGGCGCGGATGTGCGCCATGAACTCGTCGGTGACCCTGGACAGCGCGACTTCGGTCACGTCCAGCTTGTGCTTGGCGATGAGCTGGAGGAGCAGATCGAACGGCCCCTCGAAGTTTGCCAGCCGTACGGTGAACCGGCCGTCGTCGGCGGGCTCGGCGGGCTCCCCGGCGGGCTCGGCGGACCCGGCGGGCTCCCCCGCGGACTCGATGGGCTCCCCGGGCTCCCCCGCGGGCTGTGCGCCGGGCGTCCCCGCATCAGCGATCTCCGCGCCGGGGATCTCCGCGCCGGGCGTCTCCGCGCCGGGCGTCTCCGCGCCGGGCGTCTCCCCATCGGGGTTCCGTACGTCGGCGCTCCCGCCGCCCGCCGGTTCCGGCGCGGCCCGGCCACCCGGACCGCGCCCCAGGGGGCGGCGGGCGGTGCGGGCGGGCTCGTCGGTCGTCGGCATGGAGGTCCAGGGGCAGCGGGATACGGGCGGCGGGCCGTGGCCCGTACGGAAGGGCCGGACCGCTCGTCCGGCGGTCGCCCACCTGGCAGGCTACCGGCGCCGCGCCCGTCAGCGGCCGCGCAGCCGCCGTACGAGGATGCTCGCGTCGCCCCGCGACTCCAGGTCCGCGAGCACCACCGCGACCGCCTCACGGACGATCCGCCCGCGGTCGACCGCGAGTCCGTGCTCGCCGCGCAGCACGAGGCGGGCGTGTTCGAGGTCCATCAGTTCCTCGGCGGAGACGTAGACGGTGATCTTCTCGTCGTGGCGCTCGCGGCCGCTGGGCCGCCGGTTCGCCCCGCGCCCCCCGCCACGCCTGCGCTGCTGCTGGACGGGGGCGGGGACCGCCTCCTGCCCGGACGACGGAGCGGGGACCGGCGCGGACTGCTGGGGCCGGTGCCCGGCCTGCGCGGCCGCCGCGACCCGGCCGCCCTCGCCGGCGCGGCTGCGCGACTCCCCCGCCTCGGCGTCCGCCGCGGAGTGCTCCTCGCGCGAGGCGCCGTCGGTGCCCTGTGCCGTGTCCGTGCCGGCCGCGTCCGCCGCGGCATCGCTCTCACCGGCGGGACCGGGCACCCGGGCCTCGGCGTTCGCCTTGCGCCGCCGGTCCGCGGGGGACGAGGCCTGGAGCCCCATTCCTCCGGTGGTACGGAACAGTTCGTCGGCACCGGGCAGACTCACTCGGCGTGACACCGGGCGAGCACCTCCCTGGCGAGCTGGCGATAGGCGGCGGCACCGACCGAGTTGGAGGCGTAGGTGGTGATGGGCTCACCGGCGACCGTGGTCTCCGGGAAGCGCACGGTCCGCCCGATGACCGTGTGGTAGACGTGGTCGTCGAATGCCTCGACGACGCGCGCGAGGACCTCACGGCTGTGCACCGTACGGGAGTCGTACATGGTGGCGAGGATGCCGTCGAGCTCCAGATCGGGGTTGAGGCGCTCCTGGACCTTCTCGATGGTCTCGGTGAGCAGCGCCACACCGCGCAGCGCGAAGAACTCGCATTCGAGCGGCACTATGACCTTGTGGGCGGCCGTGAGGGCGTTCACGGTGAGCAGGCCGAGCGAGGGCTGACAGTCGATCACGATGTAGTCGTAGTCGGCCATCAGCGGCTTCAGGGCGCGCTGCAGCGTGGATTCCCGGGCCACCTCGCTCACCAGCTGCACCTCGGCGGCGGAGAGGTCGATGTTGCTGGGCAGCAGGTCCATGTTCGGGACCGCGGTCTTCAGCAGGACCTCGTCGGCCGACATTCCCCGCTCCATGAGCAGGTTGTAGACCGTGAGGTCGAGCTCCATCGGGTTGACGCCGAGGCCGACCGACAGCGCTCCCTGCGGGTCGAAGTCGACGAGCAGGACGCGCCGTCCGTACTCGGCGAGCGCGGCGCCCAGGTTGATGGTCGACGTGGTCTTGCCGACGCCGCCCTTCTGGTTGCACATCGCGATGATCTTCGCGGGGCCGTGGTCGGTCAGCGGACCCGGGATCGGGAAGTAGGGCAGGGGCCGGCCGGTCGGGCCGATCCGCTCGCGGCGCTGGCGGGCAGCGTCGGGCGCGAGGGTGGCCGCGTACTCCGGATCGGGCTCGTACTCGGCGTCGGGGTCGTAGAAGTGCCCCTGGGGCACCTCGTCGAAGTCGGCGAAGCGGGCGGTCTCCCGGCCACTCTCGTTGCCGGCCATGGCGTTCACGTGTAGGCCGTCCATCATCTGGGGGGCTGTCGTCATGTGCTGTTGGGTGGCGAAGGTGCGGACAGCGACGGAGCCGACAGCCTCCAGCCCGTGCGGGCTCTGGCCCCGTGCAGGCATCCCTGGATGAACACCCCCGGGAGTAAATGTCGACTCATTCACAAGTCGTCTTACCTCCTTGGACGTGACCAGGAAACTTATCGATAGGTCAGCGTGGCACCATGCCGACGATTGGCGACTCTATGGCGTGTCACCGCTCCGCAGCAACACAATCCGCCGGACCCGGCCCGATGTGTCGGCAATCGAACACCCCCCTGTCAAGGGTGCACAGCCACCGGGGTGCGGTTTTCGCAGGTGTACGAATCGGTCGAAGAGTTACGTTCGAGACGAGTTGAACAGGGCCGGCACAGGTGCCCGACATGCCTCCGGCCGGACCTTGCTCGGCAAGGTCCGGCCGGACACGTGAGGTTGACGGAAGCGGTTGACCCGTCAGCCGAGGAGCGAGCTCAGCTCGACGTGCTCCAGGCCGTGCGCCTCGGCCACCTCGCGGTAAACGACCTGCCCGTCATGGGTGTTGAGACCCTTGGCCAGTGCGGCGTCACGGCGCAGCGCCTCGGCCCAGCCGCGGTTGGCGAGCTCCACGATGTAGGGCAGCGTGGCGTTGGTGAGGGCGTACGTGGAGGTGTTCGGCACCGCGCCCGGCATGTTCGCGACGCAGTAGAAGACCGAGTTGTGGACCGTGAAGGTCGGCTCGGCGTGCGTCGTCGGGTGCGAGTCCTCGAAGCAGCCGCCCTGGTCGATCGCAATGTCGACAAGAACACTTCCGGGCTTCATCTTGGCGACGAGCTCGTTGGTGACCAGCTTCGGCGCCTTCGCACCGGGGATCAGCACCGCGCCCACGACGAGGTCGGCCTCGATGACGGCCTTCTCCAGCTCGAAGGCGTTGGAGACGACGGTCTTCACCTTGGTGCCGAAGACCTTGTCGGCCTCGCGCAGCTTGTTGATGTCCTTGTCGAGCAGCGTGACGTGGAAGCCCAGGCCGACGGCGATCTGGGTGGCGTTCCAGCCGGAGACGCCGCCGCCGATGACGACGGCCTCGGCGGGCGCCGTGCCCGGGACGCCGCCCGGCAGCACGCCGCGGCCGCCGACCGAGCGCATCAGGTGGTAGGCGCCGACCTGCGGGGCCAGCCGGCCCGCGACCTCGGACATCGGGGCGAGCAGCGGGAGCGCGCGGTTCGCGGTCTCGACCGTCTCGTAGGCGATGGCCGTGGTGCCCGACGCGACCAGCGCGTCGGTGCACTCGCGGGAGGCGGCGAGGTGCAGGTAGGTGAAGAGCGTCTGGTCCTTGCGGAGGCGGTGGTACTCCTCCGCGACCGGCTCCTTGACCTTGAGGAGGAGGTCGGCGGTGGCCCAGACCTCGTCGGCGGTGGGGAGGATCTGCGCCCCGGCGGCGACGTACTCCTCGTCCGTGATGGAGGAGCCGGCACCGGCGTTCTCCTCGACGACGACCTGGTGGCCGTGACGGACGAGCTCGTGCACACCGGCAGGCGTGATCGCCACGCGGAACTCGTTGTTCTTGACTTCGCGGGGGATGCCGACCTTCACGTCGATCACGGTCCTTGGCTCAGAGGGTTACCCGGACATAGCTATACATACCCGGATAGACACTACGTAAATGGAGACACCGCGAACACACGCGGCAGAGCCAGTCTAATGAAGGGTTTCGTGCTGTCTAGCCTTACAAAGCATTAATTTTCAGTCGCCGCACTACGGATTTCGCAGGCCGTACCCTCCTGATCCAGCAATCTGTCGGCCAGACCCCGGTGCAGCCCGGCCGCCGCCGGGTCCCCGAGCCTGTCGAGCGTGTCGGCCAGCCGGAGCTCCAGCGCCGCCTGGAGCCGCACGTCACCGGCCCGCCTGGCCCACTCGACGGCCTCCTGGCAGGTGTGCAGGGACTCGTGCGGGCGGCCCGCGTACTCCTGCACCCGGGCCGCCTCGCTGAGCGCCCGCGCCTGGGCCGGTACGTCGCCGAGCCTGCGGTACCCGGCCGCGGCGGCGCGCCAGTTCCGCAGGGCCTCGCCGTACCGCCCGGCGTAGGTATGGACGGCGCCGAGCCGCCCGTAGAGCCGTGCCTCGTCGGCCCGCTCGCCCTGGGTGAGCCGCTGCGCCAGCGCCCGGCCGTACCAGTCGGAGGCCCGCTGGAAGTCCCCCAGCTCGGCATAGGCGCCTCCTACGGATTCCATCGCGCGGCCGGTGGCGTACGGGTCCCTCGCGGCCCGTCCGGCGTCCAGCGCGGCCCGGTAGCGGGTCAGCGCCTCCCGGGTGCGGCCGGTCCGGGCGTCGAGGTCGGCGAGGTTGAGCAGCGCCGCGGCCCGCTCGCGCGGCAGCTCGCGCCGCTCGGCGACGGCCAGCACCAGACCGTGCAGCCCGTACAGCTCGGGAGCGGCGGCCTCGGTGCCCTGGTGCACGGCCAGCGCCCGGACCAGGGCGGACACCAACCGCCGGGCCAGCGTGTCGAGTTCGCCGTCCTCGACGGCGAGCCGGGCCGAGGCCAGCAGGGCCGGCCGACGGATCCGCAGCCATTCGGCGGCGGCCTCGGGGTTGGGGAAGCGCAGCGAGCGCGGCAGCCCGGCGAGCTTGCGGCGGGCCGGGGAACCCTCGGGCTCGGTGACCGCCCGGCAGGACTGGAGCAGCCGTACGGTCCGCTCCAGCATCCTGGCCCTGGCGAGCTGGATCTCGGCGGGCCGGTCCCGGGCCTCCAGGAGCGCCCGCAGCAGCGGCGCGAGGCAGCCGGGCACCTCGTACTGCGGCTGGTCCGCCCCGTTGGTGTGCAGCAGCCCCAGGGACACGAAGTCGTCGAGGGTCGTCTGGGCGGCCGAGACGGAGCAGCCGGCCAGCGCGGACGCGGTATGGGCGTCGGCGAGTCCGGCGGGGGCGAGGGCCAGCAGTCGCAGTATCCGGGCGGCCGTGGGCGGCAGCGCTTCGTGGGCCAGCCGGAAGGCACGGGCCAGCGGGCGGGAGCCGGCGGACCGCTCCGTGTCGTCCGGCAGCTCGCGCAGCTGCCTGGTGACATCGGCGACCGAGGCCATCGGGTGGGCGGCCAGCCACCCGCCGACCAGGACCAGCGCGGCCGGCAGCCCGCCGCACTCCTCGGCGAGGGTCTCGGCGGTCCGCGGGTCGACGGTGATCCGGACGTCCCCGATGGTGCGGGCGAGCAGCCGCACGGCGGAGCCCGCGTCCAGGCCGCCGATGGTGCAGGGGCGGACGCCGGGGATGCCGGTCAGCGGGCCCCCGGACGTGGCGACGACCAGGCAGTCCGGGTTGTCCGGCAGCAGCGGGTCGACCTGTTCCGCGTCCACCGCGTCGTCGAGGAGCAGCAGCACACGGCGCCCGGCGAGCTCCTCGCGGACCATCCCGGAGAGTTCGTCCCCGTCCGCGCCGGGCGGGCCGGTCACCCCCAGCTGGTCGAGCAGCTCGCGGGCGGTGCGCTCGGTGGGCACCGGCGTGCCGCAGGGTTCGGTGAGCCGGGCGCGGAGCAGTCCGTCGGGGTGGCCGGCGGCGGCGAGCAGTCTGCGGGTGAGCTCACCGGCGAGCGCGGTGCGTCCGGAGCCGGGGCGTCCGGCGATCAGCAGGACCCGGGCGCGGGCGGCCTTGCGACCGGCCAGGGTGTCGAGGCCGGCGTGTTCGATGTCGGACCGCAGCGCCTTCAACTCACGGTCACGGCCCACGAATCGGGGTGGGGCGGTACGGGACGGCGCCTCGGTTCCCGCTGCCTCGGCCGGGCCGCTGGTGTCCACCGCCTGATCCGTCACGGGCCACGCTCCACTTCGCTGCACGCGTCGCCCGCCGGGACTCCGGTCAGGGCATTCCGAGCGTAGTTCAGGCGTGCGGACGTTTTCCCTGGAGCGGGGCGCAGAGGTCCCCCGATCGGATCAGCAGCTTTTCCGATCGAAGGACCTCGATGGACCGTTCAGCGGCCCTCACGAGCCGCCGCTACGGCCCGTCAGGCCGCGAACGGGCGGGCCGGCCACGGCGCCTCGGCCGGACGCAGCGAGTCGATCCCGTCCCCGGCGAGGACCGCGGCGAGCGAGAGGACGCCCACCACCAGGCAGTTGTTGTGCAGCTCCCCCGCGAGCACGCCCCGCACCAGCTCCTGGAGCGGCACCCGGGCCAGCTCCATGTCGGCCTCCTCCTCGGAGACCTCGAAGCGCTCCCCGTCGGCCTCGGAGAGACCGCGGGCCAGGAAGATCCGTACGGCTTCGTCGCAGCCGCCCGGGGTGGTGTAGACGTCCGTCAGCACCCGCCAGTCCTCGGCCTTGACGTACGCCTCCTCGTAGAGCTCGCGCTGGGCCGCGTGCAGCGGGTTCTCGCCGGGGACGTCGAGCAGCCCGGCCGGGATCTCCCAGAGCTTGTGGCGCACCGGGTGGCGGTACTGCCGCAGCACGACGACCCGGCCGTCCCCGTCCAGCGCGAGCACGGCGACCGAGCCCGGGTGGACCTGGTAGTCGCGGCGTACGACCGTGCCGTCGGGCATCACCACTTCGTCGGTGCGGACGCTGGTCTTGTTGCCGGTGAAGGGCGTCCCGGTCGCGGTGACCGGCCACTCCTCGGGCGTGTCCTGGAAACCCATCTACGTCCTCCCACGAAAAACAGAAACCGGGGTACGGGACCTCGGCGGATCCGTACCCCGGTCAACGTTAACGCCTGTGCGGCGGCGGTCTACTTGCCCTTGGCGCCACCGGCCGCGGCGCCCGTCCTGCGCGCGACGGCCGCCTTCACCAGGCCCGCGAAGAGCGGGTGCGGGCGGGTCGGGCGGGAGCGCAGCTCCGGGTGCGCCTGGGTGGCGACCAGGTAGGGGTGGACCTCGCGCGGGTACTCGACGTACTCGACGAGCTTGTTGTCCGGGGAGGTGCCGGAGAAGACCAGGCCGGCCTTCTTCTCCAGCTCGGCCCGGTAGGCGTTGTTCACCTCGTAGCGGTGACGGTGGCGCTCCTCGACGTACGGCTCGCCGTCGTACGCCTCGCGGACCAGCGAGCCCTCGGCGAGCTTCGCCGGGTAGAGGCCGAGCCGCATGGTGCCGCCGAGGTCGCCCGCGCCCTCGACGTACGCCAGCTGCTCGTCCATCGTCGAGATGACGGGGTGGGCGGTCGCGGCGTCGAACTCGGTGGAGTTGGCGTCGGGGATCTCGGCGAGGTTGCGCGCGGCCTCGATCACGATGCACTGCAGGCCCAGGCAGAGGCCGAGCAGCGGCACCTTGTTCTCGCGGGCGTACTGGATGGCGCCGACCTTGCCGATCACGCCGCGCTCGCCGAAGCCGCCGGGGATGCAGATCGCGTCGACGTCGCCGAGCGCCTTCTGGGCACCGGCCGGGGTCTTGCAGTCGTCCGAGGCGACCCACTCGACCTTGACCCGCGCCTTGTTGGCGAAGCCGCCGGCCCGGATGGCCTCGGTGACCGAGAGGTAGGCGTCGGGCAGGTCGATGTACTTGCCGACGAGCGCGACGGTGACCTCGTGGTCGGGGTTGTGGACGCGGTCCAGCAGGTCGTCCCACGTCGTCCAGTCGACGTCGCGGAACGGCAGGTCGAGCTTGCGCACGACATAGGCGTCCAGGCCCTCGGTGTGCAGCACCTTGGGGATGTCGTAGATCGACTTGGCGTCCACGCAGGCCACCACGGCGGCCTCGTCGACGTCGCACATCAGCGAGATCTTGCGCTTGATGGCGGTCGGCACGTCGCGGTCGGCGCGCAGCACGATGGCGTCGGGCTGGATGCCGATGTTGCGCAGCGCGGCGACGGAGTGCTGGGTCGGCTTGGTCTTGAGCTCGCCGGACGGGCCGATGTAGGGCAGCAGCGAGATGTGCACGACGAAGACGTTGTCCCGGCCGACCTCGTGGCGGACCTGGCGGACGGTCTCCAGGAACGGCAGCGACTCGATGTCGCCGACCGTGCCGCCGACCTCGGTGATGACGACGTCGACGTCGTCGGTGGCCATGCGGCGGATGCGGTGCTTGATCTCGTTGGTGATGTGCGGGATGACCTGCACGGTGTCACCGAGGTACTCGCCGCGCCGCTCCTTGGCGATCACCTGCGAGTAGACCTGGCCGGTGGTGACGTTGGCGGAGCCGTCGAGGTCGACGTCGAGGAAGCGCTCGTAGTGGCCGATGTCCAGGTCGGTCTCGGCGCCGTCGTTGGTGACGAACACCTCACCGTGCTGGAACGGGTTCATCGTGCCCGGGTCGACGTTGAGGTACGGGTCGAGCTTCTGCATGGTGACCCGAAGGCCGCGCGCCTTGAGCAGGGCACCGAGGCTGGAGGCAGTCAGACCCTTGCCGAGGGAAGAGGCGACACCCCCGGTGACGAAGATGTGCTTGGTCGTCGTGGATGTGGGCTGCATAGCCAAAGGGGGCTCCCGTGGTCGCGATCGTGAGGTGCGTACCGGCGATTTCATCCGGAGACTCCGGAGGCGCCGTCGCTGCGGTTCGGGGGCCTCGTCTGCGGTTGCGGACGACCACCGGTCCACGGGCTACCAGGGTAACAGCGCCGGAGGGACCCCGCTTCCGGCCGCTTCCCGACCCCGACCTCGCATGATCACCACGAGTGTCCGTACACACACCCGTTCGGGTCAGTCCTGTTGTCAAGACGGTCGCGCGGATCATCGGAGTGCGTCGTATCCTGCTCGGACACTTGCCCCGGGCGAGGTGACACGTTCGCAGGATTCCCCCCGACAACCCCTTGCGACGACCTCTTGACCCGCAGTAATGCCCTACGGGGCGACAAGGCCGTTCGACTGGAGACGCACGTGGCCGGGCGCATCGAGGATTACGCACTCATCGGAGACATGCAGACCGCCGCCCTGGTCTGCCGGGACGGCACAGTGGACTGGCTGTGCCTTCCCCGCTTCGATTCGCACGCCGTCTTCGCGGGACTGCTGGGTACCGAGGAGCACGGCTTCTGGCGCCTGGGTCCGGCGCGGGCGGACGGGACGCAGCCGCCGTCCGCCGACCGCCGCCGCTACCGCGGCGACTCCCTCATCCTGGAATCGGAGTGGGACACACCGCGCGGAACGGTCAGAGTGACCGATTTCATGCCGCCGCGTGACGGTGCGCCGCAGCTGATCCGCATCGTCGAGGGGATCAGCGGCCGGGTGCCGATGCGCTCGGAACTGCGCATGCGGTTCAGCTACGGCCGGGTCACCCCGTGGGTGCACAAGGTCGACGGACGCACGGTCGCCGTCGCGGGCCCGGACTCCGTCTGGCTGGACACCCCCGCCGACACCTACGGCGAGAACCTCACGACGTACTCCGACTTCACGGTGGCGCCCGGGGACCGGATCGCGTTCACCATCAGCTGGCAGCCCTCGCACCACGGGCCGCCGGCCCTGCCGGACCCGGAGGGGTCGCTGGACGCGACCGGGGACTTCTGGCGCGAGTGGGTCGAGCAGTGCACGTACCACGGGCCCTACCGGGAGGCCGTGGTCCGCTCCCTGATCACGCTCAAGGCCCTGACGTACGCGCCGACCGGCGGCATCGTCGCCGCGCCGACCACCTCCCTGCCGGAGGACATCGGCGGCTCCCGGAACTGGGACTACCGCTACACCTGGCTGCGCGACGCCGCGATCACGCTCTCCTCGCTGCTGCGCACCGGCTACCGCGAGGAGGCCCGCGCCTGGCGCGAGTGGCTGCTGCGGGCGGTCGCCGGTGACCCGGAGAACCTCCAGATCATGTACGGCATCGCGGGCGAGCGCGAGCTGGGCGAGGCCGAGCTGGACTGGCTGCCCGGCTACGAGAACTCCGGCCCGGTCCGGGTCGGCAACGGCGCGGCGGGCCAGCTCCAGCTGGACGTCTACGGCGAGGTCACCGAGGCGCTGCACCTCGCCCATATGACGGGCCTGACCCGCAACGACTACGCGACGGGCCTCCAGCTCAAGCTGATCGAGTACCTGGAGAAGCACTGGGACGAGCCGGACGAGGGCATCTGGGAGGTGCGCGGGCCGCGCCGCCACTTCGTCCACTCGAAGGTGATGGCCTGGGTCGCCGTCGACCGCACCATCAAGCTCATCGAGTCCGGGGACGCGGAAGGGCCGCTGGAGCGCCTGCACGAGCTGCGCGAGGACATCCACCGCGATGTCTGCGAGCGGGGCTACGACCCGGAGCGCAACACGTTCACCCAGTCCTACGGGTCGAAGGAGCTGGACGCCTCGCTCCTGCTGATCCCGCAGATGGGCTTCCTGCCGCCGGACGACAAGCGCGTGATCGGCACGATCGAGGCGATCCAGCGCGAGCTGTCCACCGAGGACGGCTTCGTGCTGCGCTACCCCACCTCCGGCGAGGACGCGGGCGTCGACGGCCTGGAGGGCGACGAGGGCGCGTTCCTGGCCTGCTCGTTCTGGCTGGCGGACGACCTGGCGATGATCGGCCGGGTCGACGAGGCCCGCCAGCTCTTCGAACGGCTGCTGTCCCTGCGCAACGACCTGGGCCTGCTGGCCGAGGAGTGGGACTCCCGGCTCCAGCGCCAGGTGGGCAACTTCCCGCAGGCCTTCAGCCATGTGCCGCTGATCGACACCGCGCTGCGCCTGACCGCGAGCGGGGCGTACGTCGGCTGACGCCGGTCACGGGGCGGGCGCAGACCCGTCCGCCCCGGTCACCACGGGCCGCTCCGACGGCAGCCCCCACTCGCTCCAGGACCCGTCGTACACGGCCTGTCCGCGGTACCCCGCCAGTTCGGCCCCCAGGGCCAGGACGCAGGCGGTGACCCCCGATCCGCAGCTGACGACCAGCCGCTCACGCTGTCCGGCGAGGGCCGCGAACACGGCGCGCAGCTCGTGCGCCGGGCGCATCCGCCCGGCGCGCTGAAGCTCTCCGAACGGCAGGTTGACCGCCCCCGGCATGTGCCCGGCGCGCAGTCCGGGCCGGGGTTCGGCGACGGCACCGGTGAACCGTTCCCCGGCGCGGGCGTCGAGGACCACCGCCGCGGGGTCGGCCAGCGCCGCCGCCACCTCCTCGGCTCCCACGAACATCCCCGCGCGCGGGGATGCGGTGAAGTCTCCGGGCGGCACGGCCGGCGCGGGCCCGGCGCTCTCCAGCGGCAGCCCGGCCCCGGCCCAGGCGGGCAGCCCGCCGTCGAGGACCGCGACCCGGTCGAAGCCCATCGCCCGCAGCATCCACCAGGCCCGTGCGCTGGAGTAGATGCCCGCGGCGTCGTACACGACGACGGTGTCGGTGCCGTTCACGCCGAGGGAGCGCAGCTCCTCGGTGAACCGCTCGGCGCCGGGCATCGTGTGGGGCAGCGGGCCCGAGTGGTCGGACAGCGCCCCGTCGATGTCGAAGGGCCGCGCCCCCGGAATGCGTCGTCCGCCGTTCCGGTGGGCGCCGACCGAGGCGTCGAGGACCACCAGTCCCGGCCGGCCGAGCCGTCGCGCCGTCCAGTCGGCACCGACCAGTGGTCCGGGCGGCTCCTGGCCGCTCGTGCATGCCTGTATGTCGTCGCCCACTGCCGCTCCAGGTCCGGGTCCGGTTGCTGAGGGCCGCGCGGCCGAGCCGTGCGGCGTCCACAAGATCGCAGCGGTGTTCCTGCCGTGTCAACAGCGTTCCGGACCGGGTCCGGGCCCCTGTCCGGACTCCCCGACGACGCCTCGGGCGCCCGGGGCCGGTACCGTCCTGAATCAGGGCGACCGCCCGTCGGAACCGAGTGAAGCGCGAGGCCGGAGCCAGTGGAGACCCAAGGCGGAATCACCGTGCAGCGAGCCCTGGAGCTGCCGGGGCTGCGCGGCGGGCTCCCGGAGGTGGTGGCCGGCTCGGACCGGCTGAACCGTACGGTGCGCTGGGTGCACGCGGGCGAGGTGCCCAATATCGCCTCGCTGCTCAAGGGCGGTGAACTGCTGCTCACCACCGGTCTCGGGCTCGGCACCCGCCCCGCCGAACAGCGTGCCTTCGTGCGCCGGCTCGCCGACCGTCAGATCGCCGCCCTGGTGGTGGAGCTCGGGCCGCGCTTCAGCCGGCTGCCGGCGTCGATAGTGGACGCCGCCCGCGCCGCGGGGCTGCCCCTGGTGCAGCTGCACCGCGAGGTGCCGTTCGTGACGGTGACCGAGGAGATCCACACCGAGATCGTCAACGGCCACTACGCGCTGCTGCGGCAGGCCGAGGACGTGCACCGGCGGTGCACGGAGGCGCTGCTCGGCGGCGGCGGGGTGCCGCAGGTGCTCGGCATCCTGGCGGACTTCACGGCCAACCCGGTCTTCCTGGAGACCGCGGACGGCCAGCTGCTGTACGCGGCGGGCCCCGGGTCCGGACCGGTCGGCGCCGATCCGCTCCAGGTGTGGGACGGGATGCGCGGTGGCCGCGCGGCCCGGGAGGCGCCGCCCACCGGTTCGGTGCTGGTGGACGTGCCGGGCGGCGGACCGGGGACCGGTTCGGTACGGGCCAGGCTGGTGCTGCTGGCGGTGTCCGGGCCGCTGGTGACCGTGCACCGGATGGCGGCGGAGCGCGCGGCGGGGATCCTCGCCGTCGTGCTGATGCAGGCCCGCCAGGAGGAGGAGCTCGCGGCCCGTGGCCGGGGCGACTTCCTGACCGATCTCGCGGAGGGCCGGATCACGCCGGAGGACGCGCCCGCGCAGGCCCGGGTGCTGGGCTTCAAACCGGCCGGGATGCCGCTGCTGCCGGTCGTGATGCGACTGGCCCCCGAGCTCTCGGTGTCCGGGAACTGGGCCTTGCTGGCGCGGGCGGTGCTGGAGGAGCTCTCGTCGGTGGGGGTGCCGGTGCTGCTGGGTGTACGGCCCGTGGAGGGCAGGGTTCCGGTGCTGCTGGGGCTGCGGTCCGAGACGGAGCGGACGGCGGTCGCGGACCGGGTCGCGGCGGCGCTGCGGGCCGGGGTGGAGCGGGCCGGTCTGGAGCGGGCGGGAGCGCATCCTCCGGTGGTGGTGGTCGGTGTGGCGGGCGGCTGGGCGGCGGCCGGCGCGGGGTTGCGGCACGCCGCCGAGACGGCGACGGCCGCGCACGGTCTCGGCGACCGGCCCTGGTACGACGCCCGCCGCCTCGACATCGACCTGCTGCTGTGGCGGCTGCGGGACCATCCGGACCTGGCGGCGTTCGTGGACCGGGCGATCGGCCCGCTGCGCGATCACGACCGCACCTCGCGCCCGGCGCTGCTGCCGACGCTGGAGACGTATCTGGCCCACGCGGGCCGCAAGGCCGAGACGGCGCGGGAGCTGCATCTGAACCGGCAGACGCTCTACAACCGGCTGGCTCGGATCGGCGAACTGCTCGGCACCGACCTGGACGACCCCCAGGCGGTGCTGGCGCTGAGCCTGGCGCTCCGGGCCCGCCGCCACACCTCGTGACCGGCCCGGCCCCGCGGCTCAGCGCACCCGCGCCGCCGCCGACGGCTCGGCCAACTCGTCGTACACGCTGAGCACTTGGGCGATCGTGTCGTCCTCGGTCGGCCAGCTCGCCGCCTGCGCGAGACCGGCGGCCGTCATCTCCTGGCGGCGCGGCGGGTCGCCGAGCAGCCGGGCCACCGCCCGCGCGAGCGCCTCCGCGTTGCCGTACGGCACGAGTTCGGCCGCGTCCCCGACGAGTTCGGGCACTCCGCCGACCGCGGTGGCGACCAGCGGGACGCCGAGCCGCAGCGCCTCCTGCGCCTGCACCGAACGCGCCTCCCAGCTGCTGCACAGCACCGTCAGGTCCGCCGCGGCCATGAGTTCGGTGCGGTCGTCGCGGTCGCCGAGGAGCCGTACCGGCAGTTCCTCGCTTCTGATCCGGCGCTGCAGGGCGGCCCGTTCGCGCCCCTCGCCCACGATGACCAGGAGCGGCGCGGGGTCGAGCTCCCGCCACAGCCGCGCGGCGTCGAGCAGCGCGCCGTACCCGTGATGCGGTACGAGACTCCCGCAGGCGACGATCAACGGCCTTTCCACCGCGCCGATCTCGGCCCGCGCCTTGCCCGCGTGGGTGGCGGCGGGCAGCCGGGGCACGGGGGCGGAGACCGGTGCGAGCCGGGCGTCCCGCGCGCCCCGGCGCCGTGCCCGGTCGACCAGGTCCGATGTCGTGCCGAGCACGACGGCCGCCGCGCGGGCGGCCCTTCGCTCCATCAGCCGGACCAGCCGACTGCGGGCGCCCTCGGTGTGGGCGCGGGCGTGCCAGGTGACGACCAGGGGAATGCGGGTGCCGCCGAGCGCGAGAGCGGCGCGCACGGCGGCGTGCGCGCCGTGCGCGTGGACGACGTCCGCCGTCAGGCAGGCGGTGCGCAGGGCGGCCACGGCGACCGGGTCACCGCGCCGCGGTACGGGGGCGAAAGCGGCTCCCGTACCGGAGTAGTCGTAGGCGTGGTCCAGTCCGGCGGGGGCGCAGACCGTGACGTGCACGCCCCTCGCCACGAGCCCGGCGGCCAGCGAACGGACGTGGGCGCTGCTGCCCGCGCTGCCGCCGCCCAGGACTTGGACCGTACGCAGCTGTGACACGTTGAATGGCTCCCGGGGCTCCCGACTCGGCGGTGACTGCATCGCCAAGGATGCCAGTCCCCACGCGCGCTCCGGCACAATCCGGCCGTCCTCGCGGCCCGTACGGCAACAACCGGGCGCGGGCCGCCACTCGCACGGGTGAGGAGGGGGCGCCCCGTTGTCCGGTCCGCCCGCGGCCCCGGGGCGTGTGGCGAGAGTCCCGTTTGCCCGGAGGTGTCCGGCACACGGGCTCGCCGCGTTGTCGGGACCGCCCCGGTACACCAAGTACCGGGGCGACCCTCCGCCGTGCGATCGCACGCACCGGACACCGCCGGGCCCGCCCTTCGGGCGGACGACGCCGCTTTCGGTACACGCCCCGGCCGTCAGCGGTCCGACAGCGTCCGCACGGCCCGGCTGATCCGGTCCCCGTACGCCGCCGCAGCGACCAGCCCCGCGGCGTGCGCGAGGAGTACCGCCCGGCCGCGCCCCGCGACGATCGCGACCCCGAGCGCGGCGCCCAGGGCGTGGACCCCGGTGTCCCCGAACATGGTCCGCTCCCCCACGTCGTCGGCGACGAGCGCGGCGACGGCGCCCATCGGCGCGGCGGCGAGCCCCTCGCCCGGCAGTCCGGGGGCCCCGAGGGCGAGCACGGTGACGGCGGCCGCGCCGGGCCGCACGTCCACCAGATTGACCAGATGGGCGGTTCCGGCGATCACGGTCCCGGCGAGCACCCGGTCCACCGGCCGGTCCTTGAGCAGCGCACCGGCCGCGAGCCCGGCCGCCCCGATCCCGAAGAGCTTCACCGCGCCGCTGGTCAACTCGCCTTTCGTGAGCGCCCCCAGATGGGCACGGAACCCCCGGCGCGGATCGTCCGCCCCCGCGAGGTCGTCGTACGCGCCGCAGCCGCCGGCCGCGAGTACGGCGAGCAGCGCGGCGCACCGGGTACGGGCCGGCAGCGGGAGGACGGCCGTTCCGGCCGCGGCGCCGAGCACGGCGGCCGGGCCCGCGTACAGATCGACGGCCCGGCCCGCGTGGTTGGTGCGCCGCCACCGCGGGCGCGGCCGGGACCGCAGCGCCCGGTGCACGCCTCCGGCGACGGCGGCGGCCACGGCGCCGGACGCCATGGTCCTGCTGAACGCTGCTCCCATGCGCGCCAGAGTACGAGGAGGCCCGCCGGATCCTGTCCGGCGGGCCTCCTCGGCGGTCGGGCGGGGCCCGTGCCCGCTATCCGTCCGAGCGGGCGGCGGCCAGCAGTTCCTCCGCGTGGGCCCGTGCCGTCTGGGAGTCCTCCTGGCCGGCGAGCATCCGGGACAGCTCCCGTACCCGGTCCTCGCCCTCCAGGACCGTGACCCCGCTGCTGGTCACCGATCCGTCGACGGTCTTCTCGACCAGCAGCTGCCGGTCCGCGAAGGCCGCCACCTGCGGCAGGTGCGTGACGACGACGACCTGGGCGGACCTGGCGAGCTTCGCCAGCCGCCGCCCCACCTCGACCGCGGCCTTGCCGCCGACGCCCGCGTCGACCTCGTCGAAGAGGTACGTGGGCACGGGGTCGGCGCCCGCGAAGACCACCTCGACGGCGAGCATCACCCGGGACAGCTCACCGCCCGACGCGCCCTTGGCGATCGGCCGGGGCTGGGCGCCCGGGTGCGGGGCCAGCAGCAGCTCGACCTCGTCGGCGCCGGACGGTCCGTAGGCCACGCTCCGGCCGTCGATCTCGATGCCGGACGCCTCGTCGGCCGCCTCGGTCTGCCGGATGTCGAAGGAGACCCGGGCGTGCGGCATGGCCAGCGAGGCCAGCTCCGCGGTCACCGCTTCGGCGAAGAGCGCGGCCGCCCGCCTGCGGGCGTCGGTCAACGTCTGTCCCAGGCCGGAGAGTTCGGCCCGCAGCGCGTCGCGTTCGGCCGTCAGCTCGCCGATCCGGTCGTCGTCGCCCTCCAGCTCGGTGAGCCGGGCGGCACCCTCCTGGGCCCAGGCGAGCACGGCGCCGATGTCCTCGCCGTACTTGCGGGTGAGCGCGGTGAGCGCCGCGCGCCGCTCCTCCACCGCGGCGAGCCGCCGCGGGTCGGCGTCCAACTGGTCGGCGTACCCGGCCAGTTCGCCCGCCACGTCGGAGAGCAGGATCGAGATCTCACCGATCCGGTCGGCGAGCGCCGCCAGTGCCGGGTCGTGGGCGCGCACGGCGTCCAGGGAGCGCCCGGCGGCCGCGACCACGGTCGTCGCGTCGACGCCCTCCGGGTCCTCCGGATCGCCCGCGAGTGCGGTGTGCGCGAGGGCCGCGGCGGAGGCGAGCGCCTCCGCGTGGCCGAGCCGCTCGGCCTCGGCGGCCAGGTCGGTGTCCTCACCGGCCAGCGGCTCGACCGCGGCGATCTCGCCCAGCCCGAAGCGCAGCAGATCGGCTTCCTGGGCGCGTTCCCGGGCCCGGGTCGTCAGCTCGTCGAGCTCCGCGACGACGGTCCGCAGCCGGCGGTAGGCCGCCGCGTACGCGGTGTGCGGCCCGGCGACGCCGTCGCCCGCGTAACGGTCGAGGGCCTGCCGCTGCCGGGCGGGCTTGAGCAGCCCCTGCTGGTCGGTCTGGCCGTGGACGGCGACGAGTTCGTCGGCGAGTTCGGCGAGCACTCCGACGGGCACGGACCGGCCGCCGAGGTGCGCCCGGGAGCGCCCCTCCGCGGAGACGGTACGGCTGACCAGCAGCGCGCCGTCCTCGATCTCGGCCCCGGCCTCCTCGGCCCGCAGGGCCACGGCGTCGCCGCCGGACACCGTGATCCGCCCCTCGACGACGGCGGCCTTGGCCCCGATCCGTACCAGGGCGGGGTCGGCGCGTCCGCCGAGCAGCAGCCCCAGACTGGTGACGACCATGGTCTTGCCCGCGCCGGTCTCGCCCGTCACCGCGGTGAATCCGGGTGACAGCTCCACCACCGCGTCGTCGATGACTCCGAGCGACCGTATCCGCATCTCCTCCAACACGGACACGACCTTACGAGGTCCGGACCCCGATGTGCGACGGACCCCGCCCCGGGGGCCGCTCTCCCGGGTGTGCGCACGGCATTCGCCACACCTCCGGGGGAATGTCCGCCGGTCAGTGCGGGGCGCCGCGCCACCCGGAGACCGGCAGTGCGAATTTCGCGACCAGCCGGTCGGTGAACGAGGCGTGGTGCAGCCGCGCCAGCCGTACGGGCACCGCGCCGCGCCGCACCTCGACCCGGGCCCCCGCGGGCAGCTCCACGGTCCTGCGCCCGTCGCACCACAGCACCCCGTGCGGGGTGTGCTGCTGGACCTCGACGGCGAGCACCGAGGTCGGGGAGGTCACCAGCGGCTTGGCGAACAGCGCGTGGGCGCTGATCGGCACCATGAGCAGCGCCTCGACCTCGGGCCAGACGACGGGACCGCCCGCCGAGAAGGCGTAGGCGGTCGATCCGGTCGGGGTCGCGCAGACGATTCCGTCGCAGCCGAACCCGGTCACGGGGCGGCCGTCGATCTCCAGGACCACTTCCAGCATCCGCTCGGGCGACATCTTCTGGACGGCCGCCTCGTTGAGCGCCCAGTCGGTGTGGACGATGTCGCCGTTGCTGTGCACCACGACGTCGAGGGTCATGCGTTCCTCGACCTGGTAGGCCCGGGTGACGACCCGGTCGACGACCTTGTCCAGGTCGTCCCGCTCGGCCTCGGCGAGGAATCCGACCCGGCCGAGGTTGACGCCGAGCATCGGCACCCCGGAGGCGCGGGAGAACTCGGCGCCGCGCAGCAGCGTCCCGTCCCCGCCGAGCACGATCAGCAGTTCACAGCCGTCCACGGCCTTGGGCGTGGTGTCCGTGACCGTCTCCACGGACGGTGGCAGCGGCAGGTCCGCCGCCTCGGTGGCCAGCACCCGGACGCCGAGGCCGCTGCGCAGCAGCCCCTGTACGACCAGTTCGGCGCTGCGGATCGCGGCCGGGCGGCCGGTGTGCGCCAGAAGAAAGACAGTTCGTGCCGCATTCGTCGTCAACGAGGCCCCTCCGCCACTGCACGGTCGACATCCGCGGGATCCAGTTCAGGTGCTCCGGCCCGCAGCCAGAGAAAGTACTCGACGTTTCCGGAGGGTCCCGGCAGCGGGCTCGCCGTCACACCCCGTACGCCGAGGCCCAGCGCCCAGGCCCGGCGCGCCACTTCACGGACCGCTTCGGCCCGCAGCTCGGGGCTGCGCACCACACCGCCGCTGCCGAGCCGTTCCCGGCCGACCTCGAACTGCGGCTTGACCATGAGGACCAGGTCCGCGTCGGGGGCGGCGCAGCGTGCCAGGGCGGGCAGCACCAGGCCCAGCGGGATGAAGGACAGATCGCCGACGACCAGGTCCACCGGCTGTCCGTCGATCGCCTCCAGCGTCAACTCCCGTACGTTGGTGCGGTCCTTGACGGTGACGCGTTCATCGGACTGGAGCGACCAGGCGAGCTGCCCGTATCCGACGTCGACGGCGACGACATGGGCGACGCCGGCTCGCAGCAGCACATCGGTGAAGCCGCCGGTCGACGCTCCGGCGTCCAGCGCCCGCCGTCCTTCGACCTCCAGCCCGAGGGGCACGAAGGCGGCGAGGGCGCCCGCGAGCTTGTGCCCGCCGCGCGAGACGTACCCGGGGTCGCTGTCGTCCTCGGTCACGACGACGGCGGCGCTCGTCTCCACCTGGGTGGCGGGTTTGGTCGCGGTGTTCCCGCCGACGGTCACCCGCCCCGCGGCGATCAGCTGGCTCGCGTGCTCGCGTGAGCGTGCGAGCTTGCGGTGGACCAGCTCGGCGTCGAGGCGGCGGCGTGCCACTCTTGCCACGTTCGGTTCAGCTCCTGTTGTCGTGCGGGGGCACCGGTGCGGGTGCGGGCCTGGCGTCCAGCGCGGTCAGCGTTTCGCGCAGCCCGCGGTGTACATCCTCATACACCTCGATGTGTCCGTCGGCCGGGAGGTGGTCCGCATCGGCGAGACGCTCCAGTGCCGTGTCCACTCCGGTGTCGCCGGTGGGGGTGCGTACGAGGCCGAGCGGCGTGGGCACGGCGGGGTCGAGCGCCGTCCCGGCGGCGGGGTACGGGCCCTCGCCGGACGGGTCGGCCGCCTCGTTCCCGGGCACTGTCGCGGCCGCCGTTCCCGGTTCCGGCATCGAGTCGCTCATGCGGGAAACGCTACCGCGAAGGGCTGCGGTACCGTCGATCACGATGGCGACCATGGCGGAGTGCCGCAGCGCACTCGACAGACTTTCCGACAGCCTCGCGGGGGCCGACGGCGACGTGCGCAGCGCGGCTGCCCTCGACCGCTCGCTGAGCTGCCACATCAAGGACCTCGGCATCACCTTCACGGGACGGCTGGCCGATGGCCGGATCCGGGTCCTGGACACGGTCGAGGGACCGCCCCGCGAGAAGGCGGAGATCCGGCTCGCGATGACCGGCGACGACCTGGTGGCCATGGTGGACGGCGAGCTGAACTTCGCCAGGGCGTGGAGTTCGGGCCGGGTCCGACTGGAGGCCGGTTTCCGGGATCTGCTGAAACTCAAGTCGCTGCTGTAGCCGGGGCGGCCCTCCGGCGGCCGTCCGTTCAGCTCCCGGCCGGGGCTTCGGCGGCCGCCCCGCCGCGCGCGTCCGCCGCGTCGCCGCGCGGCCTGCGTGCGGCCGGCACCACCAGCGGGGTCCCGGTCTCCGGGTCGTCGATGACCTGGCAGCGCAGTCCGAAGACCCGCTCCACCAGCTCCGCGGTGACGACCTCGCCCGGCGCCCCCTCGGCGATCACCTCGCCGTCGCGCATCGCGATGAGGTGGGTGGCGTACCGCGCGGCGTGGTTCAGGTCGTGCAGGACGGCCACCAGGGTGCGCCCCTGGGTCTCGTGCAGCTCCGCGCAGAGGTCGAGGACCTCGATCTGGTGCTGGATGTCGAGATACGTCGTCGGCTCGTCGAGCAGCAGCAGCGGTGTCTGCTGGGCGAGCGCCATGGCGATCCAGACCCGCTGCCGCTGTCCGCCGGACAGTTCGTCGACATAGCGATCGGCGAGTGCGCCGACCCCGGTCGCCGCCATCGATTCGTCGACAATGCGTTCGTCGTCCGGCGACCACTGGCGCAGCAGTCCCTGGTGCGGGTACCGGCCGCGCCCGACGAGGTCCAAGACGGTGATGCCGTCCGGGGCGATGGAGGACTGCGGCAGCAGCCCCAGCGTCCTGGCGACCTTCTTCGCCGGCATCCCGTGGATCGTCTGCCCGTCCAGGAGCACCCGCCCGCTGTCCGGCTTCAGCATCCGCGCCAGCGCCCGCAACAGGGTCGATTTGCCACAGGCGTTGGGGCCGACGATCACCGTGAACGAGTGGTCGGGAATCTCGACCGAGAGATTCTCCGCGATGACCCGCCGGTCGTAGCCGAGGGTCACCGAATCCGCGGTGAGGCGCTGCATGGTCGTACTCCCGGAGTCACAGATGGTGCGGTGCGTACGACGACACACCGGTCAGGAAGACGACGACACACCGAGCAGAACGAAGTTAGGTTAGCCTAGCCTCTCCACACGGAGGGGGCCGGGAGCCTCCTCCGTGTGGAGACCCCTCGCCCCGGAAGCCTCGTACGAGAGTGCCGGGCAGTCCTTCACGAGAGTGCCGGGCGGCTTTCGTACGAGGAGGCCGCGGCTCCCCGTACGGGGGCTGTGGCCGTGCCCCCTGCTTCTCCGCTACAGCCCCAGCCGGGCGACCGCCTTGCCCGTGTCCAGCCCGCACGAGCCGTCCCCGGCGTGCGACCAGGCCGCCGCGCAGAGCGCCCGCAGCCCGTCG
Source organism: Streptomyces sp. NPDC057697 (assembly GCF_042799335.1). NCBI lineage: Bacteria > Bacillati > Actinomycetota > Actinomycetes > Kitasatosporales > Streptomycetaceae > Streptomyces > Streptomyces sp. NPDC057697. The sequence goes on along the minus strand of NZ_JBHVJA010000006.1, from coordinate 4,745 downwards.
AGCGTGTCCCCGTCGCCCGCCAGCACCAGCTCGTCCCCGCGGACCGCGGCCGTCCACTCCCCGCACCCGAAGCCCTCGCCGCTCTCCGTCACCTCGGGCTGCCCGGTCAGCAGCCCCCGCAGATCCGCGTCCACGTACGTCGGCCGGTGCTCGGGCGGGGCGGCGAGCAGCAGGGCCGCGTCCGTCACCCCGGTGAGCACCAGCAGGGAGTCCACCCCGCCGTTGAACGCGCCCTCGATGTCCGTGTCCAGCCGGTCGCCGACCACCAGCGGACGCCGGGCCCCGGTCCGCAGCACCGTCTCCCGGTGCATCGGCGGCAACGGCTTCCCGGCGACCTGCGGCTCGGCCCCCGTGGCGATCCGTACGACCTCCACCGCGGCGCCGTTCCCCGGTGCGATGCCCCGGGCGCTCGGGATCGTCAGATCGGTGTTGGAGGCGAACCACGGCACCCCGCGCGCGATCGCGTACGCGGCCTCGGCGAACCGCCCCCACGCCATGTCGGGCCCGCCGTACCCCTGCGCCACCGCGACCGGCTCGTCGTCCGCCGACTCCACCGGCACCAGGCCGCGCTCCCGCAGCGCGACCCGCAGCCCCTCGCCGCCCACCACCAGCACCCGGGCCCCGCCGGGGAGTTGGTCGGCCATCAGCCGGGCGACCGCCTGCGCCGAGGTGATCACATCGGCGGGCTCCGCCGGAACGCCGAGTTCGGTCAGGTGACCGGCCACCGCGGCCGGGGTCCGCAGGGCGTTGTTGGTCACGTACGCCAGGTGCATCCCGCCGTCCCGCGCCGCCGTGAGCGAGTCGACGGCATGGACGATGGCGTGACCCCCCGCGTACACCACACCGTCGAGATCGAGCAGCGCCGTGTCGTACGCCTCGTTCAACGCGGTGCTGCTGCCACTGGGGCTGGTCCTGCTCGGCTGACTCATTCTGTGCGCTCCTCGTTCCATGCTTCTGTCCCGATCATCGCGCATCCCGGCCGCACACATACGATGCAGAAATGAACACATCAGGTCCGGCCGACCAGGGACTGCGTCTGATTCCGTTCCGTGGACTGCGTTACGACCCCGATCGGGTCGGCAGTCTCGCCGCGGTGACCTCGCCGCCGTACGACGTCGTCGTGCGCCCCGACGGGCTCCACCACCTGGAATCGGCGGACCCGCACAACATCGTGCGGCTGATCCTTCCGCAGGCGGCCACCGCCGCGGCCCGTCATGAACAGGCGGCACAGACCCTGCACCGCTGGCTGGCCGAGGGCGTCCTCTCACTGGACAGCGAGCCCGCTCTGTACGTCTACGAGCAGCGCAACGACGAGATCCTGCAACGCGGTGTCGTCGGCGCACTGGCGCTCTCCGGCCCCGCGGACGGCATCGTCCTGCCGCACGAGGACGTGATGGCCCACGTGGTGGAGGACCGGGCCGACCTGATGCGTACCACGGCCGCCCATTTCGAACCGCTGCTGCTCACGTACCGCAGCGAGGGCGGCGACTCGGGCGCGACCGCCGTCATCGAGCGGACCACGGACCGCCCGCCGCTGCTGGCCACCACCACCGAGGACGGCTACCACCACCGGCTCTGGGCGGTCACCGATCCGGCGGACCGCGCCGAGATCGAGACCGACCTCGCCCGTCACCAGGCCCTGATCGCCGACGGCCACCACCGCTGGGCCACCTATCTCCGCCTCCAGCAGGAGCACACCGCGCCGGGCCCCTGGGACTTCGGCCTGGTCCTCCTCGTCGACACGGCCCGCTATCCGCTCCGGGTCCGCGCCATACACCGGCTGCTGCACGGCCTCCCGGTCGCCGACGCGCTCGCCGCGCTGGACGGTCTCTTCCGCGTCCGTGACCTGGCGGGGCCGCTCCCCCGGGCCCTGGACGCCCTGGCCGAGGCGTCCGCCGAGGGCAACGCGTTCCTGCTCGCCGGTGACGGCCGCTTCCATCTGATCGACCGCCCGGACCCCGGTCTGCTGTCCCGCACGGTGCCCGCCGACCGCCCGGCCGCCTGGCGGACCCTCGACGCGACGGTCCTGCACTCGGTGCTGCTCGAACACGTCTGGCGGATCCCCGACGCCCCGGAGCACATCGCGTACATCCACGACACCGCGGCCGCCGTGGAGCAGGCCGAGCGCCACCACGCGACGGCGGTCCTGATGCATCCGGTGCGCGAGGAAGTCGTCAGGGACCTCGCCCGACAGGGCGTCACCATGCCGCGCAAGTCGACCTCCTTCGGCCCCAAGCCGGCCACCGGCCTGGTCCTGCGGAGTCTCGAACTCGGCTGATCCGGCCGTCGGCGGACCCGGCGAACGAAAAAGGGCGGCACCCCTCCCGGGGTGCCGCCCTCTCTCATGCCTTACGCCTCGGGCGTACGGTCCTTGTCCTCGTCGTCGTCCGCGCGGCTGTCGTCCGCCGCACCGGCGACCGGCTCCGGGGCCGCGCCGTCGTCGTCCCCGTCGTCCTCCCCGTCCTCGTCGAGGGCGTCGACGAACTCGACACCGTCCATCTCGGCGAGCCGGTCGGACGCGTCGGTGGAGCCGTCCTTGTCGGCCTCCAGCGCCTTCCCGAACCACTCACGCGCCTCGTCCTCGCGCCCGGCGGCCAGCAGCGCGTCGGCGTACGCGTAACGCAGCCGGGCCGTCCACGGGTGCACGGCGTTCGACGCGAGCTCGGAGCTCTGGAGGGTGACGATGGCGGCGTCGAGCTGCCCCATGTCGCGACGGGCTCCGGCAGCCACCAGGCGCATCTCGACCTGCCCGGCCTTGTCGAGCTTCTGCACCTCGGGTTCGCCGGCCATGGCCATCGCCCGCTCGGGCCGCCCGAGTCCGCGCTCGCAGTCGGCCATGACGGGCCACAGCTCCACGGACCCGGTCATCCGCTTGGCGGCCCGGAACTCCGCCAGCGCCTCCGAGTACTTCTGCGTGGCGTACGCGGCGAATCCCGCCGCCTCACGGACCGCGGCCACCCGCGAGGCCAGCCGGAGCGCGATCCGCGAATACGCGTACGCCTGCTCGGGGTCCTCGTCGATCAGCCGGGCCACCATGACGAGGTTGCGCGAGACGTCCTCGGCCAGGGTCTTCGGCAGGCTCATCAGCTCCTGCCGCACGTCCTTGTCGATCTCGTCACCGGTGACGTCCTCGGGGATCGGCAGCCGCTTGATGGGCTCGCGGTCCCGGTCGTCACGCCGCTCGTACCCACCACGGTCGTCCCGCCCGCGGTAGCCGCCCCGGCCCCCGCGATCGTCCCGGCCACCGCGGTCGTCCCGCTGCCCGCGGTATCCGCCACCGCGGCTGTCGTCGCGACGGAACCCACCACCGGAGCCGCCGCCCCGGTTGTCATCACGGCGGTAGCCGCCGCCCCGGTTGTCGTCGTCACGGCGGGGGCCACGCGGCCGGTCGTCACGCCGCTCGAACCCACCCGCAGGACGCCCACCACGGTCGTCATCACGACGCGGACCACGGAACCCACCACGATCGTCGTCCCGACGCGGACCACGATCCCGATCACGGTCACGGTCGTCACGGCGGAACCCACCACCGGAGCCACCACCACGGTTGTCATCACGCCGGAAACCGCCACCACGGCTGTCGTCACGGCGGAACCCACCACCGGAACCGCCACCACGGTTGTCATCACGCCGGAAACCGCCACCGCGGTTGTCATCACGGCGGTAGCCACCGCCCCGGTTGTCGTCATCACGACGGGGGCCACGCGGCCGGTCGTCACGCCGCTCGAACCCACCCGCAGGACGCCCACCACGGTCGTCATCACGACGCGGACCACGGAACCCACCACGA
>NZ_JBHVJA010000006.1:0-856 GCF_042799335.1 Streptomyces sp. NPDC057697 | reverse complement strand
ATCGTCGTCCCGACGCGGACCACGATCCCGATCACGGTCACGGTCATCACGACGGAACCCACCACCGGAACCGCCACCACGGTTGTCGTCACGCCGGAAACCGCCACCCCGGCTGTCGTCGCGACGGTAGCCGCCGCCCCGGTTGTCGTCATCACGACGGGGGCCACGCGGCCGGTCGTCACGCCGCTCGAACCCACCCGCAGAACGCCCACCACGGTCGTCGTCGCGACGCGGGCCACGATCCCGATCGCGGTCACGGTCATCACGACGGAACCCACCACCGGAGCCACCGCCCCGGTTGTCGTCACGGCGGAAGCCGCCGCCCCGGCTGTCGTCGCGGCGGAACCCACCACCGGAGCCACCACCGCGGTTGTCGTCACGGCGGTAGCCGCCACCACGGTTGTCGTCATCACGACGGGGGCCACGATCGCGGTCACGGTCGTCGCGACGGAAGCCGCCACCACCGCTTCCACCGGAGGGCCGGCTGTCATCGCGACGGTAGCCACCACGGTCGTTGTCCCGGCGCGGGCCGCCGGAACGGTCGTCACGACGGCCACCGAAGCCGCCTCGGTCACCACCGTCCCGGCGACGCGGCTCGCGTTCCGAACGATCGTCGGGAGAGTTGGTGGACATCGGCGTGACTCCTGTCATCGGGTACTACAAGACATTCTGGCGCAGTCGGACATCCGACGCGCTTCGACAAAAACAAAAGGACCCTTGGTCCCAGCGTGAACGCTGGGACCAAGGGTCCTTGAAAGATTGTTCGGCGGCGTCCTACTCTCCCACAGGGTCCCCCCTGCAGTACCATCGGCGCTGAAAGGCTTAGCTTCCGGGTTCGGAATGTAACCGGGCGTTT
>NZ_JBHVJA010000005.1:0-486304 GCF_042799335.1 Streptomyces sp. NPDC057697 | reverse complement strand
GGCCGTCAACAAGATGGACCTGGTCGACTACGCCGAGCCCGTCTTCGCCGCCATCGCCGAGGAGTTCACCTCCTACGCCGCCTCCCTCGGCGTCCCGGAGGTCACCGCGATCCCGATCTCCGCACTGGCCGGCGACAACGTCGTGGAACCGTCCGCGCACATGGACTGGTACGGCGGCCCGACGGTCCTGGAACACCTGGAGACGGTTCCGGTCAGCCATGACCTCACCGCCTGCCACGCCCGCTTCCCGGTCCAGTACGTCATCCGCCCGCAGACCGCCGAGCACCCCGACTACCGCGGCTACGCCGGTCAGATCGCCGCCGGGGCGTTCCGGGTGGGCGAGGCCGTCACCGTCCTCCCCTCCGGCCGCACGTCGACGATCGCCGGGATCGACGCGCTCGGCGAGAGCGTGGACATCGCCTGGGCGCCCCAGTCGGTGACCCTCCGGCTGGCCGACGACATCGACATCTCGCGCGGCGACCTGATCGCACCGGCCGACGACGCCCCGGCGGTCACCCAGGACGTCGAGGCCACCGTCTGCCACGTCGCCGACCAGCCGCTCACCGTCGGCCGGCGGGTGCTGCTCAAGCACACCACCCGCACGGTCAAGGCGATCGTCAAGGACATCCCCTCGCGCCTCACGCTGGACGATCTTTCCCAGCATCCCGCGCCGGGCCGGCTCGTCGCCAATGACATCGGCCGGGTCGTCGTCCGTACCGCGGAGCCGCTCGCGCTCGACTCGTATGCGGACTCCCGGCGAACCGGATCGTTTCTGCTGATCGACCCCGCGGACGGCACCACGCTGACGGCCGGAATGGCGGGGATCTCGTTCGCCACCGCGGCCGAATCCGGGTCCGGGGACGGGACCGCAAACGGAACCGGAACCGGGACTGACACATGGGACTTCTGATGACCATCGACGTGTTCTCCACGTTCGCGAAGGAGGGCGGCCGCATCGGTAGCGGCGCCCTCGGCAGCGGTCAGGGCGGGGTCGCACGATGTGTGCGATGACGTACGCTCACCGACTGCGCGCCAGCTCGCCGCAACCGCACTGCCTGCACAGCCAGTTCAGACGAAGACCTGCCGACTACCCGGCCGCGTCCCCATGACCGCTCAGGACGCGAGCTCCGGGCCACCGAGAGGAACACCTCCCGTGTCTGCCCCCCGTACCACGCCGCGCCGCGCTCTCCCGGCCGTCGCCGCCCTGCCGCTGCTCGCCCTCGCGCTCACCGCGTGCGGCTACGGCTCCGCGGCGAAGCAGGACGACGCCGGCAAGGCCGACGTCTCCACCGGCGGCAAGAAGCTCTCCGCGGACACCGTGAGGATCGGCTACTTCCCGAACCTCACCCACGCCACGGCCCTGGTCGGCATCCAGGAAGGCATCATCGCCAAGGAGCTGGGCTCCACGACGGTCAAGCCGTCGACGTTCAACGCCGGCCCGTCCGAGATCGAGGCGCTCAACGCGGGCTCGATCGACATCGGCTTCATCGGCCCGTCGCCCGCCATCAACGGCTTCACCAAGTCCAAGGGCAAGAGCCTGCGCATCATCGGCGGTTCGGCCTCCGGCGGTGTGAAGCTGGTCGTCGACCCGAAGAAGATCAAGACCCTGGACGACCTCAAGGGCAAGAAGATCGCCACCCCGCAGCTCGGCAACACCCAGGACGTCGCCTTCCTCAACTGGATCTCCGAGAAGGGCTGGAAGGTCGACGCCAACAGCGGCAAGGGCGACGTCTCCGTGGTCCGCACGGACAACAAGGTGACGCCGGACGCCTACAAGTCCGGTTCCATCGACGGCGCCTGGGCCCCCGAGCCGACCGCCTCCAAGCTGGTCGCGCAGGGCGCGAAGGTGCTCCTGGACGAGTCGACCCTGTGGCCGGACAACAAGTTCGTGATCACGAACATCATCGTGTCGCAGAAGTTCCTCGGCGAGCACCCGGACGTCGTCGAGGCGGTGCTGCGCGGTTCGGTCGACACCAACGCGTGGATCAAGGCCAACCCGGACAAGGCGAAGGACTCGGCGAACGCCGCGCTCAAGGCGCTGTCCGGCAAGGAGCTGCCCGCCGACGTCATCGACCCGGCGTGGAAGTCGATCCAGTTCACCGACGACCCGCTGGCCGCCACGCTCGACACGGAGGCGAAGCACGCGGTGAAGGCGGGCCTCCTGGACGCGACGGACCTGACGGGCATCTACGACCTGAGGCCGCTCAACAAGGTCCTCAAGGCCGCGGGCAGGCCCGAGGTCGCCGACGCCGGTCTCGGCGTCAAGTAGGGGTCCGGAGACCGGAATCAGGATTCCCAGGAGGTGACGACCATGGCGACCACCACGCTGACCAAGACCGAGGACCGTACGGAGGTCGGGCACGCGGCCCGCATCGACCACGTCTCGAAATCCTTCGGCGGACCGGAGGGGCAACAGCTCGTCCTGGACGACATCACACTCGATGTCGCTCCCGGCGAGTTCGTCACCCTCCTGGGCGCCTCCGGGTGCGGCAAGTCGACCCTGCTCAATCTGGTGGCCGGGCTGGACCGCCCGACCGCGGGGTCCATCGAGACACCCGGCGGGCGGCCCGCCCTGATGTTCCAGGAGCACGCCCTCTTCCCGTGGCTGACCGCGGGCAAGAACATCGAACTCGCGCTGCGGCTGCGCGGCATGCCCCGGTCCGAGCGCCGCGCCGAGGCGGAGCGCCTGCTCGAACTCGTACGGCTCGGCGGGGCGTACGGCAAGCGTGTGCACGAGCTGTCGGGCGGTATGCGGCAGCGGGTGGCGATGGCCCGCGCGCTCGCCCAGGACAGTCAACTGCTGCTGATGGACGAGCCGTTCGCCGCGCTGGACGCCATCACCCGGGACGTGCTGCACGACGAGCTGACCCGGATCTGGCGCGAGACGAACCTCTCGGTCCTCTTCGTCACGCACAACGTGCGCGAGGCGGTCCGGCTCGCGCAGCGGGTCGTCCTGCTCTCGTCGCGGCCGGGCCGGATCGCCCGGGAGTGGACGGTCGGCATCGACCAGCCGCGCCGCATCGAGGACACTGCGGTGGCCGAACTCTCCGTGGAGATAACCGAACAACTGCGTGGGGAGATCCGCCGACATGGCCAGCACTGAGACCGCCGCCAAGGACACCGCCCAGGATCTGGCGGGCCTGGAGGCGGGGCTGGACGCGCTCGACGCCGTACGGGTGAGCCGGACCCCGGTCCGCGAGGTGCTGCTGCGCAAGGTGCTGCCGCCGGCCGTGGCCGTGGTCCTGGTGCTCGTCGTCTGGCAGATCCTGATCTGGGCGCAGGTCACCGACGACTACAAGCTGCCGTCGCCGTCCCAGGTGTGGGACGAGGTGACCGACGCCTGGGCGCAGGGCACCCTGCTCGGCTACATCTGGACCAGCGTCTCGCGCGGTCTGCTCGGCTTCCTGCTGGCGCTGGCGATCGGCACCCCGCTCGGGCTGCTGGTGTCGCGCGTCCGGCTGGTCCGCGCGGCGATCGGGCCGGTGCTCTCCGGGCTCCAGTCGCTGCCGTCGGTCGCCTGGGTGCCCCCCGCGGTGATCTGGCTGGGGCTCGACGACCGGATGATGTACGCGGTGATCCTGCTGGGCGCCGTCCCTTCGATCGCCAACGGTCTGGTCGCGGGGGTGGACCAGATCCCGCCGCTGCATCTGCGGGCCGGGAAGACACTGGGCGCCACCGGGCTGCGCGGCACCTGGCACATCGTGCTGCCGGCCGCGCTGCCCGGCTATCTGGCGGGGCTGAAGCAGGGCTGGGCGTTCTCCTGGCGTTCGCTGATGGCCGCCGAGATCATCGCCTCCTCGCCCGATCTGGGGGTGGGCCTGGGCCAGTTGCTGGAGCAGGGCCGGGAGACCAGCAGCATGTCGATGGTGTTCCTCGCCATCATCCTGATCCTCACCGTCGGCATCGCGATCGACCTGCTGATCTTCAGTCCGCTGGAGCGGTGGGTCCTGCGCGGCCGCGGTCTCCTCGTCAAGAACTGAGTACGGCCATGACCCCTCCGGTACTGCTCGTCGTCGCCCACGGCAGCCGCGACCCGCGGCACGCGGCGACCGTGCACGCGCTCACCGCGCGGGTGCGGTCGCTGCGGCCGGGGCTGCGGGTGGAGACCGGCTTCCTGGACTTCAACGCGCCGTCCGTGCCGCGGGTCCTGGAACGGCTGGCCGCGCAGGGCACGGAGGACGTCGTCGCCCTTCCCCTGCTCCTCACCCGGGCCTTCCACGCCAAGTCCGACATCCCGACGGTGCTGCGCGAGGCCCGCGGCCGGCTGCCCCGGCTGCGGGTCCGCCAGGCCGAGGTCCTCGGCCCGTCACCGCTGCTGAACTCGGCGCTGGAACGGCGGCTGCACCAGGCCGGGGTCCGTCCCGGCGACCGGGGCTCGACCGGGCTCGTCCTGGCCTCGGCGGGCTCCACGGACCCGGAGGCGATCGCAGTGATCGCTGAAATCGCGCGGGAGCTGCGGCACACCGGTTGGTGTTCCGTGCGGCCTGCGTTCGCCTCCGCCACCTCTACCGCGGGGTTCCCCCGCACCGAGGACGCGGTACGGGCCCTGCGGGCCGAGGGAGTGCGCCGGGTGGCGGTGGCGCCGTACGTCATCGCTCCCGGCCGGCTCCCGGACCGGATCGCCGAAGGAGCGGCCGGGGCGGACGTCCTGGCCGGTGTCCTGGGCGCCGCCCCGGAGCTGGCCCGGCTGCTGCTGACCCGTTACGACGAGGCCCGCGGGCCCGCGGCCCGGACCGCCGCGCTCACCGCGTAGCGCGGCGCCCGCTCACCCCACGTCCAGGCCGCCCGTGCGGGTCCGCTTGAGTTCGAAGAGGTCCGGGGCCCCGGCGAGCACCCGGAAGCTGTCGAAGAGCCGTCCGGCCTCCTCGCCGCGCGGCGCCGCCCGCAGGACGGGCCCGAACCAGACCGCGCCGTCGACATGGATCGTGGGCGTACCGACGTAGGCGTCCGCCTCGGGTTCCTTGCCCGCGTCATGGCTGCGGCGCGGCGCCTCGTCGTACGCCTCCGGTCCGGCGGACCGCGCTCAGGCCCCGGTCCAGTGCGGGTCGCGTCCACTGCGGGCCAGTGCCCGTTCGAAGGCCGGGGCCGAGGCGTCCACCGTCACCTCGTCGGCGAACCCGTGGTACTGCCGGTAGAGCGCGGCGGTGCTGTCGACGACGCCGAGGACATAGGCCGCCGCCTCGTCGGAGAGCCGGAACTCCTGCCCCACCGCGCGGGCGACGTCCCAGCCGTGCAGGGCCGTCTCCTCGATGAGCATCGCGGCGATGTCGGCGGCCGGGGTGGCGGAGCCCCCGGAGTCGATCTCCCCCTCCCAGACCGCCGGGTCGGACCACGCGGCGACCGCCCGGTCCAGCTGCGCCGCGTACCGCTGGGCCCAGTCGGCGTCGGCGGTGAAGTCCCGGGCGGTGAGTTCCTCCGGGAGGTCCTTGCGCAGGGCGCGGTGCTCCAGGCCGTGGGAGGTGTACAGCACCCAGTGGTTGACGAGCCCGCGCACGTCCCAGTCGCCGCAGGGCGTGTCGGGTGCGTCGAGCTGTTCCGTGCCGATGGAGCGGGCGATACGGGCCGCCTCGGCGGCGACTTCGGTCATGTGCGCGTGCTCGGTCTTCATGCCTGCCAGTCTGGATCCGGTGCGGCGGGCGGTATTGAAGAAACGCGACAGCGGGGGCGCGGGGCGGTCCGGCTCAGGCCGTCTCGGCGTCGACGAGCGCGAGGAGCGCGGCCACGGACATCGACCCGGCCTCCCGGCGCTCGCGCGCGAAGGCGTTCGCGGTGCGGCGGAGCACCTCGTTGACCGGGGTGGGGATGCCGTGGAGGCGGCCGAGCAGCACGATCTCGCCGTTGAGGAAGTCGGCCTCGATGGTGCCCGTGCCCCGGCTGAGGCTCTGCCAGGAGGAGCCGCCGCCGCGCGGGGCACCGTCGAAGGGCTCGAAGCGGATCCGTCCGGCGCGCGCCCCGGCCTCCTCCTCCCGGCTCACCGCCTCGATCCCGGCGGCGGCGAGCACGGCCCGCCCCTCGGCGCGGGCCCGCTCGAAGAGATCGGTGGCGACCTGTCCGGCGATCGGTCCGGTGACGGCCTCGATCGCGTTGGCGAGGTTGGAGAGCAGCTTGCCGTACTTCCAGCGCATCACGTCCGGCACGACGGGGGCGAGCAGCTTCGCCCGCTCCAGGTCGGCGGCGATCAGCCGGGCCGTCCCGTCGGTCCCGGCGGGGTAGCGGCCCAGGTGCAGGATGCCGGTCAGCGGTGTCCCGGCGGCGGCGACCTCACCGGGCTCCACGAAGGTGGCGGGCAGCCAGACGCACATGCCGTACACCCGGCGGAAGCGGCGCAGGGCGAGCCGTTCGCTCTCCACCCCGTTCTGCGCGCAGACCAGCGGCAGCCGCTCCCCCGCCGTGCCGCCGCCCGCGACGGGCCGGACGCTCCACGCGTCGAGGGCGGCCGTGCTGTCCTGCGTCTTCACGGCGAGCACCAGCACGTCGTCGGGGGTCAGGTCGACCGCCTCGGGCCGGTCGACGACGGGCAGCCGGTGGACGCGGGCGCCCTCCGGAGTGACGAGCCGCAGTCCGCCGCCGCGCAGCGCCTCGTACTGCGCGCCGCGCGCCACGAGCACCACGTCGTGGCCAGCCTCCGCCAGACGTCCGCCGAGGGCACCGCCGACGGCACCGGCCCCGATGATGAGGTATCGCATCCCGACTCCCGTTCCACAGCCGCACCGAGCGGACATCCCGGCTCCTCGAAGGAGCGTCGGCGTCTCAGCATAGGGTCCGTGGCCACGGCACCGGTCGGGGGAGAGCCCTTAGTGTTCCTGTCATGTCCTTCCTCTCTTCCCCGCCCCACGACGAGTTCCTGCTCGGCGGCGAGCTTCCCGTACGACGGCTCGGCTACGGCACCGCCCAGCTGACCGGTCCCGGATACTGGGGTCCGCGCGGTGCGCGGCAGGACGCCGTGGCCGTGCTGCGGGCCGCCGTCGAGCAGGGAGTGACGCTGATCGACACCGCCGACAACTACGGCCCGGGGCTGGCCGAGGAGCTCGTCGCCGAGGCGCTGCGTCCGTACCGCGAGGAACTGGTGATCGCGACCAAGGGCGGTGTGGTGCGCACCAGTGACCACGCCTGGCACGTCGCGGGACGGCCGGAGCAGCTGCGGGCGATGTGCGAGGCCAGTCTGCGGCGGCTGCGTACGGACCGGATCGACCTCTACCAGCTGCACCGGCTGGACCCGCAGGTGCCGATGGCCGAGCAGCTCGGCGCGCTGGATGGGCTGCGCCAGGAGGGTAAGATCCGGTACATCGGTCTGGACACCCTCACCGCCGACCAGCTGGAGCAGGCCCTTTCCCTGACCGGGATCGCCTCGGTGCAGAACCGCTTCAACCTCCTGGACCGTTCGTCGGACGCGGTGCTGAAGGTGTGCGAGGCCCACGGCCTGGCTTTTCTGCCCTGGTTCCCGCTGGCTGACGGCGCGCTGACCGGCGACGCCGCCGCTGCGCTCGCCGGCATCGCCGACCGGCACGGTGCCTCCCGCGGGCAGATCGCCCTCGCCTGGCTCCTGCACCGCTCCCCCGTGCTGTGCCCGACCCCGGGCACCGGTTCGCCCGCCCATCTCGCGGAGAACCTGGGGGCCCGGGAGATCCGGCTGTCCGCCGAGGACCTGAGCGGCCTGGAAGCGCTCGTACCCGCGTGAAGGAGTACTCACCCGTGACCATTCCCCGTACCGCACCCGCCGTTCCCGCCCCGGCCGCCGCGCCCGGCCCGGCCGGCGCCGAGGCTCCCGCCCCGGTGATCCGGGCCGACGACGTCTCGCTCGTCCGGGAGGGCAACGTACTGCTCGACTCGGTCTCGCTGACCGTGCGCAGCGGTGAGCACTGGGCGCTGCTCGGCGCCAACGGAGCCGGGAAGAGCACCCTGCTGGGGCTGCTCGGCGCGGTCAACCACCCGACCCGGGGTTCGGTGGAGGTGCTGGGCCGCACCCTGGGCCGGGTCGATCTGCGGGAGCTGCGGTCGCTGCTCGGGCATGTCAATCCGCGTCATCCGCTGCGTTCCCCGCTGTCGGTGCACGAGGTGGTGATGACCGGTCTCACCAACTCGATCGAGCCGGTGCCGCGCCGCTCGGTGGACGAGGAGCAGCGGGACCGGGCGGAGCGGCTGCTGACGATGCTCGGCATGGGCGGCAAGTCGGGGTCGCGCTGGCCCGCGCTGTCGCAGGGCGAGCGGGGCCGTACGCTCATCGCCCGCGCCCTGATGCCGCAACCGCGGCTGCTGCTGCTCGACGAGCCGGCCACCGGTCTCGACCTCGCCGCGCGTGAGCAGCTGCTCGACAGTCTGGACGTGCTGCGGGAGGAGCATCCGGAGCTGGCGACGGTGCTGGTCACCCATCATCTGGAGGAGCTGCCCGCCTCCACCACGCATGCGCTGCTGCTGCGGGGCGGCCGGTGCGTGGCCTCGGGCCCGGCGGACGAGGTGCTGACCACGGACCGGGTCAGCGACTGCTTCGGGCATCCGGTGCTGATCTCCCGTACGGACGGCCGGTGGGCGGCGCGGGCGCAGCGCGTGGCCCGGCGCTGACCGGGTTCAGCCGTCCGTGCCGGTCGCGGTGTCCTCGGCGGTGGCGAACGGTGTGGCCTGGTGGAAGAAGAGCAGCCAGCCCGCGTCCGTGAGCCGCCACACCGAACTGCGGTGGGCGTGCTGCCCCTTCGTCTCGGTGTCGTAGGTGAGGTGGACGAGGCCGTCGCCGAGCTGGGTCCCGGTCATCCGGGACGCGGTCATCGGGCCGGGGCGCGGGCCGTCCTTGGCGGTGAGCGAGGCGGTCATGGAGTCGCGGTCCCAGACCCGGCCGGTGTAGTCGATCTCGCGGTAGTCGGGGTGCAGCACCTGGGCGAGGAGCGCGGCGGAGGCGCGTACGGTCGGGTCCAGGAGGCGCAGCTCGCCCTCGATCGCCGCGGCCACGCCGGAGGACGTCCCGGTCATGCGGGGGCTCCGTCCTGCCCGGTCCCCGTGGGCGCCGTCATCTCCACCAGTCTGGCCACGGTGTTCCAGTTGCGCGAGGTGGCGACGGTGTCCTGGGTGACGGAGGACCGGGACAGTGCCTCGGCGAGTCTGGAGCGGCCGAGTCCGTCGGGGGCGTAGAGGTAGAGCGCGCGGTCGCCGAGGCCGAATGCCTCGGGGAGGTAGGCCGCCGGGTCGATCCGGGCGTAGCGGCCCGCGTCGACGGGCCGGTCGAAGTACGTGATGTGCAGTTGCCTTCCTTCGAGTTCGGCGGCCGGGAACGGGCAGGCCGCGGCAACTGCCGCCAGATAGGCACCGTCCCGGACCAGGCAGGGGACGGGGAAGCCGAACCGCTGCTCGATGGCCCGCTCCAGCTCGGCGGCGAGTGCGTTCTCGTCGTCGGACGCGCTGCTGAAGACGGCGTTGCCGCTCTGCAGGTGGGTGCGGACGTCTCCGTGTCCCAGTCCGGTGAGCAGCGCGCGGAGTTCGGCCATCGGGATCCGCTTGTGGCCGCTCACGTTGATCCCTCGCAACAGCGCCGCATACATCGTCATGGGCACACCATAGGACGGTCTCTCGGCACGGTGCGGCCGCCGCGCCCCGTGGGGGAGGGCACGGCGGCCGCCGGTTCCGTCGTGACCGGGCGTCCGCCGCCCGGTCACCGCCGCGGGATCGGTTACTCGACGATCTTCAGCAGCTTGTTCGGTGTGCCCGCGGTCGCGTTGGAGATCGCGTCGGGGGTGGCGCCGTCGGTGAGTGCGGTGGCGACCTCCTCCGGGGTGGCGTCCGGGTGGCCGGCGAGGTAGACGGCGGCGGCGCCGACGACGTGCGGGGTCGCCATGGAGGTGCCGGAGATGGTGTTGGAGCCGTCGTCGCTGTCGTTCCAGGACGAGGTGATGTCCGAGCCCGGGGCGTAGATGTCCACGATCGAGCCGTAGTTGGAGAAGTACGACTGCTCGTCGTCGACCGTCGACGAGGCGACCGTGATGGCCTCGGGGACGCGGGCCGGGGAGCTGTCGCTCGCGTCGGAGGAGTCGTTGCCCGCGGCCACCGCGAAGGTGACGCCGGAGGCGATGGCCTTCTGGACCGCGGCGTCGAGCGCCTCGTCAGCGCCGCCGCCGAGGCTCATGTTGGCGACGGAGGGGCCCTCGTGGTGCTCGGTGACCCAGTCGATGCCGGCGACGACCTGCTCGGTGGTGCCGGAGCCGGAGTCGTCGAGCACCCGGACCGCGACGATCTTGGCCTTCTTGGCGACCCCGTAGGTCTTCCCGGCGATGGTGCCCGCCACATGGGTGCCGTGGCCGTTGCCGTCGTCGGCGCTGTCGTCGTCGTCCACCGCGTCGTAGCCCGAGCTGGCCCGGCCCTCGAACTCGTTGTGCGTGGTGCGGACACCGGTGTCGATGACGTACGCGGTGACGCCCTCGCCCGCGCTGTCCGGGTAGGTGTACGCGTCGTCGCCGGCCGTCTCGGTCTGGTCGATCCGGTCCAGCCCCCAGGACGGCGGGTTGGTCTGGGTCTCGTCGATGTGGAACTTCTTGTTCTGGACGACCTTGGAGACGGCCGGGTCGGCCGCCAGGCGCTTGGCCTCGGTGAGCGAAAGACCGCTGGCGGAGAAGCCGTTGATCGCGGAGCCGTAGTTCCGGTTCAGCTTGCCGCCGTACTCCTTGGCGAGCTTCGCCTTGTCGGCCTTCTGGTCGAGCATCACGATGTAGCTGCCGGAGACGGCGCCCGCCGCGTCCGCGCCGTAGACGACGCCCATCGCGGGGGCCGGGGCGGCACCGGCGAGGGGGGTGTTGAGCAGGGTGACTCCGGCGGCCGCGGCCACCGCGGTTATCGCTGCGGTCAGCTTGATCCGGCGTGCGCGCTTGTGAATTGCCATGAAGAGGGGTCTCCTCGTCATTCTTTGTGGGGGGATCGACCCCCGGCCGGAAGATCTCCGGGGGGCTGGCTCGAAACCCTCGCCGATTGACGCGCCCAGATCAAGACCTTCATGCGGCTGTGACTTACTCAACAAAGTTTCGTAATAAGAAATCGGCCAGTGGGGCCCAAGTCGGGCGCGGTCGCCGGGGCGTCCGCCGCTCGCCCCGGGCCCGCGCCGCGACCGGCGGTCTTCGCACACGGGAACGCGAACCCCGCCCGGCCGCGCGGACGGACGGGGCGGCGGCTTGTTTCCGTCCCCGCGTTCACAGAGCCCTCACTCGGTGACCACGTTGAGGTCGGATCCGGGGAGAGAACGGGACTCAGCGCTGGTAGCGGGCCAGGACCCGGTTGCCGTCCTCGACCAGACGCCTCGTCAGCTCGTCCGCTCCGATCGCTCCGCTGTAGTACTCCTGGAGGGCGGGCGTGGCGACCTTGTCCTTCCACTCCGGGTAGCCGCGCACCGACTGGGCGGGGGCCGGACGGAGCGCCCGCGCGACGGCGACACCGGTGGCCCAGCCGTTCTCGGCGGTGTGCAGGGACGGATCGGCGAGGGCCGCGGTGCCGGTCGGGAGCATCCAGTCGCCCTTGGCCAGCCGCACCATGTTCGGCGGCCGGAGCAGGAAGTCGATGAACCGCGCGGCCTCCTTCTTGTGCGGGCTGGCCTCCGAGACGGACAGGGTCTGCGGGCTCACCCCCTGGGCGAGGCCCGCGCTGCCCGCCGGAGCCGGCAGGACCGTCCACTCGAACCCCTCGGGGGCCTGCTCGGCGACCTGCTGGCGGTACGAGAAGCCCAGCGGCACCATCGCGTACCTGCCGCCGAAGAATCCGGGGAGGGTGTCGGACCCTCCCATGCCGAGCGTGCTGCGCGACGCGCTGCGGTCGGTGCCGATCTGGTCGTGGATGGTGCCGGGGACGGTCCGGTCGCCCTTCCCGGCGCGGATGGTCACCTTGCCGTCGGCGCCCCGGTGGAAGAGCCTGCCGCCGTCGGAGAGGCCGAGGTTGAGGGTGACGGAGACGGGCTCCTTGAGCGGCCAGGCGACCCCGTACCTCCCCTTGCCGGTCAGCTCCCCGGTGATCCTCCGGAACTCGGCCCAGCTCCAGGGCCGGTCGGCGGTCGGGATCCGGACCCCGGAGTCCTCGAGGATCCTGGTGTTGGCGATCAGTACGCGGGGCTCCTGGAGGAACGGCACGCCGTACACGCCGTCGCCGAAGGTGGTGGCGGACCAGCTCTCCTGCGGGATGTCGGCCCGCAGCCGGCCGGGCAGGAGTCCGCGCAGGTCCGCGAGGTAGCCGCCGAAGGCGAAGTCGGCCAGGTCGTCGGAGGCGTCATGGATGATGTCGGGCGCCTCGCCGCCCTCGAAGGAGGTGAGCAGCTGGTCGTGGACGGTGTCCCAGCTGCCCTGGACATAGCTGACATGGATGTCCGGATGGGCTTCGTTCCACTCCTTCACGAGTTGCTCGTTGGCGTCGACGGACTCCTTCTGCCAGGCCAGCGACTGGAAGCTGAGCTCGATCCGCCCGTGGTCGCCCCGGCCGTCGTCCGGCCCCGCGCAGCCGGTGAGCAGCAGGGCCAGCACGGTGGCGGCCGCGGCGGCCGCCGTCCTCAGTGACGCGGGCATCAGCTCTTCACCGCCCCGGCCAGCATGCCCCCGGTGATCCGCCGCTGGATGACCGCGAAGATCACCAGGGAGGGCAGGGTCGCGAGGAACGCGGCGGCGGCGAGCGGCCCGAGGTCGGCCGCGCCCTCCGCACCGATGAAGTGGGTCAGTACGACCGGCAGGGTCTGTTTCTCCGGGGTCTTGAGCAGGACGAGCGCGAAGAAGAGCTCGTTCCACGCGGTGACGAAGGCGAAGAGCCCGGTGGCGACGATGCCGGGGGCCAGCAGCGGGGCGGTGACCGAGACCAGCGTCCGCAGCCGGCCCGCTCCGTCGACCGAGGCGGCCTCCTCCAGCTCGGCGGGTACCGCCCGCACGTATCCGATCAGCATCCAGAGCGCGAAGGGCAGCGCCCAGACGGCGTACACCATGATCAGGCCCCCCAGGGTGTTGATCAGACGGAGGTTCTTCAGGATCAGGAAGAGCGGGATGATCAGCAGGACCAGCGGGAACGCCTGGCTGATCACGACCCAGCCGGTGGCCGCCGTGGTGAGCCGGGAGCGGCGGCGGGCCAGCACGTACGCCAGGGGTGTGGCGAGGGCGACCGCGACGAGGGCGGCGCAGAGCGCGGCGGTCAGCGAATTGACGGCGGCGCCGAGCAGCGGCTGTTCGTCGAAGGCCGTGCGGAAGTTGTCGAGCGTCGGGTGGCGGGGAATCCAGGTGGGGTGCAGGGAGCCCAGTTCCCGCGCGGGTTTGAAGGCGGTGGAGATCAGCCACAGGAAGGGGAACGCCAGGAAGACCAGATAGCCGAGGAGCGCGGCGTACTGTCCGGCGCGGGCGGTTCTGCCGGTGCGCATGCTCATCGCTCCTCGCCTCCCCGGAGCCGGCCGGCGAGGTACACGGCGAGGATCACGGAGATCACCGCGACCATCACACAGCCCATCGCCGCGGCGTATCCGAACTGTCCGTAGTGGAAGGCCTCCTCGTAGGCGAAGAGCATCGGCAGCCGGGTGCGGCCGCCGGGGCCGCCGTTGGTCAGTACGTAGACCAGGGCGAAGGAGTTGAAGTTCCAGATGAAGTTGAGCGCGGTGATCGCCAGGGCGACCGGCCTGAGCACGGGCCAGGTGACGGTGCAGAAGCGGCGCCAGGCACCGGCTCCGTCCAGGGCGGCCGCCTCGTGGAGCTCGTGCGGGGTGTTCTGCAGCCCGGCGAGCAGGGCCACGGTGGTCTGGGGCATGCCCGCCCAGACGCCCACGAGGATCACGGCGGGCAGGGCGGTGGCGAGTCCGGTGAGCCAGTCCCGGCCGTCGCCCAGGCCGAGATCGCGGAGGGTCTCGTTGAGGACGCCCGCGTCCGGGTGGTAGACGAGCCGCCACATGATGCCCACGACCACCTCGGGCATCGCCCAGGGAATGATCGCCAGCGCCCGTGCCAGCCAGCGCATCCGCAGGTTCTGGTCGAGCAGCAGGGCGAGGCCGAGGGCCAGCACGAACTGCGGGACCGTGACGCCGAACGCCCACACCAGACCGATCCGGAACGAGTCCCAGAAGAGGGTGTCGTGGAGCAGGTCCTGGAAGTTCAGCACACCCGCCCACTGGGTGGAGCGGGTACGGCCGGACTGGGCGTCGGTGAAGGCCAGCGCGATGCCGTAGAGCAGGGGGCCGACGCTCAGGACCAGGATCGGGATCAGCGCGGGCAGCACCAGGAACCAGGTGCCGGCGCTCCGCCCGGCCGGACGGGAGGGCCGGTCCGGCGGAGCTCCGGGCGGCCCGTGCTTCCTCGGACGTACGGTTGCATTCGCCAATGTCACGATATGGCCCCCTTGCGTCATTCGATCGGTTTCATACCGTTCTGGCCGCTCAGGTGGCCTCCGTCATCGTGCTGACGGGCCATCGGTTCGTCAAGGCGACCTGCACGGATGCGAAAATCGGAGTCATGAACGAGATGCGTGCGCGTGAGGTGCTGGTCGCCGCCGGGCTGTCCGGCGGTGCCGAGCTGCTCGCGATCGGTGAGAACGCGGTGTTCGCCGTCGGCGACCTGGTGGTCAAGGTCGGCCGGGACGCCGTGCGGCACCCGGAGCTACGGGACCGGGCCGAGCGCGAGGTGGCCGTCGCCCGGTGGCTGGCCGCCTCGGGCGTCCCCGCCGTACGGGCCGCCGAGCCCGCGGCGCGGCTGGTCGAGGGGCACCCCGTGACCCTCTGGCACCGGCTGCCGGACGCCGTGCGCCCCGCCGAGCCGAGAGATCTGGCGCCGCTGCTCGCCCAGGTGCACGCGCTGCCCGCACCGGACGGCCTCGCCCTGCCGCCCCGCGAGCTGCTGGGCGGCGTCGAACGCTGGCTGCGGCTGGCGGGCGACGCCATCGACCCCGCCGACGCCGACTATCTGCGCGAGCGCCGCGACGGCTTCGCCGCGGCGGCCGCCGCCCTGGTCCCGCATCTAACGCCGGGGCCGATCCACGGCGACGCCCTGCCGCGCAATGTCCATGTCGGTCCGGACGGCCCGGTCCTGGTCGATCTGGAGACCTTCTCCGCGGATCTGCGTGAACACGACCTGGTGGTCCTCGCGCTCTCCCGGGACCGCTACGGGCTGGCGCCCGGGGCCTATGACGCCTTCACCGCCGGATACGGCTGGGACGTCCGTGAGTGGGAGGGCTGCGCGGTGCTGCGCGGGGCCCGGGAGACCGCCAGCTGCGCCTGGGTGTCCCAGCACGCACCGGCCAACCCGAAGGCGCTCGTGGAGTTCCGCCGCCGGGTGGCCTCGCTGCGCGACGGCGACACGGCGGTGCGCTGGTACCCGTTCTGAGGGCCGCCCGTCGGCCCCGGGTGGGTCGGGGCCTCAGCCGGCCGCGACCCCGGCCGGCTCCCGCAGCGGCCAGTGGCCGTCGATCACCGCGTCGGCGGTGCCCTTGCGGCGCAGGAACCGCTGGAAGTCCGCCGCCCATTGCGCGTACCACTCCACCTGGCGCTCGTGCAGCTCGGCGGCGGTCAGCACGGCCACCGAACCATGCCGCTCGGCTATGGCGTACGCCACCCGGACCGCGGCCAGCGCGTCCGCCCCGGCGTCATGGGCTCCGCCGTGCACCACGCCGTACTCGACACAGACCGCCTCCAGGTTGCGCTTGCCCTTGCGGTAGCGGTCGACGGCGCGGTCGATGGTGTACGGGTCGATGACCGGCCCGATCCCGGCGCCGCCGAGCCGGTCGCTCAGCGAGGGCAGCCCGTGCCGCCGCAACTCCGCCGTGAGCAGCGTCAGATCGAAGGCGGCGTTGTACGCGACGACGGGGACGCCCCGGCGCCAGTAGCCGGTGAGGGTCTCGGCGATCTCGTCGGCCACCTCGCGCACCGGCCGGCCCTCCGCCGCCGCCCGCTCGCTGCTGATGCCGTGGATCGCCGAGGCCTGCTCGGGGATCCGGATGCCCGGATCCGCCAGCCAGGTGCGCTGCCGCACCGGCCCCCCGTCCCTGCCGTCGACCCCGACGACCGCGGCCGTCACGATCCGGGCCTCCAGCGGTTCCGTACCCGTCGTCTCCAGGTCGAAGCCGACCAGCGCCTCCCGGTGCCAGCTCATCCCGTACCTCCTTCGTGGTGCTCTCCCCCAGGTGACGACCACCCTCGCACGCACCACTGACAACGCCGTCCCGGCCCCTCAGGAGACGGGCCGGGAGTCCGTCCACACGGACTCGAATTCCTCGCGGTACGTCTCGAACAGCCCGTGCTCGTTGTCCTGGCCCGCCCGCACCACGGCGCGCCCGCCGCCGCGCAGCACCAGCACGGGCGCCTCCATGCCGCGTGCGCGCCGCAGATAGGTCTGGACGACCCCGACCGCGTCCGTCCCGTCGCCGTCCACCAGATAGGCCGTGAACCGCGGTGTCTCGTCGAACACATGGATCTCGAACGCGCCCGGGTCGCGGAGCTTGGAGCGGACCCGGCGCATGTGGAGGATGTTCATCTCCACCGACCGGCTCAGCTCGCCCTTCTTCAGGCCGAGCTCCCGCTCCCGGCGCTTGACCGCGCTGCTGGCCGGATTGATGAAGAGCAGCCTGACCCGGCAGCCCGACTCGGCGAGCCGGATGAGCCTGCGGCCGGAGAAGTTCTGCACCAGCAGGTTGAGACCTATGCCGATCGCGTCGAGCCGGCGCGAACCGCCGAAGAGGTCCTCGGCCGGCAGCTGGCGCTGGAGCCGCACCCGGTCGGAGTGGACGGAGACCACGTCCGCGTACCGGTCGCCGACCAGCTCCTCGACGGCGTCGACCGGGAGCCGCTCGGCCGAGGGGACCGCGGCCCCGCTGCCCAGGATCTCCAGGAGCCGGGCGGAGGCCCGCTCGGCCTGGGCGAGGACCGCCTCGTTCAGGGCGCGGTTGCGGGAGACCACGTTGCGGGCGACCTCCAGCTCGTCGAGGGCCAGCTCCACCTCGCGGCGGTCGTCGAAGTACGCCTCGAAGCAGGGCCAGTGCTGGACCATCAGCTCACGCAGCTGCGGCAGCGTGAGGAAGCTGAGGACGTTGTCGTCGGCCGGGTCCAGCAGATAGCCCTTGCGGCGCGACACCTCGCGCACGGCGACGGCTCGCTGCACCCACTCCTGCCCGGCGGGTCCCGCGGCCGCCACCACCCAGTCCTCGCCGTGGACCGGCTCGTAGATGGGCCGGAGCACCGCGGCGACCACGGCGCGCAGCCGCTGTTCCACGAGATTGAGCCAGATGTAGGCCCGTCCGGCCCGCTGGGCGCGCGTGCGCACCTCGCTCCAGGCGTCCGCGCCCCAGTCCAGTTCCGCGCCGATCTCCATGGGCTGCGCAAGCGATACCGCCCCTGGCGGGACATCGGTGGAATCCCCCTCGTGACCCGGGTCACCTGGGGGCAGCTCGAATCCTCCCGAGCTCACCCGCGCACCGCCTTCCACTCCCCCACCAACGATCAAGGAAGGGTACTCCGGGAGCGGGAGCCGGTGCAGCAGGATGCGCATGCTGCTTCGTCAACTCCCGTGTTCCGCAGGCATGTTCCCGTCGGCAAGATCTGCCGTAGTGAGGGGATTCATAGTGATTGGGCCCCCGTTCCGGGCGACGCCCGGGACGGGGCACGGTCCGGGGGCCCGGATACCGGTTCCGGGCGACGCGGAGGGGCCCGATGTTGACCTGGCCGCGCGACGCCGCCCCCGCCGATGGCCGGTCGGTCTTAGGTAGCCGCTCCTCTTTCGGGGAAGATCTGGCTTCGGGGCCCGTCCGGCGCATCGGGGCCGGACGGTCCCGGACGTGTCCGCGCACTCCAGGCACCCGGATCAGTAGTGGAGGAGCCGAGCCCATGCAGGTCTGGCCGGGACAGGCGTACCCCCTCGGCGCCACGTACGACGGCGCCGGGACCAACTTCGCGGTCTTCTCGGAGGCCGCCAGACGCATCGAGTTGTGCCTGCTGCACGACGACGGTTCCGAGACGGCGGTGGAACTCAGGGAGACCGACGCCTTCGTCCGCCATGCCTATCTGCCCGGGGTGATGCCCGGTCAGCGGTACGGATTCAGGGTCCACGGGCCGTACGAGCCGGAGCGCGGCGCCCGCTGCAATTCGGCCAAACTGCTGCTCGACCCGTACGCCCGTGCCGTCGCCGGTCAGATCCGGTGGGGCGAGGCGGTGTACGGCTACCCGTTCGGGCGGCCCGACGCGCGCAACGATCTCGACTCGGCGCCGCACACCATGACCTCGGTCGTGGTCAACCCCTACTTCGACTGGGGCGACGACCGGCGGCCCCGTACGGACTACCACCGCACGGTGATCTACGAGGCCCATGTGAAGGGCCTGACGATGCTCCACCCGGGGCTGCCGAAGGAGCTGCGCGGCACCTACGCGGGGCTGGCCCATCCGGAGGTGATCGCCCATCTGACGGAACTCGGCGTCACGGCGATCGAACTGATGCCGGTCCACCAGTTCGTCCAGGACCACCGGCTGGCCGACGCCGGGCTGGCCAATTACTGGGGCTACAACACCATCGGCTTCTTCGCCCCGCACAACGCCTACGCCTCCTGGGGCGACCGCGGCGAACAGGTGCTGGAGTTCAAACAGGCCGTACGGGCGCTGCACCAGGCGGGCATCGAGGTGATCCTCGACGTGGTCTACAACCACACCGCGGAGGGCAACCATCTGGGTCCGACGCTCTCCTTCCGGGGCCTGGACAACGCCTCGTACTACCGGCTGGCGGACGACCAGCGGTACTACATGGACACCACGGGGACCGGGAACTCCCTGCTGATGCGGTCGCCGCACGTGCTCCAGCTGATCATGGACTCGCTGCGGTACTGGGTCACCGAGATGCACGTGGACGGCTTCCGCTTCGATCTGGCGGCGACCCTGGCCCGGCAGTTCCACGAGGTGGACCGGCTGTCGTCCTTCTTCGACCTGGTGCAGCAGGACCCGGTGGTCAGCCAGGTGAAGCTGATCGCCGAGCCGTGGGACGTGGGCGAGGGCGGCTACCAGGTGGGGAACTTCCCCCCGCTGTGGACCGAGTGGAACGGCAAGTACCGGGACACCGTGCGGGACCTGTGGCGGGGCGAGCCGCGGACGCTGGCGGAGTTCGCGGGGCGGCTGACCGGGTCGTCGGACCTGTACCAGGACGACGGGCGGCGCCCGCTCGCCTCGATCAACTTCACCACCTGCCACGACGGGTTCACCCTGCACGACCTGGTCTCGTACAACGACAAGCACAACGAGGCGAACGGCGAGGGCAACCGGGACGGCGAGAGCCACAACCGGTCCTGGAACTGCGGCGCGGAGGGCGCGACCGACCAGCCGGAGGTGCTGGGTCTGCGGACGCGGCAGATGCGGAACTTCATCGCCACGCTGATGCTGTCGCAGGGCGTGCCGATGCTGAGCCACGGCGACGAGTTCGCGCGCACCCAGCAGGGCAACAACAACGCGTACTGCCAGGACAGCGAGTTGTCGTGGGTGCACTGGCCCGACCCGGCCGAGGCCGCCGGGGACGGCGCGGAGGACGCCGAGGGGGACGCGGACCGGGAGCCGGGCAGCAGTCTGCTGGAGTTCACCCGGGCGATGGTCTGGCTCCGCCGCGACCACCCGGTCTTCCGGCGCCGCCGGTTCTTCCACGGCCGTCCGGTCGAGGGCACCCATGACGAGCTCTCGGACATCGCGTGGTTCACTCCCGAGGGCGGCGAGATGACGCAGCGGGACTGGCAGGCCGCGCACGCCAAGGCGCTGACGGTCTTCCTCAACGGGCACGCGATCTCGGAGCCGGGGCCGCGCGGCGAGCGGATCTCCGACGACTCGTTCCTGCTGATGTTCAACGCGAGCGCGGAGACCCTGGAGTTCTCCGTTCCGGTGAATCACGGCCGGCAGTGGCTGGTGGTGGTCGACACGGCGCGGCCGGTCGGCGTCATGCCCGGCTCGGGGCCGAAGGTGGCCGCGGGCGATCGGGTGACGCTGGTCGGACGCAGTATGGCGGTGCTCCAGCGGCCCGCGTAGGGCGGGACCGGCCCGCGGGGACACCGCCGGTCGAGCCCTTTGCCGCGTTCCGTGACACAGAAGCCGCCAGGCTGGGTACGACGTCCGCATGACGCCCACCGCCACCTACCGCCTCCAGCTCCAGCCCGGCTTCCCGTTCTCGGCCGCCGCGCACGCCGTGCCGTATCTCGCCGCGCTCGGCGTCTCCCATCTGCATCTGTCCCCGGTCCTGGAGGCCGTGCCCGGCTCCCGGCACGGCTACGACGTCGTCGACCACGGCCGCGTCCGCGCCGAGCTGGGCGGCGAGGAGGGGCTGCGGGAGCTGGCCCGCACGGCGCGCGAGCACGGTCTCGGGCTGATCGTGGACATCGTGCCGAACCACATGGCCGCCGTCCCCCGCCACAACCACGCGCTGTGGGAGGTGCTGCGCGAGGGCCCCGCGTCCCCCTACGCCCGCTGGTTCGACATCGACTGGGCGGCGGGCGGCGGCAAGGTGCTGCTTCCGGTGCTCGGCGGCCGGATCGGCGACGAGCTGGACCGGCTCCGGGTGGACGGGGACGTGCTGCGCCACGGCGAGCAGGAGTTCCCGCTGCGGGCCGGGACCGCCGGGCTGCCGCTGCCCGAGCTGCTCGACGCCCAGCACTACCGGCTGGGCTGGTGGCGGCTGGCCCGTACCGAGCTGAACTACCGGCGGTTCTTCACGATCTCGGAGCTCATCGGGGTGCGGGTGGAGGATCCCGAGGTCTTCGACGCCACCCACGGCAAGATCCTCGAACTGGTCCGGGACGGGGTCGTCGACGGTCTGCGCGTGGACCACCCGGACGGGCTGGCCGACCCCGCCGCCTATCTGGCACGGCTCTCCGCGGCGACCGGCGGACGGTGGACGGTGGTGGAGAAGATCCTCACCGGCGACGAACGGCTGCCCGCGGACTGGGCCGTGGCGGGCACGACCGGGTACGACGTGCTGCACCGGATCGACGGGCTCTTCGTCGACCCGATGGGCGCGGCGGAGCTGGTCGGCCGCTACCGGGAGTACGCGGGGCCCGCCGGTGACCGCGGCGGCTACTGGACGGCGACCGTCCGCCGGGCCGCGTACCGGGTGGTGACGCACGAGCTGGCCGCCGAGACCGAGCTGCTGACCCGGCTCGCGGCGCGGATCTGCGCGGCGGACCCCGCGCTGCGCGACCACGCCCCCTGGGCGCTGCACGCCGCGGTGCGCGAACTGCTCGTGCGGGTGCCCGTCTACCGCCCGTACGCGACGGCCGGCGGGCCCCGCACCCGGTCGGCCGAGGAGGCCCTGCCGGACTCGGTCGTCCGGGACGCCGAGGCGGTGTTCGCCGTCGCGGAGGAGGCGTCGGCCGTGGAGGTGGTCCGGGAGCTGGCGCTGGGGCGGCTGGGCGAGGGGCCCGAGCGGGCCGCGTTCTGCGCCCGGTTCGCCCAGACCGCCTCCGCGCTGCGCGCCAAGTCGGTCGAGGACACGGCGTACTACCGGTACGTCCCGCTGGTCTCGGCGAACGAGGTGGGCGGGGATCCCGGGCAGCCCGCGGTCACCCCGGAGGGCTTCCACGCGTTCTGCGCCCGGCTGGCCCGCGACTGGCCCGCCACCGGCACGGTGCTGACCACCCATGACACCAAGCGGAGCGCCGACGTACGGGCCCGGATCGCGGTGCTGACGGAGTGCCCGGAGTCCTGGTCCGGGCTGCTGACGGAGCTGGAGCGGGCGGCCCCGGCCGCCGCCCCCGACGCCCAGTTCGCCTGGCAGGCCTGGCAGACGGCCGTGGGCTGCGCGCGGCTGCCGCACGGCGAGATGGCGGGGCGGCTGGAGCCCGCGCTGTTGAAGGCGGTCCGCGAGGCGGGCCTCTTCACCAGCTGGACCGAGTCCGATCCGGTGTACGAGCGGGCGGTGACGGACTTCGTCGCGGCCGGTCCGGCGGCCGCCGGTGGTCCGGTGCGCGAGACGCTGGACCGGTTCGCGCACACGCTCGACCCGTATGTGCGGGCCAATGTGCTGGGCGCGGCGCTGGTGCACCTGACGATGCCGGGCGTGCCGGATCTGTACCAGGGCACGGAACGGGAGTACCCGGCCCTGGTCGACCCGGACAACCGGCGGCCGTTCCGCACACCGCCGGGGGACCTCGCCTCCGATGAGAAGGGCGCGCTCACCGAGGTCGCCCTGCGGCTGCGGCGCGCGCGGCCGGAGGTGTTCGGCGAGTCCGGTACGTATCTCCCGCTGGACGCCCGGGGCCCGGCGGCCGCGCACTGCCTGGCGTTCTGCCGCTCCGGCGAGGTGGTCACGGCGGTGACCAGGCTGTCGTTGCGGCTGGCCGAGTCGGGGGGCTGGCACGACACGGTACTGGCGCTGCCGGACGACGGGCCGTGGGCCGATCTGCTGGCCCCGGGGCGGGAGTTCTCCGGGGGGTCGGTCGCGCTCGCCGAGCTGTTCGCCGGGCGGCCGGTGGCGCTGCTCAGCCGGGCCGGACGAGGAGGACCCGCGGGCCGCGGGTGAGCAGCCCCGTACCGGCCGGGCGGAATCCGTCCGCCCAGCGGAGCCGGGGCATCGCGTCGAGCAGCGCGCGCAGGCCCTGTCCGGCCTCCAGTCTGCCGAGCAGGACGGCCGGGCAGGAGGCGGGGCCGGTGAGGGACCGGCCCTGGTCGCGGCGGAGGGGATCGAAGAGGTCGGGGGCGGCGAACCGTTGCGGGTCGCGGCCGGCCGAGCCGATCAGACAGGCCACGTCCGCCCCGGCGGGCAGGGTGCCGCCGCTGAGGGCGACCTCGGTGACGGTGCGGCGCAGCACCACCTGGACCGGTGGGTCGCGGCGGAGCGACTCCGTCCAGGCCCGGTCGGCCAGGGCGGGTTCGACGCGCAGTGCGGCGAGCAGGTCGGGGGCGTCCAGCACATTGGCGAGGAAGGAGGCGAGGGCGGTCGCGCGGAGGGCGGTGTACCGGGTGCAGGGCAGGGCGGCGCCCGCCGGGGTGCCGGGCGGCCGGCCGGCGTACGGGTCGGGGACCGCGCCGGCGGCGGCGCCGACCGGCAGCCACCGGCAGAACTCCGCGACGAGGTCCGCCTCCTGGCGCCCGGCTATCCGGCGGGCCAGGACGTAGGCGGTCCGTTCGATGCGCGCGGCCGTGTGACGTGGTACCGGTCCGGGGGCGGCCGCGGGTTGCTTCCGGGGTGCGCAGCGCGGGCTGCCGTGGCAGAGGCCGAGCGGGGCGGGCGCGCCGCGCGGCGCGGTGTCGTGCGGGAGGCCGGTGAACCGGGGGTCGGTGAGGGCCGTGGCCACGTCCGCGTACCGGCTGACCAGCCAGGCGCCGAGGGGTACGTCGTAGCTGAGCGGGTGTTCCTCGCGCAGCACCCGGTACAGCCGGTAGGGGTCGTGGGCCGCGCCGGGGGCGAGGAGGCTGGGGCCGGTGCTCCGGCGGGGGCCGCGCGCCGGTCCGGCGGTCCGGCGGCCGAGGCCCGGTGCGGGTATGCCTTCCGGCGCGTCGGCCTGCATCGGGTACCCCCGGGGCGTCTGGGCGCCGGTGCGCGGCGCGGTTTCCCACCAGGGGATCACCGGCGGGGTCGGCGCGCAGTCGGCGTACGGCTGTCCGGGTGACCACGGTACGCCCGGACAGCCGTTCCGGTCCGCCGCCGTGCGGGAGGAGCCGGGCGGGCCCGGCCGGGGGTCAGGTCGGCGGGCCGGGGCTCAGGCGGGCGGTCCGGGGGCGGGGGCGGAGAGGCGGAAGCTCATCCGGCCGAAGCTGACCTGGTCCCCGTCGCGGACCGGGACCGTGCCGACGACCCGTTGGCCGTTGACACAGGTGCCGTTGGTCGAGCCGAGGTCGCGCAGCAGCCAGCCGCCGCCCCGCACGGTGAGTTCCGCGTGCGTCCGGGAGACGGTCTCGTGGTTGAGCCGCAGCCCGTTGCCGGGATCGCGGCCGATCAGCAGGGGGTACGGGCTCGGGGCGGGGAGCAGGAGCTTCGGCAGCCGCTCGGTCTGCCAGACCCGGCGCACCCGGCCGGGGAATCCGGAGACCCCGCCGACCACCCGGAGTATCCGCCGTGACCAGCGGCCCTCGCTCTCCAGGTCGGCGGTGAGGGCGTCCAGTTCCTCGGAGCGCCGGGCGGTCAGGGCCAGTTCCATGCGCCGCATGAAGGTGTCGTGCGACAGCCTTCCCTGTGCCGCGCCGTCTCTGAGCACGCCGAGCACACGATCGCGCTGGGCGTCGGACAGCCGCGCGGGATACGTGTGGGACTCGAAGGAGGACGTCACGCGCCCAATTGTCGGTCCGACCGCCCCGGAGTGTCCAGAACGGGCCCGTACTCTCCCCGGCGCCCTCCCGTTCTGCTCTCTCCCCCCGCCCCGCCCCGGGTGGAACGCCCCGCCGCCGATATCCCCGCGCGCCGCCGCGGAGACGTTGCTACTGTCTCCCGCCGCGGGCCGCGGGCGTAGAACCGGCGGCTCTTCCGCGCACCTCAAGGAGCTTGTGTGACCCCTGCACCACAGGAACTGACCATCCGTCCGCTCGCGGGCCCGCAGGAGCTCGGGCTCTTCCGCCGGCTCTCGTACGCCCTCGACCACGAACTCGCCGGCGACCTGGCGAGCGGGCGCCGTAGGCCCGAGTGGATGTGGGTGGCGATGCGCGGCGACCACGTGGTGGCCCGGCTCGCGTGGTGGAGTCCGGACGGAGTGGCGCCGCTGCTCCTCGACGTGTTCGACCTGGACGACGCGCTGCCCGAGCCCGGACGCGGCGAGGCGGGGCTGAGGCTGCTGGAGGCGGCGACGGCCGCGGTGGTGCCCGCCGGTGCCCGGCGCCCCGAGTACGGGCGGTTCGTCCCGTCCGACTGGCGCGAGGACCCGGCCGTCCGCGAGGTCGTCGAGGCCCGGATCCGGGTCATGGAGCGGTCCGGCGCGCGGATGCTGGTCGAGCGGCTGCGGCTGGAGTGGCGGCCCGGCACGGCGGTCCCGGCCGACAGCGGGCGGCTCCGCTTCCGCCCGGTCGAGGACCGCGAGGATCTCCTCGCGCTGATGGCGCCCGTGATGGAGGGCACCCTCGACGCCCACGGGCAGGCCGAACTGGCGTCCGGGCTCAGTGCCCGCGAGGCCGCGGAGAAGCAGTACGACGAGGAACTGGTCTCCTACCGGACGCCGCGCGCGTGGTGGCGGATCGCGGAACTCCCGGACGGGGAACCGGTCGGGTTCGTGATCCCTGCGCGCAACAACTACAACCCGATCATCGCCTACATCGGTGTGCTGCCCGACCGGCGCGGCCACGGCTACATCGACGACATCCTCGCCGAGGGGACCAGGGTGCTGGCCGCGCAGGACGGCGTGGAGCGGATCCGGGCCTCCACCGACCTCGGCAACGTTCCGATGGCCAGGTCCTTCGCGCGTCTGGGATATGTGAACTTCGAGCGCTCCTTCGACATGGTCTGGGACTGATCCCGCGTCAGCGGGCGGTTCCCGCCAGCCAGCGCAGGCGGAGCCACTGCTCGGCGGGGATCGTGGCGTCCTCGCCGCGCGGCGCCACGTCGAGCAGCAGGCCGCCCTCCTCGGCGGCCGACTCCCTCACCAGCGCGTCCAGTTCCTCGCGGCCGGGATGCGTTCCGGGCGGGGCGTCACGGTTGTAGCCGAGGGCGGGGCCGGTGCGGCGGGCGCCGTGCGGGGTGCGCAGGGCGGGGTGCGGGCCGGGGGCGGCGCCGCGGGCGGCGGCGCGGCGTGCCCAGCCGTCGTGCAGGGCCCCGGCTCCGGGCAGCCGGAGTGTGCGCCGCATCGGCGGGTACGGCGCCAGCCGGTCGTTGACGATGCCGTGCGGGACGGCGAAGCGGTAGTACTCCAGGAGCCGTTGCGCCTCGGCGGGGGTACCGGGCCAGGCGAGGTCGTTCCAGAGGATGTCGGGGCGGTACCGGCGGATCAGTTCGCGCACCTGGGCGCCCGCGTACGCGGGGTAGCCGCCGCGCGGCACCGCCGAGACGGCGTCCGCGCCGGTGCCTATGGGGCGGTCGTCGAAGCTCCAGTCGAGCCCGCCGGAGTAGGCGAGCCCGAGGCGGAGCCCCTCGGCCCTGACGGCCTCGGCGAACTCACCGACGACGTCCCGCGCGGTGTGCCAGCGGGCGCGGCGCGGATGGGCGGTCCCGGAGGGCCAGAGGCAGAAGCCGTCGTGGTGCTTGGCGACGAGCACGGCGTAGCGGGCGCCCGCGGCGCGGAAGCCGCGGGCCCACTCGGTGGGGTCCCAGCCCTCCAGGGCGTCGTTGAAGTCGCCGCCGAAGGCGGTGTAGGGGCGGGTGCCGTGGGCCGCGCGGTGGTGGGCGGAGACCGGGCTGCCGGGGAACCGCAGCGCGTTCTCGTACCACGCGGTGTGCGGGGCCCAGCCGAGCGGCGACCGGCGCCCGGCCAGGGGGAGTTCGCGCACCGGGACGCTCGGCGGGGCCCAGCCCGGTACGGAGGCGGGCGTCCAGTGCACAAAGATCCCCAGGCCGGCCCGGGACCACCATGAAGCAACCATGCCGCGCAGTATGGATCACACCGGGGGCCGTCCGTCAGGCCGGTGTGCCCGACCGCCCCGCCTTCTGCGCGCGGATCAGCTCGCGGTACCAGGCGTAGGAGTCCTTCGGCGTCCGGCGCAGCGTCTCGTAGTCGATGTGGACCAGGCCGAAGCGCTTGCTGGCACCCTCGGTCCATTCGACGTTGTCGGTGAGCGACCAGGTGAAGTAGCCGCGCACGTCGACCCCCGCGTCGATGGCCGTGCGCAGGGCCTTCAGATGCCCTTCGAGGTAGGCGATCCGGCGGGTGTCCTCGGCGGGCTCGTCGACGGCGCAGCCGTTCTCGGTGATGTAGAGCGGCGGGAGCCGGTCGCCGTAGCGGGTGTGGAGCTGTACGAGGGTCTCGCGCAGGCCGTCCGGGACGACGGGCCAGCCGAAGTCGGTCTTCTCGTACCCCTCTATCTCGCGGATGCCGAAGGGGAGTTCGGGCGGCATCCGGTAGCCGGAGAAGGTCTCCGGGCCGCCGTCGGGCGCGCCGACGAGGGTGGGGTTGTAGTAGTTGACGCCGTACCAGTCGAGCGGGGTGGAGATGGTCGCCAGGTCGTCCTCGACCGGGCCGGGCATCAGCGCCGCGAAGTTCTCGTCGGGGTAGCGGCCGGTGAGGACCGGGTCGGCGAACAGCCAGTTGGTGATCGTGTCGTACAGCTCGGCGCCCTGGCGGTCCTCGTCACGGGCGCCCGCGGTCCAGACGGGGGTGTGCGAGACGGCGATGCCGATGTTGTCCGCGCCCGCGCCGCGCAGGGCGCGCACCGCCAGGCCGTGCGCGAGGAGCTGGTGGTGGGCGGCGGGCAGGGCGTCGAAGAGGAGGGTGCGGCCGGGCGCGTGCTCGCCGAGCGCGTAGCCGAGCAGCGTCACCTCGGCGGGTTCGTTGATGGTGATCCACATCGGTACGCGGTCGGCGAGGCGCTCGGCGACGATGCCCGCGTACTCGGCGAAGCGGTAGGCGGTGTCCCGGTTGAGCCAGCCGCCCTCCTCGTCCAACGGCAGCGGGGTGTCCCAGTGGTAGAGGGTGGGGGCCGGGGTGATGCCGTGGGCGCAGAGCTCGTCGACGAGGCGGTCGTAGAAGTCGAGCCCCTGCGGGTTGACCGGTCCGCTGCCGCCGGGCACCACGCGCGGCCAGCTGACGGAGAACCGGAAGGCGTCGGCGCCGAGGCCGGCCAGCAGGGCGACGTCCTCGCGGTAGTGCTGGTGGAAGCCGGTTCCCCGGGTGGTGTCGGTGCCGTCCTTGATCCGTCCGGGCTGCGCGGCGAAGGCGTCCCAGCCGGAGGGGCCCTTGCCGTCGGTGTCGGCGGCCCCCTCGGTCTGGAAGGCGGACGCGGAGGCTCCCCAGAGGAAGCCGGGTGGGAACGACGGCACGGTCATCTCGGCCTCCACAGCCGTAAGAGGGAGTGCGTATGGATGCGTATTGAGCGGAACCTGACGGGGCAATGATCAGAACCAGACCTTAATCGCCGGTAACGGGCCCGATCCAGTGCTGTGGGCCGGTGATCGCGGCTGCCGCCGACGGCGGTGCACGGGGGCGAGGAGACGAGGAGCGTTCTGCATGCTGTTCGAGGTATGGGCACCGGACGCGGAGTCGGTGGCGCTGCGGCTGTCGGGCGGGCTGCGGGAGATGGCACGTGATCCCGGGCGGGACGGCTGGTGGACGGCCGAGGCGGAGGCGTCGGACGGCGACCGCTACGGCTTCGTCCTGGACGGGGGCGAGGGGGACGGGTCCGGCGCCCGGGTGCTCCCCGATCCGCGTGCGCGCCGCCAGCCGGACGGGCCGGACGGCGAGAGCGCCGTCGTGGACCACTCGTTGTTCCAGTGGCGCGCCGACTGGCCGGGCCGGGGGCTTGCGGGCGCCGTCCTGTACGAGCTGCACATCGGTACGTACACCGAGGAGGGCACCTTCGACGCGGCGGCGGCCCGGCTCGGGCACCTCGCCGCGCTCGGCGTCACCCATGTGTCGCTGATGCCGGTCTGCCCGTTCCCCGGCACCCACGGGTGGGGGTACGAGGGGGTGTCGCTCTGGGCCGTCCACGAACCGTACGGCGGCCCGGAGGGGCTGAAGCGCTTCGTCGACGCGGCGCACGGCCTCGGGCTCGCGGTCCTGCTGGACGTGGTCCACAACCACCTCGGCCCGTCCGGCAACCACCTCCCGGCCTTCGGCCCGTACTTCACCGAGGCCCATCGCACGCCGTGGGGCGCGGCGGTCAATCTCGACGCCCCCGGCTCGGACGAGGTGCGGGCGTACCTGCTGGGCAGCGCGCTCGCCTGGCTCCGGGACTACCGGCTGGACGGGCTGCGGCTGGACGCGGTGCACGCCCTGGTGGACGGGCGGGCGCTGACCTTCCTGGAGGAGCTGTCCACGGCGGCCGACGCGCTCGCGGCCGAACTGGGCCGCCCGCTCCCGCTGATCGCCGAGTCCGACCTCTGCGACCCGAGGACCACGGCCCCGCGCGCCTCGGGCGGGCTCGGCCTGCACGCCCAGTGGAACGACGACTTCCACCACGCCCTGCACACCGCGCTGACGGGCGAGTCCCAGGGGTATTACGAGGACTTCGCCGCGGCCCCGCTGGCCGCCGTCGCCAAGACCGTGACCAGCGCCTTCTTCCACAACGGCAGCTACTCCAGCTTCCGGGGCCGCACCCACGGCCGCCCGGTCGACATCACCCGCACCCCGGCCCACCGCTTCGTCGGCTACGCGCAGACCCACGACCAGATCGGCAACCGGGCCCTGGGCGACCGGCTCTCGGCCACGCTCTCCCCCGGTCTGCTCGCCTGCGCCGCCGCCCTCGTCCTGACCGGTCCCTTCACACCGATGCTGTTCATGGGCGAGGAGTGGGGTGCCCGCACCCCCTGGCAGTTCTTCACCGACCACACCGATCCGGAGCTCGCCCAGGCGGTGCGCGACGGGCGGCGGCGGGAGTTCGCGGCCCACGGCTGGGCGGCGGACGACGTCCCCGACCCGCAGGACCCGGCCACCCGGAACCGTTCCTGCCTGGACTGGAGCGAGCCCTCCCGGGAGCCGCACGCCCGGCTGCTCGCCTGGTACCGCGAGCTGATCGCGCTGCGCCGCGCCCTGCCCGACCTGCACGACCCGGACCTGGCGTCGGTGCGCACCGCCCATGACGAGGAGGCGCGCTGGCTGGCGTACCGCAGGGGCGATCTGCGGATCGCGGTGAACCTCGGCGGGCGGACGGCCACGATCCCGCTGGGCGGCGGGCGGCACCGGGGCGGGGCGGACCGGGTGGTGGCCGCGTGGCAGCCGGTGGAGGCCCCGGGCGCCGACGGGCTGCTGCGTCTGCCGCCGGAGTCGTGCGTGGTGCTGGCCGACGGCTGAGCGGCCGGGCGGTCCCGGCTCGGGCCCGCCCCGGGTCCGGCTACTCGACGATCGCCATCTCGCGCGCGGTGGTGTTGAGGCGTCGGCCGCCGTCCTCGGTCACGGTCACGATGTCCTCGATCCGGACGCCGAAGCGGCCCGGCAGATAGATGCCCGGCTCCACCGAGAAGCACATCCCGGGCACCAGCGGCTGCTCCTCGCCCTCGATCATGTAGGGCGGTTCGTGGGTGGTGACGCCGATGCCGTGGCCGGTGCGGTGGATGAAGCGTTCGCCGTAGCCGAACTCGGTGATCACGGCGCGGGCGGCCCGGTCGATCTCCTGGCAGGCGACGCCCGGCCGGACCGCCGCGCAGCCCGCCTCCTGCGCTTCCCGCACGATGTCGTGGACCCGCTGTTCCTCGGCGGTGGGCTCACCGACGTGGACCGTACGGGAGGTGTCCGAGCCGTAGCCGTGCATGAGGCCGCCGAAGTCGAGTACGACCATGTCGCCCCGCTCGATGGTGCGGTCCCCGGCCTCGTGGTGCGGGTTGGCGCCGTTGGGCCCGGAGCCGACGACCGTGAAGTCGACCTGGGAGTGCCCGAACCGCCTCAGCAGCTCGGCCAGTTCGGCGGCGACGTCGGTCTCCTCGCGGCCGGAGAAGCGCACCTTGAGGATCTCGTCGTACGTGGCGTCGGCGGCGGCCCCGGCGGCCGCCAGCCGCTCCAGCTCGGGGGCGTCCTTCACGGCGCGCAGCATCGGCAGCGCCTCGGTGAGGGAGACGTAGGAGGTGTCCGGCAGGGTGCGCTGGAGCCCGAGCAGATGCATCGCCCAGGCGTTGTCGCTGATCCCGAAGCGGCCCCGGCCGTCGAGCAGGGGCGCGGTGACGGCGTAGGGGTCCTTGCCGTCGGTCCAGTCCCGGAGGGTGAGGGCCGGGGCGCCGACGGCCTTCTCGGCGTCGGGGGCCTCCAGCGTCGGGACGACCAGCACCGGGTCCTGCCCGGGGGTGAGGACGAGGACGGTGAGGCGTTCGGTGTTCACCGGCCGGTAGCCGGTGAGGTACACCAGATCGGGTCCGGGCGCGACCAGCACGCCCGCCAGTCCGGCCTCGGCGGCGGTGTCGGCCGCACGCGTCATACGGGCCCGGTAGTCGTCGGCGGTGAACGGTGCGGGCTGGTTCTGGCGGGACATGCGGGACCTCCTGGCGGCGCGACACGGCACACAGCATCCTGCCCGTCCGGGCCGGTCGACGCGAGTGGGGCGGGGTGCCGGACGGGGCGTCGTGGCGGCGGGTGTCCGGGAGGACCGGCCCGGGTCAGCGGCCGGCCCTGCCCTCCAGGTACGCCAGTACCGCGAGGACGCGGCGGTGCACGGTGCCGTCGTCGGGTTCCAGGCCGAGTTTGGCGAAGATGGAGCCGATGTGCTTGCTCACCGCCCGTTCCGTCACGACCAGTTCGGCGGCGATGGTGCCGTTCGCCTTGCCCTGCGCCATCAGCTCCAGGACCTCGCGTTCGCGCGGGGTGAGGCTCCGCAGCGGCTCGGCGGACGACTTGCGGGTGAGCAGCTGGGTCACGACCTCGGGGTCCAGCGCCGTGCCGCCGCCCGCCACCCGCTCCAGCGCCTGGAGGAACTGGTCGACCCGGCCGATCCGGTCCTTCAGGAGGTACCCGATGCCCTGCGCGCCCCGGGCGAGCAGTTCGGCGGCGTACGTCTCCTCCACGTACTGCGAGAGCACCAGGATCGGCAGCTCGGGCAGTTCGGCGCGGGCGGCGATCGCGGCGCGCAGGCCCTCGTCGCGGAAGGTGGGCGGCAGCCGTACGTCGAGCACGGCGGCGTCCGGCCGGTGCTCCAGCAGGGCGGGCAGCACCTCGGGCCCGGTCGCCGCGTCGGCCACCACCTCGTGGCCGGAGCTGCTGAGCAGCAGGATCAGGCCCTCCCGCAACAGCGCGTTGTCCTCGGCGATCACGATCCGCACGGCAGCTCCACTTCGATGTCCGTCGGCCCCCCGAGGGGGCTGCTGATGCGGGTGGTGCCGTCCAGTGCGGCGATCCGCCGCCGGATGCCGACCAGCCCGCTGCCGGACCCACCCGGGTTTGTGGCCCGCGCGGGCCCGGGGCTCGGGCGGCCGCCGTCGGTGGAGGACTTCTCCGTGGTGCCGCCGTACTGCTCGCCCGCGCCGCCGCGCCCATTGTCGCCGACGGCCACGCGCAGGGTGCCGGGGGTACGGGCGATGGTCACGGTGGCGGCCGTCGCACCGCTGTGCTTGCTGATGTTGGTGAGGGCCTCGGCGATGACGAAGTAGGCGGCCGCCTCGATCGCGGCCGGAAGCCGCCGGCCGTCCTCGACCCCGTCCAGCTCCGCGGTGACCGGCACCCCCGCGTCGGCGGCCAGGGCCCGCACGGCGCCCGCCAGTCCACGGTCCGTCAGCACCGGCGGATGGATGCCGCGCACCACGTGGCGCAGTTCCGCGAGGGCCGCCTCCGCGCCGTCCTGCGCCTCGTCCAGCCGGAGGCGCGCGGCGGCCGGGTCGCTGTCGAGGAGTTGCCGGGCCAGGCCGATGCGCAGTGACAGGGCGACGATCCTGGCCTGGGCGCCGTCGTGCAGATCGCGTTCGATGCGGCGCAGTTCGGCGCCGTGCGCCTCGACCGCACCGGCCCGGCTCTCGGTCAGCTGGGTGACCCGTTCGGCGAGCACCGCCGACGACGCCGTGGTGAGCAGGGACCGGGTCCACTGCGCGGAGAGGTCCGCGAGGACGCCGTGCCAGCGCAGCACCCAGCCCCGCCGCTCGGGCGGCGGTGTGCCGTACTCGCCGGCGGCCCGGCGGTCCAGCAGCCGCACGACCGGCAGCGCGGCCCCGTCCACCAGGAGCCCGACCGGCCACAGCACCATGGCGAGATAGCCGAGGACGTTGCCCACGAGTGCCTGGAACGGCAGCCAGAGCGCGTCGCGCCAGACCGTGGGGTCGGTGAGCACCCGCCGGACCCGCTCGGAGAGTTCACCACCGTCCAGCGACGGATACGGCGTGGGCGTGAACGCGATGCCCAGGCGCGCCGCCGCCCTGCGCCGCTCGGACTCCGCGAACCGGCGCAGCACCTTGGCGGCCTCCGGCAGCGTCGGCAGCCCGATGAGCACGACGGCGAAGACCAGGACCGCCACCACCAGGAACGTGGCCACGTAGGAGAGCAGCGCGACCCCGATGCCGATGCCGAGGTAGCGCGAGGCGTCCCAGGAGCGCCGGACGGCGGCCGTCAGCGGGGCGGGAGGGTTGCTCATGACGCTTCACGTTACGGGGGCGCGCCCGCCGTCGGAGTGGCGCCCTCTCCCCGGCCGTGGTGGAGCGGGCTGCACCCCCGCCGGGGCCGGGACGGTCCGGCGGCCGGTCCGCCCTCGGGAGCCGATCCGGAGCGCACCACCGCGGCACGGCGCCGCGGGCAACAACCGGCCCGTCCCTGGACACCCGACCTGAACACACCACCCCGGCACAGCGGCCGGGGCACGCCTCACGGCGGTGCGGGCAGGGGCAGCGCCCCCTCCCGTGCCGCCGCCGCGGTCAGCGCGTCGAGCACCGGGGCGATCAGCGGATGCCCCTCCGCTCCCTGGCGCACGGCGGCGAAGACCCGGCGGGTCGGCGCGTTGCCCTCCACCGGCCGCACCACCACCCCCGTCAGCTCCATCCCCAGCAGCGCCGAGCGCGGCACCAGCGCCACCCCGACGCCCGCCGCGGCCAGCGCGACCACCGCGCGGAAGTCGTCCGAGGAGTGCTCCAGTCTCGGCTGGAAACCGGCGAACTCGCAGGACAGGACCACCACGTCGTGGCAGGGGTTGCCGGGGTACGGGCCGATCCAGGCGTCCTTCTCCAGCTCGGCGATGGCCACCTGGGCCCGGTCGGCCAGCGGATGCCCGACCGGCAGCACCGCGTCGAACGGCTCGGAGTACAGCGGCACCCGGGTCAGGCGCCGGTCGTCCTCGCCCGGGGCGCCCCGGTACTCCACGGCGACCGCCAGGTCGACCTGCCGGTCGAGCACCATCGGCACGCTCGCGTCGCCCTCGGCGTCCTGGACGCGGACCCGGATGCCGGGCGCGGTGCGGGTCAGTGCGGCGATCGCGGGGGCCAGGACCAGGCCGATGCCGGTCGCGAACGCGGCGACGGTGACCGTGCCCGCGTCCCCGGCGCTGTAGGCGGCGAGCTCCGCCTCGGCCCGCTCCAGCTGGGCCAGGACCGCGTTGGTGTGGGTGAGCAGGATCTCCCCGGCCGGGGTCAGCCGGGCACCGCGCGCGCCCCGCTCCACGAGCCGGTGACCGGTCTCCTGCTCCAGTGCGGCGAGCTGCTGGGAGACGGCCGAGGGGGTGAGGTAGAGCGCGGCGGCCGCGGCCGTCACCGTGCGGTGGTCGGCCACCGCACGGAGGATGCGCAGCCGCCGTGAATCGATCATGTGACCCATTGTCCCAGGTCACAGGGGAGACCTGCCCCGGCCGCGGAGAGGGCTCGTCCCAGGTCACGGAGGGGACCCCGCCGCCGCGTGGGCGGGGTCCCCGGGAGCGGGGTGCTACGCGTCCAGCGCGGCCCGCGCGTCGACGAACGCGTCCACGGCCCGGTTCACGTCCGCCGTGGAGTGCGCGGCGGAGAGCTGGACGCGGATGCGGGCGGCACCCTGCGGGACGACCGGGTAGGAGAACCCGATCACGTACACACCGCGCTCCAGGAGGAGCTCCGCCATCCGGCCTGCCTTCGCCGCGTCCCCGATCATGACGGGGGCGATGGCGTGGTCGCCGGGCAGGATGTCGAAGCCCTCCTCGGTCATCCGGGTGCGGAAGAGCGCGGTGTTGGCGTTGAGCTGCTCGCGCAGGTCGCCGGCGGCCTCCAGCAGGTCGAGGACCTTGAGCGAGGCCGCCGCGATGACCGGGGCGAGGGAGTTGGAGAAGAGGTACGGGCGGGAGCGCTGGCGCAGCAGCGCGACGATCTCGGCGCGGGCGGCGACATAGCCGCCGGAGGCGCCGCCGAGCGCCTTGCCGAGGGTGCCGGTGATGATGTCGACCCGGTCCATCACGTCGTGCAGTTCGGGGGTCCCCCGGCCGCCGGGGCCGACGAAGCCGACGGCGTGCGAGTCGTCGACCATGACCATGGCGTCGTAGCGCTCGGCCAGGTCGCAGATCTCGCGCAGCGGGGCGACGTATCCGTCCATGGAGAAGACGCCGTCGGTGACGACGAGCCTGCGCCGGGCGCCGGAGGCCTCCTTGAGCTGCTTCTCCAGGTCGTCCATGTCGCGGTTGGCGTAGCGGAACCGCTTGGCCTTGGAGAGGCGGATGCCGTCGATGATGGAGGCGTGGTTGAGGGCGTCGGAGATGACGGCGTCCTCCGGGCCCAGCACGGTCTCGAAGACACCGCCGTTGGCGTCGAAGCAGGAGGAGTAGAGGATCGTGTCCTCCTGGCCGAGGAACGTGGAGAGCCGCTGCTCCAGCTCCTTGTGGACCTCCTGGGTGCCGCAGATGAAGCGGACCGAGGCCATCCCGTAGCCCCAGCGGTCCAGCGCCTCGTGGGCGGCGGCGATCACCTCGGGGTGGTCGGCGAGGCCCAGGTAGTTGTTGGCGCAGAAGTTGAGCACCTCGCCGGGGCGGCCGCCCGCGGTGACGGCGACCGACGCGGACTGCGGGGTGCCGATGACGCGCTCGGGCTTGTGCAGTCCGGCGGCCTCGATCTCTTCGAGGGTGGTGCGCAGGTCGTCGCGTACGGAGTCGAACATGAGGGGTGTCTCCCGGCTCGATAGCTGGATACGGGTGGTCAGGAGGTCCAGTCGAGGATGACCTTGCCGCCGCGGCCGCTCGCCGCGTCGTCGAAGGCCGCCTCGAATTCGCGGTAGCCGTACCGGCCGGTGATCACGGGGGCGAGGTCGAGGCCGCCCTCCAGCAGTACGGACATGGCGTACCAGGTCTCGAACATCTCACGGCCGTAGATGCCCTTGACGGTGATCATCGAGGTGACGATGCGGGACCAGTCGACGGCGAACTCCTCGGACGGCAGTCCGAGCATGGCGATCCGGCCGCCGTGCGTCATGTTCTCGATCATGTCGCGCATCGCCTCGGGCCGGCCGGACATCTCCAGGCCGACGTCGAAGCCCTCGCGCAGTCCGAGGCGCTTCTGGCCTTCGGTGATGGTCTCCTCGCCGACGTTCAGGGCGAGGCTGACGCCGACCTTGCGGGCCAGTTCGAGACGGGCCTCGCTGACGTCGGTGATGACGACGTGGCGGGCGCCCGCGTGCTTGGCGACGGCCGCGGCCATGATGCCGATCGGTCCGGCGCCGGTGATCAGGACGTCCTCGCCGACCAGCGGGAACGACAGCGCG
The DNA here is from genome assembly GCF_042799335.1 of Streptomyces sp. NPDC057697. Taxonomy (NCBI): domain Bacteria; kingdom Bacillati; phylum Actinomycetota; class Actinomycetes; order Kitasatosporales; family Streptomycetaceae; genus Streptomyces; species Streptomyces sp. NPDC057697. Next base: position 450,205 of record NZ_JBHVJA010000005.1, on the reverse strand, counting down.
GTGTGCACGGCGTTGCCGAACGGGTCGAAGATCGCGGCGACGTCGAGGTCGACGGGGGTCCGGTGCACCCAGACGTTGGAGGCGGGCAGCGCGACGTACTCGGCGAACGCCCCGTCCCGGCCGACGCCGAGGCCGACCGTGGAGCGGCACAGGTGGCGGCGCCCGGCCAGGCAGTTGCGGCACTTGCCGCACACCAGGTGGCCCTCGCCGCTGACCAGGTCGCCGACGGCGATGTCGACGACGTCGGCGCCGGTCTCGGCGACCTCGCCGACGAACTCGTGTCCGAGGACGAGCGGGGTGCGGACGGCCTGCTGGGCCCAGCCGTCGTAGTTGCGGATGTGCAGGTCGGTGCCGCAGATGCCGGTGCGCAGGACCTTGATCAGTACGTCCGTGGGGCCGATCTCCGGCTCCGGCACGTCCATCAGCCAGAGTCCCGGCTCGGCCTTCTGCTTGACGAGTGCCTTCACGGCGGTGGCTCCCTGTGCTGGTGCGGCGTTGAGTACCCCGGGCCGGGGGCATACCAGGGGGAAGCCTGCGGCCCGGGGAGGATCGAGAGGGACGGGACACATCGGCAGCGCGCGTCGATCGGCTGCCGCGCACCATCCTCGGCCGTCACGGAGAAATCTGCCGCACCCCGCGCCACAGGTCCATCGAGGTTTTCTTAAGCGCGCCCGAAGATCCGCTTCATGCCGTGGGCGCGGTTCCCCCGTACGGCGGCACCGGGCGCCCGGCTCAGACCTCGGTGTAGGGCCCCAGGAAGCGGGCCCGGCCGTGCTCGACCCGGTAAAGGAAGATCCCGGTCTCGTACCGCACCTGCCGGCTGGTCCGGAAGGACAGGGTCCGGGTGATGCCCCGGTGGGTGGTCCGGAAGAGGCGCTGGGCGATGCCTTCGCGTTCGGCCCCGGTGGCGCTGGTGGACCGGGCCGCCGCGGCGATCAGCCCGGCCGCGTCGTACGCCTCGGCGGCCCAGCGGCCCGGTGCGGCCCCGAAGCGCTTGCGGTACGCGGCGGTGAACGCCTTCGCGGCCGGGACCGCCGTCGGGTCGCTGTACGCCTGGGCGAACACCCATCCCTCGGCGGCCTTTCCGGCGCCGTCGAGGAAGGCGGGCGCGAGGACGGGCCCGACGGACACCCGGCTGCCGGTGAATCCGGCGGCGGCCAGGGCCACCGCGCAGCGGGCGCCCCGTACGGGTGACGTCGCGGCGAGGACGACGGCGTCGGCGCCCCCGGCGACCGCCGCGCGTGCCGCCGGTCCGAAGTCGTCGGTGCCCGCCGCGACCGGGTGCACGGTCACCTCGGCGTCCTCGGGCGGGGTTTCCCGGAGGGTCTTCGCGATGGCCCAGGCGCCTTCGGGGTCGGCGCCGTCCTCCACGACCGCGATCCGGTCGGCCGGACGGGTCCGGAACACGTAGTGCGCGATGCCGATGGGCAGCACGCCGTCCAGGGGGCGGGTCACGCAGAGGGTCTTCGTGGCCACGACGTCGGCGGTGGTGGAGCGGGCCGCGACGACGACCTGGGCGAGGCCGGTGCGCTCGTAGCGCGCGACGACGGACGCGGCGACGACGTCCCCGGTGGGGCCGACGACCGCCAGCACCTTCGGGTCGGCGGCCAGCCGGTCGGCGGCGCGCAGGGCGCGGGCGGGGTCCCCGGCGTCGTCCTCGGTGCGCAGGGCGAGCCGGAAGGGTGCGTCGGCGCGGGCGTTGTGGTCGTCGACCGCGAGCCGCAGGCCGCGCTGGTGCGCGAGTCCGGTGGCCCGGCCCGGTCCGGTGAGGTCGGCGTGCAGGCCGATGGTGTGGGTGGGCACGGTACGGGGAACTGCCGCCGCCCCGGTGCCGGAACGCCGTGCCGCCCAGGCCGCCACCGCGCCGCCCGCCAGCAGGACGGAGGCAGCCCCGGCGGTCAGCATGCTCCGCCGGGAGGGCGGGGGCGGGGCGGGTTCCCCGACGAGGGTGCGCGGGTCCGGGGCGGGGACGTCGAGGGCGGCGGCCGAGCGCGCGGTGATCAGCGCGGACAGGCCGGGCGGCGCCCAGTCGTCCGGTTTCCCGCCGGGCGGTTCGGCGAGGGACCGCGCCACCTCCCGTACCGAGGGCCGCTCGGCCGGGTCCTTGGCCAGGCACGCCTCGACGAGCGGCAGCAGGGCGGGCGGCAGAGCGTCCAGGTCCGGTGGTTCGTGCACGGTGCGGAACAGCACGGACGCGGCCCCGCCGTCCCCGAACGGGCGTCGGCCGGTCGCCGAGTACGCGAGGACGCAGCCCAGCGCGAAGACGTCGCAGGCGGGCCCGGCCCGCTCCCCGGACGCCTGTTCGGGGGCGAGGTAGCCGGGGGTGCCGATCAGCGCGTCGGGCTCGGTGAGGGCGGTGGCGCCCTCGTGGCGTGCGATGCCGAAGTCGATGAGCCGGGGCCCGTCGAGCGCGAGGAGCACGTTCGCCGGTTTCACGTCGCGGTGGACCAGCCCGGCGGTGTGCACCGCGTCGAGCGCGTCGGCGAGCCGGGCCCCGAGCGCGCGGACCGTGCGGGCCGGGAGCGGCCCCTGGGCGGTGACGACCTCGGCCAGCGAGGGGCCCGGTTCGAACGCGGTGGTGAGCCACGGCTCGCGGGCCTCGGTGTCGGCGTCCGTCACCGGCACCACCCAGGGTCCGGCGACCCGCCGGGCGGCCTCGGCCTCGCGCCGGAAACGGGCCCGGAAGCCGGGGTCGGCGGCGTGTTCGGCCCGGATGACCTTCACGGCCACGAGCCGCCCGCCGGAGGTGCGGGCCAGATAGACGACGCCCATGCCGCCCGCGCCGAGCCGCGCCAGGACGCGGTGGGTGCCTACGGTCCGGGGGTCGTCCGGGGTGAGCGGCCGCATTCCGGGTCAGTGCCCGCTCGTGGGTGCCGGGCCGAGGTAGTGGAACGCGCCGCCGCGGACCGTGTGGACGTGGGCGGCCTGGCCCTTGAGCCGGTGGCTCTCGTCGAAGGCGTAGTCGCGGGAGACGCCTCGGTACGAGGAGGCGGCGATCTTCGCGACCAGGGCGGACCGCGCGGGCGGCCGGTCCGGGCGGCCGAGGGCGGTGAGTGCGGCGAGGACCAGTCCGGCCGCGTCGTACGCCTCGGCGGCCCAGCGGGCGGGTGCCTCGCCGTACTTCTTCCGGTGCGCCGCGGCGAACTCTCGTGCGGCGGGGGCCGTCGTGCCGATGCAGGGCGAGACGAACTCCCAGCCCTCGGCGGCGTCCCCGGCGTCCTTCAGGAAGCGGGGGCCCATGGCCGTGTGCATGGCCATGCGTGGTCCCCCGTAGGACGTGGCGGCGAGGGTCCGGGCGGCGCGGGCGGCCCCGGCCGGGTCCCCGGCGTGGAAGAAGGCGTCGCTGCGGTGCGCGAGCAGGTCGGCGACGACCGGGGCCAGGTCGCGGGTGCCGACGGGCACCACGCGCGGGTAGGTGGTCCCGTCGGTGGTGTCGACGACGATCCGGTTCAGGTAGTAGCCCGTCAGATACGCCTGCTGGCCGCCGGCCCGGTCGACGAGCACCCCGAGGCGCCGCACATCGGGCCGGAGCACCAGCCTGTCGCGGATCGGGTACGCCAGGGCGACGTCGGAGGGGGCCGCCTGGAAGAAGGACCTCATGGACCGCACGGGGAAGGCGGCTTGCAGGGACGACACGGTGACGAGGGGCAGCATCGCCTCGTCGTAGGCTTCGAGCACGGCTCCGGTGGCGGGGTCGTCGGTCGGGCCGACGACGGCGAGCACGTCGTGGTCGCGGGTGAACCGCTCGGCGACCCGCACGGCCCCGGCGGCCTCGCCCCGGTCGTCGAGCGCCGTCACCTTCAGGGCGAACGGCTTGTCCGTACGGGAGTTGAACCGGTCGACCGCGAGCCGCACCCCGCGTTCCTGGGCCCGCCCGTCCGCGCCCCGGGGCCCGGAGAGGTCGGCCTGCACCCCGATGGTCCAGGTCCGGGTGGTGCTCCCGCCGGTGCCCGCGGCGTCGTCGCGGCGCAGCCACTCGCCCACGGCGAAGGCTCCACCGCCCACGGCGGCCAGGGCTCCGGCGCCCCCGAGGAGGAGCAGCTTGCGCCGGGCCGGTGCGGGGGCGCGGGGCTCGGGGTCGTCCACGACCGTGGCGTCGATGCCGGGAAGGGCCAGGGGTGCGGCGGTCCGGTCGGCGATCAGCCGTACGACGTTCTCGGGCAGCCACTCGATCGAGCCGTCCGGGGCGTCCTCGGTGATCCGCTCGTCGGTTTCGGCGGCGGTGGGGCGGGCGGCCGGGTCCTTGGCCAGCAGGGCTTCGAGCAGGGCGCGCAGTCCGGTGTCGTCGATCCCGTCGAGATCCGGTGCTCCGTGGACGGTGCGGTAGAGCAGGGCGTCCACGGCGCCGCTCCCGAAGGGGGGCCGGCCGGTCGCGGCGTACGCCAGGAGGCACCCCAGCGAGAAGACGTCACCGGCGGGCCCCACGGCGGCGGCGCCCCCGCCGGCCTGTTCCGGGGCGAGGAAGCCGGGGGTCCCCACCACGAGGTCCGCCGCGGTCAGCGCGGTGGCGTCGGTGATCCGGGCGACGCCGAAGTCGATGAGCCTCGGCCCGTCGGCGGCGAGCAGGACGTTGCCCGGTTTGACGTCGCGGTGGACGAGCCCGGCGGCGTGCACCGACGCCAGGGCGCGGGCCAGCAGGCGGCCGAGGACGCGGACGCTCCGCGCGGGCAGCGGGCCGCACCGGGCGACCGTCTCGGAGAGCGTGGGTCCGGGTACGAACGCGGTGGCCAGCCAGGGCTGTTCGTCCTCCGTCCCGGATGCGGTGACCCGTACCGCCCAGGGGTTGTCGACCCGGCGGGCGGCCTCCGCCTCCCGGCGGAAGCGGACCCGGAAGTCGGCGTCCCCGGCGTGCTCGGGCAGGATCACCTTGACGGCGGCCAGTGCCCCCTCGTCGGTCCTGCCGAGGTAGACCACGCCCATGCCACCGGCGCCGAGGCGCCCCAGCAGCCGGTGTCCGCCGATCCGCGACGGGTCGGTGGTCCGCAGCTCTTCCATCGCCGTCCCCGTCCTCAGCTCTTCTTCGCGACGGCTTCGCCCAGCCGTATCAGCATGGCGCTCTGTGCCCGGACGCCGAGTTCGGTGAGGTCGTCGGCCGTCCATCCCTTGGACGCCTTGGCGGTCACGGCCACGGTGAACCGGAGGGTCTGGTCCTGCTCCCAGAAGTACGGGTGGGGGCCGCCGAGTTCGTCGCTGCGGTATTCGCCGGACTCCATCAGCGTGTCCTCGGAGCTGACCTGGTTGGCCTCGCCGCGGGCCAGGGCGCCCGCGCCGAGCCCGCCGATGAACTCGCCCTGCCGCAGCTGCTGCGTGGGGCAGCGCATCGTCTCCTCCAGGGATTCGGCCATCTCCCACCGTGCGCCGTCGTCCGTGCGGTGGACGGTCACGATCGCGGCGAGCCGCAAGGGCCCCCGGCCCCGCCCCGCGGGTATCTCGAACGAGCGGGTGAGGGTGGCCAGGACGCTGCTCGCGGGCTTCTCCTGCCGCCAGACGCAGTCCGTCCCGAGGACCGGCCAGGTGTCCGGGCCGCTCTCGTACGGCTGGCGCGCGACGACTCCGGGGCCGAAGCTGTCGGGGTGGGCGATGACGCGTCCGATGAGGTCGAGGGCCGCTTTCCGGGTGGTGGGCAGCCGGGCGGGGTCCGCGTCGATGAGGGGCCCGGCGTCGGGCGTCTTCGCGGGGGCGGTGCCGTGGGCCGGGGTGGCGCTCGGCCGCTCCTTCGCCGCGCCCGTGTCCCCGCCCCCGGAACATGCCGTCACCAGCAGCAGCGGGACCAGCACCGTCGCCCCGCGCCCGAGTGCTCCGCGCATCGCTCCGCCGCGCGCCACGATCGACCGCCCCCGTCCCGTCTCTCCCGGAATCGTGTCGATCCTATGAGTACGGAACGGGGGCGGTCGGTTCCCGTGATGATCTGTTACACCGTCAGGACACTGTGGTTTCAGGGTCGTTGGCGAGTCGGGCGTGCAGGTGCTCGTCGTGGTAGCGCCCGTCGCCGTAGCGGTGGGAGGCGCGCAGGGTGCCCTCGGCGAGGTAGCCGCAGCGGTCGGCCACCCGGCAGGAGTCCTCGTTCCCGGCCGCGTGGGCTATCTCGATCCGGCGGGCGTCGGCGGTGGTGAAGCCCCAGCTCGTCACCGCCCGGGTCGCCCGGGTGGCGACGCCGCGCCCACGGGCGGCGGGCAGCACCCAGTACCCGATCATCGCAAGGCCGTCCTCGCGGTCGACCCAGCGCAGTGCGACAGTGCCCAGCAGGGCACCGTCGGCGGCCGCCCGTATGGCGAAGGCGGCGCCCGTGCCGCGGTCCCAGGCCCCGTCGCGTGCCGTCACCCAGGCCAGGGCGCCGGCGCGGTCGGTCGCGGCGATCGGGTTCCAGAGGGCGATCTGCGGATCCGCGGCGGCGGCCATCAGGCCGTCCAGTGCCTCCTCGGACTCCGCGTCCTCCTGGCCCCATGGCCGGAGCACCACATCACCGAGGTCGAGTGTGGTGCGGACGAAGGTCCTTCGGCCGACGGGGTCCTGCGCGGGCTGCGGGGTCATGGCTGTGCTCATGGCCCCATTCGTACCGGGCCGCCAGGGCCCTCGCCAGCGAATTACCGCTGGTCACGGCGGGTGGCCGGGTGCGGGCCCGCCGAGGCGGTGGCGCGGCACGGGAGTTGGACGACTGTTCACCCCCGCGTGCGCCTGTGATTCCCGCACGACACGGACACAGCGATCGAATAGGTCTGGACCACTCACGGACACCTCGATCCGCCCTCGCCGCCGCCACCCCGCCCAGCCCCCGTTGCTCACTCCCTTTTAACGCGCCCTTCGCAAATGGTCTATACCTTTGACGGTAGGGTGGGGGTCACCCGATGCCGCCACATTCCCGGCCATAGAGGTCTTATGACGATCCATCACCTTCCTCAGCCGCCTTCCGACTCCGAGCTCTACTGGTACTTCGGCCCGCAGCGCCGCTGGGTGCTGATCAGTTCCTCGTTCGCCTTCGTGCTCACCGCGGCGACCATGCTGACCTTCGCCCTGCGCACCCCGGCCCTGTGGGCCTTTCTCGCGGTGCTGGCCCTCAATGTGGTCGCCCTCGCGCTCTCCTCGGTCAACAGCCTGCGCCAGCGACGGCTGACCAGACGCTCGCACGAGGTGCTGGTCCATGCCTGGGATCCCCCCGAACTCCCCTCCGTCGACCTCTACTTACCCACGTGCGGCGAGCCGATCGCCGTGCTGGACAACGCCTACCGCGCGGTCTCGGCGGTCGACTGGCCCGGGGCGCTGACCGTCTGGGTGCTGGACGACGCCGCGAGCCCCGAGGTCGCCGCGCTGGCCGCCTCGTACGGCTACCGGTACGTCGTCCGGCCCGACCGGGGCCATCTCAAGAAGGCGGGCAATCTCAACCACGCGCTCACCCTGAGCAGCGCGGAGTACATCGCCGTCCTGGACGCCGACTTCGCGCCCAGGCCCGACTTCCTGCGCCATCTGGTGCCGTATCTCGCCGATCCGGGGGTCGGCATCGTGCAGAGTCCGCAGTGCTTCGACACCGACGAGTCGATGAGCTGGATCCAGCGCGCCGCGGGCTCGGCCCAGGAGTGGTTCTTCCGCTGGATCCAGCCGTCCCGGGACGCGAGCGACGCCGCCATCTGCTGCGGCAGCAACGCGGTCTACCGCCGCAGCGCGATCGACCTGGCCGACGGCTTCGCCAGGCTCGACCACAGCGAGGACCTGTTCACCGGCCTCGCCCTCCACGAGCGGGGCTTCCGCACCCTGTACGTTCCGGTCCTGGTGGCCAAGGGCACCTCACCGGACAATCTGGCGTCCTTCGTCAACCAGCAGTACCGCTGGGCGATGGGCAATCTCCATCTGATGGGGACGCCCGTCCTCGGACGCATGGGCGCCCCCTGGCGGATGCGGCTCTGCTTCTACGAGGGCATCGTCGGCTATCTGACGACGGCGGTGAACACCTTCGCCGCCCCGCTGCCCCCGCTGGTGATGCTGTTCCGGTATCCGGACGACGTCCGCCCCTGGCACGTGCTGCCGCTGCTCGCCCCGCTCTGGCTCTGGCACGTGCTGCTGCCGCGGATCAGCCGGACCCGCTGGCGGGTGGAGGTGATCCGGGCCAACGTCCTGACCAGTGTGGCCGCCGGGGCCGCCTTTCTGCACACCCTGCGCGGCCGCAGCGCGGCCTGGGTGCCCACCGGGGCCGGCGGCGCGGCGAAGGGCGGCATGGCCCGCCGGGTCGTGACCGTCTCCCTGCTCTGGCTCTGCTGCTCCACCGGGGCGGCCGCCGCCGGACTCGCCCTGGCGGTGGCCCGCAACGGCTGGGTGCCCAACTGGGGCCTGGCCCTCTATCTGCTGGTCCAGTGCCAGATCAACCTTCCCCTGATCCGCGATCTGTGGGCCGAACTGCGCCCCGCCGCCCCGGCGTCCCGGACCGCGCGGCGCGTACGGCCACCGGCGCCCCGCCTGCTGCCCCGCCGCTGGCCCGAAGCGCTGGCCGCCACCACACTGCTCCTGCTCACCGCCCTGCTCGCATCCGGTTGGGTCAACCCGATGCTGCCCTGGCTGAGTTGAAAGGCCCCTCGGAACAATGTCCACGACCACGGCTCCCGGCATCCGCCACGGCGCCGCCCGCTCCGCCGAAACCCCCGACGGCGGTGGCTCCGGACCGGCTCCGCGCCGCGCCGGGTTCCGCCCCGACATCGAGGGGCTGCGCGCGGTCGCGGTGCTCGGGGTCCTCGCCTTCCACGCGGCCGTGCCCGGCCTGGCCGGCGGCTTCGTCGGAGTCGATGTCTTCTTCGTCATCTCCGGCCATCTGATCACCGGGCTCCTGCTGCGCGAGGCCGTCACCACCGGGCGCATCCGGCTCGGCGAGTTCTTCTCCCGCCGGGCCCGCCGGCTGCTGCCCTCCGCCGCCGTGGTCCTCGGCGCCGTCGCCCTGGCCGGGGCCTGGCTCACCGTTCCACTGCGCCGCACCGAGCTGGAGTACGACGTGGTGGCGGCGGCGCTGTCCACCGCCAACTGGCGCTTCGTCCAGCAGCAGACCGACTACCTCGCGGCCGGGCACGACCAGAGCCCGTTGCTGCACTTCTGGTCGCTGGCCGTGGAGGAGCAGTTCTATCTGCTCTGGGCCCCGCTGCTCGCCGCCTTCGTGTACGCCGCCGCCAGGGCGGTGCGCCGGGGCCGTGCCGTGCGGGCCGCGGCGACCGCCGTCACCGCGCTGCTGACGCTCGGCTCCTTCGCGCTGTCGCTGGGCTGGACGGGCGACTCGGTCTCGCTGGCATACCTCGGAACGCCTTCGCGGGTATGGCAGTTCGGCGTCGGCGCGCTGCTGGCGCTGCTGCCGTGGCACCTGCTGCGCGGGCCCCGCCTCCTGCGTCTGCTCACCGGCTGGGCGGGGGCCGGGGCGCTGGTGTGGTGCATGGTCGCGTACGACGCGTCGACCCCGTATCCCGGATACGCGGCGCTCGTGCCGACGCTGGCCACGGCGGCGGTCATCCTGGCCGGGATACCCGGCCGGGCGCCCGGCGGGGGTGTGAGCGGCCCGGACGCGTACGGGGTGGGGCGGCTGCTGGCGGGCCGGGCGCCCCGCGCGATCGGCAGGCTCTCCTACACCCTCTATCTGTGGCACTGGCCCGTGCTGGTGCTCGCCGAGGCCCGCTTCGGCGCCCTGGACTGGCCGGTGAAGGCGGCGCTCACCGTGGCGTCCGCACTGCCCGCGCTGGCCACCATGCGATGGGTCGAACAACCGGTGCGGCACAGCAGGACCGTCGCCGAACTCCCCCGGCGCGGGCTGTCGGTGGGGGTCTCGGCCGTCGCCATCCCGGTGGTGCTCGCGTTGGTGATGGGCACCGCGACCCTGCGGCTGCTGGGCCCGGCCGTGCCGGTGGACGTGAAGGGCCTGCCGCCCGGCGCGGCCGAGGGCCCGCATCTGCTGGCGCGGAACGGTACGCCGCTCACGGGCGGTCCGGTGGTGCCCAGTCCCGTGCAGGCGCGCGAAAACTTCCCGCCGGACGGGGCCTGCGAGGTGGCGCCGCCGGTGACCCGCAGCCCGCGCTGCCTGTTCGGTGCGACCGAAAGCCCGGACCGGATCGTGCTGCTCGGCGACTCGCACGCCGGGCAGTGGTTCTCCCCGGCGCTCGCCCTGGCGGCCCAGCGCGGCTGGGCGCTCCAGGAGTTGGTGAAGCAGGGCTGCCCGCTGCCCGAACTCCAGGTGGTGAACCCGCAGTTGGGACGCACGTACCACGAGTGCGACACCTGGCGCGCGGACGCGTTGGACCGGATCGCGAAGGGGCCCAAGCCCCGTCTGGTCCTGATCGCCTCCCTCAACCGCTACACCGACGACCAGCGGCTCCTCGCCAGCGGATGGGAGAAGACGCTCAAGCCGCTGCGTGCGCTCGGTGTCCCGATCGTCTACCTGGAGGACACCCCCGTGCCGGGGAAGGACGTCCCGGCCTGCGTCTCCGGACACACCTCCGACCCGGCGGCCTGCGCCTTCGGCCGGGCCGCCGCGCGGTGGCCCGATCCGCTCGCGCGGCGGATCGCGTCCGGGAAGCTGCCGGGGGTGCGGGCCGTCTCGGTCAACGAGGTGCTGTGCCCGCCGAAGGGGGCGACCTGCCCGGCGGTGCGGGACCGGATTCTGCTGTACCGGGACGACGCCCATCTCACCGATGTCGCCGCGGTGGTCCTCACCTCGCGGCTCGAACGGCTCCTCACCGGGGCCGGGGCGCTGTCCGGGGCGGACGGCTGGACCCGGGTCCTGCACGACGACTTCGACGGACCGGCGGGCAGCCGCCCGTCCGCCGCCCGGTGGACGTACGACCTGGGCACCTGCTATCCGGGCTGCCCGGCCCCGCAGTGGGGAACCGGTGAGGTCGAGACCATGACGGACTCGACCGACAACGTGCGCCTGGACGGGAAGGGTGCGCTGGAGATCGTCCCCACGCTCAGGGACGGCCGGTGGTACTCCGGGCGGATCACGTCCCGGCGGTCGGACTTCGCGCCGCCGCCCGGCGGTGTGCTGCGGATCGAGGCGTCCATCGCGCTGCCCGATGTCACGGGGGACGCGGCGGCGGGTTACTGGCCCGCCTTCTGGACCCTGGGGGCGAAGCTCCGCGACGGCTACACGGGGTGGCCGGCGCTCGGCGAGCTGGACATCATGGAGTCCGTCAATGGCCGCGACACGGTCTTCGGCACGATGCACTGCGGCGTGCTCGACGGCGGCCCGTGCCAGGAGCCGGTGGGCCTGTCCTCGGGGCCGCAGCCGTGCCCCGGCTGCCGTGGCGCGTTCCACTCCTACGCCGTCGAGGTCGATCTGACGCCCGGCGCCGAGGAGGTGCGCTGGTATCTGGACGGCCGCGTCCACCACCGGGTCACCGAGGCCGGGATGGATGCCGGGACCTGGGACCGGGCGGTGCACCACGGGCTGTTCCTGATCCTGAACGTGGCCATGGGCGGCAAGCTCCCGGCCGCCGACGGCGCCGCACCGGGCCCCGGCACCGCACCCGGGCACCCGATGCGCGTCCAGCACGTCACCGTGTCGACCCGGGAGGGCGCCGCCCGCCCCTGACGGTCCGCGCCGCGCGGCACACCGAGTCGGCTCCGGTGCGCTGCGCGGCGCGGTTTCGGTACGGGTCAGGCGGTACGAGTCAGTCGGTACGGGCCGGGCGGTACGGATCGGGCGGTACGGATCGGATCACCCGGCCGGGATCACGCGGTGCGGCTCACGCGGCACGGGTCACGAGAGCGCCAGCTCGGTGACGTTGTCGGCTTCCAGGACCCAGGTCGCGCTCAGGCCGCCCTCCTTCACCCGGGCGTCACCGTCGCCCTTGAGCACACCGATGCGCTTCCCGGACAGGGCGATCTGGATCGCGTGGTCGTACTCGTGGACCCAGGTCGCGCTGAGCCCGCCCTCCTTCACATGCGCCTCGCCGTTGTCCTTCAGGATGCCGATGCGGTTGCCCGAGAGTTCGAGCTGGATGACGTCGTCCGCCTCGCGCTCCCAGGAGGCGCTGAGGCCGCCTTCCTTCACCCACGCCACCCCGTTGCCGACCAGGACGCCGATGCGGTTGCCGGTCAGGTCGATCGCGATGGCGTTGTCCGACTCGCGCACCCAGGACGCGCTGAGGCCGCCCTCCTTCACCCACGCCACCCCGTCGCCGGTGATGACACCGATGCGGTTGCCGGAGAGCTCCAGCTCCTTGACCTTGTCGGACTCCTTGACCCAGGTCGCGCTGAGGCCGCCCTCCTTCACGTACGCCTCGCCGTTGTCCTTCAGCACGCCGATGCGGTCGCCGGACAGGGCGATCTGCTTGACGTCGGTGGCTTCCTTGACCCAGGTGGCGCTCAGGCCGCCCTCCTTCACCCAGGCCACCCCGTCACCCGTGAGGACACCGATGCGGTTGCCGGAGAGGGTGATCTGCTTGACGTCCCCCGACTCCTTGACCCAGGTGGCGCTGAGCCCGCCCTCCTTGACATGGGCGTCACCGTTGACCTGAAGGATGCCGATGCGGTTGCCGCCGTCGCCGGAGACCGTGCCGGGCGCCGCACCGGCCGGGGCCGACCCGGCGAGACCGGACAGTGCCAGGACTGCCGCCACGGAGAGAGTCTTGAGCTTCATGGGAGTAACTCCTCTGCGCAGATGGACCCTTGGGCCGGTTGATCGGCGCCCTCGGGGGATTTGACCAATCCGATGACGCTCAACGACCGGCTGGGCGGGCGGTGCGTAGGCCATTGAGGTGAGGGCGGCGCACTGGGCCCGATCGGCCGCGCGCCGGTCTCCGTGACACCCCGCGCGCGGCCGCCGGGGCCTTCTACTGCCGCGATCCGCACCCCGGGCAGAACGCGGATCCCTGGGGCACGGCCGCATGGCACGAGGCGCACTGCGGGGTCTGGGCGAGCCGGTGGCCGCAGCCGGGACAGAAGGCGCCGCCATGGGTCTCCGTACGGCACTGCGGGCAGACCAGTTGCCGGGCCGTCTGGGCGTCGTAGCCCGCCGCGGCGTTCTGTCCGGCGGCGTAGGCGCGGTCGGAGACGGAGTCGTTGAGCCCGCGTCGGCGGGCCGCCTCCGCCTCGGCCGCCGTGTCGGGGGCGCACTGGAGGCAGAGGCCCTGCGCGGGGTTCCAGCAGCGCCCGCAGTCGTAGGAGGTGCAGCGGGGGCAGCGGTTGAAGTGCCCCTCCGCGTTGTCGATCGCCCGCTGGAACGCGGCGTCCCGCGCCCCGCCCCAGGTCGCACCGGCCAGACCGTCGGCGGCATTGTTGATGGTGTTGGCGCTGCCGCCCAGCACGCTCCAGGCGGCGCTGACGCCCTTGCCTATCCAGCCGGCCGCCTGGCCGGATCTGAAGGGTTCGAACGGGGAGCGCCAGGTGTCGGAGCAGCGCTGGCACCGGAACTCGAACTGGAACCCGGCACCGGTGCCGTGCTGCTGCGACAGGTCGCTGTAGTTGTTGCTGAAGTAGATTTCCTCGGCCACGTCTGTACCTCTGAGCCCTCGCGTCGTTGGGTCGTTCTCAGAGTTCATGATGGCAACCGTCGACGGCCGTGGTGCGACCCGGAGGTCATGGTTCGGCAATGCCCGTGGTCAGGGCGGCCCTCACGGCCCGCCCCGGCCGGTTCAGAACGACATGTCCAGCTCCACCCGGACTGTCTTGCCCGGGATCTCGCGGTCCACCACCACCCACCGGTCGGCCACCGCGTCGACCAGGACGAGCCCCCTCCCGCCGTCCGCTCCGGGCGGCGGCGCCACCAACCGCCCCGGCCCCGGCGGCCGCCGCTCGCCGAGCGTGTCACTGACCTCGATCCGGAGCGTCCCCCGCGCCCGCCTGGTCACCGGCGTGTGGGAGAGCCGCAGCTCGAAGTCCCGCCCCGGAACCCGGCCGTGCGTCACCGCGTTGGCGGCCAGTTCCGCGATGATCAGCTCCGCCGACTCCGAAGCGTCACTGCGATACGGAATGCCCCAGTCGTGCAGGACATTCAGGGCGAGATGGCGGGCGAGCCGGGCCCCGCGCGGCGTGGAGCTGAAGCGCTGCACGAACACACGTACGGTAACCGGTGATTGGGGGGTCGCGATGGCTTCCATGGGCCCACCGTGGCGTCGGGAACCCCCTCGGACCAGCGCCAGAACCCGTACGCTCGGTCAGCGTACGGGTACGGACTGTGGACAGTAGGGGTAACGGTCCGTGACGATGGGCGAGTTGTCTGCCGGTAGCGGCACGGAGCACGACGAGCACGGAGGTGGCCGGAAATGACGGACGGCGTCGGCATGACGGGCGGAACGGCACGGTCGGGCGGGGAGCCCGAGCCCACAGAGAGCCTGCGGACGTTCGGGGAGGTCGTCAAGGTCTTTCGCAAACGAGCCCTGCTCACCCAGGAGCAGTTCGCGCCACGCGTGCAGTACTCGGTTCCGACCGTCGCCTCCATCGAACAGGGCCGCAGGTTCCCGCCGCTGCCCTTCGTCGAGCGCTCCGAGATCGTGCTGGACGCGTTCGGGGCGATCAGGGCGGCGGCGAAGCATCTGTCCCGGCGACCGGGCATCGCCAGTTGGTTCCAGCAATGGGCGGCGCTGGAGGCCGAGGCGATCAACCTCTACACGTACGAATGCCGCTTGCTCCCGGGGCTGTTGCAGTCGGAGTCGTACGCGCGGGCGCTGTTCCTCAACCAGCTCCCCATGCTCGACGACGAGCAGATCGAGCGGCAACTTGCGGCCCGGATGGAACGCCAGCAACTACTGCGGGAGCGGACCAACACCAACTACAGCTTCATCCTCGAAGAGCATCTCTTCCTGCGTCGGACTGGCGGTGCGCAGGTCATCCGAGAGGCCATCGACCACATTCTCGATCTCGCCGAGCTCCGCAATGTCGAGATTCAGATCATGCCGCAGATCCGCGAGAGCCACGCCGGGTTGGACGGCCCGATCAGGCTGTTGGAGACGCCGGACCACAAGTGGCTGGGATACAGCGAGGGCCAGGAGAGCGGCCAGCTCCATGCCGATTCAACTGTGGTAAGCAAGCTCCAGATGCGATATGCCAGGATGCGTTCGCAGGCTCACACCCCCGAAGACTCTGTGGGTCTGTTGAAGCGGATGCGAGGAGCACTATGAGCACCACAACAGACCTGTCCTGGTTCAAGAGCAGCTACAGCAGTGGCTCCGGCGACGACTGCGTCGAGGTAGCCCTCGCCTGGCACAAGTCCAGCTACAGCGGCGGGTCCGGCGACGACTGCGTAGAGGTCGCCGCCTGCCCCACCACCGTCCACGTCCGGGACTCCAAGGTCGAGCAGGGCCCGCAGCTCGCCCTCTCCCCCGCCGCCTGGACCGGCTTCGTGATGTACGCCACGGGCGCCGTGCTCGTCTGATCCACCGTGCCGCGTCCCGGGTCGACTCCGGTGCGCGGCACGGCTGTTCCGCGGGACGCGCGAGGGAGGCGCACGCCTTGATAGCGTCGCTCCCGCGATCGCGGTTCCCACTTCCCGCCGGGGTCGTCGCCGTGCGTCGTACGGTCCGCCCCGAGGGGCACGGGAAGGTCTGCGGCAAGGACGAAGAGGGCCCGACGCATGAGTCTCGCGCAGTTGCACTACACCTCTGCTTCTGCTTCGGCTGCCTCTGCGGACGACGGGGGCGGCGCGCGTTTCACGGCCGTGAGCGCGGGACTGCCCACGGAGGTGCTGGCCGAGGCCGAACAACTCCTGCGCCTCGAACCGCCCGCCGACGCCCCGCACCGGCCGACCACCGACCAACTCCGTTCTCTGCCCGAGGCGTTCAGCTTCAGCGCGCTGGCGGACGGCGGGCATCTGCTGGCCCGCGCGGTGGCCTGCGCCGGACCGTCCTCCGGCCCTGGCACCCTCGGGTTCCACGCGCACGCGGTGCACCTCCCGGCCGGTACGCGCCTGCCGGACGACGCGCTGCCGATCACCGCCTGGCGCTCACCGAGCTGGGCCTCCACCCCACCGGCCGGAGGGGCGCCCGAGCGGATATCCGCGCTGCCCGCCTCCGCCGCCTTCGGGCCGGAGGCGCTGAACGACTTCGCGGTCTCCCGGAGCCCCTGGCTGGCGGCGGTCTTCGCCGATCTGCGCCGGGTGTGCGAGGACCCGGCGGCGGGCCGCCTGGTCCTGGTGGAGCGGCACAGCGCCGATGTGGCCCGGTGGATCGCCCTCGCCTCGGCCGTGCTCCCGCAGGACGACGCGCACCGGCTGACGTTCACGACGTACACCCGCCGTCCGGCGCACTCCCCGCACCAGGTCGTCGGCGTGCTCCCGCAGGACGCGCCGCGCGCGGACGGCCCCGGGGCGCAGGCCCTGCGGGTCCACGACTGCGCGGGGGCGCGGCCCGGGGAGCCGGTGGACGACGCCTGGGCCGAGACCTGCGCCCGGGTCTGGCGCAACCGGTCCCCGAAGCTGTTCCGGGCGGCGGCCGAGCTGCCCGGCGGGCCCTTCGCCGCCGGTCCGCTCGCCGTCACCGCCCTGTGCGCGGGCGTTCCGCTCGGCCCCGGTGAGCGGGCGGCGGCGGCCGAGTGGGCCGCCGAGCGGCCGTACGCGCTGGACGAGGACCGGACGCACCGGCTCACCGATGCGCTGACCGACCCCGACATCGACCGCACGCCTCGCGAACTCGCCGCCGTGGCCCGTCTGCTGACCGCGCTCGACGGAAGGGCCCCGGCGGCCGTGACCGCCTCCCTCGGCGCGCTGCTGGTGACGGAGGCGGTCTACGGGGGCGATCTCACCGTCGCTCCCCCGGGGCGCTCGGTCTTCGCCGAGCCGGACGGGGAGCGCGTCGCCGCCGCCCTCGTCGACGCCCTGGGCGAGGACCTGCGGGCCGAGCTGGCGACCGGCGCGCCCGTGGCCCCGGACGCGGCACCCGGGCGGAGCGTGGGGCGCACCGTCCAGTTGCTCCGGATCGCGCGACTGCTCGACGTGGACTGCGCGGAACTGCTCCCCGGGGTCGTACGCCGGATGGCGCGGGCGCTGCTGGACGAGGGCGCGGGCGACTGCGCCCGGGTGCTGCTCGACCTCCTGGACGAGCAGTTCGACGTCCGTACCGCACTGCTGGGCGAGCTGGACCGGATCACCCCGGACCACCCCCGGGCGGCCCGGCGGCTGCTGGCCGATGTCGCCCTGCCGTTCACCGGGGCCCAGGCGCTGCCGCATCTGCGGATGTGCGCCGCCGCGCCGGACACCGGGGCGGGCGAGGGCGACCGGGTGAAACTGCTGAACACGGTGGTGCGCGCCGGTGGCATGTCACCGTTCACCGAACCGCTGGTGCTGCGTACGGCCGTGGGACTCGTCTGGGGCGACGACACCCCCACGGCCGGCGAGGCCCGGCTGCTGCTGGCCGGGAGCACGTCCGACGCGCACCGCACGGCCGGTACGTGGTCCGCGCTCGTCGCGGCGGCGCTCGGTGCCCCCGCCGACGACACGGACGCCCCCGAGCTGGCCCACGACCTGCTGCGCGGCTTCCCGCAGGAGATCGACGCGCGGACGCGCGGCGCCCTGCACCTGCTGGAGTTCGCGCGGGACATCCGGTCCGGGGCGGCGGAGCCCGGCTGGGCGGAACGGGCCCGGACGCTGTGCGCCGGGGCGGAGCCGGTGGAGCCGGGCCCGCGCGCCCAGGCGTTCGACGCCCTGGCCGGGCGGCTGCTCGCCCCGGACCGGCCGGAGGCGGAGCTTTACGCCTTCGTCCACAGCGACGACCCGGACCTCATCGCGGCCTACGGCGGTGCCGCCCGTCAGGACGCGGTGCTTGCCCGGCTGCGCTCCGACCCGGCCTATGTCGCCGACTGCTTCACGGTCTGGAGCGCGCACCCGCACGCGGGCCCCGCCTGGGGCGAGACCCGGGCGGCGCTGCTGGCGGAGGTGCTGCGTCCGGTGGTGCGCGGTCTGTCCGCCGACGAGGTGGCGGCGGTGGAGGCGGCCGCCGAGCGGGCGGGCAGCAGCCGCACGGTGGAGGCGTTCCGGGCGTGGAACCGGCCGGCCGGTCTCCGCAAACGCCTCGGCAACCGGCTGGCGGCACGGGTGCGCCGGTCGTAGCCGGTCCCGTACGGCGGCGTTCGTGGCCCGCACGGAACGACCGGTACCGTGTGACCCATCGATCTCGTGTGCTCCCGGCGGGCTGCGTGACACCCCCAGGAGGAACAGCAGATGACGACGAACCGCGGACGCAAGGACGTCATCCGGGACCGGATGGCCGCCACCGGCGAGTCGTACAACGTCGCCGCCCGCAATCTCAAGGCCATGAAGGACATGGGCGCCACGCGTGAGGCCGTCCTCACCCAGCGCTGGCGCCCCGCCGACACCCTCGACGTCCCGTGCCCCTGCGGCGGCACCTGCGAGCCCGGCGAGCGGTGCGCGCGCTGCCACGCGCTCCACCGGCACGTGGCGCGCTACCCCGGCAGCGTCACGGACGTGGAGACCTGGGCCGACCGCTACGACTGCATGGGCTGCGCCTCCTCGTACATCCTGACCGTGGTGCTGCGCGGACGGCCGTGGGGCGTCGCCGAGACCGTGGTGGTCGGCGGCTCCGCGGAGCCGGTCGTACGGGCCCGGGTGTTCCCGGGCGTCGCCCATCCGCTGCTGAAGGCGGAGAGCGCCGAGGACGCGGCCGAGGACTGACGGCCGGGCCCGCGCGCACCCGGCTTCACCGGACGGCCTGGACGACGGCCGCTCCCACCGCGACGGCGAGGACCAGCGCGACCACGACGAGGGACCGCGGGTTGCCGAGGTTGACCGTCCAGCCGATGCCGACCCGCTTGGGCACCAGGATCGCGGGGTCGTCGGCGTTGACGTAGACCGTGCCGGCGCCGCGCCAGAAGCGGTCGTCGTCGCGCGGGACCAGTCCGGTGCCCTCCTCGTCCGTGTCCTCCCGCAGCCTGCTCCCGGAGGGCCCGACGCGCAGGACGAGCCAGCCGGTCAGGGCGAGGACCCCGGCGAGCGGCACGAGGGTGACGGTCAGGTTCAGGGCCGTGGAGCGGGTGTCGCTCCACATCAGCGCGGACAGCCCGAACAGCATGAGGTTCATCAGGGCGGCGATGCCCATCATGGAGCGGGCCATGACGACGAGGTAACGGCGGTAGCGCGCCGCACCGGCCCCGGGGCGGGACACATCGAGGTCGGCGCGGGCCCGGAGCAGCGCGGCGACGGTGACGACCATGGTCGAGGTGAGCAGGAGCTGACCGAGGACGAACCCGAAGGCGGTCCACACACTGGTCGCGTACATCCGGTACACCGTGCCGTCGGGCGAGCTGCGGGGGAGCGCGAGGCGGTCGGGCAGGCCGGGGTAGACGATGGCGCCCACGACGACGCTGACCGCGATCACGACGAGCGCGGGGACGGTCCAGCCCCAGGGGAAGCGGACCGGATCGGTGCGCAGGGACGTGTCCATGACGGTGCCCTGCCGAGCCCGCGCGTACCAGCCGCCCTCCGCCTTCGCACGGGCGATGCCGCGGTGGGCCCGCACCCACAGGGCGGCGGCGAGGACGAAGAGCAGCACGGAACCGACGACCGCGACGGCGAGGGTCCCCAGGGCGGCGCCGAGCGCCGAGGAGACCACGGCGACGACGGCCGCGGCGGCCAGCACCGCGCCCCGGTAGCGCCCGCGCTCCTCCTCGACGGCGTCGGCGCGCGCCTTGTCCGGGGGGACCCGGACGCCGAAGGGCACGGCGGGAGGGTTGAGCAGCGGGCTGGGGGCGGCGTACAGCACGGCGCCCAGCGCCGCGAGTATGCCGAAGTTGAGGGCTGCGTCGGTCAGCAAGGTGTTCACCTGTCCGTTCTTGTCGTTGATCCCGGCGGGACGGCGTCCGGCGGGACACGGCCTCCCCGGCCGGGGGCTCCCGCCCCGCCGTACGGGTCAGGGCTGTCCGTCCTCCCTGCCGGGGAAGGCGTCCAGAACCTCCGCGACATGGCCCTTCACCTCCTCCTTGGGAATCCCGCGCACATCCAGTTCGGCGAGGAGGGTGCGCATCCGCGCCTCCCAGTCGGCACCGGCGCGCAGTTCGTCCGACGGCTGCTTGACGTCCGGCCGGACCGCCGCACCGCTCTTGCGGTTGATGCGGATGATCCCTTCGCGCCGCAGCAGGTCGTACGCCTTGTTGACGGTGTGGAAGTTGATCGCCAGGTCGACGGCCATCTGACGGGTGGAGGGGAGCCCGGCACCGGGCGCCAGCGCCCCTTCCGCGATGGCCTCCACCACCCGGTCCCGGATCTGCTGGTAAATCGGCACCTCGCTGTCGAGGTCGAGTGTGAGATACACACCAGTACTCTATCTGCTATACATCTAATAGAACAGACAAACGCTCAGGGCAATGCGGTGGTGCGTCGACGGCGCGTGACCGCACAGGGGCCCGTCCGGGCCCGGCAGAGGGGGAATCCCATGGCACTGATGAACATCTCCGGCACCGGCCTCACCGTCGAGTTCACCGGCTGGGAGCGCACCTGGCTCCGGCGCGGCTCCCTGACCGTCCCGCTCACCGCGGTCCGCCGGGTCACCGTCCTCGACGAGCCCCTGCGCGCCGCCCACGGCACCCGTAAGGGGCTGCACGCCTCCGGAGTCGCCAAGATCGGCACCTGGGGCCTGGTGACCGGCCCCCGGCAGCTGGTGGCCGCCTACCGGGACAGGCCGGGGCTGCGCGTGGAGGTGGACCGCGCCGCCGCCGGCGGCGACTTCGACGAGCTGGTCCTCTCGCTCGACGAGGCGGAGCGGGCGGCGGGGCTCATCGAGCGGCGGGTGGACAGCGGCCGCTGAGCGCCCGGCCCGGGGGCGCGCAGACAAAACGGCGGGTGCCCCGGAGCACGCTCCGGGGCACCCGCCGGTATCAGGCCGGTCTCAGCCCTCGTCCGGGGCCAGGCGCAGCGAGATCGAGTTGATGCAGTACCGCTGGTCCGTCGGGGTGGGGTAGCCCTCGCCCTCGAAGACATGGCCGAGGTGCGAGCCGCAGCGGGCGCAGCGGACCTCGGTGCGGACCATGCCGTGGCTGCGGTCCTCGATCAGCTCGACCGCGTCCGTGTCCTTCGGGTCGTAGAAGGACGGCCAGCCGCAGTGCGACTCGAACTTGGTGTCCGAGCGGAACAGGTCGGCGCCGCAGGCACGGCAGGAGTAGACGCCCGTGGTCTTGGTGTCGGTGTATTCACCGACGAAGGCGGGTTCGGTGCCGGCCTGGCGCAGGACCGCGTACTCGGCCGGGGTCAGCTCCGCCCGCCACTGCTCGTCCGGCTTCTCGATGTCGTACGACACGTCGCTCCCTCAGCTCGACAGGTGGTCCAGGATCAGCGGGCCGAGGTCGGTGACGTCGCCCGCTCCCATGGTGAGAACGAGATCGCCGGGCTTCGCCATTCCCGCGACGGCCTCGGGGACCGCGGCCTTGTCGTGGACGGCGGTGACGTCGGCGCCCGCGGCCCGCGCGGCGTCGATGATCAGCTCGCTGGTGATGCCGGGGATCGGGTCCTCGCGGGCCGGATAGATGTCCAGCACCACGGAGGCGTCGGCCAGCGCGAGGGCCTGGCCCATCTCGGTGCCGAGCTCCTGGGTGCGGGAGAACAGGTGCGGCTGGAACACGACCAGGAGGCGCGCCTCGGACGCGGCGCCGCGCATCGCTTCGAGGTCCGCGGCCATCTCGGTGGGGTGGTGCGCGTACGAGTCGACGACCTGCACGCCCGCCGCCTCGCCCTTGAGCTGGAGGCGGCGCTTGACCCCGGTGTACTTGCCGAGCGCCGAGGCCAGGTTGTGCGCCGGGATGCCGAGGGCGACACCGGCGGCGAGGGCGGCCACGGCGTTGAGGGCGTAGTGGCGGCCGGGCACGGAGACGGTGAACGTGAGGTACTTCCCGTTCAGGACGACCGTGACCTCACTGGTCAGCCCGCGCGGGGTGATCCTGTGGACGCGGACGTCGGCCGTCGCGGACTCGCCGTAGGTGACGACGTTCGCCGAGGAGCGGGCCCGGACCCGCTCCGTCAGCTCGACGGCACCGGCCTGGTCGGCGGAGATCACCAGCGTGCCGCCCGGGACGATCTTGCCGACGAAGGTCTCGAACGACTCGTGGATCTCGTCCATCGACGCGTAGTTCGCGTGGTGGTCCAGCTCGACGTTGAGGACGATCGCGACCTCGGGGTCGTACTTCTGGAAGCTGCGGTCGCTCTCGTCCGCCTCGGCGACGAAGATCGCGCCCTCGCCGTGCACGGCGTTGGTGCCGGGCCCGGCGAGGTCGCCGCCGATCGCGTACGAGGGGTCGAGGTCCAGTTCGGTCAGGGCGACGGCCAGCATCGACGTGGTGGTCGTCTTGCCGTGCGTACCGGCCACCGCGATGGCGCGCAGCCCGCCCATGAGCGAGGCGAGCGCGTCGGAGCGGTGCACGACGGGTACCGACAGCTCCGCGGCGCGCAGCAGCTCCGGGTTGTCGGCGCGGATGGCGCTGGAGACGACCACGCACGAGGCGTCGTCCGCCAGATGTGCGGCGGCGTGCCCGATGTGGACGGTCGCCCCCAGCGCCCGCAGTGCCTCGGCGGTACCCGACTCCTTGGCGTCGCTGCCCGCGACCTTGGCGCCGCGCTGGGCGAGGATCTTCGCGATGCCCGACATTCCGGCGCCGCCGATGCCGATGAAGTGCGGCCGTTCCATGGCGGCAGGAATACCGGGTGCCATGCGTCTGTCTCCCAGGGGTCGATCCGCGTACCCGGGGCGGTACGCGTGCCCGCCCAGCCTATTCGCTGTGCGCGAAGAGCTTGAGCACCGGGACGCCGACCTTGTGGCGGGCCCGGGACGCCCAGTCCCGGTGGAAGAACTCCTCCACGTAGTGCGGCGCGGTCAGCACGATGACCTCGTCCGCCCTCGCGTCGTCGACCACGGACTTCAGCTTGTCCAGGGGGTGGTCCTCGATCACCTGTCCGACCGCTTCGGAGCCCGCCTGGCGCAGCGCCTCCAGCGAGACTTCGAGCGCGAGTTCGGCGGGCTGTCTGGCGTTCCTGCCCTCCGGCTCCTCGCTCTCCCGGGCGGCTTCCTTCAGTTCGCCCATCGCCAGGTCGTCGATCGCCCGCAACAGCACATCGGCCTGGTCACCGCGCGGCTGCATGAGCACGACGAAGGAGACCGGCTCCTCCCCGTGCAGGGTGGTGACGAACTCGACGTCCTCGGAGGTGAGGGGCTTCTCGATCATCAAAACGCTGGTGAACACCACGGGTGCCCTTCTGCTTCAGTGACCGTCGCCGGTCACTGCTGAAACCATCCTTCCCCGTGCTCGCACGGGGTCTGCGAGAGTAATTGTGCCCACCGGAAGCTAACCGGAACGACAAATTCCGCTGATTGTCAGCTCCGACGGTACCGAGTGAACAGGAACCCGGCCTCTTCCAGTACCGATGCCAGGGCGAATCGTTCCGGCACTGCCATCGCGGGGCCGCCCGCGATCCGCTGCGCGTCCCCGGCGGTCAGCATCGGCGACACGGTCAGGCAGAGCTCGTCCAGCACCCCGGCGGCCACGAACTGCCCCAGCAGCCTCGGGCCGCCCTCGGTCAGCAGCCGCTTGAGCCCCCGGTCGGCCAGTTCCCGTACGGCCCTGGCGGGGTCCACCCGGGAGCCCTCCCCCGCGATCACCACCTCGGCCCCCGCCGCGCGCGCCTCCTCGATCCGGCCGGGCGGGGCCCCGGCGCCGGTCAGCACCAGGGTGGGCACGAGCGGCCGGGTGAAGAGCGGCAGCGAGAAGTCGAGGTCCAGGCTGCCGCTCACCACGGCGATCGCGGGCGCGGGCCCCTGCCCGGCCGCGGTCCGGCGGGCGGCGAAGGCCTCACGGGCCCTGGCGGGGCGGTAGCCCTCCAGCCGTACCGTCTCCGCCCCGGCCAGCACCACATCGGCCAGACCGCGCAGGGTGCCGAAGATCCGCATGTCGCTCGCGCAGGAGATCGGCTGCGAGCGGCCGTCGTGCTGGGCGGCCCCGTCGAGCGTCGAAACCATGTTCGCGCGCAGCCAGGGGCCGTCGTGATCGGGGTAGGCGTAGGCGTCGGCCAGGGCGTCCAGGGACCACTCCCCCTCTCGGTCGGCCGGTGTCGGGTCGGTCACAGGGAAGAGGCGTCGCATGCCACGCAGTCTGGCACGGCCCTTAGAGTGGAGAGTTGTGTCGTCCTCCACAGCCCTGCCGGGGCAGAGCCCCATAGCCGAAACGGCCCCCCTGTCCCTCTGCGCGCTCGAACCCCGCGTACCCGCCGACCGGCTGGTCGCCGAGATGGTGCCGCCGCCGCGCTTCGACTCCGTGCGCTTCGATACGTACGTCCCGGACCCGAACCAGCCGAGCCAGACGGCGGCGGTCGGTGTCCTGAGCGAATTCGCGGCCGGGCTCGGCGGCGCGCACGCCAGCGGCTCGGGCAAGCGCAAGTGGTTCGGCAGGAAACCCGCGGCCCCCTCGGCGCCGCTCGGGGTCTATCTGGACGGCGGCTACGGCGTCGGCAAGACCCATCTGCTGGCCTCCCTCTGGCACGCCACTCCCGCCGATCCCTCGCTGAAGGCGTTCGGCACCTTCGTCGAGCTGACCAACCTGGTCGGCGCGCTGGGCTTCCAGCAGACCGTGCGGACGCTGAGCGGCCACCGCCTCCTGTGCATCGACGAATTCGAGCTGGACGACCCGGGCGACACCGTGCTGGTGTCGTCGCTGCTGAGCAGGCTGGTCGAGGCGGGCGTCGCGCTCGCCGCCACCTCCAACACGCTGCCCGGCAAGCTCGGCGAGGGCCGGTTCGCCGCGGCCGACTTCCTGCGGGAGATCCAGGGGCTCTCCGCGCACTTCCGTCCGCTGCGGATCGACGGCGAGGACTACCGCCACCGCGGACTGCCCGAGGCCCCCGCGCCGTACTCCGACGAACAGGTCACCCGGGCCGCGTACGCCACCGAGGGGGCCAGCCTGGACGACTTCCCCTCGCTGCTCGACCACCTCGCCCGGGTCCATCCCAGCCGCTACGGCGCGCTGACGGACGGGCTGCGGGCGGTCTGCCTCACCGAGGTCCGGCCGGTGCCCGACCAGTCGACCGCGCTGCGGCTCGTCGTCCTCGCCGACCGGCTGTACGACCGGGAGGTCCCGGTGCTCGCCTCCGGGCTGCCGTTCGACCGGCTGTTCAGTGAGGAGATGCTGAACGGCGGGTACCGGAAGAAGTACTTCCGGGCGATCTCCCGGCTGACGGCGCTGGCGCGCGACGCGAAGGGACTGGTGGCGCAGTAGGTTCGGGTGCGTAACTCCCGGGGCTCCCGCGGGCGCCCCGGGCCCGTATCGCTCGCGCACACCGTTTGAAGGGATCCAGCATGGCTACCACCCGTCAGGCCCACACGGTCTGGGAAGGCAACCTGACCGAGGGCAAGGGCGTCGTCACCTTCGACTCCTCCGGCATCGGCGACTACGACGTCTCCTGGCCGTCCCGCGCGGAGGCGCCGAACGGCAAGACCTCTCCCGAGGAGCTCATCGCGGCGGCCCACTCCAGCTGCTTCTCGATGGCGCTGTCCCACGGCCTGACCTCGGCCGGGACGCCGCCGACCCGGCTGGACACCAGGGCCGACGTCACCTTCCAGCCCGGCACCGGCATCACCGGCATCCACCTCACCGTCCAGGGCCAGGTGCCCGGCCTCGACGAGGCGGGCTTCATCAAGGCCGCCGAGGACGCCAAGGCGAACTGCCCGGTCAGCCAGGCGCTGACCGGCACCACGATCACGCTCTCCGCCTCGCTGGCCTGACCCCTCGGGGGGCCGCTCCCGCCCCGGGGCGCACCCGGGGCACGGCCGGGACACGGTGACCCGCATGGTTCCCGCGCGGCGACGCGCGTGCTACACACATGCGGGTCACTTCTCCTGTCCGCCAGCAGGGAGTTGCCTCATGTCATCAGAAACGTCACGCCCGACCGCGGAAGCGTCACGTCCCACCGCGCAGGCGTCGCGCCCGGCCGCCACCCGTCGCCAGGTCCTGGCAGGCGGCGGCGCGGCCATCGCCTCCATCGCCTTCACGGGGGCGTTCTCCGAACTCTTCGCCGGTGCCGCGGCCGCCCGGGGACACGGCGGGTACGGCCCGCTGGTGCCCGACCCCCACGGCCTGCTCGACCTGCCGAAGGGCTTCCGCTACCGGGTGCTGTCCCGGGAGGGCGACCGGCTCCGCTCCGGCGAGGGCCAGGTGCCCAGCAACTGCGACGGCATGGCCGCCTTCGCGGGCCGCCACGGACACGTCCGGCTGGTCCGCAACCACGAGAACCGCGTCACCGCGAAGATCCAGGTCCCGGTCGTCGAGGGACTCACCTACGACCCGATGGGCAAGGGCGGCTGCACGGCCCTGGAGCTGGACGGCCGCAACAACGTCCTGGGCGAACGCGTCGCCATCGCCGGTACGGCGGTGAACTGCGCGGGCGGCCGCACCCCGTGGAACACCTGGCTGACCTGCGAGGAGACCGAGGACAGGGCCGGTACCAACGGGTACACCAAGGACCACGGCTTCATCTTCGAGGTCGACGGCGCCGATCCGCACCGCACCGGGGCGGTGCCGCTCACCGCGATGGGCCGGTTCCAGCACGAGGCCATCGCGATCGACCCGAAGAACGGGATCGTCTACGAGACGGAGGACGCGTTCGAGAAGCCGTTCGGGCTCTTCTACCGCTTCCTGCCGAGGAAGCCCCTCGGCGGCACGGGCTCGCTGCGGGCCGGTGGCCATCTGGAGGCGATGCGCGTGCCGGGCATGCCCGACCTCTCCGTGGTCCAGGAGACCGGGACCGTCTTCGAGGGCATCGAATGGGTCCCCGTGCCCGATCCGTCGGCGGCCGTGACACCGATCCGGTTCCAGGACTTCGGCCCCCGGGGCATCACGCACGCGCAGAAGCTGGAGGGCTGCTACTGGGGCGGCTCCTCGGTCTACTTCGTCTCCAGCTTCGCGCGCAGCGCGGAGGGATCGGCCGCCGACCACTACGGCCAGGTGTGGCGGTACGAGCCTCGGCGGCGCCGTCTCACGCTCGTGATCGTCTTCGGCCCCGGCACCGATGTGCGGCTGCCGGGCGAGTCCCCCGACAACATCTGTCTCGCCGCGGACGGCGGGCTGATGGTCTGCGAGGACGGCGGCGGCGCGCAGCACGTGTTCGGCCTGACGCGGGGCGGCGAGGTCTACGCGATGGCGCGGGGGCGGCAGAACATCGGGACGCCGGAGAAGCCCGAGTGGGGAGAGTTCGCCGGGGTCACCTTCGCCCCCGACGGCGGGACGATGTATGTGAACTGCTACACGCCGGGGACGACGTTCGCGGTGACCGGGCCGTGGCACTGACGCGCTGACCCGCCCGGGGGCGGGCGCCGGCCGCCCGCCCCCGGATCCGGCCCGAACGTCCCCGCGCGCGGCGGGACTTGGCCTCGGGGGAAGTCGCGGCGGGGGCGCGTGCGGAGGGATAGGCTCCCGCCTGGTTCCGCGCGCCTCCGCGGAACCCGCGCGGTGCGCGGCGTGCTCCGCGCGGCCTCGAAACCAACCCCCGAGGGGACGTGAACCATGAGGCACGAAACCGTACGGCACGACATCACCGTCGTCGGAGGCGGTCTGGCCGGGGTCTGCGCGGCGATAGCCGCCGCCCGGCTGGGCCGCACCGTGGCACTCGTCAACAACCGGCCGGTGCTCGGCGGGAACGCGAGCAGCGAGGTCCGGGTCTGGGTGGTCGGCGCCACCGCCCACGGCAACAACCACCACGCCCGCGAGGGCGGCATCATGGGCGAGCTCTTCGTCGAGAACCAGTTCCGCAACCCGGACGGCAACCCCTACTACTGGGACGCGGTGGTGCTGGACGCGGTCCGGGCCGAGCGCGGGATCACGCTCTACCTCAACACCGACGTCCGGGAAGTGGACGCCGAGGGGCCCGAGGACGCCCGGCGCATCACCGCCGTCACCGGCTGGATGATGGGCTCGGAGCGGCTGATCCGCTTCGAGAGCGAACTCTTCCTGGACTGTTCGGGCGACGGACTGCCCGGCGCCCTGGCGGGTGCCCGCCACCGGATCGGCCGGGAGTCGCGGGCGGAGTACCTCGAACCCTGGGCGCCCGAGGAGGCCGACCGCATCACGCTCGGATCGACCCTGCTCTTCTACACCAAGGACGCCGGACACCCCGTCAAGTTCGTGCCCCCGTCCTTCGCCCGGAACATCGCCGAGACCTCGATCCCCGAACGCCGCATCATCAAGTCCGGTGACAACGGCTGCGCGTACTGGTGGATCGAGTTCGGCGGAGAGCTGGACACGGTGCATGACAACGATGCCATCCGTGACGAGCTGTGGGCGGTGATCCACGGCATCTGGGACCACATCAAGAACTCCGGCGAGTTCGACGCGGCGAACATGACCCTGGAGTGGGTGGGTTCGGTGCCCGGCAAGCGCGAGTACCGGCGCTTCCTCGGCGACTACGTCCTCCACCAGGGCGACATCCTCGGCCAGACCGAGTTCGCCGACCGGGTCGCGTTCGGCGGCTGGTCCATCGACCTGCATCCGCCCCAGGGCATGTACGCCGACGGGGACGGCGCCAAGCAGCGCTACGCGGACGGGGTCTACCACATCCCCTACCGCAGCCTGTATTCGGTGAACACGACGAACCTGCTCTTCGCCGGGCGCAACATCTCCGCCAGCCATGTCGCCTTCGGCTCGACCCGGGTCATGGCGACCTGCGCCACCGTCGGCCAGGCCGCGGGCACCGCCGCCGCGCTCTGCGCCGCCCAGGGGGTCGCCCCGCGCGCGCTCGACGTGTCCGCGCTCCAGCGCACCCTGCTGCGGGAGGACGCCTCCGTCATGGGCCTGGCGGCGGACGACCCGGACGACCTGGCCCCGCGCGCCACCGTCACGGCCTCGTCCACCCTGGCGGACTTCGGTGCCGGAACGCTGCTGGAGCGCCTGCCGCTGACCTCGGACGCCGGTCTGGTGTTCCCCGTCGACCCCGCGCTGACCGGCCTCGAACTCCTCGTGGACGCCGAGCGGGACACCGAGATCGTGGTGGAGCTGCACGATCCGGAGCTCGGCCAGAACTACGTACCCCGCCGCCTCGTGGACTCCGTCACCGTGCCGGTCGCCGCCGGGTCGAAGCAGTGGGTCGCGACGGGGCTGCGCTGGACGCCGCAGAGCGCCCGCAACGCCTTCGTCGTCGTACGGGCCCAGGCGGACGTCGCCCTGTACACCACCGACGGACCGGCCCCGGGCGTGCTGGCCCTCACCCGCGTCCCGCTGGACCCGCGCGCCGAGTCGCCCCAGCCGCTGCGCGAGTGGACCGACGCCGGTCTGCTGCGCCGTGCCTTCCGCTTCCGGACGGGCGGGACCCGCGCGTACGCCCCGGCCAAGGCGGTGGACGGCTACGCCCGCCCGTACGCCGGTCCGCACATGTGGGTCTCCGAGCCCCTCCCGGAGGACGGCGGCGCCTGGCTGGAGCTGGCCTGGCCGGAGCCGGTGACGTTCCGCCGGATCGACGTCCTGGCCGATGACGACGTCAACGAGGACCTGATCAACCTGCACCACCACCGCACCCCCTTCGACGTCCTCCCCACCCTCCTGCGGGACTACCGCGTCGAGGCGCGCGACGCGGACGGCGGCTGGCGGACCGTCTCCCGTACGACGGACAACCGGCGGCGGCGCCAGGTGCACACCCTGGACGAGCCGGTCACCTCGTCGGCGCTGAGGATCGTCGTCGAGGCGACCAACGGAGCCGCCTCGGCCCATGTCGTCGCCGTCCGCGTCCACGCGTGACGGCGGAGCGGAGCGGCCGGGTGACGATTCGACGGCCCGGGTGAATCCGTGCGCGACTCCGGACAGGAGAGGCACCATATCCATCAATTAGTCACATAACTGGATACTTTCCGCTAGTGACTCATTCTGCGCGGAAAGCGATGGCCCTGACCGTTCTCGGTGCGGTGCTCGGCGGCCTCACCGGCTGCGGGGGCCACGGCGTCGCGTCCACCGACGGCCCCCCGTCCGCGGCGCTCACCCCCGCCGTGGCCCCTCCCCGGTCGCACGCGGCCCTGGCACCACCGCCCACGCTGGCCCCGGGACCCGGCGGGCGGACCCCGGTCTTCGAGCACGGGGCGCGGTCCGGCGCGAAGGTGGTGGCGCTGACCTTCGACGCCGACATGACGGCCGCCGAGGGGCCGCGCGCGGCGGCGGGCGAGCACTTCGACAACCCCGGACTGATCGATCTGCTGCGCGAGTCGAAGGTGCCCGCGACGGTGTTCATGACGGGGCGTTGGGCCGACGAGTACCCGGCGCAGGCCAGGTCCATCGGCGCCGATCCCCTCTTCGAGGTCGCCAACCACTCGTACAGCCACTACGCCTACACGTCCCCCTGCTACGGGCTGCCGACCGTGGCGAAGGACGACATGCGCTCCGACGCGGCGCGGGCCGCCGCCTCCTTCCGGAAGGCCGGAGTGCACAACACCGTGCCGTACTTCCGCTTCCCGGGCGGCTGCTACGACGACGCGTCGCTGCGCGCGCTGGCGCCCGAGCGGATGACGGCGGTGCAGTGGGACGTCATCAGCGGCGACGCCTTCGCGACCAACCCGGACGCGGTGGCCGACCAGGTGCTGGACGGGGTGCGGCCGGGCTCGCTGGTCGTCATGCACTGCACCCGGAGCGCGGCACCGGTCACGGAGGAGGCGGTGAGCCGGATCGTCCCGGAGCTGCGCAGGCAGGGGTACCGCTTCGTGAGGGTCTCGGACCTGATCCGGTCGGCCCGGGGCTGAGGCCCGTCGAAGGCGTCCCGGACGCGCCCTTCGCGGCGCTCCCGGGAGCGCCGTCCGCGCGGGCGGCCGGGCTCAGCGCGGTCCGACGCCCTCGGCGCGCAGCGTGTCCAGGGTGCGGTCCAGATTGCTGCGGGTCGCCTCGACGGCGGCGTCCGGGTCCCCGGCGACGATCGCCTCGATCAGCACGTGGTGCGCGTGGTCGATCGCGTGCTGCTCCTCGCCGCCGTGCAGGTCGGTGTCGGCCAGCAGGTGCGCGGCCGCCTCGCGCAGGGCGTCGACGAACGACTCGAAGAGCCGGACGAGCACCGGGTTGCGCGCGGCCAGCACCACTCGGCGGTGCAGGTCCAGGTCCGCCTCGACGAGCGCGGCCAGGTCGGTGGCCGCCTCGCGGGTGGCCAGTGCTTCCCGCAGCGCGTCGATGTCCTGCGGTGTGCGTCGGCGCGCGGCCAGCCGGCCCGCTTCCACCTCCAGCGCCGCACGGACCTCGTACACGTCGAAGACCGCCGAGCGGCGCAGTTCCCGGTCGAACTCCGAGACGGGGGAGGCCGCGGCGACATAGGTGCCCGAGCCGTGCCGGGCGTACAGCTGGCCGTCGGCGATCAGCACACGGACCGCCTCGCGCGAGGTGGTCCGGCCGACGCCGAGCAGCCGGCTCAGCTCCACCTCGCCGGGAAGCCTGGAGCCGACCGGCCACTCGCCCGTGCCGATCAGTCGGCGGAGCTCGGCCACGGCCTCCTCGACCAGCGAGCGATGGCGTACCGGTCGAACAGTCATGGGACGACCCTACAGGCCCCGGGACGGCGTCCCGGGGCCCGGCCGGGTCCGTGAGAATCCCGGCCGGGCCCCGTCGTTGCGCGCGCGGGTCCGCGCACCTGCCCGGTGGTGGCCGTGTCCGGCTCGCTCACGGCAGGCGCCCCCTTCAGCCCACCGGCTTCCGGTCCGGGGCGGGCACGGGCTCCGGTGCGTCCGTCGGCGCCGGGACCGGGAGCACCCGGTCGCGCAGCCGGAGCGCGCAGGCGAGGGCGATCAGCAGCACCCCGGCCAACAGGGCGAGCACCGTGCGCAGTCCGGACGCGTCGGCCAGCCGGCCGAGCGCCGGTGCGGCCAGTCCGCCCACCGACATGGCGAGCCCCAGGGTCAGCCCGCTGGCGGTGCCGGGCCGGGTGGGCAGATAGTCCTGGGCCAGTGTCACCTGGGGAGCGAACGGCAGGAACATGGCCAGTCCGAACAGCACCGCGCCCGCCATGGCCACCCCCACCGACGGGGCGAACGCCACCGCGGCCAGTGCGGGGACGGCCAGCAGATAGCCGGCGCGGATGGGCGCGAGGCGCCCGTACCGGTCGCCCAGCCAGCCCCCGAACAGGGTGCCGACCGCCCCGGCCAGGGTGAGAAGGGTGAGCGCCGTGGCGCCGGCGCCCGCCGAGCCGTGCAGATCGCGCTGGATGTGCAGGGCGAGCATCGAGGTGACCGTCACGTACGGCACCGACCAGCCGACGGTGGCCGCGGCCAGGCGCCCGAACGCCCGCCAGTCGTCCCGGTGCCCGCTCACCGTGGCGCCCCGCACGGTCGGCGGGACCGCCGGGGTGTGCCCCCGGTGCCGGAGCCAGGGCCCCTGCGCGGCCCAGAGCGCGGCGGCCACCAGAGCGGGTACGGCCAGCAGCCAGCTGCCCGTCAGGCCGAACGAGCCGACCACGAGGGTGACCAGGGCGGGCGCCAGCGAGGCTCCCAGCGTGCCGCCGACCGAGAACAGGCTCATCGCCCGCTGGGACTGTCCGCCCGCGGCGCGGGCCTGGTTGGTGGCGGGCGGGTGGTAGGCGGCGATACCGATCCCGGCCAGGGCGACACAGAGCCAGGTGACGAGGTAGCTGTCGGCCAGTCCCGCGAGGGTGAGCCCGCCCGCGGCGGCGAGGAAGCCGGCCGGGATGAGCCAGCCGCGGTGGCGGCGGTCCACCAGCAGCCCGAAGAGCGGCTGGACCACGCTGGACAGGCCACTGGCCGCCAGGGCGATGCCCGAGACCGCGGTGTAGCTGTAGTGCCGTTCGGCCATCAGGAAGGGCAGCAGGGCCGGGACCGCGCCCTGGTACAGGTCGTTGACGACATGGGTACCGGTCAGGAAGACCAGCTGACCGCGCTTCATCGGGCCCTCCGCTCGGGCCGCCCGGTCACCGGCAGGACGGCGTGGTGCGGCCAGGGCCGCTCCCGTTCCAGCTGGGCGCCGAGGGAGAGCAGGACGTCCTCCCGGTGGAGCCTGCCGGTGAGCATCACCCCGACCGGCAGACCCTCCGGCGTCCGGTGCAGCGGCAGGCTGATCGACGGCTGCCCGGTGAAGTTGGCCAGGGGGGTGCGCGGGGTGTGGGCGAGCATCCGGAGGTAGGTGCGTTCCGGGTTGTCGGGATCGACCAATGAGCCGACGGGCAGCGGCGGTTGCTCCGTGGTCGGGCTCAGCACGGCGTCGAATCCGGCGTAGCGGTGGCAGAGGGCGCGGGCGGTGGCGGCCAGCGACGCCGTCGCCGCGTACAGCCGTACCGCGCCGTGCTCGCCGCCCCGGGCCCGCAGCCAGCGGGTGAGCGGCAGCAGGCGTTCCTCCCGCTCGGGGGGCACCGGCACCGCGGCGGCCAGCACGCTCCACAGCACGGTGAAGTCCGCCAGGTACTCCTCGGGGTCGTACGGCGGGGCCTCCTCCACGTGGTGGCCGAGCCCGGCGAGCCGGTCGGCGGCGTCCCGGCAGGCCAGTGCGGCCTCGGGGTGCCGGCCGTCGATCGTCGGCAGCACCCCGATCCGCAGCGGGCCGGGTTCCCGTCCGGCGCAGGCCCGGAAGTGGCCGGGGGGCGTGGCGGGCAGGGTGGCCGCGTCGCCCGGGGTGCTGACGGCCATGGCGTCCAGCAGCAGGGCGGCGTCCGCCACCGTCCTGGCCAGCGGTCCGGCGGTGGCCAGCCCCAGGGCGTCCGTGCCGGGGGCTGGCGTCACCCGCCCCCGGCTCGGCTTGAGGCCGACCACCCCGCAGGCGGCGGCCGGTATCCGGACCGAGCCCCCACCGTCGCTGCCCAGGGCCCCGGCGGCCAGCCCGGCGGCCACCGAGACGGCGGCCCCGCCACTGGAGCCGCCCGCGCCGCGGGTGAGGTCGTACGGGCAGCGGGCGGTGGCGAACACCGTCTCGGTATAGGCGGAGCAGCCGAATTCGGCGGCGGTGGTGGTACCCAGCAGCACGGCACCGGCCGCCCGCAGGGTGCCCACGACGGCGGCGTCGGCCGGGGCCGTCCGGTCGTCGAAGGCCGCCGATCCCGCCGTGTACGGCAGTCCGGCGACCGGCCAGGTGTCCTTCACCGAGAGCGGCACCCCGAGCAGCGGCGGCAGGCCCTCGTCGTCACCCGCGGCGGCCAGCCGGGCCTCGACGGCGGCGGCGGCCTGCCGGGCCCCGGACGCGTCGACGGTGCGATAGGCCCCCAGTGCGCCGTTCGACCCCTCGATGCGGCGCAGGTACTGGTCGACCAGCTCGGTCGGCGAGACGGTGCGGCCGCGGATCGCCGCGGCCTGTTCGGTCAGCGTCAGCTCATAGAGCTCTGTCATGCTCACTCCTGAAGTCCTCAGGTCCTCTGAGGACTTCACCGTAGAGCGTGACCGGCCCGGAAAGCAAGGCAAGCCTTACTCCGGCTCGGACACCATGGGCCGGAACCCGTCGTCGCATGTCAGGCCCACATCAAGCACGACGATGCGGCCGACCCGACGGGACGCCTTCGGATGTCCGGAGAACCGTGGACCTCACGGCCCGAGGCCGACACGCGCCGCCCCGGCCGGGCGTCATGCGGTCGAGTGCGGGATCAACCGGCTCAAGAGACACCGGGCAGTCGCCACCCGATTCGACAAGCTCGCCGTCCGCTTCGAAGCCACCGTCCTCGTCGCCGCGATCGGAGAATGGCTGTGACGGGTGGAGCTGCCGATACTGCCTGCTCGCGTCCGCCATGCCCTCGCGGCAATCACAGCCAGCCGGCCCAGCCGAATGTCAAGAGGTAGGCGCGCTTGACTGCGGCCCACCCGCGGCGACCGCCACCGACAGCCGCGATAAGGGCGACGGCGAACTAGAATGCAACCGCTCCGCCAACGATCAGAGCCCACACAGTGCCGCCAATGGCAGCGAACAAAACCACGATGAAGACCGTTATGACGAACCCGGCATGGGCACCACCGATGCTCACGCGGAACATCTCGCGCACGACGCGACGGTCCTCTGCGAGAACCCTCTCGTAAGCGTTCGGCTCTCGCCCCGGACCGTCCTGCTTCCCCATGGCCCGCTCCACAAGCCCCCCCTCACGACACCCTGGCCAAGCCGAGTCCAGCAATCCCATGGACGCTCCAGCCCGCCACGACGTTGCCTCTCAGCAACTTTCGACACACGGCCTAGCCGGAACACGCCGTCCGCTGGGCCTCCTGCCAAGCGCAGACCGGGCAGAGGGTGCTGCCCTTCACCGAATCCGGGTACTCGGTCGGCTTCCGGCAGAGCACGCACTCGGCGTACGGCGGGCCCGCGGCGGTCTCCGTCCGCGCGGTCGCGGGAGGTGCACCGCAGTACGCCTCTTCCCCGCCCCGGTCCGTGTGCTCGTCCATGCGCACGAGCGTACTCAGCCGCGCAACGGTGTCAGCCGACAGGTGAGCGCGGCGACCGCGGCGGCGAGGGCGGCGGCGAGGAGGAAGGGCAGGACGGGGAGGTGGACCGCGCCCGTACGGGCTCCGGTGACCAGGCCCGTCACGGCGGTGTTGGCCGGTGAGCCGCTGGTCACGACGGCCGACAGCGCGGCGAGCACGGTGGCCGCGACGGACCAGCCGCGCCGGAGCAGCAGTGGCCGGGTGCAGAGCGCGCCGACCGCCGTCCCCAGCAGCGCGCAGCAGCCGGTGGCGAGCAGTCCGGCGATCCCGGCGGGCAGCAGCGCCACCCGGACCGTGCCGTCGTTGCCGGTCGGCCCGCTGATCAGCAGTACGAGCAGGGTGGCGGCCACGCCCAGCAGCCCGGCGCAGCCGAGCCCGGTGAGCAGCGAGGCCAGATGCGCCCTGGGCGATCCCACGACGGCGGCGGTCACGGTCCGGGCGGCGGGCGGTTCCTGGTCGACGCAGAGCTGGACGAGCCAGGCGGTGACGGGCAGCAGCCCCGCGGCGGCGTAGCCGAGCGAGTCGAGGACGGGCTGTCCCGCCTGTACGCCGACGGCGACGAAGGCCGCGTACAGCAGGACGGGGGCGAGCCAGCGCTGGGAGCGGACCAGCAGATCGGCCCGGTAGCGGAGCAGGGCGGTCATGGCGCCTCGGGGGTCGGGGGGCGGTGCGGGGCTCCGTCGTCCCCCGGGCCCTCCGCGGGGCCGGGGGCGGTGCTCAGCCGCCGGATGTGCCAGGGCGGGTGTGCGGTGAGCAGGGCGCGCAGCAGGGCGTCGGAGTGCGTGGCCGCGACGGTGAGCCGGACGCCACCGCGCGCCGCGGGCGCGCGCTCCGGGGTGCCCGGCAGTCCGGCGGGGAGCGCGGCGCCGGGCGGGCCCGCCGCCTCGATCCGTACCCGGGGGCCGGTCTCCTCCGTCCGTGCCGCGCGGGCGGCGAACAGACCGGTGCCCTCGATCCGGAACACGGCGTCGACCGATCCGGCGAGCCTGCGGGGGTCGTGGTCGACGAAGACGGCGGTGGCACCGGCCGCGACCCGTTCGGCCACGGCCCGGTCCAGTTCGTCACGGGCCGCCGTGTCGAGCCCGGTCCACGCCTCGTCCAGGATCAGCAGCTCGGGCTCGGCGAGCAGCGCCTGGGCGACGGCGACCTTCTGGCAGGTGCCCTTGGAGAGCTCGGTGAGCGGCGTACGGGCGTGGTCGGCGGCCCCGAGGCGGGCGAGCCACGACCGTGCCCGGTCCGCCGCCTCGGAACTCCGCAGGCCGTGGATCCGGCCGAGGTGGACCAGGTACCCGGCCGCGGTGAACGGCAGGGCGGCGAAGAAGCGCTCGGGGACGTACGCCGTGCGCGGCGGGGGGCCGCTGATCCGGCCCTCCGTCGGGGCGTCGATCCCGGCGAGCAGCCTCAACAGCGTCGACTTCCCGGTGCCGTTGGCGCCCTCGACGCGGATCAGGGCGCGCGGGGGCAGGTCGAGGTCGACCCCGCGCAGCACCCAGGGCCCGCCGAGGCCGTACCGGCGTCCGACGCCGCTCAGCCTCAGTTGGCCGTCGCCTTCTCGGGCTTGGCCTCGCTCGGGCGCACGATCACGAAGCCCTCGCCGTCCAGGCGCAGCTGGACGGCCTCGCCGGATCCGCCGCGGATCATCGAGCCGAAGCTCTGCGAGCGGTGCAGCGACGTGGTCAGGTTGGCGCTCCAGCCGACCACCGCGTCCGTGTCGACGCAGACCGGCTGCTGGGGCGTGACGGGGATCACGATGGGGTGACCCTCGCACATCAGGCCGAGCTTGCCGTAGCCCGTGAAGACGCTGTTGAAGAGCCCGCCGCCCGTCATCCCGGCGCCCTTCACGGTCTTGATCTCGTAGGAGATCGTGGGGTCGAAGCAGAGCACGTTGCGGCCGTTGATGGTGAGGACGTCGCCGTGTTCCATGTCCACGATGAAGCAGTTGGCGGCCTCGTGCGCGAACCATGCCTCGCCCTGGCCGCGGACCGCCATCAGCGGCAGCCCCTCGCCGGTGACGGCGCGCTTGAGCAGGCCGCCTATGCCCTGGCCCTTGCGCTCGAACTGCAGATCGCCGCGGAAGGCGATCATCGCTCCCTGGCGGGCGTGCATCTCGCCGTTGACGGCGTACTTGATCGATTTGGCGTTCTGCAGGGACATTCCGGGAACCGTTGCCTGCTGTGCCATGTTCTCGCTGGAAAAGAGATCGCTCTTCATGCGGTGCATCCTCACCCGGAGCCTTCCATTCCGCCAAGAAGCGTTTTCCGGGCGGCTGGCAGACTGGACGGGTGAGCAGCAACGACACCCCCGTATCCCCCGCCGCGCCCCACCCGTCCGCGGCGGACAGCCCGTTCAGGACGGAGCCGACCAGCCGCGACGAGGCACCGCAGTACGTGCTGCCGATGGTCGTGCACATCGAGAAGACGGCACCACCGGCCCGTACCGACGCCCTGCGGACCGCCGCCCGCGCGGTGCTCGTGATGCTCTCCGACGAGCGCTCGAACGGCGAGGGCGAGTGGGCGCGGGCGATGCGGGACTGGCAGGACGCGCGCATCCGCAAGGTGGTGCGGCGGGCGCGCGGCGCGGAGTGGCGCAAGGCGTCCGCGCTGCCGGGCATCACGGTCACCGGCGAGAGCGCCGAGGTGCGGGTCTTCCCTCCGGTGCCCCTGGACGGCTGGCCGAAGGAGCTGGCGAAGCTCCAGGTGTCGGGGACCGATCTGGACGACCCGGAGCCCCCGGCCGCGCCCGATCCCTCGGGCCCGGTGCTGTGGCTCAACCCGGAGCTGGACATGTCGGCGGGCAAGGCCATGGCGCAGGCCGGGCACGGTGCGCAGCTCGCCTGGTGGGAGCTGTCGGAGACGGAGCGCAAGGCGTGGCGCGAGGCGGGCTTCCCGCTCTCGGTCGCCACCGCGGAGGCGGGTCGCTGGCAGGAACTCACGGCGGGCGGGGGCCCGGTGGTGCGTGACGCCGGGTTCACCGAGATCGCGCCGGGGTCCTGCACGGTGGTCGCCGACCATCCGGCGTTGCGGCGCGGCTGACCGGAGCCGGGCCGACGCGGATCCGCCCGCCCGCTTCGGCCGACGGGCGGACCCGCGTCGGTCTCCCTTGCCGGGAACCTCAAATCAAGCTCTGAACGTCCTCCTGTTCGGATTCACCACCGCCCCGCGGGGCCATGAGCCCTGCACGGAACGGAGGAGGGGGGACGGCATGAAGCTGGGAATCGGGATCGGCTGGCGGCCGGAGATCGCGGATGCCGTCGAGGCGCTGCCGGGGATCGACTGGGTGGAGGCGGTGGCGGAGAACATCTGCCCCGGCCATCTGCCCGAGTCGCTGGTACGGCTCAGGGAACGCGGCGTCACGGTCGTGCCGCACGGCGTGTCGCTGGGCCTCGGCGGGGCCGACCGGCCCGACGCGGGACGGCTCGCGGACCTCGCCGCCCGCGCCGAGCTGCTCTCCGCGCCGCTGGTGACCGAGCACGTCGCGTTCGTGCGGGCCGGGGGGCCGCGCACCTCGTCGCCCGCGCTGGAGGCGGGCCATCTGCTGCCCGTGCCCCGGACCAGGGACGCGCTGGACGTGCTGTGCGAGAACGTGCGCGTCGCGCAGGACTCGCTGCCGGTGCCGCTGGCCCTGGAGAACATCGCGGCGCTGGTCTCCTGGCCCGGCGAGGAGCTGACGGAGGGGCAGTTCCTGGCGGAGCTGGTCGAGCGCACCGGCGTCCGGCTGCTGATCGACGTCGCCAATCTGCACACCAACCACGTCAACCGGGGCGAGGACCCGGCCACCGCGCTCGACGAGCTGCCGGTGGAGGCCATCGCGTACGTGCACGTGGCGGGCGGTGTGGAGAAGGACGGCGTCTGGCACGACACCCACGCCCATCCGGTCACCGCGCCCGTCCTGGACGTCCTCGCCGCACTCCGCTCCCGGGTCGACCCGCCCGGCGTCCTCCTGGAACGCGACGACGACTTCCCGCCGGCCGGGGAGCTGGCGGGCGAACTGGACATGATCCGCGCCACCCTGGACCGGGCGGCTTCCGGGCGCCCGGCACGGTCCGCCCCGCCCGCCCGGTCGGCCGCGTGGGCCGCCGTGTCCGCGCCGCCGGACGCCACCCGCGACCGGCTCGCGGCCGCCCAGGCCGGTCTGCTCTCCGCCCTCGTCGCCGGCGGCCCGGTCCCGCAGGGCTTCGACCGGCAGCGGCTCGGCGTCCAGACCCGCGCCCTGGCCGCCAAGCGGGCCGGGGTCGTCGCCAAGGTGGCACCCGAGCTCCCGGAGATCCTGGGCAGCGGCTACCGGGACGCCTTCCTCGCGTACGCCGCCACCCGCCCCCTGTCCGGCGGCTACCGGCGCGACGCGCTGGACTTCGCCGAGGAGCTGCTGATCACGGGTCTGCCCGCCGACGCCGCCGCCCGGCGCAGGCTGACGCACTGGTGGCAGGACCGGGCCGGAGCGCGCCCGCCGCGCCGCACCACCCTGTTCGTACGAGCGGCCCGCGCGGCCCTGACCGGAAGGCGACCGGCATGAACACCGTGGCGCTGGTGGTGGATCTCGGCATCGTGGTCTCCTCCGTCCTCCTGGCCGTGGGGCTCGCGCGGGCCCGCGGCGCCAACGGCTCCGGCGGCTCAGTCCACGACCTGTACGAGGCCGCCTTCCTCAACGGCGGTCCGGGCAGGGTCGTGGACACCGCGCTCACCTCGATGGAGGCTGACGGGCGGCTCGCCGTCGGCGGTCCCGGAATCGTCGCCGTCCACCGGGCCGAAGCCCGCGACCCGGTGGAACGCGCGGTGCTCCAGGAACACGCCCAGGCCCCCAGCGGGGCGCTGCACACCCTGCGCGAGG
Source organism: Streptomyces sp. NPDC057697 (assembly GCF_042799335.1). NCBI lineage: Bacteria > Bacillati > Actinomycetota > Actinomycetes > Kitasatosporales > Streptomycetaceae > Streptomyces > Streptomyces sp. NPDC057697. The sequence goes on along the minus strand of NZ_JBHVJA010000005.1, from coordinate 410,087 downwards.
CGGTGATGCGGCACCCGGCGGTGCAGGAGGTGGGCGACGGGCTCGCGGCGCGCGGGATGCTGGCCTCCCCCGCCGCGGGCCGGACGTGGCGCCGCTGGGGCGTCCTCCAGGGACTGGTCTGCATCCTGGCCATCCCGCTCAGCGTCGTGGCGACCGTCTCGCAGGCGCTCTCCGACGAGCTCTCCCCGGACCCCTCCGTGCCCCTCGTCTTCCAGGTGCTCCCGGCCCTGCTCGTGGGCGCCGTCGTCGGCTTCGTCTGCGCGGGCGTGGCCCGGGGACGCGTCACCAGGGCGGGCAGGCGGGCCGCCGAGGCGTACCGCGCCGCGCGGGCGCACGACCCGGACCCGGCCCAGCTGGTCGCCACGCTCGGACTGCGCGCCCTGCCCGATCCCGAGCTGCGGTCCCAGCTGATCGCGGCGGCCCGGACGCGGCCCGCCGGACGGACGGCCGCGTCGCGGGCGGGGGTGGCGGCGGCGTCCACGGGTGGCTCCGCCCTGCTCCTCGCGCCGGTGGTGTGGTGTGCCGGTACGAGCCCGGGGCACGGCAGTTGCGGAAGCTCCGGGGACGGGGGCAGCGGCGGTGGCGGGTGCAGCTCCGGATCGGGGTGCGGCTCGGGGACCGGCTGCGGCGGATCGAGCGGCTCCGGCTGCGGCGGCGGTTCCGGCTGCTCCAGCAGCAGTTGCGGCGGAGGCTCCAGCTGCGGCGGAGGGTCGAGCTGCGGCGGCAGCTCCTGACGGGGGCGCGCTCACCGCGCTGATGCCCGGTCAGCGGCCCGGCGCCGACGGTCCGGCGCGGGGTGGTACGTGTGGGAATGACGCCGGTGCGGCGCGCGGAACGCGCGCCGCACCCGGAGCCGGACCCGGTGTCGCTGGAACGACGGGCGGTGTGGAAACACCGGTGCCCGCCGTCTGATCTTCCGGGTCGGGGTGGTCGGAGCCCGCTCGCTACGCGAGCCCGGCCACCAGGTCTGCAACAGACTTCCTGCGCCCCGTGTAGAACGGGACCTCTTCGCGGACGTGCATCCGCGCCTCGGAGGCCCGCAGGTGACGCATCAGGTCGACGATGCGGTAGAGCTCGTCGGCCTCGAAGGCGAGGATCCATTCGTAGTCGCCGAGCGAGAAGGAGGCGACGGTGTTGGCCCGGACGTCGGGGTAGCCGCGCGCCATCTTGCCGTGGTCCGCGAGCATGCGCCGACGGTCCTCGTCGGGCAGCAGGTACCAGTCGTAGGAGCGCACGAAGGGGTAGACGCTGATGTAGTTGCGCGGCGTCTCGTCGGCCAGGAACGCCGGAATGTGCGACTTGTTGAACTCGGCGGGGCGGTGCAGCGCCATGTTCGACCAGACCGGCTCCAGCGCCAGGCCGAGCCGGGTGCGCCGGAAGAGGTTGTACGCCTCCTGGAGCTCGTCGGCCGTCTCTGCGTGCCACCAGATCATGACGTCGGCGTCGGCACGCAGGCCGGACACGTCGTAGGTACCGCGGACGGTGATGTCCTTGGCCGCGAGCTGGTCGAACAGCTCCTGGACCTCGTCGGCGTAGCCGGCGCGGTCCGCGGGCAGGACGTCGCGCAGCTTGAAGACGGACCACAGCGTGTAGCGGATGACCTCGTTGAGGTCCTTGGCCTTCTTACCCGCGTTGGGGCCCTTGCTTGATTTCACAGTCTCAGGCGCACTCATACGGCTATTGTCCCGCCTCGCTCCGTGTGCCCGTGACCAGGGTCGACGTGGCGATGATCTCTTCGCCGGAACCGCAGGTGAGCCCGGCCGCGATCTCGTCCGCGGCGCGGCGCGCGCTCGCGACGCACGCCGGGATGCCGACGCCGTCGTAGGCCGCTCCGCAGACCCGCAGCGCGGGCAGCTTGGCGACCTCGTCGCGGATCCGGGCGACCCGGGAGAGGTGGCCCACGGGGTACTGGGGCAGTCCGCCGGTCCACCGGGTGACCTCGGTGTCCACGGGCTTCGCGGCCAGCCCGGTCGCCTCGGCGAGGTCGCGCAGCGACGCGTCGACGAGCTCGTGGTCCTCGCGGTGGATGTGGTCCTCCTCGCCGTAGCGGCCGACGGAGGTGCGCAGGACGAACAGGTCCGGCGCGGAGTCGGCGACCCAGTTCCACTTGTGCGAGGAGAAGGTGGACGCCTTGATGGTGCGGCCGTCGACCGGGGGGACGAGGAAGCCGGAGCGGCCGTCGAACGCGTCCGTGGCCGCGATGTCGGAGCGGCGGAACGCCATGGTGACGAGCGCCATCGACGCGTACTCGATCCCGGCCAGCTCGGCGGAGGCCGCGGGGGACTCGGCGGCCAGCAGCGTGGAGGCGGACCAGGCCGGGGCGGCGAGCACCACGCCGTCGGCGGTGATCGTCCGGGCGTCCGTGCGGACGTCCCAGACCTCGGCGGTACGGGTCAGGCCGAGGACGGGGGTGGCGGTCAGGATCTCCCCGCCCGCCGCGCGCACCGCGTCGGCGACCGCGCCGGGCAGGGTGCCGATGCCGCCGTCGATGCCCTGGAAGACCGGTCCGGTCTCCTGCCGGGCCGCGGCCCGCTCCTGGAGGCGCAGGACGCCGTCGAGCAGCGAACCGCCCTCCCGGGCCACCTCGAAGAGCTGGGGTACGGCGGCACGCATCGAGATCCGGTAGGAGTCGCCCGCGTACACGCCGCCGAGCAGCGGTTCCACGAGCCGGTCGACGACCTCGCGGCCCAGCCGGTCGGCGACGTACGCGCCGACGGCGACGTCGTCGCCGACCGGGGTCGGGGTGAGGTCGCGCTCCTGCGCGACGCGGGCGAGGCCCTCCGGGGTCAGCAGTCCGCCGAGGACCGCCGGGTCGCCGGGCACGCCCATCACATGGCCCCGGGGCATGGGCCGCAGGGCGTCGCGGGTCCAGACCGAAGCGGTGGCCGTGGCGGGCGGCTGGAGCCGGTCGCCGAGTCCGACCTCGCGGGCCAGGGCGACCGCCTCCGGGCGCCGGGCGAGCACGGATTCGGCGCCCAGGTCGACCCGGACACCCGCGATCTCACCGGTCATGAGCTTGCCGCCGAGCCGGTCGGTGGCCTCCAGCAGGGTGACCCGCAGTCCGGCGCCGAGGAGTCGGTGGGCGGCGGCGAGACCGGCGATGCCCCCGCCGATGACGACGACGTGTCCGGGGCCCGGTTCCGCGCGGTGTGGTGAACGCTGCATGTCCCCACTCTCTCAAACACCGTCGGCGCCCCGGACACGACCGCCCCGCGTCCGCGCCCCCGGGGCCGTAGCGTGGTCCCCGCGGACTCGGTGTCGAAGGGACCTGGCATGGCGGCGGAGCGACTGGTGGTCATCGGCGGGGACGCGGCGGGCATGTCCGCCGCGTCCCGGGCCCGCAGGCTCAAGGGACCCGACGAGCTGAGCATCGTCGCCTTCGAGCGGGGCCATTTCACCTCCTACTCCGCCTGCGGCATCCCGTACTGGGTCGGCGGCGACGTGGCGGAGCGGGACGATCTCGTCGCGCGCACACCGCAGGGACACCGGGAGCGCGGTATCGACCTCCGGATGCGCACCGAGGTCACGGAGATCGATGTCGCCGGGCAGCGGGTGCGGGCCCTGGACCGGGAGACCGGCGAGACGTACTGGACGGACTTCGACAAGCTGGTGATCGCGACCGGGGCCCGCCCGGTGCGCCCCGCGCTGCCGGGGATGGACGCGCCCGGGGTGCACGGGGTGCAGTCGCTGGACGACGGCCAGGCGCTGCTGGAGACGCTGGACCGGGCGCCGGGCGCCCGGCGGGCGGTCGTCATCGGGGCGGGCTACATCGGCGTGGAGATGGCGGAGGCGATGCTGAAGCGCGGCTTCGAGGTGACCGTCCTCAACCGCGGCGAGCAGCCGATGGCGACGCTCGACCCCGACATGGGGCGGCTGGTGCACGACGCGATGGACGGTCTGGGCATCACCACGGTCAACCGGGCCGAGGTCACCGCGATCCACACCGGCTCGGACGGCCGGGTCCGGGCGGTCGCCACGGGCGACACCTCCTGTCCGGCGGACGTGGTGGTGCTCGGCATCGGTGTGGAGCCGGAGACGACGCTGGCCCGCGCCGTCGGCCTGCCGCTGGGCCCGCACGGCGGTCTGCTGACCGACCTGTCGATGCGGGTGGTCGGGCACGACAACATCTGGGCGGGCGGGGACTGCGTCGAGGTCCTCGACCTGGTGGCGGGCCGTACCCGCCACATCGCCCTGGGCACCCATGCCAACAAGCACGGCCAGATCATCGGGTCCAACGTCGGCGGCGGCTACGGGACGTTCCCCGGGGTGGTCGGCACGGCGGTGAGCAAGGTGTGTGATCTGGAGATCGCCCGCACCGGACTGCGCGAGAAGGACGCCCGCGCGGTGGGCCTGCGGTTCGTCACGGCGACGATCGAGTCGACGGGCCGGGCGGGCTACTACCCCGGGACGCGGCCCATGACGGTGAAGATGCTCGCGGAGTACCGCACGGGGCGGCTGCTGGGGGTGCAGATCGTGGGCCGGGACGGGGCGGCGAAGCGTGTGGACATCGCGGCCGTGGCGCTCACGGCCGGGATGACGGTGGAGCAGATGACCACCCTGGACCTGGGCTACGCCCCGCCGTTCTCACCGGTCTGGGACCCGGTCCTGGTGGCGGCCCGCAAGGCGGTGACCGCGGTGCGCCGGGCGGGCACCGCCTGAGGGCGGCGCCCGGCGCCGGCGGCTCAGCGCTCGGTGCGGGTGTGCACGTACTCGACGAGCCGGGTGAGCGCGTCGGGGTCCATCGACGGCATCACGCCGTGGCCCAGGTTGAAGACGTGGCCTTCGAGACCGGCGGCCGCGTCCAGCACCTCCTGGGCCTTCTCCTCCACCGTCGCCGTCGGCGCGAACAGCACCGCGGGGTCGAGGTTGCCCTGGAGCGCCTTGCCGGGTCCGACCCGGCGCGCGGCCTCGTCCAGCGGGACGCGCCAGTCGACGCCGACGACGTCCGCGCCCGCCTCGCCCATCAGGCCGAGCAGCTCGCCGGTGCCGACACCGAAGTGGATGCGCGGGATGCCGTACGGGGCGACGGCGTCGAAGACCTTCGCGGAGGCGGGCAGCACCGAGCGCCGGTAGTCGGCGGGGGCCAGCGCGCCCACCCAGGAGTCGAAGAGCTGGACGGCCGAGGCGCCCGCCTCGATCTGCACCTTGAGGAAGGCGCCGGTGATCTCGGCGAGCCGGTCCAGCAGATCCGCCCAGAGCTGCGGGTCGCCGTACATCAGGGCCTTGGTGTGCTCGTGGTTGCGGGACGGGCCGCCCTCCACGAGGTAGCTGGCGAGGGTGAACGGTGCCCCGGCGAAGCCGATCAGGGGGGTGGAGCCCAGCTCGGCGGTGAGCAGGCCGATGGCCTCGGTGACGTACCAGACGTCCTCGGGGGTGAGGTCGCGCAGCCGGGCCAGGTCGGCGCGGGTACGGATCGGGTCGGCGATGACCGGGCCGACACCGGGCTTGATGTCGAGGTCGACGCCGATCGCCTTGAGGGGGACGACGATGTCGCTGAAGTAGACCGCGGCGTCGACCCCGTGGCGGCGGACGGGCTGCATCGTGATCTCGGCGACCAGCTCCGGCATCGTGCAGGAGTCGAGCATCGGGATGCCTTCGCGCACCCGCAGGTACTCCGGCAGCGAGCGCCCCGCCTGGCGCATGAACCAGACCGGCGTGTGCGGCACGGGCTCGCGCCGGCACGCCTTCAGGAACGCCGACCCGTGGGTGGCGGAGGTCTTCGTCTGCTGGCCCGTGGGGCGATCGTTGGCACTCACACCAGGAATCTTCGCACGAAGCCGTAAGCAGCCGGGCCCGCCCGGGTGTCCCTCCCTGCGCGAAGCGCCGGTTCCGCCTACTCTTCCCCGCATGGCTCCGGCTCAGGGACAGTTCTCCGATCAAACCGATGGCGCTGACGGCAAGGACAGCGAGGAGGGTGGTTCCGTCCCGCCCGCGTTCCGGTCGGCGGTGGACGCGCTGCATGCGGCGCGGCTCCGCCCCGAGCTGGAGGTGGAGCCGACGAGGCCGCCCAAGCGGCTCGCCCCGTACGCGTACGCCCTGGAGGCGGCGGTCGTCGACGGCGAGGACGATCTCGCCGACGGCCGTCTCGTGCTGCTCCACGATCCGGCCGGGCACGACGCCTGGCAGGGCGCCTTCCGTCTGGTGACGCTGGTGCGGGCCGAGCTGGAGCCGGAGATGGCCTCCGACCCGCTGCTGCCGGAGGTGTGCTGGTCCTGGCTGACCGGCGCGCTGGAGGCGCGCGGCCTGTCGTACGGGGAGGCGGGGGGCACGGTGACCCGGGCCGGGTCGCACTACTTCGGCACGCTGGGCGCGAGGCGTCCGGCGACCCAGATCGAGATCCGGGCCTCGTGGACGCCCCGGGAGGGCCGAGGCGGGGTGCCGGACACGGCGGCGCACCTCATGGCGTGGGGTGATCTGCTGTGCCAGATCGCCGGGCTGCCGCCGTCGGGTCCCGTCGACGCGGCGGTGGTGACGCTCCCCCAGCGGCGCGGCCCGCAGGTCTCCTGAACCTCCTCCCGCGCCCCCGGACCGCTTCCCCGAGGCTTCCCTCCGAATTTTTTTCTCTGGCTGAAAACCATCCCCCTCCGGTAACTGAGCGTCATATCCGCCACCCAGTTACCGGTGTTCTTTTCGTACAATCGATCGCATGCCCGATTTGCCCGAATTTGTTACTCACCAAATCGCGATCTTCCCCTAAAGGAGCACGGGTCTGCTGCCGAAGAGGTCAATGACCCTTCAAGCACGGTTCGCCCCGGCTTCATCCCCGAGCCGGCCCGTCCCGCCACTCCCCAGGAGGCCTGGTGTCCGTTCTCCTAGAGCAGCCCGCAAGCCTGGTCGCCTACCGCCCGAACAAGCCGACGGCCATGGTCGTCGTGGCCGACCCGCGCGTCCGTTCCACCGTCACCCGCCATCTGTGGGCCCTCGGAGTACGTGACGTCATCGAGGCGTCGTCCATCGCGGAGGCTCGTCCCCGCGTCGGCAATCCGCGCGACATCTGCGTAGCCGACGTCCACCTGCCCGACGGTTCCGGGCTGACCCTGTTGTCCGAGACCCGAGCAGCCGGCTGGCCGAACGGCCTCGCCCTTTCCGCCGCCGACGACATCGGCGCCGTACGCAACGCCCTCGCGGGCGGCGTGAAGGGCTATGTCGTCACCGGCACACGTACCAATATCGGCCACCCCACCCGTCCCGGCGTCGCCCCCATCGGCGCCAACGCCGCCCGTATGCACCGCCGACCCCCCGGCACCCCGAGCCACCCGGGCGGCTACCGCGAACTGTCCGGCCGCGAGGTCGAGGTCCTCCGGCTGGTCGCCGAGGGCCAGTCCAACAAGGCCATCGGTGTCTCCATGGGCCTGTCCGCCCTGACCGTCAAGAGCCACCTCGCCCGCATCGCCCGCAAGCTCGGCACCGGAGACCGCGCGGGAATGGTCGCCGTCGCCCTGCGCACGGGAATCATCCACTGACGTCCGCACCCCGGCGGGCCCGCGCAGGCGGGGACCGGCTGGTTTGCATGCATCGGCGCCCGTCGACGGAACGTTCCGTCGACGGGCGCCGTACATACACAGATACCCTTGACACGTGACCGACGCCCAAGAGACCGCAGCAGACACATCACTGCGAACCACCGGGGGCGCTCCCCCGGACGACGTCGCCCCGGCGCCGATCCCCTTGCTCGAACCGCGCGAGGGCATTCCCCCGGTGGTGGCGTCCGACGACGCCCTCGCCCGGGTGGTCGCCGCCTTCGCCGCGGGCTCCGGCCCGGTGGCCGTGGACGCCGAGCGGGCCTCCGGGTACCGCTACGGCCAGCGCGCCTATCTGGTCCAGCTGCGCCGTGACGGCGCCGGCAGCGCGCTGATCGACCCCGTCGGCTGCCCCGACCTGTCGAGCCTCGGCCAGGCACTGAACGGCAGCGAGTGGATCCTGCACGCCGCCACCCAGGACCTGCCGTGCCTGCGCGAAATAGGGATGACCCCCACCGGGCTCTTCGACACGGAGCTGGCCGGACGGCTCGCCGGATTCCCGCGGGTCGGCCTCGGCGCCATGGTCGAGAACGTGCTCGGCTACTCGCTGGAGAAGGGCCACTCCGCCGTCGACTGGTCCACCCGCCCGCTGCCCGACCCCTGGCTGCGCTACGCGGCGCTCGACGTCGAGCTGCTGATCGACCTGCGCAACGCCCTGGAGGAGGAGCTCGACCGGCAGGGCAAGCTGGAGTGGGCCCGCGAGGAGTTCGACGCGATCGCCTCGGCGCCGCCCGCCCCGCCGCGCAAGGACCCGTGGCGCCGCACCTCCGGCATGCACAAGATCCGCCGCCGTCGCCAGATGGCCGCGGTGCGGGAGCTGTGGACCGCCCGTGACCAGGTCGCGCAGCGCCGTGACGTCTCCCCCGGCAAGGTGCTGAGCGACGCCGCGATCGTGGAGGCGGCACTCGCGCTCCCGCCGAACGTCCAGGCCCTGACCGCGCTGCCCGGCTTCGGCCACCGCATGGGGCGGCGCCAGCTGGAGCAGTGGCAGGCGGCGATCGACCGGGCCAAGGCGCTGCCCGACGCCGAGCTCCCGCAGCCCGGCCAGACCCTCGCCGGTCCGCCGCCGCCCCGCGCCTGGGCGGACAAGGACCCCGCAGCGGCCGCCCGGCTCTCCGCCGCCCGCACCGCGGTGTCGGAGCTCGCCGAACGGCTGCACATGCCGCAGGAGAACCTGATCACCCCGGACACGGTGCGCCGGGTCTGCTGGGAGCCGCCCAAGAACCCGACCCCGGACGCGGTCGAGACCGCGCTCGCCGGGTACGGGGCGCGCCACTGGCAGATCGAGCAGGTGGCCCCGCTGCTGCTCCGCGCCCTGACGCCGACGGTCTGAGGGGCCCGCCGGGGGCACAATCGCGCCAGGTTGTGCGGCCGGTGGCCATGAGGCGTTCACGATCGCCGGACGAGCTGGTTCCAGCCCGTCCGGCGATCCGCGTTTCCGGGCCGGGGCGCCCCGCGCCGGCGCCGCGGCCCGCGGCGGGCGGGCCCGCCCGCGTGTGACCTTCACCGCTCCCGCCGTGGGGGGTGGGCAGTCTGGTTACCCGCAAGTAGCATGATGGTGGCGGCGCGCTTCCGGGCGGGCCGCGCAGCAGTGCCATCCCGCACCCTGGAGGAGAGCCACCGTGCCTCGTACCATCCGGGACGTCGTCTTCGTCGACGGCGTCCGCACCCCGTTCGGCAAAGCGGGCCCCAAGGGCATCTACCACGAGACCCGCGCCGACGACCTCGTCGTGAAGGCCATCCGGGAGCTGCTGCGCCGCAACCCGGACCTGGACCCCGCGCGGATCGACGAGGTCGCCATCGCCGCGACCACGCAGATCGGCGACCAGGGCCTGACGCTGGGCCGTACCGCCGGAATCCTGGCCGGGCTGCCGCAGTCCGTCCCCGGCTACTCCATCGACCGCATGTGCGCGGGCGCGCTGACCGCCGTCACCTCGACGGCCGGCTCCATCGCCTTCGGCGCGTACGACGTGGTCGTCGCCGGTGGTGTCGAGCACATGGGCCGCCACCCGATGGGTGAGGGCGTGGACCCGAACCCGCGCTTCGTGTCGGAGAAGCTGGTCGACGAGTCCGCCCTGTTCATGGGCATGACCGCGGAGAACCTGCACGACCGGTACCCCACGATCACCAAGCAGCGCGCCGACGCGTACGCGGTCCGCTCGCAGGAGAAGGCCGCCAAGGCGTACGCCAACGGCAGGATCCAGCAGGACCTGGTGCCGATCTCGGTGCGCCGCACCAACGCCGAGGCCGGGGAGACCGGCTGGGGCCTGGTCACCGCCGACGAGCCGATGCGCCCGGGTACGACCATGGAGTCGCTCGCCGGGCTGAAGACCCCGTTCCGTGCGCACGGCCGGGTCACGGCCGGTAACGCCGCGGGGCTCAACGACGGCGCCACCGCCTCCCTGCTCGCCGCCGAGGACGTCGCCCGCGAGCTGGGCCTCCCGGTCAGGATGCGCCTGGTCTCCTACGCCTTCGCGGGCGTCGAGCCGGAGGTCATGGGCTACGGCCCGATCCCCGCGACGGAGAAGGCCCTCGCCAAGGCCGGGCTGTCCATCGACGACATCGGGCTCTTCGAGATCAACGAGGCGTTCGCCGTACAGGTGCTGGCGTTCCTGGAGCACTACGGCATCGCCGACGACGACGCCCGGGTCAACCAGTACGGCGGCGCGATCGCCTACGGTCACCCGCTGGCCTCCTCCGGCGTCCGGCTGATGACCCAGCTGGCCCGCCAGTTCGAGGAGCACCCCGAGGTCCGTTACGGCCTCACGACCATGTGCGTCGGCTTCGGCATGGGCGCCACGGTCGTCTGGGAGAACCCGCACTTCGAGAACGCCGGAGGCGACAAGTGAGCACCACCACCGAGCTTCTGAAGGGTGCGGCCGAGCTGTTCCCCGGCGAGGTCGTCACCCAGGCGCACGTACGCCACCTGGACCTTCCGGCCGGTGCGGGCCGCTTCGCCCTCATCACACTGGACAACGGCCTGGACCACACCAAGCCGACCACCTTCGGACCGCAGTCGCTGGCGAACCTGAACGCCGCGATCGACCAGGTCGAGAAGGAGGCCGCCGAGGGCGCGATCACCGGCATCGGCATCACCGGCAAGCCGTTCATCTTCGCGGTCGGCGCCGACCTCAAGGGCGTCGAGCTGCTGAAGAGCCACGACGACGCGCTCGCCATCGGCAAGGGCGGCCACGACGTCTTCCGCCGGCTCTCCGGTCTCGCGGTCCCGACGTTCGCGTACTACAACGGCGCGGCGATGGGCGGCGGCGTCGAGGTCGGTCTGCACTGCTCGTACCGCACCGTCTCCAAGGCGCTGCCCGCGTTCTCGCTGCCCGAGGTCTTCCTCGGCCTGGTCCCGGGCTGGGGCGGCTGCGCGCTGCTCCCCAACCTGATCGGCGCCGACCGCGCGGTCTCGGTCATCATCGAGAACTCGCTGAACCAGAACCGTCAGCTCAAGGGCAAGCAGGTCTTCGAGCTCGGCATCGCCGACGCGCTCTTCGAGGGCGCGGACTTCCTGGAGCAGTCGCTGATCTGGACCGCGAACGTGCTGAACGGCACGCTCACGGTGGAGCGCCCCGAGATCGACCGCGGGGACGCCTGGGACCAGGCCGTCGCGCGCGGCCGGGCCATCGCCGACTCCAAGGTGCACGGCGCGGCCCCGGCCGCGTACCGCGCGCTGGAGATCATCGCCGCGGCGAAGGACGGCGACCTGTCCGCCGGCTTCGACGCCGAGGACCAGGCCCTGGCGGACCTGATCATGGGCGGCGAGCTGCGCTCCGGGATCTACTCCTTCAACCTGGTCCAGAAGCGTGCCAAGCGCCCGGCCGGTGCCCCGGACAAGAGCCTGGCCCGCCCGGTCACCAAGGTCGGCGTGGTGGGCGCGGGCCTGATGGCCAGCCAGCTCGCCCTGCTCTTCCTGCGCCGCCTGGAGGTGCCGGTCGTGCTGACCGACATCGACCAGGAGCGCGTGGACAAGGGTGTGGGCTACGTCCACGCCGAGATCGAGAAGCTGCTCGGCAAGGGCCGCGTCAACCAGGACAAGGCCAACCGCCTCAAGGCCCTGGTCTCCGGTGTGCTGGACAAGGCGGAGGGCTTCTCCGACGCCGACTTCATCATCGAGGCCGTCTTCGAGGAGATCGGCGTCAAGCAGCAGGTGTTCGCGGAGGTCGAGGCGGTCGCCCCGGCGCACGCCATCCTCGCCACCAACACCTCCTCCCTCTCGGTCACCGAGATGGCGTCGAAGCTGAAGAACCCGGAGCGGGTCGTCGGCTTCCACTTCTTCAACCCGGTCGCGATCCTGCCGCTGCTGGAGATCGTCCGCGGCGAGCAGACCGACGACGCCTCGCTGGCGACGGCCTTCGGTGTGGCCCGCAAGCTGAAGAAGACCGCGGTCCTGGTGAAGGACGCCCCGGCGTTCGTCGTCAACCGCATCCTCACCCGCTTCATGGGCGAGATCCAGAACGTCATCGACGAGGGCACCCCGGTCGAGGCCGCAGAGAAGGCCATCGAGCCGCTCGGCCTGCCGATGTCCCCGCTGGTGCTCCTGGAGCTGGTCGGCCCGGCGATCGGTCTGCACGTCTCCGAGACCCTGAACCGCGCCTTCCCGGAGCGCTTCACCGTCTCCGAGAACCTCGCGGCGGTCGTCAAGGCGGGCAAGCGCGGCTTCTACGTCTACGACTCCGGCAAGCCGGAGCTGGACCCGGAGGTCGCCGCCCTCCTCAAGCAGGGCGACACCGTCCTGACCGAGGAGCAGGTCCGCGACCGGGTCCTGGACGCGGTGGCGCAGGAGATCGGTCTGATGCTGGACGAGGGCGTCGTCGCCGAGGCCCAGGACATCGACCTGTGCCTGATCACCGGCGCGGGCTGGCCCTTCCACCTGGGCGGCATCACGCCGTACCTGGACCGTGAGGGCGTCTCGGAGCGGGTGAACGGCAAAAAGTTCCTCGCGCAGGGCGTGGCGAGCGTCCCGGCGTAGCGCCACCCGGCCGACAGCACCGGACGGGCCGTACGGAGAGTTCTCCGTACGGCCCGTCCGGCGTACGGCGGGGTGCGCGGCGCCCTGGTTCCCAGGATCCGGGGCAGCCCGGCTCCGAGGCGGGGCGGCGGGCAGCCCCTCGCGACCGCCCGGCTCCGAGGCGGCGGACAGCTCGGCACGAACGCCCCGGCCTCGCTGCTCGGTGCCAGGGCCCTCCGCAGGGCCGCGACGCTCAGATCAGGATCCAGTCGCCGAAGGTCAGCCCGCGGCCTTCCTCCTGGCGTGCGACGACGGGCCGTCCGTCGGCGCCCACGGCCACGACGGCGGCTCTTCCGCCGCCGTCGACCGCCAGCGCGGGGTCTCCGGCGCAGCTCATCCCGGAACCGGTCCACCGGAACCCGGACCGCTCGCGCCCGGTCCGGCAGATGCCGAGGTGGACCGTGTCATCGGTGCCGCGGACGGCGAGCACCGTGCAGTCGAGCCCGCCCGTGGTCGCCCTGACCGCGGAGATCCGGCCGTCCCCGGGGGCGCCGCCCAGGGGTACGGGCGGTTCGCCCTCCCGGACCGCGAAAACGCCGCCGCCCGGCGCCTCGGTCAGGTAGTAGGTGAGCCGGTCGGGGGCGGTCTCCAGCGCGGCCACCGAGCCGGGCAGCGGCGGCGGGACGGCCACGTCCTCGCCGCGTGCCAGGGCGCCGCCCGGCTCCGGCTGCTGGAGCCGGAGCGCGCCGTCAGGGGTGGGGACCAGGATCTCGACCAGGCCGGACGAGAGGGCCGCGGGCGTCGGCCCGTCGGTGCCGCCGGACGCCGGGAGGCGGTCCCACGCCTGCCACCGGCCCTTCTTGTCCTCGCGGCGCAGGGCCACTCCGTCCGGTGCGGTGGGGACGCAGACGTACAGGGAGCCGTCCCTCGCGACGGCGGCGGCCGGGGCGCCGGTCCCGGACGCCTCGGCGGTCTCCTTGACGGGGTTGCCCAGGGAGCGCCACTGCGTGGTCGGGCGGCCCGTCTGGTACTGCGTGGCGTACATGATGTCCACCTCGCTCCGGCCGTCGGCCCTCGGCCGGACCCGGCGCCCCAGCAGATGGGCGTAACGGCTGCGCCCCTGCACCACGGTGAGCCGGTCGATGTCCTTCGCGGGCAGGACGTCCGGTCCGGCCCAGGACCGGCCGCCGGCGGACTCGGTCCAGCGGAGCACGGAGCCGTCGATGTGGACGTACACGGTCAGTCTGCCGTCGTGTCCGGTGAGCAGCCAGGGGCCGCCCAGCAGCCGTCCGGGGCCCGCGGGCACCGCGACGGGCGCGCTCCGCTGCTTCGCTTCACGTGCGGAGGCGCTGCGCATCGCCGTTCGTCACCTTTCCTGGAGGCGGTGCCGCGCGCGGGACGCGGGCGCTCGTCGGGGCGGGCTCCCGGTCGGGGACCGCACGGGGGGCCTGGGCGGGCTCAGGCCGGGGCGGCGGTGGCCGGGCGGCGCGCCCCGGGGTGGGCGAGGCACCAGCCCTCCCACGCCGATACGACCATCTCGCGCACGTCGTACCGGGCGGACCAGCCCAGCTCGGCGCGGATGCGCTCGGCCGAGGCGACCACCCGTGCCGGGTCCCCGGCCCGTCGCGGGGCCACGGCCGGAGCGGCCCCGGCCCCGTACCCCGTCACCGCACCGATCAGATCGATCATCTCGCGCACCGAAACGCCCTCGCCGCGGCCGACGTTGAGAGTCAGATCGGTGCCCGGCTCCCGGTCGAGGAGCGCCCGCGCCGCGGCGAGGTGCGCCGAGGCGATGTCGGCGACGTGGATGAAGTCGCGTACGCAGGTGCCGTCCTCGGTGTCGTAGTCGTCGCCGAAGACGACCGGGGCCACCCCCTGCGTCAGCCTCTCGAAGACCATGGGCACCAGGTTGGAGACGCCGTGGTCGGCGAGGTCCGGGGAGGCCGCGCCCGCGACGTTGAAGTACCGCATCGACGCGGTGGCGAAGCCGTGCGCCCTGCCCGCGGCGCGCACCATCCACTCCCCCGTGAGCTTGGTCTCGCCGTAGGGGTTGATCGGGGCGCAGGGGGTCGCCTCCGTCACGATCGGTACGTCGGGGACGCCGTAGACGGCCGCCGACGACGAGAAGAGGAAGGCCCGCACTCCGCTGTCGGCCACGGCCTCCAGCAGGGTCTCCAGGCCCCGTACGTTCTCCCGGTAGTAGAACAGCGGGCGCTCGACGGACTCCGCCACCTGCTTCTTGGCCGCGAGGTGGACCACGCCCCGGACCGACAGGTCCGCCAGGGTGCGTCGCAGCAGCTCCCCGTCGAGCGTCGACCCCCGGACGAACGGGACGTCGGCGGGCACGCGCGAGCGGTCTCCCGTCGACAGGTCGTCGTACACGGCGACCGGCTCACCGGCCTCGCGCAGCGCACGGACGACATGCGTCCCGATGAAGCCGGCCCCACCCGTGATCAACCAAGTCATGAACGAATAGTAGTTCGAGCGGCTCAGATCATGATTCCCGCACCCAAAACACCCATGCGTACGATCCCCTGTTCTATAGTGCACGCTCAGTCCTGCCCGCACGGACCGGCCGCACCCCACCCGCGTCCCGTGTGCTCCACGTCCCACCCGCCACGAGATGTGAGGACCGGGCCACGATGAGCCATGACGCCAGGACCCGGGGCACGCCCGACGACCACCGTCCGCCGGCGGGCGTCGGACGGAGACGGAGACGCGGACGCCGCCGCGGTCTGCGGATCGCCCTCGCCGTCCTGCTCGTCCTGCTGCTCGCCGCGGGCGGCACCGTCTACTGGCTCTACAGCCGCCTCGACGGAAACATCACGGGCGTGGACATCGACAAGGCGCTCGGCGACGACCGGCCCGAGAAGCTGCCGACCAGCGGCCAGAACCTGCTGGTGCTCGGCTCCGACTCGCGGGCCGGTGCCGAGAACAGGGAGCTGGGCGGGGGCGGCGCCGTCGCGGGCGCCCGGTCCGACACCGCGATGGTGGTGCACGTTCCCGAGGGCCGGACCGGGGCGGTCGCCGTCTCCATACCCCGGGACACCCTGGTGACCCGGCCCGGGTGCACCAGGGCCGACGGTTCGTCGGTGCCCCCGGCGAACCGTGTGATGTTCAACTCCGTCTACGCCCAGGTCGGCCCGGCCTGTGTGGTCAAGACCGTCGAGAAGATGTCCGGGGTCCGGATCGACCACTATCTGGAGATCGACTTCTCCGGGTTCAAGGACCTGGTGGACGCCATCGGGGGCGTCACGGTCGACGTACCGCAGGACATCCACGACAAGGCGTCCGGCCTCGATCTCACCAAGGGCCCGCACCGGCTCGACGGCGCCGAGTCCCTCGCGTACGTCCGCACCCGGCACGGCGTCGGGGACGGCAGCGACCTCGGCCGGATCGGGCTTCAGCAGCAGTTCCTCCTCGCCCTGCTGAGCGAGGTCGAGTCGCAGGACCTGCTGGGCAGTCCGGCCAGGTCCTACCGGATCGCCGGCTCGGCCACCCGGGCGCTGACCACCGACGAGGGGCTCGCCTCGCTCTCGTCCCTCGCGGCGTTCGGCCGCTCGATGAGGGGTGTGGACCCCGGCACCATGGAGACGATCATGCTTCCGGTGGCCTACGACGAGCAGGATCCAAACCGCGTGGTGGCGGCCCAGCCGCAGGCGGGCGCCCTCTGGAAGGCCGTCCGCGAGGACGGCACGATCCCGGAGTCCGCGAAGAGGTCCCCCGCCACCGGCGGCTGACGGGGGCGCCCCCTCCCCCGGCTACGAGCGGCCCACCGGCTCGTTGATCCGGCTGTGCTTGCGTCCGTAGGCGAAGTAGATGATCACGCCGATGGCCATCCAGACGCCGAACCGCAGCCAGGTCTCCGCCGGGAGGTTGAGCATCAGCCACACCGAAGCGGCCACCGAGAGGACCGGGATCACCGGTACCCACGGGGTGCGGAAGGCGCGCGGCAGATCGGGGCGGGTGCGGCGCAGCACCAGCACGCCCAGGGCGACCACGACGAACGCGAAGAGGGTGCCGATGTTCACCAGCGTCGCCAGTTCGTTGATGCTGGTGAACCCCGCGACGATCGCGATGATCACGCCGAGCAGGATGGTCGGGCGGTACGGGGTGCCGTACTTCGGGTGCGTCTTGGAGAAGAACCGCGGAAGCAGTCCGTCCCGGCTCATCGCGAAGAAGACCCGGGTCTGTCCCAGCAGCAGGATCAGGCAGACGGTGGTGAGGCCGATCGCGGCCCCGAAGCTGATGAGCCCGGCGTAGACGGGATGGCCCACGGCCTTGAAGGCATCGGCCAGCGGCGCCTCCACCGACAGATCGGTGTAGTGCTCCATGCCGGTGACCACCAGTGAGACGGCGACGTAGAGCACGGTGCAGATGAAGAGCGAGGCGAGGATGCCACGTGGCATGTCACGTTGCGGGAGCTTCGTCTCCTCGGCCGCGGTGGCCACCACGTCGAAGCCGATGAAGGCGAAGAAGACGATGGAGGCGGCGGTGAAGATGCCCATGACGCCGAAGTTGGTGGGCGCGAACCCGAACATCAGCTGGACCAGGGGCGCGGTCAGCCCCGAACCCGAGGGCTGCGGCTGCGCCTCGGGGATGAAGGGCGAGTAGTTGGCGGCCTTGACGAAGAACAGCCCCGCGATGATCACGATCAGGACGACGGCCACCTTGATGGCGACCACGACGGTGGTGACCCGGGCGGACAGCTTCATGCCGAGCACCAGCACCACCGTCAGGACGAGCACCAGGGCGAAGGCCAGCACGTCGAAGCTGATGAATCCTTTTGCCACGTCCGGCCCGGCGAGCACGTCGGGCATGTGCCAGCCGAAGTTCTCCAGCAGCGAGCGGACGTAGCCGGACCAGCCGACCGCCACCACCGCCGTGCCCAGCGCGAACTCCAGCACCAGGTCCCAGCCGATGATCCAGGCGACCAGTTCGCCGAGCGAGGCGTACGAGAACGTGTAGGCGGATCCGGCGACCGGGACGGTGGAGGCGAACTCGGCGTAGCAGAGCGCGGCCAGCGCGCAGACGACGCCCGCGACCACGAAGGCGAGGGCGGTGGCCGGTCCCGCGGTCTCCTTGGCCACCTTCCCGGTGAGGACGAAGATGCCGGTCCCGATGACGACGCCCACTCCGAAGACCGTGAGGTCCACTGCGGAGAGGGACTTCCTGAGCGCGTGCTCCGGCTCCTCGGTGTCGCGGATGGACTGCTCGACCGTCTTGGTCCGGAACAGTCCGTCACGGCTGGGTGGTGTGTCCTGCTGGGCGGTCACCGGCGTACCTCCACGCACTCGTCGTGTACGCCATGATTGGGACCTCATCGGCGGCGCAGAGCCACGCACCGGGCGATTTCACGCGAATGGGCCGGTCGGACCACCCGTACAGGGTGTCCCGACCGGCCCATCGGCCGTATGCCCTCCGGCGCCCTGGGGGCGGCCCGGGTCAGTCCCGGGCGGGCTCGATCACGGAGCGGGTGTCGGCCTCGCTCTCGAAGCGGCCGTCCAGCTTGGCCACCAGACCGGTGACCTGGCGGGCGATGTCCGGCGCGGTCAGCCCGATCTCGGCCATGACCTCCTTGCGGGAGGCGTGGTCGAGGAAGCGCGGCGGGATGCCGAAGTCGCGCAGCGGTACGTCGACCCCCGCGTCGCGCAGTGCCTGGGAGACCGCGGAGCCGACGCCGCCGGCGCGGCTGTTGTCCTCGACGGTGACGACGACCCGGTGCTGCTCGGCGAGCGGGGCCATGGCCTCGTCCACCGGCTTGACCCAGCGGGGGTCGACGACGGTCGTCGAGATGCCCTGGGCCTCCAGCAGCTCGGCGATCTCCAGGCACATCGGGGCGAGCGCGCCGACGGAGACCAGGAGGACGTCCGGCCGGGTGGTGCCGGGCTCGCGCAGCACGTCCATGCCGCCGACCCGGCCGACGGCCTTGACCGCCGGGCCGACCGCGCCCTTGGAGAACCGGACCACGGTCGGTGCGTCGTCGACCTGGACGGCCTCGCGGAGCTGGGCGCGGACCTGGTCGGCGTCGCGCGGGGCGGCGATCCGGAGCGTGGGCACGCACTGGAGGATCGACATGTCCCACATGCCGTTGTGCGAGGCGCCGTCGGTGCCGGTGACACCGGCCCGGTCCAGGACGAAGGTCACCCCGCACTTGTGCAGTGCGACGTCCATCAGGACCTGGTCGAAGGCCCGGTTGAGGAAGGTGGCGTACACCGCGAAGACGGGGTGCAGCCCGCCGGTCGCGAGGCCGGCCGCGGAGACCGCGCCGTGCTGCTCGGCGATGCCGACGTCGTAGATCCGGTCCGGGAACGCCTTCTCGAACTTGGTCAGGCCGACCGGCTGGAGCATGGCCGCGGTGATCGCGACGATGTCCTCGCGCTCCTTGCCGAGCTTGACCATCTCCTCGCCGAAGACGGAGGTCCAGTCGAGGCCCGAGGTGGCGACCGGGAGGCCGGTGTCGGGGTGGATCTTGCCGACGGCGTGGAAGCGGTCGGCCTCGTCGAGCAGGGCCGGGGTGTAGCCGCGGCCCTTCTCGGTGAGGCAGTGCACGATGACGGGCCCGCCGAAGCGCTTGGCGCGCTGGAGCGCCGACTCCAGGGCCTCCATGTCGTGGCCGTCGATCGGGCCGACGTACTTCAGGCCGAGGTCCTCGAACATGCCCTGCGGGGCGATGAAGTCCTTGAGGCCCTTCTTGGCCCCGTGCAGCGTCTCGTACAGCGGCTTGCCGACGACGGGGGTGCGCTCCAGGAGGTCCTTGCCGCGGGCCAGGAAGCGCTCGTAGCCGTCGGTGGTCCGCAGCGTGGCGAGGTGGTTGGCGAGGCCGCCGATGGTCGGCGCGTAGGAGCGCTCGTTGTCGTTGACGACGATGACCAGCGGGCGGTCCTTGGCGGCGGCGATGTTGTTCAGCGCCTCCCAGGCCATGCCGCCGGTGAGCGCGCCGTCACCGATGACGGCGACGACGTGGTCGTCCTTGCCCAGCACCTCGTTGGCCTTGGCCAGGCCGTCGGCCCAGCCGAGCACCGTGGAGGCGTGCGAGTTCTCGATGACGTCGTGCTCGGACTCGGCGCGGGAGGGGTAGCCGGAGAGGCCGCCCTTGCTCTTGAGCTTCGAGAAGTCCTGGCGGCCGGTGAGGAGCTTGTGCACATAGCTCTGGTGACCGGTGTCGAACAGCACCTTGTCCTTCGGCGAGTCGAAGACCCGGTGCAGGGCGATGGTCAGTTCGACCACGCCCAGGTTGGGGCCGAGGTGGCCGCCGGTCTTCGATACGGCGTCGACGAGGAAGGTCCGGATCTCCTCGGCGAGCTGTTCCAGCTGCTCGGGAGTGAGCCGGTCCAGGTCACGCGGTCCACCGATGCGGGTCAGCAGGGCCACCCGTGCCTCCTTGCGTCTTGAGCTGGTCGAGCATGCCGGTCCGATGAGTCTAATGTTCCGCCCGTCCGCGTGGGCATCGGGCATGGGGCGGGCCGTTCCGCCCCGTGCCCGATGCCCACGCGGAAGTGCCCGGTGCCCGTGTCGGGGCACCGGGCACCGGGCACCGGGCCGGGCGGAGTTACGCGCGTCCCGCGGTCTTCTGGGTGCGCCGGGAGACCGAGTCGATGACCACGGCGGCCAGCAGCACCGCGCCGGTGATCATGTACTGGATGGCGTTGGCCATGCCGATCATGTTCAGGCCCTGCTGGATCGACTGGATCACGATCATGCCGAGCAGCGCGGACCAGACCTTGCCCCGGCCGCCGAAGAGGCTGGTGCCACCGATGACGGCGGCCGCGATGACCAGCATCAGGGTGTTGCCGCCGCCGACGCTCTTGGTGGCGCCGCCGGAGAGGCTGGCGATGAAGAGGCCGCCGAAGGCGCCCAGCATTCCGGAGAGCGCGAAGACGGTGATCCGGATCCGGTCGACGTCGATGCCGGCGCGACGCGCGGCCTCCGGGTTGCCGCCCACCGCGAAGACCTGGCGGCCGAAGGTGGTCCGGCGGGCCACGAAGTCCGCGACGACCAGGACGGCGAGGAAGAGCACCAGGGCCAGCGGCAGGCCGCGGGCTCCGGCGGGCTCGTTCAGGACGTACGCGACGGCGAAGCACAGGACCGCGACGACGCCCGTGCGGAGCAGGACCTCGGTGGTGGGACGGGCGGGCAGGTTCGCGGCCCCGCGGCGCCGGCTGTCCAGCAGGAGCGAGGCGGCGTAGGCGAGAACGGCGACCAGGGCGACGCCGTACGCGACGGCCTTGTCCTCGAAGAAGTAGTTGGTGAGGTTCTCGACGATGCTGCCGGACGGCGTGTTGATCGAGCCCTCACCGCCCATCATCCACTCCTGCAGACCGCTCCAGCCGAGGAAGCCGGCCAGGGTGACGACGAAGGCCGGTACCCCGATCTTGGCGAAGAAGAAGCCGTGCAGCGCGCCGAGCACCATGCCGGAGAGCACCGCGACGACCACCGCCGACCAGTCGCTCCAGCCGTGGTTGACGTTGAGCACGGCCCAGACGGCCGCGCCGACACCGGCGACCGAGCCGACGGACAGGTCGATCTCGCCGAGCAGCAGCACGAAGACGATGCCGACCGCCATGATGCCGAGGCCGGAGCTGTAGACCGCGACGTTGGCGATGGAGCTGGCGGAGAGGAAGTTGCTGTTCTGGAGCTGGAAGACGATCGCGATGACGATCAGGCCGACGAGGACCGGCAGCGAGCCGAGCTCGCCGCCGCGCACCTTGCGGGTGAACTCGGACCAGTAGCCCTTGAAGCCCTCCTCGCGGACGAGCAGGCGCGGGTCCACCGCGGGGACGGGTGCCGCCGAGGGCTCGGCGGCCGGTGCCGCCGCCCCGGGCTCGTCGGTGGCGGTCTCGGGGGTCTTGGCGAGGTCGCTCACTTCGCGTCCTCCTTCGTGGCTGTGCGGGCCTGGCGGCGCGTGACGGCGTTGTCCGTGGCACCGGTGATCGCGGAGATGATCTCCTCGTGGGACGTGGTCTCCACGTCGAAGACTCCGTTGTTGCGGCCCAGCCGCAGCACGGCCACCTTGTCGGCGACGGCGCGCACATCGGCCATGTTGTGGCTGATGAGGATGACGCCGTGGCCGCGCTCGCGCAGCCGCTCGACGAGGTCGAGGACCTGGGCGGTCTGCTCGACGCCGAGCGCGGCGGTGGGCTCGTCGAGGATGACGACCTTGGGGTCGCCGATCAGGGCGCGGGCGATGGCCACGACCTGGCGCTGGCCGCCGGAGAGCGAGGCGACCGGGATGCGGACGCTGGGTATCCGGATGGACAGCGTGTCGAGCAGTTCCTTGGCGCGCTTCTCCATCCCGATCTCGTCGAGGACGGCGGCCTTGCGCAGTTCGCTGCCGAGGAAGAGGTTGGCGACGACATCGAGGTTGTCGCAGAGCGCCAAGTCCTGGTAGACGGTGGCGACTCCGAGCTCCTGGGCGTCGTTCGGCCGGTTGATGCGGACCGCTTCGCCCTCCCACTCGATGGTGCCTTCGTCGATCGGGTGGACACCCGAAATGGTCTTGACGAGGGTCGACTTGCCGGCGCCGTTGTCGCCGACCAGGGCGACCACTTCGCCGGAGCGAATCTCCAGGTCCACATCGGTGAGCGCCTGGACGGCGCCGAACCGCTTGGAGACTCCGCGCAACGCCAGCACGGGCGTAGCGGACACGTGAATCATCTCCTTCGCCGCCTGACGGGCGGGAATGGTACTGCTGAGCACAGGGGGCGGAGCCGGTCGCCGGACCACCGGGGACGTTCTCGGAGCGCCGTCGCCCGGGGCGACCGCGCGCCGGGGCCGGATGCGGGGTCCGGACCCGGGGGTCCGTGGGAGGTCCGGGATCCGGGGGGGGCATCCGGGGTCCGTGAAGGTCCGGAACCGGTGAGAAGCCCGGCGCCCGCCCCTGCTGCGGGGCATGTTGACGGGGCGGGTGCCGGACCGGACCGGGGGACGCCTGCCGGCGGGTGACTACTTGATGCCGGCGGCGTCGCAGGCCGCCTTGTACTGGGCGGTGCAGATCTCCTCGGCCTTGTAGACCTTGTCCGCGACGATCGTGGACGCGATGTTCTCCTTGGTCACGACCGAGGCGTCGTAGAGCTTCGACGGGGTGCCCTTGAACTCCCCGGAGAGGCTGTCGACCTTGACCGGGGCCAGGTCGTCGATCTTCTCGCCCTTGAGCAGTTTGACGGCGATCTCGGCGGTGGTCTCGGCCTCCGGCTTGATCTGCTTGTAGATCGAGAAGGACTGCTCGCCCGTGAGGATGCGCTGCAGACCGGCCAGCTCGGAGTCCTGACCGCCGACCGGAACCTTCACGCCCTGCTTCTTCAGGGCCGTGATGATGCCGCCGGCCATGCCGTCATTGGCGGAGTAGACACCCTGGAAGCCGTTCTTGCCCAGGGAGTCGATGGCCGCTCCCATCTTCTTGTTGGCCTCGTCGGCCGACCAGTCCGGGATGTCCTGCTCGTAGACGACCTTCTTGACCTGCTTGTCGAGGACGCTGTGCGCGCCCCTCTTGAAGAAGGGGGCGTTCGGGTCGGTCGGGGAGCCGTTGATCATGACAACGTTGCTGTCCTTGGCCTTGGCGCCCATCGCCTTGACCAGCGCCTCGCCCTGGAGCTGGCCGATCTTCTCGTTGTCGTACGAGACGTAGGCGGAGATCGGGCCCTCGGCGAGACGGTCGTACGCGACGACCTTGACGTCCTTCTTCGCGGCCTGCTCGACCCAGGACTTCGCGGCCTTGTAGTCGACGGTGTCCAGGATGATGACCTTCACGCCCTGCGTCACCAGCGCGTCGAACTGCTTCTTCTGGGTCTCGCTGTCCTGCGCGGCGTTGTTGTACTTGACCTTGCAGTCGGAGCACAGCGCCTTGATCTTCGCCTCGATGATGGGGCGGTCGAAGGTCTCGTAGCGCGTGGTCTTGTTCTCCGGAAGGAGCAGGCCGATGGTCTTGCCGTCGCCGCCGCTGCCGGAATCCTTGTCGTCACCGGCCTTGCCACACGCCGCGAGGGAGACGGCCATGGAGAGTGCGGCCGTGCCTATGACGATGCGTCGCGTCGTTGCGTTCATTACGGGTTGCCTCCCTGACGAGGCCGCAACGTTGCGGCCGAGGTGGCTGGCAGTCAACTCGGCTGCAACGTCAGCGTCAAGGAGTAAATCCTTAACGAGATGACAACGGTGCCATTCGTTATCTAAGTGAAGGCAGGAGTGTTCTTCGGCAGGGTGCTTTCCAAAAGGGTCGAATCCCCCATCTCGCTGAGCACGAGGGCCAGTGCGCCCAGGACTTCGGCACGGCCGCCCAGCGCCCCGGGCAGCACCGAGAGCTGCCGGGCGGCGCTCGGGATGGCGTAGCGGGAGACCGAGTCGCGGATCGGTGCGAGCACCAACTCCCCGGCCTCGGCCAGCGATCCGCCGAGGACGACCCGGCTGGGGTTGAGCAGATTGCAGAGGTTGGCCACCCCGCTGCCGATGTGCCGCCCGACGTCCCCGATCACCCGGCGGCAGCCCGGATCGCCCTCGCGGGCCAGCTGGACCACCCGTTCCATGGTGAGATCGGGGCCGTGGCTGGGCTGGAGCAGCGGCAGCACGTACCGGGCGGCCGTGAAGGTCTCCAGGCAGCCGCGGTTGCCGCAGCGGCACACCGGACCGGACTCGTCGAGGGTGATGTGCCCGATCTCGCCGGCCGTGCCGCCCGGCCCCCGGTAGATCCGCCCGTCGATCACCAGGCCGGCGCCGACGCCGCTGGCGACCTTGATGTAGGCGAGGTCCTTGACCCCCCGGCCGCTCCCCCAGACCAGCTCGCCGAGCGCGCCGAGGTTGGCGTCGTTGTCGACGTACACCGGCACCCCGAGCCGGCCGGAGAGCTCCTTGCTGGGGTTGATGCCCGTCCAGCCCGGCAGGATCGACGTGGAGCCCAGCGTCCCGGACTCCACGTCGATCGGGCCGGGAACACCGAGGCCCACCCCGATCACCTTGTCGGGGCCGATCCCGGTCGTCTCGATCAGTCGCCTGACCAACCGCTCGGCCCGCCCGAACCCCTGCGCGGAGGAGGCGTCGACGTCCAGCGGCTCGGCCTCCTCGGCGAGCACCTGGTGGGCGAGGTTGCCGACCGCCACCCGCAGGTGCGTATGGCCGAAATCGACCCCGATCACAATGCCCGCGTCCCCGCTGAGCGAGACGCTGCGGGCCCGGCGGCCGCCCGCCGAGGTCGGGGTGACCTCGACCGTGCCGCCATCCTTCAGTTCACGAACGATGTTGGAGACGGTGGCCGCTGACAGGCCGGTGCTCCGTGCGATCTCCGCCTGGGTGAGCGAGCCGGCCATACGTACCGCGCGTACGACCCGCTCAAGGTTGGCGCGATGCAGAGATGTCTGCGACCCCGGAGTCTCCATCGACTCTCTCACTCCTACCGTTTTCTCTAACATGTGAACTCTAAGCTGAGCGTTTTGCGGCACTCCCCGTCAAGACCTTGAGCAAGCGAAGCCTCGGATGAGCACCGGGGACGGCCGTCCCCGGACACGCGAACCGCCCGCCGGCGCGTGGCCGACGGGCGGTTCGTGAGTGCGGGACGGTGCCGGGACGTTACTTCACCGCACCCGCGGTGAGTCCGGCGACGACCTGGCGCTGGAAGATGATGTAGGCCGCGAGGACCGGCAGCATCGCCATCACCAGACCGGCGAAGAGACCGGACCAGTCGCCCTTGTACCCCTGGCTGTTGGCCAGCTCGACCAGCCCCTGGGAGAGCACCCGGTGGTTCGGGTCGGTGTTGAGCACCGTGGGCAGCATGTACTGGTTCCACTGCCCCAGGAAGTTGAAGATGCCGACGCTGATCAGGCCGGGCTTCGCCATCGGCAGCATCACCTGGAAGAACGTCCGGGTGTGCGAGGCGCCGTCGAGCATCGCCGCCTCCGCCACCGAGGTCGGCAGCGTCCGGAAGAACGAGGTGAGGAAGAAGACGGTGAACGGCAGCGAGTACGCGATGTAGACCATGATCAGTCCGTGCCGCGTGTTCAGCAGGCCCATGTTGTTCATGACGAAGAACAGCGGGACCAGCGCCAGGATGATCGGGAAGCTCATCCCGCCGATGAACATGTAGTAGATGAAGCGGTTGCCGGGGAAGTCGAACCGCGCCAGTACGTACGCCGCCATCGAGCCGAGCAGCAGGGTGCCGACGAGCGAACAGCCGACCACCACGACGGTGTTGAAGAAGTAGTCGCTCATGTGCGCCTGGCTCCAGGCGCGCGACCAGTTCTCGAAGTGCAGCTTGTCGGGCAGGGCCCACGGCGTCGACAGGATCGAGTCGTCGGTCTTGAAGGACGCCATCACCGCCCAGAGCAGCGGCATGACGACCAGGATCGCCCAGATGATCAGCACACCGTGCGAGAAGACGTTGAGGACCTGGCCCTCGCTGCCCTTCTCCTTGGCGGCGGGTGCGGGCGCCTTGGCCACCGGGGCCGGTTCCGCGGCCGGGGCCGCGGGAGGGGTGTCAGTCGTCTTCACGTGTACTCACCTCGTACTGTCGAGCCGGACACGGAGGCCGACCTGTGGTGCCTGCTGGGGGTCCGGGGGCCGTCTCCCGGGAATCGCAGCATCAGAACTCCAGCCGATCGCGCCGGCCCAGTCGCATCACGATGGCGGCGAAGGCCATGGTGACGATGAGCAGTCCGACACCGATCGTCGTCGCGTAGCCGGCCTGCCCGTCACGGAAGGCCGTCTGGTACACGTACAGCGGCAGGACCGTGGTCGAGTAGTCGGGGCCACCAGGGCCCACGGTCATGACCTGTACGGCGGTGAACGCCTCCACGCCGAGGGCCAGGATCCCCATGTAGACCCAGCCCGACTGCACGGTGTCCCAGAGCAGCGGAAGGGTGATCCGGAAGAACGTGGTGAAGCGGTTGGCGCCGTCGAGCAGGGCCGCCTCGTAGAAGTCCTTCGGGATGGACGCCATTCCGGCCGAGAAGAGGACGACGAAGAATCCGACCGTCGACCAGATCAGCACCGACATGACGCAGACGAGCGCCAGGCTCGGGTCGCCCAGCCAGTCCGGCTGAATGGACCCCAGGCCGATTCCCTCCAGCGTGGCATTCAGCATCCCGTCACGGGGGTTGAACGCGAACTGGAACAGCAGGGCCACGATGACGATCGAGAGCACCTGCGGGAAGAAATAGGCGATCTTGTAGAAACTTGAGCCGCGCACGCCGGAGACCGCGGCGTTCTTGCGCCGCCGGCCTCCGACATTGAGCATGAAGGCGAAGAAGAGCGCCAGGCCCAGCGTCACCAACGGCAGCAGCAGCACAAGCAACACACTGTGCTGCAACGACTTCCAGAAGATGTCGTCCTTCAGCATCTTCGTGTAGTTGTCGAACCCGACCATCTTGAAGTCCGGGCTCAGGCCGGTCCAGTCCGTGAACGAGTAGTAGATGGACTGGATGAACGGCCAAATGACGAAGACCGCATACAGCGCGAGTGGGACTACCAAGAACCCCACGATGAAACGGTACTTGCCGTGCTGCATCGTTTACCGACCCCGATCTTTCCGCGGGTGCCGCCGTTGGTGACGGTTGCTCACTGGTGCTTGTAGTGCTTGATGGACTGGTCCTTGGCGGCCGCGTCGGCGAAGGCCTGGATCTTCTTGATGGCTTCCGCCGGGGTCGCGCGGCCGGCCATCATCTCGCCGATACCGGCGACACCGATCTGCTCCTTCTGGAGCTTCACGTACCAGTCCTGAAGACGCGGGTTCACCACGTTGTCGCCGGCCTTCTTCAGCGAGTCGACGCCGGACTGCATGGCGGTCGACAGGGTCAGGCCGTCGGTGCCGCCGTTGAACGCGCTGAGGGACTTGACCTGCTTGGTGAAGTTCTTCGAGGACTCCTCGGAGAGCATGATGCGCAGCTGCTCCATGCCGCCCTGGGGGTTCTTCGCGTTGGCCGGGACGATGAAGGGCTCACCGCCGGAGGCCCAGATGGTGCCGAAGGGCAGCTTGTCGGACGAGTCCAGGCCGGACGGCGGGGCGACCATCATCTTGAAGTCCTTGGGCGTGGTCGGGGCCGCCTCGTTCTCCACCCACGAACCGTTCGGGATGAAGAGCGCGTTGCCCTTGGTCCACTCGGTCTGCGACTGGATGTGGGTCAGACCCGGGGTGCCCTTGAGGATGTACCCCTTCTTGTACAGCTCGTAGTACGCCTCGAACGCCGCCTTGACCGCGGGGTCCTGCCAGGCGTTCGGCTCCAGGTTGTCGATCTTGTCGAGAACCTCCCGGCCACCGATCTTGGCGATGAACGGGTAGAGCGAGAACGGCAGGTAGTACGGGTACTTACCGGCGTAGGTCCAGCCCGCGATGCCCTTCTTCTTCGCCTTCGCGCAGAGCGCGAGCATGGCGTCCCAGTCCTCCGGGTACTCCGCGTCGAGCTTCTCCAGCGCGGTCTGCGAGTACCAGACGCCGTACACGGTGTACGCGTAGTACATGATCCAGACCGGGTCGCCGTCGAACTGACCCATCTCCAGGACACCGGGACGCAGCGTGTCGCGGACCTTCTTGTTCGGGTCGTCTATGGACGGGGCGTCCATCAGCGGCGTCAGGTCGAGCAGCTGCTTCTTGCCGACCAGGACACCCATGTCCATCTGCTCGGCGCCCGAGTTGTCGATCAGGTCCGGCGGGGTGCCGCCGTTGAAGCGGGGCTGCAGCTGCGACTGGATCTTCTGGGTCGCGACGTGCTTGACCTTCGGGGCCTTCGGGAACGCCGCGCTGTACTTCTTCTCCGCGTCGATCGCGTACTGCTGGCCGAAGCCGCCGTCGAAGATGACCACCTCTAGCGGGGCCGTCTCGTTCACGCCGAGCGGGTTGGCCTTGGTGACCTTGCCCTTCTCGACCTTCTTGTCGCCGCCGCTGTCGCCGCTCGCGCACGCCGACAGGAAGCCCATCGCCGGAACGCTGATCAGGCCGAGTGCGGCCGATCGCTTGATCACATCGCGACGGCCAAGGCCCTCATTCTTGTGGGCGGAGGTGGATCCCATGCTCAAGTCCTCGCCTTCTCCAGGACTCAGGCGGTGTGTACCGGTCGCCCGTCGATATTCGCCTCAGGCGAAGGGCCCCGCCACCGCGGTCAGTTGCGCTTGGGTAGTGCTGATTTTCAGGCTAGCCATGTGCAGTGGGGGGTTGAGGGAGAGCGGGCATCGGATGCACCCGTCGTGCCGTCCTCGACCGTTCCCCCACGTCCCCCTTGCCCGCGTCGCCGAAACGGCTGTGCAGACGCCGACAGGTATAGTCCACTCACGGCCGACTGAGCAAGATCGAATGCGAGTTTGAGCAGCAGTCTTTCCCGAGTTGAGACCTCGCAGATACATGGCCCCCGCACGCTCATCGCCCGGGTGTAACGATTTCCGCATTCCGGTCGATACGGCTTGTGCTCCACACCCAACACCCTTGACACACCCCGGCACTTGCCTCCCTACTGGACCTTGCGCATCTCTCTGACAACGTTGTCCAGGTGCACTTCCCCCGGGAGGAATGGCTCGACATGCAGCCCCGACATGGTTCTCGCAAGAGACAAAGCCGTACGGCCGCACTGATCGCGGCTTCACTGGTCCTCGTCATGACCGCCCCAGCGGCGGCCGCCGCGGAGTCGGCCGGTGGTCACGGAAAGGGACGGCCCCCCTCGGGGGACCGGACATTCAGCTCGTCCTTCGAATCGGATGAAAAGCAGCCGGACTGGCGCAATACCGTGGAAGAGGGCCCTGACGGAAAGAAGCGGTCATCGGGTGTCGATGGCGGATTCTCCACAGGAATCCCGGGCAATGTCACCGACAGGGTGACGGACGTCCGCGCCAGTGGTGAGAACACCGGCGGCGGGGAGGTGAAGGAGAACCTGATCGACGGGGAGTCCGGCACCAAGTGGCTGGCCTTCGCGCCCACCGGCTGGGTCGAGTTCGATCTCGACGCACCGGTCAAGGTCGTGACGTACGCGCTGACTTCGGCCAACGACCACGCCGAGCGCGACCCGAAGGACTGGACGCTGCGGGGCTCCACCGACGGCAAGGACTGGAAGGAGCTCGACTCCCGGACCGGCCAGACGTTCTCCGAGCGGTTCCGGACGAAGTCGTACGACTTCACCTCCGACACGGCCTACCAGCACTACCGCCTGGAGATCACCGGGAACAACGGCGCCTCCGACGCCACCCAGCTCGCCGACGTACAGTTCTCCGACGGCGACACCTCGGCCCCGGCCCCCGCCGAGATGCGCAGCCAGGTCGACCGCGGCCCCTCCGGCTCCCCCACCGCGAAGGCGGGCGCGGGCTTCACCGGGAAGAAGGCCCTGCGGTACGCCGGTACGCACAAGGCGGACGGCCGCGCCTACTCGTACAACAAGGTCTTCGATGTGAACACGGCGGTCGGCCGTGACACCGCGCTGTCCTATCTGGTCTATCCGCAGATGGGCGAGACCGACCTCTCCTACCCGGCGACGCATGTCGCGGTGGACCTGGCGTTCACGGACGGCACGTATCTGAGCGATCTGCGGGCCACCGACAGCAACGGCGGGCTGCTGACCCCGCAGGGCCAGGCCGACGCCAAGCGGCTCTACGTCAACCAGTGGAACAAGGTCGAGTCGACGATCGGCACGGTCGCGGCGGGCAAGACCGTGGACCGCATCCTGGTGGCGTACGACTCCCCCCGGGGCACGGCGAAGTTCCAGGGCTGGATCGACGACATCGCGATCGCCCCGAAGGCGCCCGAGAAGCGCCGCCCGCACCTCTCCGACTACGCGTCCACGATCCGCGGCACCAATTCCAGCGGCGGATTCTCCCGGGGCAACAACTTCCCCGCCACCGCCGTCCCCAACGGCTTCAACTTCTGGACCCCGGTCACCAACGCGGGCTCCACGAGCTGGCTCTACGACTACGCGCGCGGCAACAACGACGACAACCTGCCCACCCTCCAGGCCTTCAGCGCCAGCCATGAGCCGAGCCCCTGGATGGGCGACCGGCAGACCTTCCAGCTGATGCCGTCGGCGGCCTCCGGCACCCCGGACGCCTCCCGCACGGCGCGTGCGCTGCCGTTCCACCACGAGAACGAGACGGCGAAGCCGCACTACTACGGCGTGACGTTCGACAACGGCCTCAAGGCCGAGATGACACCGTCGGACCACGCGGCCCGGATGCGGTTCACCTACCCCGGTGACGACGCGAGCATCGTCTTCGACAACGTCTCCAACGACGGCGGGCTCACCCTCGACCCGGCCACCAGCTCCTTCACCGGCTTCTCCGACGTGAAGAGCGGCGGCTCCACCGGAGCCACCCGCCTCTTCGTGTACGGCGTCTTCGACGCCCCGGTGACCGGCAGCGGCAAGCTGTCCGGCGGCGGTGGCGACGACGTCACCGGCTATCTGCGCTTCGACGCGGGCAAGGACCGCACGGTGAACCTCCGCCTGGCGACCTCCCTCATCGGCGTCGACCAGGCGAAGCGGAACCTGGCCGCCGAGATCCCCGCCTCCCGCTCCTTCGGCCGGGTCGAGGACCGGGCGCAGCGGGCCTGGGACGACATCCTGGGCAAGGTGGAGGTCGAGGGTGCCACGGCCGACCAGCTGACCACCCTCTACTCCAGCCTGTACCGGCTGTACCTGTACCCGAACTCGGGCTTCGAGAAGGTCGACGGCAAGGACAGGTACGCCAGCCCGTTCTCCCCGCAGACCGGCACCGACACCCCCACGCACACCGGGGCGAAGATCGTCGACGGCAAGGTGTACGTCAACAACGGCTTCTGGGACACCTACCGGACGACCTGGCCCGCGTACTCGCTGCTCACCCCGGACAAGGCCGGCGAGATGGTGGACGGCTTCGTCCAGCAGTACAAGGACGGCGGCTGGATCTCCCGCTGGTCGTCCCCCGGCTACGCCGACCTGATGACCGGCACCTCCTCGGACGTCGCGTTCGCGGACGCCTATGTCAAGGGTGTGAAGTTCGACGCGGAGGCGGCGTACGACGCGGCGCTGAAGAACGCCACGGTGGTCCCGCCGTCCTCCGGCGTCGGCCGCAAGGGCATGGCGACGTCCCCGTTCGTGGGCTACGCGGACACCTCGACCCACGAGGGCCTGTCCTGGTCGCTGGAGGGCTACCTCAACGACTACGGCATCGCGCGGATGGGGCAGGCGCTCTACAAGAAGACGAAGAAGAAGCGGTACGCGGAGGAGTCCGCGTACTTCCTGAACCGCGCGCGCAACTACGTCCAGCTCTTCGACGACAAGGCCGGTTTCTTCCAGGGCAAGGATGCCAAGGGCGACTGGCGGCTCCCGTCGGGGACGTACGACCCCCGGGTCTGGGGCTACGACTACACGGAGACGAACGGCTGGGGCTACGCCTTCACGGCCCCGCAGGACAGCCGGGGCCTGGCGAACCTGTACGGCGGCCGGGAGGGTCTGGCCAAGAAGCTCGACACGTACTTCACCACGCCGGAGACGGCGGGCCCCGAGTTCGTCGGCTCGTACGGCGGTGTCATCCACGAGATGACGGAGGCGCGTGACGTACGGATGGGCCAGTACGGCCACAGCAACCAGGTCGCGCACCACGTCGCGTACATGTACGACGCGGCCTCGCAGCCGTACAAGACCCAGGAGAAGGTCCGCGAGGTCCTGAGCCGCCTGTACACGGGCAGCGAGATCGGCCAGGGCTACCACGGCGACGAGGACAACGGCGAGCAGTCGGCCTGGTACCTCTTCTCCTCGCTCGGCTTCTACCCGCTGGTCATGGGCGGCGGCGAGTACGCGATCGGCTCCCCGCTCTTCACGAAGACCACGGTCCATCTGGAGAACGGCCGCGACCTGGTCGTCAGGGCGCCGAAGAACAGCGCGAAGAACATCTATGTGCAGGGCCTGCGGGTCGACGGCAGGAAGTGGACCTCGACGTCGCTGCCGCACGACCTGCTGGCCAAGGGCGGGGTGCTGGACTTCGACATGGGCCCGAGGCCGTCGTCGTGGGGCACCGGGAAGAACGCGGCGCCGACGTCGATCACCACGGACGACGAGGTGGCGTCCCCCCAGGCGGACGTGCTGAAGGGCGCGGGCGCCCTGTTCGACAACACCTCGGCGACCTCGGCCCGGGTCGCCACGGTGGATCTGCCGGTCCCCTCGGCGACGGACGCGGTCCGCTACACACTGACCTCGGACAAGGCGGCCGAGGCCCCGGCCGGCTGGGTCCTCCAGGGCTCGTCGGACGGCAGGGCGTGGAAGGACCTCGACAAGCGGTCCGCCGAGTCCTTCGCCTGGGACAGACAGACCCGGGTGTTCTCGGTGGACCGGCGGGGCACGTACGCGCACTACCGCCTGGTGTTCGCCGGTGAGGGGACGCTGGCGGAGGTGGAGCTGGTCTCCTGATCCCGCTGTTCCACCTGCTTTGAGGCCGACGGCCGGTGCCCCGCTGCGGGGCACCGGCCGTCGGTGCGTTCAGTCCCGTTCCGGGGCCTGGGGAACAGCCCGGGGAAACAGGCTCTGTGGCAGTGTCACGTTCCACGCCGTGATGACCGGTTTGCCGTGCTCGTGGCCGAGCCGCGAGACGGCCCCCGTGGCGAGCTGGAACAGCGTGCCCTCGGCGGGGGTCAGGCCCAGGTAGCGGGCGGTGAGCACACGCAGGAAGTGGGAGTGCGCGACGAGCGCGATGTCCTCGTCCGCGTCCCGGCCCGCCGCCTCCGCGGCCTCGGCCAGCACCCGGTCGGCGCGGGCCCCGACCTCGGCCGGGGTCTCCCCGGGATGGGCCTCGGGGCCGGGGGCGACCCCGTCGGTCCAGAGGTTCCACTCCGGGCGGGTGAGCCGGATCTCGTCGGTGGTCACCCCTTCGTAGCCGCCGTAGTCCCATTCGCGCAGCTCGGGTGTGATGCGGGGGGCGGCGAGCCCGGCCAGCTCGGCGGTGCGCCGGGCGCGTACGGCGGGGCTGACGAGGGTGAGCGCGATCCTCCGGTCGGTCAGCAGGGGCGCCAGCGCGCGGGCCTGCCGCTCCCCGAAGGGGGTCAGGGGCAGATCGGTGTAGCTCGTGTGCTGCCCGGACCGCGACCACTCCGTCTCGCCGTGCCGGATCAGGATCAGCTCGCCCATGGGTGTCATCCGCTCTCTGTGCCGTTCGTTCCGCGTGGTCCGCAGTTCTGGGAACCCGCGGGACCACCATCGCATTCCGTGCGCCCGCGGCGAGGCGCGCGGTGGCCCGTCCGGTCCGGCGAACGGGTGGTCCACGCCGTTCCGCGCCCGCCCCCGGCCCGGCGGGGCCAGGTGGCCGGAGCCGTTCCGTCACCGGCCAGGACCCGCGGAGGTGCCCATGGGAACGACGGGCCGGGACGGGCGCGGAACGTGCGAAGGGCCGCACCCCGGGGTTCCGGGGTGCGGCCCTTCGGCCCCGCTGTCCGCCGCGACTACTTGCGGATCAGGTTGCGCAGCACGTACTGCATGATGCCGCCGTTGCGGTAGTAGTCCGCCTCACCGGGGGTGTCGATGCGGACGACCGCGTCGAACTCCACACCGGTGTCGGTGGTCACCTTGACCGTGCGCGGCGTGGTGCCGTTGTTCAGCTCGGTCACGCCGGTGAAGGAGAAGGTCTCCTCGCCGGTCAGGCCGAGGGACTCGGCGGTCGCGCCCTCCGGGAACTGGAGCGGGAGGACGCCCATGCCGATGAGGTTCGAGCGGTGGATACGCTCGTAGGACTCGGCGATGACGGCCTTGACGCCCAGGAGCGCGGTGCCCTTGGCGGCCCAGTCGCGGGACGAGCCCGAGCCGTACTCCTTGCCCGCCAGGATGACCAGCGGGGTGCCGGCGGCCTGGTAGTTCTGCGAGGCGTCGTAGATGAACGACACCGGGGCGTCCGCCTGGGTGAAGTCGCGGGTGAAGCCGCCCTCGGTGCCCGGCGCGATCTGGTTGCGCAGGCGGATGTTGGCGAAGGTGCCGCGGATCATGACCTCGTGGTTGCCACGGCGCGAGCCGTAGGAGTTGAAGTCACGGCGCTCGACGCCGTGCTCCGTGAGGTACTTGCCCGCCGGGGTGTCGGCCTTGATCGCACCGGCCGGGGAGATGTGGTCGGTGGTGACCGAGTCGCCCAGCTTGGCGAGCACACGGGCGCCGGTGATGTCGGCGACCGGGGTCGTCTCCATCGTCATGCCCTCGAAGTACGGGGGCTTGCGCACGTAGGTGGACTGCGGGTCCCACTCGAAGGTGTTGCCGGTGGGGATCGCCAGCGCCTGCCACTGGGCGTCGCCCGCGAAGACGTCCTGGTAGGACTTGTTGAACATGTCCTCGCCGATGGCGTTGGCGACGACGTCGTTCACCTCGGCCTCGGTGGGCCAGATGTCCGCGAGGTGGACCGGCTTGCCGTCCTGGTCGATGCCCAGGGCGTCCTTGGTGATGTCCACCTTCATCGAACCGGCGATGGCGTACGCGACGACCAGCGGCGGGGACGCCAGGTAGTTCATCTTGACGTCGGGGTTGATCCGGCCCTCGAAGTTGCGGTTGCCGGAGAGCACCGAGGTCACGGCCAGGTCGTGCTCGTTGACCGCCTTGGAGACCTCCTCCGGCAGCGGGCCGGAGTTGCCGATGCAGGTGGTGCAGCCGTAGCCGACGAGGTTGAAGCCGACCTTGTCGAGGTACGGGGTCAGGCCCGCCTTGTCGAAGTAGTCGGTGACGACCTTGGAGCCCGGGGCGAGGGTGGTCTTGACCCACGGCTTGCGGGTCAGGCCCTTCTCGACGGCCTTCTTCGCCACGAGCGCCGCGGCGACCATGACGTACGGGTTCGAGGTGTTGGTGCAGGAGGTGATCGCGGCGACGGTGACGGCGCCGTGGTCGATCTCGTACGTCGTGCCGTCGGGGGCCGTGACCGTGGTCGGACGCGACGGGACGCCGTTGGTGGAGGCCGGGGCGTCGGAGGCCGGGAAGGACTCCTTGCCGGACTCCTCGTCGTCGGCGACGTAGTTGCGCACGTCCTGGGCGAACTGCTGCTTGGCGTTCGCGAGGACGATGCGGTCCTGCGGGCGCTTCGGACCGGCGATCGACGGGACGACCGAGGAGAGGTCCAGCTCCAGCTTCTCGGAGAAGTCCGGCTCGGCGGCCGGGTCGAGCCAGAGGCCCTGCTCCTTGGCGTACGCCTCGACCAGCGCGACCTGCTGCTCGTCGCGGCCGGTCAGGCGCAGGTACTTCAGCGTCTCGTCGTCGATCGGGAAGATCGCGGCGGTGGAGCCGAACTCCGGCGACATGTTGCCGATGGTGGCGCGGTTCGCGAGGGAGGTGGCGGCGACGCCCTCACCGTAGAACTCGACGAACTTGCCGACGACACCGTGCTTGCGGAGCATCTCGGTGATGGTCAGCACCAGGTCGGTGGCGGTGGTGCCGGCCGGGAGCTCGCCGGTCAGCTTGAAGCCGACGACGCGCGGGATGAGCATGGAGACCGGCTGCCCGAGCATCGCGGCCTCGGCCTCGATGCCGCCGACGCCCCAGCCCAGCACACCGAGGCCGTTGACCATGGTGGTGTGCGAGTCGGTGCCGACGAGGGTGTCGGGGTAGGCCTGGCCGTTACGGACCATGACGGTGCGGGCCAGGTGCTCGATGTTGACCTGGTGGACGATGCCGGTGCCCGGGGGGACGACCTTGAACTCGTCGAACGCGGTCTGGCCCCAGCGCAGGAACTGGTAGCGCTCCTTGTTGCGGCCGTACTCCAGCTCGACGTTCTGCGCGAACGCGTCGTTGGTGCCGAACTTGTCGGCGATGACGGAGTGGTCGATGACCAGCTCGGCCGGGGCGAGGGGGTTGATCTTGGCCGGGTCGCCGCCCAGCTCCTTGACGGCCTCGCGCATGGTGGCGAGGTCCACGACGCACGGCACACCGGTGAAGTCCTGCATGATCACGCGGGCCGGAGTGAACTGGATCTCCTGGCTGGGCTGCGCCTGGGAGTCCCAGCCGCCGAGCGCCCGGATGTGGTCGGCGGTGATGTTCGCGCCGTCCTCGGTGCGGAGCAGGTTCTCCAGCAGCACCTTCAGGCTGTAAGGGAGGCGCGCGGAGCCCTCGACCTTGTCCAGCTTGAAGATCTCGTACGACTCGTCGCCCACGCGCAGCGTGCTGCGGGCGTCGAAGCTGTTCGCCGACACGACAGTCTCCTTCATCAATGTGCGCGTACTCCGCGCCGCGCCTCATCGGGCCGGGCGCCACGCGGTGCCGCCTACGGCCCCTCGACCATCCGCTAAGGTAAGGCTTAGTTAGGTAACCCTTACCGGCTGACGGACCGCGGTGCGCCTTCGGCATATATCTCGATGTCGAGATAACTCTAGTACATCACCGTCGCGCGGTCATGCGCGGGCGCTCGATGTGCTGTGTCATCGCTCGATGTGCTGTGTCATCGCTCGACGCGCCGTGCCGTCGCGGGCCGGCCGTGGGCGCCGAAGGCCGACGGCCGCTCCCGACGGGGTCCGGGCGGTCCGCGTCCCGCCGGACCCGCACTCAGTCCGTGCCGGACGGGTCGGCGCCGACCTGCTCCGCCACGGAGAAGTCCGTCTCGCAGTCCGGGCACGTCGCTTCGCCGAAGACATGGGTCAGGGCGTCGGCGACCTCGTGGTGACCGTCGGTGAGGGCGATGCCATGGAGCCGGGCGCCGATGCCGTCCAGGTCGGCGGGGTTCGCGGGTCGCAGGGGCCTTGTCCCGATGTCGTCGTCCGAGAGCGCGTAGTCGACGCTCGTGGAGAAGAATCCGCGTGCGCCGACGACGACGAACAGGTCGGCCAGGCAGCCGGGACAGGAGACCTGGTACTCCTCGTTCACGAGCCCCCAGGCCAGGTCCTCGCTCCAGCTCATGGCGCCTTCGAAGCTCAGCACGGATTCCAGGAGGTGGATGTACTCGGTGCGGTCGGAGGCCGTCCGCAGGTGCCGGTACGCCACCGCCAGCAGGGCCCCGGCCTCCGCCCGGTACCGCGCGCGGACATCGCCCGCGCCGTGCGCCTGCTCGGAGCCCGCCATGATCGCACCGGCCAGGCCCAGGGCCTCGACCGCCTGCTTCCGGTCGTCGCTGCCCGCCACCTCCGCCAGCCGGGGCAGGGCCGCGAAGCTTGCCGGGTAGACACTGCCCTGATGACACAGTGCCGACCAGAGATCGCTCCAGCGCTCGGGGCTCGGCTCCGACGCGATCCGGTCCAGCAGCTCCGGTATGTCGTGCGCGGAGCCGTAGGCGTGGCTGAGTCCCGACCAATCCGTCATACGGCGATCCAACCAGTTCGGTGCGTCGGCGCGGTCCTCACCGGCACCACGGGACCGGGAAGGCGGCGCCTCCCGCAGGGTCCTGTCATGGCCATGAATTCCCCCGGCTCATGGGCTGCCGACGCGCCGGCACGGCTGCGGCCGGTGGGCGAGCATCCGCCGGCCGCGGTGCAGGCGGAGGCCCGCTCCCCGGGGCGGCGACGCGGCCGGCTCGTCGCCTCGTCGCCGCCGCCCCGGCGAGGGCGCGCACCGCCCGTGCGCCGGTGGGCCCGTGCGTCGGTGCGTCGGTGGGCCCGTGCGTCGGTGCGTCCGTGCGTCGGTGCGTCCGTGCGTCCGTGCGTCCGTGCGTCGGTGCGTCGGTGCGCGGCGTGGCGCGGGCGGACAGCGTGCCGGTGACGCCGCCGGGCCCCAAGTCGTGCGCGCGGTCGTCGTGGTGGCGGCAGCGGGAGGGCGGCTCACGCGTCCGCGCCGCCGTGGCGCTCCCCCTTCGGGACCACCGCCCGGCCTTCGCCCTGCCGGGCGCGACCCGCCCCCGCCGTCCAAGATCATCGGATGCAGAATCTCCGTATGCAGATGACGAACACACCGACGACGGCCACGGCCGACGACGCCGCGCAGATCAGCCGTTCCCTGGCCCTCGCCTTCGACGACGACCCGATGATGCGTTCGTTCTTCCCCGACGACGCCTCGCGCCAGGCGTCACTGGGCAGTTACTTCACCACGATCTTCACCCGGCAGTACGTGCACAGCAGCGTGTGCGAGCGCACCAGGGACGCGGCGGCGTTCTGGGTACCGCCGGAGGCGCAGGCCAAGGCCGTTCCGGACGCGGAGACCATCGAGGAGCTGCTGAACATCCTCGGTGACCGGGCCGGGCTGTTCAAGGACACCGTGGAGACGGCAGCGGCGCACACGCCCGAGGAGCCGCACTGGTACCTGGCGCTGATCGGCGCGGACCCCGCCGCCCAGGGCCAGGGGCAGGGTGCCGCCCTGCTGCGTTCCGGACTGGCCAAGGCCGACGCGGCGGGCCTGCCCTCCTATCTGGAGTCGTCCAAGTCGTCCAACCTGCCCTTCTACGAGCACTTCGGCTTCACCGTGCGCGAGGAACTGAAGCTGCCGGGCGGCGGGCCGACGCTGTGGGCCATGTGGCGCGAGCCGCAGCCTCCGGCCGGTTCCTGAGGACGGTCCCGGCACGTCACGGCCCGGCCCGGACCGGACCGGACCGGACCGTGGCGGCGTCGCACGTGACGGCATCGCACGTGGGGCATCGCACATGGCAGCGCCGCGTGTGACGGCGCCCGCGTGTGACGGCGTCGCGCGCGACGGCACCCGCACGTGGCAGCGCGCCCGCTCGCGGCGGCGCCCGCGCGTACGACGCCGGGACCCCGGCCCCGGTGAGGGGCCTCCGGTCGGTTCCCGGTCGCTTCCGGGGCGCCTTCCGCCCGTTCCCGCGATCCGGCCCATCAGGGCCCGGGTACCGGGCATCCTGGGAGCACCGGGACGGGCACGGCGGGCTACGGAGCGGGGCGCGATGGACCACGGCGACGGCGGCACACGGGGGCTACGGGCCTGGGCGCGCGACGCCACCGGGCGGGCCGATCTGCTGCTCCCCTTCCACCGGGTGCCGCCCAGAGCACCGCGCGGGGTCGTCGTCGACCAGACCTTCTTCGACCGGACGCTGGGCGAACTGACCGAGCTCGAAAGGCTGCTGGAGCCGGACGGGCAGCCGCGCAACGCCGTGGCGGCCCGGCTGGGGGTGCTGCTCGCCCTGCGGCACGCGGACGGCGGACCCACCGCGGACCGGGACCGGGACCGCGACCGGGCTCTCGCACATCTGCGCCGAGTCCGCGCGGCGGAGCCCCGGGCCCCGAAGTGGGAGCGGCAGTGCGCGGCGCTGGGGCTGCTGCTCCTGATGGTGCCGCCGGGGTCCGGCGGCGGCCCAGTGGCCGACTTCCCGGCCGTCATGAACTGGTACCTGACACAGATCGGCCGCGCCGGCACGGCCGAACTGCCCGCGCTCCTCCACGACATCGAGGACCTGCCGATGCCGCCCGCACTGCGGGCGGAGTTCCAGCCGCTGGCCGCGTTGCTGCCCGTGCTCGAAGATCTGCTGCGGTCGGGCGGCGACGTCGGCGACACGATGCGGCAGCGCCTCAAGGACGCCACGCCCGAGGGCTTCCGCTACGGGGACGAGATCCGCGGGCTGGCCGAATCGCTGGGAGTCCGTATCGATCCGGCGGCGCCCGCGGAGCCGTCGCGCGGGGAAGGTGCCGGCCACGGCGCCCCGCCCCCGGAGCCCGCGGCCGCCGGTTCCCCGCGCCGGCCCCCTGCTCCGGGCCGAGCCCCTGCTCCGGGCCGGGCCCCCTCCCCGCGCCGGGCCCACGCCGGGGACGGCCCCGAGATCGCCACCGCGCTGCTCGCCGCTGCGGCGGCGATCGGCACCGGAGATCCGACGCTGCTGGACACGGCCGTGCGCCAGACGGCCGAGGCCATGGAGCGGCTGACGCCGGGGCACCCGATGGCCCTGACCCTCCAAGTCATGCGCTCCGCCCTGCTGCACGGCGCGAGCGCCATCGGCGGCAGCCACCAGGACGACGACTTCGCGCACCGCGTGACCGAGGAGATGATGGCCGCTCTGGCGAACGCGGCCCCCGCGTCCGGCCCGGAAGCCGACGCCCACGCCGCGATCCGTGTCCTCTCGGCGATCTCCCGGATCGCGCGCGCCGAACGGACCGAGAACGCCGCGGAGCTGGACGCCGTCCTGGACGAACTGCTGAGCCTGCACGCCACCGTTCCGAGGGACCGGCCCTCCTGGATTCTCGTTCCGCTGGCGCTGAGCCTGGCCCACCAGGCCCATGGCTCGATGCTGGAGGACGAGTCGGAGGTCCGGCGCGGACTCGCGTACCTGGAGGAGTGCACGCGCTCGGCCCCACCGCCCTGGAACGAGATGCTGGGCGAGCTGAACAGACAGGCGAAGCTCCTGCGCGGACAGTACGAGAACGATCTCTCGCTGGTCGAGGAG
Organism: Streptomyces sp. NPDC057697; assembly: GCF_042799335.1. Taxonomy (NCBI): domain Bacteria; kingdom Bacillati; phylum Actinomycetota; class Actinomycetes; order Kitasatosporales; family Streptomycetaceae; genus Streptomyces; species Streptomyces sp. NPDC057697. Next base: position 369,419 of record NZ_JBHVJA010000005.1, on the reverse strand, counting down.
AGCCTGTACGGCGGGGACCGAGCAGCCCCCGGACTGCCGCTGGCACGCCAGATCGAGGAGCAGCGCACGGCGCTCTCCCTGATGGAGCGCTACCAGCACACCGACGACCCGGCCGATCTGAACCGGGCCATCGCGGGCCTGGAACGGACGCGTGAACGCACCCGGCTGGGCCGGGAGACGGCCTTCGCGGCGAGCGCCCTGTGGCACCTCGTCACGGCGTACTGGCTGCGCTGGTTCCGGACGCAGAACCCGGAGGAGCTGCACGCCGCCACGAACGCGGGGCTGGACGCCCTGCACGCGGTCTCGGCCGACGTACTCCTCCAGGTCGGCTCCGAACACGGCCTGCAAGTGGCCCGGTCCGCGGCCAATCACGCGCTGATGACCACCCGCACGGCGATCGGCTGCGGCCGTATGGAGGCGGCGGTCACGGCCCTGGAGCTGGGCCGCGCGCTGGTGCTCCACGCCGCCTCGGCCACCACCGGGGTGCCCGAACGGCTCGCGGCGCGCGGGCACCGGGAACTCGCCGACGCCTGGCGGAGGGAGACGGCCGCGCCGCACGCAGAGGGCGGCCGGATCCTTCCCAGCAGCCTGCGCCGACGGGCCCTGGAAGCGCTCGGCTACCGGCAGCCCGACAGCCGCACGACGCTGTTCGCCACCCCGTCCACGGCCGCGCTGCGGGCGGGGATCGCGGCGGGCGACGCCGACGTACTGGTCTATCTCCTGCCCGGACAGGGCGAGGCCCACGGGCTGGCGATCGCCCTGTGGCCGGGCGGCGGGCCGGAGACGCTCGACCTGCCGTCGCTGCTCGCCACGGGGAACGGCCCGCTGACGGAGTACCTGCACACGGCCGCGGCCCGTTCCCGGGGCGGCGGCGAGATCCGCGAGCGCAGGTGGGAGAGGGCCCTCGGCCGGCTGTGCGACTGGGCCTCGTACGCGGTCATGGAACCGCTGACCGAGCAGCTCGCACACCGCGTCGCCGCCCGCGCCGGGCGTGGCCCCCTCCGCCTCGTGCTGGTGCCGTGCGGGGACCTCGGCGTCGTGCCGTGGCATGCCGCCCGCCGCCGCGACCGGGGCGAGTACCGCTACGCCTGCCAGGACCTGGTGATCACCTACGCGGCGTCGGGCGGTCAGTTCCTCGCGGCGGTGGGCCGCGAGCGGCTTCCGGTGGACGCGGCTCCGGTCCTGGTCGCCGATCCGCGGATGGACCTGACGCACGCGGAGCGGGAGATCGGCGCGCTGAACCGTGCGTACTATCCGGGGGCGCGGCTCTACGGCGAGTTCTACGAGGCTCCGGCCACGCCCCCGGGCCGCGGGACGCCCGACGAGGTGCTCGCCGTGCTGGACGAGGCGTCGTTGCTGCACGTGGCGTCGCACGGGTCCGCCGGATCGCGGCCGACGGAGTCGGCGCTCAGCCTGGCGTTCCCCGGCGACAGCGGTGGGTGGCCGGCCGAGCGGGGCGGACCGGGCGCGTCGCCGGACCTGGGGATGCTGACCGTGACCCGGCTGCTGGACGGCTCGGACGGCGCCGCCGCCACGGCCGGAACCACCGCCGCACCCGGCCGGGCCGGGCCGCTGATCGTACTGAGCGCCTGCGAGACGGATCTGAGCACCCGTGACCACGACGAGGCGCTGACGCTGGCCACGGCGTTCGTGGCACGCGGCGCGCGGAACGTGGTGGGGTCGCGGTGGAGGACGCTCGACGGTGCCTCGGCGCTGATGATGGCGGTGTTCCACCACTTCGTGGCGGTCGAGGGCCAGGACCCGGCGAGCGCCCTGCGCTCGGCCCAGTTGTGGATGCTCGACCCCGGGCGCGGGGTTCCCGACAGCGTGGGGAGCGCGCTGGCGGGCGACGCCCTGCCGCCCGGCCTGGAGCGGCCGTCGGTGTGGGCCGCCTTCGCCCACCAGGGACACCCGGGGCGCCGGGGCCGTCCGGGGCCGTCGGCGGCCGACCGGGCGATCCGGTGAGACCGGAGGGGCCGGTGAGTCCGGAGGGGCAGGAGGGGCCGCTCGGCCTCATCCGCCCGCGCGCGTGAGGGGCGTCCGCCGGCCACGAGGACGATGCCCCGATCCAGTCTCGTCCGCCCGCGCGCGTGAAGGGGCGGGCCGCTCTCCAGGACGAGACGGTTCCCCCGCCATGCGTCCGCCCGCACGCGTGAGGGGCGAGCGCCAGCGGGGCGATCGCGACGTACGCCACCATCCGTCCGCCCGCGCGCGTGAGGGGCGAGCACCGCGACGGCGTGGGCGCGTTCACCGGCATGTGTCCGCCGCCGCGCGTGAGGGCCGGTCATCGAACTGGCCTGCGCCCGGGACATCGGCATGCGTCCGCCCCACGTGTGAGGGCCGGGCCGCTTCCACCGTAAGCACCTCGACCGCTTCAAGCGTCCACCCCCGCGCGTGAGGGGCGGGCATGACGATGATCGTCGTGACCCATGAGATGGGCCGTCCGCCCCCGCGCGTGAGGGGCGGGCCGCTCGTCGGTGCCGGTGACGACCCGGTGGAGCCGCGGCTCGTCCGGGCGCCGATCGAGCAGGACCGGTCCCCGGTGCCAGGACACCCGGCCCCTTGAGGCGCAGGGCGCCGGGTACGCCCGGTCCGGCAGGTCCCGGAGGCCCGGGCAGGCCGGTGCGGTACGCCCGGCGCCCACCGGCCGGGACCCGCGCGGGCCGGCGCCGGACACGGCCCCGCCGCCACGCCGTCCGGGCCCTCCGGCCACCCGCGACGGGGCCGCTGGCATCCGCCCCGATTCCGCCCGGTGCGCGACCAGTACGCCTGGTGCACTGAAACGAGGAGACGAAGCGGCGCACCGGGGTCCCCCCGCACACCGCCGGGCGAGGCGCTCCCCGCGCGCGGCGGTGCCGGCCGTCGACGGAACCGGCCCGGAGGGAACCGGGACTCGCCGACGAGCGTCCCGCACACCACGGGATCCCCGACCTGAACGCACGGCACACAACAGGCAGTAGCCGAGACGAGAGGGGCACACGGACGATGAAGGAAAGCAACCGGGGGCATCTGCTCCCCATCTACGTCCTCGCCGACGAGTCGGCGTCGATGTACGAGCACATCGACGACCTCAACGACGGGCTGCGGTCGCTGCACCAGGCGCTGCTGGGCGAGCCGATGGCCGCCGCCAAGGTGCGCTTCTCGGTCCTCGGGTTCTCCGACGACGTCATCGAGCGGCTGCACCAGGTGGACCTGCGCGGCGCGAACGAGTTCCCGAAGCTGCACACCCGCGGATCGACGAGCTACGCCGCGGCGTTCGGGGACCTCACCGACCGTATCCCGGCCGACGTCAAGGACCTCAAGAGCCAGGGCTACCAGGTGCACAGGCCCGCCGTGTTCTTCCTCAGCGACGGCGCTCCGAACGGCGGGGAGAACTGGCAGGAGACCCATCGCCGCCTCACCGACCGCTCGGTGACGCACGCCGCGCCGAACATCATCGCGTGCGGGATCGGCGACGCGGACGCGGAGACCATCAACATGGTCGCCACCCGGCCGGAGTTCGGCTTCGTCGCCGACAAGGGCGTCGACGTCGGCGCGGCCATCGCGAAGTTCTGCGCCGCGCTCACCAAGAGCGTGATCGCCTCCGGCCGCTCGCTCGACTCGTCGAACCCGCACCTCCAGGTCGACAAGCCGGAGGGTTTCACCGTAGCGATCGACGTGATCTGACATGGCGCCGTACTTCAACCGTCACCGGGGGGAGGAGCGGCACGGATCCACCGGGCACGTGCCCCCGCCACCGGGACCACCGCCGCTGCCACCACCACCGCCGGGACCACCGCCGACTCCGCCGCCGCTCCCGCCGACTCCGCCGCCGCGGGCGGCACCACCGAGGCCGCCGGACGGCCCGGCGGACCCGTGGGCGCCCCTCGTCGTGGACAGGGCCGTGGTGGCCTTCGACCCGGTGCCGCCGACGGGGATGTCCTACCGCCCCGACACCGTCTGCGACGGCTGGTCGACGGCGGCACTGGACGTACGGCTGGCGTCCGTGCGCGGTTACGAGCACCGGCACGACGGCACACAGCGCGAGGACGACGCGGCGATGGCCTGGGACCAGGGCACCGGCACCGTGGTGTTCGCCGTCGCCGACGGGGTCTCCGAGGCCCGCCAGCCGCACATCGGCTCGCAGCTGGCGTGCCGCAGCGCGGTCGACGAGATGCTGTCGCAGGTGCGGAACAAGGGCGGTCTCGTCTCCGACTGGCCCAAGCTCCTGTCCACCGTGCACTGGCAACTGCGCGAGCAGGCCCGGCGTCTGCTGCGCCTTCAGGAGGAGGCGGGGGTGCGGGAGACGGCCGATCTGCTGGGCACGACCCTGGTCGCGGGCACGGCCACCCCCACCGAGCGCGGAGTGGAGGTGTCCGTGGTCTGGGTGGGCGACTCCGGCGTGTGGCTGCTCGGGAACGACCGCATCCGGGCACTGGCCGGTGGCAAGACCACCGGACCGGACGGGCTGCTGTCCTCCGTCGTGGAGCCGCTGCCCCTCGTCCCGGCGGTCGTCAGCCCCCTGTCGCTCGTCCTCGAACCGGGCACCGTCCTGCTCGTCGGGACCGACGGCTTCGGCGACCCGCTCGGCGACGGCGAGGGCGCCGTGGGAGAGCTGTTCCGCACCGAACTCCGTTCCCCCGTATCGCCGTTGAGGTTCGCGCATCTGCTGGACTTCTCCCGGGAGACCTTCGGGGACGACCGCACCCTCATCGCGCTGTGGCCGCGCGGTACGGCACCGGGAGCCCCCCGATGAGCGTCCTGTGGGTCAGGCCCGACCAGCTCGGGCCGTACGCGGCGCACCGCCTCGGCGACGGCGGGCAGGGCATCGTCTACGGGGTGCCCCGGACACCGGGCGGGCTCAGCGGGCCGCTGGCGTACAAGGAGTACCGGCCACAGGTGCGCCCCGACCCCGACGCGCTGCACGCGCTCGCCGGTCCCCTCTCCACCCTCGACCCCGCCGACCGGGCCTTCCTGTCCCCGCGACTGGCCTGGCCGAACGCGCTCGTCCACACCGGCAACGCACCCGCACAGCTGCCGTTGCCCGCGAACTCCGGCACCACCGTGGTCGGGTTCCTCATGCAGCGCGTGGGGAGCGAGTTCGAGCTGAACAGCGCCGCGATCGGCGGGGTCAAACAGCAGGGCCTGGAGTTTCTGCTCAACCCGGAAACGTTCCTGCGGACCATCGGGCTGGTGCTCGACGACCGCACCAGGCTCGACCTGCTCACCGACCTCGCCGCCACGCTCAGCAGGCTGCACAAGGGGGGCGTCGCGGTGGGCGATCTCTCCCCGAAGAACGTGCTGTTCACCCTGGTCGGCGCGCCCCGTGTGCTGCTGATCGACTGCGATTCGATGCGGTACCGCAACCGGGACGTGCTGCCGCAGGTCGAGACCACCGGCTGGAGCGTCCCGGAGCCGACGAAGGCCACACCGGCCTCCGACACGTACAAGTTCGGGCTGATCGCCGCGAGGATCTTCAACCAGGACCAGGTCAGTACGGACCTGGGCCCGCTGCGCGGCGTCGCGGCCGAGCTGGCGGACCTCGCGCAGCGCAGCACCCGGAACGATCCGGCCCGGCGGCCGGCGCTGGCGGAGTGGCTGCGTCCGCTGGAGCAGGCCCGCAACCGTACGCAGACCGGCAAGCGCACCAAGGTCAAGTCCCCTGCGCCGCCGCCTCCTTCGACCCCGCGCGCCGCGCGTCCCGGCGCGACCCGCCCCGCGGCACCCACACCGCCCCGGGCCGGAACGGGCCCCGCGAGGAACCCGGCGAGGAACCCCGCGAGAAGTCCGGCCACGAAGTCGTCGGGCAAGGCCGCCGCCGCTATCGCCGCCACCTTCCTCGGCATCATCCTGCTGTCCACGCTCAGGCACGGAAACGGCACCCCGGACGACGACTCCGGCCCCGCCGTGAACCCCGTCGTCTCCAGCAGCCCGTACGTGCCGGACGATTCGCCGTACGACGATCCTCCCGTTCCCGTCGTCCCGGATCCGCCCGTCTCCCCCAGGGACACGGTGCCCGAGGAACCGTCGGACCTGGCCCCCGACCCCACTGCGTCGGCCAAGGACTTCGACCCCGATCCACTGCCCGAGCAACCCGCCCCCGAGACCCACCAGGCCCCTCCGCCCCCGCCTCCGCCCCCTCCCCCACCGCGGCCGAACTACTACGGCGCCATCGCCGTGGCACCCGACGGCGCCTACGGCAGGGCCTGGGACCACAAGTCCGCGAACGCCGCCCGGCAAGGAGCGCTGAACAGCTGCCGCGGCAGCTGCAAGGTCCTCGTGACGTTCGTCAACAGCTGCGGTGCCGTCGCCTACAACCCCGAAGCCCACCGCTACTGGGGCGGTCAGGGCGCCAGCCGGGCCGAGGCCGAGAGGAGCGCGATCGCCCATGCGGGCGGCGGGCGCTGGATCACCGCGGTGTGCACCACGCGGTACACCTCCTGAGCGTTCCGTCCCGGGGCACGCCGGGGCGCGCCGGGCGGCGGGGCCGGTCCGCGGTGGCCGGATCCGCCGCCCCGGGCGCCCCGATGTCAGAGGCCGTCTCTATGGTTTCGGCATGGCAGTCCCCGCGATCATCCCCATCGCCCATGAACCGGACTACCGGACCGACACCATCGGGCGGTATTCGGACGGTCAGTTCCTGGCCTCGGTCACCTACGCCTTCCCGGAGGGCTTCGTGATCGGCGACGGCTGGGAGGAGCAGAAGCGCCTGTACACCGTCCTCCACCGGTTCGACCACGAGGGCCGGCACGTCGGCTCGGACATCCGGTGCGCCGGGACGTACGCCGAGCAGCAACGGAGCCCGCGGGGCGAGAACTCCGTGACGGCGCGGGCACGGTCACGAATGACCGAACTGCTCGACGGCCTTCCCGGCCGCGTGTACGGGGACATCGCGATCCGGCCCTTCCGGCTGACGGTCGACGGTGTGCTCTTCGGGCTGGTCGTCGAGGAGCACGGCGGAGACGGGGCCGGGAGCGAGGAGGAGCAGGACCGGGCCGAGCTCCACCCCGACCTCCTCGGCTTCCACGCCCCCTGGGACGGCCAGTACGACACCTGACGCGCGCACCCGGACGACGGAGGAACATGAACGACAGCAACGACTTCGAGCAGATCTCCCCGACCACCCTCGCCGATCTCCTCGGGCGCGGGCAGGTCATGGACATCGGCATCCGGCCCCTGTGGCCCTCGGTCCCGCGCGTGGCCGGCCCGGCGTTCACCGTGCGGTGTCCCCCGGGCGACAACCTCATGCTCCACGCGGCCATCCACCGCGCGGAGCCCGGCTCCGTCATCGTCGTCGAGTCCGGTGACGTGGACTACGCGCTCGCCGGTGGCAACGTCTGCGCCGTCGCCCAGCGCCGGGGCATCGCGGCGTTCGTGGCCGACGGGGTGATCCGCGACCTCGCGGAGGTGCGCGAGATCGGATTCCCCGTCTTCGCCAGGGGCGTCATTCCGATCCCGGGAACGAAGAAGGCCGTCGGGCCGCTCAACCGGCGCGTGCGGTGCGGCGGGGTGGATGTGGACGCCGGTGACATCGTGGTGGCGGACGAGGAGGGCATCGTGGTCGTGCCCCGCGCCGGTCACGAGCAGGTGCTCCTCGACGCACGGGCGAAGGCGGCCAAGGAGGCCGCCGAATCGCTCGACACGTGGGAGGCGGCCCATCGCGCCCGTATCGACGACATCCTGCGCAGCGGCGGATTCGAGGGCTGAGGCCCGCGTACGACGGAGGCCGGGGCGCCGGACTGAGGCCCCGTACGACGGAGGCCGGGGCGCCGGGCTCAGGGAGCGGTCTCCCGGGCGCGGCGCCCCGGCCTCCGCCGCGTCCCCGGCCGGTCCCGCCGGGCCCCTCCCCCGTACGGACGCGCAGCGCGCGCGGACGCGGCGGTCCGGGCGGACCATGGATCGCATGGCGCGCACCGGACATGCGTGCGCCTTACCGGCCCCGGCCTGCAACTGCCGTGCCGACACGCGCGGGCGTCAGCGGGCGTCACCCGAACACCACACCCCGGCGCACGCCTCATCTCATATCTGAGATAACCTTTCGCCATGTCAGACGATTACCTCGTACGCATCGGCAAGCTCATACGTGACGCCCGTCAGCACCGGGGCTGGACACAGAGTCAGCTCGCCGAGGCGCTCGCCACCAGCCAGAGCGCCGTGAACCGCATCGAGCGCGGCAACCAGAACATCAGCCTTGAGATGATCGCGCGCATCGGTGAGGCACTCGACAGCGAGATCGTGTCGCTCGGCTACGCCGGGCCCATGCACCTGCGGGTGGTCGGCGGGCGCCGGCTCTCGGGCTCCATCGACGTCAAGACGAGCAAGAACGCGTGCGTGGCCCTGCTCTGCGCCTCGTTGCTCAACAAGGGCCGTACCGTGCTGCGCCGCGTGGCCCGGATCGAAGAGGTCTACCGCCTCCTGGAGGTGCTGAACTCCATCGGCGTGCGGACCCGGTGGATCAACGAGGGAACCGATCTGGAGATCGTCCCGCCCGCCCGGCTCGACATGGACGCCATCGACGCGGACGCCGCCCGCCGGACCCGTTCCATCATCATGTTCCTCGGTCCGCTGCTGCACCGCATGGACCGGTTCAAGCTCCCCTACGCGGGCGGCTGCGACCTCGGTACCCGCACCATCGAGCCGCACATGATCGCGCTGCGCCGGTTCGGTCTGGAGATCGCCGCGACCGAGGGGATCTACCACGCCCAGGTCGACCACTCGGTCACCCCCGGCCGCCCCATCGTGCTGACCGAGCGCGGCGACACCGTCACCGAGAACGCCCTGCTGGCCGCCGCCCGGCACGACGGCACCACCGTCATCCGCAACGCCTCGTCCAACTACATGGTCCAGGACCTCTGCTTCTTCCTGGAGGCCCTGGGCATACGGGTGGACGGCATCGGCACAACCACCCTGACCGTGCGGGGAGTTCCGCACATAGACGTGGACGTCGACTACTCCCCGTCCGAGGACCCGGTCGAGGCGATGAGCCTCCTCGCCGCCGCCGTGGTGACGGAGTCCGAGCTGACGATACGCCGGGTGCCGATCGAGTTCCTGGAGATCGAACTCGCGGTACTGGAGGAAATGGGCGTCGACTGCGACCGCACGACGGAGTACGCCGCCGACAACGGCCGCACCCGGCTGGTCGACCTCACGGTCCGGCCCTCCAAACTGGAGGCGCCGATCGACAAGATCCACCCCATGCCGTTCCCCGGGCTCAACATCGACAACGTGCCCTTCTTCGCGGCGATCGCCGCCTCGGCCCATGGCCAGACCCTCATCCACGACTGGGTCTACGACAACCGGGCCATCTACCTCACCGACCTGAACCGCCTCGGCGGCAGGCTGCAACTCCTGGACCCGCACCGGGTCCTGGTCGAGGGCCCGACCCGCTGGCGCGCCGCCGAAATGATGTGCCCACCCGCCCTGCGCCCCGCCGTGGTGGTCCTGCTCGCCATGATGGCGGCCGAGGGCACGTCGGTACTGCGCAACGTCTACGTCATCAACCGGGGTTACGAGGAGCTGGCGGAGCGCCTCAACTCGGTGGGCGCACAGATCGAGATCTTCCGCGACATTTGACATGAGGATGCCGCCGCACCCAGCCTGACCTGCGGCTCAGCGGGTCAAGGAGGGGTGCGGCGGCATCTCTGGGACTCTGGGGCTTTGGGCCCGCGGTGGGCTACGAGCCACGCTCCACAGGCCCCACCGACCGGCCACGGCAACGCGAAAATCGGGTCGATGGCGGCGCTGCCTCGTGCACCCGCGCGGGGCAGGAAGTGGGAGTACTCACTACGGGCAGGCACGACGACGGGTCGATGATCGCGGACCGAATCCACAGAGCGGGGCGCAGCAGGAAGTCACCGCGTTGAGTCCCGACCGAGATCGTCACAAGCGTCTGCCGAGCCACGAGTTCGGACGTGCGGGCCTTCTTCTCGGGTGCTGCGCCGTCCCGCCGTGCCGGGGTTCGAGCCTGCTGCGGCTGGGCTGACGCAGGGGCACGACCTCCGCCTCCGCACGATCTTGGACCAGCCTACGGGTTCACCCGACACCCTCGGTCTCAGATAATCAGCGTCCGGGCAAGCAACCATCTGCGCCGTCAAGTCCCGCTCGCTCTCAATCGCCCGCATTGCAGTCGCAGCATGAACCGAGTCGATACCTCCAGAGCAAGATCCGGACCATGTCCGGACCAGCTCCCGCCCGAAGGCTGCGCCAACTACCGTTTCGCCTGGTGAATGTGGACGCAGCTGCTGTACCACCAGCAGACGAAGAACCTGCTAGGCGCCCTGCCTGTTTCGACACAGAAATCTCCGGCAGCCCTGCCTCGCGGACTTCCCCATCAAGCCAACCGGCCAGCAACGCAACACGCCTGACACTCCATCGGTACGGGCGCCACCTCAGCGTCAAGATATCGCCTGTAACGCCCACACCACACATAATGCGCAAAGACAAAACCACAGGTCAGGAGCCCTTCACGGCCGGTCCCAGGATGGCGACGCACTCCACGTGATGCGCCATCGGAAACACGTGCGACTCCAAGCCATCAAAGAAAGGGCGGGCCAGACAGGCTCCCGCCCACTGCACGGGTATCGTCCCGGGCTGGAGCGTCAAATAGGCGTCACGGACGTCTGCCGTACCCCCCGAACCAGAGGGCCAGCATCACCACAGCGAAGTCGCACAAGGCAATGACTTGAGCGATGAGTGTGAGCCAGCTTTCCCGCTCACCGACCTCGGGCTGCACTCCGTCTCGTCGTCCTCGATATCTCTGACCGGGTACATGGGCGAATCGCGGGAGGTTGTCCTGCGGCCTCCGGCTGCGAATGGGGGCGAACATCCAGTTCGAAGAGCTGACGGCACTAACGCCAGAAGGCAGTACGGCCGGGGTGGGGCCGGGCGAATGAAGGCGGAGCCTTCGCCGAATATCGGATAACGGATGCCAATCAAACCTTTCACGGAAGGCGGGCAAGCCGGTCTAGGGCCGTGTCGAGGTCCCCCTCCCCCGCCCTTCTCAGTAAAGCTGCGGCCTGCCCCATCGCGTCAGCCGACTCGGCCGTCCTTCCCGTAGCCTTGAGCGCCTTCGCGAGCCACACCAGCGTCCGGGCCTCCCTGCTGCCATAGGCCAGCGACCGGTACAGCACGCGGGCACGCACCAACTCGACGACAGCGGCTTCGGGATCTTCCCGAGCCATCCGGATGCGGCCCAGACTGAAGTGCGCGTGCGCCTGCCCGTTGACATCGTCCGTGTCCGTCAGCAGGGACAGGGCCCGCAAGCAGCACTCGGCCGCCTCCTCGTACTGCCCGAGGTCGTATCGCGCGCTCCCGATGCCGCTCAGGACAGCCGCCTGCCCAAGGGCGTCCTGGAGTTCTTCGAAGGCGGGCAGGGCCTCACCGAAGTGATCCAGCGCCTCCCCGGGGGCACCGCTCTCCTGAAGCAGTACTCCGAGGGTATGGCGACCCAGGGCGGCTCCCAGCGTGTCTCCGTCGTCGTCACTGATCCTCACCGCGCCGTTCAGCTCCCGCACGGCAGCCTTGACGTTGCCCAGGGCTCGGTGGGTCCCGGCGAGCATCCGGCGCACCATGGCCACGTCGGCCGGGCCGGACTCCCGTGTCGCCGCAGAGAGAGCACGTCGAAGACCGGCGAGCGCGTCCAGATGACGATCGGACCGCCACTGGAAGGTGACCAGGGTCATCGACAACAACCATGTGTAGCGGTCGAGTCCGTGCCGCTGGGCCAGTCCGACGGCGGCGGTCAGCGTGGAGTACTCCGCCTCGAACCACCTCATCGCCGCCGTCGCATCGGCCGGGTCCATGACCACAAGTGTGCCGGGCTGGCCGATCGGCAACCGCCGCCCGGGCTCCAGCCGCCGGTCGCAGGCCCAAGCCTGATGCAGCAGGTAATGCAGCACTCGCTTCACTACGCGAATACGCTCGGCTTCGGCCCACTCGCGGGTCAGCGCCTCGGCGTAGACCCGGACCAGATCATGCAGGGCGTACCGCTCGATCGACGGTTCGAGCGCCAGGCCCATCCCCAGAAGCTCATCGACCGCATTACTGACATGAGGACCGTCCTCGGGCTCGATCGCCCGCAGTGCCGCCCAACTGATCGTCGGCCCCGGATGGATCGCCAGCCGTTCGAGCAGTCTTGCCGCTGGCACAGAGAGCTGCCGGCGGGAAGCGTCGAGCGACAGACGTACGCTCAGACCCTCGGAGCCCAGGTCGAGTGAGCGCAGCCGAGTGCTTTCCACCCGCAGTTCGCGCACAATGTCCGGCAATGCCCACGGACGCCGTTTGATGCGCGCGGCCATGATTCCGAGCGCCAGCGGAAGCCCGGAACAATGCTCCACGATGTCGGGCACGAAGGGAGCGGCTGTGCGCATGCGGTCCTCGCCGAGCCGCTTGCCAAGAAGTGCGGCGGCGTCTCCACGATTCAGTGGTTCGAGAGGGATGAGTTCGGCGCGCTCCCGGATCTCCAGCCCGTCCAGGTGGCGGCGGCCGGTGACGATCGTCGCGCTGGCCCCGGCCGGGGGAAGCAGCCGGCGGACGTGCGCCTCGTCCCGCGCGTTGTCCAGGATCAGGAGGACCGAACGGTCCGCGAGCGCGGTGCGGTACGCGGACAGCATGCCGTCCAGCGTCGGCGTGGCCGGGCGCACGCCGAGATCGTTCAAAAGCCGAGCGATGACGTGCTCATGGCCCAGAAGGCCCTCAGGAGCAACCCCTCCGAGATCAACGTGCAGGATGCCGTCGGCGAAGTACTGGTCGAGCGCCACCGCGACCTCGACAGCGAGCGCGGACTTCCCGACGCCGGGCAGTCCCGACAGGGCGACCAGCCGGGACCGCTCCGGGGTTCGCCCCAGAAGAACCTCGGTCATCCGGTCGCGCTGCCGGCGGCGCCCCACCAGCGAGACCGACTCGAGCGGAAGCTGACGGGGCCTCGGCGGGGTCATGCCGCGGAGGGAGACTGCAGTCCCCTGGCCGTACTCACCTGTCGCGCCCGCGAGCAGCAGGTGTGCGGTGGAGCGGCCACATTCCCGCTCCCACTCTGTCAAAAGCGGCGGAATCTCGACTTCCCTGCCGAGCGTACGCAGTGCGCGCACCTTGAGTTCGAGCAATGCCTCACTCGTCGGCCAGTGCACCAGGGCAGAGTCGACCCGGTCGAGGGCGGCCCGCAGCTGAGCGCACTCCAGTTCCATCTGGACACAGGCCGTCGTGGCCTCCCGGAGCTCCCCCATCAGTTCATGCCGTCTCCGATCGAAAGCAACCCCTTGCATCCCATCGAAGAGAATCCCGCGCCACTCCCCTGTCGCCTTTCGAAGTGAATCGAGCCGAACCGAGGAGTCGCATGCAGAATCCGCTGTCCGCAATAATCCACGGAAGCGCAAGTAATCAGCCTCTTCCGATTTTACATGAATTCCACAAAACCCTCTTTCATTACTCTCGGGGCAAATTTCCGGCACAGACTTCCGAAGCTGATGAAAAGTCTGCCGAATTCGATTCGGGCTCAACGGCTCCCGGGGCCACAGGTAACGCATGATCTCGTCGTGGGACGCACGAAGGCCGGGCGAGGCAAGGAGAACAACCAGCAGCTCCATGGCCTTTCGCGACCTCATCCCGACGACCCGGCCCGCCCTGAGGACTGTGACCGGACCCAGTAACCGGAGCTCCATCGCGCCTCACCTTCTTCCCGCTCACGGTGGATCCGCAAGCATCGGAGGAGAAGCATGGCACATCCCGTAGAGCGCCATTTAACGCTCGCCTAACGCTTGTCACTTGGCGCGACGAGATCGACCTGGCAATCTTCAAGCACCCCGATCCGACCAGTCCGATGAGACGGGGGCCGCTGGATCATTTATTCGATCACATCGAATGATTCTTCGATTGTGATGGAATCCGACCCGGTGGTCGAACAAGGAACTCAATGCTAGGAGAAGCTCATGCCCCGAAACCACATCGAACGCCGTACCAGCCGGCCCGCCCCGAGGCGATGCGTCAACGGGACGAACTCCACCCGGCGGCACGACGCCCGCCCGACCTCCGGCGCGGCCTCCGCCACGTGGCATGGCCGCGTATGGAAGCCCGTCCGTCCAGCAGCTGAAATCGCCCGCGAATCGGCGCTGTTCTCCGAATTCGAGTAGAACAGGCCTGCCTGGAGCCGTGACCGGGCCGGATGCAGGCTTGAGCAACACCGCCGGAGGCGAACCCTGGTGAGAGAGCCTCGGCCCGCCTCCGGCCGATGCCGCAGGACGGCCGCCGCTCACCCGGGCGGCGGCCGTCCTGCGGTCCTCCCCCCGAATCCGTCCGAATCCCCCGAATCAGAGGTGAGTCGACCGGTCCGCCGTCTCGCGACGCGGCACAGGAATCGGCACACCGGCGGCATCCAGGGTCGGCTCTCGGCCGTCGGGAAGGCTCTCGATCCCCTCGTCGGAACGCTCCGGCGCGATCTCCCCGTCGGTCGCCTCCGCTCCCTGTTCGTCCGCCGCGACGGTGGGAAGGACGTACGCCTGAGCCAGTCCGGCGAGGTGCAGGGGAAGCGGAAGAGAGAGTGCTACCGGATAATCGGGAGCCATGCGCAGTTGGTGCGTCGCGAGAGCGATGGCCTCGGGTTCGTCGGGTGCGGAAGATGACGGCGGCTCCATGTCACGCTCCGCATGGCAGCCGAGCACGGCAATCTCGACCAGCGTCGGATTCCAAGCTCCGGTGCCCGCCTGGGAGGTGAGCTTTCCCGCGGCGTTGACCCGGGCGGCAAGCCTGTCGAGTGCCGGTGAGACCGCGAACGTTCCGGGACGTTCCGTGCTGCTGTAGAACACCCGCGCAGCGATGTCACCGCGTTCCCCGCCCCTTGGGGGTACCGTCCAGAATCCCGCCGGCTGGCCATGGGCCTTGCCCGGCTCCGCCAGGCCCCACCACTGAGCCGTCTCATGGCCTGCTCGCCCGCGCACCCGGACCAGGCGGAGTTCGTCATCGATGCCTCCCGGTGGAGCGTGACCGACCCTGATCGCGTCGGGTTCGATCTGCCCGTCCTGCAGCCAAGGCCAGTGCGACCTGCTGTTCTGCGCATGGGTGATGAGAACGGTCGGCTGATGGCGGAGCGAGTGCAGCATGCGCTGGAGGAAGCGCGCGGTGTCCTTGCGCTGCTCTGACAAATTGGTCCGCCGTACCGTCGCGGTGATACGCGGCGCGCCGTCGGCGCCAGGCTCGTCCGGAGCGGACGGGTCGATCTCGGCCTTCTTCACGAGCCCGAGCAGGAGATGCGGATAGGGGATCCAGGTGCGGGTGTCGTCGTCCCATCCACGGACGACGCAGAGTCCACCGCCCTCGGCGAGCGGAGTGACGAGCACGGCGACCGGCAGATGCCTCGGCAGCCGGGTAGGTCCGTCCTTACGCCGCTTGACCATCCAGAGGGCGGCGTACTGAAGACCGTCCGGCAGGTCGCCGCCCAGAGTGTGTTCCGGCAGGACACGTACGCCGAGCTGGCGGAAGCCATCCAGCCAGGCCTGGTGAGCCCGGTGTTCGACGGTGTCCGCGTTGGCGATCCGCCGTTCTCCGGAGGGCGTGACGACGAACTGGGTCAACACTCCCGCGTCGGCGCACCCGAGGCGCTGGGCGAACTTGGGGTCGGTGTCCGCCTCGCGGAAGGTCGTCCTGTGGCCGATCTCGACCAGGGCGAGGCCGGGACGGCTCGGATCGGCACCGTCCGCGCGCAGCCAGCCGCTCAGCTCCCGGCGGCGAACGGTCAGAGCACGAGCTGCCCGTTCTCCCCGGCGTCCGATGGCCGGGTCGAGAACGAGCCCGTCCGCGAGCCCGTCGGTGAGCGGCAGGCAGCGCAGCCGCACCACGAGTTCCGGGCTCCGCCATTCGAGCATCACGGGCCGGCCTGGACGGGCGTCGTCGAAGGCCTGTTCCGACAGGTCGTGCGCTCCGCCGTCGCCGTCGAGGCCCAGCGTCCTGGCGAACTCCCGGACCGCGTGGCGGCGTAGCTCCGCGGTACGCCAGAGCAGCCGGGCCGTCACATACGTCTGCTCGGCTTCCGGATCGGACGTGAGCCCGGCACGGTCAGCGAGCACCGCGATGGCGCGGCGCCGTGCCAGCGCCGCGCGCGATTCCTCGGCCTTCTTCGCCGACTCGCCCAACGGCTTGGCACGCCGATTGGCCGGGGCTCCGATCCCCTTTCCGCGTCCGCGCACCAGATCGGGCAGCCGGACCACGCCCGGCGGCAGCGCCGTCTCCGCCCAAGCGGTGAGCTGGGACCTCTGATGGGGCATGAGTCCCGGGCCGACCTCGTGCGCGCCCATGTGGTTGCTGTGAACGACGGCGGCCCGGACGCCAGGGCCGTCGCCGATCCAGTCTTCCGGACTCGCGAGCAGGTGGTCGGGAGCGGGGAACTGTCCGACGACGCTGAGCCGGTGCAGGATGCCGGCCGGGTCGTTCTCGACCCAGGTGAATCCGTTGGAGGCGCGGTCGCGCCGCAGCCGGGCCAGTGCACCGCGTTGGGTCGCGGGCACCCCCGGCAGCCAGGGGATCTTGGGACGCAGATACACCGTGGTGGACTGCATGTACGGCAGCGGCAGCCGTCCGGTGTCGGACCTCGTGTGGGTGGCCCAGCGACGTACCCCCCAGTGCAGATGCAGCCGCGGCCGCGGGTCGAAGGGGGTGGTGTGGAGCGAGATGTTGAGCGTGATCGAAAACCACCACTCCTTACGTTTGATAGTGCGGCACAGAGGTTGCGACATGAGCTCCGCGCCTTGGTCCCGCGCGCCTCGGGGCAGCGCCTGGAAGCGCAGTTCACCCCCCTCGAAGGGATAGGGGTCGAGGCCTCGGACGCAGCGGGCGAGCGCGTCGGCGGCGAGTTGGAACTGCCGGGGCTCCGGTGCGGCCGTCCCGCCGTCGGTGGGGTGCGCGCCGAGAAGGTCCACCCCCGGCACGCTCTCCCAGTTCAACGGGGCACCCGCCAGCTCGTCGCCACATCGCAGCAGGAGGGCACGCAGTTCCGGGGTGGGCTCGGTTCGCCGGGGCATCAGCATGCGCAGCCAGGCGTTGAATACCTGACCACCCGCCCGGCCGGGGAGAGGGTCGGGCGCGTCCTCTGGCACGTACATCCAGAAGTCCTCGGGTGGCAGCGGTCCCTCACCGACGGGAGGCCGGGCCCGCGGCCGGACGATCACTTCGGGAGCGAGTGTCTGCAGCGCTGTGTCCAGACTCTTGGTGGGCAGGGTCCGCTGCCACTCGGCCTCGGGGCGACCATGGTTGTGGAGCGCCAGAAGTGGGCTCTGCCAGTGTTCGGGGAAGCGCAGGGCTCGGTAGTCCTGGGTCCACGGCGCGGCGGGGTCGGCGAGGTGGTAGGCGGATCGGCGGATCTCTCGGTACACGGCGATACTCCCTCGGGGGCTGCTTGTTGGGGGCCGGTGTCTGTCCGACGTGGGTCAGCGGTCTCCGGGCGGCGAGGTGTCGATCTCGCACAGCGCGTTGTAGAGCGGCCGGTAGAGCAGCCTGACCAGGGATGGATCGGCGGGGTCGGCGCATGCTCCGGGGTCTTCGGCGAAGTAGGGGGCCAGCACGTCGCGCAGGCGGACCAGCAGGCCGGGATCGTTCTGCCAGCGCGGTCGGCGCTGGTCGGTCGCGCGGCCACCGGCCGCCGCGAGCCGAGGGGCGAACGCGGCGTCGACGAAGACGACTCTGGCGGGAACCCCGCCGCGGACCAGGCGGCCGATCACCTGCCAGATCGTGACCAGCTGATCCCAGGCGAACGACTCCTTCTCCGCGGCGGACAGCCTGGAGTACATGTAGGAGCGGGAGAGCAGGCGGCGCCACACACCCCGCGCGGCCGTACGGAAGGCGCTGCCCGCTCCGTCCAGGTCCGCCCCGTCACCGACCAGTCCGGCGAAGGTGCCCTCGGCCAGCCCGGGTTGGTCGCGGACGAACCGCGCCGCCCAGTCGTTGACGGCGAAGACGGAGAGGAAGAGGTCGTCCGGGCGGGGGTGGGGGCGAACGAGGAACAACACCGTGCCGAACGCGGCCACCCGCTCCTCTCCGGGGCTCCGGAAAGGGGTGAGGATGTTGTGTCCGCGTTCGACCGCGAGCAGGGGCGCGACCAGGATCTGGGCACTCCTGTCGGCCGCGAACTCGGCCAGATCGCCCCGGCGCACGACGGGCGCCGACGCCGCTCCCGCGGAGCTCGCCTCCGCGGCGAGGGAGGCCTCCAGCGCGGCGTCGTCCGCGGCGAGCACCCGGACGCGTTCCCGCCAGGCGGACATCTCCGAGAGCGTCGCGGCCACCAGCGTGGCCTCCCGATAGCTGCCCACGAGCAGAAGGGCTCGTCGACGACGCAGATCGGGAATCTGTGCCAGTTCTCGTTGGAGGGGACTACGGGTGCGGTCCCGAGGGGGGCGTGCCAGCTTCTCCACGAGCAAGCGCAGGGCCCCCTCTCGCTCCTCCCCTTGGTCCTGCCCGGAGATACGGATGGGCTGCCCGGCGTCGTCGTACATGAATTCGGTGCGGAACAGGGACTCGCCGATCGAGCACAGTGCCTCCGGCTGCGGTTTGAGCACCGCCTGGACGGGTGCGACCACGTGGGCCCGGGTGGAGGTTCCCGCCCAGCTGGTCCCGGACATGAGCAGGACGTTAGGGCCCGTCGTATCCCGGTCGGCGTCCGCGCCCAGCCGGGGCAGGGAGAGAAGGAGCTCGCGGCCCACCCCGGCGCACCGGAAGAAGCGGAGGGTCCCCGTGCGCCGTCCGTCCCGGCTGTCGCGCTCGTCGAGCAGAAACTGGAAGCCGAGCACATTGCCCATGGGGGACTCTGGCAGCAGGGGTGCGTAGTCCAGGGGCGGGCGCCTGGTCAGCTCGTGTTCTCCGGGGTCGAGCCGCAGGGCTGCCTCGACCTGGGGCCAAAGGAAGGTCACCCGGTCGAGTCGCTGGTGCAGGGCCGCAAGTACCAGAGTGAATTCCAGTCTCTCCGCCTGAAGTTCGAGCCACTCCTCCGTGAACTCGGATTCGTCCTGTGGTACCTCGCCGGGAAGCGGCGGTCGCTCGAAGGGCCTGGGCGCACCGTCGAGAAGGGCGTCGAGCTGGGCTCGTACGCGCCCGCGCGTTCGCTTCTCCTGAAGCGTGTGCAGGACGTCGTGGGCCAGCCTCGCCAGGTCGTCGGCGAAGGTACCGTGCGGCCCACGGTCACCGAGTGGGTCGTCGCGGAAGACGTCGAAGACCTTGGTGAGCCGGTCCCGGCAGGCGGCCCAGGGGGTGTCCTCCACCACAGGTGTGGCCTCGGACGGGCGGTGCAGCGCCTCCTCGTCGTCGTAGAGTGCGGCCTCGTCCACTGTGTCGTCGTCCTCGACGGCCCGCTGGGGCGGCGGATACCAGGCGTTGAGCAGACGTTCCTGAAGAGTCCATGGGCTGAAGTAGTCGATCTGGGCCCACTTCCGCAGGGCCGGGGTGTCGATGAGCATGGCGTAGAGCCGATCGGCGGCGGAGCCGACGACATCCAGGGCGGCCGACCAACGTTCGACATCCTGATCGGAGAGTTGCAGCCGGCCCTGCCGGGAGAGTTCGGCGATCTCATGGGTCTGGAGCCGGTCGAGCCACGATTCAGGGCCTGTGGTGACCAGCGTGGCAGTGGGGGCGAACATTTGATCGAGCTGCATCTGAACGCGGTCGGCTTCGTCCACGACGATGATGTCGCTGCGCAGGCACGCGAGTTCCAGATACCGCAGGCGCTCGGCGTTGAGCTGCCGCGGCACGGAAGTCTGGACCAAGCTCGCCGGGTTGGCGACCCAGATGAGCGCGTCCACGAGGTCTCGCGAGGAGGAATGACGGGGGCAGACGCTCCACAGCGAGCAGGCGTGCGGCTTCCCCAGGTCCTCCGTGTCCTCGGCATCGCCGGGTCCGGCGCCGGCTGCGCCGACCGGGCTCACGCCCCGGGCGTGCCGAAGTTCCCGGGTGACACGGGCAGCGTGCGACTGCGCGTCCTCCTCCTGGTCGGGTTCGTCCGCCCGACGATCCACCGGATACAAGGAGCCGCAGGGCGCGTCGGCGAGGCGCAGTGGCGCGTCGGCCTCCAGGGCGCGCAGCGCGTCGAGCGGACAGGCCGTGCTCAAGTGGGCGAAGGCCGGGTCGGTGTGGTCCAGCAGCGAGCGCTTGCCGCGTGCTGCGAGCCTCCGATGCAGGCGCTGAGTGTGCTTGGGCCGGGTGGTGGCGCCCTGGACGAGCGCCGCCCGCAGACCGAGCCCCTGGAGAAGCTGGGTCTGGCTGAGCTGCTCGGCGACATCGCCGACCAGCAAGGTGGTGCGCAGATTCCGCTGGTGTCCCCAGACCGCGAGAAGGATCATGAGGGTCGACTTCCCGGCGCCGACCATGCCCACCAGGTGCGTCAGCCCCTCCAAAGTGAGCGCCTCTGCCTTCTCGAAGTCCGTTCCGTCCGCCGTACGGATGTCCAGTTCGAGGCTGGCCAGCCGCTCACACCATTGGCCGGACGGCCTCCCGAGCTGGAGCTCCCGCGCCTCCATCCACCTCGCGGTGTCTTCGAGTTCGGCAAGGGGAACCTCGATGGGGCCGCCGGGGCCGGGGCGGGGAGCGACGAGGTCGTGCCCCGGCGGAGGATCGAACACGAACTCCGGGGAGATGGTGACGGACGAATAGCGGCGCTGCTCCTTGAATCGATGTGCTCCCTCCCCGGCGTACGGAAGCGGATTCGTTGCGAAGCCCGGGACCCGTCCGAGCGCGTTGTCGTAGACATCGAAGCGGTGAGCGGCCACCGGGTGCGCAACCCGGCGTGCGGGTCCGCCACCGGCCGGAACCCGGTAGCCGCGCAGCTCCTCGGGAAGCTGCTGGTAGCTTTCCAGGCTCTGTTGCCACAGGCGCCGTCGTCTCATGGGCCACAGAAGGTGGCGGGCCGCCGTCAGGGCGAGCTGGTCTTCGGGGGTTCTCACCAGTCCGGCGGCGGAGGCGAAGGGGTAGCCGCCGAGAAGTACCCAGACTCCGTCCGCCGCCCGTCCGGGCTCCAGCGTCTCCAGCAGTCGCAGGCCCAGTTCGACCTGGCAGAGCAGAGCGGGTTTGATGCCGCGGTACTCCGTGGGCCAGGGCCTCAGATCCTTGGCCAGCCGCTGGTACCAGTCGCTGCGGTCACGCACGATCTGTCCCCTTCCTCCCGTACGACTCCGGTGCAATGCGCGCGTCCGGCCCCCGCTCGCCGCGCAGGCGCTTCCGGGCGGCCTCGACTACTTGGGCGTCGGTGAGCAGGCGCAGCCCGGCCGCGTGTGCGGGACGCTCCCGGGCGAAGGTCTCCAGATAGTCGCCGCGCTCGCGGACCCGGAAGTGCGGCACGGCCCAGCACGCCTCGTCGTACGGCGGCTCGGGCCTTACGGTGGCGGCGGCACGGCCCAGAAACCCCGGATGGGTCCAGTCCTTCACGTCGATCGCCCAGATGTGGTCGTCGGGAAAGGTGACCCTCAGGTCGTACGCGTCGTAGCCGGGCCACATCTCGACGGCGAGGCCGAGACGGCGCAGCTTCCTCTCCAGATCCACCTCGGCGTGTCCGGGCCCGGTGACGAACTGCCGAAGGGGGCGCCGCAGCTGCCACAGTCCCCCCACCTCATCGGCGGGCAGTCGTCGGCCGAGGGGAGGAGAGCCGAGGCGGCGACAGTGTTCGCGCTCGCACCACCAGCCGCCGTCGACCAAGGGGACGAGCAGCGTGAGGCAGCGGTCGCAGGCGAGGCCGACGCCGTCCCTGCCATGGCCCGTCGGCACAGGCGCGTATACCTCGTCGACAAGGAACTGGACCGGTTCGAGGTAAAGGTCCGTGCTGACGTCGGGCCACTCCGCCTCGGTCAGCACGGGCCGGGTGACCAGCAGCCGCCGGAACGCCGTGTACGACTCGGGAACGTTCGCCGCGCGGCAGGCGTTCATGGCTTCGCCGATCACCAGCTGGGCGTACTGGCGGCCGGTACTGTTACCGAACCCTTTGACCTCGAGCTCGCCGCAGAGCTGTGTCGGCCTCCCGGAGCGCGGGTCGATCAGCCTGTTGTCCCCCCTGAAAAGATCCAGAGGCAGCGCGTCGAGGGGCCAGCTCCGCAAGGGGCGGGTCCGGCACCAGCCGATCATCTCCGGCACCCCCGTCGGCGGCTGCGCCCCGCTGCGCAGACAGGCGAGGACCAGTCGGTCCAAGGCGCGCTGAGCGTCAGGCGGGTACGGAAGGGTGAAGGAGTCCAGCCGGCCGACCTCGTCCAGCCGCGCGACGGCCGTGGCGACGTCGCGGAGCAGGACCACGTCGGGGTTCTCCAGCCAGTCCGGAATCGTCCCGGTGTCATCACTCACGCCGGCTCGACCGATCCCGGCGCGGCGTCGGGGACGGGGGCCGACGGGGAGGCGGAGACGTACGCGGTGCCGGGGGCACACCAGGTACGCACTTGGCAAGTGCGACAGTGGCGACCGGTGCGAGGCTCGTACGAGGTGTCCCGGAGCAGAGGCTCGGCGAGATCCGCGATCACCTCATGGGCTTCGGCCACCGTCGCGGGGCGGCTGGGATCGATGGCTTCGAGGCGGCTCTCCCCCGCACCCTCCCGCAAATGCTCCAGCTCGACACGGCCGCGGCGCGCCCCTTCACCCACGGCACCCTTGTCGAACAGCAGTACAGCCAATGCAAGTTGAGGGAAAGACCGCAGCAGTGGGCGGCCTTCCCACAAAGGTGCCGCGGCGGTCTTGGTCTCCCGCCAGATCCACCGCCCCCGCCGGGTGTGGAGCAGGTCCGGCACGGCGAGGACGACGACGTCCAGCTCGGGGATGTACGCCGTGACCTGGTGCTGTGGCAGCACCTTCTCGTCCTGAGTCAGCCCGTCCAGCGGGCAGAGCGCCCGGTGTTCATCCAGCATCCGCAGGGCGCCTTGGGCCAGAGGTTCCTCCAGCGAGTGCCCGGGGGGCAGCATGCCCTCGTGCGCCTGGGGAAGTTCCCGGCAGCCACCGGCGAAAAGCCGCTCGTGCCGCGCGTTCAGCACGGCGTCCACCACCCGCCCCCGGCGCGCCCCGGGGTTCTCGGGAGTCAGGTCGTTGAGATGCAGCCGGCGCACGAGGTGGTACTGGGCGGGACAGTCTCCATGAAGTCGCAGGTCCCAGGCGGAGATGGAGCGGCGCCCGGCACGGAACGGCGCGGCGCCCCGAAACGGCCCCCACAGGTGCGGAGTGCGCGGCAGCTCGGCACAGTGCCCGATGACCTTGCAGTCGACACAACTGGCGCCTGGGCGCACTCCGGTGCCGGTGGCGACGGCGACGAAGGCAGGTGCGGCATCCCGCCCGAACCGCTCACGCACGGTATCCGGCCCCCAGTCGAGCAGGGGGGTGACACTGCCGTCCGCACAGCCGAAGTCGAAGACCCGCACCCGCTTCGGTGGCGTGGGGTTCACCAGGGAGGTCTCCGGCGGGCGAGCCTGACGGGCACGCCTCCGGGCGGGCAGGCCCTGTGCGACGACATAGGCGATCGCGGCCTTCTCCGCCGCCGGACGGTCGGGCTTCGCACGGCCGAAGGAGGGGATCCACAGATCCCTCACCGCACCGTCCGCAGAGGCGTACTGGCGGCCCCAGGTCTTGTGCTCGTACTGCCGGGCGCCCCGGCCGTCGGGTTGCTCCCGAAGCGCGGTGCGCGCGGTCCAGTCCAGCCGTACCGGGACGGTGGGGGGCAACCCCGCCGCCAGCGCCGCGTGTTGCTCCCGCGTACGAGCGGCGACATACCGTTCGAACGCCTGGATGGTCCACGCGATGAGAGAGGGATGCGCGGGTGCGCTGCGGCCACGGAACGCGCCAGATGTCTGGCGCAATTCCTCGACTATCCGCCCGGGTTGCCAACGCTCGTGCTCCCATAGATCCAGCGCGGCGAACAGGGGGCCGGCACCGAAGTCCTCCAGAAGCTTGGGCCGTGCACCCATGAGGGGTACAAGCGGCGCTCCGGCGGCATCCGGGGCCTCCGCGCCAAGCAGGGGCCGGACCGCGGTGCGCAGATGAGACGGACAGGCACGGCGGTCGGTCCGGGCGTGGATGGTACTGACCTTGACCAGCCAGCTCTCACCGGTGGTTCCGGGCGGATTCTCCATGGTTCCCCCTGCTCAGGGCGGCACGGACGGGGTGACACCGAGGAACACGGGACACCGAAGCACTCGAATAGTGTGACACAGCTTGTGAACTTAGTCGTTGGAGTTAAACCACCACATCTGATACACGATACGCTGCGCCCTCAGACGGGGCATTCGGGTCTACTACAGAGGGGCGCAGAGAGTGGAAGCGGACTGGCAGGACGTACGGGCGGGGGAGTTGATCGGCGAGCGCTACGAGCTGGTCGATTCGGCCGGCAAGGGAGCAATGGCCCAGATCTGGCGCGCCCGCGACCGGACGACCGGTCGACAGGTCGCCGTGAAGTTTCTGCGGCTGGACTCCGAGGATCTCCTTCAGCTCGACGCCCGGGACCGGGAGGAGGAACTCCACTTTCGGCGCCTCAGGTTCTATCGCGAGGCACAACTCCTCGCCCGCCTGCGGCACCCCAACATCCCCGAGCAGTACGCCTTCGGAACACATCACGGTGTCCCCTACCTGGTCATGTCCTACGTGGTGGGGATCAATCTGCGCACCTTCCTGAACCAGTACGCGCCGCTCGCGCCCCTCGTCGCCACCTCCGCCGCCGCGCAGATCGCCGCCGCCCTCGTCCACGCCCATGAGCTCCGTGTTCTCCACCGGGATCTGAAGCCGGACAACGCGATGATTTCCGAGCGGGGTGTGGGGGTCTTGATCGATTTCGGCATCGCCAAAGAGCTCGGAATCGAGTCCACCCTCACGCAGCCGGGTTCCACCCTTGGCACACTGGGTTACCAGGCGCCGGAGCAGATCCAGGGCGAAGAGGCCACCGCGGCTTGGGACGTCTACTCGTTCTGCTGTGTCTTCTACGAACTCCTCACCGGCAGGCCCCCGTTCGTGGCCAATGAACGGGACGGATCAGTGGGGCGCCAGCATCTGCGCAACATGCCGGTACCTCCGGGCGACCTGACGGCGGGAATCCCGGACGCCTTGGACAAGCTGGTACTCCGGGGGCTCTCCAAAGTGCCGGAAGAGCGCCCGACCATGAGGGAAATCCTCGACGTCCTGGTCGAGCTCACCCCCAAGCCCGGCGACCCCGAGCCCCTGCCAC
Source organism: Streptomyces sp. NPDC057697 (assembly GCF_042799335.1). Classification (NCBI taxonomy): domain Bacteria; kingdom Bacillati; phylum Actinomycetota; class Actinomycetes; order Kitasatosporales; family Streptomycetaceae; genus Streptomyces; species Streptomyces sp. NPDC057697. The sequence continues at coordinate 344,299 of NZ_JBHVJA010000005.1, read as the reverse complement.
AGATCCTGCACGACCCCACACGCCCCTTCCGGTGCCCCGAGACGGCCGTGGACCCGGACGAGTCGCCCCAGCAGGAGCCCACCTGGAGCACCCAGGAAGACGAGCAGGCGGGATGGCTGGACCCGGACGCGATCGCGCTGCTCTGCACGGCGGCCGAGCGGGAATTGACGGAGGGAGGCCCCGGGGGCGCGGTGAGTGAACTCGCCGGGCTCACTTCCCGCGTTCGCGAGGAGTGGGGACGCCGCCCGCTGGTCCGGAAGGTCTGGGAACTGACCGCCGGGGGGCTCTGGCTCGCGGGAGACTTCGATTCCGCCGCGCAGCGGTACCAGAGCATCGCGGACGAGCTGGTACCCGGAAAAGGCTCTCAGGAGCGGGCCGACCGGGCGGTGTTCGGTCTGCGCGCCGCTCGGTGCCGACTGGAGTCCGACGGAAACATCGCGGCGGCCGTCGACGTGGTCACCGAGGCCGGTTATCTGGCGGCGTCGCTGCCCGAACCGTACGCCAGTCAGTTGGAGACGGAGCGCAGCGAGGTGGCGGACCGCATCTCCGAACTGCTCGCAGAGCGGGACGGCGGGTCGGACTCCAGCACGGTGCCCGAGCGGGAATGACGTCACTGGGCCGGGCCGGATCCGGACCACCCGACCTGGCCCGGCATCCCCCGGCAGACCTCCGCTCCACCGGGGCCCGGTCTACTCCCCGTGCGCCAGGCGGCCTGCCGCGAGTTCGTCTCCGAGATCCCGTCCCATTCTCTTGGCGACGATCCGCAAGCGTTCGGCCAGTCCCTCGAAGGCGGCCAGGTGCCGGAACGCGTCGCTGTACCGGCGCTGCTGCGACAGATCAATCCGGCGCACCTGGAGCCGATGCACATCGATCCGGGAAGAACTGGACGCATGGGTGCCGGCGTGGCGGGCGTTGGCCGGCGACTTGAGTGAACCCGCCAGGAACCAGGGGTCGAGTACATCCGGGTCGACCCGGAGCGCATGGATCTGCGGGCCCACCGCCATCGGCGGGCCTTCGTGGACCCAGGCCGAGAACTCCCTGGACACACCGACGACCACTACGTCCCGGGGTTCCACCACGACGGCGTCGTCCGGGTACACCCACCCACCGGGGGATTCGTCCAGCAGCAGATCGGAGATGGTCAGCAGCGGGACTCGCGCGTGCCCGGGCTCCGGTACGGCCGCTTCGGCTGGAAGGCGGCCCGAGCGCAGGGTGAGCGCCTCCGCCCGAGCGAGTTCGCCGACGGTCGCGCTCGGCTGATCCTCCGTACCGCGGGTGAGTTCGAGGGCGGCCAGACAGGCACTTTCGGTCCGGAGTCCGTCGAGCAGCTCGCCGACCTCGCCCCAGGAGTCCGCGAGCCGGGGTCCGACGTGTCCCGAAGCCGGCGTGACATGGCGGCCAGGAGTGAGGTCCACGTCGTCGTCGAGGAGGTCGATGACAGGGACGGCCGCAACCCAGGCGGTCGCACCGGAGTCCTCGGTCGCCTGTTCACACAATGCGCCGGCCACGGCTCCCCTGCCGGCCGTGCCGACGACGGACCGGATGAAGTCCCCGAGTTCGCCCCGTTCAGGACCGCTGTCCCGAGAGGTCGACCGGGGAAACCGCGCGGCGGCGTCGACGAACAAGAACTCCCCCGGACCCTGCGGACTCTCCCCCGGAGCAGGCCGCCGCAGCACCCACAGATGCAGAGACAGACTGTGCGGCGCGGCGGATCCGGGCGGAAGAGCCACCACGGCCCGCAAGGCCCCGGTGCGTAGCAGCGATCTGCGGATTCTCCGTCCGGCCTTGCGCGCGGCCACGGTCGGCGGCAGCAGCAGGACCGCGCTGCCGCCTGGGCGGAGCCGGGCCAGGCAGTGCTGCACCCAGGCGAGTTCGGGCTCGGTACGAGGCGGGGTGCCGTGCACCCACCGGGTATCCGCGGCAAGGTCCTCATACCCCCAGTCCCGCTCGTTGGCCGGCGGGTTGCAGAGCACCATGTCCGCCTGTGCGCCGATGAGGGGATCCGCGCGGAGGGATTCCCCCGGCGCGATCACGGGCACGGACGCGGGCCCCGGCCTCTCGGGGCCCGGCAGCAGTGCGAGCCGCACGTCGGTCAGAGCGGTGAGCACCGGATCACGGTCACAACCGAGAAGCGCGGCAGGGCGGTTCAGCGCGGTGGGGACGGCCTTCGCGGCGGCGGCCAGCAGATGGCCCGCTCCGCATGCGGGGTCGAGCACCCTGAGGGGGTCCTCAGGGTGCTCGCCGACGAAAGGCCCACGCGTCCGCAGGGCCAGATCGGCCATGAGATCGGCCAGCGGCTCGGGGGTGGTGGTGATCTGGCGTACATGGGTATCCAGCCAGCGGCGCAAGAGAAACATGAGGATGTCGTACGAACCCTCGCGTCGCCCCAGCTCCACGGCGGCCCGCACCGGGCCCGCACCGGCACCGTCTGACCCGCCGCCGTCACTCTCCCCGCGGGCGAGCAGCCGTCCCACGGCGGCAATGGCGAGCCCTGTCTCGTCACGGTCGCCCAAGGCCTCGAACCGGGGCCAGAGCCATTCGCGGCTCGTGGTCTTGCCCAGTTTCCCGTTGTCCCTGAGCCATTTTTCGATGTCCGTCAGGGAGAAGTGCGGGCTCGTGTCTGCGCCGCCGATCCGCGGCGGAAAAGTGTCGTGCCGACGGCGCCAGTTGCTCACGGCGGCCCGCCCCACCCCCGCGAGCCGGGCAATCTCGGCCAGGGTCACCGGTACGACGGGGGGCGAGGTCATCACTTCTCCAGAGGCATCGGCCGAGCGGAACCGGAGTGTCGGCTTGCGCGAGCACTTGAGCAGGCAGCCCCTCGCGTCTTCCCACTCCCGGGCCAGGCTAACGCATTGACTTTGTTCACAGGTTTACATCGCGTATGAGGGTGGGTGTGGGTGTGCGTCGACCTCAGCGACTCCGCCAGGGCGCAGAGGAGGGTGGCGCACCATCCGCGAGGCACATCGCGCCCACCGGCGAAATCGCAGTTCAGAGCCCGTACTTGATCGGCTCCAGGATTGCCACGCACTCCACATGGTGCATCATCGGCAACACGTCGGCCCATCGCTCACGCGGGCGTCGTCGTCCGCCTGGACGCTCCGGTCCATGGGGGCTCCAACCCCTGAGAAATGGTTTGAGCTCCTCACGCGTGGGCTCACGGGTGTGCGACAGTTCTGGAAGCGGGGTCAAGAGGTCGATCGACCTCGCATACCCCCTTGCCCACTCCAGCCACATTCGAGCCGAGTCCAGAGCTGACTCGTCCACAACACCGTTCAACTCGTTGATGCGACGTTCCAATGCCATGCAGTACGCGCTGAGGACAGCGGCCTCCTGCCGGCGCGCTGCCTCGTCACGTAGCGCCTGGGCAAACTGTTCACGAACGGCTTTTTCCCTCGCCACATCCATGGCCACTTGCCAACGAAGTTCGCTATGCGGGCCCTCCGCAGGGAACAGTTCCAGCCCCGCCCCGCCGTACGGGACGTTCTCGATGCGCTTGGCTTCTGTAGGGCGCCCGAGGCTTGGCGGACACCCTCGGCTCACTGTCGCCGGCGACCACGGAGTCATCGTCGATCATCAGGAACCTAAGATCCCGCAAGACATCCATCGAGCGCCGGTCACCCGACACCAAGGTTCCACCACCCTCGTCGGCCAATTGGCGTATAAAGCCGAAAGAGCCCCCGTCATCAGTGGGAGTCCTCTGGGACTTCTCTGGGACTTCCAGCCTCATCAACCGGCCCATTCGCGCAGGTCAGAAACCGTCAGTCACTCATAGCGGCAGGTCACCGCCTTCACTGGTCTCTTCCACGACATCCCCCCAGCGCCGTCCGGCGGCGCCGTCCGGCGGTACGCGTGCGGCCCGACGGCCCCCGGTTCAGGCGAGTCCGCCTGTTCGCGGGGGCCGTCGGGCGTTACGGGCGGGGCTGCCGGCCGACGTCACGGGCGAGGTCCAGGCCGAGAACGCGGTCGAGGTGGGCGAAGGTCTCGAACTTGGCGCCCGGTGCCAGGCCGGGCCGTTCCGCGACGTCGGTCAGCAGCTCCAGGACGGCGGCGACGTCGAGGTCCTCGGCGAACGCGGTGTGCGCCTGCCGCAGCAGGTCGGCGGGGACCGGCCTGGACGGCTCCTCGGCCCAGTCGGCGACCGACCGGCGCCACTCGCGCAGGGTCCGCCGGGCCTCGGCGAGCGCGGGGCCGTCGACCGTGACCGGGGTCCCGCGGGGAAGGCCGAGCAGCAGCAGGCGTACCGCCAGCGGATCGGCGGCCTCCGGTTCCGTGGAGGTCTGGAGGCCCGCGACGTCCTGGAGGCCCGTGGCGTCCGGGGCCGCCGGGGCGTCCGGGGCGGCCGGGGCGGCCAGGGCGGCCAGGACGTCACGGGCGTTCGCGCCGGGGAGTGCGCCCGGGGCGGGAACGTGCTCCGGCGACGGCACGGGGGCGACCCGCGCCACCTCGATCCGGGCCCCGCCCCTGGTGTCGTCCGGGTCGGTGCCCTCCGCGACCACATGGACGTCGGCGGGTCCGCCCAGTGCCGCGTCCGGGCGGTGGGCCCCGACGACGACGGGGGGATGGATGCCGAGCACCGCCATGACCCGGTCCAGCGCCCCGGCCCGTTCGGGCGTCAGCTCAGGGGTGGTGAGGACCGTGACGACCTGGAGGCCGTTCAGCTCGGCGGTGCGTGCCAGTACGTCACCGATCAGCGGGACGCGCAGGTGGAGCGGGCCGATGCCGCTGCCCGTGGCCGTGCCCTCTCCGATGGCCGGCAGCCGGACGTGACTGCGCAGCAGGCGGCGTGGTGGGGCGGGGATCTCCACGAGGCGGCCGGTGCGGGTGTCGGTGATACGCAGCATGGTCGGAGGCTAGCCGCCGGGGCCTCGCGGGCGGTGGCATTCGCGGGGATGCCCGTGGCGCCCCGGCCCCGTTCACTCCTCCTCGGTCAGCTGCTCGTCCAGTTCGTCGAAGAGCAGCTCGCCGTGGTCGATCTGACCGGTGCGGTAGGCGGTGCGGGCCACCAGGTGGGCGGCGACCGGACCGGTCATCAGCTGGAAGAAGCCGATCAGCCCGAGGGTGGCGAGGTCCATGCCGCTGCGCAGCCGCAGGGCGACCCCGGCGAGGACCAGGAGCATGCCGAGGGTCTGCGGTTTGGTCGCGGCATGGCTGCGGGAGAGCACGTCCGGCAGGCGGAGCATCCCGATCACGCCGAGGAGGCAGATGCCCGCACCGGTGAACACCAGTACCGCGCCCGCCGTGTCGAGGATCTGGAACCAGAGGTTCACCGCGGGGTCCCCTCGGAGCCACCGGGGCCGTCCCCGTTCGTGCCGTGCCGGGGCGGCCGGTCGCGTACGGCGATGAAGCGGGCGATGCCGACCGAGCCGGTGAACCCGAGGAAGGCGAGTACCAGCATGATCGGGAAGTAGAACGAGTCCCGAGCGAAGGCGGACTTGGCGCCGAGGCCCGCGATGATGAGGGCGGCGCAGACATCCAGCGAGATGGCGCGGTCGAGCATGGAGGGGCCCCGCCAGATGCGGGCGAGGAGCGCTGCCCCGGCGACGACGATCACCACGACGGACGCGGTGAGCAGGGCCCGGTCGACGGTCTCCGGCACACTCATGCCCCGTCCTTCCTGTCGTGCGCCGAAATCGGCGGGGGTGGTTCCGCTACGCGGGCGATCTCGTCGGCCGTGCCGAAGGCCCGTACGGTCAGGCGTTCCAGGCGCCAGACGGAGCGGCGGGCCGCGTCGAGCACGGCGGGTCTGTCCGCGTCGAGCACGTGCAGGAAGACGGTGGCCGTGGCCCGGCGGACCTCGACGACCGATCCGCCGGGCACGTTGGAGACGGCGACGGCGGTGGCCGCGAGCATCAGATCGGAGCGGCAGCGCAGGGGTACCGCGATGACGGCGGCCCGGTGCGGGTGGCCGACGAAGATCTGCCGGGTGACGCGTACGCCCGAGGTGTACATGTCGTAGAGCAGATATCCGGCGAGCATCAGGATGCCCCAGGGGTGCAGACGGAGTCCGAGGTCGACGCGGGGCAGCGGGAAGGCCAGGCAGACGGCCACGGCGACGACCGCTCCGGTGAGCAGGTTGGCCGGGTTGGGGCTGGACCAGAGCAGCACCCAGATGAGGGTGAGCCAGGCGATCAGCGGGAGGTCGAGCACGCGTCGTCGGCGTCCGGCGAACTCGCAGCTGAAGGGCGGCAGGTCCTTGTTCCGGAAGGAGAGCCTGAGCAGGCGTTTCATCGGCCGAGCACCGCCTGTACATAGGGGGTCCGCGCGATGAGTTCGGCGGCCGCGCGGTCGGTGTAGGAGGTCAGTGGTCCGGCGAACACGGTGAAGGCGAGGCCGAGTGCGACGGCCGCGGCGGTGGCGCCGGTCATCGGCCGCGGCAGCATGGTCGTGGTGGTGACGGCGTGACCGTGCAGGGTGGCCGCGACCGCCCGTCCGGCGGGCTGGTGGCGGGGGCGTACCGGTTCGTCGCCGGTGCCGGGGATCTGGTCGGGGCCCTCGTCGGCGTCGTCGTCCTCGTCGGAGTCGGACTCCAGGACGGTGCCGGTGGCGGCCTGTCCGGGCGGCGCGGCCCGCCAGAACGCCAGGTTCCAGACCTTGGCGACCACGTACAGGGTGAGGAGGCTGGCCAGTGCCGACCCGGTGACGAGGATCCACGCCCAGGCGCTTCCGTCGGCGACCCCGGCCCTCATCAGCCCGAGCTTGCCGATGAAGCCGGACAGCGGCGGGATGCCGGCCAGGTTCATCGCGGGCACGAAGAAGAGGACGGCGAGCAGCGGGGCGGCCTTGGCGAGCCCGCCGATCCGGGTGAGTTCGGTGGTGCCGCCCCGGCGTTCGATGAGCCCCGCCACCAGGAACAGCGTGGTCTGGACGGTGATGTGGTGGGCGACGTAGACGATCGCGCCGCTGTAGGCGTCCCGGGTGGCGAGGCCGATCCCGAAGACCATGTAGCCGATGTGGCTGACGAGGGTGAAGGAGAGCAGCCGTTTCAGGTCGGTCTGGGCCACGGCTCCGAGGATGCCGACGACCATCGAGGCGAGTGCGGCGGCCATCAGCAGATCGCCGAGCCGGTTGCCGGGGAAGAGCAGGGTCTCGGTGCGCAGCATGCAGTAGACGCCGACCTTGGTGAGCAGTCCCGCGAAGACGGCGGTGACCGGGGCGGGCGCGGTCGGGTAGGAGTCGGGAAGCCACGCGGCGAGCGGGAAGACGGCGGCCTTGACTGCGAAGACGGTGAGCAGCATCGCCTGGATCAGGGTCTGGACGCCGAGCGGGAGTTGGGCGAGGCGGCCGGCCAGCTGGGCGAAGTTCGCGGTGCCGGTCGCCGCGTACGTCATGGCGATGGCGGTGAGGAACAGCATCGAGGAGAACAGCGAGATGATCACGTAGGTGGAGCCCGCGCGGATGCGGGGTCCGGTGCCGCCGAGGGTGAGCAGTACGAAGCTGGCGACCAGCATGATCTCGAAGCCGACGTACAGGTTGACGAGGTCGCCCGCGAGGAAGGTGCAGGAGACCCCGGCGACCAGGATCAGATAGGCGGGGTGGAAGACCGCCACGGGTGTCTCCTCCTCCCGGTCGGCCATGCCCTGGCCGAGGGAGTAGACCAGCACGCAGAGCGTGACGGCCGAGGAGACGGTGAGCATCAGTCCGGACAGCCGGTCGGCGACCAGGGTGATGCCGAGCGGCGGGGCGAAGTCGCCGAGGTGGACGGTGAGCGGGCCCCGAATGTCGGCGGCGATCATCAGGGTGATGGAGAGCCCGAGTACGGCGCCGAGCACGACGACGCTGATGAGGCGCTGGAGTCGTTTGAGGCGGGTGCCGAAGGCGAGGCTCAGGCCGGTGGCGCAGAGCGGCAGCAGCACCGGCAGGGGGACGAGTGCGTTCATCCGGCGGCTCCCGGGTCGGTGTCTTCCACATGGGCCCGAAGGCGCGCGTAGTCCTCGGGATCCGCGCCCAGTACGTCGTGCCAGAGGTCCCCGGTGGCGTCCCGGCCTCGGGCCTGGAGGGCGCGGTCGGCGCGCAGCCGGGCCCGCAGGCGGCGGCGCTCCTCGCGGTAGCGGGTGCGTTCCTGGTCGGTGACGTCGGAGGCGGCCCGGTAGGCCTCGCGCAGTTCGTCCCGCTCCCCCAGTACCTCGGAGCGCAGGGCGATGCGGCGGTCCTCCAGGTCGTCGTGGACCTCGTCGGTGCCGGTCAGCTGGTGGCTGCGGTAGGCCATGGCGAGGAGGAACGCCGTGGTGGCAAGGGTGATGACGATCGCGGTGAGCGCGATCGCCTGGGGCAGCGGGTCGGTGACCCGGCCGAGCGGGACGCCGTAGAGGAGGGGTTCCGCGCCGGCCCGTCCGCCGGCGGCGAGGACCAGCAGATTGATGCCGTTGCCCGCGATCACCGCGCCGAGCAGGATGCGGGTGAGCGGCCGGGTGAGCATGAGGATGCCGCCGACCGCGCACAGCACGGCGGCGGTGGCCAGGAGGGAGGCGCTGACGGTCATCCGGGGGTGCCTTCCGTTCCGGGTGCCGCCGGTGGTGTCGGGGGGCCCGCGGCGGCCGCCTTCTCGGCGGCGGCGCGTTCGATCTGGCGGTCGATCTTGGCGCCGAGCGCGCGCACGATGTCCAGCACCACGCCCAGGACCAGCAGATAGACCCCGAAGTCGAAGAGGATCGGCGTACCGATGTGGTACGCGCCGATCAGGGGCAGCCTGCCGTGGTGGGTCCAGGCGTGCAGGACCGTTCCGTCGACGAGGCCGAGCAGGGCGACGCCGGTGGAGAGGAACAGTCCGAGCCCGGTGAACAGTCCGGGCTGGAGCGGGGCGGCCTCGGCCAGTTCGAAGCGGCCGCCCGCCAGATAGCGGGTGATCAGGGCGAGTCCGGCGACGAGTCCGGCGACGAAGCCGCCGCCCGGCATGTTCTCGGCGCAGAAGAGCAGGTACAGCGAGAGCACCAGGACCGGGTGGAACAGCAGCCGGGCCACGACCTCGAAGACGACCGAGCGGTGTTCGGGCGCCAGTGTCGCGCCGGCCGCGAGCCAGCCGCGCTCGGGCGCCCCTTCGTCGCCGTGGAGGAGTCCGGTCATGCCGGGGGCCGTCAACGACCAGGCGGTGCGGCCCCCGGTCTCCTCGCGCAGCGACGGTCCCTCGGTCCGGCGGTGCAGATAGATCAGGCTCGTGACACCGACCGCCGCCGCGGCGAGCACGGCGGACTCCCCCATGGTGTCCCAGGCCCTCAGGTCGACCAGGATGGTCGCCACCACGTCCTTCAGTCCGTGGTGGGACACCTCCGTCACCATGGCCGCGCCCGCCGGGCCCGCCGTACGGGCGGCCGCCGCGACCCAGACCACCACGCCGAGCGTCGCCGCCGCGGCCAGCGCCACCGGGATGCGCACGGCGCGGCGCCAGGTGCTGACCGACTCCTGGAAGTGCACCGGCATCCGCCGCAGCACCAGCACGAACACGATCATCGACACGGTCTCGACGCAGAACTGGGTGAGCGCCAGGTCCGGGCCGCCCTGGACGACGAAGAGCAGTGCCGCGCCGTATCCGGTCAGCCCGGCCAGGACCACGGCCTTCATCCGGCGCCGGACGGTGAGGCACAGGAGGGCGGCCGCGCAGGTCAGCAGGGCGACGGCGCCTTGCAGGGGGACGTCCCAGATCCTCGGGGCGGCGGCCGTGCGCCAGGGCCGGTCCACGCCGAGGACGGTGAGCTGGCCGGCCAGCATCACGAGCAGTGTGGTGGCGAGGTAGACGGAGAGCGAGCCGCGCTGGACGAATCCGGTGAGCTGGAGCGAGAACCGTTCCAGCCCGAGCAGCAGATGGCCGAAGACGCTGTCGGCAGTCGGCCAGGCGATCCGCCGGGAGAGCCGGGTCACGGCGGCGCGGCCCAGGAAGAGCGCCACGCCGCCGGCGGTGGCGACGGCCGAGAGCAGCAGGGCCGTCCCGAAGCCGTGCCAGAGCGCGAGATGGTACGGGTGGGCGGACGGGGGGAACGCGTCCGCGTACGCGCTGAACAGCCGGTCGGTCCAGCCGGTACCGGGCCCCAGCACCAGCCCGCAGACCGCGAGCACGGCGGGCGGTGCGAGGAAGGCCGGGCCGACCCGGTGCACCGGGGTGTCCTCGGCCCCGGGCTTGCGGAAGAAGGCGCCCCAGACGAACCGCACGGTGTACGCGACGGTCAGGGCGGAGCCCGCGACCGTGACGCCCAGCGCCCAGCGGTCGGCGGCCGATCCGCGCAGCAGCGCGTCGAAGGCGGCCTCCTTGGCGGCGAAGCCGAGCAGCGGGGGCAGGGCCGCCATGGAGGCGGCGGCGAGCACCGCGACCGTACAGACGTGCGGCAGCGCCCGGCCGACGCCGGAGAGCCGCCGCAGATCACGGGTGCCCGCCGCGTGGTCGACGATGCCGGTGACGAGGAACAGCGGTGCCTTGAAGAGCGCGTGAGCGAGGATCATGACGGCGGCGGCCAGGGCGGTGTCCCGGTTGCCCGCCCCGGCGAGCTGGCTGACGGTGCCGTAGGCGAGGACGAGCTTGAGGTCGTTCAGGCGCAGCGCCCGCCAGCCGCCGAGCAGCATGGTCGCGGCGCCGAGGACGATCACGACGGGCCGCCAGACGGGCACGTCGGCGAAGCCGGGCGCGAGCCGGGCGACCAGGTAGACCCCGGCCTTCACCATCGCGGCGGCGTGCAGATAGGCGCTGACGGGGGTGGGCGCGGCCATGGCGTTCGGCAGCCAGAGGCTGAACGGCCAGATCGCCGACTTGGACAGGGCCCCGCACAGGATCAGCACCACCGCGACGGAGACGGCGAGGGTGGCCGGGGGCGGGTCGGCGAGGATCGCGGAGATCCGGTACGTGCCCGCCGCCTGACCGATGATCAGGAAGCCGACGAGCATCGCGAGGCCGCCGAGCGTGGTCACGGCGAGCGCCTGGAGCGCGGAGCGGCGGCTGTGCTTCTGCTCGCTGTCGTGGCCGATCAGCAGATAGGAGAAGACCGTGGTCAGTTCCCAGAACACATAGAGCGAGATCAGGTCGTCGGCGAGGACGAGGGCGAGCATGGCGCCCGCGAACGCCAGGAGGTTCCCGGCGAATCCGGCCAGCCGCGGTGACCCGTCGGTGAAGTACGAGGCGCAGTAGAGCAGGACGAGGGTGCCGATCCCGGCCGCGAGCAGCACCATCAACTCGGCGAGCGCGTCGAACCGCAGGGCGACGGTGACGTCGTACGCCGGCATCCACCGCCACGACCAGGTGACCGCGCCCCCGGAGGCCGTGGTGTTCCACTGCGTGAGGGCCCACACCGTGGCGGCGGCCGGCGGCAGCGCGAGGACGACGAAGGCGCGCCTGCCCAGCGCCCGGACCAGCGGGCGGGCGCAGGCGGCCAGGACGAAGTGGCAGACGATGAGCGCGGTCATGCGGCCCCGGGGGGCGTCCCGCGCCCGCCCCGGACGGATGGCCGGAACCTGGGCGATACATCACGGACAAAGAGCACCAGACAGAGATATATCCCCGACCGCGCTTCACTCGTACGGCGCGCCGCACCCGACCCTTCGGGATGACTGTGGCGGGCCTGTGCGTGATCAGTGATGCACTTGTGAGCCCGCTTTCTTTTCATTTTTTCACTGTGACTAATATCTATCTGTCGAAGTTCTCAACGGATTTGACCAGTCCTGAGGCTGGCACCATCAAGGAGTACGCCCTGCGCACGCGCGCCTCACGGCGGACCGAGTCGACGACCATGTCGCTGCGGACCGCCCTGCTCGTTCTGGCCATCGTCCCCGGCGTCGCGCTGGCGGCCCTCTGGGCCGTCACCAGTGGCCAGACCTTGCTGGACTTCCAACGTCAGGCCGCCCAGGGGCAGTTGGCGCAGAAGGCCGGCCAGCCGTCCAACATCGTGTACTACAACCTCCAGGCCGAGCGCCGGCTCAGCGCCGAGGCGCTCGCCCGGCACCGGGGCGCCACCGGCGAACTCCAGCGGCAGCGCAAGCTGACCGACGAGGCCGTCAAGAGCTTCCAGTCGCTCTCCGACGTGGCCACCGACGACGCGCCCGGCGAGGTCCGCGACGCGGTGAGCAGGGCCCGCGCGGCCATCAACCAGCTGCCGGCCCAGCGCGCTCTCGTCGACGACGGCGGCAACGACCAGCAGAAGGCCGTGTACCGCTACTACACGGATCTGATCGCGGTCGACCTCCAGCTCTTCGGGGCGCTCAGCCATGTCGACAACGGCCGCATCACCACGCTCTCCCAGCCGCTGGTCGACCTGTTCTGGACCAAGGAGATGATCTCCCGCTCGGACGCCCTGCTGGCGCGCGGCTGGCCCGCGGGGAAGCTGAGCGCCGAGGACCTCAAGCAGGTCCGGGAAGCCGTTTCCGGCCAGGAACTCCAGTACTCCACCAAGGTCGTTCCCCAGCTGCCCTCCGACGAGAAGGCCATGTGGGAGAAGATCACCGCCAGCACGGCCTGGAAGACCAAGACGCGGGTGGAGAACGAGGTGCTGCGTCCGGCCGATGCCGACGCGAAGGGGTTCGTCGCGCTCGGCGCCCGGGAGGAGACCTGGCGCGGGGCGATGGACCAGCTCACCCCGCAGATCGAGAAGCTCCTTGAGCACCGCACCGCCAGTGTGGTCGAGGAGGGCAAGGGCAGCGTCATGTCGCTGCTGTTCAAGATGGTGCTGACCACGGTCGTCGGTCTGCTGGCCGTGATCGCCGTCATCTGGACCACCTGGCGCCTCACCCGTAACCTCCGACGCCGGATCGGCAGTCTGCAGGAGCGGGCCGAGGAGCTGGAGAAGGCGCTGCCGGACGTCGTCGAACGGCTCGCCCAGGGCGAGCGGATCGATGTCGAGGCCGAGGCGCGTGCCATCGAGTCCGACGGCAAGGGCGGCGGGGGCGACGAGCTGAGCAGGCTCGGCGACGCGCTCAACCTCGCACGCACCAGCGCGCTGGCGGCCGCCGTCCGACAGGCCGACCAGCACCGGGGGTTCGAGCGGCTGCTCCAGCGCATCGCCCGCCGCACCCAGCAGTTGATCGGCCAGCAGCTGAAGAAGCTGGACGAGCTGGAGCGCAAGCACGAGGACCCCGAGGTGCTCGACGGCCTCTTCGACCTCGACCACCTCACCGCCCGGCTGCGGCGCTACGAGGAGAACCTGGTCATCCTCGCGGGCGGTTCCCCGCACCGGCGCTGGCGCAAGCCGGTACCGCTGCTGGACGTGATGCGGTCCGCCCAGGGCGAGGTGCAGGACTACCGCCGGGTGGTGCTGGACCTGGACGGGGCCCCCTGGCTGTCGGAGCGGGCCGTCGGCCCGGTCTCCCATGTGCTCGCCGAGCTGATCGAGAACGCGCTCACCTTCTCCCGGCCGCCGAGCCCGGTCGAGGTCAGGGCCGCCAAGGTCAGCCGCGGTCTGGCCATCGAGGTCGAGGACCGCGGGCTCGGGATGGAGGAGGACCAGCTGGCGGCCGCCAACGAGCTGATGGTCAGGCCGCCCCGGATGGACGTGCTCGCCCACTCCGACGACATCCGCCTCGGCCTGTACGTGATCGCCCGGCTCGCGGACCAGCACGGCCTGCGGGTGGAGTTCCGTTCCTCCGCGTACGGCGGTACCCGCGTGGTCGTGCTCGTCCCCGACGAGCTCACCGTCCCCGAGCCGCGGACCGGCCCGGTCGGCGTGCCGGCCCCCGCTGCCGCCCCCGCCGCCCCGGAGGCCCCCGCCGCCGGACCCGGTGACGCGCTGCCCACCCGCGTACAGGGCCAGGCCCTGGCCGGAGTCACCGCGCTGAACGCGGCCGGCGCCCCGTACGCCACCACCGAGCAGCCCCTCCCGGCCGCCGAGGAGCCCCACCCGGCCCCGGCCCCGGAGCAGGAGCCGTACCGGCCGGAGCCGGAACAGTCGTACCAGCCGGCCGGAGCCCCGTTCCCCGGACCGGAACAGCCCTACGCGGCACCGGACGGCGGGTTCGGCGTCCCGGAGCACCCCTACGCCGCACCGGCCGGTCCGTACGCCACCCACCAGGAGCCGTACGGCCCGACCGAGCAGCCCTATATGACGGCCGCCGGTCAGTACCCCGTGGACCAGCCCCCGTTCGCGGCGCCCCCGGAGCCGTACCTGGATCCGCAGCAGCCGTACCCCGCCCCGTACACCTCCGGTCCGGGCGGTACGCCCCTTCCGGTCCCCGCGCCCCGGCCCTCCGAGCCGGAGAACGCACGGCCCGCCCCGCTGCCGGTGTCCGAGCCCGACCATCCGGCACCGCCGGAGCCCGGCACGGTCCACGGCCGGACCGCGGAGCCCGTCCCCGGCGCGGAACCCCCGCTGCCGCGCCGGGTGCGGCAGGCCAGTCTGGCCGACGAACTGCGGATCGACCCGGCCTCGCGGCCCACCGCCCCGCAGCCGCCGAGCCGCCCGGAGAACCCGCTGCCACGAACGGAGCCCCGCCGGGCCGGAGCCGCGATCGGCGCGTTCCAGCGCCGGTCCCGGGCCGCCCGCGCGACCGACGAGGCACCGAAGCAGCAGCCCGCACCGCCCGCCCTCCCCCTGCCCACGAGAGAAGAACGGCCATGACACGCACAACCGCCACCCACCAGGACCTCGACTGGCTGCTCGACGGCCTGGTGGACTCGGTGGCCGAGACCCTGAACGCCGTCCTGCTGTCCGACGACGGGCTCGTGGTGAGCCACTCGCGCACCATCGACCGCGCCGACGCCGAACGGCTGGCCGCCATCTGCACCGGCCAGCAGAGCCTGGCGCGCGGCGTCGGCCAGCTCTTCAACGGCGGCGCCGTGCACCAGGTGATCGTCGAACTGAACGACCTCTGGCTCTTCATCATCGCGGCCGCCCAGGGCACCCACCTGGCGGTGATCGCCTCCCAGGAGGTGGACGCCGAGATCATGTCGCTCGCCATGCACAACCTCGTGCAGCAGGTCGGCCAGAAGCTCACCACGCCGGCGCGCGGGGAGTTCGACGCCTTCGGTACCGGGGACGGGCAGCGCGCGTGACCCCGTACTGGGAGGACGAGGCCGAGGAGGACGGGGCGGGCACGATGGTGCGCCCGTACACCATCACCCGTGGCCGGACCGCTCCCGAGCGGGACGACTTCAGCCTCATCACCGTGCTGACGACCGCGCAGGACCCCCGCGACGAGAACGGCGCGCCGGTCCGGCCCGGCAGGCTCCAGCCGGAGCACCGGATGATCCTGGACCGCTGCCGCCGCCCGGCCGCGGTCGCCGAAGTCGCCTCCGACCTCGGCCTCCCGGTGTCGGTGACCAAGATCCTGCTGGCCGACCTCGTCGCCCAGGGCCTGCTGCTGGCCCGCGCCCCGCTCTCGGTGGCGCGCGTGGCCGGCGGGGCCGACATGGGCCTGCTGGCCGCCGTTCGTGACGGACTCCGGAGACTCTGAACCAAGATGACAAGCAGCCAGGCGGCCCCCGCCGCCGTCAAGATCCTTATCGCCGGAGGTTTCGGCGTCGGCAAGACCACCCTGGTGGGCGCCGTCAGCGAGGTCGCGCCGCTGCGCACCGAGGAGTACCTGACCAAGGCCAGCATCGGTGTCGACGACCTGGCCGGTGTCGGCCAGAAGGACACCACCACCGTGGCCCTGGACTTCGGCCGGATCACGGTCAGTTCCGAGCTGGTGGTCTACCTCTTCGGCACCCCCGGCCAGGAGCGCTTCTGGTTCATGTGGAACGACCTGGTCAACGGGGCGCTCGGCGGTGTGGTGATCGCCGACACCCGCAGGCTGGAGACGAGCTTCGCGTCGATCGACTTCTACGAGAGCCGGAACATCCCGTTCGTGGTCGCGATCAACTGCTTCCACGGCCACAACACCCGTACACCGGACGAGATCAGGGCCGCCCTCGACCTGGACCCGCACGTTCCGCTGCTGATCGGCGACGTCCGCGAGCGGCCGTTCGGCCGGGACGTGCTGCTGGCCCTGGTGGACCACCTGATGAGCCTGTCCGTCGCGGCCGGCTGAACGTCCGCTCCCCTCACCTTTCCCGTTCTGGAGACACCTGAGATGGCAACACCCCTGCGCGTCCTGATCCACGGCGGCGGCATCGGCGGGCTCACCCTCGCCACCGCGCTGGCCCGGCGCGGCCACACCGTCGAGGTCGCCGAGCTCCGCGACGAGCTGGACGCCCTCGGCGTCGGCATCATCCAGCCGTCCAACGCCCTCCACGTCATGCGGGAGATCGGGGTGCTCGACGACTGCCTGGAGGCGGGCTTCGAGTGGGAGATCCTGACCATCGCCGACCCGGCCGGCAACACGCTCGCCGAGATACCCCAGCCCCGGATGGGCGACGCCCCCTCCAACAATGGCATCCCGCGCCCCGCCCTGGCCCGGGTGCTGAACGCCGCCGCCGTCGGCGCGGGTGCGAAGATCCGTTTCGGCACCACGATCACCGAGCTGGCCGACGACGGCGCGGGCGTGGACGTCACCCTCTCCGACGGCTCCGCGGGCCGCTGGGACCTGGTGGTCGGCTTCGACGGGATCGGTTCGCCGCTGCGCACCCGGCTCTACGGGGACCGCTACACCCCCGAGTACACCGGCTTCGCGAACTGGCGGGTGACGGTGGACCGGCAGCCGCAGGTGCGGGGCGTGGTGATGGGCACCGCGGGCAAGGAGGCCAAGGCACTGCTCACCCCGATCACCGAGGAACTGATGTACCTGGGCGCGGTCTTCGCGGAGTCCGAGGACTTCCGGCCGGACCCGGAGCGGGCCCACGAGCAGCTCACGGAGCGCCTCGCGGTGTTCTCCGGACCGGTCGCCGAGGCGCTGGCCACCGTCACCGACCCGGCCTCGGTGGTGTACTCGCGGATCTCCCAGGTGACGGTCGAGGAGCCGTGGCACGTCGGCCGGGTCGTCCTGGCCGGTGACGCCGCGCACGCCTCAACCCCGCACATCGCGCAGGGTGCGGCGATGGCCGTGGAGGACGCGCTGGTGCTCGCCCAGTCGCTGGACGCCGAGGAGGGGGTGGCCGCGGCGCTCGACGCGTGGGAGGCCCGCCGCCGTCCCCGGGCCATGTGGGTGCAGGCCATGTCGCGCGCGGTGCTCAAGCAGGAGACGGGCAACGCGACGACGCCCGAGGAGGACGAGCTGCTGAAGGTCGGCATCCCGGGCGCGGCGCATGTGCTGGTGCAGCCGTACTGACGGGGGTCG
Organism: Streptomyces sp. NPDC057697; assembly: GCF_042799335.1. Taxonomy (NCBI): domain Bacteria; kingdom Bacillati; phylum Actinomycetota; class Actinomycetes; order Kitasatosporales; family Streptomycetaceae; genus Streptomyces; species Streptomyces sp. NPDC057697. The sequence goes on along the minus strand of NZ_JBHVJA010000005.1, from coordinate 327,181 downwards.
TCGATCCCGTACGGGCCCGGATCGCCGGGCCCGTACGGCGTCGTTCACGGCAGGACGGCCACCCCGTCGATCTCTACCAGGGCCTGTTCGTCCCAGAGCCTGGCCACCCCGATGACCGCCATCGCCGGGTAGTCCCGGCCGGCCAGCCGGCGCCAGATCCGGCCCAGTTCCGCGGCGCGTGCACGGTAGTCGGCGACATCGGTGGCGTACACGGTGACCCGGGCGAGGTCCGCCGGTGCGCCGCCCGCCGCGCGCAGCGCGGTGAGCAGATTGGTGAGCGCCGTCGCGAACTGCTCGGGCAGTTCATCGCCGACGACCTTGCCGTCCTGGTCGAGGGCGGTCTGCCCGGCCAGGAAGACCAGCTGGCCGCCGGTGGCCGTGACGGCGTGCGAGAAGCCCGTGGGCGGGGACAGCTCGACGGGGTTGACCCGGTGGACCGGACTCATGCGGACGCCTCCCGGCTCGCGTACAGCTCCTTGGCGATGATGGTGCGCTGGACCTCGCTGGCGCCCTCGTAGATCCGTGGTGCGCGGACCTCCCGGTAGAGGTGTTCGAGGAGGTGGCCGCGGCGCAGGGCACGGGCGCCGTGCAGTTGGACGGCGGTGTCGACGACGTACTGGGCGGTCTCGGTGGCGTACAGCTTCGCCATGGCGGCCCGGCGCGGCACGCCGGACTCCCCCGCGTCGTACGCGGCGGCGGCCGCGTACACCAGGAGCCGGGCGGCCTCGGTCCGGGTGGCCATCTCGGCGACCTGGTGGGCGACGGCCTGAAGGTCCTTCAGCGGGCCGCCGAACGCGGTGCGGTGGGCGGTGTGCGCCAGGGTGGCGTCGAGGGCGGCGCGGGCCATGCCGACGGCGAACGCGCCGACGCTGGGGCGGAACAGGTTGAGGGTGTCCATGGCGACCCGGAAGCCGCGGTCCGGTTCGCCGAGGACGTCGTCGGGGGCGACCGGGACGCCGTCGAAGGCCAGGGCGCCGATGGGATGCGGCGAGAGCATGTCGAGGGCGGTGCCGGTCAGCCCGGGGCGGTCGGCGGGGACGAGGAACGCGGTGACCCCGCGAGCACCGGCGCCCGGGGTCGTGCGGGCGAACACGGTGTAGAAATCGGCTTCGGGCGCGTTGGAGATCCAGCACTTCTCGCCGGTCAGCCGCCAGCCGCCGGGGGCGGGTTCGGCGGTCAGGGCGAGGGCCGCCGCGTCGGAGCCCGCGCCCGGCTCGCTGAGCGCGAAGGCGGCGACGGCGCGGCCCGCCCGTACCTCGGGGAGCCAGCGTTCGCGGTGGGCCGGGGTGCCGGACCGGACCAGGGGGTGGGTGCCGAGGCCCTGGAGGGCCAGCGCGGTCTCGGCCTCCGTGCAGCCGCGGGCCAGGGACTCGCGGAGCAGGCAGAGATCGAGGGCGCCGGAGCTCAGCATCCGGTCGAGGAGGCCCGCGGCGCCGAGCGCGGCGAGCAGCGGGCGGTTGACCTGGCCGGGGCCGCCCTTCTCGGCGAGGGGACGCAGTTGCTCCCGGGCGAGGGTCCTCAGCTCCTCACACCAGGCGGTCTGCCCGGGTTCGAGCGAGAATGCCGTCATACCGGCGCCTCTCTCGTGCTGTCTTCCCGGATTCTCGTGCCCGTTCTTCGCATCCGCCCTCCGCTCCGTCGGTCCGTCCGTTTCCGTACGCGTCTTCCCGCTCGCCCGTGCTCCAGTCCACTCGGTCTATCGCGGACCGTTGACTACCGTCACCCAAACGATACGCTCCAGAAGCGACAAGGGGGCGATCCGTCATGGACCCGAAGACCTCAGCGCACCTCGACACCTTCGCCAGGGAACACCTGCCACCGCGGGACCAGTGGCCCGAACTGCTCTTCGACCTTCCCGAACTGCGCTATCCCGACCGCCTCAACTGCGCGGTGGAACTGCTGGACCGTACGGCCGACCGCCTCGGCCCCGGCCGCCCCGCCTTCCGTGCCGCCGACGGCACGGTCTGGAGCTACGGGGAGCTGCGGGAGCGGGTGGACCGGATCGCCCATGTCCTGACCACCGATCTGGGGGTCGTCCCCGGCAACCGCGTCCTGCTGCGCGGGCCCACCACCGCGTGGCTGGCCGCCTGCTGGCTCGCGGTGCTGAAGGCGGGCGCGATCGCCGTCACGGTGCTGGACCGGCAGCGGCCGGCCGAACTCGCCACCCTCTGCTCCCTCGCCCGGGTGAGCCACGCCCTGTGCGATGTCCGGGCGGTCGACGACCTGGTGAAGGCGGAGGCGCCGGGGCTGCGGATCACGGTCTACGGAGGTGACGCCCCGGACGATCTGCTGCGCCTGGCCGAGGCCAGGAGCGGGCCGTACCGTGCCGTGGACACGGCGGCGGACGATGTCGCGCTGATCGCCTTCACCTCGGGCACCACCGGGCGCCCGAAGGGCTGCATGCACTTCCACCGGGACGTGCTCGCCGTCGCCGACACCTTCTCGGCCCAGGTGCTCCGCCCCACCCCCGACGACGTGTTCGCGGGCAGTCCGCCGCTCGGCTTCACCTTCGGGCTCGGCGGTCTGGTGGTCTTCCCGCTGCGGGCCGGTGCCAGTGCCCTGCTGCTCGAACAGTCCGGTCCGGCGCAGCTGCTGCCCGCGCTCGCGGCCCACCGTGTCTCGGTGCTGTTCACCGCGCCGACCGCCTACCGGGTGATGCTCGACCGGATCGACGGCCACGATCTCAGCTCCCTGCGGCGCTGTGTCTCGGCCGGGGAGAACCTGCCCGCCGCCACCTGGCGGGCCTGGCACGAGCGGACCGGGCTGCGCATCATCAACGGCATCGGCGCCACCGAGCTGCTGCACATCTTCCTCTCGGCCGCCGACGACGCGATCCGGCCCGGCACCACCGGGGTCCCCGTGCCCGGCTGGCAGGCCCGGATCATGGACCGCGACGGCCGCCCGGTGCCGGACGGGGAACCCGGACTCCTCGCCGTTCGCGGACCGGTCGGCTGCCGCTACCTCGCGGACGAGCGCCAGCGGCAGTACGTGGCGCACGGCTGGAACCTCACCGGGGACACCTATGTGCGTGACGCCGACGGCTACTTCCGCTACGTGGCCCGCGCCGACGACATGATCATCTCCTCCGGGTACAACATCGCGGGCCCCGAGGTCGAGGACGCCCTGCTGCGCCATCCCGCGGTGGCCGAGGCGGCCGTGGTGGGGCGCGCGGACGAGCTGCGCGGCCAGATCGTGGTGGCGTACGTGGTGCTGCGCGAGGGCGCGGCGGCGACCGGCGACGAGCTGCGCGCGTATCTGAAGGAGGCGCTGGCCCCGCACAAGTGCCCGCGCGTCGTCGAGTTCCCGGCCGCGCTCCCCCGCACCGCCACCGGCAAGCTCCAGCGCTTCCGGCTGCGGGAGGGCCGGGACGCAAATGCGGGTGCCGCGCCCCCCGGGCACCGGCCAGGATGAACCATGCCCTGGACCTTCACCGATGACGTCGATGTCTTCCTGGACGCGGCCGGCGCCTCGCTGGCCGCCCGGCCCGCCGAGAACACCCTGGTCCTCACCGTCACCGAGACCCTGCGGCTGCGCGGCCCGCACGCCTACGGCGACGCCGCTCCGCTGCTGGGCTGGTGGCGGGGGACGGACGGCGAGGTGGCGGGGACGCTGGTGCGGACCCCGCCGCATCCACCGGTGCTGGGCTCCGTCGCCCCGGAGGCGGTCGGTCCGCTGACCGCCGCGCTCCCCCTGACCCGGATCAACGCGGACCGGGCCACCGCCGAGGTGCTCGCCGCCGCCTGGCCCGGACACCGGGTCGACGAGGAGCAGCGGCTCTACCGGCTGGCGGCCCTGGTCCCGCCCTCCCCCGCCCCCTCGGGGCGGCCCAGGACAGCCGTCGCCGCCGACCGGGCGCTGCTGCTGGGTTGGCACCACGCCTTCGCCGAGGAGATCGGCCAGGCCGGCCCCCATGTCGAGCGGCTGGTCGACGACCGTACGGCCGCCGGCGGGCTGACGCTCTGGGAGGACGGCGGCGTCCCGGTGTCGATGGCGGGCGTCTCCCGGCGCCTCGCGGGCATGGTGCGGGTCGTGACGGTCTACACTCCGCCGGAGCACCGCGGCCGGGGTTACGCGGCGGCGGTGACGGTGGAGATCAGCCGGGCGGCGAGGGAGGCGGGCGCGCAGGAGGTGCTGCTCTTCACCGATCTCGCGAACCCCGTCAGCAACGCCTTGTACCGGCGCATCGGCTACCGGCCGGTCTCGGACCGGGTGCTGATCAGCGTGGCGCAGCGGTGAGCGGGACGCCCGAGCCGGTCCGGCTGGTCGCCGCGAACGTGGTGCTGTGGCGGCGGTACGGGGAGCTCGGCCAGGAGCTGCGGCCGGACACGAAGGCGTACCGGGGCGGCGCGACGGTGTACGTCGTGGGCAGCTGCCCGGGGACGGGGCACCATCAGCTGAACACGGTGGGGCACGGGCGGCACACCGGTCACTGGCTCACCGTCGACACCGGGGTCCGTCATCCGCACACCTTCCGGGCGCGGCCGGTGTACGCCCCCGCGGTGCTGAAGCGGTGCGACGGCCGGGGCCTCGGCACGCGCGAGGAGGCCACGGAGCCGGCCGCGCCGCTGGAGCGGATCGCCCGCGAGCAGCGGCACGCGCACCACGCGGCGCCGCATCCGCAGGGGTGCCTGTGCCACGAGTGTCAGCCCGTCACTCCAGGGTGAGCCGGGGCTTCGGTGCGTCCGTGCGGCCGGTGGGCGGGGTACGGCTGCCCGCGCGGTACGGGAGCGGCCAGGGCGCGCCCGGTCCCGCGTAGCCCTGTTCGGCCGCCGCGTGCAGGGTCCAGTGCGGGTCGTAGAGGTGGGGGCGGGCCAGGGCGCAGAGGTCGGCGCGGCCCGCGAGCAGCAGGGAGTTGACGTCGTCCCAGGAGGAGATCGCCCCGACCGCGATGACGGGCACGCAGAGCGTGTTGCGGATCCGGTCGGCGTACGGGGTCTGGTAGGAGCGGCCGTACTCGGGCTGTTCGTCCGGCACGACCTGGCCGGTCGAGACGTCGATGGCGTCGGCCCCGTGGGCGACGAAGGCGCGGGCGATCTCGACGGCGTCCTCGGCGGTGGTGCCGCCCTCGGCCCAGTCCGTGGCGGAGATCCGGACGGTCATGGGCCGGTCGTCGGGCCACTCCTCGCGGATCGCGTCGAAGACTTCGAGGGGGAAGCGGAGCCGGTTGCGCAGCGGTCCGCCGTACTCGTCGGTGCGGTGGTTGGTGAGCGGCGAGAGGAAGCCGGAGAGCAGGTAGCCGTGGGCGCAGTGGAGTTCGAGCAGGTCGAAGCCGCAGTGCTCGGCGCGCCGGGCGGCGGCGGTGAACTGTTCGCGCACGGTGTCGAGTCCGGCCCGGTCCAGGGCGTGCGGGATCTGGCTGACGCCGTCCGTGTACGGGAGCGGGGAGGCGGCGGCGAGCGGCCAGTTGCCGTGGTCGAGGGGCTGGTCGATGCCCTCCCACATCAGTCGGGTGGAGCCCTTGCGCCCGGAGTGTCCGAGCTGCACGCCGATGGCCGTGCCGGGCGCGCCCGTGTGGACGAAGTCGGTGATCCGGGTCCAGGCGGCGGCCTGTTCGGGGGTGTAGAGGCCGGTGCAGCCGGGGGTGATGCGGCCCTCGGGGCTGACGCACACCATCTCCGTCATGACGAGACCGGCGCCGCCGAGGGCGCGGGCGCCCAGGTGGACGAGGTGGAAGTCGCCGGGGACCCCGTCGACGGCGCCGTACATGTCCATGGGTGAGACGACGACGCGGTTGCGGAGTTCGAGGCCGCGCAGCCGCAGCGGGGTGAACATCGGCGGGACGCCCGGGGCGCAGCCGAACTCCGTCTCGACGGCGGCCGTGAAGGAGGCGTCGCGCAGCCGGAGGTTGTCGTGGGTGACGCGGCGGCTGCGGGTGAGGAGGTTGAAGGCGAACTGCCGGGGCGGCTGGTCGACGTAGGTGGCGAGTTCCTCGAACCAGCGCAGGCTGGCCGCCGCGGCCCGCTGGGTCGATTCGACGACCGGGCGGCGCTCGGTCTCGTACGCGGTCAGTGCGCTCGGCAGGTCGGGCTGTTCCTCGACGCAGGCGGCGAGCGCGAGGGCGTCCTCGACGGCGAGTTTGGTGCCCGAGCCGATGGAGAAGTGCGCGGTGTGGGCGGCGTCGCCGATGAGGACCGTGTTGCCGTGCGACCAGTGGTCGTTGACGACGGTGCGGAAGGTGAGCCAGGAGGAGTTGTTGGAGCGCAGCGGCCGGCCGCCGAGCGCCTCGGTGAAGATCTTGGCGCAGCGCAGCGTCGAGTGCTCGGTACCGCAGCGGTCGAAGCCGGCGGCCCGCCAGACCTCCTCGCGCATCTCGACGATGACGGTGGAGGCGTCGGCCGAGAAGGGGTAGCCGTGCAGCTGCATCACGCCGTACGCGGTCTCGGCGGTCTCGAAGCGGAAGGCGTCGAGGGCGAAGTCGGCGGCGAGCCAGATGTAGCGGCAGCGGTGGGTGGTGAGGCGGGGGCCGAAGGTGTCGGCGTGGGCGGCCCGGGTGAGGCTGTGCACGCCGTCGGCGGCGATCACCAGGTCGTGGGTGGCGGCCAGCTCGGCGGCGGGTGGTGCCCCGGTGCGGAAGCGGAGGCGTACGCCGAGGGACGCGCAGCGGTCGTGCAGGATCCGCAGCAGCGTGCGTCTGCCGAGCGCGGCGAATCCGTGGCCGCCGGACGTCTGGGTGACGCCGCGGTGGACGATGTCGATGTCGTCCCAGCGCACGAACGCGTCCTGGAGGGCCCGGTACACCACGGGGTCGGCGTGCTCGATGCCGCCGAGGGTCTCGTCGGACAGGACGACCCCGAAGCCGAAGGTGTCCTCGGGGGCGTTGCGCTCCCAGACGGTGACCTCCCGGGCCGGGTCGAGCCGCTTGAGCAGGGCCGCGGCGTAGAGCCCGCCGGGGCCGCCGCCGATGACCGCGATGCGCCGCACGCCGGTCCGGGCCGCCGCGGCCGGTCCGGGGGGCACGGTTACCGGCCCTGCCACTTCGGGGGCCGCTTCTCGGTGAAGGCCGCGTGGAATTCCGCGTAGTCCTCGCCGTGCATCAGCAGGGCCTGGGTGGCGGCGTCCATCTCGACCGCGGCGGCGAGCGGCATGTCGAGTTCGGCGGTGAGGAGGGCCTTGGTCTGGGCGAGGGCGAGGGCCGGTCCGTCGGCGAGACGGCGGGCGAGCGCCGCCGCGCGCGCGTCGGCCCGGCCTTCTTCGGTGAGTTCGCTGATGAGTCCGATCCGTTCCGCTTCCGGTGCGCGGACGGGTTCGCCGAGCATCAGCAGCCGGGTGGCGTGACCGAGGCCGACGACACGGGGCAGCAGGTAGGCGGCGCCCATGTCGCCGCCGGAGAGGCCGACCCTGGTGAACAGGAAGGCGAAACGGGCCGACGGATCGGCGATCCGGAAGTCGGCGGCCAGCGCGAGGACCGCCCCCGCGCCCGCCGCCACCCCGTGTACGGCGGCGATGACGGGGAAGGGGGTCTCACGGAGGGCCCGCACCACCTGGCCGGTCATCCGGTTGAAGTCGAGGAGCTGGGCGGTGTCCATGGCGAGTGTGGCGCCGATGATGTCGTCGACATCTCCGCCGGAGCAGAAGCCGCGGCCCTCGCCCGCGAGCACCAGGGCGCGCACGGTGCGTTCGCGGGACAGTTCGGCGAGCAGGTCGCGCAGGTCGGCGTAGGCGCCGAAGGTGAGCGCGTTGAGTCTCTCGGGCCGGGCGAGCGTGACGGTGGCGACCCCGTCGTCCGTCGTCAGCCGCAGATGGCGCCATTCGTCCGTGTGCGGTGCGGAGCTGGGAAACGGGCTCATCGAGGGGGCTCCCCTTCAGCCGTCGGGCTGCTGCCTGCATCCCGAACTTATCACTCGTACGTGACTCCCGTCACGAGCACGCGATAGGCAGAAGGTGAGACGCAGTGGCGAACGTCCCTTTCATACCGGTCGGCAGTCCCTTGTCTGTGTCGTTGCGCTTCGTAAGGTTGAAACCGAGAAGTCTTGAACCGAAACCGAAGAGCCCCGAACTGAAGAGTCCCGAGCCGCAGAGCCCAGAACCGCAGAGCCCAGAACCGCTGAGCCCCGAACCGCTGAGCCCAGAACCGCAGAGAGCCCCCGTACCCCACCCCCGGAACGGAAGCCATGCCGTGCCTCCCGATGTCCCCTTTCCCGCCTCCTGGCGGATCGCGCTGCCGCATTCGACGGCGGCCGTACCGATCGCCCGCGCCCTGATCCGTACGGTGCTCGCGGACATCGACGCGCCCGCCGACGCCGACACCGCCGAGCTGCTCACCGCGGAGCTGGTCGCCAACGCGGTCGAGCACACCCGGAGCGACGAGCCGATCGAGCTGGTGGTGGAGCTGCTGCCGACCGGCTGCCAGGTCGAGGTGCACGACCGCGACCCCGTCCCGCCGGACGGCCTCGCCTTCCCGCACCCGGGCGGCGAGCCCGATCCCTGGCAGGAGCACGGCCGGGGCCTGCTGCTGATCCGGACGCTCAGCTCGTCCTGCGGTCACCGCGCGACGGAGCACGGCAAGGCCGTGTGGTTCACCCTGCCCTCCCTCACGCCCCAGAGCTGAGCCGTCGCCCTCAGCGGGCGGTGCCGGTGGCGGCCAGCCGGGAGCGGCCGCGGCCGTAGCAGGCGTACACCGTCGCGCCGACGAGCAGGAAGACGGCGAACTGGACCCAGGTCGTCCAGCCCGTCCCGTACATCAGATAGAGGCAGAAGCCGACGCCCAGGAGCGGGCTCAGCGGATAGAGCGGCACCCGGAACGATCCCTTCACCTCGGGGTTGCGGCGCCGCAGCACGATCACCGCGAGGTTCACCGCGACCATGGTGCCCAGCGTGCCGATGGTCGTCAGGTTCACCACCATGTCCAGCGACGCGAAGGCCGCCGCGACCGCGAAGACGACCGCCACGATCCAGGTGTTGGCGACCGGGGTCGACGTGCGCGGCGAGACCCGCTCGAAGATCCGGGGGATCAGTCCGTCCCGGGACATCGACATCAGGATGCGGGTCTGTCCGTACATCACCGCGAGCACCACGGACGCGATCGCGACGACCGCGCCGAAGGCGATGACCCCGCCGCCGACGGTCGAGTCGGTGACCTGGTCGACCACGATCGAGAGCGCCGCCGGGCGGGAGGCGACGGCCTCCGGCCCCAGGGCGCCGATGGCGGCGAGCGCGACCGCGCAGTAGAGCAGGGTGACCAGGCCGATGCAGACCATGATCGCGACCGGGATGTTCCGCCGGGGGTTCTTGACCTCCTCCCCCGCGGTGGTGATGGCGTCGAAGCCGATGTACGAGAAGAAGGCCAGCGACGCACCGGCCGTGACCCCGCCCGCGCCGTGGGCGAAGAACGGCGTGAGGTTTCCGTGCTCGAAGGCCGTGAAGGCGATGCCGCAGAAGAGGATCAGGATGGTGATCTTGAGGATCGCCATCGCGGCGGTGGCCCCGGCGCTCTCCCGTACACCGCGCACCAGCAGGGTGGCGGCCATCATGACCACCAGGACGGCGGGCAGGTTGATCACCCCGCCGTCGCCGGGCCCCGCCGACAGGGCGGCCGGCAGCTGCGCGCCGAAGAGGCTGTCCAGCAGCTCGTTGACGTACTGGCTCCAGCCGACCGCGACCGCGGAGACCGAGACGCCGTACTCCAGCAGCAGACACCAGCCGACGAGGAACGCGACGCGCTCGCCGAGGGTGGCGTAGGCGAAGGAGTAGGAGCTGCCGGAGACCGGGATGGCGCTGCCCAGCTCGGCGAAGGAGAACGCGGTGAAGATGCAGGTGATCGCGGCGAGCACGAAGGAGAGGACCACCGCCGGGCCCGCCTCGGCGACGCTGTCGGAGAGGCCGACGAAGATGCCGGTCCCGACGACCGCGCCGACACCGAAGCAGACCAGCTGGAAGAGCCCCATGGAGCGCTTGAGGCCGTGCCCCTCCAGGTCGGCACCGGACTCGGCGATCAGCTGGTGGGGGTTCTTGATGCGCCGCCCGGACGGGTGCGGGGGGCTCGGTGGGCGCGGCGGACTCACGGGGATGGTCTCTTCTCTGGTGGAGCATGTGGGGGACGCGTGGCCGGGGGCTGTGGGGGCCCGCGGCGCACACGGAAATGGGGTTCGAGCGTGCGAGCTCGAACCCCACCAGGACGCACCATATTAGTCCTCTTTGCGCATGTTCACCCCATCGGGCGCATGACCATGCAGCGGCCGGTGCTCAGCTCTGGGCGGACGGCGGCGCCATGGTCGCCACCAGCACGGCCTTGATCGTGTGCATCCGGTTCTCCGCCTCGTCGAAGACGACCGAGTGCGCGGACTCGAAGACCTCGTCGGTGACCTCCAGCTCCGTCAGCCCGTGGTCCGCCGCGATCCCCCGCCCCACCTCGGTGCCGAGGTCGTGGTAGGCCGGGAGACAGTGCAGGAACTTCACCCCGGCGTTGCCGGTCGCGCGGAGCACGTCCATGGTCACGGCGTACGGCGCCAGGGCCTCGATGCGCTCGGCCCAGACCTCCTTGGGCTCGCCCATGGAGACCCAGACGTCGGTGGCGACGAAGTCGGCGCCCCCGACGCCCTCGGCGACGTCCTCGGTGAGGGTGATCGTGGCCCCGCTCGTGGCGGCCAGCCGGTGGGCCTCGGCGACGACCCGCTCGGCGGGCCAGTACGCCCTCGGCGCGACGATCCGCACGTCCATGCCGAGCAGGGCACCGGTGACCAGGTAGGAGTTGCCCATGTTGAAGCGGGCGTCACCGAGGTACGCGAAGGCGATCCGCTCCAGCGGCTTGTCGCTGTGCTCGGTCATGGTGAGGACGTCGGCGAGCATCTGGGTCGGGTGCCAGTCGTCGGTGAGCCCGTTGAAGACCGGGACGCCGCCGTGGGCGGCCAGCTCCTCGACGGCCGCCTGGCTGTCGCCCCGGTACTCGATGCCGTCGAACATCCGGCCGAGGACACGCGCCGTGTCCTTCACCGACTCCTTGTGCCCCATCTGCGAGCCGGAGGGGTCCAGATAGGTCGTGGACGCGCCCTGGTCGGCGGCGGCCACCTCGAACGCGCAGCGGGTGCGGGTCGAGGTCTTCTCGAAGATCAGCGCGATGTTCTTGCCGCGCAGCCGCTGCGTCTCGGTCCCCGACTTCTTGGCGCCCTTGAGCTCGGCCGCGAGCTCGACCAGGCCGCGGAACTCCTCGGCCGTGAAGTCCAGCTCCTTGAGGAAGTGGCGGCCTGTGAGGTCTATGGCCATGGGACAGCTCCTGGGTCGGGCGAGGGTCGCGCGTACGATAACTCTGGAAGTCTATACGACACCCTGCATCGCTATACGGCATGGTCGCCCCGCGCCCCGGGCGTGGCCGTCGCCCGGCCGCGCCCGTCCCCGCCCCTACACCGGGTCGCGCACCACCGGACAGCTCATGCACCGGGGGCCGCCCCGGCCCCGGCCGAGCTCGCTGCCGCGGATCTCGATGACCTCGATGCCCTCCTTGCGCAGAAAGGTGTTGGTGGTGGCGTTGCGCTCGTAGGCGACGACGACCCCCGGCTCGACGGCCAGCACGTTGCAGCCGTCGTCCCACTGCTCGCGCTCGGCGGCGTGCACGTCCTGGGTGGCGGTGAGGACCCGGATCGAGTCCAGCCCGAGGGCGTGGGCGATCGCCCGGTGCATCTGCTCGGGCGGGTGGTCGGTGACCTTCAGGTCCCGGGGCCCGTCGCCGGGCTCGATGGTGTACGAACGGAGCATGCCCAGTCCGGCGTACTGGGTGAAGGTGTCGCCGTCGACCATCGTCATCACCGTGTCGAGGTGCATGAACGCCCGGCGCTTGGGCATGTCGAGCGCCACGATCGTGCGGGCCGAACCGGCGTCGAACAGCCCGCGGGCCAGCATCTCCACCGCCTGCGGAGTGGTGCGCTCGCTCATTCCGATGAGTACGGCGCCATGGCCGATGACCAGTACGTCACCGCCCTCGATGGTGGACGGGTAGTCGTCCTGCCCCTCCGACCAGTGGTGGAAGGCGCCCGCCTCGGGGCCGGTGAAGAGCGGGTGGTGGCCGTAGATGGCCTCGAAGTGGACCGTCTCGCGCTGCCGGGCCGGCCAGCGCATCGCGTTGATGGACACCCCGTCGTATATCCAGGCCGAGGTGTCCCGGGTGAAGAGGTGGTTCGGCAGCGGGTCCAGCAGGAAGTCGTCCAGGTCCATGACGTGGAAGCGGACGGAGGTCGGCTCGCGGTGCCCGGTCAGGAACTCCCGCTTGGTCATCCCGCCGACGAGCGCGTCGGCCAGCTCGGCGCTGGGCAGCTCCTCGAAGGCGGCCCGCAGGTGCTCGGTGGCCAGCGGGCCGTACTCCTTCTCCTCGAAGACCCGGTCCAGGACGAGCCGCCTGGCCACCGGGATGTCCAGCGACTCACGGAGCAGATCGCCGAACAGGTGCACCTCCACACCGCGGTCGCGCAGCACGTCCGCGAAGCCGTCGTGCTCCTCGCGGGCCCGGCGCACCCAGAGCACGTCGTCGAAGAGGAGCGCGTCCTTGTTGCTGGGCGTGAGCCGCTTCAGCTCCAGATCGGGGCGGTGCAGGATGACGCGGCGCAGCCGCCCGGCCTCGGAGTCGACATGGAATCCCATGCCTCCATCCTCACCGTGCGCGGGCCGGTTCACTCCCGCGAACCGCGGGCGGGTTCCCCGTCCGTCCCGCCGGAGAACCCGCCCGCGACACCCCCATCGCCTCCGCGGCAGCCGTCAGAGCCGCGGGTCGACCGGCTCCGACTCCAGGGCCAGCACCGCGAAGACCGCCTCGTGGACCCGCCACAGCGGCTCCCCCTCGGCCAGCCGGTCCAGCGCTTCCAGCCCCAGCGCGTACTCCCGGAGCGCCAGCGACCGCTTGTGGCCGAGGAATCTGTCGCGCAGCCGTGCCAGGTTCTCCGGGCGGGTGTACTCGGGCCCGTAGATGATCCGGAGGTACTCCCGGCCACGCACCTTGATGCCCGGCTGGACCAGCCTGCCCCTGCCGTCCCGCACGAGCGCGGCGAGCGGCTTGACGACCATGCCCTCGCCGCCCTGGCCGGTCAGCTCCAGCCACCAGTCGACGGCGGCGCGCACCGACGCCTCGTCCCCGGTGTCGACGACGAGCCTGCGGGTGGTGCGCAGGAGCCCGGTCGGGTCGTGCTCGACCAGCCGGTCCAGCCAGGCCAGCTGCTCGTCGTGCGGTACGGAGGCCAGCGAGCGGCCCTGGACGGCGAGCACCTGGAACGGCGCGAGCCGCACCCCGTCCAGCCCCTGGGTGCTCCAGCAGTAGCGCCGGTACGCCTCGGTGAACGCCGCGGCGTCCTCGGCACGCCCGCGCTGGCGGTCGGCCAGGGCGCCGATGTCCACGCCCCGGGCGACCGCCGCCGCGAGGGCCGCGTTGGCCTCCGGGAGAACGGCGCCGGACGCGGCCCCGACCGCGGCGTACTGCGAGCGCAGCAGCCCCGCCGCCTTCAGGGACCAGGGCATCAGCTCGGCGTCGAGCAGCACCCAGTCGGTGTCCCACTCCTCCCAGAGCCCGGCGGCGGTGACGGCGGCGCGCAGCCTGCCGAGGATCACCTCGGTGAGTGCGGCGTCGTCGAGGAACGGCCGTCCGGTACGGGTGTACAGCGCACCGGTCGGGCCCTCGGTCCTGCCCGGGGCACCCCCCGCGCCGAACCGCTCGCGGGCGGCCGCCGCGTCCCGGCAGACCAGCGCCACCGCGCGCGAGCCCATGTGCTTCTCCTCGCACACGACCTTGGCGACACCGTCCGCCCGGTACTGCGCGAAGGCCTCGGCCGGGTGCTCCAGATAGCCCTCCTCGCGCGAGGTGGTGGTGGGCGCCATGGTCGGCGGGAGGTAGCCGAGCAGCCGGGGGTCGACGGCGAACCGGCTCATGACTTCGAGCGCGGCGGCGGCGTTCTCCTCGCGGACCGCGACGCGGCCCAGGTGCCGGGTCTCGACGATCCGGCGGCCCTGTACGTCGGCGAGGTCGAGCGGCCGCCCCTCCCGCCCGCCGGGCGCCCCACTGGCCAGCGGCTTGGCCGGCTCGTACCAGACCCGCTCGGCCGGTACGTCGACGAGTTCGCGCTCCGGCCAGCGCAGCGCGGTCATCTTCCCGCCGAAGACCGCTCCGGTGTCCAGGCAGATGGTGTTGTTGATCCAGGAGGTGCGGGGGACGGGGGTGTGGCCGTAGACCACGGCGGCGCGGCCCCGGTAGTCCTCCGCCCACGGGTAGCGCACGGGCAGGCCGAACTCGTCGGTCTCGCCGGTGGTCTCCCCGTACAGCGCGTGCGAACGGACCCGTCCGGAGGTGCGGCCGTGGTACTTCTCGGGCAGCCCGGCATGGCAGACCACGAGCGCGCCCCCGTCGAGCACGTAGTGGCTGACGAGGCCGTCGATGAACTCCCGTACCCGCTCCCGGAAGGCCGGGTCCTTCTCGTCCTCCCGGTCCAGCTGCTCGATGGTCTCGGCGAGCCCGTGGGTGTGCTGGACCTTGCGGCCCTTGAGGTAGCGGCCGAGCTTGTTCTCGTGGTTGCCCGGCACACAGAGGGCATGCCCCTGCGACACCATGCCCATCACCCGGCGCAGCACTCCGGGGCTGTCGGGGCCGCGGTCCACGAGGTCGCCGACGAAGACCGCCGTACGCCCGTCGGGATGCGCGCCGTCGACGTAGCCCAGCTTGCCGAGCAGGGACTCCAGCTCGGAACTGCAGCCGTGGATGTCACCGATGATGTCGAAGGGGCCGGTGAGGTGCCGCAGGTCGTTGTAGCGGCGCTCCAGCACCACTTCGGCCTGCTCGGCCTCCTCCTCGGTGCGCAGGACGTGCACCTTGCGGAAGCCCTCGCGCTCCAGGCCCCGCAGTGAACGGCGCAGTTCGCGGCGGTGGCGCTGGATGACGTGGCGCGGCATCGCGGCGCGGTCGGGGCGGGTCGCGTTGCGCGCGGCGCAGACCTCTTCGGGCAGGTCGAGCACGATCGCGATGGGCAGCACGTCATGGCTCCTGGCCAGCTGGACCAGTTGCCTGCGGCTCTCGGACTGGACGCTGGTCGCGTCCACGACGGTCAGCCGCCCGGCCGCCAGCCGCTTGCCCACGATGTAGTGGAGGACGTCGAAGGCATCCCCGCTGGCGCTCTGGTCGTTCTCGTCGTCGGCGACCAGGCCGCGGCAGAAGTCCGAGGAGACGACCTCCGTGGGGGCGAAGTGCTTGCGGGCGAAGGTGGACTTGCCGGAGCCGCTGGCCCCGACGAGGACCACGAGCGAGAGGTCGGTCACCGGCAGCGTGCGTGCGGTACTGGTCATGCGGCGTTCGCCTCCTTCTCGGTCCCGTCACTGCCGACGGGCTCGGCGGCGCTGTCGGGGGCCGGCTCCGCGGTGTGGTCCCGGCCCGGCCCCGCGGCGCCGTCCGCGTGCTTCATCGTGAAGACGGCCATCTGTGTGGGCGGCCCCACCTCGGGGTCGTCGGGTCCCACGGGGACGAAGTCGACCCCGTATCCGTGCCGCTCCGCCACTTCCCGGGCCCAGCCGCGGAATTCGGCCCGGGTCCATTCGAACCGGTGGTCGCCGTGGCGCGCCTGCCCGGCGGGCAGGGACTCCCAACGGACGTTGTACTCGACGTTGGGCGTCGTCACGAGCACGGTCCGGGGACGGGCCGCACCGAACACGGCGTACTCCAGCGCGGGCAGCCTCGGCGGGTCGACGTGTTCGACGACCTCGCTGAGCACCGCCGCGTCGTACCCCTTCAGCCGCTTGTCGGTGTAGGTGAGCGAGCCCTGTCTGAGCGTGACCCGGGCCGCCTGCCGCTCCCCCATCCGTTCCGGCTTCAGCCGTCGTGACGCGATGGTGAGGGCGCGCATCGAGACATCGACGCCGACGATCTCCTCGAAACGTGGGTCCTTGAGCAGTGCCTGGACCAACTGGCCCTGGCCGCAGCCCAGGTCGAGGACCCGGCCGGCGCCCGCAGACCGCAGCGCGCCGAGGATCCCGGCGCGCCGCTGCTCGGCGAGCGGTACCGGCTTCTCCTCGGTGTCGGTCGTCTCGTCCACGGCGTTGTCGATGCTCTCGACGTCGAGGTCGTCCGACTCGGCGAGCCGCACCAGTTCGAGCTGCTGCATCGCCTGCCGGGTCAGCCCCCAGCGCCGCGAGAGATAGCGGCTGGTGATCAGCTTCTGCTCGGGGTGGGTGGCGAGCCAGCCCTCACCCGCCCGCAGCAGCTTGTCGACCTCGTCCGGTGCGACCCAGTAGTGCTTGGCGTCGTCCAGCACCGGCAGCAGCACGTACAGCTGCCGCAACGCGTCCGCCAGCCGCAACTCGCCTTCGAGCGCCAGCCGTACGTACCGCGAGTCGCCCCACTCCGGGAACTGCTCGTCCAGCGGCACGGCCGCCGCCTCCACGCTCGTCCAGCCGAGCGGCCCGAAGAGCTTGCGCACCAGCTCCGCACCGCCGCGGGCCGGCAGCGCGGGCACATCGATCCGCAGCGGCATCGGCGCCTCCGCCCGCTCGGGCAGGGCGCGGCAGACGCCGTTCAGCGCGGACCTGAAGACCGCGCTCATCGCGACGGAGAGCAGGGAGGACGCCGCGTAGGGACGGTCGTTGACGTACTGCGCGAGTGCCGCGTCGGGGGCGCCGCCCCGGCCCTTGCCCTTGCCGCGGCGCACCAGGGCCACGGGATCCACTTCCAGCAGGAGCGCCGCGGTGCAGCGCTCGGCGGATGCCTCGGGATAGAAGACATGCGCGGTGCCGTGGGAGGTGGAGAACGTCTGCGCCTTGTCGGGATGCTTGTGCAGCAGGAAGCCGAGATCGGTCGCCGGACGTTCCTGATTGCCGGTGGTACTGATCGTCAGGAACACATGTCCGAGTATGGTGCGGTCCACTCACCCCTCACCAGGTATTTTCGCGTGTCCGTGGGCCGGCGCCGGGGCGAGCGGCGCGGCCAGTGCCGCGATGGTGTCCGGGCCGACCCGGCAGCAGCCGCCGATCAGCCGGGCCCCGGCGTCCGACCAGGCCCTCGCCCTGCCCGCGTCGAACGTGGGGACGCCCGCCCAGCAGCGCCCCTCCGCGTCCCACCGCTCGCCGCTGTTCGGGTACACCACGACCGGCTTCCCGCTCGCCTCGGCGGCCACCCGCACCGCCCGGTCGGCGTCCGCCGGATCGCAGCAGTTCACCCCCACGGCCAGCACGTCGTCGCGGCCCGACACGAGCCCGAAGGCCGTCTCCAGCCGCTGGCCCGCCCTGGTGCGGTCGCCCGCCACGCTGTACGAGAGCCAGACGGGCAGCCCGCACCCCTCCACCGCCCGCAGCAGGGCCTCGGCCTCGTCGATGTCCGGCACCGTCTCCAGGGCCAGCGCATCGGGCCCGGCGGCGGCCAGCGCCTCGATCCGGGGCCGGTGGAAGCGCTCCAGCTCCCTCACGGAGAGCCCGTAGCGCCCCCGGTACTCGCTGCCGTCCGCCAGCATCGCGCCGTACGGGCCGACCGAAGCGGCGACCCGAACGGCCCGCTCCACCGTGGCGGCGGCCCGCCGCGCCAGCCGGACACTGCGGGCGAGGAGCTCCGCCGCCTCCGCCCGGCCGATCCCCCGCCGCGCGAACCCCTCGAAGGTCGCCTGGTAGCTCGCCGTGGTGAGCACCTGCGCGCCCGCACGCGCGTAGGCGGTGTGGGCCGCCTCGATCCGCCCCGGCCCGTCGGCCAGCAGACGGGCCGACCACAGGGCGTCGGACAGGTCGCAGCCCTGCGCCTCCAGTTGGTTGGAGAGGCCCCCGTCGAGCACCACCGGCCCCGCCGCGAGGGCACGGCCCAGCGTGCCCGCGGGCGTGCCGCCCCCGGGCGGGCGGGCGCGCGGCGGGTCGTCGGCCGGCCGGTCGGAGTGCACAGGTGCCTCCCTCGGTGCTCCGGGTGCGGTGCTTCGTCCACGCTCCGGGTGCGGTGCTTCGTCCACGATGTCTCGCTCCCGGTACTTCGTGCGCGGTGCTCCATAGGCGCCGGCTCGGGTCCGGCGCCTCGTGTGCGCTGTCCCGTGACCGCCGCTCCGGTGCCGCTCAGTGGGTGCTCGGTGGGTGCTCGGTGGGTGCTCGGTGGGTGCTCGGTGGGTGCTCGGTGCTTGTTCCCCGCTCGCCTCAGCCGAGCTGGGACTGGACCTGGGAGGAGATCAGCTCCAAGTGGTCCAGGTCGTCCAGGTCCAGCACCTGGAGGTAGATCCGGGACGAGCCGATCGCTCCGTACCGGCCGATCTTGTCGACCACCTCGGCGGGCGAACCCGCCAGCCCGTTCGCCTTCAGCTCCGCCACCTCACGCCCGATCACGGAGGCGCGGCGCGCCACCTCGGCGTCGTTCCTGCCGACACAGACCACCAGTGCGTTGGAGTACACCAGGTCGTCCGGTCCGCGGCCGACCGCGCGGGCCGCCTCCCTGACCCGGCCGAACTGCTTCTCGCTGTCCTCCAGCGACGCGAAGGGGATGTTGAACTCGTCGGCGTAGCGGGCGGCCAGTCGCGGTGTCCGGGTCGCGCCGTGACCGCCGATGAGCACCGGCACCCTGGCCTGCGCGGGCTTGGGCAGCGCGGGCGAGTCGGTGAGCTGGTAGTAGGTGCCGTCGAAGCTGAACGTCTCGCCGACACCGGTCGCCCACAGTCCGGTGATGATCTCCAGCTGCTCCTCCAGCCTGCCGAACTTCTCCTTGGGGAACGGAATGCCGTAGGCCTTGTGCTCCTCCTCGAACCAGCCCGCGCCCAGACCCAGTTCGACGCGCCCGCCGGACATCTGGTCCACCTGCGCGACCTGGATGGCGAGCACCCCGGGGAGCCGGAAGGTCCCCGCGGTCATCAGGGTGCCGAGGCGGATCCGTTCGGTCTCGCGCGCCAGCCCGGCCAGGGTGATCCATGCGTCGGTCGGACCGGGCAGCCCGTCGCCGGGCCCCATGCGGAGGTAGTGGTCGGAGCGGTAGAAGGCGTCGAAGCCGAGGGCCTCGGTCGCCTTGGCGACGGTGAGCAGGGTGTCGTAGCTCGCCCCTTGCTGGGGCTCGGTGAAGATTCGAAGATCCATGCGTCCATCCTGCACCTCCGGGAGACCGGTCGCCCCTCTCCTGTCCCGCCGCCCCGCGGACCGCCGCCGCCCGGGTCCCGTACCGCCACCGCCTCGCGCGGCCCGCCGCCCTCGGAGTCCCGCACGGTCGCCGCCGCCGCGGCCGCCGCCGGAGGCCCGTGCGGTCGCCGCCCTCCGTCCGGCGTCCGCGCGGTCACTCCCGGAGCCGTGCCCGGCCACGGCCGGCCGTGGTCGGACCCGCCGGTCCGCCGAGCGCGTCGTACGCTCCGTACGGGCCGTCGCGCCCCCGGCCGCGCTCCGGGTCCTGTTGTCGCTCCCTGTCCCGCTCGTCGAGGCGGCGAAGCATCCCGTGCACCCGGTCCATCGACTCGTCGGCCGCGTCGATCGCCTCCATGCACTGCCAGTAGAGCCCCTGCTCATCGGTCTCGCAGGCGACCCCGACCAGGGCCATGCCCACTTCCCCGAGCAGTGTGCACAGCCCGGTGAGCGTCGCCCGGGGCTCGGCCAGCTCCGAGAGCTGCGCGGCCCGCGCCACCCCGGCCCGCGCCGCCGGGTGGTCCAGCGCCCCGCTGCTCCGGCCGCCGATCTCGCTCAGTCCGCGCGCCTCGCCCCGTAACTCCTTGGGCCCGTCGGCCGCCAGCCGACTGCCGATCGCCTGGGCCAGTGCCTGGGCCTGCCAGGCCTCGGCGATGATGTCCGGCGTCCCCCTGCTCTGCGCCAGAGCACGCCGGCTGACCCCTACGAGCCGTTCCGCTTCCATGCGTTCCCCCGTCCGTACGAAAAGCCGCTCACCTCATCCATTACCCACAGTGAGGTCACTGGCACCGAAAAGCCAGGGGAATTCGGAAATCTGTGGACACTCGATCGATTGTGGATAAGTGGATCACTCCGAAGAGTGACGATTGCCGGAATTCGAGGGGTCCGGCGGCTCCGGCACCGGGAATCTGGACTCGTTCCGGTCGATCTTCTCCGCCAGTGCCGTGAGCGCGTCGATCCCCAGCACCTCGCAGAACTGGAGCAGATACGCGAGGACGTCCGCGACCTCGTCCGCCACCCGGTGCGCCGTCTCGGGCCGCTCCATCACCCGCGCCGACTCCTCCGGCGTCAGCCACTGGAAGATCTCGACCAGCTCGGACGCCTCGACGCTCAGCGCCGCCGCCAGGTTCTTCGGGGTGTGGTACTGCTCCCAGTCACGTGCGGCCGCGAACGCGGCCAGTCGTCGCTGCAGGGCCTGTACATCGAGTTCTGTCACGGACCCAGGTCTACCACTGCCGCTCCGGGCGTCTCCCGGGCCCGTGCCGCGCCCGGTTCCGTGACGGTCCCGACCAGCCGGAGGTGACCGGCCGCCCCGACCGACCCGGCCAGGGACAGCAGCGCGCGCAACTGCCTCCCGTCCAGGTCGCGGTCGAGCCCGTCGGCCAGCACGGTGAGGGTCTGCATGGCCGAGGGCACCTCCCCCGCGGCGTCCATGACCAGCAGTCCGGGCCCGGTGAGCAGCGCCAGGGTGAGCGCGAGGTATCTCAGCTCGCCGTCCCCGAGGCGCCCGACCGGAGTGGCCCGCCCCTCGCCCCGCCCGACCGTCGCCCGCAGCGAGCCGTCCGCGAGCCGGTCGACGCCCAGCCCGGCCACCGGCCCCGCGCATCCGGCCCGTACCGCCGCGACCAGCCGGGCACGGCGCCCGGGGCACCACGTGAGCGTACGTTCCAGCACCGCCGCGAGGTTGTCGCAGGCGCGGCGCAGCCTGCCGTCCCCGGCGGGCACGGGGGCACGCATCCGGTGCGGCAGCGGTTCGCAGGCGAAGACCGACCGCAGAGCCACCACCATCTGCTCGGCGGCCGCCAGGACCTGTAACTGCCCCTCGGTCCGGCCCGCGACGCGCAGCGGCAGCAGGGCCGTACCGAGCCGGTCGTCCGGCAGCGGGGCACGCGTCACCGGGACCGCCCCGGCGGTGTGCCAGGCCGCCTGGACCGTGGCGCGCCCCGGGTCGCGCAACGCGGTGGTCAGCAGGGTCTCGCCGCCTCCGGTGAGCCGTTCGCCGACGATCCGGAGCGTGGGCTCCGCCTGGACGGCGACATCGAGGCGCACCGGCCCCGCCGGGCCGTCCGCCGTGCAGCCGATCCGGAAGCCGCGCCGCCCCTGCGCGTCCGGGGCCGCCCCTTCCGGTACGCAGCCCGACGGGTCGGGGAACACCTCCTCCAGCGGGTCCCCGGCGCCCAGCCGGGCCAGTGCCTCGTACGCCCGTAACGCGCTCGTCTTGCCGCTGCCGCCGGGCCCACCGAAGAGCGTGACCGGGCCGATGGGGAAGGCGGCGCCCCGGTGCGAGGCGAAGGCGGACAGCCGCAGCTCGGTGACGACGGGTCCGGCGGAGCGGACCGGTCCCCCGGGGGACCGTGCGGCTTCCGGACGGTCCGGCCCACGTGTGGCGGCGGGCGCGGCGGCGGTCTGCGGGGCGGCGGACGGGGGCGGGGTGGTTCCCGGGCGGAGTGCGGTCATGGGCGGACGGTATGCGGGCCGCAGAGCGGCGAACCGTTCCTCCTGAACGACCTTCCTACGATCGGGGTACCTGAACCGCCCCGCCCCGCCCGCCCGGACGGTGCTCGCGCCCACCCGCGCCCGACGGCCTTCGTCATGTCCTCGCCCCGCCCGGACGGCGCTCCCGGGGACTACGAACCGGGGAGGCCCGCCGCGGTGACCCCCTCGACCTCCATGCCGACCGGTGAGAGCAGGAAGACGTTCCGGTCGACCCGGTGCATTCCGCTGCCGAGGCCGAAGACCACCCCGCTGGTGAAGTCCAGGATGCGTTTGGCCACGTCCGACTCGGCTCCGGTCAGGTCGAGCAGCACCGGGATCTGCGCGACCAGGTACTCGGCCACCTCCCGTGCGTCCGCGAAGACCTGGACCCGCAGCACGACGAGTCGGCGCTGCTCGGAGGCCGGGCTCTCGTCCGGGACCGTACGGTGGTCCACCCTGGAAGGCCACTCGTTGCGGCTGCGCAGAGGTACGACCTGGGCAAGCCCCTCCCACTGCTCGTCCGTGACGTCGTACCTGTCGTACCTGCTCACCGGACCACCCCGTCTGTGCTTCGGTCGGCGTTGCGCCGGCTGCGCTCGCTGTTCATCGGGCAATTCTCTCGCCACTCACCCGTTCGGCGTACCACCGACACGGTTCAGGGGCCGATCGACACCGCCGGCGGCCCGTCCGCCGCTTCCCCGGCGGACCTGAGCCGGTGCGCTTCCGCACTCATGTCGACGGGGGTGAACCGTACCGGAAGCCGGACCAGGGCGCGGTGGAACGGTCCCGGACGCCACTTCAGGTCACCGGCCGGAACGGCCAGTTCCGCGTCACAGAGCTGGCTGGTGAGCTGCTCGATCGCGGTCATGGCGATGAGCAGCGCCGGCTGCTTCGCGGGGCAGCGGTGCGGACCCGCCGACCAGGCCAGGTGGGCACTGGCCCCCGAGCGCACCGCGAGGTCCGAACCGCTGGGCTCGGAGCGGGAGTTGGCCGCCGCGTAGGAGACCAGGACGAGTTGTCCCGCGCGCAGCCGCACGCCGTGGAACTCCGTGTCGTGCCGGGGGTAGTGGGCGGCGAGATTGGCCAGCGGCGGGTCCTGCCACAGGACCTCGTCGATCGCCTCGTGGGCCGTCATCGCGCCGCCGTGCAGCGAACCGGCGTAGCGGGCGTCGGTGAGCATGTGCAGCAGCGCGTTGCCGATGAGATTCGTTGTCGGATCGTGGCCCGCGCTCATGATCAGGGTGATCTGACGCACAGTCTCGTCGTTGTCGAGATTCGCGGGGTGGCCGAGGAGGTACGAGGTGAGGTCGCGGCGCGGGCGCTTGCGCCGGTCCGCGACCAGGTCGGTGACGACCTCGACCAGGTCGGCGTAGGCGGTGGCGGCGTTCTCGGTCGAGTTGAACATTCCGGCGATGCCGTTGACGATGCGCTCGCCGTCGCCCGGCGCCACGCCGAACCAGGTGACGAAGACGTGCAGCGGAAGGCGGCGGGCGTACTGGGAGATGAGATCGCCGCTCCCGGTGGCGGAGAACTCGCCGATGAGCCGCTGGGCGACCCGGGCGACCTCGGCCCGCAGGACGTGCGGTTCGATCAGGGCGAGGCTGTCGTTGATGGCGTCGCGGTAGCGGGCGTGCACGTCGCCGTCGCTGAAGAGCGCGGTGGGCCGGTAGCCGAGCATGGGCAGGACCGGTGAGTCGTCGGGGACGGTGGCCTGCCAGGCGCGCGGGTCCTTGGTGAAGGTGTGGGTGTCGCGCAGCAGGTCGACGGCGGCCTGGTAGTCGGTGACCAGCAGGGCGTCGATGCCGGGGGCGAGCCGGACGGGCGCGAGGGGGCCGTGGGCGCGCAGCCGCCGGTAGTGGCCCTGCGGGTCGGCGGCGAATTCCGGACCGTACAGGGCGAGGGGCTGCGGCGGCTGGACGAACGGGGTCATGACGGGTCCTCGGGCCTGGGCATCCGGGTGAGCACGTGTTCGGCCAGCGCGATCAGCGCGTCGATGCTGCCGCGGCGTTCGCGGGCGTCGCACTGCACCAGCGGGGTCTCGGGGGCGAGGTCGAGGTGCTTGCGCAGGACCTCGTCGGTGTGGGCGGGGGCGTCGGGGAAGCGGTTGACCGCGACCGCGTACGGAAGGCCCTGCTCCTCGACCATGTCCATGACCGCGAAGGAGTCGCCGAGCCTGCGGGTGTCGACCAGGACCAGAGCGCCGAGCGCGCCGCGCGCGATGTCCTCCCAGAGCGGCAGGAACCTCTGCTGGCCGGGGGTGCCGAACATGTAGAGCACCAGGTCGTCCAGGACGGTGAGGCGGCCGAAGTCGATGGCGACGGTGGTCGTGGTCTTGTCCGGCAGCCCCGCGGTGTCGTCGAACCGGGTACTGGACTGGGTCATCGCCTCTTCGGTGTGGAGCGTGGCGATCTCCGACAGCGTGCGGATCAGGGTGGTCTTGCCGACGCCGAACGGACCCGTGACGACGAGTTTCATCAGGGTCCGGGCCGCGGGCGGCAGATAGCCGATGCCGGTGCGGTCAGTGGAGGGAGCGGAGTCCAACGAGCAGCCTCTCGACGAGCGACCGGTCGATCTCCCCGGCGCTGGGGATGGGCGGTCGGGTGTGCAGATGTCCGGCGGCCGCGAGGTCCGTGGCCAGGAAGACGGTGGCGCTGACCGGCAGGTCCAGGTGGGCCGCGCACTCGACGACGGTGAGCGCCCCCGGTTCGAGCAGCTCGCACAGCCGGCGCTGTTCCGAGCCGGTGTCCGGGGGCAGTTCGGTGCCGGTGCGGACGAGTACGTCGAGCCGGTCGAGCGCGGGTCCGGCGGGCCGGGCCCGGCCGCCGGTGACCAGATAGGCGGGTATCAGGCGGCGTCCCGGGCCGGAGGTCATGGCCGGGCGGCGGTGTCCGGCCGGCGGGCAGGCGCGTTCATCGCCCGGGTCAGGGCGGTCACCTGCACCTGCATCTGGTAGGCGATGTCACCGAGTTTGGCTCCGGGTTCCGCGAACAGGGCGAGCGTGGTGTTGTTCCCGGCCGGTACGACGACGGCGAAGCCCTGGTCGGACTCGACGACCGTCTGGGCCAGGCGCGGGGCCTCGACGTCGGTGAACGCCGTGGTGAACGCGCGTGCCGCGGCGTGCAGGGTGGCGGTCATGGCGGCGACCCGCTCGCCGGACGCCCGGTCCAGGCCGGGCGACGCGCCCTCGACGAGCCCGTCGCCGGTGGCGACCACGGCGTGCTGGACTCCGGGCAGCTCCAGCAGCGGGGTCAGCACCCATGCGAGGTCACCGGTGGTGGAAGTGGGGGCGCTCACGTCTGGTCGTCTCCTTGCTCGTCCCGGTCGTCCGGGTGGTCGTGGTCGTCCGGTGCCGGTGCGGACGACCGCCCGGCGACGCTCCTGCCGTTGAGGGTGCCCTGCTGGAGTGCCGCCCAGGAAGCCCCGGCCTGCTCCGGTGTACGGGGCATCTGTTCGCGGTCCGGGGCGGTGTCGGCGGAGGCGGGGCGGGCCGGGGCCGGGCGCGGTGCGCGTCGGCGGCGGCTGGGCAGCGCGGCAGCCTCCCCGCCGGCGGGTTGCGGCACGGGGGCGGTCTCCTGCTCGGTCGGGGCGGGTACGGAGGGCGTGGCCTGCGCCTGCACCGGCTTCGGGGCGAGGGCGGAGAGACTGCGGTCCTCCTCCATCACGGTCAGCAGATGAGCGGGGACGCGCAGGATCGTGCGCATACCGCCGAACGGCGAGGCCTCGATGTGGCAGTTGAAGCCGTACTGGAGCACCAGCCGCCCGACGACGGCGAAACCGGTCTGCGGCGGATCGCCCAGCTCGGTCAGCAGGACCTCGGGCGGTCCGGCCAGCAGGGCCCGTGCCCGGTCGAGCGCGTCGTCGTCCATGCCGATGCCCGCGTCGTCGACCACCAGGAACGCGCCGCGGCCGCCGCTCTGCTGGACGGTGACCTGGACGTCGGTGTCGGGGTGCGAGTAGGCGGTGGCGTTGGCCAGCAGTTCGGCCAGGGCGATGGCGAGGGGTTCGGCGGCGCGGGCGACGAGGGCGAGCCGTTCGTCGCGCAGATGGTTGGCGACCTTGACGCGCTCGTAGCCGGCGACCCGGGACTGGGCGCCGAGCACGATCTCGACCAGCGGCGAGTTCTGCCGGGCGAGGCCCGGCCAGGCGTCGCAGAGCACCGCGGTGGCCTGGGTGCGCCGGAGTGCCAGCTCGTTGCGGAAGTCCAGTTGCAGGATGCGCGGATCGTCGTACTCGTGCTGGAGCTCGTGCAGCAGCTGCTGGGACTGGTTGAGCAGGGACTGGATCTTGGCGGAGGTGCCGCGCATCGCCGCGCGGGCGGCCGCGTCGACCCGGCCGCGCTCCTCGACGACGGCCTTGCGGGCGGCCTGCACCGCCTCGGTGAGCAGGCGCGCGGCGTCGCCGTCGACCTCGGCCGCCTCGCGCAGTCCCGGGACCTTGGCGGTGGGATGGGAGAGGGCGAGCGCGGCGGCGGGTATCCGGTTGCGGGCCAGCTGGCGGATCTCGTCGGTGAGGGCCGCGGTACGGGCCTCGGCGGCCCTCGACTGGCGTTCGGCCAGCTCGGCGCGGGCCAGGGCGATGTTCTCGGCGCGCGCCGCGTTCTGCGCGCGGACCGCTGCCGCCACGGCGGCGGCGACGGCGATCACCGCCATTATCCATCCCATGCCGTCACCGCGTTTCTGTGGTCGGATCGGTCTTCGGGCCGCGACGTCCGCGCGGACCGGGCCTACTGCTCCGCGGGGCGAGCCGGTGCACTCCGCCGCTCCAGTTCCTCGGCGACCTCGGCGACCTCGGTCATCACCTGGAGCACGCCGGGCAGTTCGGTGGCGTCGAGCATCCGGTACTCGCTGCCGATGGTGACCACCAGCCGCTCGGGGAGGCCCAGTTCCGGGTGGCGTCCCTCGCCGATGACCCGGCGGGCGGCCTCGACGGCGGGGATTCCGGCGGCGTGGAAGGCGTGGGCGCGCTCGCGCACGTACTCCAGATAAACGATGTGGTCGCGCACCCCGGCCCGGTCGAGGATCGGGCCGTGTCCCGGGACGACGGTCCCGGCCCCGGTGTCCAGCACCCGTTCGCAGGCCGCGATCACATTGCTCAGCGGGCCCGCCCAGTGCACCGGGTGGTCGCCCGGCTGTTCCGGGGTGGAGGAGAAGATGATGTCCCCGGTGAACACGGCGCCCTGCGCGGGCAGATGGACGATCAGGTCGCCGGTGGTGTGCGCGGGCGGCAGCGCGGAGAGCTGGACCGGGTACTCCCCCAGGGTCAGTTCGAGCTCGCCCGTGAAGTAGGTGGTCGGTACGACCGGTTCGGTCTGCGACCAGTCGAAGGGGCCGAAGTGGCGCGCGAGGTAGCCGCCGAGCGGGGTGGCCCGGTCGCCGGTGGTGACGAGGGCGTGCTGCTGCTGGGGCGTGGGCTCGTAGTGGATGTGCTCACGGGCCTCGCGGGTCGCGATGATCTCCGCGTCGGGGAGTACGCCCGCGCCCCAGAAGTGGTCGCCGTTCGCATGGGTGACGATCACCCGGTCGACGCGGACCCCGTCGGGCAGCCGCTTCGTGGACTCGGCCAGGAACTGACCGGCCAGGACGGCGTCATAGGGGGTGTCGATCCAGAGCGCGCCGCGGGGCGAGACGAGCAGCCCGCAGTTGGCCAGCCCCCAGCCCCGTTTCGGCGGGAGCCATGCGTAAAGGCCCCGCCCCAGGTCAACGACGTCTCCACCCGTGATCGACATGGACGCGATTATGCCGACCGAAATCCGGCCACGCGTTCGAACTCAGCCACCTTCACATTCCGTTGGCGCGAATTGATCGCTCAAGGCGGGCGCGGGCGGAGCGGTGGTGACCCTGTGAAACCGGCGCACCCGACCCTCCCCCATCACTTTCCGGATATACCTTCTTAATTCACCCGACGGTGTCACACGTCGCGGCGGACTGTCCTCCGGCGGTCCTTACACACGAATGTGCCGATTACCCACCGAGCATGACCGAAAACAGTCGCAAAAAGACCCCCTCGGCGCCCCGGACTGGGCTCATCCGATCGTGAAGCCCGACAGGGACTCAGACCACCTTGAGACACAACGTCACGGTGCCGCGGAGGGCTTGGACCGAGCTCGTGCCGCACTGGTCGCGCTTGCCGGGGCCGAGGATGCGGGAGATGCGCACGCGGTAGTCGCGGCCGGAGGGGATGTCGGAGTCGGCGCAGTTCCAGCCTTCCAGCAGGTGGATGGTGTCCAGCTTGCCGCCGGTGCCGTCGCCGAGGACGCAGTCGCCGACGCGGAATTGGCGGTCGATGCACAGGGTGATGTCGGGGGAGCCGCCGTTGTGGACCCATTCCGTACTGCCTCCGTTGGGAGGCCCCGGGCACTCGGTGCCGGTACGCACCACCTTGGTGACCCGGTAGTAGGCGTTCCACGCGGCGCACGGCACCATGTCCGGCTTGAAGGTGTCGCCGGGCTGGCCGATGGTGAAGTCACCCGGTGCTCCGTCTCCTACGTGGAAGCAGTCGCCCTTTCGTGCTCTCGCGAACACCCGGCCGACGGCGTCCGGGGTGGGGCTGGGCTTGGGTGTCGCGGTGCTGTGTGTGGGGCTGGGGCTCGGGGTGGACGTACGACTGGGGCTGGGGCTCGGGCTCGGGGTGGACGTGGCGGTGGGGCCGGGAGTGGTCGTGGAGCCCGCCGTGGCGGCGGTCTGCCGGTGGGAGAAGGGGGGCAGGCCCGCGAGGTCGAAGGCGGCGAGCAGGCCGAGGACGAGGACAGCGCACGTGACACCGATCCATGCGGGCTTCGGGCGGAACCGCCTTCGTCGTGGGGCCGATTCGTCGGGACGGTCGTTGCCGGTACCTCCCGACGTGCTTCCCTCACGGGGACCGGGATCAGAGGGAGGCGACGGTAACGGGGCCGACAGGGTCTGTGCTTGGCGTTCGGCGATCATCGTCGTGACCGGCTCCGGGAGCCATGGGACGGCCGTCCGGGTGGCGTCGGTGAGTTCACCGAGGATGTCGGCCACCTCGGGGCGGTCACCGGGGTTCTTGGCCAGGCAGCGGCGCACCAGATCCGTCAGGTGGGCGGGCAGGCCGGCCAGGTCGGGTTCGTCGTGGACGATGCGGTAGACGATCGCTTCGGCCGAGCCCGTGCCGTACGGGCTGCGGCCGCCGGCGGCGAACGCCAGGACGAGTCCGAGGGAGAACACGTCGCTGGGTGGGCCGATCGTGTGGCCGCGTGCCTGTTCCGGGGACATGAACGACGGGGTGCCGACCACGGCGCGGGAGAGGGTGGAGGACGTGGCATCCAGCGCGCGGGTGATACCGAAGTCGATGACGCGGGGGCCGTCGGCGGCCAGGATCACATTGGAGGGCTTGAGGTCGCGGTGCACCAGGTTGCAGGTGTGGATCGCACGGAGCCCCTCGGCCAGTCCCGCTCCCAGCACGGCGATCCCCTCCGCGGGCAGCGGGCCGTGCGTCTCGACGGCCTGGTGCAGGGACGGGCCGGGTATGAAGGCGGTGACCAGCCACGGCGGGTCGGCATCGGGGTCGGCATCGACCACCTGGGCGGTGTAGAACCCGCCGACCCGGCGCGCTGCCTCGACCTCCGTGGCAAACCGGCGTCGAAATCCGGGATCGTCGGCCAGCTCGGGCCGCACCACCTTGACCGCGACCGGGCGGCCGCCAGGAGAGCGTCCCAGGAACACCTGTCCCATCCCGCCACCGCCCAGCCGCCCCTCCAGCCGGAACTCGCCCATCGCGTGCGGATCGCCCTGCCGCAGCGGCTTCGGCCAGACCGGGGAGCTCATCGCACCCCCGCGTTCACGTCCTGGGCGCGATCCGGCACGCGGGACACCGTCACCCGGCGGGGGTGGACACGGTGCTCGGCGACTCCGGCGCGAGGAAGGACGCCGCGCCGGGCGGTGCCGTTCCGCGGGTCGGGCGAACACGTGGTGGATCCGATGGATTCGTTCACGCCGCGAGTCTACGAACAATCCCCCGTTCACCTTACGGATCACGGAACTTGACACGGACGTTCCGCCTCCGGTCGCGGTGCTCGGGCATCGCCGTCACGGTCCCCGAGCGCCGCGACCGGACGGCCGCAGTGTGAAGACAGGTCCTAGCGCACCTGGCCGCCCTCGAAGTAGGCGATCAGCTCGGGGTCGAGCGGCGGCACCTCGAACGGCGCGCCCCCCTCGCGCAGCGAGCGGGTCGCGAGCACACCGGCGGCGACGCTCATCCGGGCGGCGACCGGCGAGGTGTCGGTGACGCCCCCGTCGCGCACGAACCGGCAGAACTCCGCCATGATCCGGGTGTCCCCGCCGCCGTGCGAACCGCCCGCCTCCGGCACCCGGTAGGTGATGTCGGCGTCGCGGCGGTAGCCGCTGGGGCCGGTGTTCCAGACCTTGACCTCGTCACCGGGGCTGTCGCCGAAGTTCTCCAGGCGGCCCTCGGTGCCGATGACGGTGTAGTTGCGCCAGTAGTCGGGGGTGAAGTGGCACTGCTGGTAGGCGGCCACGACGCCGTTGTCGAGCTGCATGTTCATCACCGAGACGTCCTCGACGTCCACGATGTGGTGCAGGTCCTTGCGGGCCGTCGGCGGCCAGTCGAACTCGCGCAGCCAGTTCGCCGGACGCGGGGTGTCCGCCTCGCGGCGCGGCAGGTCGCCGTAGACGAGGAGGTCGCCGAGCGCGTTGACGCGGCGGGTGTAGCCGCCGGCCAGCCAGTGCAGGACGTCGATGTCGTGCGCGGCCTTCTGGAGCAGCAGACCGGTGGTGCGGGTCCGGTCGGCGTGCCAGTCCTTGAAGTAGTAGTCGCCGCCGTAGCCGACGAAGTGCCGTACCCACACGGCCTTGGGCTCGCCGATGTCGCCCCGGGCGATGATGTCGCGCATCAGCCGTACGACGCCCATGTGGCGCATGTTGTGTCCGACGTACAGCCGGGTTCCGGTCTCGTACGCGGCGCGCAGGATGTTGTCGCAGCTCTCGACCGTGATCCCGAGCGGCTTCTCGACGAAGACGGCCTTGCCGGCCCGCAGCGCGTCGATGGCGATGGTCTCGTGGGTGTCGTCCGGGGTCGCGACGATGATCGCGTCGAGGTCGTCCCGGCCGAGGAGCAGCTTGTAGTCCTCGACCGCGACCTCGGTGCCGAAGCGCTCGGCCTCGCGCCCGCGCACCTCCGGGTCGAGGTCGCAGACGGCGGTGATCGCCGACCCCTGTCCGGGGTGGTGGGCGGAGGTGGCGATGGAACGGCGCAGGCCGAGCCCGATGACGCCGAGTCGCAGGTCTGACACGGGGGTCCCTTCTCTCTGTGCGGGTGGTGCGGCGGAGGCTGGTGAGGGCGGCTACTTGCCCGCGAGCGAGGCCTCGAACTCGGCGCGCATCTTGTCGCCGCCGCCGGAGCGCCACTTTCGCAGCTCCTCCTTGTAGGCGGAGATCGGCTTGCGGCCCGCGACGATGTCCTTCTGGCAGTCGCTCATGGCGGTGGTGAGGGAGGCGCTCTTGCTGGTCGACGTGTCGGAGAAGTGGCCGCTCGTGGGGTTGGTCTGGCTGATCTTGAGGAGTTCCTGCTGCCAGCCGTGGATCCGGCCGGCCAGCTCCGACTTGCCCGGCAGGTAGATGTACTCGGGACCGGCGGCCAGGAAGGCGAGCGGCATGGCGGTGGTGACGGCCTCCGCGTTGCCCTTCGGGGTGAGCTTGATGTCACCGTTGGCCGCGTGGGTGAAGTGCGTGCCCTCGATGCCGTTGTCGAGGAAGAGCCGCTCCTCGGTACCGAAGGGCGCGGCCAGGTAGTCCAGCACGCCCAGCAGCATCCTGACCCGCTTGTCGTCGGCCTTCTTGTTGATGGCGGTGTAACCGACGGAGCCGTACCCCATGCTGTACCGCGGCTTCGCGCCGGAGGTGGCGGCGAACGGCGTGATGACGCCGAACGGGAAGTCGTAGTTCTTGACGTCGACCAGGAAGCTGGGGAAGGACTGCACATAGGCGCCCAGCGTGCCCTGGGCCATCTTCTCCATGGTGGTGGAGAGGTTGGGGTCGGGCCAGAAGAGACCGGCCTTGGCGACCTTGACGCCGAACGCCAGGGCCTCCTGGTACTCCTCGGTCTCGTACATGTGGGTCAGCTTGCCGCCCTCCAGCCGCCAGCCGCTGGGGGCACCGAACCACTGGCCGAACATGCCGACGTGGTTCACGTACGCCGGCTCCAGGACGTACTTGTTGCGCTTGGCGTCGAGAAGCTCCTTGCCCTTGGCGAGGAAGTCCTCGGCGCTGGTGAACTCGGCACCGCCGACCGGCTTCCAGTAGTCCTCGTTGACGACGTAGACCTGGCCCATGGAGCCGTAGGCGACGGTGACACCGCGGATCTTGCCGTTGATCACGGCGGTCTTCCACGCGGTGGTCGGCAGGTTCGCCAGGTTCGGGTACTTCTTGACCGCGTCGCCGGACAGATACGGGGTGAGGTCGTGGAACTTGGCGTCCAGCAGTTCGGGCACGCGCTGGATGCCCTGGTTCGGCGGGAACCACACCAGGTCCGGGATGTCGCCGCTGGCCATCATGGCGTTGAACTTGGTGAGGTACGCGTCGACGCCCTGGTCGACGACGATCGTCATGTCGAACTGCGCCCCGAGGCGCTTGTTCAGTTCCTGCCAGTAGCCGTTCTTGCCCTGCGGCGGGGCGGGCGTGGTGAACGTCTCGGTGAGGGCCGTGATGCGGCTGCCGTCGCCGGGCGCCTTGGCCACGGACCTGGCCAGCTTCTTCGGGTAGCGCAGATAGGTGGCGTCCAGCCCGGCCGCGTTCCCGGCGAGGTCGGCGGGGGCGGTCTGCGCGGGGACGTACGCGGGGAGCTTGAGCTTGGCGGACGCCTTGGCGCCGCCCTTGCTGACGGTGGCGCCGCTGCCGCAGGCGGTCAGGGAGGTCAGACCGGCCGCGGTCAGGCCGGCGATCCCCGCCGCGCCCATGAAACCGCGCCTGGACATGTGGGTGGACATGGTGCTCCTTGAAGTGGGTGGGGTGCGTGGGGCGACGGGGGGTCCGGGCGGGCGGATCAGCCCTTGATCGCCCCGGTGAGGACGCCCTTGACGAAGAACTTCTGCAGGAAGGGGTAGACGCAGAAGATGGGCACGATGGCGATGATCAGCACGGCCATCTGCAAGGAGGTCGCGGGCGGGATCGCGTGCACGCCCATGGCCTGCGCGTTGATGCTCTGGCCGTTGAGGACGTAGCTGCGCAGGATCACCTGGATGGGGAACTTGCTGGAGTCGTTGAGGTAGAGGACCGCGTTGAAGAAGCTGTTCCAGTACCCGACCGCGTAGAAGAGGCCCACCACCGCGAGGACCGCCTTGGAGAGCGGCAGCACGATCCGGAAGAGCACGGTCGTCTCGCTCGCGCCGTCGATCCGCGCGGCGTCGTACAGCTCCTCGGGGATGCTCTGGAAGAAGGAGCGCACCACCACGATGTTGAACGCGTTGAGCAGCACGGGCAGGATCAGCGCCGCGTAGGTGTCGAGCATCTTGAACTGCTGGACGGCCAGATACGTCGGGATGATGCCGGGGGCGAAGAGGAAGGTCCCCAGCACCAGCAGCAGGATCGGCTTGCCGAGGACGGTGCCGGGCCGCGAGGTGCCGTACGCGATCAGCACCGTACAGGCCAGGCTCAGCGCGGTGCCGATCAGCGTGATGAAGATCGAGACCACGGCCGCCTGGGTGACGACGCCGCCGGAGAGGATGACCCGGTACGCCTCCAGCGTCGGGTGCTTGGGCAGCAGGACGTAACCGCCGTTGGCGTTGAGCTCCTCGCGCCCGGCGAGGCTGGTCCCGATGGCGAGGACGAAGGGGTAGAGCACGATCACCGTCAGGACCACCAGGGCGGCGGCCTTCGCGCCCTGCCCGTACCAGTGGGGCCGTTCCATCCACGGCGGGCGGCCGGACGAGGCCCGGCGGCGCTCGCCGGACCGGGCTCCGCGCAGTCGTGCCGCAAGGGTCTGCTGACTCATCGGTACACTCCCTGCTCACCGAAGCGGTGGGCCAGCTTGTTGGCGGCGAGGATGAGGGCGAATCCGATGACGCCCTTCATCAGTCCGGCGGCCGTGCTCATTCCCCAGCTGCCGTCGATGACGCCGTGGAAGTAGACATAGGTGTCCATCACCTCGGAGGCGTCCGGTCCGACCGCGTCGCGCTGGAGGATGATCTGCTCGAAGCCGACCGAGAGGATGTCGCCGAGCCGCAGGATCAGCAGCATGAGGATCACCGGCCGGATGCCCGGCAGGGTGATGTGCCAGATCCTGCGGAGCCAGCCGGCCCCGTCCATGGCAGCGGACTCGTACTGGCCCATGTCGATCGAGGCGATGGAGGCCAGGAAGATGATGG
This sequence comes from Streptomyces sp. NPDC057697, assembly GCF_042799335.1. Lineage (NCBI taxonomy): Bacteria > Bacillati > Actinomycetota > Actinomycetes > Kitasatosporales > Streptomycetaceae > Streptomyces > Streptomyces sp. NPDC057697. The sequence goes on along the minus strand of NZ_JBHVJA010000005.1, from coordinate 293,355 downwards.
TCCCCCAGCCGCAGTCCTTCCAGATGGCCTGGGCGGTGATCAGCAGCTTGAAGGTGCCGGGATCGGTCATCACGTTGCCGATGTCGACCCCGTGTTCCATGAGCAGCGTGGTGACGGAACCCGCGCCGCCGAGCACCTGCTTGAACATCGCGACCACGACGACCCAGGACAGGAAGTGCGGGAGATACACGACGGTCTGGATGAACCGCTTGATCTTCTCGCTGATGAGCGAGTTCAGCAGCAGCGCCAGCGCGATCGGGGCCGGGAAGTAGAGCAGCAGCTGGATCGCGGTGATCTGGAGCGTGTTGGAGACCGCGCTCCAGAACTCCGGCTCGGAGAGCAGCGCCGTGAAGTTCGCGAGACCGACGAACGGGCTCTGCTTGAAACCCAGGAACGGCTGGTAGTCCTGGAAGGCGATGACATTGCCCGCGAGCGGCAGGTAGAAGAACAGCGCGAAGTACAGGACTCCGGGCAGACAGAACAGCAGAAGCGATCTGTCCCGCCTGAGGCGGTGACGGAGCGGTAGTCGTACCCGTATGTCCTTGCGCTTCTTCCCGCCGGAGCGATCCGTGTCGTCAGGGTCATGGGGCTGCGGCACAGGCGACCGCACGGCCGAGACCGGCGCATCTGCCATCGTCACAGGCACCTCCAGGGCTGATGGAGCAAGGGGGAGTGTCCCGCGATCACGACGGCAACGCGCACCGGTGACGGTGTGGTCGTTGCTCCCTCGCGGCGACAGGCACATGGTTCACGACATGCACGTCGATGGCAAGAGTTGTTCATTTCACACGGGTAACGAACATCTGAGGACATCGAAAAGCCCAGATCGAGCCTCGATCCACCCGCACGGAGACCCGGAATCGGGCACGAAAGCACCATGGAACGGGCACGGAACGCATACACGGAAGACCCGGCGCGGTCGTCGGACCATGCGCCGGGTCAGGGATTCACCGCTTGAATTGCGCGTTCATGTTTGATCTTGCATTGATTGAAGCAAGATCAAACAATTTCGAGAGTGGCGGGGCCGGGCCGCTCGCCCGGCCGGCGCTTACCGGGCGCGCGGACAGCGGGCGGCGGGCGGCGGACGGCGAGAGGCGGGTCAGACCGCGACGACGGTGACGCCGGCCTCCGTGAAGCGGGCGGTCGCCTCGGGCGTGATGCCCTTGTCGGTGACCAGGAAGTCGATCTGGCCCAGCCCGCAGACCCGGGCGAAGGCTCGCTTGCCGATCTTCGAGGAGTCGGCGGCCACGACCACCCGCTGCGCCTGCTGGGCGAGCAGCCGGTTGATGCTGGCCTCGCCCTCGTGGTGGACGTACGCACCGCGCTCGGTGTCGATGGCGTTGACACCCAGCACGGCGACATCGAGCGTGATCTCGCCCAGCACCCCGCTGGCCAGCGGGCCGGTCAGCTCGTACGACTGCGGCCTGGCCACCCCGCCGGTCACCACGATCTTGATCTGCGGCCGGATCACCAGCTCGTTGGCGATGTTGAGGGCGTTGGTGACCACGGTCAGGCTCGGCTGGCCGCCCATGCCCGCCGCGCCGTCGCCGACGACGTCGGAACGCACCGCCAGCGAGCGGGCCACCTCGGTCAGTGTCGTGCCGCCGGTCAGGCCCACCACCTCGCCGACCGCCACCAGACCGGAGACCGCGCGGCCGATGGCCTGCTTCTCGGGGGCGTGACGCCCGGTCTTGTAGCGCAGGGCCAGTTCGTAGCTGACGCCGTGCGCCACCGCGCCGCCGCGGGTACGGGTGAGCAGCTGCTGTTCGGCGAGCTGGTCCAGGTCGCGGCGGATGGTCGCGGCGGAGACATCCAGCGCCGTGGCGGCGTCCTCGACGTCCACCCGGCCGTTCTTACCGACGAGTTCCAGCAGCGCGTTCCACCGGGCATCCCTGGACAAGGCAACTCTCCTCACGGGTCCGGGCTTCGGGCACCCATCCCCTTGGGTACGGTCACCGGACAGCGCAAGCGTCGCACAAGGCTCCTCCCAGTCAAGCTGCCTGCAAACAGAATGCTTGATAATGCTCGTAGGTCGCGTATAACGTGCGCAAACGAGCATCCCACTACGAGTACGGAGTGCAAAAGTGTCATTTGTCGAGATCGAGACAGCCAGTCAGCCGGAGTGCTGGCGTCGCGCCGCCGAGCTGGCCCGGACGCAGTCGGCCGCCCTGCCCGCCGCCGGCGAGCGCATCGCGGTCGTCGGCTGCGGCACCTCGTTCTACATGGCTCAGGCGTACGCCGCGCTCCGCGAGGGGTCCGGCCAGGGCGAGTCCGACGCCTTCGCCGCCTCGGAGTTCCCGTTCGGCCGCGGCTACGACCGGGTCGTCGCCCTCACCCGTTCGGGCACCACCACCGAGGTGCTGGAACTGCTCGACCGGCTGCGCGGCACCACCCGCACCGTGGCCATCACCGCCGACCCGGAGACCCCGGTGATGACCTCCGCCGACGAGGTCGTCGTGCTCGACTTCGCCGATGAGCAGTCCGTCGTGCAGACCCGGTTCGCCACCACACTGCTCACCCTGCTCCGCGCCCACCTCGGCCTGCACACCGAGGACGTGGTGCGCGACGCGGAGACCGCGCTGGCCGAGCCGCTGCCCGAAGGCCTGGTCGACTGCACCCAGTTCACCTTCCTCGGCCGCGGCTGGACGGCGGGGCTCGCCAACGAGGCGGCGCTCAAGATGAAGGAGGCGTCGCTGTCCTGGACCGAGTCGTACCCCGCGATGGAGTACCGCCACGGCCCCATCAGCATCGCCACCTCCGGCACCGCGACCTGGATGTTCGGCACCGCCCCCGAGGGGCTCCAGGAGCAGGTGCTGGCGACCGGCGCCCGCTGGGTGCAGAGCGGACTGGACCCGCTGGCCGAGCTGGTGCGCGTGCAGCGCCTGGCGATCGCCCGCGCCGCCGCCCGCGGTCTGGACCCGGACAGCCCCCGTCACCTCACCCGCTCCGTCGTGCTGACGGACGCCTGACCGCCCGGGTGCGCATCGTCGAGCGCGTCTTCGGCGCCCCCGGCGCAGGCGCACGCGGAACCCCTCGCGCCACCCCTCACCAGGGTGTGCGCGAGGGGTTTCTCGCCTGCCCGGCAGCCGGCGCGGGGACCGGGGTCCTGGTCCTCTCCGGATCCAGCGGGCGCGTCGAGGACGAGCGGTGCCGGCTGCTGGCCCGGGAGGGGATGGCGGCCCTGTCGATCCGCTGGTTCGGCGGCCCCGGACAGCCGCCGGGTGTGTGCGAGGTCCCGCTGGAGACGTTCGGGGCCGCGATCGAGGTGCTCCGCGCGGGCGGCGCACGGCGGATCGGTGTCCTCGGTACGTCCAAGGGCGCGGAGGCCGCCCTGCACCTGTCCGTGCTCCTGCCCGGGGTCGACGCCGTGGTCGCGCTCTCGCCCACCTCGCTCACCTGGGCCAACGTGGGCCCCGGCCGGGACGGGCGGTCCAGGCCGTACCGGTCGTCCTGGACCTGGCGCGGCGAGCCGCTGCCGTTCGTGCCCCTCGACGACTCCTGGGCCCCCGCGCCCGGACGGCCCGAGGGCGCGCCCGTCGCCGTCCTCGGCTGGTACGAGCGGAGCCTTCGGACGTACTTCGACCGGGTCGACGCGGCGAGGATCCCGGTGGAGAGGTCCGGCGCCGCGCTCGTCCTGGTCGCGGGCGGCGACGACGCGATGTGGCCCTCGCTCCGCTTCGCCGAGGAGCTGGCGGCCCGCCGCACGGCCGCCGGGCTGCCCGTGCGGCTCGTCGGCGCCCCCGACGCGGGTCACCGCCCCCGGCTGCCGGGCGAGGGCCCCGCGCCCGTCTCGACGCGGTTCCTGTACGGCGGTTCCAGCGCGGCGGACGCGGCGCTCGGGGCGGCCGCCTGGCCGCACGTCCTCGACGCGCTGCGCGGCACCGCGTGAGACGTCACCGGCGGCCCCGGGACTCCCGGGCCGGGCCCGGTGATCGCCGGGGCGGGGCCGGTGGTTGTCTCCACGGCCACCGGCCCCGCCCTCCCGCACGGCACCGCCGCGGTCAGGACTCCTCGAAGTAGACGTCCAGAACCGCGTCGAGTTCCGCCTCCCACTTCTTGAGGTCGCTCCTGGCGGGTGCCTCGACCTCGGCGTTGAACCACCGGCGGGTCGACATGTGGACCGTGACGGTGAACCGGCGGCCGAACCGGGGCGTCTTCACCTCGACCGCGCCGATCTCGTCCCACCGGAAATCGGCCTCCTGGTCGTCCAGCCGGAACCGGACGCCCTCCCGGTCGGCGGTGATCGACCCGCGCCGGTCGCTCACCTCGAACGAGGGCCCGTCCGCCGCCGTCCCGGGATCGCCGTCGCCGTCCTCGTCGTCCCCCTCCGGCACCGCGGGTGCGGCCGCTCGGTCCTCGGGCTCCTCCGGCTGTTCCCGCTCCGTCTGTTCCGGTTCTGGTTTCTCCAGCTCTGCCTGTTCCAGGCTCGTGTCCGGTTTCCCGGCCGCGACGGGGGCCGTGAGACCGGGAATGAACGCCGGGTCTGTCCCCGCGGCGTATCCGGGCTGAGTGTTCGGATCTATGCGCTGCTCCACGGCGGGCAGTATGGCCGACGAACCTGTACCGGGCCAACGAACCCGTCGCGAAGCGGCCGTGAACGGCACCCGGACCGCGGCGCTAGGCCAGTGCTCCCCGCTCCGCCAGCAGTCCGGTCACCCGGTCCAGCGGGAGCGCGGGGACGTGGTGTCCGGCCCGGCCGGTCATCGCGTGCGCACCGGTCAGCACGTTGAGCACCGCCTCCTCCACCGACTCAACCACCGCGCCGTAGAAGGGGTCCATCCGGCCCCAGGGCACGAAACGCATCGACTCGTACGGCGCGCTGCCGTCGTCCTCGGGGAACGTACTGGTCAACGCGGACGGGTTGGCGGTGGAGAAGGCCAGGAACAGGTCTCCGGAGAAGTGGCTGCCGGTGGTGCCGGTACGGGCCAGACCGAGCGTCACCCGGCGGGCCAGCGCCTTGCACTGACCCGGCAGCAGCGGCGCGTCGGTCGCCACCACCACGATCACCGAACCCGCGCCCGGCGGTACCGGACGCTCCCCGTCGGGCGCCGTCTCCGGGGCCGGTGCCCCGGCCGGGTCGGTCAGCCGGCGCCCCACCGGCACCCCGGCCACCGTCAGCTCGCGCCGCGCGCCGAAGTTCGCCTGGACGAAGGCGCCGACGGTGTACCGGTCCTCGCCGTACTGCACCACGCGCGACGCGGTGCCGGAGCCGCCCTTGAAGCCGTAGCAGCGCATGCCGGTGCCGCCGCCCACGCACCCCTCCTCGACCGGGCCGGAGGCCGCCGACTCGATCGCGGCCGCCGCGTGCCGGGGCTCCACGGCCGTGCCGTGGATGTCGTTGAGGTGGCCGTCCCAGGTCTCCGTGACGACCGGCAGCAGCCATTCCGGGGCCATGCCGCGGCAGTTGGCGCGCACCCAGTCGACCACGCCCCGGTGCACGGGACCGACCGCGTAGGTGTTGGTGATGACCACCGGGACGGCGAGCGAGCCGCTCTCCTCGATCCACGCGGTCCCGGTCATCTCCCCGTTGCCGTTGAACGAGTGCCAGCCCGCCGCGCAGGGCGTACCCACCCCGTCCCGGCCGCGCGGCAGCAGCGCCGTCACTCCGGTGCGCACGTCGTCGCCCTCGACGAGGGTGACGTAGCCGACCTCGACACCGGGTACGTCCGTGATCGCGTTCCACGGCCCCGGCTCGCCGTCCAGGGTGATGCCCAACTCACGTGCGCGCCTGCGCTCTTCGCCCGGGTGATCTTCGCTCATGCGGAGAGAGGGTACGGGAACACCCGTTCCTCGGACGAGACCCCCGGCGCGGGTCCCCCGTACCTACCGACCCGCTTCCCGCGCGGTGCCGGGGCCGTTCCCGACGACGATCGCGGTCAGCACCAGGCCCCCTCCGGACAGCCAGCGGCCCTGGAGGCTGCCGGGGACCTCCGTGACCCCCGCCCCGGCCACCGTCCGCCGGTCGGCGACCAGCAGTTCGGCGGTGAAGCCGCCGTCCGGCCGGAGTTCGATGTCGGCCTCCTCGAAGCCGAGCCAGCGGTGGGTGAGCGGGAACCACGTCTTGTAGACGGCCTCCTTGGCGCTGAACAGCAGCCGGTCCCAGTGGATCTCCGGGTGTTCCAGGCGGAGTTCGCGCTCGCGCCGCTGCTCCGCCACGAGCGCGATGCTGTCGTGGACGCCGCCGGGCAGCGGCGCGTCCTGCTCGCCGTCGATGCCGATGCTGAGCGCGTCCGCCCGGCGGGCCACGGCGGCGGCGCGGTAGCCGGTGCAGTGGGTCAGGCTCCCGACCGTGTGCTCGGGCCAGAGCGGGACGCCCCGCTCGCCCTTGAGGACGGGTACGGGAGCGATGCCCAGCGAGTCGAGCGCGCGGTGGGCACAGTGCCGCGTCGTGGTGAACTCCTTGCGCCGCTTCTCCACGAATCCGCGGGTCAGCTGCTCCTCACCGGGCAGGAGCACGGCGTCGGGCAGGTCGGAGAACGCCTCTGCCACCGCGATCCGGGACGGCAGGATTTTCTCGATCATGTTTTCCCCTCACCGGCTGGACTGCCCCATCCTGCCCGGTAACGCGGGCTCACCCAACCGATCGGCGGCGCGGGTGCCGACTTCTCCGTGTTGCGTCGGCCACAGCGCCGCCCTCAACCGCCTTCTCTGCCCTTCTCCGGATCAGGACTCCGGGCCGGGGCTCGGGACCAGGACCCGGGCCGCCGCGGCCGGACCCGGCCAGCGGATCTGCGTGGCGCACACGGACACCAGGATCGCCGACGCGGCGACGGCGGCCATCCCCCAGACCAGGCTGCCGGCCCCGGCGATGAAGCCGATCACCGCCGGTCCGGCCAGCAGGCCCGTCGTGCCCATGGCGGCGACCAGGGCCAGGGCGTCGGTGCCCTGCGCCGCCGCGGCCACGTAGATGCACGGCGTCACGGCCGCGACGCCCAGCCCGACGCAGGCGAACCCGATCAGCGTCGGCACGACACCACCGGCCAGCAGGGCCAGCGCCAGCCCCGCACCGGCCAGCACGCTGCCGACGCGGACGATGCGGCCGTCGCCCCAGCGGCTGCGCCAGCCGTCGGCGAAGACCCGGGCCAGCACCATCATGACCGAAACCACCGCGATGCCCATGGGGGCCAGCTCCGACGCCGCGTCGACGACGTCCTTCATGTAGAGCGCGGACCAGTCGTTCATGGCGCCTTCGGTCACCGTGCCGAACACCATCGCGCCGCCCATCCACACCGTCATGCGCGAGGGCATGCTCAGCTTGCGACGGCCCTTCTCCGGAGCCGGGGTCCGCTCCTCGGCCGGGGCTTCGGCCGGTACCTGCTCCGCCTCGGTCAGCAGCCCCGGACAGGTCGGTCCGACCAGCAGGAGCAGAAGGACGGCGGCCACGCCGAAGTGCGCCGCGAGGTCCGTGGTCACCAGGTTCACCCCGGACGCGAGCAGCGCGGCGAACAGTGAACCGGCGCTGAAGGTGGCGTGCAGTCTCGCCATGGCGGTGCGCTGATGGACGGCTTCGAGGGCGGCTCCCTGGGCGTTCATCGCGACGTTCAGGGAGCCGACGGCGATTCCGTCGCAGCAGATGACGACCAGGGCGACCGGGTAGTTCGGCGCCGCCGCCAGCGCGAGCAGGAGCAGGCTCAGACACACCGCCGACACGATCGCGAGCCGCCGTGAGCCCATGCGCTTCATCAGGACGGCCACGAGGGGGAACGACACGGCCGCGCCGACACCGCAGGCCATCAGCAACAGCCCCAGCTGCGCCTCCGACAGGTCCAGCCGTGTCTTGAGCGCGGGGAGCCGTGACGCCCAGGTCGCGTACTGGAACCCGAGGAAGCAGAACAGCGCCGCGATCGCGAGCTGCGCCCGGCGGAATGGATCTCGAACGCCATACACAGGTAATCAGCCCACTTCGTCTTTCAGAGGTGCCCGGCGCGACGGCGCGTGGGCGGGGTTCGTACTGCCGGTGCGGGCGTCCGGTACCGGACGGGACATGTACACCGCGTCCGCGCCGTAGCTCGCGGGTGGTGCGACCTCCCGGTGGGCCCGGTACCCGTTCGCCGTCCAGAAGGTGTCGCTGCCCAGGACGGCGATCAGGGAGATCGTCCCGTACCCCGTCGACGCCGCCGTCGAGGTGAGCCGGCGGAGCAGGGCCCCGGCCAGTCCCCTGCCGCGGAACTCCTCGGCGACGACGAGATCGTGCAGATGGAGATTGCGCGAGCGCATGACGGTCTCCTCCGCCCGGTCGAGATCCGGGAACGCGAACATCGGGTAGGGCAGGGCGAGCAGGTATCCCGCCGTGCGGTCCCCGTGGTCCAGGACGAAGCAGGTGGCGGGCGAGGCGTCGGCCCGGGACCGGAGCGCCGCCCTCCCCTCCGACAGTCCGTCGTCGGTGTACGCCCCGGCCTCCAGCGCCACGACGGCGTCCCAGTCGCCGTCGGCGATGTGTCGTATCCGCATGCCGTGCCCTCAGCCGCCGTCCACGCAGGTGTACGGCAGCGGGTCGAAGCCGTTGAACCCCTGCGTCATGTAGCCGGTGGCGTAGGCGCCGCTGGAGAGGACCCAGACCGGGTCCCCCGAGGCGGCGGAGGCGGGTACGGGGACCCGGCCGTGCTCGTGGTCGTAGGCGTCGTCGCTGTCGCAGGTGGGCCCCGCCACGACCGCCGGTACGGTCTTCGTGCCGGAGCGGGAGGGGAACAGCAGCCGGTACTGCAACTGGTCCATCTCGTAGAGCCCGTTGAACTTCCCGCAGCTCAGATAGAGCCAGTGCTCGCGCCGGCCGTCCAGCTGCTTCCGGGAGGACAGCCGGGACACATGGGCCCTGATCGCGCCGTGGTCGGCGACCAGATGGCGTCCCGGCTCCATCACGAAGTCCAGCGGGGCCTCCGAGACCGACGCGAGGTGCTCGAAGCCCTCCCGGACGACGGCGAAGATCTTGTCCAGGGGCGGGTCGAGCGGCGTTCCCCGGCTGTCGAGGTAGCCGAGGGCGGGCAGCCCGCCGCCGAGGTTGACGTGGTCCGGGAAGATGCCCCGGCCGTTCAGTGCGGTGAGTACGTCGGCCAGCCGCTCGAAGGCGTCCTGCCAGGCCTCCGAGGTCATCTGCTGCGAACCGACGTGTACGGACAGACCGGCCGGGGTCAGTCCGGCCGCCCGCGCGGCCTCCATGACGAGCACCGCGTCGGCCCCGGAGCAGCCGAACTTCCGGCTGAGCCCCCACAGCGCCCCGTCCCCGCTGGTGGCGAGTCGGCAGAAGACCCGGGAACCGGGGGCGTGGGCCGCCGTCGCCGCCACGTCCTCCAGGCTGTCGGTCGCGAAGTCCCGCACGCCAAGGCGGTGGGCTTCGGCGATGTTTTCGTCGGACTTGATGGTGTTGCCGTAGTGGATCCGGTCGGCCGGCACCCCGGTCCTGAGGGCCTGCGCGATCTCGTTGGGACTCGCCGCGTCGAACCCCGAGCCCTTCGCCGCCAGGGCGCCGAGTACCTCGTCCACCGGGCAGGCCTTCATGGCGAAGCGGACGGCGATGCCCGGCAGTTCCCGCAGCAGCGACTCGTACTGGGCCTCGATGCCCGCGAGATCGAAGACGATGCGGTCCTCGTCGGAGGCTTCCAGCGCGGCGCGCACATGAGCGTTCAGATGCATGATGGTCCACGCCCGCCTAGCGAATCGGCCGGTGGACGCCGGTGGACGTACCGGGCCCGATCGTCGCGATGGATCTGCTCGCCCGGACCAGCGGCTGCCATGCCTCGGTCAGCAGCGCGAAGTCCTCGATGTCCGCCTGGGCCTCTTCGAGGAGCCGCTCGCCCCGTGCGGCCAGGACCCCGGCGAACTCGGCGTATCTGCCGCCCAGTCGGCGGTAGGAGCGCTCCAGGACCTCCAGCCGCCGTACGTTCTCCGCGCGATCGGCCCCGGCGCTCCGTCGCGCCAGCTCGGCCACCGCTTCCGGACGGACGTGGTACTCGTCGTCGATCAGCGAGGCACCGGCCGCCGCCATCCGCTCGTAGATGAAGTTGAAGTAGAGCATCGACAGGAAGAACTTCGTCAGCCGCAGCTGATAGGCCATGAACCCGGCGTCGGTCCGGCGTTCGGGCGTGTAGTAGTTCACGATGTTGCGGTTGTGCAGGACGCCCGGCAGGGTGCCGTCGTGCACCAGGTGCATGAGGAAGTAGTCGCTGCCGATGGTGTCGGTGGCGGGCGGCAGCGGCACCCGCTCGTACACCTCGTGCAGGAAGCTGATGTTGCACATGTCCACGCGCATCGGGTCGACCCGGGTCAGGGTCGAGTGATCGCCGGTGAACGGGGTGGTGCCCGCTCCCCTGAACGACTCGTCGACCAGCTCCCGCTTCCGCTCGTCCGACCAGTGGCCGGGCGCCCACAGGCTGACGACGTCGTGGTGGATGTCGCGGTCCAGTTCGGCCATCTCGCCGATGTCCACCGACAGTTCGCCCACGAAGGAGCTGCCCACCATCACCACGGGCTTGGGCGCGTGCTCCGGGTCGAGCACGGTCTCGGACACACCGCCCGCCGCGTCGGCCGCGGTCCTCCCGAGCGAGGCGAGCTCGTGGTGGACGGGGAAGACGGTCTCGCCGTCCAGCACCTGGTACGTGCTGTCCGAGTCCCTGCGGTGCACCGAGACGCACCCGAGCGAGGCGGCGATGAGGAACGCGCGGTTGGTGCAGGCTCCGTACGACACACCGGCGGGCAGCATGAGGTCGAGCATCAGCTCCGGCTTGAGGACGCCCGAGCGGTGGATCACCCGCCGCAGGAAGTCCCGCTGCTCGGCCTCGCCGAGGTGGTGGGTGATCACGTTCGGCGCCCGGCGGGCCGTGCGGACCACCTCGGCGTGCTCGCCGAAGGTCTCCTCCCCGGAGGAGTCCAGGATCAGCAGACGCACCTCGACGCCGAAGCGCTCGGCCGCGTGGTCCGCCTCCTCGCCCACGGCCGCGATCGTCGCGGCGCAGGCCCTGTTCGTCGGAAGGGTCAGGCAGATTCTGCGCATACCAGCTCTCCCGTGGGCCGTTCGGATTCCTGCTCGGTCCAGGACTTCAGCCCCAGCAGCCGTTCGCCGAGGCCGTTCAGCTCGGCGGTGCCGTACCGGAGGGACTCGTGTTTCGTGACGTCGCCCACCAGGGTCCTGTTCCAGTCCGGTGTGCTGAGCCTGCGCCATGACTCGACCCGGGAGCGGCGCAGCTCCTCGTGCGACTCCAGCGCGGGCATCATGGACAGGTACTGCACCGCCCGCACACCGTCCTCGGAGGTGTTGCGGGCCACCCCGTGCGCGAGCAGGCCGTTCCAGATCAGCAGGTCCCCGGCCCGGAGTTCGGGCCGGACCACGGGGAACTCCGTACGGTCGGCGTCCGGCCTGATCGGGTCCCGGTCCTCCGGCTGGGCGACCTTCCACTCCTCGAACCGGCGGAACAGCTCGGGCGAGCACTGGAAGCCGCCCAGCTCGGGACGGGTGTCGTTCAGCGCGATGATCCCCTGGACGCGCTGCGGCAGCACACCGAGCGTGGTGTCGACGTCCCAGTGGAGCTCGATGTCGAAGCCCTGGTCCGTGGGGGCGATGAGCGCGCGGTCCCGGTTCTTCACATTGGGCGGGTTGAGGTTGAGCCGGTCCAGGGTCACCCAGAGCTCTTCGCAGTCCCACACGTCGACGAAGGCGTCATAGACCCGCTGCGCCTGGCGGCTGTCCCAGATGAGCTGGTGGTGGTAGGCCTCGACGAAGCCGTAGACGTGCAGTTCGCGGTCCAGGTCGGTGCGGAACGGCCGGTCCTCGTACCAGCTCTCGGGCCGTTCGGGATCGAGTCCCTGGAAGTCCCAGGTGAAGTCCAGCAGGCGCCTGGCCGCGGCGGCGGGGATCGCCTCCCTGACGATGACGTACCCGTACGTCTGCCAGAAGTCGAAGTCCGCCCGGGACAGTACCCGCAGCTCCCGCGACTTGCGGATGTCCCGCAGTGGCGTGCGTGCCAGGTACGCCTCGCCGTCCGAGCTGAAGTACGGGAGGGCCGAGGGGGCTCGGTGCAGATACGGATCGGGCGTCGGCATGCAATCACTCCAGGCTCGAAGTCGGTGGGGCGCCGGGAACGGTCTCGGGCGGCCGTCTTCGTCGACGGTGTCGGCGCGGTGTGTGCCCGGGACCGGGAGGGGGCCGTGGCCCGGTGGACCGGTCGATGGGCCGGTTCGCCGCCGGTCTCACCGCTCCGGTGTTCCGCCGGCCTCCGGCCGAGCCGTTCCGCACCTCGACTCTTGTCGACCGCGCAACGGCGGACAAGCCTTTCGGTGTACGCCGAATCACCTGCTCCGGATGCCGCGGCGACGGACCGGTGCGCGGTGAACCCGCTGGTGAGGGGCGTGGCAGCCGACCGGTCCGTAGATCATTTGTTTGTCAGGCACTGGGTCAGCGTCACACCCGAGCGGTTCAGTTCGTACAGCACGCGGGTGCCCGCCCGGTGGCGTTGCACCACGCCCGCGGAGACGAGGGCGGAGAGGTGCTGGGAGACGGTGCTCGCGGCCAGTCCCAGGTGGTCGGCGAGGGCGGAGGTGGTGATCGGTACGGCCAGCTCACGGACGACGGAGGCGCGTCCCCGGCCCAGCAGGATCGCCAACCGGTCCTCGCGCGAGGGGCGTTCGGGGCCGTCCGGCTCCGGTGCGGTGTGCAGGAGCCCGGCTCCCCGCGCCGCGAAGGAGACCACGGTCCGCCCGTCCGCGACCGACCACCAGGGGGTGCCGTCCGCGAACAGCATCGGAACGGCGGTCACACGGTGCACCCCGTCCGTGCGCTCGGACGGGATGCCGAGGTCGCGGAGGAGCGCCGCGCCCCCGCCCATCGCCAGGGTGCGCGAGCGGAAGAGGATCTCCTCCTCCAGGGAACGCGCGAGTCCGACCCCGCGCGGCTCGATCGCGGTACGCCAGAATTGCGCCAACTCAACGGCCAGATAGCGGAGTTGCGCCACGGGATCGCGGATCACGGCGGCAATCAGCGGGTCCGCCGGCGCCTGCGGGTACTCGCGGGCGATCTCCTCGCGCACCAGCCCGGCCGGTACGCGTGCCAGGCCGTCGAGTTCATCGGCGACGCCCGCCTTCCGGGAGGTGGCGCCGCCCGTCAGGAACGAGGGGATGCGCCCGCGCGGCCGGGCCAGGGCGGCCAACGACCGCAGACGCGGCGTCAGCGCCCCGTGCGCCTCACGGGCCCAGGAGGAGTGGGGCCACGGGACGTCGGCGCCGTACCGGACGAGCAGCGCGACCGCACCGAACGCCTGCCACAGCTCGCTCAACGCCAGTCGTACGTCCGAGGGCTGCTGTTCCATCAGCCCACCCGGCCGGTGCCGGAGCATGACGGCACCATAGCCCTCGCATCCAACTCCCTTGATCTGAACCGGTGTTCAGAGAGCGGCGAAGGCAGCACACCCACAGCAGAAGCACGCGACGGCTTGAACATGAACCCCGCTCATTCATTGTGGTCCAGACCAATGATGAACGAGCTTTCGGCAACCGTCCGGCGACTGTCAAGGCGCTTGTGGTCCAGGTCACGCCGCCACCACGGAGGGCGAATGCGCGACTGCGGGCTGTGCGCGACGTTGAGCGGAGCATGTCATTCCGTAAGTGGCCGGAACATATCGGCCGGACCCGCGAAGACCGCCCCTACCAGGTCAATCGTCTCTCGCGGTAGGCCTGTTGGCCCGGTTTTCTTCGCCTGTCCGTAACCCGGACGTGGTGCGGTTCACCGGTCGGCGGCCGGTCCTCCGTCCAGCGCGGCGGCGACGGACTCCAGGACCTCGACGGGGCGCAGCAGGTCCCCGTAGCCGATCGGCGGCCTGCCCGTGCGGACCATGCCCAGGAACGCTTCGAGGCCGGGCACACAGTAGTCCGCGCCCGGGACGAGGGTCTGCTGGGCCATGCTCTCCCGGGTGAACGTCATCGCGTGGAAGGGGATCTGCTCCGTGCGGCCCGGCCGGACGAAGTTCACGACGACGCGGGTCCCGCCCGCGGTGAAGGACGCGACGACGGTGGTGCCGGTGGTGTCCGTCCGGATGCCGGAGATCTCACCGGGGGCGAGCCGCAGGGCGACGTCCACCGCGTGGATGCCGTAGAAGAAGATCCCGCCGTGGTCCCCGGCCGGATCGGCGGGGCCGGTCACCACGACCAGCTGCGGCCGCCCCTCCCCCGCCGACCGGGCCGCCAGCGCGTCGGTGCCGGGGAGCCAGCGCAGCGCCGAGGACGAGGTGAGCGGCGCGTCATGGGCGCGGGCGGTGTCGATCAGGGCCTGGGCGTCCTCGACGGTGCGGGCGAGGGGTTTGTCGACGAAGACCGGGAGTCCCTCGGTCAGGAAGGGCATCGCCTGGTCCCGGTGGCGCGCGCCGTCGCGGTCCGCGACGACGACCGCGTCGACCAGCCCCAGCAGCCCGGTGGGCTCGTCGACGATCTCCGTGATCCCGCCCGTGGCCGCCAGCGCCTCGTTGCGCCGGCCGTGTCCCCCGCTGATCGCCACCACACGGGCGTCGCCGCCGCCCCCCTCGATGTTGAGGTGGCGGACGATCTGGTCGACATGGCTGTTGTCGGTGCCGACGATCCCGATGCGCATCCGGAGAGCTTCCCTTCGAGGTGACCGGCCCGTGGAACACACCCTTCCGGGCGCGCGGGCCGCCCTGACCAGCGCAGGACCGAGTTTCCCACAGGGCGGCGGGGGCGCCTCGGCCGGCCGGTCCGGCGCCGCCGGGGCGCCGTACGGTCCCGGACGCGCCCGCGGTTCACTCGTACCGCAGGCGCAGCGACTCCCTTTCGGCCTCCTCGATCCGGTCGATGGTCAGGCCCGGCAGGTTCAGCTGGGCCGACGTCACCTCGGCGCTGGACGGCTGGGCGTCGGCGGACATCCATTGCTCCGGCTGCCAGGCGTGCGAGCGCATCAGCGACTTCGGGCAGTGCGGATAGACCTGCTCGACCTGCACCACGATCGCGGTGACCGGTGGTTTTCCCACGGGCGTGAGCGCGGCGAGCAGCTCCGGGCGCGCCGAGACGCAGGCCCGGCCGTTGACACGCAGTGTGGTCGGGCGGCCGGGAACGAGGAAGAGCAGTCCGACGCGTCCGCTCCGCAACACGTTGTGCAGGGTGTCGAGCCGCTTGTTGCCGGTCGCGTCGGGGATGACCAGGGTCTGTTCGTCCAGTACCAGGACGAACCCGGCCGGGCCGCCACGCGGGGTCACGTCCGCCCGGCCCTCGGCGTCCGCGCTGCCGATGAACAACAGCGAGGAGCAGCCGATCAGCGCCCGGGTCTCCTCGGTCAGGCGGTCGGTCTCCTTGCGGAGCGAGTTCGGGTTCGGCTGCGGGTAGAGCTCGCGCAACTGCTCCGGGCCGGTGAGCGCGTCCGCTTGGAGGGACGCGAAGAGCGGACCGGCGGTCCCGGCGCCGCTCGTCATGCGCACGCCCCGGGGAGGCGCCCGGGGCGAGGGCCGGGGCGGGCGCACCGGACCATGCCGTCCGGGCCGGCCGGTCCGTCAGGAGTTCCGGACATCCGCGTCCCGTCCCCCCGCCTGCCGCTCCTGGTCGGCGGCCGCCGCCTGCCGACGGGTGATCTCGTCACGGAGCGCCTCGGTGTCGGACAGGGTGCTGGTGCAGGACACCACGGGGTGCCCCCGGTGGAGCAGCTCGATGTCCACCGCGAGCGGGGACAGCAGCGTCGCCGGGACCACGGCGCGCGCGAGGGCCGCGCGCAGCAGGTCCCGTGCCTGCGGCTGCGGGGTGGCCCCGGTGACCCCGAGACCCAGCGTCAGCGCGTGGAAGCGGCTCGGGACCTCGCGCACCACGTTGAGCATGCCGCGCGTGTCCAGTCGGCCCGAGGCCGTCAGACGGGCCCCGTCCAGGGGCACGCACCGGCGGTCCGCCTCCTCCACCAGCAGCGCGGCCACTTCCGCGGAGACCGCCGACAGCAGGATCTCCTGCGAGTTGGGGCCCTTGTCGATGCCCACCATCTGCTTGGCCTGGTCCACGGTCAGCGGCTCGGAGCGACGCCGCCGCCCGTCGACCGTGAGCGAGGTGGTGTACACCGCTTCGGAGCCGTACTCCCAGACGGCGTCGGCCTCCACGAGGCACTCCACCGCGCCATCGGCCGGGGCCCGCTCGGCCGGGGCCCACTCGACGGGGACGGGCTCGGACCCGCCCGGGGCGTCGAGCGCGTGCACCGAGGCCGTGAAGGGCGCGTTGTCGAGCAGTGCCTGGTGGTTGGGGCTGAAGGCGGCCACCAGCCGGGTGACGGACCGCAGCAGTTCCGCGGGGGCCTCGCAGTCGATGGCGCACGACCAGCGCACATCCGTCAACGGGACCCCGGGCAGGGGGCGCAGCCCGTCCGCGTCCAGGGCGAGCCGTCCGCGCGCCGTCACCCGCAGCGATCCCAGGCTGACCCCGCGCGCGGTGTAGCCGTTGACCTTGGTGATCAGCACGCAGGCGGCCACCGCGGCCAGGGCGGACTCGTACGCGGTGGGGGCGGGTGCCGGGCCCGCCGCCGCTCCGTCCGGGACGGCGAAGGGGCTGTGGTGGAGGGTGAAGTCACGGGCCACCCGGAGGGTTCCGGTGCGCAGCGCGCGGGTCCGGCAGGCGGTGTCGCGGTGTGCCGCGCCCGGTCCGGTGTCCAGCGGCAGGGTGACGCGGAAGTCCGCGATCGCCTCCTGTGGATGGTCGCGGTATTCGTGCACGCTCTCCGAGACCCCGGTGATGTTCAGGCCGTTACGCATGGTCGTACCTCCAGAAGTCGTTCTCGCGCGGTGGGGCGGGCGGCCGCGCCCCGGGCCCGGTCACAGCGAGGCGAGCGCCTGCCCGAGATCGGACAGGAGGTCCTCCGGGTCCTCGATCCCGGCGGAGAAGCGCACCAGGCCGGGTTCGATGCCCACCTCGCTGCGCTGGCGCTCGGTCAGGAAGCTGTGCGAGGTGTTGAAGGGCAGGCTCACCAGCGACTCGACGCCGCCCAGGCTGGTGGCCACGACCGGGAGCCGCAGCGCGTCCAGCAGTTTCAGGGCCGTCTCGTCGCCGCCCTCCACTTCGAACGCGACCATGCCGCCGTAGCCGTCCGTGCACAGCTCCGGCATCCAGCGGTACGGGTAGCCGGGGAGGGAGGGGTGGTGGACGCGGCGGATCGCGGGGTGGCCGTCGAGGTAGGCGGCGACCGCCGTGGCGTTGTCGCTCTGCCGTCGCATCCGCAGCGCCAGTGTCTTCAGGCCGCGCTCCAGCAGGAAGCAGGTCATGGCGTCGAGCGAGCCGCCGAGCCGGAGCATCTGGGACCAGATGCGGTCCACGTACTTGCGCGAGCCCGAGACGGCGCCGGCGGTCACGTCGCTGTGCCCGTTGAGGTACTTGGTCGCGCTGTGGACGACGAGATGGGCCCCGTGGGCGAGCGGTCGCAGGTGGACGGGGGTGAGGAAGGTGTTGTCGACCACCAGGAGGAGGTTCGACTCGGCCGCCACCTCGCCGAGTTCCTTCAGTGGGAGGCCCTTGAGCAGGGGGTTGCTGAGCGTCTCGAAGAACAGCACCTGGGTCTCGTCGCGGACCGCCCGGCGAACCGCGTCCGGGTCCGTGGGGTCGGTGAAGGTGACGGACCGGCCGAGCTGGTGCATGTCCTCGCGCAGCAGGCTGAAGGTGCCGCCGTAGACATCGCGCGAACTGATGATGTGGCCGCCGCGGTTGGTCAGGGCGAGCAGGGTGGTGCTGATCGCGGCCATGCCGGAGGAGAACACCAGACAGCTCTCGGCCGACTCCAGCGAGGCGATCTTCTCCTGCACCGCCCACTGGTTGGGGCTGCCGTAGCGGCCGTAGATCGCGACGTCGCGGATGTGCCCCTGGTCGAAGGCCGCGTAGCTGTCCTCGGTGAACTCGAAGGTGGTGGTCTGGAAGACCGGGGTGCCCACCGCCCCGGTGACCGGGTCCTCGTAGGTCCCGGCGTGGACGCTGCGGGTGCTCGGCCCGGTGTCGTCCACCACTCGCTGCTGCGGCAGGCGCGGGCCGGGGACCCGGCCGCGCTGCAGGCTGTCGACCCACTGCCGGCCCGGACCGGGACGGGGGGCGTTCCCCTCGGATGTCGCCATGGTCGTCGTCCTCTCCTCACAACACGGGAACTACACGGGCCGCGCGGCCGTCGCCTCCAGGGACCGCACCTCGCGCACCGCGAGGGGGCTGAGACTGATCACCAGATGGAGCAGTCCGCAGGCCAGCAGGGTGTGCCGCAGGCCCAGATGGCCGCTGAGCGGGCCCGCCGCCAGCAGGCCGAGCGGCTGGCTCGCGTAGGAGCCGCACCATTCGTACGCGCTGACCTTGGAGAGCGCCGAGGGCTGCACCTGCTGTTGCAGCACCGTCTCCCACAGGGGGTTGAACACCATCAGGCCGAGGCCGCCGACGAACCCGGCCGCCGCCAGCAGCACCGCCGAGGACGCCTGGGACATCACCAGGGCGGGGGCCGCGAAGCCCGCCACCGCGCAGACCCCGAACCGCAGTGGCCGTCTCGGGCGGACGCAGACGGCCAGCGCGCCACCGCACACCGCCCCCACGCCGGACGCCGCGAGGACCAGGCCCCAGGTCTTCGGGCCGCCCAGTTCGCGTTCGCTGAGCACCGGGCCCAGCACGGTGAACACCGCGAAGAGCCCGTTGGTGAGGGAGGCGGCGGCGATGACGCTCCAGACCCAGGTCCGGCCGCTGAACTCCCGCCAGCCCTCCCGGAGATCGCCCAGGATGTCGCGGGCCTGGAGCGGCCCGGTGTGCTGCGCCGCCGTGGTCCGCAGCCGGGCCAGACAGCAGGCGCTCACCGCGAAGGTCGCGGCGTCGCAGGCCAGTGCCCAGCCGGGTCCTGCCAGGATCACCAGTGCCGTGGCGACCGCCGGTCCGAGGACCATCATCCCCGAGTACGACATCGACCGCAGGGCGTTGGCGGACTGGAGCTCGTCGTCGGGGACCACCTGCCGGACCAGCCCCGTCACCGCCGGGGTGAACATGGCGCTCGCCGTGCCGTAGACCGCCTGCAGTGCGGCGAGCTGCCAGATGCTCGCGGTGCCGGTCAGCAGCAGGGCGGCGCAACCGCCCTGGCAGACGAGCCGGACCAGGTCCGAGCCCATCATCACCCGGTAGCGGGGCAGCCGGTCCGCGATCACACCGCCGATCAGCATGAACCCCACGATCGGCAGCGACCTCGCGACCATCACCAGCCCGATGTCGCCCGCCGATCCGGTCAGGCCGAGGATGGCGAAGGCCATGGCCGGGCCGACCAGGAAGTCTCCGAAGGAGGAGCTGAGCTGGGCGAGGAAGAACCACCGGTAGGCGGGCCGGCGCAGCACGGCGAGCCGCGCCCGGCCCTTCGGTAACCCCGCCCCCGACGGCCGCTCGCCGTCCTCGCGGACCGCGTCGGTCCCCTCTGCGCTGTCGATCGGTGCCTCCCCCGCGGACCCGGTCGGCCGCGGCGCCGACGGCCTTGCGCCGCCCCGCGCCGGGACCTCCCCGACATCATGCACCGCGACCGTCCCAGGCGTCCCCGGCGAACGAGAAATCGGCCGGACCGCCTTCCAGCATGGCTTTCTGACGCTCCGTCTCGTCGCGGGCGGGGACGCCGATGCCGTTGAGACCGACCAGGATCTCCGTCGTCCAGTCCAGCCCCAGCGCCTCCTCGACGGCGCCGTCCCGGGTCGCGGCGGTGAAGAACACCCCGAGGTCCAGGGCCGTGCCCACCAGATAGGCGGTCTGGCTGAAGTGCCCGAGCTCCATGAACAGGGTGCGGTAGGTGCGGCCGGTGCGGTACTTCCAGGCGGTCCGTTCCAGGCTGGCGGTGTAGAAGAGCACGGCACCGGCCCCGCCGACGTAGGTCTGTCCGCCGCACCAGTGGACGAGTTCGTCCGCGTCCACCTTCCGGCCGGGCGCGAGGGCCTCCAGGGCGTGTTCGGCGGCCCGGTAGTGGTAGATGCCGGGTTCGACGCCCTCCACACCGAGCACGACCGGGTAGACCTCCAGGGTGTGCAGCGCGCCGGCCGAGGGACTGGCCTTGAGCAGCTGCGGCTGAAGACCGCTCGGCTCGACCGTGTGCAGGGCGCCGGCCACCCAGTGCAGCAGGGTCGCGAGCTCCTGCCGGGGCACCTGTGCGCCGGGCTCGAACCGCCTGGTGGTGCGTCGGCGGCGCAGCACCTGGTCCAGCCCCGGCCCGGCGAGGGGCGTGTCGTCGGCGGGCGGCAGCGGGACGCGGGGAGCGTCCGGGTACTGCTTCGCACCGGCGGGCTGCGGCCGGTCGGGCAGGGTCCGCAGCAGCCAGGCGGTGTCCTCGGCGGCGGTGGAGAACCGCTGGTCGGCGTGGGTACGGGTGGCGAGATGGAAGTACCGGGCCGCGGTGCCCCACTCCGCCCACGGGCCGAGCCGTTCCTCGAAGTCGTGCTCGGGCGAACCCTCCGCGACCAGTACGTGGGCGGCCAGCAGCTGGGCGACGAGGCGGGCGTCCGGGTCCCGGTCCGCGGTGCCCTCGCCCGGGGCCGGGGACCAGTCGGCGAAGCGGGGCAGCACACGGCGGGCGTCGGCGCTCAGCGCGAACTGCCGGTGGCGCACCGGGTCGTCGCACACCATCGTGCCGTCGCGCCAGGTGAAGACGGAGAGTCGCGAGATGCGCAGGCGCACGGTACGGGCCCTTTCTCGGGTGGCGGTCGGGCGGTGTCGCGGCCCGCTGCGGACGGTGCGGTGGTCTCAGGTGGTGAGCGGCGCGGTACGGAGCGACGCGGCCGCCTCGGGCCGCGCGCAGCCGGTCAGGGCCAGCGCGTCCTCCAGCTCCAGGGCGAGCAGTTCCAGCATCCGCCGCACCCCGGCGGCGCCGCCCACCGCGAGGCCCCAGAGCGCCGGCCGCCCGACCAGGGCCGCCGAGGCCCCCAGCGCCAGGGCGCGCAGCACGTCGACCCCGCTGCGGATGCCGCCGTCCACCAGGACCTGCACACCGTCCGGCAGGGCTTGGCGTACGGCCGGCAGGGCCTCGGCGCCGACGACCGCCCCGTCGAGCTGGCGGCCGCCGTGGTTGGACACCACCACCGCGTCCGCCCCCAGGCGGGCGGCGCGGGCCGCGTCGTCGGGGTCGAGGATGCCCTTGACCACCAGGGGCAGTTCGGTGTGCTCGCGCAGCCAGGCCAGGTCGGACCATTGCAGCCGGGGGTCGAAGGTGGCCGTGGTGTGCACCATGAGGGAGCTGGCGTCCGGCCGTGCGTCGTGCGCGGGCGACAGCTGGGCCCCGGACGGCAGGTTCACCGCCCGGATGTGCGGCGGCACGGTGAAGCCGTTGCGCAGGTCGCGCAGGCGCCGCCCCATCCTGGGTACGTCCACGGTCAGCACGACGGCCCGGCAGCCCGCGTCCTCGGCGCGGCGCAGGAGGTCCAGGGTCAGCCCCCGGTCCCGCAGCCAGTACAGCTGGAACCAGGTGCAGGCGCCGACCGCGGCGATCTCCTCGATGGAGCAGCTGTTGAGCAGGGCGCCGACGTACACCGCCCCGGCGTCCCGGGCGGCCGCGGCCGCGGCGAGTTCGCCGTCGGGGTGCAGCAGCTTCTGGTACGCCATGGGGGCGATCCCGAGCGGCAGGCCGAGCGGACTGCCCAGCAGGGTGGTCCGGGTGGTGCACCGCGAGACGTCGTTGAGCATCCGGGGGACCAACGCGATCCGCTGCCAGGCGGACCGGTTGGCGGCGACGGTCCGCTCGGAGCCCGCGCCTCCGTCCACGAAGTCCCGCAGCCCGGCTTCCATCCGCCCGGCGGCGGCGTGTTCGAGATCCGCCACGCTGAGCAGCGCGGCGAGGTCCGCGGGGCGAGTCTCCCGCGCGGGTGCCGTTCCGTACGGTGCGGTGGTCATGTGATGACGTCCGTTTCCTTGTCGCCCGTGGCCAGGACGGTCCACTCCGCGGGCTCGTCCGGTCGCTCGCGCTCGGGCAGCAGCGCCCTGACCCGCTGCACCACCGGGCACACATGGGCGGGCAGCCAGCGATTCCCGGACCGGCGGGCGGTGTCGTCCGCCGCGAGCCAGGCGTAGCCGTACTCCCCCACCAGGTCGGCGGCCTCGCGCGGCCCGGACACCGAGAGGGCGACCTGCTCCTCGGTGCATACGCCGATCGCGGCCAGGCCCACGTCCTGGAGGGCGTACGCCCCCGCGCACACCTCGGTGACGCCGTCCACGCCGAGGGCTCCGGCCGCGGTGGGGGTGCCGCCGACGCTCACCGTGGCGCAGGGCAGGCCGTGCGACCGCAGCAGCCCGGCCGTCCCGACCAGGAAGGCGGCGTACTCGGCGCCGATCGTGTGCCGGTGCTCGGCGTCCGCCGCCGTGTCGAGACCGCGGTAGCCGGTGACGCCGCGCAGCCGCAGCCACGGCCGGTCCTGGACCGCGCGGGCCAGCGCCAGCACCTCGGAGGGGGCCGGGGGGTGGCCGTCCGGGCCCGCGCGCAGGTCGAGGAGGACGCCGAGCGGTGTCGAGCGGCGCGCGGCCGCCCGGCCGAGTCCGGCGACCGCCTCGGCGGACGCCACGTGCAGCGTCAGCCGGCAGTCGGCCGCCGACCGGGCGAACAGCTCCCAGCGCCAGGGGTCCTCCCAGGGGTGCGCGACGACGATGTCCCGTATCCCCGCCCCGGCGTAGCGGCGGACCTCACGCGCGTGGTGGACGGCGATGCCCCGGGCCCCGGCCGCGATCTGCCGCCGGGCGATCTCCACGGTGCGGTGTCCCTTGATGTGGGCCCTGACCGGGACACCGGCCGCGGCGGCCCGGCCGTGGAAGCTGCGCAGATTGGCGTCGAGCCGGTCCGTGTCGACGTGGGCGACCGCGTCCGCCGTCACAGCGCGGGCCCGGCCGGTGTCCTGAACTCCGCCGCGGCGGCCAGGAACCGCGCGTTCTCGTCCGCGGTGCCTACGGTGATGCGGATGCCCTCGCCGGGGAACGCCTTGACGAGGACCCCGCGTTCCAGGCAGTGCCGCCGGAACGCGTCGGCGTGCGGGCCCAGCCCCAGCCAGAGGAAGTTCGCCCCGCTCAACGGCACTTCGTGGCCGAGCCCGAGCAGCTCGGCCCTGACCCGTTCGCGCTCCTCGATCACGGCCGCGCAGCGCACCGCCAGGGCCTCGTCGGCGTCGAGCGAGGCGACGGCGGCGGCCTGGGCGACGCTGCTGACCGAGTAGGGCAGGGCCAGCCTGCGCAGCCGTTCCGCCACGTCCTCGCAGGAGACGCCGTAGCCGATCCGCATCCCGGCGAGGCCGTACGCCTTGGAGAAGGTGCGCAGCGCCACGACGTTGCCCCGTCCGGCGGCGCTCCGGTCCCGGACGTAGGCCATCCCGTCCAGCGCGTCCGGCCTGCGGACGAACTCCCAGTACGCCTCGTCGAGCACGACGAGGACGTCCTCGGGGACGGAGTCGAAGAACTTCTCCAGCTCCGCCCTGCCGAGGTCGGCGCCGGTCGGGTTGTTGGGGGTGCAGACGAAGACCAGCCGGGTGCGGTCCCCGACCGCGTCCGCGAGCGCCGTCAGGTCGACCCGTCCGTCCGGGCGCAGCGGCACCGGGCGTGCGGTGGCGCCGACCGTCCTGGCGATCAGGGAGTACGCCTCGAAGGAGGGCTGGGGGAAGACGATCTCGTCGCCGGGCGCGCTCGTGAGCTGGGCCAGTTGCAGGCAGAGCGCGATGGATCCGGCGCCCAGCGACACCTGGCCGGGGGTGACGCCGAAGCGTCCGGCCAGGTGCTCGCGCAGGACGCGGCCGCTGCTGTCGGGGTAGCGGTGGGCCCGGCCCGCGGCCCGGCCGATCACCTCGACGACGGGGTCCAGTGGACCGAACGGCAGCTCGTTGGAGGCGAGTTCGACCGCGTCGGCCGGAATCGGGACGGTACTGAATCCGGCGAGATCGTCGAGATCCGGACGGGTTCGGACTGGCATGATCCATTCTCCTCACTCGGACGCCCGGCGGCTACACGGCGTCGCGCTGCCGCAGCCGTTCCTGTTCCACGGCCGCGTAGAGCGACTTGATGTTGGCGCTGCCGAAGGTGTTGGCTCCGGCCCGCTCGATGACCTCGAAGAAGAAGGTCTTCCGCGGGTGGGTGGACCGGCAGAAGATCTGGAAGAGCTGGCCGTTGTGGTCCTCGTCGACCAGCAGGTCGAGCCCGCGCAGTTCGGCGATCGAGTGGCGGGAGAGTTCCAGCCGTTCGGCGAGGGTGTCGTAGTACGCGCCCGGTGTGCGCAGGAATTCCACACCGCGGCGGCGCATCGAGCCGACGGTGGCGACGATGTCGGTGGTGGTGAGGGCGATGTGCTGGACGCCGGCCCCGCCGTGGTTCTTGATGAACTGGTCGATCTGGCCGGGCTCGGCCCCGAGATCGGGCTCCAGCAGGGTCAGCACGACCTCGCGGGAGGGGCTGCAGACGACCTTCGAGTTCATCGCCTGGGTGCCGACCTCGATGTGTTCCTCGAACATCACCGTGAAGCCGAGCACCGTCTCGTAGAACTCGATGGTCGGGTCGAGCTGGCCGGCCTCCACGCAGACCGCGAGGTGGTCCACCGCGTACAGCTCCGGCTCGCCGTCGCGGGTTGCGGGGGACGGGGGCCGGTCCAGGGGCGTGAGGCCGGGCAGGGCGCGCGGGTCGGCGCCGGGGGGCCGCTGGACGAAGGTGTGCAGCACGTCGCCGAAGCCCGCCACCGAGGCGGTGACGATGCCGTCGTGCTCGGTGGGCGCGGCGACGGGGCGGGCCCCGCGGGAGACCGCGGTGGCGAAGGCGGCGCGGGTGTCGGGGACGCCGAGCCCTATGCCGGCCACACCGTCGCCGTGCGCCTCCGCGTAGAACCCTGCGGGGTGGTCCTGCACCGTGGTCTCGGTGAGCACCAGCCGGATGTCGCCGCCGCCCACGGCGACCGACCGGGTGTCGTGGGCGGCGGGCGTCGCGGAGCGGGCGTAGGGCGCGAGCCCGAGGCCGTCGACCAGCGCGGGCAGCGCGGCGTCCACATCGGCCACGTGGAACTCGATGTGATCGAGGGTGAGTCCGTGGAACACGTCCGTCCCGCTGTCACCTGTCTGTGTCATGGGACTGTTGTCCTTTCCTCGGTCCGGCCGGGGAGCCGGGTGCTGTTGCGGATCAGGCGACGGGCTGCGCGGCGTCGTCCATGGCTTCGGCGAGGCTCCTGGGACGCATGTCCGTCCAGGTCCGCTCGATGTGGTCAAGGCAGGACTGCCGGCTGTCCTCCCCGTACACCTGCTCCCAGCCCTCGGGCACGGGCAGCCGGGCCGGCCACATCGAGTACTGGTGCTCGTCGTTGCGCAGCACGAGGTAGCGGGCGTCGTCGTCCTCGAAGGGGTTGGTCATCGCGGTTTCCTTCCGTGGGCCGGTGGTCATGCCAGGCGGGCGAGGTGCCCGGTGACGACACGCGCGATCTCCCCGGCGTGTTCGGGGTCGAGCACCGCGCGGTGTTCGCACGGCAGTTCGTGCACGTCGAGGTCGCCGCCGATGTGGGGGCGCCACTGGTCGGCGTCGGTCCGGGAGCGGCCGGGCTCCTTCGCCGCGCTCATCAGCAGTACGTCGCCGTCGTAGTGGCCGGGCCGGTGGGCGGCGATGATCTCGCAGCTGTTGGCGAAGACGTCCAGCAGCCGTGCGAGGTGGTCCTCCTCCCACCCCGCGAAGGCGCTGCCCGTCGCCCTGACGCGTTCCCAGAGCTCGGGGGGCGTCGCACGGGCGGGGTCCAGGTCCTCGATGTCCGCCCGCAGTTCGTGCAGGAACCCCGCGCGGATCGCGCCGGGGCCGCCTTCGGTGAAGCGCTCCCCGTCGCCGGGGAAGCTGTCGAGGATCGCGACCAGTCCGACCTCCTCGCCCGCCGCGTGCAGGATCCGTGCCATCTCGTGGACGGCGAATCCGCCGAGCGACCAGCCGAGCAGGTGGTACGGACCGGTGGGCCGCACCGTCCGGATCAGCCGGAGGTAGGTCACCGCCATCTCGTGCACGGAGCGCGGCAGGGCGGCACCGGGAAGCAGCCCCGGGGACTGGATCGCGTACAGCGGGTGGGCGGGCGCGAGCGCCCCGCACAGGGTGGCGTAGCACCATCCGACGCCGATGCCGGGATGGACGCAGAACAGCGGCTCGGCCGTGCCGCGGGGGCGCAGGGCCAGCAGGGTGGCGAGGCCCTCACCGGTGTCGTCCACTGCCGACTCCCTTCTGATGGTGGTGGGTTGGTGGTCGGGGTGGATCAGCGCCAGGTCAGGTCCACGGTGAGGGCGCGGTAGCCCTGGATGATGTTGGAGTGCAGCCATGACGGCTCGGTGGCGAGTGCGACGCCGTCGATCCGGTCAGCCATCGCGGAGTACAGCGAGTGGAGTTCGATGCGGGTCATCGCGGCGCCGAGGCAGTGGTGGGGGCCGTGGCCGAAGCCGAGGTGGCCGTTGCCGCGGTCGAGCCGGAACGCGTCGGGGGACGCGAAGACGGCCGGGTCGCGGTTGCAGGAGGCGAGCCACACCGCGACGGCGTCGCCCTTGCGGATCGACGCGTCACCGACCTGTGTGTCCTCGCACGCCACCCGCAGCACATGCATCGCGGGGGCGGTCCAGCGGACGGTCTCCTCGACGGCGGCCGTGATCAGGGAGCGGTCGGCGGCCAGGGCGGGCAGCAGTCCCGGGGTGACGGCGGCGGCGTGGAAGGCCCCGGTGATCGCGTGCCGGGTCGTCTCGTTGCCGCCGACCAGGACGTTGTCGCAGTTCATCACCACGTCCTCGAACGGCAGGGAGCCGTCGGCCAGCAGCGCGCTGGGCAGGTCGTCACCTGGGTGTTCGCGGCGGAAGTCGACGAGTTCGTTGAAGTACACCAGGATCTGGGTGTGGGCCTCGCCCGGTGACAGTTCGTTGCCGCCCGCGCCCGCTTCGCCGAACGCGTCCCGGGTGAGGGCGATCAGCCATTCCCGGTCGGACTCGGGGATCCCGAGGATCTCGCAGACCACGGAGGCCGGCAGCCGCGGGCCGATGTCCTTGGCCACCTGGACGGCCGGTTCGCCCTCCAGCCGGTCCAGCAGGCTGTGCGCCTCCCGGGCGACGAACTCGGCCATCGTGTCGGCCTTCAGCCGGGAGAGGAAGGGGCCGATCAGTTTGCGCAGCGCGTGGTGGCGGGCCCCGTCGGTGACCACGATCATGCGGCCGCCGGCGTGGTCGGGGTGCTCGGCGTCGAAGCCGAGCATCATGCCGTACTCGGAGGTGAACGGGCCCTTCGGGCCCAGGACCCGGCTGCCCAGCCGGTGCGAGAACACCGACCAGAAGCCGCTGGGCGTGGCGCCCGGTCCGGTCCAGGGGACGGCCTGGGCCAGCGCCAGCTCCCGCCACATCCGGAAGCGGTCGGAGCTGGTGTACAGCCCGGGGTCGGCCAGGTCCGGGGTCTCAGTGGTCATGACGTGCCTCTCTCGGGGTGGGCACCGGCCCCCGTGACGACGCCCCGGAAGACGTGCGCCAGCGCTCCGAGGCCGCGTTCCAGGACGGCGGTGTCGCAGCCGAACCCGATCCGCATCCTGTCCGGGTGGTCGAAACAGCTGCCGGGGACGACGAGAACGCCGTGCTCGGCGAGGAGCTTCTCGCAGTGCGGTTCGACATCGGCCACTCCCCGTACCCGCGGCAGTGCGACCACGCCGCCCTCCGGGAGCGCGCAGGCGAACAGGTCCTCGTTGTCGGCGAGCCACCCGGCGAAGATCTCCCGGCCCTGCCTCGCCCGACGCTGCTGCGGGGCGAGCACCGCGTCGGCGTGCTCCATCACGGCGGTGGCGATGGCCTCGCTGAGCGGTGAGGTGGACAGCGTCAGGTAGTCCCGCAGCCGCACCATGTCGTCGATCAGCGCGGGCGGGGCCACCGTCCAGCCCAGCCGGAGCCCCGGCAGGCCGTACGCCTTGGAGAGGGTCCCGAAGGAGACACAGCGCTCGATGAGCGTCGTCGGGTCGGGCAGCGGCGGGGCCGAGTAGGTGAGCATGGTGGAGGCGCCGTCCCAGAACAGGTGGCAGCCGTGCCGGTCCACGAGGTCGAGCAGCCGCCGGAATCCGGTGTCGTCGAGGGTGACACCGGTGGGGTTGTGCGGGAAGTTGACGACCACCGCGCGGGTGCGTTCGGTCAGCAGGCCGGCCAGCCGGTCCAGGTCGGGGGCGAAGCCCGCGTCGCCGTCGAGCGGCCATTCGACCAGCCGGGCGCCGAGCGCCTCCGCGATGCTCCACAGCGACTGGTAGGCGGGGCGGACCGTCACCACTTCGTCGCCGGGCCGGATCAGCGCGGACAGGGCCAGGAACATCGCCTCCGACGAGCCGTGTCCGACGGCCACCCGCTCGGGGTCGGGCACGCCGATGTGGCGGGCGATGGCCTCGCGCAGCGGTGCCGCACCGGTGGAGGGGCTGTCACGGAACGGCAGGTCGGCCAGGGCGGCCAGGTCGACTCCGGCCAGCTCCCGCAGGTCGCCCAGGGTGTAGTTCTCCACCCCGGAGCTGGAGATGTCCGTCCGGGCGTCGAAGTAGCGGTCGCGGAGCCAGTATTCGAGGCGGGCGGGCGCGATGGCGGCCAGGCCCGCGAAGTCGGGGGCCGTCATCCGATCACCCGGGCGGAACCGTCCACCCATCCGGGCCGGGTACGGCGCAGGTCCTCGACGATGTTGATCCGCTTGAGCCAGCGGTCGGCCCCCGTGTACGCGGCCCGGAAGGGCCGACGGCCGTGCACCGCGTTCCGGTTGTCGATGAACCCCATGTCCCCGGCGTGCAGAGCCAGGTCGTAGAGGCTCTTGTCGATGTGGGCGACCACGTGCTCCAGGGCGCGCTTGGCCTCCTCGTCGTCGTCCGCGGCGACGGTGTAGTCCCGGTCGATGCGCAGGACGGGCGCGTCCGCGCAGCCCTCGATGACGGCGACGGCCGGTGCCTGGCCCCGTTCGGTGCCGGTCCCTTCGTGGGCCGCGTCGGGGCGGGTGCGGAAGCGGGGCTCCGCGAGGATCCGGCCGATGTCCTCGGGTATGCGGTCCAGGTCGACGTACCCGACGGTGGTGGGGGTCAGGTCCGGGCTGCGCAGGCAGAGCAGGCCGACGTAGTCGGCGCGGGCCGGTGAGAAGGCGTCCTCGATGTGCCAGCCCAGCTCCTGCGTGCTGCTGGCGCTGATCAGGCTGTACTCGTATCCCCGGGTCGGCACCACGTCGGTGACGAGCCGCCCGCCCTGCTGGGTGGCCCAGCCGATCGGGTCGCCGAGCAGGGCCCCGTACAGCATCGCCAGGAACCCGTACGCCCGGCAGTCCTCGCGGTCGGCGTCGCGCCAGCTGTCCGGGGTCTTCCCCAGGTGTTCCTCGTCGATCACGTTGCCGCTCACCACCAGGGCGTGTTTCCGTTCGTCGAGACGCCCGGCGTTGAGGAGGCGGCGGGCGCGCCTGGGCAGGTCGTGGGAGATCACCGCGACGTCCGCCAGGAACGCCGGGTCACCGGGGTGTCCGTACTCGTCGGCGCACTGCTGCGCCAGCCGGTGTGCCTGGCCGGCTTCCTCGGGGGTGAGTGCGCAGCGGATCACGAAGCCGGGGCCGGCCCGGTCCACGTTCTCGTCGTGCGGGTGCACCGGTGGATGTGCCGTGCTGGTCATGGGGCTCCTCAAGGGGTGGCCCGCCACGCGGGATTCGGGCGGGTGGCCGCGACGGCGGCTCAGGAACGGCCGGTCAGCGTGCGCAGCATCCAGTCGTGCAACTGGTGGACCGGCAGGTCGAAATCGGTCAGCCGGGCGGGCTCGGCGAGGCCGCTCTCCAGACCGCTCTGGACGAGGGCGCAGGCTTCCATGTCCTCGACGTGGATCGCCTTCAGTCCCTCCATCGTGACCTCCAGCCGCTCGGCGAAGTCCGGGGTCTCCAGCTCCTCGGGAGGCAGCAGGAATTCCCAGGACACACGGTGCCGGGTGGTGCTCTCCGGGATGATCCGCAGCCAGAACGCCGAGCCGGGCTGGACGCCCGCGCAGAGCAGGGGGAACACCGAGAACAGGTGCATGTCCTTGGACGGGGAGCCCTCGACGTCGACGAACGACTGCATGTACAGGTAGTCGTCGCCGCAGGTCATGGACGCACAGCTCCAGGGCTCGCCGTTGTTGTCCACGGCGCGCGCGGTCTTGGCCGGAAGCAGCGGGTCGAGTGTGCCGGAGTGGGTGCCGAGGTGGTGGTAGTACTCGTTGAAGTTCTCCCACATCACCTTCCAGTTCCAGGCCGAGTCGAACTCGACGGCGGCGACGGTGACCATGTCGGCGAGCCCCCAGCCGTCCAGGACGGCGTCCAGTCCGGCCAGCGAGGGCCCGAGCGGCTCGGCGCCGCCCGCCGGGTTGACGAACAGCCAGCCCTGCCACAGCTCGTGCGGGATCTCGGTGAGCCCGCAGGCCGCCCGGTCGATCCGGGGGCCGACCAGCGGGGCGGAGAGCAGGCCGCCGTCGAGCCCGAAGGTCCAGCGGTGGTAGGGGCAGACGATCCGGGAGGTCTCGCCGGGTTCCTCGGCCAGCCGCATGGAACGGTGGGTGCACGCGTTGGGGAGGACGTGGAGCGTTCCCGTGGCGTCGGTGGTGAGCAGCAGGCTGTACCCGGCGGCCTCGGCGGGCCGGTACGTGTCGGGTCCGGGCAGCTGGTCCGCCCGGCAGACCGGGACCCAGCCGCGGCCGAACAGCTCACGCTGCTCCGTCGCGTACAGCAGGGGGCTGGTGTAGAAGTCGGCGGGCAGTCCCCGGCCGAGGGCGATCTGCTCCTGTGCGGCGAGGAGGTATTTGGGCAGCTCGGCGCCGGTGGAGGGGGTGTGCTGATGGTTGGTCATGGTCAAGACCTCATTCCTCGCGCGTCGGTCGGAGTGCCGGCCGGGTCGGCGCGGCCTCGTTGAGCCGGGTCACCAGTCCGGCCACGGTGGGTTCGGCGAACAGGGCTTGAATGCCGAGCTCGGCGCCCATCACCGCTCGCACCCGCGCGATCAGACGCGTCGCCAGCAGCGAATGCCCGCCGAGATCGAAGAAGCTGTCGTCGACCCCCACATCCGGCAGACCCAGCACCTCCGCGAACAGACCGCACAGGACCTCTTCGCGCGCCGACCTCGGCCGACCGCCCTCGCCCACCACCACCTCGGGAACGGGCAGCGCCCGCCGGTCCAGCTTCCCGTTCACCGTCAACGGCAAAGCCTCCAGCACCACGAACGCCGACGGCACCATGTACTCCGGCAACACCCCCGCCACCGTGGACCGCAACTCCGCCGGATCCAGCACCGCACCACCGTCCGGGACGACATACGCCACCAACCGGCGGTCCCCCGGCGTGTCCTCGCGCACCAGCACCGTCACCTGGCCCACACCGGGCGCGGCGGAGATCCCCGCCTCCACCTCACCCAGCTCGATACGGAACCCCCGCACCTTCACCTGGTCATCCACCCGACCCACGAACTCCAACACCCCGTCCGAAGCCCAGCGCACCAGATCCCCGGTCCGGTACATCCGCTCACCCACCCCGAACGGACACGCCACGAACCGCCCCGCCGTCAGACCCGAACGCCCCACATACCCACGCGCCAACCCCACACCGGCCACATACAGCTCACCCACCACACCCACCGGAACCGGCGACAACCCACCGTCCAGCACGAACACCCGCGCGTTTCCGACCGGGCCGCCGATGGGGATCTCACGGCGGTCGCACGTCTCACCCGGCCGCAGGTGCCAGACGGTGGAGGTGACGGTGGCCTCGGTCAGTCCGTAGACGTGGATGAGTTCGACGCCCGTCGTGCCGAAGCGCCGCAGCAGCTCCGGCTGGATGCGCTCGCCGCCGACCGCGACGAACCGCAGCGACGGCGGGACGGCGAGGTGCTGGCCGGTCGTCTCGTGCACCCACTCGTGCCAGAAGGCGGTGGTCAGCTCGACCCCGGTGACGCCGTATTCCGCGAGGCACTGGTTGAGGCCGACGACGGACGACAGCACGCCGGGGGCGGGGACCACGAGGGCGGCGCCCGCGGCGAGGGTCGGCAGCACCTCCTCCAGCAGGACGTCGAAGCCCGGGGAGGCGACCTGGAGGATCCGGTCGGCCGGGGTGAGGGCGAACTCGCCGACCATCGTGAGCGTGTAGTCCACGACCGCACGGCGGGTGAACACCACGCCCTTGGGCTGTCCGGTGGACCCGGATGTGTAGAAGACACAGGCGGATTGGTCGCCGCGGACGGAACGTGTGGGCGGTGCCGTGTCCGGCATCGCGGCGACGGCGTCCGCGAGCGTCTCCGTCGGCAGGGCCGTGCAGGCGGACCGGCCGTCGAGCACGGACTCCAGCAGCGCGGAGCGTCCGACGGCCAGCCGGACCTTCGAGTCCCGGACGATGCGGCGGAGCCGGTCCGGCGGGAGCTTCGGATCGAGCGGAAGGAAGGCGTGACCGGCCTTCAGTACCGCCAGCAGGGCCACGACCAGGTCGGTGCTCGGCTCCAGGACGAGCGCGACGGTGGAGCCGGTGCCGGAAAGCCGGGCGGCCAGGTGGTGGGCGAGGCGGTTGGCGCGGGCGTCCAGCTCGGCGTAGGTCAGGGTGGTGTCACCGGCCAGTACGGCGGGGGCGTCCGGGGTCTTCCGTGCCTGCCGCTCGAACAGCTCGGGCACATCGACGTCGGGGACGGGTACGGTCCGGCCGCCCAGCTCCGTGAGGAGTTCCCTGCGCTCGTCGGCTCCGAGGATGTCCGCGGCGAGCGGGCGACGGTCGCAGTCCGCGACCAGGGCTGCGAGCATCCGCTGTAGCCGGTCGACCAGGCGCCGGGCGCCCGCCTCGGTGAAGAGGTCGGTGGCGTACTCCAGTTCGGCGGTCATGCCGGCCGGCCGCCCGTCGGTGTCCGTCCGGGGGGAGAAGGCGAACAGCAGGTCGAAGTTGGCACCGGCCATCTCGGTGGCCGCCTCGGCCTCAAGACCGTCAAGGACGAACTGACCGTCCACGTCGTCCGCGAACGACAGCATGACTTGGAAGAGGGGGTTGTGGGCGAGGCTGCGGGTGGGGTTGAGGTGCTCCACCAGCCGGTCGAAGGGCAGGTCCTGGTGCGCGTAGGCCGCCAGATCCGCCTCCCGGACCCGGTCGATCAGCTCCGCGAACGTCGGATCACCCGACACGTCCGTCCGCAACACCAACGTATTCACGAAGAAGCCCACGAGATCGTCCAGGCCCTCGTCGGAACGCCCGGCCACCGGCGAACCCAACGCAATGTCACTACTACCACTCAGACGACTCAACAACGCCGCCAAAGCCGCCTGCACCACCATGAACACCGTGGCGTGATGACGCCGGGCAACACTCAGCAACACCTCGTGCGTACCGGCATCAACAGTGAAATCGACCGACGCCCCCGCATAACTCGACACTGCGGGCCTGGGGAGATCCGTCGGAAGATCTAACCGCTCCGGAATCCCCGCCAACGCCTCGCTCCAGAAAGCCAGCTGGGACGAGACCAGGCTCTCCGGGTCGTCTGCCGAGCCCAGCAACTCCTTCTGCCACAACGCGTAATCCGCGTACTGAACACCCAGCTCCGACCACTGCGGAGCAGTCTGCCGACACCTCGCCTCATAGGCCACGGCCAGGTCACGGCCCAGCGGACCCATCGACCAGCCATCACCCGCAATGTGATGGATCAACAACACCAGCACCGACGACTCATCACCCGTGCGCAGCAACCAGCCCCGCACCGGGATCTCCTCCGCCAGCTCGAAGCAGTGCCCCGCCAACTCCGCCACCACCGAGTCCACCTCGCCCGGCACCACATCACGCACCTCGAACCCCAACCGCACCTCGTCCACCGGCACGATCTGTTGCACCGGCTCCCCGTCCACCTCCGGAAACACCGTCCGCAGACTCTCGTGCCGACCCACCACATCACCCAGCGCCGACCCCAACGCCGCCACATCCACCGCACCCGACAACCGCAACACCAACGGCATGTTGTACGTCGAACTCGCACCCTCCAACCGGTACAAGAACCACAACCGACGCTGCGCGAACGACAACGGCAACCGCTCCGGCCGCACCCGCCGCCGACCCAGCACCACCCGCCCCTCCACCGACCCCAACCGCGACACCAACCCCGCCACCGTCGGCTCCGCGAACAACGCCTGAATACCCAGCTCAGCACCCATCACCGAACGCACCCGCGCAATCAGACGCGTCGCCAGCAACGAATGCCCACCCAGATCGAAGAAACTGTCATCGACCCCGACATCCGGCAGACCCAGCACCTCCGCGAACAGACCACACAGAATCTCCTCACGCGCCGACCTCGGCCGACCCCCCTCACCCACCACCACCTCGGGAACCGGCAACGCCCGCCGGTCCAGCTTCCCGTTCACCGTCAACGGCAAAGCCTCCAGCACCACGAACGCCGACGGCACCATGTACTCCGGCAACACCCCCGCCACCGTGGACCGCAACTCCGCCGGATCCAGCACCGCACCACCATCCGGCACGACATACGCCACCAACCGACGATCACCCGGCACGTCCTCACGGACCACCACCGTCACCTGACCGACCCCCGGCGCGGCCGAGACACCCGCCTCCACCTCACCCAGCTCGATACGGAACCCCCGCACCTTCACCTGGTCATCCACCCGACCCACGAACTCCAACACCCCACCCGAGACCCAGCGCACCAGATCCCCGGTCCGGTACATCCGCTCACCCACCCCGAACGGACACGCCACAAACCGCCCCGCCGTCAGACCCGAACGCCCCACATACCCACGCGCCAAACCCGTCCCCGTCAGGTACAGCTCACCCACCACACCCACCGGGACCGGCGACAATCCCCCATCCAGCACGAACACCCGCACGTTCCCCACCGGACCACCGACCGGAACGGTCGAAGGCACGGAGTCGGGGGTGTGGAACAGGTTGGAGGTGGCGGCGAAGGTGATCTCGGTGGGGCCGTATCCGTGCCGGACGACCGTGTCGGGGCACTTCTCCAGTACCCGGCGCGCCGAGCTGGCGGTGACCGAGTCACCCCCGGTGAAGACCTCGCGCACGGCGGCGAAGCACTCGGGACTCTCCTCGCCGAAGACCCGGAAGAGGCCGGCGGTCACGTGTACGTGCGTGAGGGCGTAGGTGTCGACGAGTTCCGTGATCAGGGCCGCGTCGACCCGTACGGTCGGCGGAGCGACCACGACGGCCGCGCCGGCGAGCAGCGGCACCCAGACCTCGTAGGTGGCGGCGTCGAAGGCGTGCGGTGAGTGGAACAGCACCCGGTCCGCCGCACCGATGTCCCAGGTGTCGATCAGGCCGAGGTCGACCACGCCGCGGTGCGGGGTCGCGACGCCCTTGGGCTCTCCGGTGGAGCCCGAGGTGTACATCACGTAGGCGAGCCGGTCCGGGTGGCGCGGGACGACCGGTGCGGTCGCCGGGTACGAGGCATCGACCGAGGGGTCGTCGACGTGGATCAGGGCGAGACCGGCCGGGCCGCTCCCGGCCCGCAGGGCGTGGCTCTCGGTGTGGGCGTCGGTCAGCAGGAGTTCCGCGGCCGTTTCCCGGAGCACGTACCGCATGCGGTCCGCCGGGTCGGACAGATGCAGCGGAACGTAGTAGCCACCGGCCTTGAGGACGGCGAGCTGGGCGACGATCAGCTCCGCTGACCGCTCCATCAGGAGAGCTACGGCGCTCTCCGGGGCAACGCCCCGCTCGACCAGGTGGTGGGCGAGGCGGTTGGCGCGGGCGTCGAGCTCGGCGTAGGTCAGGGTGGTGTCACCGGCCAGTACGGCGGGAGCGTCCGGGGTCTTCCGTGCCTGCCGCTCGATCAGGGTGACGAGGTCGGTGTCGGGGACCGTCTGGGCGGTCGCGTTGAAGCCCGCCAGCTGGTCGCGCTCGTCGGCGTCGAGGAGGTCCACCTCCAGCAGGTGCCGGTCCGGTTCCGCCGCCATGGCGCCGAGCATCCGGACCAGCCGGTCGACCAGACGCCGGGCGCCCGCCTCGGTGTACAGGTCGGTCGCGTACTCCAGGTTGCCCCGGATGCCGGCGGGCCGGTCGCCGTCGAGTCGTTCGAAGATGCCGAAGGAGAGATCGGAGCGGGCGACGCCCGGGTTGACGAAGTTGCCGTCGACATCCACCCCGGTGAAGGAGAAGCTGCCCTCGATGTCGCCGAGCGTCGTCAGCATGACTTGGAAGAGGGGGTTGTGGGCGAGGCTGCGGGTGGGGTTGAGGTGCTCCACCAGCCGGTCGAAGGGCAGGTCCTGGTGCGCGTAGGCCGCCAGATCCGCCTCCCGGACCCGGTCGATCAGCTCCGCGAACGTCGGATCACCCGACACGTCCGTCCGCAACACCAACGTATTCACGAAGGAACCCACGAGGTCGTCCAGGCCCTCGTCGGAACGCCCGGCCACCGGCGAACCCAACGCAATGTCACTACTACCGCTCAGACGACTCAACAACGCCGCCAAAGCCGCCTGCACCACCATGAACACCGTGGCGTGATGACGCCGGGCAACACTCAGCAACACCTCGTGCGTACCGGCATCAACAGTGAAATCGACCGACGCCCCCGCATAACTCGACACTGCGGGCCTGGGAAGGTCCGTCGGAAGATCCAACCGCTCCGGAATCCCCGCCAACGCCTCGCTCCAGAAAGCCAGCTGGGACGAGACCAGACTCTCCGGATCATCCGCCGAGCCCAGCAACTCCTTCTGCCACAACGCGTAATCCGCGTACTGAACACCCAGCTCCGACCACTGCGGAGCAGTCTGCCGACACCTCGCCTCATAGGCCACGGCCAGGTCACGGCCCAGCGGACCCATCGACCAGCCATCACCCGCAATGTGATGGATCAACAACACCAGCACCGACGACTCATCACCCGTACGAAGCAACCAGCCCCGCACCGGAATCTCCTCCGCCAGCTCGAAACAGTGCCCCGCCAACTCCGCCACCACCGAGTCCACCTCACCCGGCACCACATCACGCACCTCGAACCCCAACGATGCCTCGTCCACCGGCACCACCCGCTGCACCGGCTCCCCGTCCACCTCCGGAAACACCGTCCGCAGACTCTCGTGCCGACCCACCACATCACCCAGCGCCAACCCCAACGCCCCCACATCCACCACACCCGACAACCGCAACACCAACGGCATGTTGTACGTCGAGCTCGCACCCTCCAACCGGTACAAGAACCACAACCGACGCTGTGCAAACGACAACGGATACATATTCGTGCTCATGCCTTCCCTCGCATTCCACGCATCGATCGAAACGCCGGCCGGGTCGGCGCGGCCTCGTTGAGCCGGGTCACCAGTCCGGCCACGGTGGGTTCGGCGAACAGCGCCTGGATGCCGAGCTCGGCGCCCATCACCGAACGCACCCGCGCGATCAGACGCGTCGCCAGCAACGAATGCCCACCCAGATCGAAGAAGCTGTCGTCGACCCCCACATCCGGCAGACCCAGCACCTCCGCGAACAGACCGCACAGGACCTCTTCGCGCGCCGACCTCGGCCGGCCGCCCTCGCCCACGACGACCTCGGGAACGGGCAGGGCCCGCCGGTCCAGCTTCCCGTTCACCGTCAACGGCAAGGCATCCAGCACCACGAACGCCGACGGCACCATGTACTCCGGCAACGCCCCGGCCACCGTGGACCGCAACTCCGCCGGGTCCAGCACCGCACCACCGTCCGGGACCACATACGCCACCAACCGACGATCACCCGGCGTGTCCTCACGCACCAGCACCGTCACCTGGCCCACACCGGGCGCGGCCGAGACACCCGCCTCCACCTCACCCAGCTCGATACGGAACCCCCGCACCTTCACCTGGTCATCCACCCGACCCACGAACTCCAACACCCCGTCCGAAGCCCAACGCACCAGATCACCCGTCCGGTACATCCGCTCACCCACCCCGAACGGACACGCCACAAACCGCCCCGCCGTCAAACCCGAACGCCCCAAATACCCCCGCGCCAAACCCACACCGGCCACATACAACTCCCCCACCACACCCACCGGAACCGGCGACAACCCACCATCCAGCACGAACACCCGCACGTTTCCGACCGGGCCGCCGACCGGAACGGGGGCCTCGGTCCCGGTGAGCGGGGCGCTCAGGGTGGCGCAGATGGTCACCTCGGTGGGGCCGTAGCCGTTGATGAAGTGGCGCCCCGGTGCCCACCGCTGGTTGATGTGGGTCCCGCAGTTCTCGCCGACCACCGCGATGGACAGACCGTCCAGCCGGGGATCGTCGACGGGCAGTACGTCGAGGGCGCTGGGCGGGAGCGTGACATGGGTGGCGGCCGTGCGCGCCACCAGGTCGAGGAACGAGGTCGCGAAGTCCTCGGTGGACGGTGGCGGCAGTACGAGGGCCGCGCCGCAGAAGAACGCGCAGCACATGTCCCACACGGCGACGTCGAAGCTGGGCGAGGCCAGTTGCACCACCCGGCTGTGCGCGTCGATCCTCAGCGCCCGGATCACGGAGTCGATGACGCTGAAGATTCCGGTGTGGCTGACGGTGACGCCCTTGGGCTGCCCGGTGGAACCGGACGTGTAGATCAGGTAGGCCGCGTTGGCGAGCCGCAGCGGTGCCGTACGGTCGGCGTCGGTCGGGTCGGAGGCCGACAGGGTGGCCAGGTCCTCGTGCAGGGCCGGATCGGCGAGGTCCACCCGGTCCACGGCCAGGCCGCGGAACGCCTCCGGCTCCGGTGAGCGGACGAGGAGCGCGCGCGGGGCGGCGTTCTCCAGGATGTACGCGATGCGGGCGGCCGGATAGTCCAGGTCGATGGGGAGGAATGCCGCACCCGCCTTGGACACGGCCAGGGCGGCGATCACGTTGTCGGCCGATTTGGGCATCCCCAGGGCGACCACGTCCTCGGGGCCGATCCTGCGGGCGATGAGCTGGTGGGCCAGGCGGTTGGCTCGGGCGTTGAGCTCGGCGTAGGTCAGGGTGGTGTCACCGGCCAGCACGGCCGGGGCGTCCGGGGTGCGGGCGGCCTGTCGTTCGACCAGCGCCGGCAGGCTCAGGAGGGGGTCCGGCCGGTCGGTGGCGTTGAAGGCCGTCACCAGTGCGTCGCGCTCGTCGGCGCCGAGGATGTCCACGTCCTGGAGGCGCCGCTGCGGTTCCGCCGCCGTGGCGGTGAGCATCCGGACCAGCCGGTCGACCAGGCGCCGGGCGCCCGCCTCGGTGTACAGGTCGGTGGTGTATTCGAGCCAGCCGGTCAGACCGGCCGGTGCTCCGCCCTCGCTCGGCGCCTCCTCCAGCCCGAACCACAGGTCGCAGCGGGCGACCCCCGCGTTGACGAAGCCGCCGACGGCCTGGACGTCATCGAAGCCGAACTCTCCGGCCGCGTAGTTCTGGAGGGCCAGCACGACCTGGAGGAACGGACTGCGGCCACTGCTGCGGGTGGGGTTGAGGTGCTCCACCAGCCGGTCGAAGGGCAGGTCCTGGTGCGCGTAGGCCGCCAGATCCGCCTCCCGGACCCGGTCGATCAGCTCCGCGAACGTCGGATCACCCGACACGTCCGTCCGCAACACCAACGTATTCACGAAGGAACCCACGAGATCGTCCAGGCCCTCGTCGGAACGCCCGGCCACCGGTGAGCTGACCGTCACGTCGGTACCGGCTCCGAGCCGTGTGAGCAGACCGGCCAGGGCTGCCTGGATCACCATGAACACCGTGGCGTGATGACGCCGGGCAACACTCAGCAACGCCTCGTGCGTACCGGCATCCACGGTGAAGTCGACCGACGCCCCCGCATGACTGGCCACTGCGGGCCTGGGGAGGTCCGTCGGAAGGTCCAGCCGCTCCGGGACGCCTGCCAGCGCCTCGCTCCAGAAGGCGAGCTGGGACGAGACCAGGCTCTCCGGGTCGTCTGCCGAGCCCAGCAACTCCTTCTGCCACAACGCGTAATCCGCGTACTGAACACCCAGCTCCGACCACTGCGGCCCAACCCCACGACGCCTCGCCTCATAGGCCACGGCCAGGTCACGGCCCAGCGGACCCATCGACCAGCCATCACCCGCAATGTGATGGATCAACAACACCAGCACCGACGACTCATCACCCGTACGAAGCAACCAGCCCCGCACCGGGATCTCCTCCGCCAGCTCGAAGCAGTGCCCCGCCAACTCCGCCACCACCGAGTCCACCTCGCCCGGCACCACATCACGCACCTCGAACCCCAACCGCACCTCGTCCACCGGCACGATCTGTTGCACCGGCTCCCCGTCCACCTCCGGGAACACCGTCCGCAGACTCTCGTGCCGACCCACCACATCACCCAGCGCCGACCCCAACGCCCCCACATCCACCGCACCCGACAACCGCAACACCAACGGCATGTTGTACGTCGAACTCGCACCCTCCAACCGGTACAAGAACCACAACCGACGCTGCGCAAACGACAACGGCAACCGCTCCGGCCGCACCCGCCGCCGACCCAGCACCACCCGCCCCTCCACCGACCCCAACCGCGACACCAACCCCGCCACCGTCGGCTCCGCGAACAACGCCTGAATACCCAGCTCAGCACCCATCACCGAACGCACCCGCGCAATCAGACGCGTCGCCAACAACGAATGCCCACCCAGATCGAAGAAACTGTCATCCACCCCCACATCCGGCAGACCCAACACCTCCGCGAACAAACCGCACAGAATCTCCTCACGCGCCGACCTCGGCCGACCCCCCTCACCCACCACCACCTCGGGAACCGGCAACGCCCGCCGGTCCAGCTTCCCGTTCACCGTCAACGGCAAAGCCTCCAGCACCACGAACGCCGACGGCACCATGTACTCCGGCAACACCCCCGCCACCGTGGACCGCAACGCCCCGGGATCCAGCACCGCACCACCGTCCGGCACGACATACGCCACCAACCGACGATCACCCGGCGTGTCCTCACGCACCAGCACCGCCACCTGGCCCACACCGGACACCGAGGAGATCCCCGCCTCCACCTCACCCAGCTCGATACGGAACCCCCGCACCTTCACCTGGTCATCCACCCGACCCACGAACTCCAACACCCCGTCCGAAGCCCAACGCACCAGATCACCCGTCCGGTACATCCGCTCACCCACCCCGAACGGACACGCCACAAACCGCCCCGCCGTCAGACCCGAACGCCCCAAATACCCCCGCGCCAAACCCACCCCGGCCACATACAACTCCCCCACCACACCCACCGGAACCGGCGACAACCCACCATCCAGCACGAACACCCGCACATTCCCCACCGGACCACCGATGGGAGTGCGCTCGGCGGGTTCGGCCTCGGCGGTGGCCGGGTCGGGGAAGTAGGCCGTGGAGTAGACGGTGGCCTCGGTCGGTCCGTAGATGTTCGCGAACCGGGTGTTGGGCGAGACACGCCGCAGGCTGCGGACGAGGGTCCCGTTGAGTGCCTCACCGGCGATCGCCAGGAAGGGGACGTCCAGCGGCCGGCCCTGGGCGAGCAGCGCGGAGAGCGCGGAGGGGACGATGCAGGCGAGTGTCGCCTCGCTGCCGGCCGGGCGGTCCGCCAGTGCCAGGGCGTTCTCCACCAGTTCGACCCGGCCGCCGACGAGCAGCGGCACGATCGTCTCGAAGACGGAGACATCGAAGGTCAGCGCGGTGCCGGCGACGACCCGGTGCAGCCGGTCGGCGCCCAGTGTCCGTGCCGCCCACGCGGTGAGGGCCACGACGCCGGTGTGCGCGACGACGACGCCCTTGGGCTCTCCGGTGGAGCCCGAGGTGTAGATGACGTACGCGGGGTGGTCGGGGGTGAGCGGGAGGGTCCGCTCGGTCTGGTCCACCTCGGTGTCGGAGGTGCGGGCCAGCCGGTCGGCGGTCTCCGCCGCGTCGAGGTCGAGGCGGCCGAGGTCCTGCGGAAGACCGGTCACGGTGGTGTGCGTGAGGACGGTCCGCGGTCGGCTGTCGGCCGCCACCCGGGCGATGCGCTCCGGTGGGTGGCCGAGGTCGACGGGTACGTAGGCCGCGCCGGACTTCAGTACCGCCCAGACGGCTGTGAGCAGATCCTCGGTGCGCGGCAGCGCGAGCATCACCCGGTCCTCCGGGCCGATGCCCTCGGCGATCAGCAGGCGGGCGAGCCTGTTGGCTCGGGCGTTCAGCCCGGCGTAGGCCAGGGTGGTGCCGCCGGCCAGTACGGCGGGCGCGTCCGGGGTCTCCCGGACCTGGCGGGCGAGGGCGGCGGGCAGGGTCTCGGCGGTGACCGGGAGCGCGGTGGCGTTCCAGGAGTCCAGTAGCTTCCGCTCCGCCTCGGGGAGCAGGGCGAGGGTGCCGATGCGGCTGTCCGGGGCGGCGCAGGCGGCCGCCAGCAGACCGGCGTACAGGCCCGCCAGGCGCTCGGCGGTGGCGGGGTCGAAGAGATCGAGGGCGTACTCCAGTTCGCCGTGCAGGCACGGGGCCGCGCCGTCGTCGGCCGCGTCCGGGCGGTCGGTGCCGCGCTCCGCCGGGTCGCACCGGGCGCCCTCGGTGCCCGGTGCGCCGGTGTTCAGCCGCAGGCACAGGTCGAGTTCGCTGTCACCGAGGCGGAGTTGCTCGACGGGCACCGGGGTGCCGGTCAGGTCGACGGTCGGCCGTGGGCCCTCGGTCACGTCCAGCGCCACCTGGAAGAGTGGGTGGTGGGTGAGGGAGCGGACCGGGTTGACCAGTTCGGCGATCCGCTCGAACGGTGCGTGGGCGTGGTCGGCGGCCTCGTCGGCCACCCCGGCGGCGTGCCGTACGAGGTCGGCGAACGACGGGTCGTCGGTGCTGCGGGTGCGCAGCACGAGGGTGCGCCGGACGGGTCCCACCAGGTGCTGCTCGTCGGCGGTGCGGCCGGGGTCCCAGGTGCCGATGAGCACGTCGGGGTTGCCGCCGACCCGGGTGAGCAGTGCGGCCAGTGCGGCGTGGGCGACGGCCCGGGTACCGGTGCCGAGGCGGGCCGCGAGGGCGTGGACCCGGGCGGTGTCGGCGGCGGTCAGGGCGAAGGGGGCCCTGCCGGTGCGGTAGGTGGGGGTGGCCGCGAGGGCGCGGTCGCGGGGGAGTTCGGACAGCAGGGGGGCTTCGGAGAGGGCACGGGCCCAGTGGTCGAGGTCGCGGCGCAGGGGCGTGCCGGGGTCGGACGCGTCGCCGTGCGCGCGGAGGCGGTCCGTCAGGTGCCGGGGGAACTGGGCGGGCGGGGCGCCGAGGTCGGGGGCGCGGCCGGTTTCCCGGGCGCGGTAGGCGGCGGCGAGGTCGGTGGCCACCGTGTCCATCGACGGGGCGTCGCAGAGGATTCCGGGGGCCGTGAGCAGGATCAGGCGCTCGTCGGTGCCGGGGGCGAACAGGGTGACGGCCAGGGGGTGTTCGCGGGCCGGGTCGAAGCGGTGGCGCGCGGCGGCACGGACCTGCTCGGGCAGCCCGTCGGGGTCGGTGGGGTCCGGTGTGCCGAACGGTTCGCCGGTGCGGTCGGTGAAGGCGGGCCGGGCCTCGTCGTCGGCCAGCTGCCGCGGGCCGTCGTCGGTCTCGACGATGCGGGAGCGCAGCGCCTGGTGGCGCGCGGCGACGTCCGCCACCGCCGCGCGCAGCGCGCCCGGGTCCACCGGGGCGGGCACACGGAGGACGGCCGCGGTGTTGGCCACCGGCCGGGCGCCTTCGAACTGCCCCAGCACATGGACGCGGTACTGCGCGGCCGAGAGGGGGAGACTCGCGGCGGGCCCGTCGGCCGCGAAGTCCGACGCGGTCGCGGATTCGGGGGACGTCGACACGTGGCACTCCCTTGACGAGACGGGCGAGGTCGTGGATCGGAGGTACGGGCCGGGGTGGCATACCGGCCGGACGCACCGGGCCCGGATCCGGCCGGTGCTTTCACCGCGGAAATGTGCACGCGAATTCACGGTCCATGAAAAGAAAAGGAGCCGCGGGGTCGGCGGGATTCACCCGGGCGACCTGGAAGGCCGCCCGGGTTTTTCGCACCGGATGATCCGGGCGCAATCCCATTTGATCCGCGGTGGAGTCTTACAGAGCCCCCCGGGGGCTGGCAATGCATTTGATGCCGTTCAAAACCTTCACGGTCGCAGCTCCTTCAGC
The DNA here is from genome assembly GCF_042799335.1 of Streptomyces sp. NPDC057697. Lineage (NCBI taxonomy): Bacteria > Bacillati > Actinomycetota > Actinomycetes > Kitasatosporales > Streptomycetaceae > Streptomyces > Streptomyces sp. NPDC057697. The sequence goes on along the minus strand of NZ_JBHVJA010000005.1, from coordinate 249,406 downwards.
CGGGGCAGGACGGCCTCCGCGTTGCCGTGATCGACCGCGGCCCGCCCGGCGGGGTCGATGCCTTGTTCGGCGTCCCAGGAGGCGGCGAAGTGGCGGACGGTGCGCACCGGGGCGTAGGGCCAGTCGCTGCCGAACAGGATCCGGTCCGGCCGGGCGAACGCGCGCAGGCTGGGCAGTGCGGTGGGGCTGGTGGACAGCGCGGTGTCGAACCAGAAGGTGCGCAGGCCCTCCAGCACCCGCTCGGGTGCCGGGTCGTCGCCGGTCCGGGTGTAGGCGATGCGGTGGGCCGCGTAGGGCACGGTGCCGCCGCCGTGCGACAGGATGATCTTCAGGTCCGGCCAGCGGTGCGGCGCGTCGGCGTGCACCAGGTTGACGGCGGCCCGTGTGGTGTCGAGGAGGAAGTCGGCGAGGAAGGGCGGGATGCCGTCCACCGGCGGGGCGTTGAGGTGCGAGGGGTGGACGAACACCACGGCGGCGCGCCGGTTCAGCTCGTCCATCAGCGGGTCGAAGCGGGCGTCGCCGAGGTAGTGGCCGGCGGAGTTGGCGAGCAGTACGACCCCGTCCGCGCCCAGGACGTCGAAGGCGTACGCCGCCTCGGCGAGCGCGCCGTCCACGTCCGGCAGGGTGAGGGTGGCGAACAGGCCGAAGCGCTCCGGGCGGTCCTTGACCTGTTCGGCGGCAAACTCGTTCACCTCGCGGGCCATCCGGCGCGCGGCGTCGTCGTCGCCAAGGTGCACTCCGGGGGTGGACACGGAGAGCACCGCGGTGCGGACCGCGAGCTCGTCCATCAGGGCCAGTGCGCCCGCCTGGGTCCAGGTGGGCAGCGGCATGCCGCCCGCGGTGATTCCGCGGGCGCCGAGCCACTCGGCGTACTTCGGCGGAACGATGTGGTGGTGGGTGTCGACGCGATACTCGGACATGCCGTCTCCCGACTTTTTGAAGGATTTCGAATTACCCTCGGGCCGCCGCCAGGAGCCCGGGGCGACAGGACTTCGACAAGGAAAGCCCAGACGGAAAGCCTAGACAATGGCACGGCGCATTCATTACAGTCCCCTGGCATTACCCGACCAGGTGTGCGGGCCGAATCGCCGCCCCGTCGGACCGAGTTTTTGATTTCCCTGAAATCCTCTACCGCCCTTCGAGGTCCGGCATGAACGCTGAGGACTCGTCGTCCGTCACGGCCTCCCCCGACGGCCCGTCGTCCGTCACGGTCTCCCCCGACCAGGTGGTGGTCCGCGCCGCTCCCGGCCAGACCATCATGAGCGCGCTCTCCACCGCCGGGTTCGGCTACCGGGTCGGCTGCCGCCGCGGCGGTTGCGGCGTCTGCAAGATGGATGTGCTCTCCGGCCGGGTCGAGTACCGGACGCCCGTCGCGGCGACCGTGCTGGACGACACGGAGATCGCCGCCGGCACCTGTCTGAGCTGCCGCGCCGTCCCGGTCGGCGACGTGGTCGTCCGTCTGCGGAACCACCGGTTGCGCCGCCTGCACCACCTCTTCGGGCCCTGATCTTCCACCGACCCCGACCCACCACGCGGCGATCCCGCGAGATCGAGGAGTGACCCATGGCTGTCATGCGGCTCGGGTACGTGCACGCCCGCGTCACCGATCTGGACGCGTCCCGGTCGCACTACGCGCAGACCCTCGGGATGCGCGTGGTGCACGAGGGCGACGGCCGTCTGTACCTGAAGTCCTGGGACGAGTGGGACCACCACTCGGTCGTCCTGGAGGAGGGCGGCGTCGGCCTGGTGAAGCTCGGCTACAAGGTGGAGAGGACCGCCGACCTCGACGTGTTCGAGCGGCGTGCCGAGCGGTTCGGCTGCACGACGAAGCGGATGAGCCGGGGCGACAACCTGGCGGTGGGCGACGGGGTACGGATCGTGCTGCCCTCGGAGCACGTGGTGGAGCTGTACCACGAGATCGAGTTCACCGGCACCGAGACCGGCACCCTCAACCCCGCCCCCTTCCCCCGCCACCTGGTGGGCGTCGGGGTGCCCCGGATCGACCACGCGCTGATCACCGCCGAGGAACCCGCCCTGCTGGAGCGGTTCTTCGCCGAGTGCCTGGACTTCCGCCCCGCGGAGCGCCTGATCACCGACCACAGCACGGAGGAGCTGATCGGCTCCTGGATGTTCTGCGGCAACTCGCCGCACGACATCGCCTTCCTCAAGGGACCGAACGGCAAACTCCACCACTTCGCCTACCAGTTGGAGGACTGGAACGCGATCCGGCATGCCGGGGACCTGTTCTCCATGGACGACGTGTCGGTGGACATCGGTCCGACCCGCCACGGCATCACCCGCGGCCAGACCATCTACTTCTTCGACCCGTCGGGCAACCGCAACGAGGTGTTCTCCGGCGGGTACACCACCTTCCCGGACTTCCCCACCATCACCTGGACGGCCGACCAGCTCGCCACCGGGATCTTCTACATCGGGCGCGAGGTCAACGAGCGCTTCACCTCGGTTCTCACCTGAGCCGATGCGTCCCCAACCTGAACGCGGAGAGGAGAGACCGGTGACGGAGACTGACGGAGCGGGACAGCACGGCCCCGGCAGGCCGGTGCCCCCGGAAGCCATCGCCATCGTCGGGATGAGCTGCCGGTTCGCCGGGGAGGTCGACTCGCCCGACGAGTTCTGGAAGTTCCTCACGGACGGCGGCACCGCGGTCGGCGACCTGCCGGCGGACCGCTGGAAGGAGTACGAGACGGCGGGGGCCGACACCCGCCGGGCTCTGGCGGGCGCCACCCGCCGGGGCTCGTTCCGGTCCGACATCAAGGGCTTCGACGCCGCCTTCTTCGGGATATCCCCGCGCGAGGCCGAGCTCATGGACCCCCAGCAGCGGATGATCCTGGAACTCTCCTGGGAGGCCCTCGAACACGCCGGGATCCCTCCGCACACCCTGGCCGGGACGGACGCCGGGGTGTACATCGGCGTCGGCGCGGACGACTACGGCCGCCTGATGCTGGAGGACCTGCCCGGCGTCGAGGCGCGCAGCGGCATCGGCGGCGCCTTCTGCGCGGTCGCCAACCGGGTCTCGTACACCCTCGACCTGCGCGGGCCCAGCATGGCCCTGGACACCGCGTGCTCGTCGTCGCTGGTGGCCCTGCACCACGCGTGCCAGGCCCTGCGGCTCGGCGAGACCCCGCTGGCCCTGGCCGGTGGCGTCCTGCTGGTGGCCGCCCCGGGGCTGACCCTGGTGCTGGACTCGGCCGGGGCCACCTCGCCGGACGGCCGCTCCAAGTCCTTCGACGCCTCGGCGGACGGGTACGGACGCGGCGAGGGCGGCGGCGTCCTGGTCCTCAAGCGGCTCTCCGACGCGCGGCGGGACGGCGACCGCGTCCTCGCCCTGATCCGCGGCTCTGCCGTGCACCAGGACGGGAAGACCGAAGGGATCATGGCCCCCAGCGAGGAGGCGCAGCGGCACCTGCTGCGGCGGACCTACGCCATGAACGGGATCGACCCCCTGTCGGTCGACTACGTGGAGGCCCACGGCACCGGCACCCGGGTCGGCGACCCGATCGAGGCCGGTGCGATGAGCAGCGTCCTCGGCGCGGGCCGCGAGCCCGGCCGGCCGTGCCTGATCGGTTCCGTGAAGGCCAACATCGGGCACCTGGAAGCGGGCGCCGGAGTGGCCGGTGTGATCAAGACGGTGCTGGCGCTGACCCGCGAGGAGCTGCCCCCGAGCGTGCACCTCACCACCCCCAACCCCGCTGTCCCCTGGGAGACTTCGGGCCTGGAGCTGGTCAGGGAGGCGCGCCCCTGGCCGGCCGGCGAGCGGCTGCGCCGCGCGGGGGTGTCCGGCTACGGCTACGGCGGCACGCTCGCCCACGTCATCCTGGAGGAGGCACCCGCCGGGCCCGACGCGAACTTCCCGGCGTCCGGTGCCGACACCGACCAGGCCGCCCCGGACACCCTCGTCCCCCTGTCGGCGCGCAGCGCGGCCGGGCTGGCCGAGGCCGCGGCGCGGCTGGCGGACTGGCTGGAGGGCGAGGGCGCCGGGGTCCCCGTCGCCGCGGTGGGCCACACGCTCGCGCACCGCCGTTCCCATCTCACCCACCGCGCGGCCGTGGTGGCCGCCGACCGCACCGGGCTGGCGTCCGGGCTCCGGGCCCTGGCGGCCGGTGAGGGCGCGGACGGGGTGGTCACCGGAACACCGGTGGCAGACGCATCGCGCGGGCCGGTGTGGGTCTTCTCCGGCCACGGCTCCCAGTGGGCGGGCATGGGGCAGGATCTGCTGCGCACCGAACCGGTCTTCGGCAAGGTCCTGGACGAACTGGACGACACGTTCACCGCCGAGCTCAGTCTCTCTCCCCGGCAGGCCCTCCAGGACGGCCTGCTCGGCGGTGTCGACACCATCCAGCCGCTGATCTTCGCCGTACAGGTGGCGCTCGCCGAGTGCTGGCGCTCGTACGGAGTCGAACCCGCCGCGGTCATCGGGCACTCGGTGGGCGAGATCGCCGCGAACGTCGCGGCGGGCGTGCTCACCCTGGACGAGGGCGCGCGGCTGGTGTGCCGCCGCTCCCGGCTGCTGCGCCGGGTCGCGGGCGCCGGGGCGATGGCCATGGTCGGGCTCCCGTTCGCGGAGACGGAGGAGCGGCTGCGCGGCCGGTCCGGGCTGGCCGCCGCGATCTGTGCCTCCCCCGGAAGCTCCGTGGTCGCGGGCGGTCCGGACGCGGTCGACGCCCTGGTGGCCGGGTGGCAGGCCGAGGGGATCATGGTGCGCCGGGTCGACAGCGACGTGGCCTTCCACAGCCCGCAGATGGACCCGCTCCTGGACGAACTCGCGGCGGCCGCCGCGGAACTGCGCCCGCGCGCCCCGCGCATCCCGGTGTACTCCACCGCCCTGGCCGACCCGCGCTCCGACGCTCCCCGGGACGGGGCCTACTGGGCGGCCAATCTGCGCAACCCGGTGCGTCTGACCGCGGCGGTCGGCGCCGCGCTGGCGGACGGCCACCGGCTGTTCACAGAGGTCTCCGCGCACCCGGTGGTGATCCACTCGGTGAACGAGACCGTGGAGTCGGCCGGGGTCCGCGGCTGCGCGGTGACGGCGACCCTGCGCCGGAACCGGCCCGAGCAGCGGCTCCTGCTGGAGAACCTCGCCGCGGTGCACTGCGCCGGTGCCCGGGTGGCCTGGCACGCCCTCCAGCCCGACGGCGCGCTGGCCGACCTGCCGACCACGGCGTGGCAGCACGTCGGCTACTGGCTGGACGCGCCCCGGCGCTCCGGCGACGCCCAGGAACCGCACGACCCGGGGACCCACACGCTGCTCGGCGGCCGGACCTCGGTCGTCGCGGACACCACGATCGATCTGTGGCACACCACCCTGGACGAGGTCAGCCGCCCCTACCCGGGCAGGCATCCGGTCCGCGGGGTGGAGATCGTGCCCGCCGCCGTCCTGCTCAACACCTTCCTGACGGCGGCCCACGGCGACCCGGCCGTCGGCGGCCCGCACGCGCTGGCCGACGTCGATCTGCGGACACCGGTCACCGTCTCGGAGCCCAGCGAGGTGCAGATCCTCCGGCAGGCGGGCACCCTGCGTCTCAACTCCCGCCCCCCGCGGGAGCGGGAGCCCGGCTCCGGCCGGTTCTGGCTCACCCACACCCTGGCCCGGACCTCCGGCGACCACACGCCCGCCGCCCGGCGCGACCCGGCGGCGCTGTGGGCCGCCCACCCGCAGCCGCTGGACGCCGGGTTCCCGGTCGAGCGGCTGGCCGGCATCGGCGTGGCCGCCATGGGCTTCCCGTGGGCCGTCGAGCGGCTGGCGGGCGGCGAGGGCTCGTCGCTCGCCGAGGTCACCGTCCCCGCCGGTGCGGACGGCACCTGGGCGTCGCTGCTGGACGCGGCGCTCTCCATCGCCTCCGTGGTCTTCCCCGGCGAGGCGCTGCTGCGGATGCCCGCCGGAATCCGGCGTGTCGTCGTGACGGGCCCGCCGCCGGCCACCGCCCTGATCCGTACCCGTACGCTGCCGGGCGCGGCCGGTGCGGACACCGTGGACGTCGAGATCCTCGCCCCGGACGGCGCGGTGGTCGCCGAGCTGACCGGTCTGCGCTACGGCAGGCTGGACGGCGATCCCGGGGCCCGCACCAACCCCCGGCGCCTCGTCCACGAACTGGTGTGGCGCCCGCTGGGCCCGGCCCGCCGTCCCCCCGCCGAGGTCACCACCGTGGCCGTGCTGGGCGATCCGGGGCTGGCCGGGCACCTCGCGGACGCCTGGCGCACGGCCGCCGTACGCGTCGTCACGGCGGCCGTCCCCGCGGACCTGGAGAAGCACCGTGACGCCCTGGGCGGCGGCGGAGCCGTCCTGGTCTCCCCCGCCGTCCCCGCCGACGGCCGCCCGGACCCCGCGTCCGCGGCCTGGCTACTCACCGAGGCGGCCGGTCTGCTGGCCGCCTGGGAGGAGGAGGAGGAGGAGGGCTCCGTACCGCCCCGGCTGTGGGCGGTCACCCGTGGTGTGCGGGAGGCGGACGGTCCGGCCGCGCTCCACCACGCGCCGCTGTGGGGCCTGGGCCGGGTCTTCGGCACCGAGTACGCCGACACCTTCGGGGGCGTCCTGGACCTCCCGGCCCGACAGCCGCACGCGGTCGCGGACGCCCTGCTGACCGTGGTCCGCGAACGGCACGACGAGGACGTCGTCGCGCTGCGCCCCGGCGGGGCCGAGACCGCCCGGCTGGCACTCGTCGAGGGCGGCGGGGGCGGCGAGCGCGAGGCCGTGCGGTGCCGCCCGGACGGCACCTATCTGGTGACCGGCGGGCTCGGCGTCCTCGGTCTGCTGACGGCCGAGTGGCTGGTCGGGCGGGGCGCACGGCGCATCCTGCTGGCCGGCCGCCGCCCGCTGCCGCCGCGCGCGCAGTGGCCGACCGTCACCGACCCCGGTGACCTGGAGCGGATCGACGCGGTGCGGCGCATGGAGAAGGGCGGCGCGACCGTGTGGTCGGTCAGCCTGGACGTCACCGACCTCGCGGAGGCCCGGCGGGCGCTGGACACGGCGGCCCTGGGACTGCCGCCCATCCGCGGCGTGGTGCACGCGGCGGGGGTGGTGGACAACCGGCCGGCCCGCGACACCGACGAGGAGTCGCTGCGCCGGGTGATGCGGCCCAAGGCCGACGGCGCGCTGGTCCTCCACGAGCTGTTCCCGCCCGGCACCCTCGACTTCCTGGTGCTGTTCTCCTCGGCCGGCTATCTCTTCGGCCTGCCGGGACAGACCAGTTACGCCGCGGGCAACGCCTTCCTCGACACCCTGGCCGCCCATCGCCGGGCCGACGGCCACCGGGACACCGTGAGCCTGGCCTGGACGTCCTGGCGGGGGCTCGGCATGTCGACCTCCTCCGAGGTGATCGACGGCGAACTGGCCGCCCGCGGCACCGGCGACATCACGGCCGCCGAGGCGTTCGGCGCCTGGGACGCCGTCGGGCGGCAGGACCTCGGCCACGCGGCGGTGTTCCGTACCCTGCCCGCCGCGCCGGGGGTCGTCCGGCCGCCGCTCCTGTCCGACCTCACCCCTCCCGAGCCGGAGGGCAACGGCCCCGGGGCCGCCGGGCAGGTACTGCCCTGGGAGGCGCTGGCACCGGAGGAACGGCCCGCCTACTTCGTCGGGCAGGTGCGCGAGCAGGCCGCCCAGGAGATGCGGCTGCCCGCGGACCAGCTGGACATCGACCGGCCCCTGGTCGAACTGGGCCTGGACTCGATCATGACGGTGGCGATCCGGCTCCGGCTCCAGAAGCGGCTGGGCATGCCACTGCCCTCCACGCTGTTGTGGAAGCACCCGACGGTGGCCGCGATCGGCGGCTACCTGACCGAACTGGCGGGCACGGCGCAGGCCGCGGAACCGGAGGCCGCGGGAGCGGAGACCGCCGGACCGGACGGGTCGGACCGACCGGACACCGGTCCGTCGTCCGCCGCCGAGCAGCCCGTGGTCATGGCATGAGCGTCGACGGTCGCGCGCTGCGCGAGTGCCTCGCCCGCTTCACCAGCGGGGTCACGGTCGTCACCACCCGCACGCCCGACGGGCCGCACGGGCTGACGGTGAGCGCCTTCACCTCGGTGTCCCTGGAACCGCCGCTCGTCCTGGTCTCGGTCAACCGGTCCAGCCGTGCCGCCGCCCATCTGGAGAACGAGCCGTTCTGCGTCAACATCCTCGGCGCCTCGCAGCTCGACACGGCACTGCACTTCGCCGGGCAGCGGCACGACCCGACCGCCGCGCTGTCCTGGGAGGAGCCCGCCGACGGCCCGCCGCGGCTGCGGGACTGCCTGGGGTACCTGTCCTGCGCCCCCTGGGCCCGCTACGACGGCGGCGACCACCTGCTCTACCTCGGGGAGGTCCGGCGTCTGGACTTCCGTGACGACGACCCGCTGGTGCTCCACCGGCGGCAGTTCCACCGGCTCGACGACATCTCCCGCGTGACGCGCATCTGACCGCCGCCCGGCCGGCTCCCACCTCTCCCACGGACGGACCACGCCACATGACCATCCCTCAGCAGACCGCCCCCGCCGGGGCCGGCTCCGCCGCCACCCGCCCGCTGACCGGTGACGAATACCTGGAGAGCCTCCGGGACGACCGGCAGATCTACCTCTACGGCGAGCGGGTCAAGGACGTCACCCGGCACCCCGCCTTCGCCAACGCCGCCCGGATGGTGGCGCGCCTCTACGACGCGCTGCACGATCCCGCCCACCAGTCCGTGCTGACCGCCCCCACCGACGCGGGCACCGGTCTGACCCACAAGTTCTTCCGCACCCCACGCACCGTCGAGGACATGGTCGGCGACCGCGAGGCGATCGCCGCGTGGGCCCGCATGACGTACGGGTGGATGGGCCGCAGCCCCGACTACAAGGCCGCGTTCCTCGGCACGCTCGGCGCCAACTCGGACTTCTACGCGCCGTTCCAGGACAACGCCAAGCGCTGGTACCGGGAGTCGCAGGAGAAGGTCCTGTACTGGAACCACGCGATCGTCCACCCGCCGGTGGACCGGCACAGGCCCTCGGACGAGGTCGAGGACGTGTTCGTGCACGTCGAGAAGGAGACCGACGCCGGTCTGGTGGTGAGCGGCGCCAAGGTGGTCGCGACCGGTTCGGCGCTGACCCACTTCAACTTCGTCTCGCACTACGGGCTTCCGCTGAAGAAGAAGCGGTTCGCCCTGGTCGCCACGGTGCCGATGGCCTCCCCCGGGCTGAAACTGATCTGCCGCCCCTCGTACTCCGCCATGGCCACGGCCATGGGTTCGCCGTTCGACTACCCGCTCTCCAGCCGTCTCGACGAGAACGACACCATGTTCGTGATGGACAAGGTGTTCATCCCCTGGGAGAACGTCTTCCTCTACGGGGACCCGGAGCGGGTGAGCAACTTCGTGCCGCAGTCCGGGTTCCTGGAGCGGCTCACCTTCCAGGGCTCGATCCGGCTCGCCGTGAAGATCGACTTCATCGCCGGACTGCTGCTGAAGGCGCTGGAGGTCACCGGCAGCAAGGACTTCCGCGGGGTCCAGGCCCGCGTCGGCGAGGTGCTGGCCTGGCGGAACATGTTCTGGGCCCTCAGCGACGCGGCGGCCCGCAACCCCCAGCCGTGGCACGACGGCTCGCTGCTGCCCCGGCTCGACTACGGCCTCGCGTACCGCTGGTTCATGACCATCGGCTATCCGCGGATCCAGGAGATCATCGAGCAGGACGTGGCGAGCGGACTGATCTACGTCAACTCCGGCAGCGCGGACTTCGCCAACCCGGAGATCCGCCCCTACCTCGACAAGTACGTACGCGGCTCCCACGGCTACCAGGCCGTCGACCGGGTCAAGCTGATGAAGCTGCTGTGGGACGCGGTCGGCACCGAGTTCGCCGGCCGCCACCGCCTCTACGAACGCAACTACGCGGGCAACCACGAGTCGGTGCGCACCGAGATCCTGATGATCCAGGGCGCCACCGGCCAGCTGGACGAGTACAAGGGCTTCGCGGAACGCTGTCTGGCCGAGTACGACCTGGACGGCTGGCGCGCCCCCGACATGCAGTCCTTCGAGCCGTTGCGCGGGGCCTTCGACGACTGGACCCACCATGGCTGAGCCGGACCTCGCGACCACCGCGCCGCCCGGCGCCCCGGACACCGGACGGATCGGCCGGGCGGCGGAGACCCTGCTCGGCGCCGAGCGACGGCACACCGCCGTACGGCAGCTCACCGAGGAGTGGCCCGACCTCGACCTGCGCACCGCGTACGCGGTCCAGGACGCCGCCCTGCGCCGCCGGACGGCCGACGGGGCGCGGCTCATCGGCGTCAAGCTCGGTCTGACCTCGGTGGCGAAGCAGCGCAGCATCGGGATCGACGCCCCCGTCACGGCATGGCTCACCGACGCGATGCGGTGGCCCGGGGACCGGGCGGTGCCGTACGACAGGCTGATCCAGCCCCGGGCCGAACCGGAGCTGGTGCTCGTGCTGGGCGAGCGGCTGGCCGGACCCGGTGCGACGGCCGCGTCGGCGCTGGCCGCGGTGCGCGGCGTCCGGGCCGGGATCGAGATCATCGACAGCCGCTACGCCGGGTTCCGTTTCTCGCTGCCGGACGTGGTCGCCGACAACGCCTCCGCCGCGCTCTTCGTCCTCGGTGAGCGCGAACTGGCGCCCGACGAGATGGATCTGGTCGCCGAGGAGTGCCTGCTGGAGGTCGACGGGGAGCCGGTGGCCACGGCGACCGGTGCGGACGTGCTGGGCTCGCCGGCCGAGGCGCTGGCCCGTGCCGCCAATGAGCTGGCGGAGCGCGGACTGGCCGTCGAAGCCGGGTCGTTGGTGCTGACCGGCGGTATGACGGCGGCGGTGCCGCTGGTCCCGGGCCATCCGGTGACCGCCCGGTTCGGGCGGCTCGGGACCGTGGGGGTGGGGTGACGTGCCGCTCGTGGAGATCACCCTCGTGGAGGGCCGGCCGCCGCAACTGCTGCGTGAACTCATCCATGAGGTGCACGCCGCCGTCGAGCGGTCGCTGGGAGTGCCGGGCGGTGCCGTCCGGGTGGTGGTCCGGGAGGTTCCGGCGACCCTGTGGGCCGCCGGTGACGTGACGATCGCGGAACGCGGTGCCGCGCGCGCGGCACCCGCCGACGGGCCCGGGGAGGCGTCCTGATGGAGTTCTTCGGGCATGTCATCGACGGGCGGGAGTCGGCGGAGGGCGAGTGCGCGGCCGCCGCCGACTCGGTGGACCCGTGGACGCGCCGTCCGTGGGCACGCTTCCCGCTCGGCGGCGAGGCGGATGCCGGGCGGGCGGTGGCCGCGGCCCGCAGGGCGTTCGACACCGGGCCGTGGCCCCGGATGGGTTTCGCCGAGCGCGGTGCGGCACTGCACCGGCTCGCGGATCTGATCGAGGCGCACGCGGGGGAACTCGGCATGGCCGACACCCACGACATGGGCAAGCCGCTCACCCAGAGCCGGGACGCCGATGTGCCGAGGGCTGCGGCCAACTTCCGGTTCTTCGCCGACCACGCCCGGCTGGCCACCGCCGAGGTGCTGCCGATGGACTCGGGGCACCACTGCTACGGCCGGTTCGAGGCCGCCGGGGTGGTGGCGGCGATCGCGCCGTGGAACTTCCCCCTGATGCTGGCGAGTTGGAAGGTGGCCCCGGCACTGGCCTGGGGGAACACCGTGGTGCTGAAACCGGCGGAGGGGTCACCGGCCTCGGCGACGCTGCTGGCCCGGCTGGCCCTGGAGGCCGGGCTGCCGCCCGGGGTGCTCAACGTCCTCCAGGGGCTAGGCGCGGACGCGGGCGCGGCACTGACCCGCGACCCCCGGGTCGACCGGATCACCTTCACCGGCTCCTCGCGGACCGGGCGCGCGGTGGCCGCCTCGGCCGCCGCCCATCTCGCGCCGGTCAGCCTGGAGCTGGGCGGGAAGGGGGCCGACCTCGTCTTCGCGGACGCCGATCTCGGCGCGGCCGTCGACTGGGCGGTGAAGGCGGCCTTCTCCAACGCGGGCCAGATCTGTCTGGCGGGCAGCCGGGTCCTGGTGCAGCGCCCGGTGTACGAGGAGTTCACCGCGCGGTTCGCGCAGGCCGCCGCGGCGATGACCGTCGGGGACCCGCTCGCCCCAAAGACGCAGATCGGTCCGCTCGCCTCCGAGCAGCACTTCCGCAAGGTCGCCGGTCATCTGGCGGAGGCCGGGCGCGGCAAGGGGGCGACCGTGGCCACCGGTGGCCTCGGCGAGGGGTGGTCGGTCCGGCCGACCGTCCTGACCGACGTACCGGCCGACTCCCCGCTCTGGCGGGAGGAGATCTTCGGCCCGGTGGTGGCGGTGGCGCCCTTCGACGACGAGGAGCAGGCCGTCGGGGCGGCGAACGACACCCCGTACGGTCTCAACGCGATGCTGTTCACCGGCGACCTGGACCGTGCCCACCGGGTCTCGGCGGCCCTGCGCGCGGGGACGGTCTGGGTGAACTGCTTCTTCGTCCGCGATCTGCGCGCGCCGTTCGGCGGGGCCGGGGACTCCGGGGTCGGCCGGGAGGGAGGGGCGTTCAGCCGTGAGTTCTTCACCGAGCCGAAGGCCGTGGTGATGCGGATCGGCGCGGACCCGCGCGACTGACCGTGTCCGCAGGCCGGACCGGCCGGTGGACGCGGTGCGTGTTCCGTGGGCCGGCCCGAGCGCCGGGCCGGCCCACGGACGTCGCGCCTTTACGAAGGCATTTGCGTACGGGTAGCGTCCCGCCCATGGAGGACAGACCGACCGAGGCCATGATGCGACTCGACGCCCACTCCCTGCGCGGCCTCGCCCACCCCCTGCGGGTCCGCATCCTGGAGGTTCTGCGCTCCGACGGCCCCGCCACCGCGACGATGCTGGCCAACCGGCTCGGCGAGGACAGCGGGAACATGAGCTGGCACCTGCGCCAGCTGGCCACGCACGGCTTCATCGCCGAGGACAAGGAACGCGGCACCAAGCGGGAACGCTGGTGGTTCGCGCTGCACAAGTACATCGCGGTGGAGCAGTCGGACTTCCTCTCCGAGCAGGAGCTGAGGGGGCTGCTCTCGACGCTCAAGAAGGCCGTCATCACCGAGCAGTTCCGCCGCGCCGAGGAGTTCACCGACCAGGACTGGCCCGCGCGGTGGCAGGAGGCCGCGGCCGTGGGGTACTGGCGGTTCCGGCTGAGCTCCTCCGAACTGGGCGAGCTGCGGACCGAGTTGGCCGCCCTATTCGAACGCTGGGAGGCTCGGCGCGCCGAGGACCCCGAGCGCTCGGACGGCGAGGACGGGCCGGATGCCCGGGATGTGCAGGACGTCGTCCTCCAGTTCCAGGGGTTCCCCTACCGCCCGGTCTCCTGACCGGGTCTCAGCCGCCCGCGGACCGGTGCAGCGTCCGGTCGACCAGCGGGCCGAGCAGCCGCGCGGCGTCGGCGGAGACGATCCCCGCGTGATCGGTGGCCAGGGTGTGCGCCTCGACCGGCCCGGTCAGCAGTGGTGCCCAGGAGGCCGCGAGGTCCAGCGGCTCATGGCCCGGCGGGACGGCCTCCACGAGCAGCGTCGGCGCCCCGACCCGCCCGGCACCGGCCGGTCCGCCGAGGCGCAGCGCGGCCCGGGTGGCCGCGGCCACCCGCTCGCGCCCCCGCCCGTCCAGGAGAGCGGCGGGCTGACCGGCCAGCGCCAGCTCCAGCAGTCCGTCCTCCCCCTCGGGGACCTCGCGCGCCGGCCGGTCCGCCGGTGCTTTTGGCAGTGCGTCGAGCAGGACCAGTCCGCTCACCCGTTCACCGGCGGCCTCCAGCCGGGCCGCCACGGCGTGGGCGAGCGTGCCGCCGAGGGACCAGCCCAGGAGGGCGCGGGGGCCGGTGGGCCGGGCCTGCCGGATGCGCTCCGCGTAGACCTCGGCCAGTTCCTCGACCGTGCCGGGGGCCGGTGCGCCCAGCAGGACGGGCGACTGGAGGCCGTGCACGGCGGTCCCGGGGGCGAGGCGGTGCGCCAGTGGTGCGTAGCACCAGCTCAGTCCGCCCACCGGGTGGACGCAGAACAGGTGGGTCCCGCCGGGCGGGGCCTCCCTCAGGAGCAGCAGCGGGTCCAGGTCGCGGCCCGTGTCCGCCGTGTCCCGGGCGGCGGCGGCCAGCCCGGCGGGGGTGGGGTGGGCGAAGAGGTGACGGATGCCCAGGGCCGGGTACGTCTCGCGGGCCCGGCCCACCACCCGGGCGGCGAGCAGTGAGTGGCCGCCCAGCCGGAAGAAGTCGTCGTCGGGGCCCACCCCGGGCAGCCCGAGGGCGTCCGCGAAGAGGTCGCAGAGGAAGCGCTCGTCCGGCCCGTCGGCGGCCCGTCCGGCAGCCGGGCGGGGTGCGTCGGCGGGGCCCGGGGCGGGCAGCGCCTTCCGGTCGACCTTGCCGTTGGGGCTCAGCGGCAACCGGTCCAGCACGGTGAACGCGGACGGCACCATGTATCCGGGCAGGCTCCTGTGCGCGGCGTCGCGCAGCGCGGAGACGTCGCAGGGCCGGGCGGCGCCCACGTAGGCGACGAGCCGCTGGTCGCCCGGGTGGTCCTCGCGGACGAGCACCGCCGCCTCGGCCACCCCGGGGACCGCCGAGAGAACGGCCTCGATCTCGCCCGCCTCGATGCGCAGTCCGCGCAGCTTCACCTGGGTGTCGGCGCGGCCCGCGAACTGGAGCCCGCCGTCCGGCCGGACGCGTACCAGATCACCGGAGCGGTACATCCGGCGGCCGGGTTCGAAGGGGCAGGCGACGAAGCGCTGTGCGGTCAGCCCCGGGCGGCGCAGGTATCCCCGGGCCAGCCCGGCCCCGGTGATGTACAGCTCGCCGACGGATCCGGCCGGTACGTGCCGAAGGGTCTCGTCCAGCACGTGCACGCCCACGTGATCGAGGGGGCGGCCGATGGAGGGGCGCTCGGCGGAGGCGGTGAGCGGCGCGGTCAGCGTCGTGGTGACCGTGGCCTCGGTGGGCCCGTAGCAGTTGAGGAGCTGGACGCGGTCCGCCCAGCGGGCGACGAAGCCGGGCGGGCACTCCTCGCCGCCGACCAGCATCCGGCGCAGTTCGGGCAGGGGTCCGTCGGGCATGCTCCGGAAGACGGCGGCCGGTGCCGAGGCGTCGGTGATCCGCTCCGCGCGCAGCAGTTCGTGGAGGGCGTCGCCGAGGAGCGGGCCTTCGGGGGGCAGGATCAGCGCGGCCCCGGAGAGCAGGGCCATGCACAGCTCCGAGACGAACACGTCGAAGCCGGGCGTGACCAGTTGGAGCACCCGGCGTCCCGGGCCCGCGGCCAGCCGTCCGGCGAGGTTGCGGAGGCCCGCGTGGGTGACGACCACGCCCTTGGGTCTGCCGGTCGAGCCGGAGGTGTAGATGACGTAGGCGGGGTGGTGGGGGGTCAGTGGCCGGAGCCGGTCGGCGTCGGTCAGGGCGGCGGAGCGGGGGTCGTCGGCCGCCCCGTCCGGGGCCGGTCCGGGGTCGTCCACGCGGAGCACGGCGGGGGCGGGCGCGGTGATTCCTTCGGGCGGCTCGCCGGCGGTGAGCACCAGCCGTACCCCGGCGTCTTCGATCATGTGGCGGATGCGTTCGCGCGGGTGGGCGAGGTCGAGCGGCAGATAGGCGGCTCCGGCCTTCTGCACCGCGAGGACGGCGACCACCAGCGCGGTGGAGCGGGGCAGCGCGAGGGCCACGGTGTCCTCGGGGCCCGCGCCCGCCGCGACGATCCGGCGGGCCAGCCGGTTCGCCCGCCGGTCGAGTTCCGCGTACTCCAGGGACACCGTGCCGTGCACCAGGGCGGTGGCCGTGGGGGTGCGGCGGACCTGGGCCTCGAAGAGTTCGGGCAGGGTGCGGGGTTCGTAGCCGTCGGTGGAGGCCCGGCGGGCGTCGTCCGCCAGCCGGGCCCGCTCGGCGTCGGTGAGGACCCCGACCCGGCTGATGCGCAGCTCGGGCGTGGTGGCCAGCGCGGTGAGCACGCGGACGAGGCGTTCCCCGAGGGCCGCGGCGGTGTCCTGGGTGAACAGGTCGGTGGAGAACTCCACTTCGCCGCTCATCCCGGCGGGGCCGTTCTCGTCGGTGTGTTCCAGGAGGCTGAAGGAGAGGTCGCACTTGGCCGTGGTGACGGGAGGCGGCTGCGCGGCGGCTCCGAGCGCGGCGAAGGCGTTCTCCTCGCCGGGGTCGGTCTCGACGGACAGGGCGACCTGGAAGAGCGGGCCGTGGGCGAGCGAGCGGCGCGGGTTGAGTACGCCGACGAGCCGGTCGAAGGGGATGTCGCGGTGGTCGAGCGCGACGAGGCCGGTGTCCCGGGCCCGGACGGCCATCTCCTCCAGTGTGGGGTCGCCCGAGGTGTCGGTGCGCAGGACGAGCGTGTTGACGAAGAAGCCGATCAGGTCGTCCAGCGCCTCGTCGTCGCGGCCGGAGACCGCGATGCCGATCGGGATGTCCGTCCCGGAGCCGAGCCGGGTCAGCAGCACCGCCAGGGCCGCCTGGGCGAGCATGGACATCGAGGCGCGGTGGCGGCGGGCCAGCGCGGCCAGCCCGGTGTGCACGCCGCGGTCCACCGTGAAAGGGGCGGAGCCGCCGTGCGGGGTGCGCCGGGCGGGCCGCGGGTGGTCGGCCGGCAGGGGCAGCGGCTCGGGTATGCCGTCCAGCGTCCTTCGCCAGTGGGCGAGTTGGCCGCTGATCAGGCTGCCGGGGTCGGTCTCGCTGCCCAGCACCTTGCGCTGCCATGCCGCGTAGTCGGCGTACTGGACGGGCAGGGGTTCCCACGCGGGCGGGTGTCCGGCGGTCCGGGCCCGGTAGGCCGTGTCCAGATCACGCGCCAGCGGGCCCATCGACCAGGCGTCGGTGGCGATGTGGTGGAGGATCAGTACGAGGGTGTCGCCGCCGTTGCGCTCCCGGAGCAGGGTGGCCCGCAGCGGGGGTTCCCGGGTGAGGTCGAACCCCTCGGCCAGCAACGCCTCCACAGCCGCCTCCCGGCCCCCGGCGGGCACCTCCCGGACGGTCATGTCCAGGGCGGCGGCGCCCGGCTCCAGGACCCGCGGGCGCGGCTCGCCGCCCTCGTCGGGGAAGACGGTGCGCAGCACCTCGTGGCGGCCGGTCAGATCGGTCAGGGCGGCGGCCAGGGCCGTGGCGTCCGGGCGGCGGGAGAACCGCAGCACAAGCGGAACGTTGTATGCCGGGCCGACGTCCTCCAGCCGGTTCAGAAACCACAGACGGAGTTGCGCGAACGACAGCGGAACCATGGTTCGGGGCCTCCACACGATCGAGCGGGATCCTCGCCGGCCAGGTGCGCGTACATTCTGGTCCGGCACGCCATGGCCATGGCCGAGATTGTCCCAGGCATTGGGTCTGCGCAATATTTTTGACAGTTTTCAAAGAGTTGGCGGAACGCATTTAGAGGAATGCACTCCGCAGTCGGACCAGGTGAGCGGGAGGATGTCCGGGCTCCTCTTATCCACGTACGCCGCCTCACCCGATCCGGCCCGGTCAACGCGGGTCAAACAGCCACGAATGACACCTGAACGCGCGCCGACACGAGTCGTCGGACGCCTGCCGGCCGACGGCGGGCGATGCTTGACGAAGGAGTCTTCGGGGGACTACGCTCCCGGCAAATAATTTCAACAATCGGTCGCACACACAACTGTTAATCGGCCGGATATAAGCATCGAACGCACGAAGCGCTTCTCTTATTCGCGCGCAATTCCGCACCTCCTTCATCCCGACTGCCGCATTCCGCATTCTGCTCCGGCCGGCCTGTATCGAACGAGGGGAATTCACTGTGCCTGCTCCCATCCCGCTCACCGCTCCGGGCGTCGAGGAGTACATCCTCGAACACACGACACCGGACACCGAAGAACTCCTGGAACTCGCCGAGGAAACGATCCAGCGATCCGATCGGCCGCACATGATGGTCGGCCCGGTGGAGGCCCGCTTCCTCCAGTTCCTGCTCTTCGCCCACCAGCCGAAGCGCGTACTGGAGATCGGCACTTTCACCGGCTACTCCGCGCTCTCCATGGCCAAGGTGCTGCCCGGCGATGCCAGGATCACCACATGCGAGCTCGACGAGGAATACGCCGCCATCGCGCGCAAGCACATCGCCGCCGGCCCCTACCACGACCGCATCGACGTCCGGACCGGACCGGCTCTGGAGACCATCGGACTTCTCGACGGTCCGTACGACTTCATCCTGCTCGACGCCGACCAGCCGCATTTCCCGGACTACCTGGACCCGCTCGTCGCACTGCTCTCCGAGCGCGGAATCCTCGCCGCCGACAACACCCTCTGGAGCGGCTCCGTACTGGACCGTACGGACGACCGTCCCGGCGCGGAGGGGATGCGCCGCTTCAACGACCTGGTGACCGCGCGGACCGACCTGGAATCCGTGCTGCTCTCCGTGCGCGACGGCCTGCGCCTCATCCGCCGGAAGCCGTGAGCCGGGCATGTATCTCTCCCACGACGAGCTGAGCCCCGCGCTCGGCCATCCCGTCATGCGGTCGGCGGTCTTCCTCAACGAGATCGCCGCGCGCCACCCCAAGGCGCTCAGCCTCGCGGCGGGAAGACCCTTCGACGACTTCTTCGACCCGGCGGACATCGCCGGCCACCTCGCCGCGTTCGAGGAGCACCTGACCGAGGAGGGCCTGGACCGGAGCGAGATCACCCGTCGGCTCTTCCAGTACGGACGCACCGCGGGCCACATCCACGAACTGATCGCCCGGCTGCTCCTCAACGACGAGTCCATGGAAGTCGATCCGGCCGCCGTCGTGGTGACCGTCGGCGCGCAGGAGGGCATGTTCATCACGCTGCGCGCCCTGTGCCACCGGCCCGAGGACGTCCTGCTCGTCACGGCGCCGTGCTACATCGGCATGCTCGGCGTCGCCGAACTCCTGGGCGTCGCCGTCGTGCCGGTGCCCGAGGGCGAGCACGGCCTCGACCCGGCCGAGGTCGCCCGGGTGGCCGCCGAGGTCCGGGCGCAGGGCCGTACGCCCCGCGCCCTCTACGTGGTCCCCACCGCGTCCAACCCGTCCGGCCTGACCATGCCCGAACACCGGCGTCGCCGACTGCTCGACGTCGCCGAGGACGCCGATTTCCTGGTGATCGAGGACGACCCCTACGGATTCCTGGCCGACGGCCCGGACCGGGTGCCGACCCTGAAGACACTGGACACCGGCCGACGGGTGATCCACATCGGCACATTCGCCAAGACCTGCTTCCCGGGCGCGCGCGTCGGATACGTCGTCGCCGACCAGGAGGTGCGCCACCCGGACGGCCGGCGCAGTCTGCTCGCCGACGAACTGGCCCTCGTCCGCAGCATGATCACGGTCAACACCTCCGCGGTCTCGCAGGCCGTGATCGGCGGGATGCTGGTGCGGTGCGGCTGCCGGCTCCGGCAGGCCAACGCCGAACGGATCGCGCACTACCGGGACAACCTCGCCCTTCTCCTGTCGTGCCTCGACCAGGGCCTGCCCGAGGCACGGCGCCGCGCCCTGGGCATCTCCTGGAACACCCCGGACACCGGCTTCTTCGTCGTCGTCCGCGTCCCGTTCGCCGTGGACGAGGCCCTGCTGGCACGCTCCGCCGAGGAGTACGGCGTGCTCTGGACACCGATGTCGTACTTCTACCCCGGGCAGGGCGGCACCAACGAGCTGCGGGTGTGCTGCAGTTCGCTCGCCCCGGCCGACCTGGAGGAAGCGACGCGACGGCTCCTGCTCCTCCTCACGGACACCGCTTCAGCTTCCAGTGCCGCAACGAAGGGATGACCCACCGTGCCCACCCACGACAGCGACGCCACCCTGCCCTTCACGGGGGACGAGTACCTGAACAGCCTGCGCGACGGCCGGTCCGTATGGATCTACGGCGAGCAGGTCAAGGACGTCACCGAGCACCCGGCCTTCCGCAACAGCGCCCGTTCCGTCGCCGGGCTCTACGACGCCCTCTGGGACTCCCCCGAGCGGGACCGGCTGATCACCGGGACGGACACCGGGAACGGCGGCTTCACCCACCGGTTCTTCCGCGCCCCGCGGGACCGGGAGGAGCTGGCCGCCTCCCGCGACGCCATCGCCGCCTGGCAGCGCCGCTGCTACGGCTGGCTGGGACGCTCCCCCGACTACAAGGCGTCCTTCATGGCCACGCTCGGGGCCAACGCCGAGTTCTACGAGCCCTTCGCGGACAACGCCCGCGCCTGGTACCGCCGGGCCCAGGAACGGGTGCTGCACATCAACCACGCCCTGGTGCACCCGCCCATCGACCGGCAGCGGCCGATCGAGGACTCCTCGGACGTCTTCGTCCACGTCGAACGGGAGACGGACGCGGGCATCGTGGTCAGCGGCGCCAAGATGGTGGCCACCGGCTCCGCGCTGACGCACTACAACTTCATCGCCCACCACGGAGTGCCGGTCAAGGACCGGCGGTTCGGCGTGGTCTTCATGACCCCGATGGACGCCCCCGGCGTGAAGCTGTTCTGCCGCACCTCCTACGAGATGGCCACGGCGCGGGTCGGATCGCCGTTCGACTACCCGCTCAGCAGCCGCTTCGACGAGAACGACGCCATCATCGTCTTCGACAAGGCCTTCATCCCGTGGGAGAACGTCCTGGTCTACGGCGACACCGAGAAGGCGAACACCTTCTTCCACGAATCGGGCTTCCTCCCCCGCTTCGCCCTGCACGGGGTGACCCGGCTGGCCGTGAAGCTCGACTTCATCTGCGGGCTGATGCTGAAGGCCGCCGAGATCAGCGGGATCGACGAGTTCCGCAGCGTCCAGGCCAACGTCGGCGAGCTCATGGTCTGGCGCCATCTGCTCTGGTCCCTCTCCGACGGCATGATCCAGTCCGCCGGCTCCTGGCGGCAGGAGTACGTCCAGCCCTGCGAGGAGTACGCGCTCACGTACCGCGTCATCGCCCCGATGGTCTACGGGAAGATGAAGGAGCTGGTCCAGCACACCGCGGGCGGCAGCCTCATCTACCTCAACTCCGGTGCGGCCGACTGGCGGAGCGAGGACGTCCGCCCCTACCTCGAACGGTACCTGCGCGGCTCGAACGGACAGAGCGCCGAACAGCGGGTCAAGATCATGAAGCTGCTCTGGGACGCGGTCGGCACGGAATTCGGCGGCCGCCACGAACTGTACGAACGCAGCTACGCCGGGAACGCGGAGGGAAACCGCGTCCAAACCCTCGCGAAAGCCCGGACGTCCGGTGTCGCGGCATCGATGCTGGATCTCGTGGACAACTGTCTCGCGGAGTACGACCTGGACGGCTGGGTGACACCGAACCTGGTGGATCCCGGGGAGTTCTCGCTCTTCGACGCGCGCTGAACTCAGGGCGGAGCCGGACCAGTGGGCCGCTCCGTCCGAACAGGGCCTCGGTTCGACGGCCTACCGCAACAAGTGCATTCAACGGGGGAGTCAGATTGGAATCGCATTCAGACGTGGACCTTGGAAAACTCGGGGCCCTCCACATCCGCGTGCTCAAGAATCCCGGCGCGACCGTCCTGTCCCTCGTGGCCGACGCCCTGGGCGGACGCTTCCAGGGCGTTCCCGCCCCGACCCGCGCCCTGATCCAGGCCGCAGCGCCCTCGAACTGCACCGCCCTGCTGCGACCGCTCTTCAACCATCCCTACGCACTGGTCCCGGACTGCCTCGCGCCGCCCGCGGCCGCCTCCGACAACTCGGCCGACGCCTATGTCGAGCGGCTCTCCGACGTCAGGCCCGACGACCTCCTGACCGAGCTGGAGGCGGAGTTCCCGCAACACGTCCCGCTGGCCTGGCAGCCGGTGGTCAGCCAGCCCCGCGCCTGGGCCCGGTCCTACGCACACGTGATGCGGAGCGTCTGGGAGGCGATCCGCCCGACCTGGCACCGCCATGACTCGCTCTTCGAGCGGGAGTACGAGCGCATCGGCGCCTCCACGGTCAACGGCACACTGGACCTGGCGCTCGCCCAGCTCGGCCCGCGCTTCCAGCTCGCCGGGAACTCCCTGCGCATCCCCGACCGGCGGCCGGGCTCCTACCGGCTGGACGAGAACCGCCCGCTCACCCTCATCCCGGTCGCCTCGGGCGTCGGCGCCTCCATGTTCTCCCACCAGGGCGACACCGTGGACTGGATCGCCTATCCGCTGTCCAGCCTGGCACCGGCCGGGGAACGCGAGGAGCGCACCCGCGACAAGGACCGGGACCCGCTCGCGCTGGTGCTCGGCGAACCCCGGGCCGCGGTCCTCCGCGCGCTGAGACGCCCCCTCACCATGGGCGAGTTGTCGAGCCTGCTCCAGTGCTCGCCCGGCACCACGACCCACCACTGCAGCCGGCTGGAGGCCGCCGGGCTGCTCAACCGGAACAGACAGGGGCAGCATGTGCGCATCGCGCTGACCGACCGGGGCAACGAGCTGGTCGGGTTACTCGTCTGAGCCCCGGCCCGGCGGGACCACAGGCGGCCGAACGCCTCCCGCCGGCGCCCCGCCCGCGTCAACTCCCCTCAACTTACGAAGAGTTCTTCGGAAGAAGCCTTTCCGAAGAACTCTTCGGAAGTTAGTCTGGCCGGACCTTCGCCCCTGCCTATGAGGTGACCATGAGCAGTGACCAGGACACCGCGCCCCCGGCCCCCCGTCCGGGCGGGAACCTGCTGCGCCATCGCGACTTCCGGCTGCTGTGGGTCGGCGAGACCGCCAGCAAGGTGGGTACCGCGATCACCACCGTCGCCCTGCCGATGGTCGCGGTGAACGTCCTGCACGCCGGTACGTTCGCCGTCGCGGCCCTCTCCGCGGCGGTCTGGCTGCCCTGGCTGGTGCTTGGCCTGCCCGCCGGCGCCTGGGTGGACCGGCTGCCGCACCGGCGACTCATGATCGCCTGCGACCTGATCTCCGCCGCGCTGCTGCTGAGCGTGCCCGCGGCCTACGCGCTCGACGTCCTGACCATCCAGTACCTGCTCGTCGCCGCGATGGGGATCGGCGCGGTCAGCGTCTTCTTCACCACCGCCTGCCAGGTCCTCCTTCCGGCCGTGGTGCCGCGCGACGACGTCCCGGAGGGCAACGCGAAGCTCCAGGGCAGCGAATCCACCGCACAGTTGGTGGGTCCGAGCCTCGGCGGCCTGCTGGCGCAGTGGTTCGGGGCGGTGTTCGGACTGCTCCTCGACGGGGCGAGCTTCCTGGTCTCCGCGGTCTGCCTGGCGCGGATGCGGCCCACCGGGAAGCCCGGGGAGGAACCCGCGGAGGAACCCGGGACGGCCCCCGCTCCGCCGCGGCCGCGCGGCAGCAGCCTGGCCCAGGAGATCGCCACCGGTCTGCGCTTCCTGTTCACCAACCCGTTCCTGCGCCCGCTCACCCTCTACACCGCGGTCGCCAACCTCGCGGCGGGCGGATTCGAGGCGATCATCGTCCTCTTCCTGCTGCGCGACGTCGGCGCCACCCCCGGCGCCGTCGGCATCATGATCGGCGTCACCAGCGCCGGCGGCCTGCTCGGCGCACTCGTCACCACCCGCTTCGCCCGGCGCTTCGGCACCGCACGCGGCACCCTGATCTCCGAGTTCGTGGCCATGCCCTTCGCGCTCCTCATCCCCCTGACCACCCACGGATACGGGCTCGCGCTCTTCCTGGTCGGCGGGCTCGTCATCAATGCCGGAACGGTCGTCTCCTCCATTCTCACCATGGGATTCCGGCAGACCTACTGCCCGCCGGAACTCCTCGGCCGGGTCACCTCCGCATCGCGCTTCCTGGCCTTCGGCACCCTGCCCGTCGGAGCCTTTCTGGCCGGTATCGTCGCCAGTTCCATGTCGACCCGCTCGGCCGTCTGGATATCGTGCATCACACTCGCCCTGTCCGGACTGATCCTTCTGGCCAGCCCTCTTCGGAAATGCCGTGACTTCCCCACGGAGACGGCCCGTTACGTCGCCTGACGGCACGTCGGGGACCACCTCCATAATTATCAAAATGTCCGACCGCTATTGATGGCGCATCATCGCGAACGTATTCTCGAAGCACCGCATCGCCGATGGGATCCGACCACGGCGAGAGGTGTATCAGGAGAGGGGAAATTCCGATGCAGTCCACCGCTGAGGAAATGGTCGCTTTCGAGGAACTCGAACTGGACGAGTACGCCGTCGCCCAGGCCTGTCAGATCCCTCCGACCGGCTGACGTACCCGCCCCCTTCCACTCCAGGGACTCCGGCAGCACATGGCGGGGTCCCTGGAGCCTGCGCGGACGCCGCCGGCCCCCGGGCGGCGGGCGGCGCGGCCGGGTCCGTCGCCTGCGTCTCCCGCCGGATCCCCGGATCCCCGGATACCGGGCGCCCACCCCCTCGGGAATTGACGGAATGGCATGCCACCGATTCCGCAAGAGGAATCGGAACGCACCATTCCCTGATCGCGCGATTCACTGGTGCCGTTCTCCGGTGATCCGTGGCGAAAGGATTCGTCCTCGGTGTGGAACAACCGCTCTCCTCTCTTTCCCTCGCCGGTCCGGACGGCATGGCCGCCCGTCGACCACGACGCATTGGAACGGGGGCTTTCGTGACTGCGATGGACAGGCGGGTCGCCGTCGTCGGTCTGGCCTGCCGGTTTCCCGGCGCGGAGAATCCCGATGAATTCTGGCGCAATCTGCTCGACGGCAAGGACTCGATCACACGGGTCACCGGCCCCGACGGAGTCGCCGCGCGCGGACTGATCGAATCCCCCGAGTGGTTCGACGCGGGATATTTCGGCATCTCGCCGCGCGAGGCCAGGCTGATCAATCCCCAGCACCGGGTGTTCCTGGAGTGCGCCGTGGCCGCGTTCGAGGACGCCGGGCTCGAACCGGGGCGCCGGACCGGTGCCACAGGCGTGTACGCGGGCAGCGGTGAGAACGGGTACGCCCAGCTGCTCAAGGCGAACCGGGCGTCGCTGCCCTCGGTGTCCGACTGGGAGATACGGGTCGCGAACGGGCCCGACTTCCTGTGCGGCCGGGTCGCCCACCGGCTGGGGCTGGGCGGTCCCACGGTGGCGGTGCAGGCCGCCTGCGCCACCGCGCTGGTCGCCGTGCACCTCGCGGTCCAGGGGCTGTTGGCAGGCGACTGCGACCTGGCCCTGGCCGGGGGCGTCAGTGTGCGGGTCCCGACCGGGGTGGGCGGGCCCGACGAGGTGGGGATCCAGGCCCCGGACGGGGTGCTGCGGGCCTTCGACGCCGCTGCCCGCGGACTGGTCGGCGGGGACGGCGTCGGCGTCGTGGTGCTCAAGCGCCTCGCGGACGCGGTGGCCGACGGCGACCGGATCGACGCCGTCGTCCTCGGCTCCGCCGTCAACAACGACGGCGCCGACCGCATGGGCTTCACCGCCCCGGGCGTCGCCGGGCAGGCCGCGGTCGTCGAGCGGGCGCAGCGGACGGCGGGCATCGCGGCGAAGTCGTGCACCTACGTGGAGACGCACGGCACCGGCACCCGGCTCGGCGACCCGGTCGAGATCGCGGCGCTCACCAGGGCGTTTTGCCGGGAGGACCGCGAGGGCGGCCGCGGCGCCGGGCGCCGGGGCTTCTGCGGGATCGGCTCGGTGAAGACCAACATCGGGCACACGGACGCGGCGGCGAGCGCGGCCGGTCTGATCAAGACGGTCCTGGCGCTGAAGCACGGGCTCATCCCGCCCAGCCTGCACTTCACGGAACCCAATCCGGAGATCGACTTCGCGTCGAGCCCGTTCCGGGTGGTCACCGCGGTGGAGGAGTGGCGGCCGGAGGGGATGCCGCGGCGCGCCGGAGTCAGCTCCTTCAGCATCGGCGGGACCAACGCCCACGTCGTCCTCGAACAGCCGCCCGCGGAGCGGGAATCGGGCCACGCGCGAGGCGCGGTGGGCCCGTACGTGCTGCCGCTCTCGGCGAAGTCCCCGCAGGCCCTGGAGGCCGTCACCGCGCGGCTCGCCGAGCACCTGCGCCGGAATCCCGGCGTACCGCTCGCCGATGTGGCCTGGACGCTCCAGACCGGCCGGTGGGAGCACCCCTACCGGCGGTTCGCGCTCGTCCGGGACACCGCGGACGCCGTGCGCGTACTGACCGGCGGGGAACCGGACCGTCTGGTCACCTCGGGCGGCGCGGTCCGGGCTCCGGCACGGGAGCCCGAGGCGCCGCCGGAGGACCCCGGGGCGGCGGGCGCGCTCTGGCTGACCGGTGCCGCCGTCGACTGGGGAGCGTCGCACGGGGACCGGCGGCCGCGCCGGGTCGCCCTGCCCACGTACCCCTTCGAACGCCGGCCGTTCACCGCGGGGCCCGCCGTCCGCGGCGCCCCGGCGCCCGTACCGGCCGCGGCCGCCCCCGCCGGTCCGCCGCCCGCCGGAACGACGACGTACGACCTGGTCGCCGCGCTCTTCGCCGGGATCCTCGACCTGCCCGAGGTCGAGCCGGACGAGAGCTTCTTCGACCTGGGCGGCGACTCCCTCACCGCGACCCGGCTGGTGGCCGGGGTCCGCGAGAGGTATCCGGTGGAGCTCGCGCCCAAGGAGCTGTTCGCGGCGCCCACCGCCGAGGAGTTCGCCGCGCTGATCGACACGCGGCTCGCCCGGGGGCGTACGCCGTGACGGGGTGGACCGTCCGCAGGCGCCGCCGCCCGGACGCCGCCGCCTCCCTCTACTGCTTCCCGCACGCCGGGGGGCTGCCGGGCGAGTATCTGCGCTGGTCCGACGAGCTGCCCGAGGTGCAGGTCTGGGGCGTGCACCTGCCCGGCCGGACCACGCGCCGGGCGGAGCCCCCGTACACCCGGATGGACGAGCTGGTGGACGCCCTGGTGTCGGCCGTCGACTTCGGCCGGGACCGGCCGTTCGCGTTCTTCGGGCACAGCCTCGGCGCCCTGGTGGCCTTCGAGGTGGCGAAGGAACTGCGCGCCAGGGGACGGGAGGTACCGGGACGGCTGCTGGTGTCCTCCTGCCCGGCCCCGCCGCTGCCGCCCGCCGCGCGGCCGGTGCACGGACTGCCGGACGACGAACTGCTCGAAGCGATCGAGCGGGGCACCGGCGAGTCCCTGGCCCATCTGCGGGAGGACGCCGGGCTCCGGGAGCACGCGCTCGCGAGCTTCCGGGCCGACTACGCCCTGCTCGACCGGTACCGCCCCCGGCGGGCCGAACCCCTGGGCTGTCCGCTCACCGTCCTCGCCGGCAGCGAGGAGCCGTGGGCGGCCTGGCGGGACGGCTGGGCCGCGCACACGCGCGCGGGCACCGAGCTGCGGGTGGTGCCCGGGGGCCACTTCCACTTCCGCGAGAGAAAGGCCGACGTCCTGTGTGTGCTGCGGGATTCCGTACCGACGACGAAGGGGGACCGCGGGTGGACCGCATAGGTGTGGTGGGCGCCGGCACGATGGGGCGCGGGGTGGCACAGCTGTTCGCGGAGCACGGGCACGAGGTCGTGCTGGTGGACGTGGCGGAGCACGCCCTGTCGTCGGCGCGGGACGAGATCGCCAGGAACGTACGGTTCGCTCCGCTGGTCCGTCCGGGGACACCCGCGCGGGACCCGGCGGAGGTGACCGGCCGGATCGATTTCACCGTGGAGCCGGAGCGGCTGGGCCGGGTGGACTTCCTGATCGAGAACGTCACCGAGGACTGGGAGGTCAAGCGGCCGCTGTACGGCGGGCTGGACACCGTCTGCCGCCCCGGGGTCCCCTTCGGCGTGAACACGTCCGCGATCCCCATCACCCGGGTCGCCGCGCTCACCGGCCGGGCCGATCGCGTCATCGGGATGCACTTCATGAACCCGGCGCACCTCAAGCCCACCGTCGAGCTGATCCGCGGCCACCACACCTCGGACGGGACGGTCTCCCGCACCCGGTCGCTGCTCGACGGCGTCGGCAAGGGGCACGTCCTGGTGGAGGACTCCTCGGGCTTCGTGACCAACCGCGTCGCGATGCTCACCATCAACGAGGCGGTCTTCCTGCTCCACGAGGGGGTCTCCACCGCGGCGGACGTGGACCGTCTGTTCAAGGAGTGCTTCGGGCACGCGATGGGGCCGCTGGAGACCGCGGACCTCATCGGCCTGGACACCGTCCTGCTGTCCCTGAAGGTGCTCTGCGACCACTTCGGCGACCCCAAGTACCGGCCCTGTCCGCTGCTCACCCGGCTGGTCGACGCCGGTCTGCACGGGCGCAAGACGGGACAGGGCTTCCATTCCTACGAGTCGGGAGAACGACGCAATGGCTGACGCGCCGACTGACGAAGACAAGGCCCTGATCCGGGAGTTCCTCGACGGGCATGTGCACGGTGTGGTGGTGGAGGACGACGAGGACCTGTTCGCCTCGGGGCTGGTGAACTCGCTGTTCGCCGTGCAGCTGGTGATGTGGGTCGAGCGGACCCATGGGCTGCGGACCTCGGGCGAGGACCTCGACTTCGCCAACTTCCGTTCGATCGACGCCATCGCGGGGTTCGTGGCGCGCAAGAAGGCCCTCGTCGGAGGCGGCGCGTGATCGTCGAGCCCTCCCCCGAACAGCTCGCGCTGCGCCGGGAGATCATCGCGTTCGCCCGTACGGAGCTCGGCCGTGACGCGGCGGCGGCCGACCGCGGGGCCCGCTTCCCCCGGGAGGACTGGCAGCGCTGCGCCGACTTCGGCGTGCTGGGCTGGCCGGTGCCCGAGGAGTACGGCGGACGCGGCTTCGACCCGCTGACGACCGCCATGGCCCTGGAGGCGCTGGGCTACGCCTGCCCCGACAACGGCCTGGTGTTCGCGGTCGACAACCACCTCTGGGGCTGTGTGATCTATCTGCTGCTGCACGGCGACGAGGAGCAGAAGCGGCGCTTCCTGCCCGGTCTGTGCGACGGCACGCTGGTGGGCGCCCACGCCCTGTCGGAGCCGGAGGCGGGTTCCGACGTCCTCGGCATGACCACCACCGCGGAGCGGGACGGCGACGGCTACCGGCTGACCGGCACCAAGTGCTTCATCAGCAACGGCCCGGTGGCGGACGTCTTCGTCGCTCTCGCCCGCACCGGTACGGCCACGGACACGGGCCGGCAGAACCAGCTGTCGGCGTTCCTGGTCACCGCCGATCTGCCCGGCGTGGTCAAGAAGCGCGAGCTGCCGAAGATGGGGCTGCGGACCACGCCGATGGGGGTCGTCGAGTTCGACGGCACCCCGGTGCCCTCGGCGAACCTGCTCGGCCGGGAGGGCTCCGGCTACCCGGTCTTCTCCTCGACCATCGAGTGGGAGCGGTCCTTCATGTTCGCCTCGAAGGTGGGTGCCATGGAGCGGCTGCTGGAGAGCTGCGTCCGGCACGCCAACACCCGCCGCCAGTTCGGCCGGACGCTCGGCTCGCACCAGGCGGTCTCGCACCCGATCGCCGACATGAAGATCCGCCTCGATCTGGCGAAAATGCTGCTCTACCGCGTGGGCTGGCTGAAGCGGGAGGGGCGGATCGCCCTCCAGGAGGCCACCATGGCCAAGATCTTCATCAGCGAGGGCCTGGTCGACACGGCGAGGGCCGCCGTGGACCTGCACGGCGCCCGGGGCTATCTGGAGGAGTACGGCATCGAACGCGAGCTGCGCGATGCGCTCGGTGGCCCGATCTACGCCGGGGCGAACGCGGTGCAGCGCGGTATCCTCGCCGAACTCCTCGGTGTGCGCGGGGCGTTGTCGGGAGGCGGGCCGCGATGACCACGAGGACCACCACGGTCAGGCTCCCGCTGGAACCGGCACTGCCCGTCGAGCTCGCCCAGGAGCTGTCCCAGCGGGTCTACTTCGTCTCCGACACCATCACCGGCTTCTCCCTGGTCCGCTCGGCGGACGTCATCACGGCCGTGGACGTCGACGTCGACGCGCGGGAGGAGACGGCGGTCGACACGGCCGGACTCACGCGGCGGATCAATCTGATGACCGCCAACGACCTGGTCGGCCAGCGGATCACGGAGCCCAAGGTGGTCTGGCGCGCCGCCGGGCCGGGTCCGGTGACGGACGTGTTCGACGAGCTGGTGGCCCGGGGCGGCGCCGTGGAGGCGGGCGAGGGCCTGATCGGTGTCGGTGAGCCCGTGCTGTCGCTGATGGACCACCTGGACTCGCTCCTGCGCGCCCTGGTCGCGGAGGAGTTCGGCGCCCGGGAGTACCGCTACCCGACACTGATCTCCGCCGATGTGCTGCGGCGCACCGGCTACTTCGAGTCCTTCCCGCAGATGGTGATGTCGGTGTCCCGGCTGCACGGCGACATCGACAGCTACCGCGGCTTCCTCGACGCCCTCGCGGGCGGCGACGACCTCCAGTCGGCGCTGGGCGCGCACAGCGGCGGCTTCGACCACTGCCTGCCGCCCACCATGTGCTTCCACACGTACCACCAGTTCGCGGACGCCCCGCTGCCGGCACCGTCGGCGGTGGTGACCGCGCGCGGGAAGTCGTTCCGCAACGAGTCCCGCTACCGGCGCTCCCTGGAGCGGCTCTGGGACTTCACCATCCGCGAGGTCGTCTTCCTCGGCACGCCGGAGTTCGTGCTCGACGCGCGCAGGCGCCTGATGGAGCGGGCGTACGGGCTGGTGGACGCGCTCGGTCTGGGCGGGCGGTGCGAGGTGGCCGGCGATCCGTTCTTCCTCAACGACACGACCGCGTCGCGCGCCTGGTCGCAGCGGCTGCTGGAGCTGAAGTACGAACTCCGGCTTCCGCTGGGCGGGGAGCGCGAGGTGTCCGTCGGCTCGTTCAACTACCACGAGCAGTTCTTCGGCAGGTCCTTCGGGATCGACGGCGCGGGCGGCGAGCCGGTCTTCACGGGGTGCGCCGGGTTCGGTCTGGAGCGGTTCGCCTACGCGTTCCTGTGCCGGCACGGGCTGGACCCCGCGCACTGGCCGCGGGCCGTACGGGCGGCGGTGGCGCCATGACCGTACGCGCACCCGTGTCCGCGCCCGCGCGCCTGCTGACGCTCTGCGCCCCCACCCCGGACCTGCTCGAACGGGCCACGGACGATCTCGCGGACCGGCTCGACGCCATGGGCGGGGCGGACTTCGCACGGCTGCCCGCCGTGCCCGCTCCCCCGGCGGCGCCAGGCGCGGTACGGCGTGCCGTGCTCGCCGACTCGCCGCAGCGCGCGGCACGCCGGCTGCGCGGGCGGGACGTGCGGCGGGTCTTCACCGGCGGCCCCGGGGACACGGCCTCCCGGGTCTACCTCTTCTCCGGGGTGGGCGACCAGTACCCGGGGCTCGGCGCGGGTCTGTACCGGTGTCTGCCGGTGTTCCGCGAGGAGCTGGACCGCTGCTTCCGGATGCTCGCCGACGAGCACGGCCTGGACCTGCGTCCCGTCCTCTTCCCCCCGGAGCCCCCCGCGGACTCCCCCGGCCCCGGCCCGGCGGAGCTCTTCGACCGGCCCCCCGAGCCGCAGGAGATCCACCGCACGGTCGTGGCCCAGCCTCTGCTGTTCGCGCTCCAGTACGCGCTGGCACACGCCCTGACCGGGCTCGGCGCCGGGCCGTCCGCCCTGGCGGGCTACAGCGTCGGCGAGTACACGGCCGCCTGCGTCGCGGGGGTGTTCCCCCTCCAGGACGCGCTGCGCCTGGTGACCGAGCGGGCGCGGCTCGTCGACGAGCTGCCACCGGGCGCGATGCTCGCGGTCGCGGACGGGCCGGAGGCCCTGGACGGACCGCTGGGCGCCGCCGCGGACCGGGCGCTGTCGCTCGCCGCGCTCAACGGTCCGCAGCAGACCGTGCTGTCCGGGACCGTCGAGGCGGTCGAGGAGGCCGCCCTGCGGCTGACCGCGGCGGGGGTGCCCTGTCGGCGGCTCGCCACCGCGCACGCCTACCACTCGGCCATGACCCGGGCCCTGACCGGTCCGCTGGAGGAACTGCTCGCCACCGTGCCGCTCGCCCCGCCCGCCGTCCCCCTGCTGTCCAACGTGACCGGCACCTGGCTGCGGGACGAGGAGGCGACGGACCCGGCCCACTGGGCGCGGCAGCTGTCCCGGACCATCCGGTTCTCCGACGAGCTGGCGGAGATCTGGCGCCTGCCCGCTCCGCTGCTCGTCGAGTTCGGCCCCGGCCAGGCGCTCACCCGGCTCGCCCTCGGCCACCCGGACCGTCCGGCGGACGCGATCGCCTCGGTCGTCCAGACCCTGCCGGGCCG
Organism: Streptomyces sp. NPDC057697; assembly: GCF_042799335.1. Lineage (NCBI taxonomy): Bacteria > Bacillati > Actinomycetota > Actinomycetes > Kitasatosporales > Streptomycetaceae > Streptomyces > Streptomyces sp. NPDC057697. The sequence continues at coordinate 217,504 of NZ_JBHVJA010000005.1, read as the reverse complement.
TCTGGAGAGCCGTACGGAACGGGAGGTGCTGCTCGCCGCGGCCGGGCGGCTGTGGGCGGCGGGCGCGGCGGTCGACTGGGCCGCCCTGGCCGGGGAGCCGGCCGACGCACTCACCGAGGAGCTCGGATGAACGATGTCACCGGCATCCGGCCGGTACCCCGCGACGGTTCCGTACCGCTGCCGCTGTCGAGCGCACAGGAGCGGCTCTGGTTCATGCAGCGGCTGCACCCCGGCATGCTCGCCTACCAGTTCCAGGCGGTGCTCGACCTCACCGGGACGCTCGACCCCGGGGTGCTCGCCGCCGCCCTGACGGAGGTGGTCCGGCGGCACGAGGTCTACCGCACCACCTTCGCCGACGGCCCGGACGGCCCGGTCCAGGTGGTGCACCCGCCGCACCCGGTGGAACTCCCGGTGGAGGACCTGCGCGGCACGGGGCGGGAGGCCGCGGAGGTGGTCCGCGAGGCGGTCCGGGCCGAGATCCCGGTGGACCGGCTGCCGCTGGTGTGCTGGCGGCTGCTGCGGACCGCGGAGGACCGCTGGACCCTGCTCCATCGGGAACACCATCTCGTCCATGACGGCTGGGCGTTCAACCTCTTCGTCGACGAACTCTGCGCGCTGTACCGGGCGTACGCCGCGGGCGAGCCGTCGCCGCTGCCCGAACCGGCCGTCCAGTTCGCCGACTTCGCGGTCTGGCAGCGCTCCTGGCTGGACAGTCCGGCCGCCGAGGCGCAGCTCGCGTACTGGCGCGAACAGCTCGACGGCGTGCCGTACCGCCTCGATCTGGCCACCGACCGGCCCCGCACCCCGGCCCGCCGGTTCGCCGGTGACGCGCCGCGCTTCACGGTCCCGGAGGAACTCGCCACCGCCGTACGGGCGTTGGCGACGCGTGAGCGGGTGCCGCTGTTCACGGTGATGCTCGCCGCGTTCGAGGTGCTGCTCACCGGCTGGTCGGGCCAGGACGACTTCTGCGTCGCCACGGGCATGGCGGCCCGCACCCGGCCCGAGACCGACGGCCTGTTCGGCATGCTGGTCAACACCGTGGCGCTCCGGGCCGATCTGCGCGGCGACCCGACCTTCCGGGAGCTGCTCGGGCGGGTGCGGACGACGACCTTCGGCGCGCTGGAGAACCAGGAGCTGCCCTTCGACCGGGTGGTCGCGGCGCTGCGCCCGCCCCGGATCCGGGGGCGCCAGCCGATGTGCGAGGTGCTGTTCGCCTTCCACGACTCGCCGTCGCGGACGGCCGCGATCCCCGGGCTGGACGTCCGGGTGACGCCCGGTGTCACCAATGGCAGCGCCAAGTTCGATCTCAATGTCATCGCGATCCCCCGGGCCGAGCAGACGATCGGGCAGGGGGGCCGGACCGGGACCCAGGCGATCGAGTTCATCTGGGAGTACGACCAGGACCTCTTCGACGCGGCGACGGTGGAGCGCGCCGCCGGACGGTACGAGGAGCTGCTCGCCGCGGTGACCGCGGATCCGGGGACCAGGATCTCAGCACTGACCGGCGACGGCCGGCAGGGGGAGGACAGGACGTGAGCGACGAGGACGAGCTGATCGGCCCGATCCGGGAGCTGTGGGCCGAGACCCTGGGCGCCGACGCCGAGGAGATACCGCTCGACGTGGGCTTCTTCGACGCCGGCGGCAACTCGCTGCTGCTGCTGTTGCTGTGGGAGCAGCTCAACGAACTGACACCCGGCGAGTTGCGCGCCACGGACCTCTTCGAGCACCCGACCGTACGGGGGCAGGCGGCGTTCCTGCGGAGCGGCGCATGACCCGCGGGCTGTGGGAGGTGTTCGCGGCCGCCGCGGAGCGCCACCCGGACTCCGTCGCCGTCGAGTTCCCGGACGGGCCGGGCGGCGGCACGGTCGGCTACCGCGAGCTGCGGCGGGGCGCGGAGGCGGTCGCGGAGCGGATCGCCGCCGCGCACGGCCCGGTGGCCCGGGTCGGTCTCCTCGCCGCCCGCGGCCGGGTCGCGTACACGGGCTATCTCGCGGCGCTGCGGCTCGGCGCCGCGGTCGTGCCGCTGGGCCCCGACTACCCCGCGGCGCGCAACCGGGACATCTGCGAGGCGGCCGGGGTGGACGTGGTGGTGGCCGACGCCGCCGCCGTGGGGCGCGGCGGGACCGGGTGGGCCGCCGACCGCCCCGTACTGCGGTTCACGGACGACGAGGTCCGGGCGGCCGGGCCCGACGGGTGGCTCGCGCCGCACGAGGCCGATCCGGAGCGGCTCGCCTATCTGCTGTTCACCTCGGGCACGACCGGCCGGCCCAAGGGCATCCCGATCCGCCACCGCCAGGTGCTGCCGTTCCTCGCGCACAACATCGCGCGTCACGGGGTCGGCCCGGACTGCCGGATGTCGCACACCTTCGACCTGACCTTCGACCTTTCGGTGTACGACCTCTTCGTCACCTGGGGCGGCGGGGCGACGCTCGTGGTGCCCTCCCGCACCGAGCTGTTCGCCCCGGTCGACTATCTGACCGGCCGGAAGCTCACCCACTGGTTCTCGGTGCCCTCGGCCGTCTCGGTGGGCGCGGGCTTCGAGCGGCTCGCCACCGGGCGCCCTTCGGCGCTGCGCCACAGCGTCTTCTGCGGCGAGCAGCTCACCCTGGACCAGGCGCGGGCGTGGCACGCCGTGGCGCCCGGCTCGACCATCGACAACCTCTACGGCCCCACCGAACTGACCATCGCCTGCGCCGAGTTCAGACTGCCCGAGGCCCCCTCGCGGTGGCCGGAGACCTCCAACGGGACCGTTCCGGTCGGCCGGGTGTACGAGCATCTGGAGTACCGGATCGCCGGGGAGACGGGTGAGCTCCTGGTACGCGGGTCCCAGCGGTTCGACGGCTATCTGGACCCGGGCGACGACGAGGGCCGGTTCACGGCCGACGGCTTCTTCCGCACCGGCGACCGGGTCCGGGCCGAGGACGGGCAGCTGGTCCATCTGGGCCGGCTCGACGACCAGCTGAAGGTCCGCGGCTACCGGGTCGAGCCGGGCGAGGTGGAGGCCGCGCTGCGCCGCCTGGACGCGGTGGACGAGGCCGTGGTGCTCGGTGTCGCGCGGGACGGCGTCACCGACCTGGTGGCCTGCTACACGGGGCGGGCGGCCACCCGGCCCGAACTGATCCGCGCGCTGCGCGGAGGACTGCCGATCCATCTGGTGCCCCGCCGCTTCGAGCACCTGGGTTCCCTGCCCCGCAACGCCAACGGCAAGGTGGACCGGGGCGCGCTCCGCAGACTCGTCAGTGAGGTCACCGATGACGCACTCGCCTGACCCCGTGACCGGGCCGGAACCGTCCCGGGGCATGGACTTCGGCCTCTTCTACTTCGCCAGCGACAGCGCGGAGATCACCGGGCCCCGGTACCGGCTGCTGCTGGAGGGGGCACGGTTCGCCGATGCCCACGGCCTGGCCGCGGTGTGGACTCCGGAACGGCACTTCCATCCCTTCGGGGGCCTGTATCCGAACCCCGCGGTGACCGGGGCGGCGGTCGCCGCCGTCACGGAGCGCGTGGCGATCCGCGCGGGCAGCGTCGTGGCGCCGCTGCACCATCCGCTGCGCATCGCCGAGGAGTGGGCCGTCGTGGACAACCTCTCGTCCGGACGGGTCGGGGTGTCCTTCGCGTCCGGCTGGCACGCGGCGGACTTCGCGCTGTGCCCGCAGGCGTACGCGGACCGCAGGAAGCTGCTGACGGAGCGGGTGCGGCAGGTGCGTGAGCTGTGGCGGGGCGAGTCGCTGACCCTGCCGGACGGGACCGGGACCGAGCGGAAGGTCTCCGTCCATCCCCGGCCGGTGCAACCGGAGCTGCCGACCTGGATCACCAGCGCGGGCGGCGTGGAGACCTTCCGGGCCGCCGGGGCCATGGGGGCGGGCATCCTGACCCACCTCCTCGGCCAGGACCTGGACGACCTCGCCCACAAGATCGGCGCGTACCGCGCGGCGGGCGGCCGGCATGTGGCCCTGATGGTGCACACCTATCTGGACGACGACGAGGAGCGGGTCAGGGAGCTGGTGCGGGAACCGCTGCTGCGCTATCTGCGCGGCTCGCTCGGGCTGCTGCTCGGCTCGGGGCTGGACGGCAGACGCCGGATCGACCCCGCGAAACTGCACTCGTCCGACCTGGAATTCCTGGTACAGCGCTCCTTCGACCGCTATGTCGACGACTGCGGTCTGCTCGGCTCACCGGCGACGGCGGCCCGCGGGATCGAGCGGCTGCGCCGGATCGGGGTGGACGAGATCGCCTGCCTCATCGACTTCGGACTGCCGGCCGGGACCGTCCTGAAGGGTCTCGAACGGATCGCCGACCTGAACGCCCGGGAGCAGGCCCATGGCTGACCGTGTGAAGAAGACCGTACGGCTGGACGATCCCGTCTTCGCCGCGGCGGTCGCCGGACTGCGGGTGCCGGGCATGGGCACCGAGGCGGTCGCCCCCTTCCTCGCCGGGCTGATCAGGATGGTGCGGCCCCGCCGGGTCCTGGAGGTCGGGATGGGCTACACCACCCCGTTCCTGGCGGCGGCGCTGGCCGGGGCCCGGGAGGAGGCCGACGAGGAGTCACGGCTCCTCGCCGCCAAGACCCGGCCGTACCTGAGCGGTGGAACCCCGCTGGACGACGACTGGCTGCGCGCCGAACCGGCGCTCGCGGCCCCGGCGGCCCATCTGGAGCCGTACCGGCCGCGGTTCGTGGCGGTGGACGACCGGTCGATCCCGGAGTCCTCCGCGGACCGGGTCGAGGACGTGCTGGCGGGGCTCGGGCTCGCCGGACAGGTCACCGTCGTGGACGCGCCGCTGCGCGAGGCCGACGCCGCGCTGCCGCCGGACTTCGAGCCGATCGGCCTGGCGTGGGTCGACGCGTGGGACTGTCTGTACTTCCTGGACCACTTCCTCGACCGGATCGATCCGGCGGGCGGGGTCGTGGTCCTGCACTATCTGATGACCTATCCGGAGGGCGAGGCGATCCTGCGCTATCTCGCCGGGCTCCAGCGGGCACGGCCGGGCGAGCTGGAGGTCATGAACCTCCTGGAGTCGCACAAACTCCGGCAGAACAGCGTCACGATGATCCGCCGGACCGCCGTCCCCGCACCGCGGCTGGCCGGTCCCGGCGGCCGGATCCGGTACGACGGCGAGCTGCGCGCGTGCGCCGAGGCGCACGCCGATTCCCTCGACAGAGAAGCGGAGAACGACGAATGAGCATCCTGCGCGGCGCCACTCCCCCCTGGCCGCACGACGCGTCCATACCCGAGGTCTTCGCCGAACAGGTGCGGGCCCGACCGGACGCACCGGCCGTCGTGGACGCCGGACGCACCCTCACGTACGCGGAGCTGGACGCCCGCTCCGACCGGCTGGCGGGGCTGCTGCGCGGCCGGGGCGCCGGCGACGGCGCCCGGGTGGGCGTGCGGCTGGAACGCGGGCACGGGCTCGTCACGGCGGTGCTCGGGATCCTGAAGGCCGGCGGCGCCTACGTACCTGTCAGTCCCGGCTACCCCCAGGAGCGGCGGGAGGCCATGCTGACCGCCGCCGGGGCGACGGTGGTGGTCACCGCCGACGAACTGTCCCTGGCGGAGCGCGCGGAGGCGGGCGCTCCGGCGGGTACGGGGGCGGCAGCGGGGGTACAGGCCCCGGCCGGACCGACGCGGCCCCCCACCGGCTCGGCCGTACAGGCACCGACCGCCACCGGCTCCCGCCGTCCCGCGTACATCCTGTTCACCTCCGGCTCCACCGGCCGCCCCAAGGGCGTCGTCGTCGAGCACCGTTCGGTGCTGCGTCTGGTCCGGGGCGCCGACTACATGGAGTTCGGCCCGGACGAGCGCATCGCGCAGGTGGCCGACTCCTCCTTCGACGCCTTCACCTTCGAGGTGTGGGGCGCGCTCCTGAACGGCGGCACGGTCGTCGTGGTCCCGACTGCGACGGTGCTGTCACCGGGCGCGCTGGGCAAGGCCCTCGCGGAGCACCGGATCACCTCGATGTTCCTCACCTCCGCGCTCTTCACCACCGTGATGACCGACCGGCCCGACAGCTTCGCCGGCCTGCGGAACCTCCTGGTCGGCGGCGACGTCCTGAACGTCGCCGCGGCACGCCGTCTGCTCGACGCGGAACCGTCCGCCCGCCCGGCCCGGTTCGTCAACGCCTACGGCCCGACCGAGACCACCACCTTCGCCGTCTGCGGCAGCGTGAGCGGGCTTCCCGAGGACGCCCGCTCGGTACCGATCGGCCGGCCCATCGCCCATACCGACTGCTACGTCCTCGGCGAGGACCTGGCGCCGGTCGGGGAAGGGGAGAGCGGCGAGCTGTTCATCGGCGGGCCCGGCGTGGCCCGCGGCTACACCGGGCAGCCGGAGCAGACCGAGGAACGCTTCCTGCCGGACCCGTACGCGACGGAGGACGGCGCCCGCATGTACCGCACCGGGGACCTGGTGCGCGTCCTGGCGGACGGGCGGCTCGACTTCCTCGGACGGGTCGACGACCAGCTGAAGATCCGCGGCTACCGGGTCGAGCCGGGCGAGGTGGCGGCGGCCCTGAGCCTGCACCCGGAGGTCCGCGACGTGGTGGTGGTCGCCGACGAATCGGCGGGCGAGCGGCGGCTGGTGGCCCATCTCGCCCCGGCCGTCCCCGGTGGGTCACCGACCGGGCTGCGGGAGTTCCTGGCGGGCCGGCTCCCGGAGTGGATGATCCCGTCCGCCTTCGTGGTCGTCCCCGCGCTGCCCCTGACGACCAGCGGCAAGGTGGACCGGGCCGCGCTGGCGGCGGTCCCGGCGGGCGCCGGGGGCGGGGCCCGCGTACCGCCCCGGAGCGGTCTGGAGCGGGATCTGTCGGCGCTCGCCGCCGAGCTGCTCGGCCTGGACTCGGTCGGCGTGACCGACGACTTCTTCGCGCTCGGCGGCCACTCGCTGCTCGCGATGCGGCTGCTGTCCCGGACCAACGACGCCTTCGGGGTGCAGGTGGGGCTGGGCGAGTTCCTCTACGACCCGACGGTCGTCCGGCTCGCGGCCGAGGTGTCCGCGCAGCTTCCGGCCGGAACCCGCGACGAGGTGTCCCCGTGACCGGTGACCACCCGGTCTCCTGTGCGCAGAAGCGGCTGTGGATCCTGGACCGGCTCCATCCGGACTGCCCGGCCTACACCGTCCCGGTCGTCCATCGGATCAGCGGGCGCCCGGACGTCCACGCGCTGGAGGGGGCGCTGAGCGAGCTGGTCCGGCGGCACGCGGTGCTGCGTACCGGCTACCGGACGGCCCGGGGCGCCGTGCGCCAGACCGTCCGGCCCGCGGAGCCGGTGGCGCTCCCCCGGGTGGACCTGACCGGACACGAGGACCCGGAGGCCGAGGCGGAACGGCTCGGCAGGGCCGAAGCCCTGCGGCCGTTCGACCTCGGGGGCGGCCCGGTGCTCCGGGCGCTGCTCCTCACGACGGCCCCCGACCGCCACACACTGCTCCTGACGCTCCATCACATCGCGTGCGACGGATGGTCGCTCGTCGTGCTGGAGAACGAGCTGTCGGCCTGCTACGAGGCCCTTGCCGCCGGTCGTACGCCCGAACTTCCGCCGCTGTCCGAGCAGTACACGGACTTCGCCCGATGGCAGGCGGACCGGGTCGCGGGCGACGCCCTGGACCGCTCCCGCGACCACTGGGGCAAGCACCTCGACGGCCTTCCGGCGCGGGCGGGCCTGCCGTGCGACCACCCCCGCCCGGCGGTGTGGAGCTTCGCGGGCGCCCATGTGCCCTTCGCGGTCGGCCCGGAGGTGGTCGAGCGGACGGACCTGCTGGCCCGTGCCTGCGGGACCACCCCGTACGCCGTGCTGCTCGCCGCGTTCGCCGCCCTGGTCCGCGCGGAGGGCGGCGGCCCGGAGGCCGTGATCGGCGCTCCGGTGGCGCTGCGGGAGCGGGAGAGCCACTTCTCGCTCATCGGCATGTTCGGCAACACGGTCGTCCACCGGCTGGCGGTGCCGGACGGGACGGTCTTCCGCGATCTGGTGCTGCGCGCCCGCGACGAGAGCCGCGACGCACTCGCCCACCAGTCGTTGCCGTTCGAGCTCCTGGTGGAGGAGCTGAACCCGGTGCGGGACCCGGGCACCAATCCGCTCTTCCAGCTGATGTTCGGCTACCAGCCCGCGGCGCCGCCCGGCCTGCGGCTCCCGGGCTGCCGCATCGCCCGGGGGTTCGGGGACACCGGGACCGCGAAGGTCGACCTGTCCCTGTCGCTCACCCGGGAGGGCACCGGCTGCACCGGACGCCTGGAGTACAGCACCGACCTGTTCGAGGAATCCACCGCGCGACGGCTCGCCGCGCGCTACGTCACCCTGCTCGCCGAGTTCACCTCCCAGCCCCTGCGACCCATCGGATCGGTACTGTGACCGCGACCCCACCCGAGACCGGGCGCCCGTCCCTGCTGCGCCACCGCGACTTCATGCTGTTGTGGAGCGGCCAGACGGTCAGCGAGATCGGCTCCACGATCACCCCGTTCGCGCTGCCGTTCATCGCCGTCACCGCGCTCGACGCCTCCAACTTCCAGGCCGGTCTGCTCACGGCGCTCGGTTCGCTGGCGTTCCTGCTCGTCGCGCTGCCCGCGGGCGTGGTGGTGGACCGGGTCGCCCGGCACCGGCTGATGATGTGGTGCGACATACTGCGCGCCGTGGTCATCGCGACGGTGCCGGTGGCCTGGTACCTGCACACACTGACCCTGACCCACCTCTGCGCGGTGGCACTCGTCACGGGCTCCCTGACGGTGTTCTTCGACGTGGCGTACCAGAGCTATCTGCCCGTCCTCGTCGACACGGACTCGCTGATCGACGCCAACGGCAAGCTGGGCACGACGAGTTCCTCGGCGGCGACCCTCGGTCCCACCCTCGCGGGCGTCCTGGTGGCCGCCGCCGGAGGGGCCAGGGCGCTGGCCGCGGACGCGGTCTCCTTCCTCGTCAGTGCGGTGTCGCTGTTCCTGATCCGGACACCCGAACCGAAGCCCGTCCGCCCGGAGGGCCCCCGGCCGTCCTTCCGCGAGGACATGGGCGAGGGGCTCGGCTTCGTGCTCCGCCATCCGGTGCTGCGCCGGATCGTCGCCTGCACCGGGACGGTGAACCTGTTCGCGCACATGGCCCTGGCGATGGAGATGCCGTTCCTGATCAGGGTCCTCGGGCTCTCCCCCGGCCGGGCCGGTCTGCTCCTCGCCCTCGGGCCCGTCGGCGGCGTCGTGGGCGGACTGCTCGCGGGGCGGCTCGCCCGCGCCGTGGGCTCGGCCCGGATCATCTGGCTGGCCCCCCTGGTTCTCGGCCTGCCCTCCTTCCTCACCCCGCTCGCGTACCCGGGGTGGCGGGTGGTCCTGTACGGGATCGGCTGGTTCTCCTTCACCTTCGGCGCCGTCGTCTACAACACCGCCCAGGTCACCTACCGGCAGCAGATCTGCCCGACGGAGCTGCTCGGCCGGATGAACGCGGCGGTGCGCTGGATCGTCTGGGGCACCATCCCGCTGGGCGCGCTCCTCGGCGGCACGTTCGCGACCTGGTACGGCCTGCGCGCCACCCTGTGGATCGGCCTCGTCGGTTCGAGCCTGGGCGGCCTGTGGGTGCTCTTCTCCCCGCTGCGGAGCCTGCGTGACGTGGAGCCCACGACGCCCGGCACGAGTGCCGGGGTCACGGCCGCGTCCTCGGCCGACTGACCCCGGCCGCTTTGTGCGTTCACCGGCTACGGCACGGGCTGCTGCTGGGTGACGCAGTGGATTCCGCCGCCGCCGCTGCCGAGGCGGTCGATGTCGAGCTGTTCGATGACGCGGTCCGGGTAGAGACGGGCCAGGGTCGCCTTCGCCTCCCGGTCCGCCGCCGTGTCGCCGAACTGGCCGGAGACGACAGCCCCGTTGCACAGGTAGTAGTTGGCGTAGGAGGCGAGGAAGTCCCTGTTGGTGGAGCGGATCTTGTCGTAGTCGGGGCCCTGGAGCTTGGTCACCGACATCGGGCCGCCGCTCGCCGTGGTGGCGGCGGACAGGGTCTGGTACTGCCGGCGCGCGTCCTTGGCGTAGACGTCGGTGTCCGTCGCCAGGGGCATCTGGACGAGCGCCTGCCCGGGGCGCGGAAGCGCGAGGTGGCGTCGACGTGGTCGTCGGTGATGTCCTGCCCGGACACCCCGTCGAACCAGATCACCTTGGAGGCCCCGTACGCGGCGCACATGGCGGTTTCGAGCTGTGCCTGTGACATGCCGGGGTTGCGCTTGGAGCTGATGAGGCTGCTGCGGGTCGCCATCAGGGTGCCGGCGCCGTCCTGTTCGATCGCGCCGCCCTCCCCGACCAGGCCCGCGGAAGTGAACGGGACTCCGGCGTAGGCGGCGATGCGCTCGGCGACGAGGGCGTCCTTGGCGTGGGTCTGCTTGTTGCCCCAGCCGTTGAAGTTCAGTCCGACCGCGTCGAGGCCGCCGGCCCTGTCGGTGCGGAAGACCGGGCCGCTGTCGCGCATCCAGCAGTCGTCGACCGGGATGGAGCCGATGACGGTCACCGAGGGGCCGCACTTGGACCGGGCGTCGGCCGCGCTGCCGGAGTTGGCGCACATGACGACGGGCTCGTACTTGGCGATGGTCCGTGCGATCAGCGCGATGTCGGCCTGCACGCCGCCGAGCAGCTTGCGCCCCCAGATCGCGGTGCTGTCCGGCCAAGCCATCCAGGTACGGGTGTGGCGTACGTCCTCGGCCGGGACGCCGAAGGGGCCCGCCGGAGCGGCCTGGGCATGCGGCGACGCGGCCAGGGACCGCCCCTCGGCCGCCGCGAGGGCCGCGCCCGCGGCGGTGAGCCCCGCCGCCGCGAGGAACCCGCGCCTGCCCATGCCCCCGCCCCGCGCATGGGCGACTGGGTGCTCGTTCATAGGGATCTCCTCTGTCGTCCTGGCCCACCGACGTGGCGCGGTGGGAGCCTGAAAACTAAAACTGACCGAGCGCTCGGTCAATACTTTGGACGGCGAATCTCCCGGGTTCCCGCAACGCCGCAGGTGGCGGTCGGGGTGCTCGTTAGAGTGACCGCATGGCAGCATCCGCGAAGGGCCCCCAGAAGCTCACCCCTCCCCCCGCCCGGCCGGGGCGGACGCGCGTGTCGGCGAAGGGCGAGCAGACCCGCGCGCGGCTCATCGCCGCCGCCCGGACCCTGCTGGCGGGCGAGATGAGCGAGCGCTTCACCACGCGCAACGTGGCGGCGCTGTGCGGTGTTTCGCACGGTATGTGCCACTACCACTTCCAGGATCGCACCGATCTCGTCCTGGCCGTCGTCGAGGACATCCGCCCCGAGTGGATCGCCCCGCTGGAGGCGGCCGTCTCCGCGCCCGGCACGTTCGCCGAGCGCGCCGAGCGCGTGGTCGACCTGCTCGGCCGCCCCGAGGGCACGGATCTCGCGCACCTGCACTCGGCGCTGCACTGGCACGCCCTCAACGACGACCGGGTGCGGGAATCCCTGGCAGCCGAGTACCGGCGCTGGCGCACCGCTTTCGTCGACCTCTTCCAGGTCCTGGCCGACGAGCGGGGCGGGCACCTCGATCCCCGGCCGCTGGGCGAGGCCGTCGCCGCCGCCGTCGACGGCCTCGCCGCCGCGGAGTCACTGGACGCCGGGGTCGACACCGGGCCGGTCCTGCGGGCCCTCCTCCTCACGCTCGCGGCCGGTGCCTGAGCCGGTCGTGACCGGCCGCAGCGCCCGGCGGGCGGCCGAGATCGCTTCCGGGTCCCAGCCGGGGCGAGGTACGGACTCCAGCAGGAGCCGCGTGTAGGGGTGCCGGGGCGCGGCGAGCACCTCGGCCGTGGAGCCCGCCTCGATGACCGCACCGTGGCGCATGACGACGATCTCGTCGGTGACGCACCGGACCACGCCCAGGTCGTGGGTGATGAAGAGGTACCCGATCGAGGTCTGCTCCCGGATGTCGGCCAGGAGGTTGAGGATCTGCGCCTGCACCGACACGTCCAGTGCGGCGACCGCTTCGTCCAGGACGAGTACGGCGGGCTCGACGGCCAGGGCTCGGGCGATGGCCACCCGCTGGCGCTGTCCGCCGGAGAGCTGACGCGGCAGCGCCTCGGCGGCGCGGGTCCCGAGGCCCACCTGGTCGAGGAGTTCGCGGATGCGCTCCTTCGGGTCGCGCCCGGGGAAGTGGAGCCGCAGCGTCTCGCGGAGAACCGCCTCGACGCTCGTCCTCGGATCGAGGGAGAGGTAGGGATCCTGGAAGACCATCTGCACCTCGCGGGCTCGGGCCAGACGCCCCGCCCGGCCCCGTCCGGCACCGCGCTCCCGTCCGGCGCGGGACCGGCCGCGCACCAGGACCTCGCCCTCGTCGGCCCGTTCCAGGCCCACGACGATCCGGGCGGTGGTGGTCTTGCCGGAGCCGGACTCGCCCACGATGCCGAGGGAGCCGCCCTCCGGCAGGGCGAAGGACACGTCGTCCACGGCGCGCACGGCGCCGAAGGTCCGTCGCAGGCCCTTGACGGCCAGTACGTTCTCAGGCATCGACGGCGCTCCCTTCGAGCCGGTCGCTGTGGTGGCAGGCGACGTGGTGTTCCGGCCCGCCCGGGGCGGGCAGCGCCTGCGGTGCGTCCCGCTCGCAGAGCTCCGTCGCGAGGGGGCACCGGGCGGCGAAGGCACAGCCGTGCAGTGCCTGGCGGAGGTCGGGTGGCTGGCCGTCGATGGCGGTGAGCCGCCCCCGGGGCCCTTCCATCCGGGGGGTGGAGGCGAGCAGGGCAGCCGTGTACGGGTGGCGGGGCCGCGCGAAGAGAACGTCCGCGGGGCCGCTCTCGGCGATCCGTCCCGCGTACATGACGTAGACGCGGTCGCTGATGGCCGCGGCGAGGTCGAGGTCGTGGGTGACGAACAGCAGCCCGGTGCCGAAGCGTTCGCGCAGCCGGCTCAGCAGGGCGACGACCTCGGCCTGGGTGGTGACGTCCAGCGCGGTGGTGGGTTCGTCGGCGAGCAGCAGAGCCGGGTCTCCCATGAGGGCGGCGGCGATCATGACGCGCTGGAGCATGCCGCCGGACACCTGGCCGGGGTACTTGCGCAGGGCGGAGGCGTCCAGGCCCACCGCCTCCAGGAGTTCACAGGCGCGGGCCGTGGCGTCCGCCCGGCTCATGGTCCCGGTCAGCCGCACGCTCTCGGTGAGGAAGTCGCCGATGGGGCGGAGCGGATTGATGGCGGCGCGCGGGTCCTGGAAGATCATGGCGACCGTGCCGGTGCGCAGGGCGCGCAACTGCCCGGCGTCCATGGTGAGCACGTCCCGGCCGTCGACCCGGACGGCGCCCGCGGTGACGGCGCCCGGTGGCAGCAGCCGCAGCGCGCTGCGGGAGGTGAGCGTCTTGCCGGAGCCGGACTCGCCGACGAGTGCGACCGTCTCGCCGGCGCCGACGGTGAGGTCGACGCCGTCGAGGACCGGGCGGGCGGTGCCGGGCAGCGTGATCCGCAGCCCCTGGATGTCGAGTGTGTTCATCGGTCCCTCCGGGCGACGCGGTCGGCCCAGCGTTCCCCCACCACGTTGAACGCGACGACGGTCAGCACGATGAGCACGCAGGGCAGGATCGCGGACAGCGGGTAGCCGCGCTGGATGGCGGTCTGTCCGTCGAAGACCATGCGGCCCCAGTCGGGGGTGAGCGCGGGGATGCCGAGTCCGAGGAAGGAGAGGCCCGCGAGATCCATCAGGGCGTAGCCGAAGTTGATGGCGGACTGGGCGAGGACGACGGGGGCGACATTGGGCAGGATGTGGCGAAGACAGATCTGGAGGCCGGAGTGGCCCTGGACCCGGTAGGCGCTGACGTAGGGGCGTTCGCGTTCGGCCAGGACCAGTGAGCGGGTCAGCCGGGCGACGTAGGGCAGGTAGGCGATCGCGAGGGCGACGACCGGGGCGAGCCCTTCTCCGTGGATCGAGATGATGAGGATCGCCAGCAGCATTCCGGGGAAGGCGAAGACCAGTTCGGTGCTGCGCGAGAGCACGGAGTCCAGCCAGCCGCCTTTCCAGGCCGCGGCCGTCCCGACGACGACGCCCGCGACGGTGGAGAAGACGATCACCCCGAGCGGGCCCAGCAGGGAAGCGCGCGCGCCGGTCAGAAGCCGGGAGAGGGTGTCCCGGCCCGCCACGTCCACACCGAGCGGATGATCACCGGAGGGGCCGGCGAGCGCGTTGCCCAGGTCGACGGCGTTGGGGTCGTGCGGTGCCAGCACACCGGCGAGCAGCGCTCCGGCGACGACGAGGACCGCGAACCCCAGACAGCAGAGATGGAGTGGTGACCCGGCCGAGCGGATCCGGGCGAGGCCGGGTCGGCGGGTGAGGACGGCGGTCATGCGGCGGACCTCCTCGATCCGAGGGCGATCCGCGGGTCGACCAGCGGCATCAGCAGGTCGACGGCGAGGTTCACGATCATGAACAGGGCCACGATGATCAGGGAGACGGCCTGGACGGTCGGGAAGTCCTTGGTCGTGGTGGACAGTTCGAGGAGCTGTCCGATGCCGCCGACGCTGAAGGCGCTCTCCACCAGGATCGTGCAGACCAGCAGCGTCGAGACGATCAGACCGCCGGTGGTCAGTACGGTGCCCAGCGAGTTGCGGAACACATGCCGGCGGATGACCTGTCGCTCCGGCACCCCCCGGCTGCGGGCCACGGTGACGTGTTCGCCGTCGAGGGCCTCCAGCATCGCCGAGCGGGTGACCCGGGCGAGCAGGCCGATCAGGTAGAGGGCGAGCGCGATGGCGGGCAGGGTCAGGTGCCAGAGCTGGTCGAGGAAGCCGTCGCCCGCGCCGCCGCTGGGAAACCAGCCGAGCTTGACGGCGAACAGCCCCTGGAGCAGCACCGCCGCGACGAAGGACGGGGTGCCGACGGCGAACGTGGTCGTGACGAGGACGGCGGAGTCGGTGGCGCCGCCGCGTACGGCCGCGATCCGGCCGAGGACGAGGCCGATGACGACGACCACCACCAGCGCCATGGCGACCAGCAGCAAAGTGGTGGGCAGGCGGTCGGCCAGGAGCCGGGAGACGTCGGTGCGGTAGGTGATCGACCGGCCGAAGTCGCCGTGTGCCATATCGCCCAGCCAGCGCAGGTACCGGACGAGAAAGGGATCGTTGAGGTGGTACTGCGCGTCGATCGCGGCGAGTGCCTCCGGCGAGGCGGAGCGGCCCGAGAGCAGAAAGCTCGCGGGGCTGCCCGGCGCCAGATACATCGCGCCGAAGACCACGAACGACGCACAGAGCAGGGTGGCGGTCATCTCCGCCAGCCGCCGTACGGCGAATCTCGTGAAGCTCACTGGGCAGCCCCCACATCGGCCGCCCACGGGTAGTACATGTACGAGATCGTGGTGGGCGCTCCGGTGATCCTCTTGTTGAGGAAGACCGAGGTCGGCCACTCGGCGACCGGGATCCACAACAACTGGTCGGCGGCGCGCTTCTGGAGCCGCGCCTCGATCGTCATCCGCCGGTCCGGGTCGTAGGCGGCGGTCGCCCGGTCGACGAGGTCGTCGTACCGCTTGTCGCTGTAGCCGGCGAAATTCATGTACGAGCCGGTCTTGAAGTTCGACAGCAGGTCCAGCGGGTCGGTGATCGAGTCGTAGTAGGTGAGCGGGAACATGTCGATGCCCTTGCGCGCCCCGGCGTCGGTGAACAGTGCGGTGAAGGCGTTCGGGGCGATGGTCTTGAGCTTGATGTCCAGGCCGATCCTGGTGCCCGCCGCCTGCACGGCGGTGGCGAGCACGGAGACGTCCTGGCCGATGGAACTGGTGGCGACGGTCAACGTCCTGCCCTCGGCGCCGGCCTGTTTGATCAGTGCCTTCGCCTTCTCGATGTCCGGGGCGGTCGGCGGCAGTCCGTCCAGCGCGGCCTTACGGACCTGCCCGGAGGCGCCGGCCCAGGCGGCACGGGTGGTGAGGGAGCTGGTGACGGTCCCCACGCCCCCGAGGGCGGACCGGACGAAACCGGTGCGGTCCAGGGCCAGGGAGAGCGCCCGGCGGACTCGGACGTCGCCGAGCGGTCCCTTCATGTCGGTGACGTTGACACTGACCGTGCTCAGTCCCTCGCCGAAGTACAGGGTGCCGGTTCTGCTGCCGCGCAGCCGGTCGTAGCTCTCGGTGGGGATCAGGTAGCCGCCGTCGGCCTCGCCGCTGAGGAAGGCGTTGGTGCGGGCGGAGGGGTCGGTCAGGAAGCGGAAGACGACCTTGCCGGACTTGGCCCTGGTGCCCCAGTAGCCGTCGAAGCGGTCGAGTTCGATCGACTCGCCCTTGTTCCAGGTGCCGAGCCGGAACGGGCCGGTGCAGTCGAGCCCGCCGGAGGTGCCGTAGTTCCTGCCCGCCGCCTCGACACCCGCCTTGGAGGCCACCACACCGGCGGCGGTGGCCATGTACTGGGGGAATTGGGAGTCGGGCTTCTTGAGCTCCACGGTGACCTGAAGCGGACCGGTCTTCCTGACCGAGGCGACGTTCTGGAACACCTGGGCCCACGCGGCGGCGTTGTGCGGGTCCATCTGCCGGCCCAGGCTGAAGACCACGTCGTCGGCGGTCATCTCCCCGCCGTTGTGGAAGCGGACGTGCGGACGGAGCTCGTAGACCCAGGTGGTGGGGTCGGGGTTCGTCGCCTTCCGCGCCAGGCCGGGCTCGGTCCTGAGCCCTGGTGTCCAGCGCATCAGGCTCTCGCACACGTTGGAGAGAACCGTGTTCTGCGGGTAGTCGAACGCGACGGTGTAGTCGAGCGTGGGCGGCTCCGCGTAGGTCGCCCAGGTGAAGGAGTCGATCTCCCCCTCGGCCTTGGGCGTCTGCCGGGACAGGGTGAAGTCGCCGGAGGCGCCCTCGCCGTTCCTGGGCGGTCCGGAGCAGGCAGTGAGCAGCGCCAGGGCGGACAGGACGGCCGTCGCGGCGACGAGCCGGACGGGCACGCCGCGGCTGCGTCTGCTGGTGCGGGGTGAGGGTGTGGTCATCGTCGCGCTCTCTTTCCGTACGGCGTGGCCGTACGTGCACGGGGGAGGCTGCCGGACCGCCGGGACGGTCCGGCAGGAGCGGGCGGTGGGGTCAGGGGCCCGGGGGCGTTCCGAAGGCGGCGCCGCCCGCCCGGAGTGCGGGCCCGGCGGTGTCCGGCGCGCGGTCGCGAGGCGGAGGGCCGCCCCGGCACCGGACGCACCGGGGTGGTCCCGACGACGCGGCGGGCACGCGGCGCCGGGGCACGCGAGCCCGGCTCGATCCGGACGAGGGGCCCTACGCGCGGGGGCGGGCGGCGGGGATCTGCTGGGTGATGCAGTGGACCCCGCCGCCGCCGAACGCGACCACGGGGGCCCGCACCCCGACGACCTTGCGGCCGGGGTGGGCCGACGCGATCACCGCGAGCGCGTCCTCGTCCTGCGGCACCCCGGCAACGGGGACGACGACGCCGCCGTTGGCGACGTAGTAGTTGAGGTACGACACCTCGACCTCGTCACCGGCCACGTCGGCGAAGGCCGTCTGCGGGACGTCGATGATCTCCAGCGGCCGGCCCTGGGCGTCGGTGCTGACCTCCAGCACGGCGCGGTTGGCCCGCATCCGCGCATGGTCGGGGTGGCCGGGGTCCTCGGGAAGGGAGACCACGACCTTGCCGGGTGCCGCGAAGGCACAGACCCCGTCGACGTGTCCGTCCGTCTCGGTGTCGAGCAGCCCGCCGTAGGGAAGCCAGACGACCTTGCGGACACCGAGCCGGGACTTCAGCTCGGCCTCGATGTCGGCCCGGCTCATGCCCGGGTTGCGGTTGGGGTGGAGCAGGCACTGTTCGGTGGTGATCAGGGTGCCCTCTCCGTCGACGGTGATCGCTCCCCCTTCGAGGATCATGTCGGAGTGGACGCGCTCCACCCCGAGGTGCTCCAGCAGCAGGGCGCTGATCCGGTCGTCGGCGTCGTACGGGTGGTGCTTGCCGCCCCAGGCGTTGAAGCGGAAGTCCACCCCGGCGCGGTGGCCGTCGCCGTCGAGGACGAACAGCGGGGCGGAGTCGCGGAACCACGAGTCGTCCAGCGGCAGTTCCACCACGTCGACCTGCGGGCCGCACCAGGTCCGGGCGTCGTCGCCGTGGCCGGGAGGGGCGACCATCGTGACCGGCTCGAAGGCGACGATGGCCCGGGCAACGTTCGCGTACTCCTCCTTGACCTCGTTCAGCACGCCGCCCCACAGATCCGGGCGGGTGGGCCACGCCATCAGGCACCCCTCGTGCTCGGACCACTCGGCAGGCATACGGAATGCAGTCATCACGTCTCATTTCTTCTTGCCAGACGCACTCGTCGGCAGCCGCCGACCGGGCACAAGGCCGGTTCAGGCCACAGGACGAGTACGGGGGGTGTGGGGGAATCTTCCTCTCAACTGAAAATTCAGTCAAGAGACGGGGTGTCCTGAAAATCGCCGCTCGATGATGCGGAGATCAGCTGTCCACGCAGGGCACGGCCCCGCCCTCGTGGTCCGCCGGGCAAGGTCTCCCGGCGGACCACGAGGGCGCGAGGTCTCCACCGGCCCGGCCCGGTGCCGGGGCGGGGCGGGGCGGGGCGCCGGGGCGTGCGCCGGAGCTGCATGCTCCCGCGACGGGCCGGGGCCCGGGGATCAGTGCGTGCCGTCGGCCCGCCGGTCGGCCGGGAGCCGCGGGGTGCGCGGCGGCTCCGCGCGGCGCCGCCCGGTCGCCTCGAAGGCGGCGGCGAGCCGGAGCAGCGCGTTGTCGTCGTAGGCGCGGCCCGCGAAGGTCAGCCCCACGGGCATGCCGGTGTCGGTCATGGTGCCCATCGGCACGGTCACGGTCGGGATACCGAGGTGCCGGGGTACGAGATTGCCGTTCGCGACCCACACGCCGTTGCGCCACCCGAGGTCGGCGGAGGCCTCGTTCACGTCCATGTCGGCCGGGCCGACATCGGCGACCGCGGGGAACACCACGGCCTGGAGGCCCAGTCCGTCCATCCACGCCTCCAGGTCGGTCCTGCGGGTCTCCTCCAGCCCGCACAGCCCCTGCTCCAGATGCGGGATCTCGGTGAGCGAGCCGTACGGGCGCTCGCGCACCAGCCCGGGGTAGTCGGTGATCACGTCGTCGAAGCCGTCGTAGCGGTCCGGCAGTTCGCCTGGGTGCTTGGGCCAGATCCGTTCGCCGTCGACGTCGGCGAGGGACGGGAGCGCGGGGTCGGCGTTGGCGCGCAGGAAGTCGTCCCACGCCCAGGCCGACAGCTCCCGGATCTCGCAGGCGAGGAAGGCGTGGCCGACCAGACCCCTGGTCCGCAGGGACGGCGCTCCGGGACGGTCGGACTCGTAGTTGGTCACCACGGGGGAGTCGACCTCGACGACCTCGGCGCCGGCGGCCTCCAGGTCGCGGCGGGCGGCCTGCCACAGGGCGACGACCGAGGCGCGGGTGTCGATCCGCTGCCCGGTCTGGCCGCCGATGCCGCCGTGGCCGGTCCCGGCCTCGGGGTCGGCGTTGATGTACATCCTGGGCACGCCGACGCGCTTGCCGGTGAGCGTCGCGCGCGCCGCCGCCGCGTCCGCGGGGGCCAGCGCCGGATACGAGGCCGGGCGCACCCGGGACGGCGCGGGAAGCGGCACCCACGGCTGGGTCCGCCACAGGTCACCGCGCGTCTCCGGGTCGTCGGCGACGATGACGTCGAGGAGTTCCAGGAGGTCGGCCATGGTGCGGGTGTGCGGGACCACCACGTCCATGGTCGGCACGAGCGGCCAGTTGCCGCGCACCGAGATCACGCCGCGGCTGGGGGTGTAGGCGCACAGCGCGTTGTTCGACGCGGGCGCCCGGCCCGAGGACCATGTCTCCTCACCGAGGCCGAACGCGCCGAACGAGGCGGCGGTGGCGGTGCCCGAGCCGTTGGAGGAGCCGGAGCCGTAGGCGCTGGTGAGCCAGTCGGCGCTGTACGGGCTTTCGGCGCGGCCGTAGAGGCCGCGCTGCATGCCGCCGTTCGCCATCGGGGGCATGTTGGTCAGACCGATGAGCACGGCCCCCGCGGCGCGCAGCCGCTCGATGGCGAAGGCGTCGCGCTGGGCGACGAGGTGCTCGAACGCGGGCGAACCGGCGGCGGCGGTCAGCCCCTTGGCGAGGTAGCTGTCCTTGGCGGTGTAGGGGATGCCGTCGAGAGGGCCGAGGGTGCGGCCGTCGGCGCGGCGGGCGTCGGATGCCTCGGCGTCCGCGCGGGCGGCGGGATTCATCACGACGAGAGAGTTGAGCGCGGTGGCGGTGCCGGGCCGGTCATAGGCCTCGATCCGGGCGAGGTAGGCGTCGAGCAGGCCGACCGCGGTGGTCTCCCCTTTCTCCAGCGCCGTGCGCAGGTCGGCGATGCCTGTCTCGACGACATCGAATGCGCGTGTCATGCGGGTGCCTCCAAGGTGGTGGGTCGAACGGTGCGGTGCGTGGCGTCCGGCCTCGAAGATGCGGTGCCGGGCCGGGGCACGCCGGTCGAGGCCATGATCTTCGGTCCTTCCTCCGGGAGGCAGCAGAGAGCGACACGGGGTGCGGGCAACCGGGCGGGGCCGTACCGCCGCAGGCGGCGGGAGAGCGAGGACGGCCTCGATCCGGGCCTCTCGGCGGCTGCGTGGCGTGAAACAGCCAGGAGCGATGGGGTCACTGTGGCATTGACTGAAAATTCAGTCAATAGATGAGAGGTGCAGAGACGAGGATCCACGGGCGCGGGGGTCGCGGCATGGAACGGATCCGTTGTTCCCGACGGACTGATGGGCGGAGCGTTCCCGACGAAC
Source organism: Streptomyces sp. NPDC057697 (assembly GCF_042799335.1). Taxonomy (NCBI): domain Bacteria; kingdom Bacillati; phylum Actinomycetota; class Actinomycetes; order Kitasatosporales; family Streptomycetaceae; genus Streptomyces; species Streptomyces sp. NPDC057697. The sequence continues at coordinate 196,859 of NZ_JBHVJA010000005.1, read as the reverse complement.
CGATGGGCGGAGATGCCCGGCAGCACGGCCGTTCCGGTCCGCCCTCCCTCCGGGAGGGGCCAGGGTCTTTCGACCGGACGGGGCCGGATCGGGCATCGGGGCACGCGAGCCCGGACCGATCCGGACGAGAGGCCCTAGAGACGAGAGGCCCTAGATCTGCCCCAGCCGCGCCAGTTCGGCGTCGATGGCACCGCGCATCAGATCGCGGGCGTGCTCGATTCGGATACCGCCGCTCAGCCATCGCATGCTCAGGCCCTCCAGGAGGGCGGTGAGCCGCTCGGCCGCCGCGGCGAGCGAGGAGGCGGACGCCATCGGCTGCACCTGGCCCAGCAGCGCGGCCACGTCCTGCACCCATGTGAGGGTCGCCCTGGCGAGGTCCTCGCGCAGCTCCTCGTCGAAGACGGCGCTGGCCCGCAACTCGCCCCAGGCCGAGCTGTTCTCCCGCACCTCGACGGTGTCCTGGAGCTCCAGGAGGAGGGTGTCGTCGAGTTCCTCGCGGGGGGTGGGCGCGGGGGCGTCCGGGTCGCGACTGGTGGTGTAGCGCTCGGCGCGGTTGTTGATGAACTCAAGCGTCTGGCGCAGGATCCCGGTGCGGTCCTTGAAGTGGTAGTAGATCAGCGCGGTGGACACGCCCGCCTCGGCCGCGAGCTCTTCCACGCGCAGCCCGCGGACCCCGCGCCGGGCAATCACCCGGGCGGCCGCTTCGAGGATCTGAGTACTGCGTGAGGCCATGACGCGAACCCTACCGGGCGCTTTCCGGCGGGGTGTTCGCGGCCCGGAGCAGGACGTCTCCCGGCGGCCAGGAACACCCGGCACGGCCGGACGCGGCCGGACGGCGGCCGGACACACCCACGGATCCGACCGGATCGCCGCCGGACGCGATGAAGGCGTCGCCGCCCTCGGGCTGGACGAACCCCGTGTCGTCTCGCCCCGGATACCAGGAAGACGAGGCGACAGGTCCGGTGGGAGCTCTCGGGGGAACGAGGGGCCATGGGATCGCGTTCACACTTCTAACTAAAACTTCAGTCAATTATGGCACCATGGTCGCGCAGACCATCGGGAGGGATCAAGTGGCGACGGACCGCAGAACGGCAATCCTGGAAGGAGCCGCCCGGCTGATAGCCCGCCGCGGGGTGCGCGGTCTGCGGGTCGAAGAGCTGGCGGCGGAAGCCGGCGTGTCCGCCGCGCTGATCTACTACCACTTCAAGGACCGGGCCGGCATCCTGCTCCGCACCCTGGAGTTCATCAACGACCGGGCGGAACGGTACACCGCCGGGCGCGGTGACCACACCGCGCCCACCCGCCCCCGGGGCGAGCTGGAGCGGTCCCTCCTGCTGGAGCTCCAGGACCTGCCCGAGGTGCGCGAGAACAGCATCGCCTGGGGGGAGCTGCGGGCCAGCGCGGTCTTCGACCCCGTACTCCGGAACGACCTGGCCGAAGCCGGCGCGGCCTGGGCCCGAGAGGTGGCGGAGCTGCTCGGCGCGGCACACCCGGCGGCCCCCGCGACGGCCCGTACCGCGTCCGCCGAACGGCTCACCGCCCTGCTGGAAGGGCTCAGCATGCGCTGGCTGAGCGGCGTCCTGTCGCTGGAGAACGCCCAAAAGCTCATCATGGAGGCGATTGCGGTGGAGGCGGAGCAACTGGACGGCCGCGAGGCGTAGCGACTCCCCCGGGCCCGGCGATCCGGCGCGGGACGCACGCCCGCCACCACGAGGCGAGAAAATTGACTGAAATTCCAGTCAGTGCCACAGTGGGGTCCGGGTTCGTTCGGACTCGTACGCGAGGCCGTCCGCCCCACTCTCTCGTGTCCCCCACCGCGGCCGGATGCCTTCCTGCCGGCCCACGATCGGAGCAGTCCACGGTGACCACGCTTCCCCCCTCCCGCCGTTCCGCCCTGCTCGCCCTCGCCGGAGTCGGCGCGGCCGCGCTCGGCGTCTCGGCCTGCGACCCCGGCGGACCCGCGCGCGAGAGCGGTGCCTCCGGCAGCCCGAGCGAGGACGCCGGAAGCGCCGGCACGCGACGGATGGGGGCCGAGTGGGAGAGTCACACCCGGACCTTCATGTCGTGGCCCGCACTGGACTCGGTCTGGGGAGAGGACCTGCCCTACGTACGGGAGGACATCGCGCGGGTGGCGCGTGCGATCGGGGAGTACGAAGAGGTCGTCCTGATGGCGCGGCCCTCGCAACGGGCCGCGGCCCAGAAGGCGTGCGGTTCCCAGGTCGAGGTCGTCCCGTTGGAGGTCGACGACCTGTGGGCCCGCGACACCGTACCGGTCTTCGTGAAGGACGACGGCAAGGTCACGGGCGTCGACTTCAACTTCAACGGGTGGGGCGACAAGCAGGTCCACGGCAACGACGCCCGCGTCGGCCGCACCCTGCTGCGGAAGTACGCGATCCCCCGCGTCCAGGCGCCGCTGGTCGCCGAGGGAGGATCCTTCGAGTGCGACGGCGAGGGGACCCTGCTGGTCACCGAGAGCTCGATCGTCAACAAGAACCGCAACCCCGGCAAGAGCCGGGACCGGATCGAGGCGGAGCTCAAGCAGACCCTGGGCCTGGAGAAGGTGATCTGGCTGGCCGGGGTGCGCGGCGAGGACATCACCGACGCCCACGTCGACAGCCTCGTGCGGTTCGCCGCACCCGGTGTGGTTCTCCTGGACAAGGCGTTCCCCGGGATGCCCGCCGACTCCTGGTCGCGCTCCTCCGACCAGGCGAGGCACGTGCTCTCCAAGGCCACCGACGCCCGGGGCCGACGGTTCGAGATCATCGACCTGCCGCAGCCCGACCTCGACAGGATCACGGGGCGGGGTGACGACTTCGTGTCGAGCTACGCCAACTTCTACGTCGCCAACGACGCCGTCTTCCTGCCCAGGTTCGGGGACAGGGCGGCCGACGACCGCGCCCGCGGGATCCTCCAGGAGCAGTACCCCGAGCGCGATGTCGTACAGGTCGAGATCGACACCATCGCCTCCGGCGGCGGCGGTATCCACTGCTCGACCCACGACCAGCCCGGCAGACCGGCCGCCTGACGCGACGGTCCGTCGCGGTCACCGCGTCGGGGCTCCGCTCGGGGCGCCGGTCCGCCGGGAGCTCACAGGTCCGGCTCCACCCACTGGTCCAGGAAGTCGTCGGCCAGGCCGACGCCCGGCTCCCGCTGTCCGCCGTGGGCGGCCGGCTCGGCCCGGATGACTTTCCCGCGCGGGCCGTAGCGCGTGCCCCAGCGCTCGGCGTAGTGGGCGAGGAGGAACAGGCCGCGTCCGCCTTCGTCGCCGGCGGCGTCGGCGTCGGCATCGGCATCGGCATCGGCATCGGCATCGGCATGGTGGTGGAGGGCGATGGAACGCGGCGGCGGAATCGGGCTGCGCCGCGCACTGGGCGCGCGAGGCGGCCGGATCGCCGTCCCATTCCTCCTGGAGGCTGCCCTGATGGGCTTCGTCGAAGGAACCGGCGGCCTGGTCGTCGGCTCCCTCACCGTCCAGGGCTTCGCCCTCGCCCAGGGCCGGCAGCCCGCCATCCCGCTCTGCACGGTCGCCACCGGACCTTTGGTGTCCGTACTGGTGGCCGCCATCGCCGGAAGCCACCCGGCCCCGCGCGCGGCCAAGGCATCCTCGATCGACGCCTTGCGTCCGGCCTGACCCCGGGCGCGCCGACGCGCCGGGTGCCGGAGCGCCTCGACGGGCAAGCGGCGCGCGCGGGGCCGATGCCGCCCCTGACGCGCGCCGCCGAGGTTCCGCCCCGGAGACGGGCCGTCGCGGGCCGAGCGCGAGCCCTCGTGATCGCCGTCGCCAACCGGGCCCCTCCGGCGGTACCTTCAGCAGCTCAGCGGGGAGTTCGGGGAAGGGGAGGGGAAGCATGTCGAAGGGCAAGCAGATTTTGCGCGAGCTGGGCAACGCGGTGAGAGAGGGGGCCGTGGAGGGGGCACGTTCCACTTACTGGAGTGCGTACGATCACGGCTTCAACGAGGCGGCAGGGACCTGCCTGGGCGTCCTGTCCGATGCCAGGGAAGAGTTGTTGGCGAGGATGAAGTCCGGAAGCCTGTCCAAGCAGGAACAGACGCTGTACGCGCGGCTGACCGAACTGACCGACGAGATGGACGAACGGCTCCGGGCCGTCTGCCAGGAAGAGCCCGCGGAAGACACCCCACCGCAGCTGTCCGGCGCCCGTCCCCGCCGGTCGGCAGAGCTGCCCCGCCCCCACTGAGAGGAACGGCGCACCGGTCGGACCGCCAAGTCGCCCGTCCCGGGCCGACGTTCCCCGGGCCGTAGGCCGTCGTAGTGGTACAGCCCGATCGGGCGCTACCAGGGCGTCGTCCATGACCTGGCCACGCGGATCACCGGCGCGCCGGGGCAGGTTGTCCTAGCGTGTGCGGCATGAAGACGCTGGTCATCGGTGGCAGCGGGTTCCTGGGGACGGAGCTGCTGCGCCAGGCGCGAGGGCGGGGCGGGCGGACGGATGCCACGTACCGCTCCCGGCCGGGTGCCGCGCGCGTCGGCGCCTGGCACCGGCTCGACGTCCGGGAGCGCGGGCAGGTGGAAGCGCTTCTGGCCACGGTGGCGCCTCGCGTGGTGATCAACGCGACCAGTGGCGGTGCGGACTGGGCGGCCACCGCGGACGGCTCCGTCCACGTCGCCATGGCCGCCGCGAAGTTCGGAATCCGGCTGGTGCACGTCTCCTCCGACGCGGTCTTCTCCGGTCTCGGCAGGGCCCGTTACGACGAGACGTGTACCCCCGACCCGATCACTCCGTACGGGGCCGCGAAGGCCGCCGCCGAGACTGCCGTACGGCTGCTGTGCCCGGACGCGGCCGTCGTCCGCACCTCCTTGATCATCGGCGACGGAGGTTCCGCCCACGAACGGCTGGTGCACGAACTGGCCGCCGACGAACGGGAGGGGGCCCTGTTCACGGACGACATCCGCTGTCCCGTCCATGTCGCCGATCTCGCGGCCGGCTTGTGGAAACTCGCGGACTCGGACGAGACCGGCGTCTTCCACCTCGGCGGCGCCGATGCCCTCAGCCGCTACTCGCTGGGCGTGCTCATCGCCCGCCGCGACGGCATCGCGCCCTCCTTGCTGCCCGCGGGCCGTCGCGCCGACACCCGGCTGCCGGGGCCGCTGGACGTGCGCCTCGACAGCCGGGCCACACGACACCGCCTGGGCATCCGGCTCCGCGGCGCCGGGGAGTTCCTCGGGAAGAGGTGACACCGGCGGACCGCCCAGCAGCGGCCACCGGTCCCCCGCCGCGACCGGCACCGCAGACGGTGGTGGGTGCCGTACCGGGCCGCGCTGTTCCTCCCTTCCGGGAGCGGTGTGTGGCCGTTGCACTCGGGCCATATCCTGTGGCGGGCGCGGAGGCGCCCCATACGAGGTCTTCGGGGGATTGAGTGATCAGGCGGGTAGGGACGGCCGCGGCCGTCGTCGGGGTTCTGTCGGTGTCGGTGGCCGGTTGTGGTGGTCGAACACTGGCTGTGCCGGAGGAGTTCTGCGAGCGGCCGATCGAGAGGGACGCCCTTGAGCCGCTGCTTCCGGAAGGGCGCGTGGCCGAGGCCGAGGAGTCCGCGTCGGGAAGCCACCTGTCCTGCCGGGTGAAGGTGGACAAGGCAGTGGTCCTCACCGATGAGATCGCCTTCGAGGTCAAGCCCCTGCCACCGGAGAGCTGGGTCTCCGCGCCGCGGCGGTACCAGCACGGGCAGAGGCGCGGCCTGGCCGTACCCGGTGCGGCTGTCGTCGGTGACGACGGCGCCGTCGTCGAGATCAACTGCAAGAACGCTTATCCGGCGAAGTACATCCATTTCGACGTCAAGCTGTGGGAGACGAAAGGGCAGCCGTCCTCGGCATCGCAGGGAGATGTGCTGAACTTCTTGGACGACCACGTACCGGCCATGATCGAGCGCCTCCGCTGCGCCGCGGGCTGAGCGGCACGGAACCCGGTGCTCGACGTCCCGGGCCGCACACCGAGTTGACCCGGGAAGCCGCCACGGCCGGGTGGAGCGGCCGTCCTCCGTGCTGCGAAGCGGCGGGGCGACCCGGCAGTGGGGGCGGCCGGTCCATCGGCTCCGACGGCGGGAGCCGCGAGCGCGGCAGGAGCCGCGGGAGCCGCGTACCCGCACGCCTACGACGGCCCGCACTTCGACTGGCCCGACTACAAGCGGGTCCAGGAGACCGACGTCCCACCGACCGGCTGCACGCGATCGCGGACGAGTTGGCCGCGCTCGACGGCCCGGCACCGCGGTAGGAAGCGGCCTCCGGCGAACGGCGGGGCGGCCATGCGCATCGGGAACCCGCCGCCGAGCCCTGCGGGAAGCCGGGCCGGGGCCCTCTGCACGGCGCCGAACCCGCCCCGAACTCGCCCCGGGACGGCCTCGGGTCGGCCTCAGCTCGGCCCCGGATCGTTGCGGAGCCGTCCGGCGGCCGGGCACGGACGCGCCGGGGGCCTGATGTGCGCCGGACGAGAGACCCGACAAACCCTGCCACACCTCATGCAGTTGTCCGCGTCCCCTGGTCGGCCTCGTCCACCAACTCGTCCAGAGCCGCACGCGCGAGAGGAACGAAGCGCCGCCGCATCTCTTCCACGACGAGGCCCGTTTCCGCGGCCGAGGAGCGGTAGCGGTCCTTCTGCTCGTCCGTCAGCGGCCCCCTGCTCAGCTCCATCAGGTACTCGATGGGCGGGTGGATGTGCCGATCCATGGCTTCGGCGTACTCGGCACCAGCCTGCGCCACACGAGCGGGACCTTCGAGCTCAACAGTGGTCGCCGCCTGCCGGGTCACGCGTACGGCGTCGATGGCCGCACCACGCCGCGTGTCATAGCGATGCTGGTCGTAGGGCTCCAGCGTCAGCCGCGCCAGTTGCCAGATGGCCCCCTGCGCTTCATGAGCCGCGTCCATCAAGCCCTGGTAGGCAGCTTGTCGACGATCCCGGTGCCACCTCCGGTGCTCGACCCGCAGTTCACGGAGCGCAGCGCGATCCTGTGCGGCCTCCTGGCGTATCTGCTGCCGTTCCAGAGCCTCATTCTTTCGCCGCTCGATCCGAGCGGTCACGAACGCCGTCAGTCCGCTGCCCAGGAGCGTGCCGACGATCGCGATGGCCGTGGTCATCAAGGTGCTCGTCACAGGGAGACATTGTGGAGCACGGCCGCGCACCCCTGCGGGCGATCAGCGCAAGACCGTGTCCGTTAGGCCGGGAAGGTGCTCGGACGTGCGCGAATGACATCGGCGCCGCCAACGGCAGCCGCTCAGACAGGACTTCGGCGGCGAACCCCCCGAAGGTCACGTACGACAACTTCTCCGACGACGGGAAGCCCGTCATCAACGGCACCGAACAGGCCGGCCACACCGCAGGAGGAGTGGTGGGAACCGTGCACTACGCGGCCGACCTGACCATGAGCGGCGCGCAGGAGGGCACACTCACCGCCGACCTCCACGCCGACCCTGGCTCCGGCGACGGCGACGGCCACGAGCCCAAGCCCGGCGAAGCCGAGCTGGAGGGAACCGCGGTCTCCGCCTCGGCCCCGGCCCCAGCCCCGATCCCGAGGTCGGGGCCGGAGCCGGAGCCGGAGCCCCGGGATCAGAAACCGTTACGGAACTCGCCGGTACCGATCGTCTCCAGTCCGGTCGTCTCCGGCCCGGGTCGTCTTCGATCCGGTCCTCTCCCGTGCCGGCGCTGTCGCTACATCCACGACGACGTCTTGCACCGGCTGCCGTTGCAGATCTGCACCCGCATGCCCAGCAACGGGTCCTGGCCCCTGAAAGCGCTGTTCCACACCTGGTAGCCGCCACAGCTCCTGGTGTACTTGTGCCACGGCCCGTTGTGGACGTACGTGCCCTGGGTGGAGCTGTACTGCCTCGCCTGAATGCGCATCTTGGGCTTCTTGCCGTCCCGGCACGCGGTGTCCTTCACGGACATGCTGACATTCGCGCTGTACTTGCCCGTGGGCTTGACCGTCGCGCTGCCGCAGGCCCCGGTGAAGCAGACGTCCCTGCGCGCCTGCACAGTGACGTCTGCCCGGACGGCGGACGCCTCGGGGGAACGGAACGGCTGTTCCGCCTGTGCGGCGGGGGCCGTGACGGCCAGACCGGCGCCCAGCACCAGGGCGCCGGTCGAAAGAGCGAAGGTCCTTCGGAGGTTCAGCATGCGGGTTCCTCTTCGTGGTGGTGACGGATGCGCACGGCGCGGGGTCGCACCGTGCTGCGCCGGCCCGGCGATCGGCCCGACGACGACCAGTCCAGCCGCCCGTACCGTTGTTCAGCAGGCCTCCCCACCACACCGAACAAACATCGAGCGCCGACCGGCGGGCCGGGACAAGCGCTTGGCGGTGCACGCGGCGGGTTCCTACCGTGGCCATGACACGGGGCAGAGGGACACGAGGGGATCAGTGGAATGGGGCGTCGTGAGACACCACTGGATCCGGCCGAGGGGCCGGTGCAGCGGTTCGCGGACGAGTTGCGCACGCTGCGGCGCGAGGCGGGCGGGCTGACCTACCGGGAGATGGCACGCAGGGCCGACTACTCGGTCACCTCGCTGTCGCAGGCCGCGGCCGGGGAGCAGATGCCGTCGCTGGCGGTCGCTCTGGCCTACGTGGCGGCCTGCGGCGGCGATGCGCGGGAGTGGGAGCGGCGATGGCGCGCGGCCTTCGAGGAGTCGGTGGTCCGCAGCCGCGGGGACGACGACGGGCCGTCGCCGTACCAGGGGCTGGCCCGGTTCGAAACCGGGGACCACGAGCGGTTCTTCGGCCGCTCCACGCTGGTGGAGGACGTACGCGAACTGGTGCTGACGCACCGCTTCGCGGCCGTCTTCGGCCCGTCCGGCAGCGGCAAGTCCTCGCTGCTGCGGGCCGGGCTGATCCCCGCGCTGCGCACCGAGGGCGCCTCCCTGGCGGAGATCCGTGTCCTCACTCCGGGCGAGCATCCGCTGCGCACCCGTGCGAAGGCACTGACGCCGAGGGACGCCGACGGCGACACCGTCCTGGTGGTGGACCAGTTCGAGGAGGTCTTCACGCTGTGCCGGGACACGCGGGAGCGCACCGAGTTCATCGAGGCCCTGCTCGCCGCCCGCCGGCCGGACAGCGGGCTGCGCGTCGTGATCGCCGTACGCGCCGATTTCTACGGCCGCTGTGCCGAGCACCGCGAGCTGGCCGACGCGCTGCGGGAGGCCAACCTGCTGGTGGGGCCGATGAATCGCGCCGAGTTGCGCGAGGTGGTCGTCGGACCGGCGCAAACGGCCGGGCTCATCGTCGAACGCGAGCTGACCGCCCGTCTCGTGGAGGCGGTGGTCGGCGAGCCCGGCGGCTTACCACTGCTCTCCCACGCCCTGCGCGAGACCTGGCGCCGTCGCCGGGGCCGTGCGCTGACGGTGGAGGCGTACGAGGCGGCGGGCGGCGTTCACGGCGCGATCGCCAAGACCGCCGAGGAGATCTACACGGGGTTGTCCGCCGACGAAGCGGAGCTGGCCCGGCTGGTGCTGCTGCGGTTGATCACCCCCGGCGAGGGCTCCGCGGACACCCGCCGCCCCGTCGACCGTACGGAGCTGGACTTCGCCCCGGCCGACGAGGTGGCTCCGGTCCTCGGCCGTCTGGCGCGGGCGCGGCTGCTCACTCTCGACGACCACACGGTCGACCTCGCCCACGAGGCCCTCATCACGTCCTGGCCCCGTCTGCGCGCCTGGGTCGAGGAGACCCGCGACCGCCTGCGCACCCATCGCCGTCTGACGGAAGCGGCCGACGCTTGGGAGGCCCTGGCCCGTGATCCCGGGGCCCTCTACCGGGGCACGCGCCTGGCCATGGCGGAGGAACACCTCTCCGAGGAGCCACTGACCTCCGTGGAGCAGGCCTTCCTGACCGCCGGCCGGACCACCCGCAGGCGTGAACTGCGCCGCCGCCGCACCCTGCTGACCGCCTTCGCCACCCTCCTCGCGCTCGCTCTCGTGGCGGGCGTCACCGCCTGGCAGCAGTCCCGCACCAGTGACCGCCGCCACCGGGAGTCCGAGGCACGCCGGATCGCGGCGGTGGCCGACAGCATGCGCGCCACCGACCCGGTCATGGCGGCCCGGCTGAGCGTCGTGTCCTGGCGGCTCGCCCACACCGCGGAGACACGCTCGGCCGTGTTGTCCGCGCTCAACCGCCGGGAACGGGACGTCTTCACCGTCCCGGAACGCGACGACCGCCTCGCCGTCCGCCGTCTCACCGGCGACGGACGGACCCTGGTGTCGGCCTCCCACGACCACGTCCGCGTCTGGGACCTGCGCACCCACCGGCTCACGCACACCTATCCGGGGCCCGGCGGGAGGCTGTCCGGCCCCGACGACGACGTGATCAGCCCGGACGGCAGAACGCTGGCGCTGAGCCGGGAAGACTCCGTGACGTTGTGGGACGTCCGCACCGGACGGCCGACGGGCCGCCTGCGCGCGGAGGTGCCGACGACCGTCGCCTTCAGCGGCGACGGGCGCAGTCTCCTGGTCCGGACCGCGACCGAGGTGCGGGTCTGGGACGTAGCACGTCACCGGCTGCGGCTGCGCGTCCCGGTGGTGGACGAAGGAGAAGTGGCGTCGGAAGCCGTCATCAGCGGGGACGGACGCCGGGTGGCGATCTGCGGCGCCCGGCATTCGCTGCGGATCTGGAACGTCTCCCGCCGGGCCGCCCTGCCCCTGCCCCGGGCGGCCGAGTACGGGCGGCACTTCTGCTCCCGGACCGGGCTGACCCTGTCGCCGGACGGCACCGCCATCGCGCTCGGGTCCCCCACCGAAGTCCTCGTCCGGGACATCGCCTCGGGGCGGGAACTCGCCAGGCTGGACACGAAGGGGGCGGCCGACCTGCGGTTCAGCCGGGACGGCCGGTTCGTCGCCGCGATCGACGAGGAGGGGCAGGTCCTCCTGTGGCGTCTCGCTTCCCCGGATGCCGCCCCCGTGTTCCGCCACACCCTGGTCAACGAGACGGCCGACCAGTTCGAAGTGGACTTCGCCTCGGCCGAGATCCGTTACCTCGACAGCTCGGGCACGGCCGTCCGGTCCCTGGCGCTGGGCCCGGCGACCGGCTCCGGCTGGCGTCGGCAGACCGTGGACGACGCCCTGCTCTCCCGGGACGGCCGGATGTCGGCCGCCCTGAGCGCCCCGGCGGACGGCAAGGGCGACACGGGTGTCCGCCTGTGGGACACCCGGACCGGCAAGTCCTTCCTGACCCTGCCGGACAAGCCGTGCCCCGTCGAGGCCGCCGGCCCCGAGCCGGCGGCCGACGCCCCTCTGGAGCCGCGCGCCGACAACGAGACGGCCGCGGTCGGGGACGAGGGACCGCAAGCGGCACCGGAACGCCTGGACTGCCTCAACCTGATGGCGCTGAGCGCCGACGGCCGCTCCTTCGCGTACGCCCGGAGCGGAACCCTCCCGGACACACCTTCCGGACAGCCCGTCACCGTCTGGGACACGTCGACACACCGCAGGCGCGCAAGCATCACCGTCCGCCCCGACCCGGACGGAACGACCGGCGTCGACGGACTGGCGCTGAGCCCCGACGGCCGCACGCTGTACGTGTCCCGGACCACCACACGGCAGGTCGTGGAGGTCTGGGACCTGCCGCGCGGGAAACTCCTCCGGACACTGGACGACGTTCCCGCGGGGGGCATGGCCGTCCGCGACGACCAGCGACTGCTCGTCACCGCGCGGGACCAGGTGACCGACCTCCGTACCGGAAATACGCGTTACCGCGCACTCGGCGACGGCACGGCCGACGTGCTGGCCTTCAGCCCGGACGGGGCGTACTTCGCGGCGGGCAACGCCCTGGGTCATGTCACCGTGTGGGACGGCGACGTGCGCGATCGCGTCGGTGCGACCGGTACGGGACCCGGCGAGTCCGTCACCGCGCTCGTCTTCTCGCCGGACGGCGCCACACTGGCGGTGGCCGGCAGCGGGGGCACCGTCCGGCTCTGGGACGTGGCCTCCAGCCGCCCCCTCGGCTCCGCCTTCCCGACCCCCGGCGACCTTCCCCTCGCCCTCGCCTTCGACCGGGACGGCACCACACTGCACGCGGCGGGCGCGCACGTCCGTTTCCAGACGTACGGCATCGCTCCCGCCCGGGTGGCTCGGCAGGTCTGCACCCGTACCGGCTCCGGGCTCTCCCGCGCGCGGTGGAAGGCGTACCTGCCCGACATCCCCTACCGCAGGACCTGCTGATCCCGACCGGGCGTTCCAGGGCGCGGACGGAGTGGCGCGGCTCGGTCACCGGGGCCGGATCAGCGGCACAGCGCCGTGTCGACGGCGGCCTCCACCCGCTGGGAGGCCGCACCCGTGGGGGCGGTGGTCACCGCGATACCGGCGGCGCGTCCGTCCTCCGTGACGCCTCCTCGTGTCCGGTATCCCAGGGCGGTTCCGCCGTGGCCCCAGTAGACGCCGCCGCACGAGAGCGGCGTGCTGGTCAGGCCCAGTCCGTAGCGGACGCCGGGGCCGCGTTCCTCTGCGGGGACGGTGGTGCGCATCTGGGCGAGCTGGGCCGGGGGCAGGAGTCTGCCGCCGAGGAGGGCGGTGTAGAAGCGGTTGAGGTCGCTGTTGGTGGAAACCAGAGCACCCGCGGACCAGCCCATGGACATGTCCATCGTGGTGTAGTCGATCAGAGGTCCGTCGGCCTCCTCCCGTTCGTAGCCCTTGGGGTGGGGCTCGTGGAGGGTCGTCTCTCCGGGGGCGGGGAAGTAGGTGTGGCGCAGTCCGATGCGGTCGATGACGCGCCGCTCGATCTCCTCGCCCACGGGGCGGCCGGTGACCTTCTGGATGATCAGACCCGCGACCAGGTAGTTCGTGTTGCTGTACTCCCACTTCGCGCCCGGGGAGAAGTGGGCCTTCTGGGCCAGTGCGCCGTCGAGCAGGTCGCGCGGCTCGAAGTACCGGTACCGGACGGCGGGGAAGTCCGCGAAGACAGGGGATTCCATGTATTCGGGCAGTCCGCTGGTGTGCTGGAGGAGTTGGCGGACGGTGATGTGACGCCCGTCGATCCCCTCACCCCGCAACAGGCCCGGCAGATACGTGTCGACGGGACCGTCCAGAACGACCTTCTTCTCGGCGACCAGCTGCAACACCACCACGGCCGTGAACGCCTTGGTGTTGCTGCCCGCCCGCACCTGCCCGTCCTCCGGCACCCTCGCCCCGGTCCTGAGATCACCGACACCCGCCGTGTAGTGACGCATCCGCCCCCCGCGATCCTCGACACTGGCCAGCGCAGCAGGCATCCCGTCACCGAACACCAAGGCGTTCAGGCTCTTTTGAACAGCATCCGGCCGGGCGGCGGAAGCCACGGGCGGGAACAGTGCACCGGCAGTCACGACAGCACCGGTGAACACCGTCACGGCCAACAACGCCTTGCGCCGGCCACCCCGCGAAAGGGCGGGACGGAACCTCGACGATACGCGTGCGCGCATGGAACAACTCCTGTGGTGAAGGTGAAGGGCGATCGAAGAGTGAGTCGCCGCGGGTCTCGGTGGTGACGGTGGCGGATTCCGCCCCCGGGGGCCGGACACGGGCGCTTGCAGGATTCGGAGCGGTGTCGGGCGGGCCGTCGCTCCGGTGACCTGGCGACGCTCGTGAGCACGGGCCCGCCGGGGGCAGCGGCCGCCGCCCCCACGAGCGGGAGCGGCGACCGGTACCGTCGAGCGCCGGAGGCGACAGGGTTCCCGCCCGTCGGCGCCGACCCGCCGTCACCGGATGTCTGCGACCGTGGGGCGGGGGCGGCGGTTCTCCGGTGGGAGGGGTGAGGCGGTCAGCGGCACAGGGTCGTTTCGACGGCGGTCCGCGCGTGCTGTGCGGCGGTGTCGGTGGGGATGGCGGTCAGTGCGATGTTGACCGCACGGCCGCCCTCCGTGACACCTCCCAGGGTGATGTATCCCGGAATGGTGCCGCCATGGCCCCAGTACGAGCCGCCGCACGGCAACGGCGTGCTGGCCAGGCCCAGTCCATAACGGACACCCGGGCCGAACGCCTCCGCGGGAACGGTGGTGCGCATCTGGGCGAGCTGGGCCGGAGGCAGCAGTTTGCCACCGAGGAGGGCGGTGTAGAAGCGGTTGAGGTCGCTGTTGGTGGAGATCACCGCACCCGCGGCCCAGCCCCAGGACGGGTCGAGTTCGGTGATCTCGCGCCAGGGAGAGTCGGCCGAGTCTCGGTGGTAGCCCTTGGGGTGGGGCTCGCGGATGGTCATGTCTCCGGGCGTGGGGAAGTAGGTGTGGCGCAGTCCGATGCGGTCGACGACGCGCCGGTTGATCTCCTCGCCCAGCGGGCGGCCGGTGACCTTCTGGATGATCAGACCCGCGACCAGGTAGTTCGTGTTGCTGTACTCCCACTTCGCGCCCGGGGAGAAGTGGGCCTTCTGCTTCAGGGCGCCGTCGAGGAGCTCGCGCGGCTCGTAGTACCTCTGCGGATCCCCGAGGATCGCGCGCTGGTCCACGTAATCGGGCAGGCCGCTGGTGTGCTGGAGGAGTTGACGGACGGTGATGTGACGCCCGTCGATCCCCTCACCCCGCAACAGGCCCGGAAGATACGTGTCGACGGGACCGTCCAGAACGACCTTCTTCTCGGCGACCAGCTGCAACACCACCACGGCCGTGAACGCCTTGGTGTTGCTGCCCGCCCGCACCTGCCCGTCCACGGGCACCTTCGCCCCGGTCCCGAGGTCACCGACACCCGCGGCATAACTACGCATCCGGCCCCCGCGATCCCCGACACTGGCCAACGCGGCGGGCATCCCGTCCTCGGACACCAAGGCGTTCAAGCTCTTCTGAACAGCATCCGGCCTGGCAGCCGAAGCCACGGGCGGAAACAACGCACCCGTAGTCATGACAGCACCGGTGAGCACCGTCACAGCCAGCAAAACCTTACGCCGGCCACCCCGCGAAAGGGCGGGACGGAACCTCGACGATACGCGTGCGCGCATGGAACAACTCCTGTCAGTAGGGAAAATCAGCGGGGGAACAGCGTCAGTGGGTCAGGAAGAGGTGGTCGTGTGGGGGCGGGCCTGCCGGTGGCTCGGCCCGGTCCCGTGATGGTCGCGGCGCACGAGGGAACGGCCCTCCTCCCGTGCCCCCGCCCGAAGGCGGGGGCGTGGGAGAGGCGGGATCCGGTTCCGTCACACGATGCGAGGAGACCTTCGGCGGCGCAGCAGCCGGCGGGCGGGCAGCATGACGGCTGCCATGCCCGACACGAACACCGTGCCGAGAATCGCCGCGCAGACCGAGGGGGACACCGACAGCGCGGACAGACCGGTCACCGCGCCGCCGAAGGCCAGCAGTGTCACCGCCGCGACCAGGGAGCCGACGGCGGCCCCCGTACCGAGCACGAAACAGGTCTCCAGCCGCAGCATCGCCAGGACCTGGCCGCGGGTCGCGCCGATCAGCCGGAGCAGAGCCAGTTCACGACGGCGGGACGCGGTGGCGACGGCCAGGGTGGTCACCACGCCGATCAGGGTGAACAGCGAGATCGCCGCGACGGCGAACAGCCCCGGCAGTCCCTGCTGGCGGGCCTTCTCGGTGAGGGCCGCGCTGTACTGTCCGGCGGACGTGGCATGCGTCCCGGGGAAGCGGTCGAGCACCGGTCGCAGGTCGGCTTCCCCCTTCACCAGGAGGTAGTCGTCGTGGCCCGCGTCGGTGACGTGGGGGGTGACCACGTCGTGCGGCAGCAGGACGTCCCCGAAGCCTTGGCCGCGGCCGTAGACGGCCACCACCTCGGGCCGGATCAGGGTGCCGTCGCCGAGCCAGAGGGACACGGTCGTGCCGACCTCGTCCGCGCCGACGACGTTCGTGCTGAGCGCGACCGTGTTCTTGCCGCGCAGGTCCTTCAGCGAGCCCGCCTTCACGCCCGGGTCCAGGTTCGACAGCGCGCCCTTCACCCCTTGGGTGGGCAGGGACTGGAGCTGGTCCGCGACCGACATCACCACGGTGGTGCGCTTCACCGCGGTCACGGTCCCGGGCCCGGCCGTCTCCTTCACCGCCTGGTACATGGCCCGGGGCACGCCTGGCCCGTCGGAGACGAGGACGTGGTCCGCGCGCAGACCCGCGGCCGCCTGTGTCCGGGTGGCGTTGACCGCGGTGGTCTGTACGAACAGCTGGCTGGCGCCGAAGGAGAGCGCGAGCGCGATCGGTGTGATGACCGACGCGAGTCGCACGGCCGCGGCGGTGGCCGTGTCGGTGGCAAGCCGCCCCGGGACCGGGAACAGCAGACGCATGACGGGGCTGAGCACAACGATTCCCGCTCGGGCTATCCAGGGGCCCAGCAGGGCCGTGGCCCAGATGAGGGAGAGCACGAGTCCGCCCATGGCCGCGGTCGCCACCTGCCCGCCGAACGCGAACGCGGTGGCGGCCGAGCTGAGACCGACGGCCAGGAACACCAGTCCGGTGACCATGCGCCAGCGCGGCAGCCGAGTCGGCTCGGTGGAGGTCTCGCTCACGGCCTTGGCCGGCCGGATCCGGGAGACGCGTCGTGCCGCGAGCCAGGCGGAACCGACTGCGGTGAGGACCGTGAGCACCAGGGCGCCGACGACGGGCAACGGTCCCAGCACGAGCCCCAGCGCCGGGGGCAGGACGCCCTGCTCGGCCATGAAGCGGTGCAGCTGAGTGCCGAGCCCCAGCGAGAGCAGACCGCCCAGGAGCGACGCCGGTACCGCGACCTTGAGCGTCTCGCGGACGATCACCCGGCGGACCTGCCGGGGGGTGGCACCGATGGCGCGCAGGACGGCGAGCTCGCGGGTGCGGTCCCGTACGGACACGTCCAGGAGGCCCGTCAGGATCAGCATCACCACCAGGAGGGCGACACCGCCGATCGACGCGCACACGCCGATCAGGTCGAGTCGTGCCGCCGCCACCTCGGGGTTCTCGACGTCGCCGCGGTCCGCGCCGGTCGAGACGACGAGGCCGGGGGCCGCCGCCCGCAGCGACTGGACGGACGTCCCCTTCGTACCGAGCACGACCAGCGCGTCCGCGTGCCGGGAGTGGCCGCTGAGGACCTGTGCCGTGCGCTGGCCGAACCAGACGTCGTGGCCCGCGGCGGACCGGTCGGCCACCAGGCCGCTGACCCGGTAGGACTCCGGCGCCCCGCCGCCGGCCTGGAGACGGATGGTGTCCCCGACGGCCCTGCCGCTGCCGGAGTCCACCGCGACTTCGTGTGCTGCCTGCGGAGCCCGGCCGGCGCGCAACTCGACGGCGGTGAGCGCGGTCGCGTCCCAGCCGCGGCCGGTCCGCTCGGCCCCGTCGGCGGTGACCACCGGCAGCGAGACGTCCGCGATCACCTGTGTGACTCCCGGCACCGTCCGCGCCCGGTCCGCCACCGATACCGGCACCCGGGCCCGTTCCACCAGCGGCCTGGGATCGGCCTGGTCGGAACTCTCGCGCCGGACGTCTTCCACGCGCTGGC
The DNA here is from genome assembly GCF_042799335.1 of Streptomyces sp. NPDC057697. Lineage (NCBI taxonomy): Bacteria > Bacillati > Actinomycetota > Actinomycetes > Kitasatosporales > Streptomycetaceae > Streptomyces > Streptomyces sp. NPDC057697. The sequence continues at coordinate 179,499 of NZ_JBHVJA010000005.1, read as the reverse complement.
TCGCGGCGACGACGGCCACGGCGCGCTCATAGCGGTCGGTCGCTCCGTGCGCCCGTAGCGCGGACTCCAACAGGACCCCGAACGCGCCCGTCAACGCGGCCGCGCACAGCAGTGCCGCCGCCACTCCGGCGGCTATTCCGCGCCTCACAGGGTCCCCCAATGGGCCAGGACGGCTGCGGCGGAGGGCGTCGTGAGTTCGTCCACGATCCTGCCCCCGCTCAGGAAGACGACGCTGTCGGCCCAGGCGGCCGCCGCCGGGTCGTGGGTGACCAGCACGACCGTCTGCCCCATCTGGTCGACCGCGTCACGCAGCAGTTTCAGCACGTGCTCGGCCGACCTCGGATCGAGCGCGGCCGTCGGCTCGTCCGCGAAGACGATCTCGGGACGGGTGACGAGCGCCCGGGCGACCGCCACGCGCTGCTGCTGGCCGCCGGACAGCCGTGCCGGAAGCCGGTCCAGGTGGCCGGCCATCCCCACCCGGTGGACCACTTCGTCCAGCCAGTGCTTGTCCACCTGGCGGCCGCCGAGAGACAGCGGGAGTGTGATGTTGCGCTCGACGTCCATCGAGGGCATGAGGTTGTAGCCCTGGAAGACGAACCCGATCCGTTCGCGGCGCAGCCGGGTCAGCTCCGTCTCACGGAGCCCGCCCATGTCCAGGTCACCGAGGCGTACCGTTCCGCTGCTGGGCCGGTCGAGGCCGGAGGCGCAGTGCAGGAAGGTGCTCTTGCCCGATCCGGACGGGCCCATGATCGCGGTGAGACTGCCCTTGCGGAACCCCCAGTTGACCCGGTCCAGAGCGGTTACCTTGCCGTAGGACTGGGAGACCTCTTCCAGAGACACGGCGAACGGCGTGGCCCGGCTCGTCGTCATCGGTTGCATGGTGGGTCCTTCGGTTCCCTCGTCGGTCAGAACGAGTACCGAACGTAATCGCGCAAACCGAGCGGGCGGCAGCAGTCCCGCTCCCGAACCGGGGGTGTAGCGGGCTCCACCTGCCAGGTGGAGCGCACACCTGTGACAAGGGAAGACCCGTGAAGTACCGTCTTGCCCCATGGACCTGAAGGCAAGAGCACTCCACAGCCTACGATCCACACAGTATCTGCTGGGTGGACTCGCCACCGCTCTGCCTTCGCTGGCCGGTTACTTTCTGTTGCCGCTGGTCTGCTTCACGCTGATCTTCGCCCCGATCCTGCCGTGGGCGGTACAGCCGTTGCGCGCCTTGGCCGATGCCGAACGCCGACGCGCCGAACGCGTCCTCGGCCGCCCCGTATGCCGGCCCTACCCGACACCCGAGGGCAACGCCTACCGGCGCACGCTCCAACTGCTGCGGTTCCCGAGCACCCGCAAGGACACCGCGTGGATGCTGGTGCACGGCGTCGTGGGGCTCGCCCTTCCCGTCCTCGTCCTGGGAGTGCTCCTCAGTCTGCTGCTGACGATCTCCATCCCGCTGTGGTGGTGGACCGTCCCCGGTGGAACCCTCACCCTCCTTGCGGCCCCCCTCACCACCTGGATGCAGGCGATCGTCCTGTCCGCGGTGTGTGCCTGGCTCTTCACCGCCTTCTTCTTCTGGCTGGCCCCCGCCGCCGTGAAGCTGGAGACATGGATCGCGGAGATCATGCTCGGTACGTGGACCGGCCCCGGCCGGCGGATCGAGGAGCTGACCACCTCGCGCGCCGGAGCCCTCCAGGCCCACGAGGCGGAACTCCGACGGATCGAACGCGACCTCCACGACGGCACCCAGGCGCAGCTCGTGGCGGTGGCCATGCGCCTGGCCCTGGCCGACCGGCGGTTCGACAAGGACCCTCAGAGTTCCAGGAGGATGATTCTCGAAGCCAGGACCACCGTGGACGACGCACTCGTCCAACTGCGCACCGTCATCCGAGGCATCCACCCGCCGATCCTTTCCGACCGGGGACTGAACGGAGCCATCCGCTCCCTGGCCGCGGGCCGACCGATCCCCACCGCCCTGGACCTGCCCGAGACCGACCGCCGTCCCCCCGCCGCGGTCGAGGCGGCCGCCTACTTCGTCGTCGCCGAGGCGCTGACCAACATCTCCCGGCACAGCGAAGCGAGCCGTGCTCAGGTGTCGCTCCGGTACGACGGCCCCACGCTGCGCGTCGTCGTGCAGGACGACGGGTGCGGCGGGGCCACCCCCGGCTCCACCTCCGGCAGCGGACTCGCCGGGGTACATCGACGGGTCGCCGCCCTGGACGGTACAACGAGGATCGACAGCCCTGTCGGTTCCGGAACGACGATTGAGGTGGTGCTTCCGTGCGGATCGTGATCGCGGAGGACAACGTCCTTCTCCGCGAAGGCCTGATTCTGCTCCTGGAGGACGTCGGACACGAGATCGTGGCCGTCGTGGGAAGCGGGCCGGAGATTGTCCCCGCCCTGCTCGAACACCGGCCGGACGTGGCCGTCCTCGACGTCCGGCTACCGCCCGGGTTCCGCGACGAGGGGCTGCGTGCCGCCATCGAGGCCCGGAAGCTCGTTCCCGGCCTGCCGCTCCTGGTGCTCTCCCAGTACGTCGAGGAGAGCTACGCCGCCGAGCTGCTCGGACAGGGCGCCTCGGGGATCGGCTACCTGCTCAAGGACCGCGTGGGACACATCGAAGAGTTCCAGGACGCGCTGGAGCGCGTCGCCGCGGGCGGAACGGCGCTGGACCCGGAGGTCGTCTCCCAGCTGATGAGCCGCCGGGACCCGCTCGACGCGCTCTCGCCCCGGGAGCGGGAGGTTCTCGGGCTGATGGCGCAGGGCCTGGACAATCCCACGATCGCCACGACCCTGTTCATCACCGAACGCTCCGTCAGCAAGCACATCGGCAGCATCCTCGCCAAGCTGAACCTGCCGCCGAGCGACAGCGGCCACCGCCGGGTCCTCGCGGTGCTCGCCTACCTGAACGCCTGACCTGCGCCCCGGAAGGGTGTAGCAGGCTACACCCCGGGTTCGGGGGAAAGGTCCGATGTGCCGACCGGGGGTGCGGGGAGAAGGTGGAGGCATAAGAGATCCCACCCCTGGCGCCCATCGGGCCACCCGGGGCGCACAACAGGAGGAACCCCTGATGAAGCCCGTGCTCTGGCTACTGCTCCTCGTCTCCACGGCGGCGGCGGTCTACGTCAGCACCTTCGCCCACTACACCGGCACCATGAGGGTTCTGGCCGGAGTCGGTACCGGCGTCGTCTGGGTCGGATCGGCGCTGGGACTGTGGCTGACCAGCAGCAAGGAGTGACCCGTAGCGGCGCGAGCGCATGAGGAGGGGTGTCCGGCGGCAAGCCGGACACCCCTCCTCATGTCTGTACGAGAGACAGACACCCCCTCGGCCTGCTCTTCGTCCACGTGCTCCTCGTCCACCGAGATCGTCCGGACTTGCCGATCGCCTGGGGCTCTCGGGGCGTTCGACGGTCCGACCGACGTCGTAGCGGCAAACCGGTTCGAGGCGTCGTTCGGACCGTGGCACCATGTGCGGCATGACGATCAACCGAAAGGTCCGTGCCGCGTAGGCGGCCAGGGCGCATCCGGTGCGAAATCCCGGACCGGCGCCGGTCACAGAGGACACAACCGGTCATCGACCGCCTCTCCCCGCGCACACTGTCGGAGCTCGTCCGGCTCGAACGCACGCGGAACCATCTCCAACCGGGCGACATCGGCGCGGCGTTACGCCTGTGGAAGGAGTACGTCCGGCGCCCCGAGCGCGAGCTCTGGCACGACGACGAGTTCGGCGACGTCCACTGGTACTGCTGCGGCAACCCTCTCGAAGGCCGTGCGCTGCTCGACGGCGTGATGCAAGCGATGTCGCAGCGCGGTGCCCGCGAACTCCGTAGGATCGTCGAAGAGCTCGACGCCGTCATGGGCCCGCCCACCCCGGCAACAGACTCCCGCGGATAGAAGAGAGCTCAGGGCGCACTTCGCCTGCCGGCCCGCCCCCCGTCACACCGCTCGCGCGTCCTCACCGGCCAGGAACGGACGCAGCAGCGTGAGCAGGGCGCGTGGCCGGTGCAGCGGGATGATGTGGCCGCAGTCTTCGATGATGTGTCCGGTGAGATCGTCGGCGACCGGGCGGAGTTGGCGTTCCAGCGCGGAACCGACGGGCCGGGCGCCCAGCGCCATCGTCGGCACCGTCAGACGTGCGGTCGCGACCGCCTGCTCGATCTGCAACGCGCTCTCGGGCAGGGCCCGGTAGTACGAGAACGCGCAGCTCAACGCCTGGCGGCCGGTGTACGCGCGGACGAACGCGTCCCGAAGGGCGGGGCGCACTCCGTCGCCGAGCGTGCCGGCGTCCAGGAACCAGTCGACGTAGGCACCTTCGTGGCCCTCCAGCACGGTCTCGGCAAGTCCGGGCGCGGCGGAGTGGAAGCCGAACCACCACGGCGGCCCGTCGGCAAGGAAGCCCTCGGCGCCGGGCAGCCTGCCCAGAAGGGACTCCATGACGACCAGGCGCCGGACGAGACCGGGGCGGCGCAGGGCGAGGAGGAAGGCGGGCGCGGTGCCCGCGTCGATGCCCACCACCGCGGCCGAGGACACACCGAGCGTGGTGAGAAGCGCCTCGGCGTCCTCGGCCAGGGTGCCCGCGTCGTACCCGGAGGCGGCCCGGCCGCTCGCCCCGAACCCGCGCAGGTCCGGCGCGATGACGCGGTAGCGGGCGGACAGATCGGCCATGACGTCCGTCCACAGCTCCCAGGTGTGCGGGAAGCCGTGCAACAGCAGGACAGCCGGGCCCGATCCGGAGAGGGCGACGTTCAGTTCGACACCGTTGGCGAGGACGCGTCGCAGCTCGGGCATGGCGGGACTCCAGGTACTCGGTGAGTGATGGTGACCGGGTCACGCTAGGGAACTATCCTGGTCCGCCCAAGACGGCACTTTCCCTTCAGGCGGTGAGCCCCAGGTGACCACGCCGAGGCCCGACGACCACGACCAGCGCCCCGGTGAACGCGGGGACCTGCTGGACCCGCTCTGCCCGACCCGCCGGTTGCTCGACCGTATCGGCACCAAATGGACGTCGATGACGGTCAAGGTGCTGGCCGAAGAGGCTCCGGACGAACTCCGTTTCGCGGAACTGCGGCGCCGCATCCCGGGCATCTCGCAGAAGATGCTGTCCGTCACCCTGCAGAGCCTGGTCCGCGACGGCCTGGCCGCACGCCGCGTGGAACCCACCGTGCCACCCGCCGTCCACTACCGGCTCACCGAGTTGGGCCTGTCCCTCGAAGAACCGCTCTCCGCCCTACGGGTCTGGGCCGAGAAGCACATGCCGGAGATCGACCACAGCAACCGGTTGGCCGACGAGTCGCGTTCCCGTTAGGGCCTGGTGCGAAAGTGGATCTTTAGATGGACCACGCCGGATCCGGTCCTCGATCTTCCCGCCCGCCAACGTCTCGGCCACTCGCGGGAAGTGTCACTCCGAGCCGCTGGAGACCCAGTCGGCCATGGCGGCCGCGACCTCGACAGGACTCCGGCCGGTGGTGGTGAACTGCTGAGGCACCACGCACCGGAGTTCTTCGGCGTCCTTGATCGCCTCCTCGATCTGCTCCCGGTCCCACCCGCGAGCGGCAAGACGGGCACGTCTGTCCGCGTCGACGCAGTCGAGACGTGCCCAGGCGACGCACGAGGGATCCACGACGTCTCCGAAGGCTGCGCCTGCCCACTCGCTCGGAGTCAAGGGGCAGAGGATCAATACCGGTCGGCCGGACCGGAGCATCATGGCCGCGATCTTTGCCCAGAGTCTGTTGTAGGCGGGCCACACGGGACTTGCCGAAGGAGAGGTGATGTCGATGCCCAGCAGCCTGCCATCCGACTCGGGCAGTTCATCGAAGTCGGCGCTGGCGAACGGGTACGCACCCAGGTGCTGCAGGAGCGTGGACTTTCCGGCCCCCGGCGCACCGGTGATGACGTGAAGCTTCGGCACCCGTCGCACCTTCCCCAGTTCGCTCCGCTGCACCAACAGACACGCGTCTGTACCAACAGACATGCGTAATCCTAAGGGCTGTCCCGACTCCTTGCCCCTGGGGATCAGGGTCTCCAGCACGGCCATTTTTGGGCTGACGAGTAACTGGCGCCCCACTGCCGGTCCCCCGAACCCATCGAGTCAACTACCGGTCCCCTCAAGCCGAAACGCTTTATTATCTCTTATCGACGCTGTCAACTGTGCAACGTAGCGCTGGGAAGACAGGGGGCGTGATGGGCCCGGAGATGGCCATGGACTTGGCGCGCACGGCTGGAGCCACGCTCGTCGGCGCGATGGCGACAGACACCTGGAACTATGCGCGCGACGGATTCGTCGCATTGTGGCGTCGCGTTCATCCCGAACGCGCCGAAACCCTCGGGGCCGAACTCGAAGCCGGGCGGGCGGACCTGCTCGCTGCTCGTGAGAACGGTGATGAGCTGTCCGAGACGGAACTCCGTGCGGAATGGCAGGGGCGCGTACGTCGCCTGCTCGTGGACAGGCCCGACATCGCGGCTGCGCTTCGTGAGCTCCTGGACGAACTGAACCCGGCTCCCTCGGGCAGAAGCGCGGACGTCGGAGAGGTTCGTATGACCGCCCGCTCAACTGGAAAGGGCCGCGTCTACCAGGCAGGTCGCGACCAGCACATCACCGAGCGATGAGCCGTCCGCAGCCAGAAGAGCGCGGAAAGCACCCCACGAGCTCGGCTCGCAGCCAGGGCCGCGCGACCGGGCACGGGCAAGTCAATCAAGCGGGACGCGACCAGCAGATCGACCAGCGAACCGAACATCACCATCACTACCCGGTGAATCAGATCATGATCCTCATCGGTGTCGTATTGATCACCGCCCTCGTGGTGCTGGTGGTCGAGTTCGCCGGGGCTTCGACGGCAGGTGATACGGAAGGCCGGCGATCAGCACCCCCGAGCAACTCCGCACGGTCCCACGACACATCCCCACCCGCGGCCGCCGCGCCACCGGCAAGCGCGTCGAATCCCATGAAGTCGCCGAGTTCACAGGCAGACACTCCTTTGTGGTCGGGCGGGATGAGACTGACCTACATCAACCTCGACTCGGATCCACCGTCCGTGCTGTCCAGCAACACCGGAGCCAGCTTCTGGATCCACTACGACCAGACCAGCGATGCCGGCGGGGACGAGATATACGGACTCGGCGGAGGATGGTTCACCACCAAACCGACGGTTGCCCTCTGGGACGGCACCACGAAGCCCACTCTGCATCAGTGCTCGGAGCTGATCACCACACAGGGCTCGGAGACCCTACCGATCACTACGGGCAAGCGATACTGCGTAAAGTCCAGGAAGGGACGCATCGCCGCAGTCACCACAGGAGCGTTCGACGAGGACAGCGGTAATTACGCCGGCGACATCACGGTGTGGGGCGCCGTCCGATGACCACGGATGTATTCAAGGTCCGTACCAGGACCAGACGTCGTCAACGAAATCGAGTGTTCCCCTGAGCCCCTGACCAGCTCAGGCGCATGATTCACGCCCTGTTCTAGGATGGCGGGACCATCTCAGCGGCCCGACGGGCTTCCGCTCCACTTCCGTGGAACCGAAGGACATGCCCCCACCCGCACGAGCTACTTCGTGCTGCCTGGGGGCATTTCCTTGCTGTTCCGTGAGTCCGCGGCGTCGTTGGCCAACCGCACCCGTCTTGAAGAACGGCTGACCGACCTCCTGAGCGAGAACTTCCTGCACAAGCACCGCCACATGCCCCACCCTTCGGAAGTGCGCTCCTGGGAACGCAGCATCCCGGCGCTCACCCACGCGCTCGTCGAAGCCGGGCTCGGCGAAGTCGAGATGCTGCTGGAGTACGCGCTGCCCCTGACCAGCAAGCGCGCGGACGTGGTACTCGCCGGTGTTCATCCGAGTACCGGAGAGCCCTCGTACGTAGTGGTCGAGCTGAAACAGTGGAGCGAGGCCCGTCCCGAGGAAGGCGATCCGCTGCTGTGCCGCATCGACGCCTACCCGGATGCGGTCCTCAACCCGATTGAGCAGGTGCGCGGCTACTGCGATTACCTCATCTCGTTCAACGGAGCGTTGGAACAGATTCCCGACTCGGTCGCGGGGGTCGCCTACCTCCACAACGCAACGGACTTCAGTGTGGCCGGGCTACGCGCCGTCACGGAAGACGAGCGCGGCCGGATGTTCACCGGCGACCAGCGTGGAGCCTTCCTCGGCTACCTCCGCTCGAGGCTTGCGGCGAAGCCGGGTGCCGAAGCGGCAGACGCCCTGCTGCAGGGCAAGGTGCGGCCGTCACGGCAGCTGATGGCCGTTGCCGCCGAAGAGGTACGCGATCGGGAGCAGTTCGTACTGTTGGACGAACAGCGGCTGGCCTACGAAACAGTCATGTCGGCAGTGCGCCAAGCTCGTCGGTCCAATCGCAAGCAGGTCGTGATCGTGGCCGGCGGGCCGGGTTCCGGCAAGAGCGTGATTGCCCTCTCCCTGTTGGGCGACCTCTATCGGCGCGGTGTGCCGGCCCTGCACGCCACTGGTTCACAGTCCTTCACCAAGACGATGCGCAAGGTAGCCGGTGCCCGCAAACCCGAGGTCCAAAGGCTCTTCCGCTACTTCAACAGCTTCATGGAATCCGAGCCGAACGACCTCGACGTGCTCGTGTGCGACGAGGCGCACCGGCTGCGCAAGACCTCCGCCAACCGCTACACCAAGGCAGCTCTACGGACCGGCCGCCCCCAGGTGGCGGAGCTGATGGACGCGGCCCGGGTCCCGGTCTTCCTGTTGGACCAGCACCAGGTGGTGCGTCCGGGCGAAATGGGAACCGTGGAGCAGATCCAGGATGCCGCGGCCGAATTGGGCCTCGACAGCACGGTGGTGGAGCTCGACAGCCAGTTCCGGTGCGGCGGCAGCGATGCCTACCTGCGGTGGGTGGTCGACCTCCTGGGAATCGAGGGGAACTCCCCCGTCGCCTGGGAGCCGGACGGCAAGGTGCTGCTCTCGACTGTCGACAGCCCGCAGGAGCTGGAGGATTTCCTTGCTGCCCAAAGGTCCCAGGGCTACAGCGCTCGCATGTCCGCGGGCTACTGCTGGAAGTGGACGACCAAGATCACTCCCAGCATGCACGCCCTGCCCACCGACGTGGTGATCGGCGACTGGGCCAGGCCGTGGAACCTCTTCGGTGACCGCGCCTTGCTCGGGGCCCCGCCCGCGCCTCTCTGGGCCACCGACCCTGCCGGGTTCGGACAGATCGGGTGCGTCTACACGGCGCAGGGCTTCGAGTACGACTGGTCGGGCGTGATCATGGGTCCGGACCTGGTCTGGCGGACCGACCGATGGGTGGTCGACCGCACGGCTTCGAAGGATCCTTCGTTCACCAAGGCGACGCCGGACGGAGACGTCGGCCGTCTCGTCCGCAACACGTACAAGGTGCTGCTGACCCGCGGCATGATCGGAACGGTCCTCTACTCGACGGATCCCGAGACCCGCGAGAAGCTCCGCTCCCTTATTCTCTGAGCCGCGGCGCGCGTCTGCCGGTACCATGATCTCGCTGCGCACCTTCCCGGAGGGTACGAGGCCGAGGTTCATGCACGAGGCCGAACAGGCTGTGATCGAAGAATGGTTGTGCCCGTCGTGTGATGACACACGACGTGAGCGTGGCTGCCCGGTAGGGCGCCCCCTGCCATTCCGATCTCACAACCTGGAGTGGCCGTATGACCCCCGTCGAGTACAAGCTCGCGCGTCGTGAACGGATTCGCGAAATCCTGATCGACATCGCTGCCGGAGCCGTCTCCAGCCTTCTGGTGACAGCCCTGACCGCGTTGGCGAACCTGCTCTTCTGACGCAGGTGTGGTGGCGGGCCCGGTGAGCCCGCCACCACATGATCGGACGCTCCTGATCAGAAGAGACGGTCAGGACCGGGGATCCGCCGCTTGCCGGACTTGCGGCGATTCGGCCGGGGCTCATGCGGCGCACGATCCCTCTCGTGCCGATTCTGCATGGTGGGACGAAGCCCGTGGATCTCCGCCGGGCCCACCCATTTCTTCAAGTAGGCGCGGGTCTCCTCGTCCGTCGAGTACAACACCGTCGCCCGACTGCCTCGGGTCATGAGCACGTGGTACGCCTGGCGTACGAGTAGCGCGAATTCGTCGGGACCGACAGTGGATGCCTTGACTTCGGGGTCGAACGAACCAGGTTGGGCCACGCGCCAGATTTTCGAGGTCTCCCTACGCCTCTTCCCACGCCGGAAGACCCACTCGTCTCCGCGGCGGACCATGTCCTCACCCATGATCACACCGCACCAGTCCCACTCCAGGCCCTGCGCCGTGTAGACACAGCCCACCTGGCCCAGACCACCCTCGTGTACGGCCCAGATTTTCGATGGCGGTGCTCCTCCTTCGCAGAAGCTCGTGCTGTCCGCGTTCCACGGTCGATGCCACTCGCCGATGCGGACGTCGGCTTCCAGCCTTCTCTCCTTGCCCAAGGGCTTGGTCCAAGGCCAGCAGTACCCTGCGACCATGCGTGCGGAAGCGCCCGCATGCGACTCGGCCCGGATGACCTGCTCGAGCTCCTCGGGGGTGTCCGCGACCTCTACGTGCATGAGGCCGTCGGGCCTCCAGAGCTCCGGCTCACCGTCAGTCACCCCTAGCAGAGCGCGTACCCAGCGGATATAGGCATCACTGCCACCACACCGGAACTGCTCGCGCAGATCGTAGGAAACGAGCTGGGCGCCGTACCGGTCTGCCGCTTCCCTGATCAGATTGGGTGTGCCCACCTCCTTTGGACGTACGGACTGCCGCTCATCCATGAAGAAGACCGTCAGACGCGACGCATCGAGGAGTTCATCCACCTGAGGACGGGTGCCCGACTTCCTCGCGTCCCTGGTGTTCGTGGAGCGCTCGCGCAGACGGTGGGCTTCGTCACAAATCAGTACGTCCAGGGGCGGGTCCGGTGTTTCGACGAAACTACTGAAATAGGTGAACGTCTTCTTGAACTTGCCGTCCCCGTAGCTGACATGGTCTCTCAAAGCCCCGTTGAAGGCCCGGCTACCGCTGGCGTATTTGACCGTCCGGCCCTGTGCTTCGAGTTTCTTCTTGACCTGCAGACCGATGGCGCTCTTCCCGGTGCCGGCCCCGCCGGTCACCAGGAAGACCACACGCCTTTCGTCCGGCACCAGGGCCGGTTCCCAGAGGTCCGGAAGAACCGTGGCAGCCGTTTCCAGGATCTGGTCCGCCGCGGTCTTCTGCCGCCCACGCAGGGTGAAGACTGTGTCGGTGCCACGGGACCGGATCATGGCATCGAGCAACGGGGTGTTACGCAGCCCCATGCTCTGCAGCATCGCCTCGGCCTCGGAGGCACCGCCGTGGGCATCGAAGCTCTTCCTGAGTCTGTCGAGCAGTTCAGCACGCTGATCACCCGTGTACACCCGCGCATAGGCACCCGTCGGCGCACCCACGTCAATGAGTGGACGTACCGAGTCCTGCGTGGCGTTGTGCAGGTAGGCGAAACCACCGCACTCGATGTCCAGCCCCCCGAAGGGGCCCTTGCCACTGGTGAAGGCCTGGTAGTGCTCGCGGAGCTGCAATGCCGGGTGTTTCTTCTTGCCCATGCCCGGCACGTCCACCAGAGCCGCGGTGGCCCGCTCGATCCTGGTGACGGTCGACCAGCGCTTCAGTTCCACCAGTTGCACGGACGGACGGTTCTCCTGCGGGTGCCGCCCGACAAGCACGACGTCCACCAGCGACGGATGGTCGGTTTCCTCGACCGTGGCGGCACACTCGACGATCATTTCCACGTTGCCGCGATCTGCCGCGACCAGGTCGTTGGCAAGGCTGATCAAGCTCTCGGCCCACGCGGAACGCTCTCCGGCGGAGGCTTCAGCGCCGCGGAAGTAGCGCCACCGGGCGGCAAGGTGCGGGACCATGCGGCGACGCGAGTGCAGAGTGAGCAGGTCCTGCGCGGAGAGTTTCAGCAGGAGCATGGACACGAGGTGGTTCCCCCAGGGCACGAGTGATTCGTGCGGGTGGGGGCGTGTCCTGTCCAGGAAGCCCGTCGGGCCGCGATTCGGTTGTGGTGATCCTAGGTAGGGACTGGCCCTGCCGAGAAACGTCACCACGGCTGTCGACAAAAACTACCGCGATCGTGGCTGGATCAAGCGGTACGAGTCGTGCAGTGCGCCTCCGGCCCTACCGCCGGGCCCACCGGTGACGACCACGGCGAGATCACCGATGTACGCGTCGTCGACCCGCTCGTCGATCTCGTCGAGCAGTTGCCGCAGCGCGTTGAGCGCCTTCTCACGGACATCGCCTCGGACGCGTTGCGGTGTTTCGAATTCGTCGAGGACGAAGACGAAAAGGAGAACGGGGTGCCCGCAGTCACGCAGCACGGTGATGAGTCCCTGGAGAATTGCGACACCGACGCGCTCGGTCGCCCGCTAGCCGAAAGGACACCTCCCCCGGCAAGATCACGACCTGCTGCGGGAGGCACCCCTCCACGCCCGACGCCCCGTCAGGCTCCGCCGACGGGGGGCGTCAAACGTGCGTCACATGCGTCATCCCAGCGTCAAGGTATCGCCCGTAACGCCCACAGGGTACATACCGCGCACCCACAAAACCGCAGGTCAGGAGCCCTTCGCGGCCGGCTCAAGAATCGCCACGCACTCCACATGATGCGTCATCGGAAACAGATCGAACGCCCGCAGCGTCCGCACCCGGTACCCGCCCTCCCGGAAGTACGCCAGGTCCCTCGCCAGGGCTGCCGGGTCGCAGGCGACGTAGGCGATGCGGCGGGCGCCCAGGGCTGCCAGGTGGTTGACGACCTGCTTGCCGGCGCCCGCGCGGGGCGGGTCGAGGACGATGAGGTCGCATTCGGTGATGCCGGTGCGCGGGAGGATTTGGTCGACCTTGCCGTGTTCGATGCGGACGCGGTCCAGGTCCTTCAGGTTGTGGCGGGCGTCCTCGACCGCGCGCTTGCCGGACTCGATGCCGAGGACGGCGCCCTTTTCGCCGATGCGCTGGCCGATGGCACCGGCGAACAGGCCGACGCCGCAGTAGAGGTCGAGGGCCATGTCGTTCTTGCGGGGCAGGAGGCCCTGCATGACCGCGCGGACCAGGGTGTTGGCGGCCTGCGGGTGGACCTGCCAGAAGCCGCCGGAGCCGACGCGGTAGGTGCGGTCGTCGGCGCGCTCGCGGACGAAGGCGCGGCCGTGCACGCGGTGGACGCCGCCGTCGCGTTCGTCGACGCGCATCACCGAGACGGGCTTGTCCAGCTCGACCAGGGGCAGTCGGCCGCCGGGCCTCGGGGTGAGGATGACCTGGCGGTCGTGGGACCCCGTGGCGGCGATGGCCTCCACCGTGGCCATGCCGGGCCAGTCCCGCTTCTCGATGCCCAGCTCCGTGACGCCGGGCGCCGCGATCAGGCAGCGCTCGACGGGCTCCACGTCGTGCGACCGGTGCTTGCGCAGGCCGACCGTGCCGTCCTCGTCGATGGCGTACTGGACGCGGGTCCGCCAGGCGGGCACCTCGCCCGCCGGGAGCTTGTCGCCCTCGGCCGGCATGACCGTGCCGTCCCAGCCCGCCTCCTCGGGGGTGAGGCCCGCGAGGCGCTGGAGCTGTTCGGCGATGACCTCGCCCTTGAGCCGGCGCTGGGCTCCGGGCTTGGCATGCTGCCAGTCGCAGCCGCCGCACTTGCCGGGCCCGGCGTACGGGCAGGGCGCCTCGACGCGGTCCTTGGACGCCTCGATGATCCGTACCGCGTCGGCGCGCAGGAAGCGGGAGTCGCTCTCGCCGTCGGTGACCCGGGCGACGACCTTCTCGCCGGGGAGTGTGTGCCGTACGAAGAGGACCCGGCCCTCCGACGTACGCGCGATGCAGTGGCCGCCGTGTGCGACGGGGCCGACCTCGACCTCGTACTCCTCCCCGACCAGCGACGACGTGGGTTCGTTCTGCATGAGGGGGTGGCTCCAGAGATCAAGGGGAAAACGGCCGGACAACAACCCACGAGTCTACGTGGGTGTCGTCCGGCCGCTTACCACGAGCAGCGCGCGAGCGGGACACGAGCGGGAGCGGGCAGGAGGGGTCAGTTCTTGCCGCTCGGTTCCTTGGGGCGGCGCTCCACGGGGCCGCGGCGCACCGAGCCCGGCGCGTTCCATTCGGCGCGCTTCCTGGCGCGCTTCTTGGCCGCCTCGGAGGACTCCAGCTGATACGGCACCGAGGTCACCATGACGCCCGGGGTGAACAGCAGCCGCCCCTTGAGGCGCAGGGCGCTCTGGTTGTGGAGCAGGTGCTCGTACCAGTGGCCGACCACGTACTCCGGGATGTACACGCTCACGACGTCGCGCGGGCTCTCCCGGCGCAGGCCCTTCACGTAGTCGATGACCGGCCGGGTCACCTCGCGGTACGGGGAGTCGAGGATCTTCAGCGGGATGTCGATGCCGCGCCGCTCCCAGTCGTCCTTGAGCGCCTTGGTCTCGGCCGGGTCGACACTGATGGAGAGCGCCTCCAGCCGGTCGGAGCGGATCAGCTTGGCGTAGGCGAGGGCGCGCAGGGTGGGCCGGTGGAGCTTGGAGACCAGGACGATCGAGTGGACCCTGGAGGGCCGGATCGTCTCGTCGGACGGGGTCTCGTCGGCGGCGATCTCCTCGGCGACCCGGTCGTAGTGCTTACGGATCGCGGTCATCGTCCCGTAGAAGATCACCATGCCGAGGAGCGCGACCCAGGCACCGTGGGTGAACTTGGTCGCGAGCACGACGACGAGGACCAGCCCGGTGAAGAAGGCGCCGAAGGTGTTGATCGCGCGGGAGCGCACCATGTGACGGCGCTTGGTCGCGTCCTTCTCCGTCTTCAGATGACGGTTCCAGTGCCGGACCATGCCGGTCTGGCTCAGAGTGAAGGAGACGAACACACCGACGATGTAGAGCTGGATCAGCCGGGTCGAGTCGGCCCCGTAGATCCAGACCAGCAGGATCGCCGCACCGGCCAGCAGCACGATGCCGTTGGAGAAGGCGAGCCGGTCGCCGCGGGTGTGGAGCTGGCGGGGCAGGTAGCGGTCCTGCGCGAGGATCGAGCCGAGCAGCGGGAAGCCGTTGTACGCGGTGTTGGCGGCCAGGAAGAGGACGAGTGCGGTGGCCGCCGCGAGAACGACGAAGAAGAACGTGCCGTCACCGAAGACCGCTGCCGCGACCTGCGAGATCACCGGGTCCTGGACGAAGGAGGAGCCGACCGGTACACCGTGGTTGATCAAGTCCTTGGCCGGGTTCTCGGCCATCTTCACATCGGTGGCCATGGCCAGGCCGATGATGCCGCAGAACATGGTGACGGCCAGCAGGCCCATCATCGCGAGGGTGGTCGCGGCGTTCTTGCTCTTCGGTTTGCGGAAGGCGGGCACACCATTGCTGATCGCCTCGACGCCGGTGAGGGCCGCGCAGCCGGAGGAGAAGGCCCGCAACAGCAGGAAGACGAGTGCGAATCCGGCGAGTCCCTGGTGTTCGGCCTTGATCTGGTAACCGGAGGTCGGGGCGTGCATGGTGTCACCGAGGACGAGCCCCCGGAACGCGCCCCAGATGATCATGATGAAGACGCCGGCCACGAAAAGGTATGTGGGAATGGCGAAGAGCTTGCCGGATTCCTTCACTCCGCGCAGATTCATCAGGGTCAGGAGCACGATGGCGGCGATCGCGCACGCCGTCTTGTGCTCGACGACGAACGGGATCGCCGATCCGAGGTTCTCCACTCCGGAGGCGATCGACACGGCGACGGTCAGTACGTAGTCGACCAGCAGCGCACTGGCCACGGTCAGGCCCGCCTTGGGTCCGAGGTTGGTGGTGGCGACCTCGTAGTCGCCACCACCGCTCGGGTAGGCGTGCACGTTCTGCCGGTACGAGGCGACGACCGTGAACATCAGGACCACGACGGCCAGCGCGATCCAGGGGCTGAAGTGGTACGCCGACACGCCCGCGACGGAGAGCACCAGGAGGACTTCTCCTGGTGCGTACGCCACCGAGGACAGCGGGTCGGATGCGAAGACGGGAAGGGCGATGCGCTTGGGGAGGAGCGTTTCTCCCAGCTTGTCGCTGCGCAACGCCCGTCCGATCAGAATCCGTTTGGGCACGTCGGTCAGTTTGGACACGCAGAGGATCGTAAGCGTTCCGTATGCAAGCCGCGGACGCACCGCCCCCGTGGCCCCGTAATCTCCTGCGCCCGGCCGAAAAGGCCACGAAATCCTTAACGAAATCCTTGCGCCGGGGAACGGGATCCTCGCACTCAGGCGTCCGCGAAAAGGGCGCTGTACCCATTCAGCGCGGGCTGACCGCCGAGATGTGCGTAAAGGACGGTGGAATCGCGGGTGATCTCTTCGCGCGCCACGAGGTCGATCATTCCGGCCATCGACTTCCCCTCGTAGACGGGGTCGGTGACCATGCCCTCGGTACGGGCGGCGAGCCGCATCGCGTCGAGGGTCGTGTCGTCGGGGATGCCGTAGGTGCCCGCGTGGTATCGCTCGTCGAGTTCGATGTCGTCCACGGTGAGTTCCCTGCGCACCCCGATGAGCCGGGCGGTGGCGGCCGCGATCCGGGCGATCTGCGCGCGGGTGCGCGCGGGCTCGGCGGAGGCGTCGATGCCCAGGACGCGGCGCGGGCGGGCGCCCGCCTCTTCGAGCGCGGCGAAGCCCGCGACCATCCCGGCCTGGGTGGAGCCGGTCACCGAGCAGACCACCACGGTGTCGAAGAACACGTCCAGCGCGCGTTCCTGCTCGGCGACCTCGTACGCCCACCCGGCGAAGCCGAGTCCGCCCAGCGGGTGGTCGGAGGCGCCCGCCGGGATGGCGTACGGCCGGCCACCGCTCTCCTCCACCTCGCTCAGCGCCCGCTCCCAGCTCTCCTTGACCCCGATGCCGAACCCGGCGCGCACCAGGCGGACGTCGGCGCCGGCCAGTCGGCTGATCAGGATGTTGCCGACCTTGTCGTAGACGGCGTCGGGCCACTCGACCCAGCTCTCCTGGATGAGTACGCACTTCAGACCGGCGCGGGCGGCGACCGCGGCGACCTGGCGGGTGTGGTTGGACTGCACCCCGCCGATGGACACGAGGGTGTCGCAGCCCTTCGCCAGCGCGTCGGCGACGAGGTATTCGAGCTTGCGGGTCTTGTTGCCGCCGTACGCGATGCCGGAGTTGCAGTCCTCCCGCTTGGCCCAGACCGCGGCACCGCCGAGGTGTTCGGTGAGCCGGTCGAGCCGGTGCACGGGCGAGGGGCCGAAGAGGAGGGGGTAGCGGTCGTAGGAGGAGAGGTCGTAGGAGGGGAGGGAAGGGGAGGCTGACGTTGCGGTGGTCACGGGGTCTCCCTGGCTCGGTGGTGGGGCTGGGGTCGGAATGGGTGAGGTGGGGGTGGGGGCAGACGTGGGCTGGGGGCGGGCTGAGGTGGGTTTGGGTAAGGGGTGCGGGTGGGGCTGGGGGTGGGGGTGGGGAGGACGTGGGCTCAGGTGGAGGCGCGGGTGGGGCTGGAGTGCGGGTGGTGCTGGGTGGTGCCGGAGCGGGGTGGGTGGAGTGAATGCAGTGGTGGGGAGGGGCGGGGCGCCGTGGCCTACGCGGGCGCTCCGCCCGATCGCTCCGGGCGCCCGGCAACACCGCCCAGCCGACCCTCGAAACACTCAGGCACCCCACCCGATCGCTCCGGGCGCCCGGCAACACCGCCCAGCCGACCCTCAAAACGCCCAGGCGCCCCACCCGATCGCTCCGGGCGCCCGCCAGCACCGCCCGGCCGATCCTCGAAACGCTCGGGCGCTCCGCCCGGTCGCTCCGGCGTCTCGTCGGCCAGCTCTTCGAGCGTTCGCCAGATCGCGGCGGTGATCCGGGCCACGGCCTCGGCGTCGCGCTCCGCGCACGCCTCGATCAGCCGGTCGTGGAGTTCCGCGGAGCCGTGCGCGGAGTCGGCCGTGCCGAAGTGCTGCCACTCCAGGCGCCGGATCAGGGGGGTGTAGCGCTCCACGGTGGCGGCCACCGCGCGGTTGCCGCAGGCGGTGACGAGGACGTCGTGGAGCCGGTCGTCGGCTTGCAGCGCCTCCGCCACGTCGCCGCTGCGGGTCGCTTCCCGGAAGCGGTCGTTGGCCGTGCGCATCGCGGCGATGTCCGCGTCCGTGAGCCGGGGCACGGCGGTCCGTGCCGCCAGTTCCTGCATGGCCCGCACGACGGCCGCCGCGTCCCGGACGTCGCGCGGTACCAGCCGGGTCACCCGGGTGTAGCTCTGTGGCTTGGATTCGACGAGGCCCTCCCCGGAGAGCCGGGACAGCGCGTCGCGGACGGGGGCCCGGCTGAGCCCGAGGCGTTCGGCGAGGTCGGCGTCGCGGACGGGGGCACCGGGTGGGAGGTCGCCGCGGATGATGGCGTCGCGGATCGCCTCGTAGGCGGTGTCCCGCAGCAAGGTCCGTCGGACGGGGCGCAGGGTCTCCATGAACTGACATGTTAGATGTCTGTGGTCCTCGTACTCAAGGGTCCGTCCCCGGCTCAAGGCTCCGTCTCCGGCTTCTGTCGCACAATCCGTCTCGCGAACGCCGTGTCCCGCACTCCGCCGGGCGGGGCGCGTCGAAAGCGCACTCGGATGAGGCTTCGCATTCCTCGCCGCATAAGCTCATCCTGGGCAACGGGACGGACCGTTGCCCCGTTGTTTGCCCGGCAAGCTGAGAAAGAAGTGTGAGCAGGGTGTTTTCGCAGGTCAGCCGGACGACCAGGACTGCGAGGTAGGCGCAAGGTGCACATCGTCATCATGGGCTGCGGGCGAGTGGGGGCCGCTCTCGCGCAGACCCTGGAGCAGCAGGGGCACACGGTCGCCGTCATCGATCAGGACCCCACGGCGTTCCGTCGCCTCGGGTCCGGGTTCGGCGGGCGGCGCGTCACGGGTGTCGGCTTCGACCAGGACACCCTCCGTGAGGCCGGCATCGAGGAGGCCGGTGCGTTCGCCGCGGTGAGCAGCGGCGACAACTCGAACATCATCGCCGCCCGGGTGGCCCGCGAGATGTTCGGCATCGAGAATGTCGCGGCGCGGATCTACGACCCCCGCCGGGCGGAGGTCTATCAGCGCCTCGGGATTCCCACGGTCGCCACCGTGCGCTGGACCGCGGACCAGATGCTGCGGCGGCTGCTGCCTTCCGGCGCCGAGCCGCTGTGGCGGGATCCGAGCGGTGGTGTGCAGCTCGCGGAGGTGCACACGACGCCGTCCTGGATCGGCCACAAGATCAGCACGCTCCAGGAGGAGACGGGCGTCCGCGTGGCGTTCCTCACCCGGCTGGGCGAAGCCATACTGCCCACCTCGCAGACGGTGTTGCAGGAGGGCGACCTGGTCCACGTGATGATGCGTACGGACGAGATCGCGAAGGTCGAGGCGGCCTTCGCCGAGGGTCCTGAGGAGGGCGGTCACTGATGCGTGTCGCGATTGCCGGGGCCGGCGCGGTGGGCCGTTCCATCGCGGGCGAGCTGCTGGAGAACGGGCACGAGGTGCTGCTTGTCGACAAGGCGCCGACGGCCATCTCGGTGGAGCGGGTGCCGATGGCCGAGTGGCTGCTGGCGGACGCCTGCGAGATCACCTCGCTCGACGAGGCGGCGCTCCAGCGCTGCAACGTCGTGATCGCCGCGACCGGCGACGACAAGGTGAACCTGGTCGTGTCGCTGCTCGCCAAGACCGAGTACGGCGTTCCCAGGGTCGTCGCCCGGGTCAACAACCCGAAGAACGAGTGGCTGTTCAACGAGGCCTGGGGCGTCGACGTGGCGGTCTCGACGCCGCGGCTGATGTCGGCGCTGGTCGAGGAGGCGGTGAGCGTCGGCGATCTGGTCCGGCTGCTCCGCTTCAGCCACGGTGACGCCAACCTGGTCGAGCTGACGCTTCCCCCGGAGTCGGCGCTGGCCGGCACCCGGGTCGGCGAGGTGGCCTGGCCCGAGGACACCTCGCTGGTGACCATCATCCGCGGTCAGCGCGTTCTGACGCCGAGCACCGAGGAGACCTTGGAGGCCGGTGACGAGCTGCTCTTCGTAGCCGCGCAGGCGCGCGAGGAACAGCTGGAGGACCTGCTGTCGGTACGCCGGGGCGACTCGGACGACTGACCCGGCCCGGCCCGGTCCACCCCGGCCGGGTCTGGTCCGGTCCGGCCACGTGATGTACGGGAAGGGGCCCGGAACCGTGTGAAACGGTTCCGGGCCCCTTCCGTGCACCGGGCGACGGCGCGGTGCTCAGTGCTCACTCCCGCGTCACTCACTCCCGCATCGGAGCGACGACGCGACGCGGTGCTCAGTACTCCTGGTCGCGCACCGCCGCGGCCGCGGCGGCCGCCTTGCGTTCCTTCTCGGCCTGTTCCTCGGCCTCCATCTCGGCGAAGACGTCGATGGGCGGCGGCGCCTTGGCCAGGAAGACCCAGGTCAGATAGACCGCGAGCAGGAACGGGGGGATCTTCAGGGCGACCAGGACCCAGCCGAACTGCGTGGTGTCGGCCCACCAGTACAGCGGGAAGAGGATCGCGCACTTGGCGAGCAGGATCAGCCCCCAGGCGTAGCTGGCCTTGGCGTACGCCTTCTTGCGGCCGGGGTTCCTGGTGCGCCAGGAGAGGTTCTCCTTGAACACCGGGCCCAGGATCAGCCCGATCAGCGGCGCCCCGGCGAGCGTGGTGATCAGGTAGGCGAGGGCGAGGCCGAGGGTGTAGAGCATGCCCGGCAGGTAGAAGTCCTTGGCATTGCCCGTCATCATCGCGAAGACCACACCGAAGGCCACGCCGAAGACGCCGCTGAAGGCGTGCTTCACGGTGTCCCGCCGGATCAGCCGCACGCCGACGAGGACCAGGGACACCACCAGGGCCGCGATGGCCGAGCTGTGCAGATTCTTGTTGATCGTGAAGATGGTGACGAACAGCAGCCCGGGAAGGACTGTCTCCACCATGCCCCGGACACCGCCGAACGCCTCGAAGAGCGCTGCCTCGGTGACCGCCTTGGCGTCGGCCTCCTCCTGATCGGTGCGGGTGGTGCGGTCCGTGTCGGACGTCGGCTTGTCGAGAGACGTCACCGGCTACTCCTTGCCGAGCGGTCGGAGTTCGTATTTGGGGTTGAACAGCACCCGGCGGCCGTGACTCATGGCGATCCGGCCCGAGGCGATGAGCTTGCGGCCCGGCTCTATGCCCACGATGGAGCGCCGGCCCAGCCAGACAACGTCCAGCGGCGCGGTGCCGTCGAAGAGCTCGGCCTCCAGGGCCGGCACTCCGGCGCGCGGTCGCAGGGTGACGGTCCGCAAGGTACCAGTCACCTTCACGATCTGGCGGTCGGTGCACTCGGAGATCCGCGTGCAACCCGAGGCCTGCGCGTCCTCCTGCAGCTCCTCGGACTCCAGGTCCTCCTGGGAGCTGGACAGCCGGTCGAGCATCCGCCGGAGGCGACCGGACGGCTTCTCCGCCCTGCCGGGTTTGTCGGGTCGGGGTACAGCAGCACTCATACCCGAAGGGTACCGGTCCCGGCTGCTCCGAGCGGGTGTCTCCGGTCTCACCCGGACGAGTGAGCCGGGTACGGTCCGGACGAGGGTCCTGCGCCCGCTCAGCCGCGCTCGAACCGGTATCCCATGCCCGGCTCGGTGACGAAGTGCCGGGGGTGCGAGGGATCGGTCTCCAGCTTGCGCCTGAGCTGTGCCATGTAGACCCGCAGATAGTTGGTCTCGGTGCCGTACGAGGGCCCCCAGACCTCCTGGAGCAGCTGCTTCTGGCTGACCAGCCTGCCGCTGTTGCGGACCAGCACCTCCAGCAGATGCCACTCGGTGGGGGTGAGCCGTACGTCGCGCCCCGCGCGGTGCACCTTCTTCGCCGCGAGGTCGACGGTGAACCCCTCGGTCTCGACCACCACGATGTCGTCGGAGCCCTGCTGTCCGACGGGTTCCGCGCGGCGGACCGAGGCGCGCAGCCGGGCCAGCAGCTCGTCCATGCCGAACGGCTTGGTGACGTAGTCGTCGGCGCCGGCGTCCAGGGCCTCCACCTTCTCGTCGGAGGTGTGGCGGGCGGAGAGCACCAGGATCGGCACCCGGGTCCAGCCGCGCAGCCCCTTGATCACCTCGACGCCGTCCATGTCCGGAAGCCCGAGGTCGAGGACGACGACATCGGGGTGGCGGGCGGCGGCGAGCTGGAGGGCGGTCGCGCCGTCGGGCGCGGCGTCCACCTCGTACTTGCGCGCCTTCAGGTTGATCACGAGGGCGCGTACGATCTGCGGCTCGTCGTCGACCACAAGCACCCGGGTCATGGGAGCCCTGCCTTTCTGCTGTGCGGCGATCTTCCGGGTCGTACCGGAGATCATGAGGTGAGCTGTGCGGTCATGGGGTGTCCCGCGTGGTGGTGCGGTCTCCGTCCGGTCATGAGGTGACCCGGGCGGGGAGGTCGGGGCTGACCGGGACGTATCCCGATGCCGCCTTGAGCGTCAGCACCATGGTGAGGCCGCCGCCGGGGGTGTCCTCGGCGTCCAGGGTGCCGCCCATGGACTCGACGAAGCCGCGGGCCACGGCGAGCCCCAGCCCGACGCCCGCGCCGCGCGGGGCGTCGCCGTAGCGCTGGAAGGGCTCGAAGATGCGCTCCTTGGCGTCGTCGGGGACGCCGGGGCCGCGGTCGGCCACCCGTAGCTCGACCCGTTCCCCGAGGGCGCTGGCGGCCACGGTGACGCGTTCCGCGTAGCGGCTGTACTTCACGGCGTTCTCGACGATGTTGGCGACGGCCCGTTCCAGGAGCCCCGGGTCGACCTCGACCATCGGCAGGGTCTCGGGGATGTCCAGGTCGACGCTGTCCTCGGGGACGCCGCCGAGCGCCATCGGGACCACCTCGTCGAGGTCGATCTCACGGATGAGCGGGGTGACGGTGCCGGTCTGGAGCCTGGACATGTCCAGGAGGTTGCCCACGAGGTGGTCGAGCCGGTCGGCACCGTTCTCGATGCCCTCCAGGAGCTCCGCCTGGTCCTCGTCGGACCAGGCGACGTCGTCGGAGCGCAGGGAGCTGACGGCGGCCTTGATGGCGGAGAGCGGGGTGCGCAGGTCGTGGCTGACGGCGGCGAGGAGCGCCGTTCTGATCCGGTTGCCCTCGGCGAGCCGCCGGGCCTCCTCCGCCTCGTCGACCAGGCGCTGCCGGTCCAGTACGACCGCGGCCTGCGCGGCGAAGGCGCCGAGCACCCGGCGGTCCTCGGCGGGCAGGACCCGGCCGGAGAGCGCGAGAGCCATGTGGTCGCCGACGGGCATGTCCACATCGGCGTCCTCGGGCCGGGCCACCGGCCCGGGGCCGACGCTCCCGGCGCAGGTCCACGGATCGACGTCGCTGCTGCGCTCCAGCAGCGCGACGGACTCCATGCCGAAGGTCTCGCGGACCCGGTCCAGGAGCGCGTCCAGCGTCGTCTCGCCGCGCAGCACGCTGCCGGCCAGGAAGGAGAGGATCTCCGACTCGGCGCGCAGCCGGGCCGCCTGGTGGGTGCGGCGGGCCGCCAGGTCGACGACCGAGGCGACCGAGACCGCCACCGCGAAGAAGATCACGATGGCGACGAAGTTCTCCGGGTCCTGCACGGTCAGGGTGTGGGTGGGCGGGGTGAACCAGTAGTTCAGCAGCATCGAGCCGACGGCGGCCGACGCGAGGGCCGGCAGCAGTCCGCCGAGCAGCGCGGCGCCCACGGTCAGGAAGAGGAAGAGCAGGACGTCGTTGGCGAGTCCGGGGCCGCTGTCCAGGCCGGCCAGGAGCAGGGTGAGCAGGGCCGGTCCGCCGACCCCGACCAGCCAGCCCCAGATGATCCGGACCCGGCCCAGCCGGGCGCCGCGGGCGATGGGCAGGCCGCGTCCCTTGGCGACCTCCTCGTGGGTGACGATGTGGACGTCGAGGTCGGGTCCGGACTCCCGGGCCACGGTGGCGCCCACGCCGGGCCCGTAGATGTACTGCCAGGCCTTGCGGCGGCTGGAGCCGAGGACGATCTGCGTGGCGTTCACCCCACGGGCGAATTCGAGGAGCGCCGAGGGTATGTCGTCGCCGATGACGTGGTGGAACGTGCCGCCCAGGTCCTCGACGAGGGTGCGCTGGACGGTGAGTTCCTTGGGGGAGGCGGAGGTCAGTCCGTCGCTGCGGGCGATGTAGACGGCGAGGATCTCGCTGCCCGAGCCCTTGGCCGCCATCCGGGACGCGCGGCGGATGAGCGTACGGCCCTCGGGGCCGCCGGTGAGCCCGACGACGATGCGTTCCCGGGCCTGCCAGGTGGTGCGGATGTTGTGCTCGCCGCGGTACTGCTGGAGGTATTCGTCGACCCGGTCGGCGACCCAGAGGAGGGCCAGCTCGCGCAGGGCGGTCAGGTTGCCGGGGCGGAAGTAGTTGGACAGCGAGGCGTCGATCCGGTCCGGCTTGTAGATGTTGCCGTGGGCCATCCGGCGGCGGAGCGCCTGGGGCGACATGTCGACCAGTTCGAGCTGGTCGGCCCGGCGGACGACCTCGTCGGGGACGGTCTCGCGCTGTCGCACCCCGGTTATCGCCTCGACGACGTCGCCGAGCGACTCCAGGTGCTGGATGTTGACGGTGGAGACCACGTCGATGCCCGCCTGGAGGAGTTCCTCGACGTCCTGCCAGCGTTTGGCGTTGCGGGAGCCCGGCACATTGGTGTGGGCCAGTTCGTCCACCAGGGCCACGGCGGGGGCGCGCTCCAGGACCGCGTCGACGTCCATCTCGGTGAAGACGGCGGAGCGGTACTCGATCTCACGGCGCCGGACCTGCTCCAGGCCGTGCAGCATGACCTCGGTGCGCGGCCGGTCGTGGTGCTCCACGAAGGCGACGACGCAGTCGGTGCCCCGCTCCACCCGTCGATGGGCCTCGGAGAGCATCGCGTACGTCTTGCCGACGCCGGGCGCCGCACCCAGGTAGATCCGAAGCTTGCCGCGTGCCATGGCCCCATTGTCTTCTCTCGAACCGGCTGCGTCCGATGCGGCAGCCGGTTCGAAGCTACCCCGAGATTTGTCGACAAATAGGACCGAGGGCGGCTCCGGGGACCGAATTGACAGGATTCTGACGCCCCGGGCGGGGCGCCGGGCCCACTCCCGCAAGGGAGAACAGGGGGCGCTCCCCCACCGCGTGCTCCCCGGCGCGTGCTCGGCTACACGTGCTCGACGATGTGCCCGTCGCTCAGTTCCAGCACCCGGTCCGCCAGCCCCAGCAGCTGCGCGTCGTGCGTCGCCACCAGCGCGGTGACGCCCTCGCTGCGGACCACCGCCCGCAGCAGCTCCATCACCGCCAGACCGGTCTCCGCGTCGAGTTGCCCCGTCGGCTCGTCCGCGATCAGCAGCGCCGGCCGGTTGGCGAGTGCGCGGGCGATCGCGACGCGCTGCTGCTGGCCTCCGGAGAGCTCCCCGGGGCGCTGCGCGGCGTGGTCGGCGAGACCGACCAGCGAGAGCAGCAGGGCCACCCGGTCCTCGCGTTCGCGCGGGTCGGCCTTGCGCAGCCGCAGGGGCACACCGACGTTCTCCGCCGCGGTCAGGATCGGGATCAGGCCGAACGACTGGAAGATGAAGCCGATCCGGTCCCGGCGCAGCTCCAGGAGCCCGTCCTCGCCGAGCTCGGACAGGTCCGTGCCGTCGACGGTGATCCGGCCGCCGTCCGGGCTGTCGAGCCCGCCGAGCAGGTTGAGCAGGGTGGTCTTGCCCGAGCCCGAGCGCCCCTTGAGCGCCACGATCTCGCCGCGCGGCACTTCGAAGGAGACCCCGCGCAGCGCGTGCACCTCTCCCGCGCCGGAGCCGTACGAGCGGCGCAGGTCCTCCACCCGGACCATGGGCCCGGCCGCCGGTTCCTCGGCGATCGCGGTGCCGCCCTGCCCCTCGGTGCCCGCCCGGCCGGTGCTCTCGGTCATGTCTCTCCCCGTACGTGATCGAACCCGTCGGCCGCCAGTATGTGCAATGCGTACAGCTCCGGACAATGCCTGGCGGCTCCCGGACGTACGGGGGGGGCGCGGCGCGGCGGCGCCCCCTCGCCGCGGTGCTACCGCTTCCCGACAACTTCCCGACAACTTCCTGACACCGGCGGACCAGCCTGACCGAGGTCCACCGGGGCGAACCGCCCCCGTCTCGAAAGGGTGCGCATGACGTCACGCAGGAGCCTTCCCCGGTCGGCGGCCGCGGTGATCGGGCTGTCCCTGACCCTGACCGCGGTGCCCGCCGCCGCGGATGCCCGGCCCCCGGCCGCCCCCACCGTCTCCGAGCAGCAGGTGATGCCCCATCTGCGTGCCCTGCAACGCATCGCGGACCGCAACGGCGGCAACCGCGCGCACGGCACGAAGGGGTACGCGCAGTCCGTGGCGTATGTGCGCGACGCGCTGGACCGGGCCGGATTCCGTACCAGGCTGGTGCCCTTCACCCACGACGGCGCCACCGGCCACAACCTGATCGCCGACTGGCCGGGCGGCGACCCGGACCACGTGCTGATGACCGGCGCCCACCTCGACAGCGTGAAGGAGGGCCCGGGGATCAACGACAACGGTTCGGGTTCGGCCGCGGTGCTGGCCGCCGCCCTCCAGGTCGCCGAATCCGGTCTCAGGCCCCAACGACACCTGCGGTTCGCCTGGTGGGGCGCGGAGGAGCAGGGGCTGATCGGCTCGGCGGACTACGTCGGCAAGCTCTCCGGGGCCGACCGCCGCAGGATCGACGTCTATCTCAACTTCGACCAGGCGGGCAGCAAGAACACCCGGCAGTGGCTCGTGGTCCACGACGACGAACACGACGAGACCGAGGCCCAGCAGGCGTTCGAGGCGTGGTTCGCCGAGCGGGACATCCCCACGTTCGACATCGGTGTCGGCGGTTCGGACCACGAGTCGTTCGGCAACGCGGGCATCCCCTCGTCCGGCTTCAGCACCGGCATCTCGGACTGCATCCACGAGGCGTGCGACGACCTCGCGAACGTGGATCCGAAGACGGAGAAGACCAGTACCGACGCCATCGTCGGTGTGCTGTGGAAGCTCGCCGCCACCACGCCCCGGCACTGACCCCGACCTCGAGGAACGAGACATGCGCAGCATCCCCGCCCGACGCCGCAGGACCGTCGCCGCCCTGGTGGCCGCGGTCGTGACCGGCTCCGTGCTGGCCACCGTCCCCGCCTCCGCCGCCATCGGCGGTCCGGGGCTCGGCGACCCGTACTTCCCCGACGACGGCAATTCCGGCTACGACGTCTCCCACTACGACGTCCGCATCTCCTACGACCCGGCGCGCACCGACCACCTCGACGGGGACACCACCGTCACCGCCCGCGCCCTGACCCGCCTGGACCGGTTCGGCCTGGACCTCAAGGGCTTCACCGTCGCTTCGGTCGAGGTGGACGGCGTCCCGGCGAAGTCGTTCTCCCGGGCCGGCGCCCATGAACTGGTCATCACCCCGGCCCGCCCGGTGGCGAAGGGCGCGACGTTCGCCGTCCGGGTGACGTACGCGGGGCGGCCCGACCCCGAGGGCTGGCACACCCTGGAGACCGGCGGCGCGAACGTGGCGGGCGAGCCCCACTCCGCGACCTCCTGGTATCCCTCCAACGACCACCCGTCCGACAAGGCCACCTTCGCCCTCACCGCGACGGTCCCCGACGGCTGGACGGTCGTCGGCAACGGCCTGCCCGGCCCCGAGAGCGTCAAGGACGGCCGCAGGACCTTCCGCTGGTCCGAGAACCGGCCGATGGCCACCTACCTCAGCACGGTCGCCATCGACCGGTTCACCGTCCACCGCGGCCGGACGGCCGCCGGGACGCCCGTCATCACGGCGTACAGCCCGGACGCCGTCATCGACCCCGGGGCGGAGGCCGAACAGACCGAGATCCTGGACTTCCTGGCCACGAAGTTCGGCCCGTACCCCTTCTCCTCGGCGGGGGCCATCGTCGTCGGGGCGTCGAAGGAGCCCAACGACGGCCCGCTGGCCCTGGAGACACAGAGCCGCCCCACCTACGGCTCCATGCTCTTCGACGCCTCGATGGTCCACGAGAACGCCCACCAGTGGTTCGGTGACAGCGTCTCGTTCAAGGACTGGCGCGACGGCTGTCTCGCCGAGTGCTTCGCCCAGTACGCGGGGCAGTTGTGGGAGGAGCACAAGGGCTCCGACCTGGACCAGGACTTCTACCGGTCCGAGGTGGAGCAGAACCGGGACGATCCGTCGTTCTGGTCCGTCAGGCTCTACGACCCGGGACCGGGCAGGGAACTGGACGGGGCCCTGTACTTCAAGGGCTCGCTGATGCTGCACGCCCTGCGCCGCACGGTGGGCGACGAGGCGTTCTTCCGTACGCTGCGCACCTGGACGCGCGACCACGCGTACGGCAACGCTTCGTTCCGGCAGTTCGAGGCGCTGGCGGCGAAGGTCTCGGGCAAGGATCTCAAGGGCTTCTTCGGGGCCTGGGTGGACGGCACGGTGCTCCCGCCGCGGCAGTACCTCTACCCGGGAAGCCTCGGCACCCCGGCGCGGTGAACAGGCGCGCGCGGCGCGGGGGCCGCTCCCCCGCGCCGCGCGCGTCCGCGCTCCGTCAGCGCCCGTGCGCCAGCTGCCCGAGGGCGATGTTGAGCTGGAGGACGTTGACCCGGGGCTCTCCGGCGAAGCCGAGGAGCCGGCCGTCCGTGTGTTCCGCGACGAGCTTCTCCACCCGGCCGACGGCGAGGTGGTTCCGCTCCGCCACCCGGCGCACCTGGAGCTGTGCGTACGCCGGTGAGATGTCCGGGTCGAGGCCGGAGCCGGAGGAGGTGACGGCGTCGGGCGGCACCGCCGAGGGGTTGACGGGGTGGCCGGGGACGGAGTTGTCCTTGACCACCGCGGCCTTGGCGGACTTCACCCAGTCGATCAGTTCCTTGTTGTCGCCGGAGCGGTTGGTCGCGCCGGAGACGAGCAGTTTGTACTGGGTGTTGACGCTGTTGGTGCCCAGCCCGTTGGAGGGGCGCGGCTGGAACCACTTGAGGTCGGGGGCGGCGGTCTGCTGCCCCTTCTTCAGCGGCAGGTCGTAGCGCTGTCCGATGAGTTCGGAGCCGACGACCCTTCCGTTCGCGGTGATCTCTGAGCCGTTGGCCTGGTGGGGGAAGACGCCCTGGGCGACGCCCGTGACGGCGAGCGGGTAGAGCACACCGCAGACGACGGTGAGGACGAGCAGGGCGCGCAGCCCGGCCCAGAGCAACCGGGCGGAGTTCGCTACGGAGTTGTTCATGGCAAGTCAGCCGTTTCCTGGATTCAGTTCAGCCCGGGTACGAGGGAGATGACCATGTCGATGATCTTGATGCCGATGAACGGGGCCACCAGACCGCCGAGCCCGTAGATCCCGAGGTTGCGCCGGAGCATCGAGTCGGCGCTGCTGGGCCGGTAGCGCACGCCCTTCAGGGCGAGCGGCACCAGCGCGATGATGATCAGCGCGTTGAAGACGACGGCCGACAGGATCGCGGACTGGGGCGAGGACAGCTGCATGATGTTGAGCTTGTCCAGGCCGGGATAGACCACGGCGAACATGGCGGGGATGATCGCGAAGTACTTCGCGACGTCGTTGGCGATCGAGAACGTCGTCAGCGCGCCCCGGGTGATGAGCAGCTGCTTGCCGATCTCGACGATCTCGATCAGCTTGGTGGGGTTGGAGTCCAGGTCCACCATGTTCCCGGCCTCCTTGGCGGCCGAGGTGCCGGTGTTCATGGCCACCCCGACGTCCGCCTGGGCGAGCGCGGGGGCGTCGTTGGTGCCGTCGCCGGTCATCGCGACGAGTTTGCCGCCCGACTGCTCCCGCTTGATGAGGGCCATCTTGTCCTCGGGGGTGGCCTCGGCGAGGAAGTCGTCGACACCCGCCTCCTCGGCGATGGCCTTCGCGGTCAGCGGGTTGTCGCCGGTGATCATCACCGTCCTGATGCCCATGCGGCGCAGCTCGTCGAACCGCTCCCGCATGCCCTCCTTGACCACGTCCTTGAGGTGGACGACACCGAGGACCCGGGCACCGTGCTCGTCCTCCCTGGCCACCAGCAGCGGGGTGCCGCCCGCGGCGGAGATCCTCTCGGTGAGCGACCGCGCGTCCGCCGGGACGGTGCCGCCGCGCTCCCGGACCCAGGCGAGGACCGAACCCGCGGCGCCCTTGCGGACCGCGTGTCCGTCCACGTCGACGCCGGACATGCGCGTCTGGGCGGTGAAGGCGACCCACTCGGCACCGGACAGTTCGCCCTGGTGGCGCTCGCGCAGCCCGTACTTCTCCTTGGCGAGCACGACGACCGAGCGGCCCTCGGGCGTCTCGTCGGCCAGCGAGGAGAGCTGGGCCGCGTCCGCCAGTTCGGCCTCGGTCGTGCCCTGCACGGGGACGAACTCGGCGGCCTGCCGGTTGCCCAGGGTGATGGTGCCGGTCTTGTCGAGCAGCAGGGTCGACACGTCCCCGGCGGCCTCGACGGCACGCCCCGACATCGCGAGCACATTGCGCTGGACCAGGCGGTCCATCCCGGCGATGCCGATCGCGGAGAGCAGGGCTCCGATGGTCGTCGGGATCAGGCAGACCAGCAGGGCGGTCAGCACGATCATCGACTGCCGCTGCCCGGCGTATATCGCGAAGGGCTGGAGGGTGACCACGGCGAGCAGGAAGACGATCGTGAGGGACGCGAGCAGGATGTTCAGCGCGATCTCATTGGGTGTCTTCTGCCGGGCGGCGCCCTCGACCAGGGAGATCATCCGGTCGATGAAGGTCTCGCCGGGCTTGGTGGTGATCTCGACGACGATGCGGTCCGAGAGCACCTTCGTGCCCCCGGTGACGGCGCTCCGGTCCCCGCCGGACTCCCGGATGACCGGGGCGGACTCGCCGGTGATCGCGGACTCGTCCACGCTGGCGACGCCCTCGACGACATCGCCGTCGCCGGGGATGATGTCACCGGCCTCGCAGACCACCAGATCGCCGACGCGCAGCCCGGTGCCGGGCACCCGCTCCTCGCTCCCGCCGGTCAGCCGCCGGGCGACGGTGTCGGTCTTGGCCTTGCGCAGGGTGTCGGCCTGCGCCTTGCCGCGGCCCTCGGCGACCGCCTCCGCCAGGTTGGCGAAGACCGTGGTCAGCCAGAGCCAGGCGGCGATGGCCCAGCCGAACCACGCGCCCGGGTCCAGGCACGCCAGCACGGTCGTGAACACCGAACCGATCAGCACCACGAACATCACCGGGGACTTGACCATCACCCGGGGGTCGAGCTTGCGCACGGCGTCGGGCAGGGACCGGATCAGCTGGGCGGGGTCGAACAGGCCCGCGCCGACACGTCCTTCGCCGCGGTGGCCCGTGGGCGCGTCCGGGTGGGGTGCCCGGGAGGGGGTGACAGTGGACATCGAGTCCTCTTGCTCCGTACGAGTGGTCATGACGCCAGTCCTTCGGCCAGCGGCCCCAGCGCGAGGGCCGGGAAGTAGGTCAGCCCGGTGATGATCAGGACCGTGCCGACCAGCAGTCCGCTGAAGAGTGGCTTGTGCGTGCCCAGGGTGCCGACGGTCGCCGGTACGGGCTTCTGCCCGGCGAGCGAGCCGGCCAGCGCCAGGACGAACACCATCGGCAGGAACCGGCCGAGCAGCATCGCGAGACCGATCGTGGTGTTGAACCACTGGGTGTCCGCGTTGAGCCCGGCGAACGCCGAACCGTTGTTGTTGGCGCCCGAGGTGTAGGCGTAGAGGATCTCGGAGAATCCGTGGGCGCCGGTGTTGGTCATCGAGTGGGGCGGGGTGGGCAGCACCATCGCGGCGGCGGTGAAGCAGAGCACCAGTGCCGGGGTGATCAGGATGTAGCAGGCCGCGAGCTTGATCTCACGGGTGCCGATCTTCTTGCCGAGGTACTCGGGGGTACGGCCGACCATCAGCCCGGCGATGAAGACCGCGATGATCGCCATGATCAGCATGCCGTAGAGGCCGGAACCCACGCCTCCGGGCGCGATCTCGCCGAGCTGCATGCCCAGCATGGCGATGCCGCCGCCGAAGCCCGTGTACGAGTCGTGGAAGGAGTTCACCGCACCGGTGGAGGTGAGGGTCGTGGCCACGGCGAAGATCGACGAGCCGGCGATCCCGAACCGGGTCTCCTTGCCCTCCATCGCCCCGCCCGCGATCTCGAACGCGGGCCCGTGGTGCGAGAACTCGGTCCACATCATCAGGGTGGTGAAGCCCAGCCAGATGACGCCCATCGCCGCGAGGATCGCGTACCCCTGCTTGAGCGAGCCGACCATCCGGCCGAAGGTCCGCGTCAGCGCGAACGGGATGACCAGGATCAGGAAGATCTCGAACAGGTTGGACAGCCCGTTGGGGTTCTCGAAGGGGTGGGCCGAGTTGGCGTTGAAGTAGCCGCCGCCGTTCGTCCCCAGCTCCTTGATGGCCTCCTGGGAGGCGACGGCGCCGCCGTTCCACTGCTGGGAGCCGCCCATGAACTGGCCGACCTCGTGGATGCCGGCGAAGTTCTGGATCGCGCCGCAGGCCACCAGCACCAGCGCGCCGACCACGGAGATCGGCAGCAGGATCCGTACGGTGCCACGCACCAGATCGGACCAGAAGTTGCCGAGCTCACCGGTGCGCGAGCGGGCGAAGCCCCGGACGAGGGCCGCGGCGACGGCCATGCCGACGGCGGCCGAGACGAAGTTCTGCACCGCGAGGCCGCCGGTCTGCACGACGTGGCCCATGGCCTGTTCGCCGGAGTAGGACTGCCAGTTGGTGTTGGCGACGAAGGAGGCGGCCGTGTTGAACGCCTGGTCGGGATCGATCGAGGCGAAGCCGAGCGAGCCGGGCAGTGCGCCTTGGAACCGCTGCAGCAGATAGAGGAAGAGGACGCTCACCGCGGAGAAGGCGAGCACCCCTCGCAGATAGGCGGGCCAGCGCATCTGCGTGTCGGGGTCGGCACCCACGGCCTTGTACATCCACTTCTCGACGCGCAGGTGCTTGTCCGAGGAGTAGACGCCGGCCATGTAGTCACCGAGCGGGCGGTACGCCAGTCCCAGCGCCACGACGAGCGCGAGGACCTGGAGCACACCGGCGAGGACGGGGCTCATATCGCGCTCAGAACCTCTCCGGGTAGAGAAGGGCGAGGACGAGGTAGCCCAGGAGGGCGACTGCCACGACCAGGCCGACGATGTTCTCGGCGGTCACAGCTTCGCCACCCCCTTGGCGACGAGAGCCACCAGCGCGAAGACCGCGATCGTGGTGACGACGAAGGCCACATCGGCCATCGTGTGCTCCTAGATGAGGTACGGATTCTCTGACCTCTTGAGCAAACCTCTCACCAAGGCCGTCCTGGCCTGCGTTGATGCCTTCCTTACGGGGAACGGCGGCCCTTTGACGGCGCGCATACGTGCCCCGTACGCGCCCCATACGCGCCCCCATCGCCCGCTTGTCCGGAACCCGTCTTGCGCACGGCCCGAAAAGCCGCCCGGGGCCCGCTTCCGGACGCGGAACGGCCGGTGGGCCGCACCCCCTCGCAAGGGGATGCGGCCCACCGGCCGAAGCTGTGCCGGGCGGTCGCCCGTGCCCGCTCAGCGCACCTCGGTGATCTCGGGTCCGCGCTGGAGCTGGCCCATGCCGCCGGAGAACTTCGAGCCCTCCTGGCTCTCCTGCTGGACGCCCTCGGGCACCATCTGGGCGTCGTTGGGCAGCTTGAGGACGATCGGGTCGCGCGGGGCCATCGGGCCCTCGCCGCGGACGACCACGGTGTCCCGGAAGATCGTCTCCAGCAGACCGGCGGCCTCCGGCTGCACGGCACCCTGGCCGGAGATCACGCCGCGCAGGAACCAGCGCGGCCCGTCGACACCGACGAAGCGCACCAGCTGCACGCCGTTCGTCCCGTCGGGGAGCTGTACGGGGACCTGGGCGCGCAGCTCCCAGCCCAGCGGCCCCTCGACCTCGTCGATGACCCCGCCCTGTGCGGTGATCCCCGAGGCGATCTCCTCGCGGACCTCGCCCCAGATGCCTTCCTTCCTGGGCGCGGCGAACGCCTGGAGCTGGATGGCGCTGTCGCGCAGCACCACGGTCGCGGCGACGATGGCGTCACCGGCCACCTCGACGCGCAGCTCCATGCCCTCGACACCGGGGACGAAGACGCCGCCCAGGTCGACCCGGCCCTCGCCGGGCTGGGAGACCTCGGAGACGTCCCACGGCCCGTCCGGCCGGGGCGCCGGCGGGAGGTTCACCCGACGCGTGCCGCTGTCTGCGCCGTCGGCGTCATCGAGCTCGTCGACGACCTGCTCGGCCTCGCGCGCTTCGTCCGCCACGTCCTCGGCGGAACCACTCTTCTTGCGACGTCCGAACACGTCACTGTCCTTCCCGGTCGGGTACGACCGAAGCGTAGCTGTTCCCGCCCTGGGTGATCCCGCCCCTGACGCCGTCGACATCACCGGAAGCATGGCCTCCGGTGGATCCGAAGCCTCCCTCGCCGCGGGCCGAGCCGGGCAGCTCGGCCACCTCGTGGAAGCTCACCTTCTCGACCTGCTGGACGACCAGTTGGGCAATCCGGTCGAACCGCTCGAATCGCACGGGCTCACGCGGGTCGAGATTGATGACGATCACCTTGATCTCTCCACGGTACCCGGCATCCACCGTCCCCGGGGCATTCACGAGGGCGACTCCGCAGCGTGCGGCGAGCCCGGACCGAGGGTGCACGAACGCCGCGTATCCGTCGGGCAGCGCGATCGACACCCCGGTGGGCAGGACCGCCCGCTCGCCCGGAGCCAGCTCGACGGCCTCGGTGGTCACCAGATCGGCCCCGGCGTCGCCCGGGTGCCCATAGGCCGGAATCGGCACGTCCGGGTCGACCCGGCGGATCAGTACGTCCACGGGACGGCGCATCAGGGGTTCACCTCGAAGGCTCGGGCACGCCGGACCTGGTCCGGGTCGGCCATCGCCGCCCGGATCTCGGCCGGGCGGCCGTTCTCGATGAAATGGTCGACCTTGACCTCGACGAAGAGGGCCTCGGCGCGGACCGCCACGGGCCCGTCCGGGCCGCCGATCCGGCCGGTCGCCCGCGAGTAGATCTTCCGGCCGTGCACCGCGGTGATCTCGGCGTCGAGGTACAGCACGGTGTCCACCGGCACGGGCCGCACGAAGTCGGTCTCCAGCCGTCCGGTCACGGCGATGACCCGCAGGAGCCAGTTCAGCGAACCGAGCGTCTCGTCCAGCGCGGTGGTCAGGATGCCGCCGTGCGCCAGTCCCGGGGCGCCCTGGTGGGCGGCCTTCACGGTGAACTCGGCGGTGACGCCGACGCCCTCACCGGCCCGCGCCTGGAGGTGCAGCCCGTGCTGCTGTCCTTCGCCGCAGCCGAAACAGTGCTCGTAGTGCGCGCCGAGGAGTTCGCCGGGGGCCGGGGCGTCGGGGTGCCGGACCGGTTTCACCGCGTCGGCCGGGGGCTTCAGAGCCGCAGATGTTCCACTCACAGGCGCAGACCTTACCCGCGCGGCCGCCCGCGGGTCGCGCCGTGCCAAGCTTGGGTTCATGCAGCCTTCCACCCCGCCTTTCGACGAACGACTGACCGCGCCCCGTTCGTGGTGGCTCATCGCCCTCCTGGTCGGCATCGCCTGCGCGCTGATGCTGCTGCCGCTCGGCACCCTTCCGCTGCTGGCCGGCCTGGTGGGCGGCACCGCCCTCGCGGCGGTCGCGGTGAGCTCCTACGGCTCGGCCAGGATCCGGGTGGTGGCGGGCGCCCTGGTCGCCGGAGACGCCCGGATCCCGGTGACGGCGCTCGGCGAGGCCGAGGTGCTGGACGAGGAGGAGGCGCGCGCGTGGCGCTCGTACAAGGCGGACACCCGGGCGTTCATGCTGCTGCGCAGCTACATCCCGACGGCGGTCCGGGTGGAGATCACCGACCCGCAGGACCCGACGCCGTACGTCTATCTGTCGACCCGCGAGCCGCAGGCCCTGGTGGCGGCGCTCACGGCCGGACGGGCCTGAGGTCTTCCGTCGGTTCGGGCCGGATCACCGGATCAGTGGCGCGTGTGCCCGCGTGATCCGAACGAGAGGTCCTAGTTGCCTTCCGCGTCCGGTGTTCCCGGCAGTGCCTTGCGGAGGCCCTGTCGGCGCTCCAGCGGGGGCAGCTCGGGAAGCCGGTCCCAGGGGACCTGGCGCTTGCGCAGGTCCTTCCTGACCCGCTCTGCGAGCTTTCTGGTGTCGCGCCGGTTCATCATCGCGCCGACGGCGGCGCCGACCATGAACGGGACCAGGTTCGGCAGGTCACGCGCGGTGCGCTTCATGATCTGCCGGCGCAGCTCGCGCTTCATCTGGCCGCTCAGCGCGGCGTCGACGGTGGAGGGGTGGACGACGTCGATTCCGCGCTCCTCCGTCCATGACGTGAGGTAGGCGGTGGAGCGTCGGCCGAGGCCGCCCGGCGGGCGCTGTCCGTAGACCTCGTGCAGCTCGGCGACGAGCTTCATCTCGATCGTGGCCACGCCGGTGATCTCCGCCGCCAGCTCGGCGAGCATGGCGGGCGGTACGGGCATCATGGCCGCCGCGCCGATTCCGGCGCCCACGGCGGCGGTGCCCTTGGTCGCACCCGCGATGAGCTTGTCGGCGAGCTCCTCCGGACCGAGCCCGGGGAACTGCTTGCGCAGGGTGGCGAGATCGCGCACAGGGACGCGGGGAGCGTTCTCGATGATCAGGTCGGCGATATGACCGATCGCTGCCTTGGCGCTCACCCCGCCCTTGCGTACGCCCCGTTTCGCCGCACTCGGACGGCCTGCCCCGGTCACGGGCTCCGTCCTGTCGACCTGTCCGGCCCCATCGGCCGCGTCGACTCCTTCGGTGGCCGGGGCCACCGATTCGAGCGAGGCCGGCCGGCCCCGCTCGTCGTCCTGCCCGCCCGGGGAGGGTGGCAGGGCGGACCGCTCGGCAGACGCTGCTACGCCTTCTGCCGGGCCTGTGCCGCCCTGATACGCCTCCGACGACCTCTTGCGCCGCAAGCGCCGCTTCCTGAACGGTGTGTCGCCTGCCACGGTCGGTACGACCTAGTCGCAGTCGCGGCAGATCGGCTGGCCGTTCTTCTCGCGTGCCAGCTGGCTCCTGTGGTGCACGAGGAAGCAGCTCATGCACGTGAACTCGTCGGCCTGCTTGGGCAGGACCCTGACGGCCAGCTCCTCGTTGGACAGGTCTGCGCCGGGCAGCTCCAGTCCTTCGGCCGCGTCGAATTCGTCGACGTCGACGGCGGACGCCGTCTTGTCGCTCCGGCGAGCCTTGAGTTCTTCGAGGCTGTCCTGGTCGACGTCGTCATCGGTCTTGCGTGGGGTGTCGTAATCCGTTGCCATAGTCGCTCTCCCCCTCTGGGTGTCTGCGGTGTCTCAGCGCACGTAACGCGTGAGAGGCCGGACTTGTGCCCGACCCGAGGCGGAGATTTTGCCTCACATCAAGGTCTGTTACTCAATCGACACCCAATAGGACCGCTCGGGAGCGGTCGGCTTGGGTGGCGATGGGGACCGTACACGGTCCCGGTGTCGCGCTTCACGGGCGCCACCCCGTGTACTTCCCGTGATATCGGGCCACGAAAACCCCGACTTTTGCGGGTTTTCCGGTGGCGGCCCTGATCACGGAGCGTTGACGGCCGGAAATTCGCCCCTGTGATCGATCACACACGGACGATCCGGGCACAGGTCCCGAAAATTCCGCTCAAAGCGAACAAACTCATGGGTGCGCGGATCGGCCCGTCCGGCCCGTCAGACCGGCAGTGAGACGCGCATCACAAGACCACCGCCTTCGCGGGGCTCCGCGATGATACGGCCCCCGTGGGCGCGCGCCACGGAGCGCGCGATCGACAGGCCGAGCCCAACCCCCTTGTCGCTGCCCGTTCGCTCCGTACGCAGCCGTCTGAAGGGCTCGAAGAGGTTGTCGATCTCGTAGGCGGGGACCACGGGACCGGTGTTCGAGACCACCAGCAGGGCCTGACCGCCCTGCAACTCGGTGGTGACCTCCACCCAGCCGTCCTCCGGGACGTTGTAGCGCACCGCGTTCTGTACGAGGTTCAGCGCGATCCGCTCCAGCAGCACCCCGTTGCCCTGGACGACGGCGGGGGCCCGCTCGCCACGGATCTCCACACCGCGCTCCACGGCCTCGCCGCGCGTCTGGTCGATCGCGCGCGAGGCGACCTCCGCGAGGTCGACCGGTTTGCGCTCGACGATCTGGTTGTCGCTCCGGGCCAGCAGCAGCAGGCCCTCGACCAGCTGCTCACTGCGCTCATTGGTGGCCAGCAGGGTCTTGCCGAGCTGCTTCAGCTCCGGCGGGGCCTGCGGGTCGGAGAGATGGACCTCCAGCAGCGTGCGGTTGATCGCGAGCGGCGTACGCAGCTCGTGCGAGGCGTTGCCCACGAACCGCTGCTGGGCGGTGAAGGCCCGCTCCAGGCGGTCCAGCATCTCGTCGAAGGTGTCGGCGAGCTCCTTCAGCTCGTCGTCCGGACCGTCCAGCTCGATCCGGCGGGACAGATCGGTTCCGGCCACCCGGCGGGCGGTGCGGGTGATCCGGCCCAGCGGCGAGAGCACGCGCCCGGCCATCGCGTAGCCGAAGGCGAAGGCGATGACGCTCAGGCCCACCAGGGCCAGCAGCGAGCGGTTGAGCAGCGTGTCGAGCGCCTGCTGGCGCTGGTGGTTGACGCAGGAGTTCATCGCCGCGTTGAAGGCCTCGGGGGACGCCTTCTCGGGCAGATTGCAGACATCGCTGGTCACCTGCCCGTTGACGATCTTGAAGGGCAGCTCGCTGCCCACGTGCAGGGCCTGCGCGGCCAGCATGTAGATGATCGACAGCAGCAGGATTCCGGCGATCAGGAACATGCCGCCGTAGAGCAGCGTGAGCCGTATCCGGATGGTCGGACGCAGCCAGTAGGGGGGCTCCTGGTGTTTGGGCTCCCAGGTGGGCTTCGGAGGCGCCGTCGGCGGCGCGGGAACGGGGGGCACCGGCCGTCAGATCCGGTAGCCGGAGCCGGGCACGGTGACGATGACCGGCGGCTCGCCGAGTTTCCGGCGCAACGTCATGACGGTCACCCGGACGACGTTGGTGAACGGGTCCGTGTTCTCGTCCCAGGCCTTCTCCAGCAGCTGCTCGGCCGAGACGACCGCGCCCTCGCTGCGCATCAGGACCTCCAGCACGGCGAACTCCTTCGGCGCGAGCTGCACCTCCGTCTCGCCCCGGAAGACCTCGCGCCGGTTGGGGTCGAGCTTGATCCCGGCCCGCTCCAGGACGGGCGGCAGGGCCACCGTCGTCCGCCGGCCGAGCGCCCGCACCCGGGCGGTGAGCTCGCTGAAGGCGAAGGGCTTGGGCAGGTAGTCGTCGGCCCCCAGCTCCAGGCCCTCGACGCGGTCGCTGACGTCCCCGGACGCGGTGAGCATGAGCACCCGGGTCGGGATGCCCAGCTCGACGATCCGCCGGCAGACGTCGTCGCCGTGGACCAGCGGGAGGTCCCGGTCCAGCACCACGACGTCGTAGTCGTTGACCTCGACGCGCTCCAGGGCCGCCGCACCGTCGTACACGACATCGACGGCCATGGCCTCCCGGCGCAATCCGGTGGCCACCGCATCGGCGAGCAGCTGCTCGTCCTCCACGACGAGTACGCGCACGGCGCTGTCCTTCCTTAGTGACTTCATTACGTGTCGGAGCGCCCACGGTCCGTGATCCGGTCACCCGTCGGCACTGGTCTGTGCGGCTCCATCCTGCCCGCAACGCGCATAAACCGGCGGTAAGACGACGCTGCCCCACCTGGGGCGCAAGGGAATTCGCGGGATTTACCGACCAGTTGAGGTTTCTCGGGTACCGGGCCCGGGGAGGACGAATTCACACCCGCGATCACGCCTCGAAATGTGGCGTGCCACAGGCCACTCCGTCCCCGGAGAGCGCGTGATCACCCGCCCTACCGCCTCCGTGCGGAGGGAAACCCCGGGCACACCCCCGTGCCACCGACCCACGATGAGGGGGCGCATTATGGACGCTTTCACCGCAGGCCTGCTGCAGCGGATCAGGACCACCGAGTACGACCTCACCCGAGCTCGGGAGACGGGCGACGACTTCCTCGCGGATGTCGAGCAGAGCGAGCTGGAGGACCTGCACCGCCTCGCCGCCGAGCACGGTGTCGAGATCGGCGCCACCAGCGTCTGAGCCGTCTGAGCACATCGACGAGCAGGGCCCCCGATGCCGTGACCGGCGTCGGGGGCCCTGCTCGTGCCCGTGTCCCACCGCCCGACAGGCTCTCAGTCGTGCCAGGCGCCGAACTCCTCCAGGAGGGCCTGGAGCGGCTCGAAGACGCCGGGCGTCGCGGCGACGGTCAGACCGCCGTCGGCGGGCAGCCCGGGGCGCCCGCCGGTGCGGGCGCCCGCCTCGCGGGCGATGAGGTCGCCGGCCGCCAGGTCCCAGGGGTGGAGCCCGCGCTCGTAGTAGCCGTCGAGACGGCCCGCGGCCACGTCGCAGAGATCCACGGCCGCGGAGCCGCCGCGCCGGATGTCACGCAGTCGCGGGATCAGCTTCCGGGCCACGTCCGCCTGGTGCGTGCGGACCTCGCCGACGTAGTTGAAACCGGTCGAGACGAGGGCCTGGTCGAGCGGGGGCGCGGGGCGGCAGCGCAGCGCGGCGCCGTCACCGTACGCACCGCCCCGGGCGTGGGCCCCGCCGCCGAGCACCGCCCGGTAGGTCTCGCGGCGCATCGGGGCCTCCACCACGCCCACGACCCGCACGCCGTCCCGTTCGGCGGCGATCGAGACGGCCCAGGTGGGGAGTCCGTAGAGGTAGTTCACGGTGCCGTCGAGCGGGTCGATGACCCAGCGGATACCGCTGCTGCCCTCGGCACTGGCCCCTTCCTCGCCGAGGAAGCCGTCCTGCGGCCGCCGGTCGCTCAGGAAGCCGGTGATCAGTTTCTCGGCGGCGATGTCCATCTCGGTGACGACGTCGATCGGGCTGGACTTGGTCGCGGCCACGCCCAGATCGGCCGGACGGCCGTCGCGGAGCAGCGCGCCCGCGCGGCCCGCGGCCTCCAGGGCGAGGTCGAGCAGTTCGGACAGGGTCGGGTCGGTCACGGCTCTCCAGGGGTCTGTGGGCGTACGGCGAACTCTTACGCGTACGGACTGTCGGCACCCGCGGCGGCAGGCTTGGGGGCGCGGGCCGGGCAGCAGCCGACCGGGCAGAGGTCGTGGCCCGGTCCGAGCGCGCCCAGGGCGCACCGCTCCCGGCCCTGCCCCCGCTCGGTGGCGGCGCGCTCCAGCACCAGCTCCCGCACGGCGGCGGCGAACCGGGGGTCGGCGCCGACCGTGGCCGACCTGCGCACCGGCAGCCCCAGTTCGGCGGCCTTCGCGGTGGCCTCCGTGTCGAGGTCGTACAGGACCTCCATGTGGTCCGAGACGAAGCCGATGGGGGCCATCACCGCGGCGGGCACGCCGTCCGCGTGCAGTGCCTCCAGGTGGTCGCAGATGTCGGGTTCCAGCCAGGGGATGTGCGGGGCGCCGCTGCGCGACTGGTAGACGAGCCGCCAGGGGTACTCGACGCCGGTCTCCTCGCGCACCGCGTCGACGATCAGCCGGGCGACGTCGAGGTGCTCGGCGACGTAGGCGCCGCCGTCGCCGTGCGCCTCCACGGGGCCGGAGGTGTCGGCGGCCGAGGTGGGGATGGAGTGGGTGGTGAAGGCCAGGTGCGCCCCGGCGCGTACGTCCTCGGGGAGGTCGGCCAGTGCGGCGAGCACGCCGTCCACCATGGGCGTCACGAATCCGGGGTGGTTGAAGTAGTGCCGGAGCTTGTCCACCCGGGGCACCTCCAGCCCCTCCGCCTCCAGCGCGGCCAGCGACTCGGCGAGGTTCTCCCGGTACTGCCGGCAGCCGGAGTAGGAGGCGTAGGCGCTGGTGGCGAGGACGGCGACGCGGCGGTGCCCGGCGTGGGTCATCTCGCGCAGGGTGTCGGTGAGGTACGGCGCCCAGTTGCGGTTGCCCCAGTACACCGGCAGGTCCAGCCCGTGCTCGGCGAAGTCCTTGCGCAAGGCGTCCAGCAGGGCCCTGTTCTGGGCGTTGATCGGGCTGACGCCGCCGAACAGGAAGTAGTGCTTGCCGACCTCCTTCAGCCGCTCCTCGGGGATGCCGCGGCCGCGGGTCACGTTCGCCAGGAACGGGACCACGTCGTCCGGGCCTTCGGGGCCGCCGAAGGAGAGCAGCAGCAGGGCGTCGTAGGGAGCGGGATCGCGCAGATCGGACATGGCACCGATCCTGCCACCCGTCTCCGGCGGCCCTCCCACCGACATCGGCTCCCCGGCCCTCCCCCGGGCGGGACCGTGCGCCCCGGCCGTAAGCTGTGTCGGCTGAGTTCACGCATGACAGGCGTGTGTGATCACGCCGCTCCGGAGCCCATCTTGTCCAGTCCCTATCGCGCGATATTCGCCGTCCCCGGCACCAAGGGGTTCTCGGCGGCCGGATTCCTCGGCCGGATGCCGCTGTCCATGATGGGCATCGGTGTGGTGACCATGATTTCCCAGCTCACCGGCCGTTACGGACTCGCCGGCGCGCTCTCCGCGACGCTGGCGATGTCGGCGGCGGTGCTCGGGCCGCTGATCTCCCGGCTCGTCGACCGGCACGGGCAGCGCCGCGTCCTGCGGCCCGCCGCCCTCGCCGCCCTGGCGGCGGTGGCCGGACTCCTGGTCTGCGCGCAGCAGCGGATGCCCGACTGGACGCTCTTCGTCTTCGCGGCGGGCGTCGGCTGCGTTCCCAGCGTGGGGTCGATGATCCGGGCCCGCTGGGCGGAGATCTACCGCGGTTCGCCGCGGGAGCTGCACACCGCGTACGCGTGGGAGTCGATCGTCGACGAGGTGTGCTTCATCTTCGGGCCGATCATCTCGATCGGGCTGTCCACCGCCTGGTTCCCGGAGGCGGGGCCGCTCCTGGCGGCCGGGTTCCTGCTGGTCGGCGTCGTCTGGCTGACCGCGCAGCGGGCCACCGAGCCGGTGCCGCATCCGCGTGCGCAGCACTCCCGCGGCTCGGCGCTGCGCTCCCGGGGGCTCCAGGTGCTCGTGGTGACGTTCGTGGCCACCGGCGCCATCTTCGGGTCCATCGACGTGGTGACGGTGGCCTTCGCCGAGGAGCGGGGCCACAAGGCCTCGGCGAGCCTCGTCCTGGCCGTGTACGCGCTGGGCTCCTGCCTCGCCGGGGCGGTCTTCGGA
This sequence comes from Streptomyces sp. NPDC057697, assembly GCF_042799335.1. NCBI lineage: Bacteria > Bacillati > Actinomycetota > Actinomycetes > Kitasatosporales > Streptomycetaceae > Streptomyces > Streptomyces sp. NPDC057697. The sequence continues at coordinate 136,526 of NZ_JBHVJA010000005.1, read as the reverse complement.
CTGCTCCGTCTCAGGGGGCGGACGTCCACCCGGTGGCTGGTGGGCGTGTGCGCGATGGCCGTGAGTATGATCCCCCTCCAACTGGCCGGGAACCTGCCGCTCCTGGCCGTGGCGCTCTTTGTCGCGGGTCTCGCCATCGCACCGACGATGGTCTCCACCATGGCCCTCGTCGAACAGCACGTACCGCGCACCGAACTGACCGAGGGCATGACCTGGACCAGCACCGGGCTCGCCGTCGGGGTGGCGCTCGGCTCCTCGGCCGCCGGCTGGGTGGTCGACGCCTCGGGGGCCGATGCGGGGTACGTGGTACCCGTCGTGGCGGGAGCGCTCGCGGCCGCGGTGGCGTTCCTGGGGTATCGCCGGCTCAGCGGGCCGGTTCCCGAGAAAGGGCGCGCGGAAGATGACCGACACCGACGCACGGACGACGACGAACGCGTGGCGTAACTGGGCGGGAAACGTCAGCGCCCGTCCGGTACGGGCCGTGTCCCCCGCCTCCGTGCCGGAGCTCGCCGAGGTGCTGCGCCGCGCGTCCGAGGACGGGCTGCGGGTGAAGCCGGTCGGCACCGGGCACTCGTTCACCGCGGCGGCGGCCACCGACGGCGTGCTGATCCGCCCGGACCTGCTCACCGGCATCCGGAGCATCGACCGCGAGGCGATGACGGTGACCGTCGAGGCCGGCACCCCGCTGAAGCGGCTGAACGCCGCCCTGGCCCGCGAGGGCCTCTCGCTCACCAACATGGGCGACATCATGGAGCAGACGGTGGCCGGGGCCACCTCGACCGGCACCCATGGCACCGGCCGCGACTCGGCGTCCATATCGGCCCAGATCCGCGCCCTCGAACTGGTCACCGCCGACGGCACGGTGCTGACCTGTTCGGAGCGGGAGAACGCCGATGTCTTCGCCGTCGCCCGGATCGGGCTCGGCGCGCTGGGCGTCGTCACGGCGATCACCTTCGCCGTGGAGCCGGTCTTCCTGCTGACCGCCCGTGAGGAGCCGATGGCCTTCGACCGGGTCCTGGGCGACTTCGACGAGCTGGTCGCCGAGAACGAGCACTTCGAGTTCTACTGGTTCCCGCACACCGGCAACTGCAACACCAAGCGCAACAACCGCAGCGCGGGCCCCGCCGCGCCGCCCGGGAAGGTCAGCGGCTGGATCGAGGACGAGCTCCTCTCCAACGGGATCTTCCAGGTGGCCTGCTCGCTCGGCCGGGCGGTCCCCGCCACCATTCCCTCGATCGCCAAGATCTCCAGCCGCGCCCTGTCGGCCCGCACCTACACCGACATCCCGTACAAGGTCTTCACCAGCCCGCGCCGGGTCCGGTTCGTGGAGATGGAGTACGCGCTGCCGCGCGAGGCCGCGGTGGAGGCGCTGCGCGAGGTGAAGGCGATGGTCGACCGTTCGCCGCTGCGGATCAGCTTCCCGGTGGAGGTCCGGACCGCCCCCGCGGACGACATCGCGCTCTCCACGGCCTCGGGCCGCGAGAGCGCGTACATCGCCGTGCACCTCTACAAGGGCACGCCCTACCAGGCGTACTTCACCGCGGTGGAGCGCATCATGACCGCCCACGCGGGGCGCCCGCACTGGGGCAAGGTCAACACCCGCGACGCCGAGTACCTGGCGGGGGTCTACCCGCGGTTCGGCGAGTTCACCGCGGTACGCGACCGGCTGGACCCGGACCGTCTCTTCGGCAACGACTACCTGCGCCGGGTCCTGGGCGAGTAGGGCCTCCCGGACGGCGGACGGCCCCGGCTCGCGGGGGGGGGGGCGGGCGGGGCCGGGGCGGGGGCCCCCGCGGGGGGGGGGGAAAGGGGTGGGGGCCCCCGGGGGGGGGGGCGGCCCGGGGGGGGGGGGGGGGCCGGCGGGGGGGGGGGGCCCCCCCGCCGCTCGGTGTCCGGTCACTGGCCGGTGTCCGTGCCCGCGGTGGGGCCGTCGCCCTGTGCCGGGGCCTCGCCCCCGCCCGCGGGGGCCGTGCCCGTGGTGGTGCCGTCGCCGGACGCGGTCGGGGCGGGCGTGGCCTGCGGGGACGGGCTGGTGCGGTCGCCGGTGCCGCCGGACGGTGTGGGGCCGGTCGTCGGGTCGTCCGAGGAGTCGCCCCGGCCGGTGCCGGGGCTGTGGCTCTGTCCACCCTGCGGGTCCGTGCCCGGGGTCGCGCCGTCCTTCCGGTCCGGCGTGCTGCCCTCGCCGGAGCCGGTGCTCGTCGACGGCGCGGGATCCTGCGAACCGGAGCCCCGGTCCCCGCCCCGCACCACGGACCCGACGGTCGTGCCCCGGCCACCGCTCAGGTCGTTGCCGGAGAGCACCTCGTACGTGGTGATTCCGGCCATGGTCAGGGCGAAGACCACGGCCGCGCCGAGCGCCGAGCGCTTCCAGCCGCGCAGCCGGGTGCCGTGGGTGGTGGCTTCGGAGAACTCCTCGTCCGGCTCCGGGTGCGCGGTGGTGAGGAGCTGGGTCGCGTCCAGGGGACGCAGCATCCGTGTGCGCTCCGGATCACCGGCCGGGTGACGCGGCGGCGCGGCGTCCGCCGCGCGCAGCACGGTGGTGGCGTCCGCCGCTCCGTCGGTCCTCCCGGTCCGGCCGGCGGCCGGCGGCCTGCGGCTTCCCTTCGCCGAACGCGCGCCGCTCGTCTCGCGCGTATGCACCGTCACCTCGCGGTCCTGGTGCTTCACCTGGACCGTGACCTCGCGGATCTGCTCGCCCGTGCGGCGGAAGAAGTGCTGGAAGACCGAACCGCCGCAGGTGGCGACGACGCTCATCACTCCGGCGCCGAGGATCGTTCCGTACACACCCAGCTGGGAGGCCGCCACCGCTGCCGCGACGGCTGCCACGGCGCTGCCCGCCACCTGGGGCAGGCTCAGATCGATACGCCTTTCCTTGGGTTCTATGTCACTTTCCGGCTTCTGCACCATTTCCAGCCCTTGATTGACATCTCTCCCACCATGCAACAGGAAGGGACATATGAGCGAAGTGATTAGTTCCGCTTCCGGGGATTCTGTGAAGCAGGACACGCACGGAGGGCGCACCACCCCCGGCCCGGCGACCCAACTCCCGCACCTCACGAGAACTTCGACGGCGCGGCGGTCCACCCTGGTGGCCCGAATGGAGTACTGTGGCGAGCCCTGGGGCCGGACTCCCGTACGGGTGTCCGGGATCTTCGGGAGGGGGCCGAAGGAGGCACTCGATCCGGCGGCGCCACGGCATCGCACGGGGACTGGCTACAAGAGGTGACCAGCGGTCACTTTCTGTTGCAGAATAGGTCACCGTGTCATACCGGCGATCAAGGGCTCACACCCGACACGCCGGGCAACACGGCAATGTTGTGGCAGGCTGCACCCGGGCAGGCCACACTCGACTAGCGGAAGCAGCGACGCACGTGACGTCGGCAGGCACCACCCGGGAGGTCCCCATGCCCGAACTGCGTGTCGTGGCCGTCTCCAACGACGGCACACGACTGGTGCTCAAGGCTGCGGACAGCACGGAGTACACGCTTCCCATCGACGAGCGGCTGCGCGCCGCGGTGCGCAACGACCGCGCACGGCTCGGCCAGATCGAGATCGAGGTGGAGAGCCACCTCCGCCCCCGCGACATCCAGGCTCGGATACGAGCCGGCGCCTCCGCGGAGGAGGTCGCCCAGTTCGCTGGGATCCCCGTCGACCGCGTCCGCCGCTTCGAGGGCCCCGTGCTCGCGGAGCGCGCCTTCATGGCCGAGCGGGCCCGGAAGACCCCCGTGCGCCGTCCCGGCGAGAACACCGGTCCCCAGCTCGGCGAGGCGGTGCAGGAACGCCTGCTGCTGCGCGGCGCCGACAAGGAGACCGTCCAGTGGGACTCCTGGCGCCGGGACGACGGCACCTGGGAGGTCCTCCTGGTGTACCGGGTCGCGGGCGAGCCCCATTCGGCGAGCTGGACGTACGACGCGCCGCGCCGCCTGGTCCAGGCCGTGGACGACGAGGCGCGCTCGCTGATCGGCGAGACCGACGACGTCGCCGCGCCCGAGCCGAGCTTCCCGTTCGTGCCCCGGATCGCCCGGCTGCCGCGCGACCGGCCGCTGGACCGTGCCCTGGACCGCCAGATCGAACGGCCCACGGCCCCGCCGCCCCCGCCCGAGCCGGAGGAGCACATCGCCTCCGTCTCCGCCGGTGAGCGCGATTCGCTGACCAGCCTGCTGGAAGCGGTGCCGAGCTTCCGCGGCGACATGGTGGTGCCGGAACGCCCGGCTCCGCCGGAGCCGCCCGCGATCGAGCCCGCCGCGCAGGAGCCGGAGGCCGACGAGTCCTCGGCCGCGGCGGCCTCCGCGGGTTCCGCCTACGCGGATGTGCTGATGCCGCGTGCGGTGGCCGGTCATCGCGACCGGCTGACCGGTACGACGGACCGTCAGGCCGAGGCGGACGGCGTCCGGCCCGGCCGCCGGGCCGCCGTACCGACCTGGGACGAGATCGTCTTCGGTACCCGCCGCAAGAAGCAGGACTGAGCGGTGACCGCGGCATGACGAGGGCCTGTACGCCACCGCGTACGGGCCCTCGTGCCGTGCGCGTCCGGCGCGCCTCGCGCTTACGGGGCCGGGCGCTGCCGGATCCGGCGCCCGCGCGATTACTGGGGCTCGGGCCCCGTGGCCACCGGGCGGGACGCGTCGCCGGACCACTCGGACCAGGAGCCCGCGTACAGCGCCGCCGGGATACCCGCGACGGCCAGGGCCAGCACCTCATGGGCGCCGGAGACCCCGGAGCCGCAGTAGACACCGACCTCCCCCGCCCGGCCCGCGCCGAGCCCCTCGAAGCGGGCCGCCAGCGCCTCCGCGTCCAGGAACCGCCCGTCCTCCCCCGTGTTCCCGGAGGTCGGGGCCGAGACGGCGCCCGGGATGTGCCCGCCCACCCGGTCGATCGGCTCCACATCGCCCCGGTAGCGCTCGGCGGCTCGGGCGTCGAGCAGCAGACCCGAGCGGGCCAGCGCCGCCGCCCCGTCCGCGTCCAGCAGCGGAAGTGCGCCGGGGACGGGCCGGAAGTCGCCCTCGGCCGGGGCCGGGACCTCCTTCTGGAGCTCCCCCGGCCAGGCGGCGAGACCGCCGTCGAGGACCCGGACGTTCTCGTGGCCCGTCCAGCGCAGCAGCCACCAGGCGCGCGCCGCCGCCCAGCCCTGGCCGCCGTCGTACACGACCACCGGGGTGTCCTGGGAAACCCCGGCCCGGCGCATCACCGCCCCGAACTCCTCGGGATCGGGCAGGGGATGGCGGCCACCGCTGCCCGCCGGACCGGCGAGTTCCGCGTCCAGGTCGACGAAGACCGCGCCGGGGAGGTGTCCGGCCTCGTAGTCGGGCCGCCCGTGCGGGCCACCCAGTTGCCAACGTACGTCCAGGAGCACCGGCGGACGTGGCCCCGCCGACTCGCTCGCGTATTCGGATGCGGTGATGATGGGCTTCATGGGTGCCATCCTCGCGCAGGAGCCGCCCCACCCGTAGCACCTTCGAAACGGGTGTACCGCCTCGATTCGGCCTCCCTCGGTCGAGATCCCGGAAAGTGCGGCGCGGCCGGAGCACTTCGCACGCCGGGTGGTGCAAACATCTGCACGGGGCGTACACATCCCGTACCGCATGGCGGCACGCCGGCCCCGTTCCCCCCGTACGGCCACCCCGATGGTCCGAGGAGAGAGTGACGATGACCGAGGCTGCCACGCCGCGTACGCCCGGAACACCTTGCTGGGTGAGTCTGATCGTGCATGGCCTGAGCACCACCCAGGACTTCTACGCCGATCTGTTCGGCTGGGAATTCGTGCCGGGTCCTGACCAACTGGGTCCGTACGTCCGGGCGCTGATCGACGGAAAGGTGGTGGCGGGCATCGGACAGCTGCCGCCCGACCGGCATCTTCCGGTCGCCTGGACGACCTATATGGCCACCGACGACGCGGACCTCACGGCGGAGACGATCCGGTCCTGCGGCGGCACGGTCGCCGTGGGCCCGCTCGACGCGGGCGAGGCGGGGCGGCTCGCCATCGCCTCCGACCCCAGTGGTGCGGTCTTCGGGATCTGGCAGGCCGCCGCCCATGTCGGCACGGCGCTCGCCGGGGCTCCCGGCACACCGGCCTGGAACGAGCTGGTGACCCGTGAGACCGCGACGGTCTGCAAGTTCTACCAGACGGTCTTCGGCTACGAGGCGGAGGCGGTCGTCTCGGCCGACTTCGACTACCAGACCCTGCATCTGGCGGGCCGTCCGGTGGCCTCGCTGCACGGCGTCGGCCATGCCCTGCCGCGCGACCGGGGCCCGCACTGGATGACGTACTTCGAGGTCTTGGACACCGACGAGTCGGCGCGGCGCGTGGTGGAGCTCGGCGGATACATCCTGCAACCGCCCCGCGAGGGGGCGGGCGGCCGGGTGGCGACCGTGGCCGACCCGGAGGGGGCGGCGTTCACCATCGTGCGGTCGGCCGGCCGCTGAGCCCTCAGCGCGCCCGGACCCGCGCGACGTGCCTGCGGGCGGGTCCGGCCAGCCGGGCGTGCATCTCGTCGAAGAGCTCGGAGGCGTGCGTTCCGCTCCAGGCGTCGGGGAGCAGCTCACGCGCGAGGCCGGGATCGAGGTAGACGAGCCTGCGCCAGTCGGTGAGCACCCCGATGTACGCGGTGAACGCCTGGCGGTCCGTCACCGGGGCGCCGTTCGCGATCCGCTCGGCCACCGGACCGTGCGCGGCGAGGAATTCGGCGTACAGCCGCTCCAGCCGTTCGGTGTCCCACCAGGAGCGGACCTTCGCGGCGAGTTCCTCGCCGCCGCCTCCGCCGGCCGAGAGATAGCCGGCCCGGAAGAGGTCGGCGTACGCCCGCAGCCCGTGTCTGGCCAGCATGGACTCCGCCTCGCCGTGCACATGTCCCGGGGCGATCCACACCCCGGCGGACACCGAGCCGAAGCCGAGCCGGGTCAGCTGGGTGCGCAGGGTGTGCCGTCTGGCCCGCTCGGACTCGGGCACCGAGAAGACGACCAGCACCCAGCCCTCGTCCACGGTGGCCCGCCGGGCCGAGAAGATGCGCGGATCGCCGTCGCGCAGGATCCTCTCCGTCTCGGGCGAGATCCGGTACCCGGCCGCGCCGGCGACCGACTGGGCCTCCAGCAGCCCGGCCCGCTTCAGCCGGGAGACGCTGGAGCGTACGGTCGGGGCCTCGATGTCGAGGTCGGCGAGCAGCTGGATCAGCGAGGCGACCGACATCCAGCCGTCGGTGTCACGGGCGTACAGCCCGTAGACGGTCACGATCAGCTGCCGGGGCTGCACCTTGCCCAGCGGGCCCGGTCCCGAGCCGTCCTCTGCTCCGCTCACCGTGTTCACAGCGTCATCCTAAGCAGCCCCGCGCAGGCGCCGCCGGGGTGGCTCAGGGGGAGGAGACGGGCAGTACGTCCGGCGAGAGGGCGGCTGCCCTGGCGCTCGCGCTGGTGGTCCTGCGCTGGTGGTGGCGTCGGCACAGCACCTCGTAACCGACCTCGCCCGCCTGCTGGTTGACGTCGCCGACGACCACCTGGGCGCCTTCGACGACCATCTGGCCACCGACCGTGCGGGCGTTGTGCGTGGCTCGTGCGCCGCACCAGCAGAGCGCCTCGACCTGGAGCGTCTCGACCCGGTCGGCGAGCTCGATCAGCCGCTGGGAGCCGGGGAACAGCTTGGTCCGGAAGTCGGTGGTGATGCCGAACGCGAAGACGTCGAGGTCGAGGTCGTCGACGATCCGGGCGAGCTGGTCGATCTGGACGGGGGCCAGGAACTGCGCCTCGTCCACGATCACATAGTCCGCCCGGCCGCCCCGGCTTATCCGGTCGACGAGGTGGGCGTACAGGTCCATGCCCTCGTCGGCCTCGACGGCCTCGGTGACCAGGCCCAGACGCGAGGAGAGCTTGCCCTCCCCCGCCCGGTCGTCACGGGTGAAGATCACGCCTTGCAGGCCGCGTGCCGAACGGTTGTGGCCGATCTGCAGCGCCAGCGTGCTCTTTCCGCAGTCCATCGTTCCGGAGAAGAACACAAGCTCGGACATGAGGGGTTGAGGACCTTTCGGGCGGGGCAGCGGTGGCGGACGGGGAAAACGCGGTCACGAGCGTACTTCGAGGAGCGGGACCAGCTGCTCGACGGGGGTCATCGAGCCGTGCAGACCCACCATCGCGGACTCGTGCGGCTCCTGGACGGAGGCGGTGATCGCCACCTCGTCGTGGGCGGCCGCGACGACGTCACCGATCCTGCCGTACACGCGTTCGTCGACCTTCGGCCCGAACCAGCCGGCCGCGATCGCCTCGTCCCGGCCCGCCACCCAGAACTGCTCGCCGAGCACCTCGCGCCAGACGGTCAGCACGTCGTTCTCGGCTCCCGGGACCGCGTACACATGGCGGGCCCGGCCCTCTCCGGCGAGCAGGGCGACGCCCGCGCGCAGCTCCCAGTCCTCGTCGAAGTCGATCCGGGACTGCTCGTCGAACGGGATGTCGATCATGCCGTGGTCGGCGGTGATGTACAGCGCCGAGCGGGGCGGGAGCTGTTCGGCCAGGCGCCGGGCCAGCCCGTCCACGTACATCAGCTGACCGCGCCAGGCGTCGGAGTCGACGCCGAAGCGGTGGCCCTTGCCGTCGACCTCGCTGTAGTACGTGTAGACGAGCGAGCGGTCGCCCGCCGCGAGCCGTTCGGCGGCGGTGTCCATCCGCTCCTCGCCGGAGAGCCGGCCCAGGAACGAGCCGCCGCTGAGCGCGACCTTGGTGAGCGGGGTCACCTCGAAGGCGGGGGCGGAGACCTGGGCGGTACGCACGCCCGCGGCGTCGGCGCGCGCGAAGACGGTGGGGTACGGCTGCCAGGCCTTCGGGGAGGTCCAGGGCTTCCAGCGGAGCTGGTTCATCAGCTCGCCGGTCTCCGGATTGCGTGCGGAGTAGCCGGGAAGGCCGTGCTCGCCGGGCGGCAGACCGGTGCCCACGGAGGCCAGGGAGGTCGCCGTGGTGGCCGGGAAGCCCGCCGTGATCGGACGGCCGGTGCCGCCGCGCGAGGTGGGAAGCAGGGAGTGCAGAAACGGTGCCTCGTCGGGGTGGGCCTTGATCTGCTCCCAGCCCAGGCCGTCGATCAGGAACACGCAGTTCCGGTCGGCGGGGGTGAGCTCGGGGATCGCCGCGGCGAAGCCGGGCACGCCCTGCCCGGCGACGAGCGTGGGCAGCAGGTCGGCGAGCGATCCGCCGCCGTACTCCGGGACCGGGGCGCTCTCGACGGCGAGCGGATCGGGCTCCTGCCAGGCCGGCTGCGCCATCAGCGGCCGGTCGCCGCGGTCGCGGCCGTGGCCTCGGAGAGCGACTGGGCGAAGGCCAGGGTCTGGCGCACGGTGTCCGGACCGTCACCGGCCTCGCTGACCCGCAGGCTCAGGTCGTCGGCGGTGGAGTTGCCGGTGTAGCCGTGGTCGGCCTCGCAGTTGGGGTCGCCGCAGGCGGCGGGCTCCAGGTCGATCCGGGAGACCGCGCCCCAGCCGATGGTGAGGACGACCTCGCGCGGCAGCGTGCCCGGCACGTACTTCTCGGGGTTGGCCACGACGCGGCTGACCACGACCGAGGAGATCCGGTCGAGCTTGACCGACTCCGTGGAGGTGGTGGCGTACGGGGTCGGGGAGCTGGTGTCGGCGTTCTGCTCGTCGGTGTGGCTGACGATGAAGCGCGTGTCCGTCAGGACCAGGACCGTGACGTGGCGGCGCACCTCGTTGGAGTCGAAGGTGGTCTCCTGGTGCACCAGGTACGAAGCGACCGGCTCACCGCCCACGGCGGCCTCCACCGCCTCGGCCACGAGGGCCGGGTAGTAGCCACTGCGCTCGATCGCCGCGCGCAGCCCCTGGGTCGTCGTACCGGTCTTAGCCATGAGGACCATCCTACGGGGGGCGGATGACTGCCGGGGACGTCGCGCGGCGGGGCGGACCGTGACCGCGGGGCGGGACGGCGGCGGGGGCCCCGGTGTCGCCGGGGTCAGTAGTTGGGGAGGCGGCGGGGGCCGAGATCGGTGCGGGCCGGGGGCGGCGAGAGGCGGACGCTCGCGCCGAGGACGGTCAGCCCCTGGGGGGCGACCACGACCGGTTCCAGGGCGATGGAGACCACCTCGGGGTGGTCGTCGACCAGCCGGGAGACCCGGAGCAGCAGCTCTTCGAGGGCCGTGGTGTCGACGGGCGCCGCACCGCGCCAGCCGAACAGCACCGGGGCCGCCCGGATGGACCTGATCAGTTCGGCGGCGTCGCGGTCGGTGGCCGGGACGAGGCGGTGGGCGGTGTCGCCCAGCAGTTCGGAGGGCGCGCCCGCGAGGCCGAAGGAGAGAACGGCGCCCGCCGCCGGGTCGATCGCGGCCCGTACGACGGTGTCGACTCCGCGCGGCGCCATGGCCTGCACGACGGGCTGGAGTTCGGCGGGCCTGCCGAGCAGTTCGGTCAGCTCGCCGTACGCCCGACGCAGCGCGGACTCGTTGGCGAGATCCAGCCGGACCCCGCCCAGGTCGGCCCGGTGGCGCAGATGGGGCGCGGTGGTCTTGAGCGCCACGGGATAGCCGAGCCGGGCCGCGGCGGCGACGGCGGCGTCCGGATCGGGCGCCGGAAGCGTCGGCCGTACGGTGATGCCGTAGCGGCCGAGGAGTTCGCGGGCCTCCTCGTGGGCGAGCGGCCGGCCGCGCGGGTCGGGGTCGGGGCCGAGGAGGCTGTCGATGAGGCGGGCGGCTCCCGGCTCGTCGATGGTGTCGTCGAGGAACTCGGGCACCTTGCCGGGCACGGCGGCCTGGCGTCGCCACTGCGCGTACCGCACCGCTTCGGCCAGGGCGCGCACCGCCCGTTCGGCTGCGGGGTAGGCGGGGATCCGGCCGGCGCCGGTGCCGGTGCCGGGGGCGTTGTCGGTGGTGGTGCTGGTGGTGCTGGTGGTGACGGCGTCGGTGGCGGTGCTGGTGGCGGTGATGGCGTCGGTGGTGCTGGTGGCCGGGGTGGTGCTGGTGCCGTCCGCATCGGTGCGGGGGGTCGCCGGGTTCCGGTCGGGGGTGGTGGCTCCGGTGCGCGTGGCGGCCGCGGCCGGGGAGGGCTGCGCCGGGGGGCGCGGCTGCGCGACCGTGCTGGTGGCCGCGGCCAGGGCCTCCGCCAGCCCGCCGATCTCGACGTGCACGACGGCCACCGGCTTGGCCGGACCCGCGGCGGCGGCCGTGTGCAGCGCGGCGGCGAGCACCTCGCCGTCACCCGCTTCCGCCTCGCCGTCCTCGCCGACCCACGGGATCGCCGTCACGACCACCGCGTCGCAGCCGTCGTCGGCGAGCGCCTCGGCCAGGGCGTTCCTGAAGTCCTGCGGGGTGGCGGCCGTGGTCAGGTCGAGGGGCGGGCGCGGGCGCAGCCCCTCGGCGAGGCAGGCGTCGTACGTGAGGAGGCCGAGCGATTCGGAGTTGCCGAGGATCGCGACCCGGGGGCCGGCCGGCAGCGGCTGGTCGGCGAGCAGGAGCCCGGCGTCGACCATCTCCGTCACCGTGTCGACCTGGATCACGCCCGCCTGCCGCATGAGCGCCGAGACCGTCGCGTCGGGGATCCGGCTGACCGGCACGGCGTGGCCGGGCGGGGTGGAGCCGCTGTGCCGGGCCCCCTTGACCACCACCACCGGCTTGACGGCCGCGGTGCGTCGCGCGAGGCGGGTGAACTTGCGGGGGTTGCCGATCGATTCGAGGTACAGCAGGGCGACATCGGTGTCGGGGTCCTCGTACCAGTACTGGAGGAAGTCGTTGCCCGAGATGTCGGCGCGGTTGCCCGCGGAGATGAAGGTGGACAGGCCCGCACCGCGCCGGTACAGCCCGGAGAGCAGCGCGATGCCGATCGCTCCGGACTGGGTGAAGAGGCCGATGCGCCCGGGGGCGGGCGGCTCGGGGGCCAGTGAGGCGTTCAGCCGGACCGTTTCCGCGTTGTTGATGAGACCGAAGGCGTTCGGGCCGATGATCCGCATTCCGTACGAGCGGGCCTGGCGGACCAGTTCACGTTGCCGCTCCCTGCCCTCGGCGCCCCATTCGGCGTATCCGGCCGAGAGGACGACCAGGCCCTGGACGCCCTGCTCGCCGCAGTCCGCGACGGCCTCCGGGACCCGGTCGGCGGGGACGGCGACGACCGCGAGGTCGACCGGTTCGCCGATCTCGCCGATCGAGCGGTGGGCGGGGACGCCGTCGATGGTGGCCTGGTCGGCGGCGAACGCGCGGTTCACGGCGTAGGCGCGGCCGGTGAAGCCTGCGCCGAGGAGGTTGCGCAGGACCGTGCGGCCGACGCCGCCGGGGGTCCGGCCGACGCCGATGACGGCGACGGAACCGGGGGCCAGCAGGCGCTGCACGGAGCGCGCCTCGGCCCGCTGCTCCCGGCCGCGCTGGACGGCGAGGGACTCGGCGGTCGGTTCGAGGTCCAGGGTGAGATGGACGGAGCCGTCCTCGAAGCTGCGCTGCTGGGTGTATCCGGCATCCCGGAACACCTTGATCATCTTGTTGTTGGCGGGCAGCACCTCGGCGGCGAAGCGCCGGATGCCGCGCTCGCGGGCGACGGCCGCGATGTGTTCGAGCAGCGCCGAGGCCACGCCCCGGCCCTGGTGCGCGTCCTGGACGAGGAAGGCGACCTCGGCCTCGTCGGCGGGCGCGGAGGCGGGCCTGCCGCGCTCGTCGATCCGGTCGTAGCGGACGGTCGCGATGAACTCGCCGCCGACCGTGACGGCGAGTCCCACCCGGTCGACGTAGTCGTGATGGGTGAAGCGGTGCACGTCCCGGTCGGAGAGCCGGGGGTAGGGCGCGAAGAACCGGTAGTACTTCGACTCGTCGGAGACCTGCTCGTAGAAGCTGACCAGCCGTTCGGCATCGTCCGTGGTGATGGGCCGGATGCGCGCGGTGCCTCCGTCGCGGAGCACCACGTCCGCTTCCCAGTGGTCGGGATAAGCATGATGCGGGCTCTGCTCGGGCACGTGCTCCATGGGCAAAGACTACGGCTCCGTCAGCGGTCGCGTAGGCCCCGGGGCCGGGGCAGTCTGAGAGGGCCGATCGGCGGTGCACCGGGCGTTCGCGGGGTGTTCACCGGTCGGCCGGAGCACTGCGCACCGCGTGAGAGACTGGTCTAGACAACTGTTGATTCGTGAAGGGCAGAACCATGGCTGAGCGCCGCGTCAACGTCGGTTGGGCCGAGGGCCTGCACGCCCGCCCCGCTTCCATCTTCGTCCGTGCCGCCACGGCTTCCGGCGTCCCCGTGACGATCGCCAAGGCCGACGGCAACCCGGTGAACGCCGCCTCCATGCTCGCGGTCCTCGGTCTCGGCGCGCAGGGCGGCGAGGAGATCGTGCTCGCGTCCGAGGCCGACGACGCCGAGGCCGCGCTGGACCGCCTGGCGAAGCTGGTCGCCGAGGGGCTTGAGGAGCTTCCGGAGACCGTCTGAAACACGCTTCCCGCAGAGAGCCGCGGCCACCCGTCCGAACCGGTGCCGCGGCTCTCTCGTGCGACCGCGGCCCTTCGGCCCCGCCACGCCCCCCCTTGTCCGCTTGTCCGCGCCGCGCGTGCCGGCGCGCCTGCGCCGTCCGGCGCAGGCAGAACGGCGCCCCACGAAATCTATGGCTCCGCGTGCGGCCGTCTCCGCGCACGGCCGTCTCCGCGTGCGGCCGTCTCCGTGTGCGATGCCACGTCGATTTCCGCGCCGCTCGATTACTGCGTCGCTCGATGAGTGCGTCGCTCGATTGCGATGTCGCTCATGACGACGTTGCTGATGTCGACGTCATTGACGATTTCGGCACCACACTCCATACGTCGTCACACTCAATGCGCTCAATGCGGCATCCCACTCAGTGCGACTTCCCACTGAATGCGATGCCGTACTGAATGCCCTCTCGCGTGGATCGCGATGTCACGCGGATCGCCACATCACATTTCTAAAGCGTGATTGTTAATGCTGGGCGCCTGCGGTGTTTACAGAATGTTGCGAGGGCCTCACCCGGCCGGACCGGGAAGCGGTGGAGGGCCGGCGCAGCCGGTGCGCGGCCGCGGCCCGCTCGGCGTGATGGGCGGCCAGCGCCCTGGCCTTCTCCGCGTCGCCGCGCGCCACCGCGTCCACGATGGCCCCGCGCTCGGCCCAGGACTCCACCGGCCGGACCGGCCGGTCGACCACGTACATCCAGGCGGTCTTGTGGCGCAGCTGGGTGAGCAGGGCGATCAGACCGGGGCTGCCGGAGGCCTGCGCCAGCGTCTCGTGGAACCAGCCGCCCAGTGAGCGCAGGTCCTCGCCCTCGCCCCGCGCGGCCCGGTCCCGGCCCAGCCTGACGAGCCCGCGCAGCACCTTGAGGTGTGCCTCGGTGCGGCGTTGTGCGGCGCGCGCGGCGCCCAGCGGCTCCAGCAGCAGCCGGACCTCCAGGAGATCGGCCGCCTCCCGCTCGGTGGGCTCGGCGACACAGGCACCCGCGTGCCGGCGGGTGACCACGAAGCCCTCGGATTCCAGGGTGCGCAGCGCTTCCCTCACCGGGACGCGGGAGACCCCGTAACGGCGGGCCAGCAGTTCCTCCGTGAGACGGCTGCCGCATTCGAAGACACCGGAGACGATGTCATCGCGTATTGCCGTGCATACCGATTGCGCCGGAATGCGCATACCCGAACCTCCGCCTCGATCCCCGCTGAACGCGGACGGCCGACATCTGTTCCGCGACTCTATGACAATAGGGCGGCATTTCCGATGCCGGGCGGGAATTCATGAATATCTTCTGGCCACGGGGCGGTTGGGCGGACGGACGGGGACCGGGGCGCGTGGCGAACATGCCGAAGGCCCCGGCATGAATCCGGGGCCTTCGGCGAGGTACTGCGACGCGGGGTCGGTCAGACGTTGACGCCGTGGGCGCGCAGATACGCGACCGGGTCGATGTCGGAGCCGTACGACGGGGTCGTGCGGGCCTCGAAATGGAGGTGCGGGCCGGTGGAGTTGCCGGTCGAGCCGGAGAGGGCGATCTGCTGCCCCGCGCCGACGCTCTGGCCCACGGAGACGCCGATCGAGGAGAGGTGGCCGTACTGCGTGTACGTGCCGTCCGTCATCCGGAGCACGATGTTGTTGCCGTACGCGCCGCCCCAGCCGGCCTCGACGACCGTACCGGCGCCGACCGCGACGACGGAGCTGCCGGACGCGGCGTGGAAGTCGACGCCCGAGTGGCTGCCGGAGGACCAGAGCGAGCCGCTGGACTTGTATCCGGTGCTGATGTACGAACCGGCGACCGGAAGCTGGAAGGAGCCCAGCCGGGCGCGCTCGGCGGACCGTGCGGCGCGCACCTTCGCGGCTCGGGCCTCGGCCGCTCGCTGCGCCTCGGCCCTGGCCTTCGCCTCGGCCTTCTTCCTGGCCTCCGCCTTGTGCCGGGCCTCCGCCTTCGCCTTCGCCGCGGCGTCGGCCTGGTGCTGCTGTGCGTCGGCCTGGGCGTCGATCCGCTCGGCGAGCGTCTCGTCGATGGCGATGACCTGGCCGAGACCGGTGTCGCCCAAAGTGGCGCCCTCGGAGTCCGCGGCGAGGGCCGGAGAGGCCAGGCCGCCGATGACGCCGGTGGTGGCCAGAGCCGCGACGCCCACGACCTTCGCGCTCCTGCGCGTCAGTCGGCTCGCGGCACGGTGCTTCCCGGTGGCACGGGTGAACGCCATGAAGTGGCTGATCCTTTCCTTCCTTCTCGCCTACCGGGTTAGCTGACGGGTTCGGAGCAGGAAGGTCTCCTACGGACGCCCCGGCCCCGTCGAGGGCGGGCGTCCGATTCACCCCAGGGACTGCGTGGGTCCCCGGCTCCCCAGGCTCGCGCCTGACGGGGACTCGGCGATGACTGTCCGGTACGTCGCGGATGCGGCATACGAGTGGCGGACAGCCGAGCCGACGCTAAGCGGGGCCACTTTCATTCACCAAACGGACAGGCCGATTTGTAGTACATCCCACAGGGCAGACAGGCAACCTCCCCATCAGAACGGACAAAAGGGAAGGCCCTGGCGGCGCCTCGCCTGCCAGGACCTTCCCTTTTCTTCCACTCTGCACCGGTATGTCTGGACTTCGGAGCGGAACGGGACCGGTTCACCGACCTTCCGGACAGGAGGGCCGGTCCACTGATCTGCCGGACGGCGGAACCGGCGGCGGCGGGACGGCCGGCCGGTGGTCCGGTGCTCGCCGTCCCGGTGCTGGGCCGGTCCGGCACTCGGCCCACCCGCTCCCCCGTCCAGTCCCCCGTCCGCTCGGTCGTCCGCCGTCCCGGCCGTCAGCGTCCGGACCGTCAGCCCGTGACCACCGAGACGTCCCCGATGCCCAGGGCCCGGACCGGCTCCTCGATCCGCGCCGCGTCACCGACGAGGATCGTGACCAGCCGGTCGCCCGGGAAGGCGTTGACCACCGCGGCGGTCGCCTCGACCGTGCCGGTCTCCGCGAGCCGGGCGTACAGCTGTGCCTGGTAGTCGTCCGGGAGGTGCTGCTCGACCTGGTCGGCGAGGGTGCCCGCGACCGAGGCCGCCGTCTCGAACTTCAGGGGTGCGACACCCACGAGGTTCTGCACGGCCGTCTCGCGCTCCTCGTCGGTCAGGCCCTCGGCCGCCAGCGTCCGCAGGACCGTCCACAGGTCCTTGAGCGCCGGTCCGGTGGACTCCGTGTCCACCGAACCGCTGATGGCCAGCATCGCGGCGCCGGTCGCACCCGAGGCGGAGTCCGGGGCCGACGACCTCAGCACCTGGGCGAAGGCCCGCACGCCGTAGGTGTAGCCCTTCTCCTCGCGCAGCACACGGTCCAGGCGGGAGGTGAGCGTGCCGCCCAGGCAGTACGTGCCGAGCACCTGGGCCGGCCACACGCTGTCGTGGCGGTCGGCACCGATCCGGCCGATCAGCAGCTGCGTCTGCACCGCGCCCGGCCGGTCGACGATCACCACGCGCCCGGTGTCGTCGGCGGTGATCGGCGGGGCGGGACGGGACTCGGCGGCCTCGCCCGACCAGTCGCCGAGGGTGTCGGCGAGCAGGGCGTCCAGGTCGATGCCGGTGAGGTCGCCCACGACGACGGCGGTCGCCGCGGACGGCCGTACATGGGCGTCGAAGAAGGCGCGCACGGCCGCCGAGTCGATGCGCTCCACCGTCTCCTCGGTGCCCTGGCGCGGACGTGACATCCGCGACGTGGCCGGGAAGAGCTCCTTGGAGAGCTGCTTGGCGGCACGCCGGGCCGGGTTGGCCTGCTCGTGCGGGATCTCGTCGAGCCGGTTGCTCACCAGCCGCTCGATCTCGCTGTCGGCGAAGGCGGGCGCCCGCAGCGCCTCGGCGACCAGACCGAGCGCCTTGGCCAGCCGGGAGGCGGGGACCTCCAGGGAGACCCGGACGCCCGGGTGGTCGGCGTGCGCGTCGAGGGTGGCGCCGCAGCGCTCCAGCTCGGCGGCGAACTCCTCGGCGGTGTGCTTGTCGGTGCCCTCGGACAGCGCCCGCGACATGATCGTGGCCACACCGTCCAGGCCCTCGGGCTCGGCGTCCAGCGGAGCGTCGAGGAAGATCTCGACGGCCACGACCTGCTGGCCGGGGCGGTGGCAGCGCAGCACCGTGAGTCCGTTGGGCAGGGCGCCCCGGTCCGGCGCGGGGAAGGCCCAGGGCCGGGCGGCGCCGGGGGCGGGCTGCGGGTGGTACTGCATCGAAACTCCAGTCGCGGCAGCGTCGGTCACTTGCCCGCTCCTTCGTGCGCGTCGGTCTCGTCGGCGTCGGTCTCGTCGGTGTCCGCCGCGTCCGCGGGCTCGGCCGGTTCGACCGGCTCGTAGACCAGCACCGCCCGGTTGTCGGGGCGCAGCTGGGCCTTGGCGACGGCCTGGACCTCCTCCGCGGTGACGTCGAGCACCCGCCGCACGGCGGTCAGCGCGAGCTGCGGGTCACCGAACAGCACGGCGAACCGGCACAGTTCGTCGGCGCGACCGGCGACCGTGCCGAGCCGGTCCAGCCACTCGCGCTCCAACTGGGCCTGCGCGCGCTCCATTTCCTCGGGCGTGGGGCCCTCGGCGGCGAACCGGGCGAGCTCCTCGTCGACCGCGGCCTCGATCTCCGGCACCTCCACGCCGCCGGACGTCTTGACGTCCAGCCAGCCGAGCGAGGGCGCACCGGCCAGCCGCAGCAGCCCGAACCCGGCCGCCACGGCCGTACGGTCACGGCGGACCAGGCGGTTGTGCAGCCGCGAGGACTCGCCGCCGCCGAGCACGGTCAGCGCGAGGTCCGCCGCGTCGCACTCGCGGGTGCCGTCGTGCGGCAGCCGGTAGGCGGCCATCAGCGCCCGCGCCGGAACCTCCTCGCGCACCTCCTCGCGCAGCTGCCCGCCGATGATCTCGGGGAGCGCGCCGTCGCGCGGCGGCTGCTTGCCGTCGTGGGACGGGATGGAGCCGAAGTACTTCTCGATCCAGGCGAGGGTCTGCTCGGGGTCGATGTCGCCGACGACCGAGAGCACCGCGTTGTTGGGCGCGTAGTACGTACGGAAGAAGGTGCGGGCGTCCTCCAGGGTCGCGGCGTCCAGGTCGGCCATCGAGCCGATCGGGGTGTGGTGGTACGGGTGGCCCTCGGGGTAGGCCAGCGCCGTCAGCTTCTCGAACGCCGTGCCGTAGGGGACGTTGTCGTAGCGCTGGCGGCGCTCGTTCTTGACGACGTCGCGCTGGTTCTCCATGGACTCTTCGTCGAGCGCGGCGAGCAGCGAGCCCATGCGGTCGGCTTCGAGCCACAGCGCCAGCTCCAGCTGGTGCGTGGGCATGGTCTCGAAGTAGTTGGTGCGCTCGAAGCTGGTGGTGCCGTTGAGCGAACCGCCCGCCCCCTGCACCAGCTCGAAGTGGCCGTTCCCCTTGACCTGGCCGGAGCCCTGGAACATCAGGTGCTCGAAGAGGTGAGCCAGGCCGGTGCGCCCCTCGACCTCGTGGCGCGAGCCGACGTCGTACCAGAGGCAGACCGCGGCGACCGGGGTCAGATGGTCCTCGGAGAGCACCACGCGCAGGCCGTTGGCCAGGCGGTGCTCGGTCGCTGTCAAGCCGCCGGAGCCGGCCTGAGCGGTGGCCGTGTGACCCATGGGCATGTACGTCCCTTCGATCGCGATACTGGATTTCCTGCGAGACCTGCCACTTTAAGCAAGCGGACGGACACCTGGCGAAGTTCCCGTACGGCGGAAGTTCGCGGGAAAGGGGGGCGCACGCCCCGCGCGACCGGCCGGGAAACCGGCCCGACCGGGGCCGGGAACGCCCTTTGGGACGGGTCGAGGTCGGCGATGTCAGCGCGGCGGTCCACAATGGTCCGCGTCAGAACCTGAGGTTGCCCGAACAGAATCCGTGAAGGAGTCGCAGCAGCGATGGCCCGCCGCAGCACGAAGACCCCGCCGCCGGACGACTTCGAGGAGAAGATCCTCGACATCGACGTCGTCGACGAAATGCAGGGCTCCTTCCTCGAGTACGCGTATTCGGTGATCTACTCGCGGGCCCTGCCCGACGCCCGCGACGGCATGAAGCCGGTGCACCGCCGCATCGTCTACCAGATGAACGAGATGGGCCTGCGCCCCGACCGCGGCTTCGTGAAGTGCGCCCGCGTGGTCGGCGAGGTCATGGGTAAGCTGCACCCGCACGGAGACGCGTCGATCTACGACGCGCTGGTCCGTCTGGCGCAGCCGTTCTCCATGCGCCTCCCCCTGGTCGACGGCCACGGAAACTTCGGCTCGCTCGGAAACGACGACCCGCCGGCCGCCATGCGGTACACCGAGTGCCGGATGGCCGACGCGACGTCGCTGATGACGGAGTCGATCGACGAGGACACCGTCGCTTTCCAGTCGAATTACGACGGCCAGGAGACGGAGCCGACCGTTCTCCCCGCCGCGTACCCGAACCTCCTGGTCAACGGGTCGTCCGGGATCGCGGTCGGCATGGCGACGAACATGCCGCCGCACAATCTGGGCGAGGTCATCGCCGCCGCCCGTCATCTGATCAAGCATCCGGGCGCGGACCTGGAGACCCTGATGCGGTTCGTGCCGGGTCCCGATCTGCCCACCGGTGGCCGGATCGTGGGCCTGGGCGGCATCAAGGACGCCTACGCCCGCGGGCGTGGCACGTTCAAGATCCGCGCGACCGTCTCGGTGGAGAACGTGACGGCCCGCCGCAAGGGCCTGGTCGTCACCGAACTGCCGTTCACCGTCGGTCCGGAGAAGGTGATCGCCAAGATCAAGGACCTGGTCTCGGCGAAGAAGCTCCAGGGCATCGCGGACGTGAAGGACCTGACCGACCGCGAGCACGGCCTTCGTCTGGTCATCGAGGTGAAGAACGGCTTCGTGCCGGAGGCCGTCCTGGAGCAGCTCTACAAGCTCACGCCGATGGAGGAGTCCTTCGGCATCAACAACGTGGCGCTGGTCGACGGGCAGCCGCTCACGCTGGGGCTCAAGGAGCTCCTGGAGGTCTATCTCGACCACCGCTTCGACGTGGTGCGCCGGCGCAGCGAGTTCCGCCGGGGCAAGCGCCGCGACCGGCTGCATCTGGTCGAGGGCCTGCTCGTCGCGCTGATCGACATCGACGAGGTCATCCGGATCATCCGGTCCAGTGACAATTCGGCGCAGGCGAAGGAGCGGCTCATCGAGCGCTTCTCGCTGAGCGAGATCCAGACGCAGTACATCCTGGACACCCCGCTGCGTCGGCTGACCCGGTTCGACCGGATCGAGCTGGAGAGCGAGCGGGACCGGCTCAACGGCGAGATCGACGCGCTGACCGCCATCCTCGAATCGGACGCCGAGCTGCGCAAGCTCGTCTCCTCCGAACTGGCTGCGGTCGCCAAGAAGTTCGGTACCGACCGGCGTACGGTGCTGCTGGAGTCGGCCGGTGCGCAGGTCGCCTCGGTGCCGCTGGAGGTCGCGGACGACCCGTGCCGGGTGCTGCTGTCCTCGACCGGTCTGCTGGCCCGCACGGCCAATGACGAGCCGATCGTGTTCGCCGAGGACGCCAAGCGTGCCAAGCACGACGTGATCGTCTCGGCCGTGCCTGCGACGGCCCGCGGCGATGTGGGCGTGGTGACGTCGACGGGCCGGCTGCTGCGGCTCGCGGTGATCGATCTGCCCCAGCTTCCGGACACCCACGCGGCGCCCAATCTGTCGGGCGGGGCGATGGTCGCCGAGTTCCTCACGCTGGAGGGCGACGAGTCCGTCGTCTGCCTCACCACGCTCGACGAGTCCTCCCCCGGTCTGGCGGTCGGCACCCTCCAGGGGGTCGTCAAGCGGGTGGTGCCCGACTACCCGGCCAACAAGGACGAGCTGGAGGTCATCGCCCTCAAGGACGGTGACCGGATCGTCGGCGCCGCGGAGCTGCGGACCGGCGAGGAGGATCTGGTCTTCATCACCTCCGACGCGCAGTTGCTGCGCTATCCGGCGGCGCAGGTGCGGCCGCAGGGCCGGCCGGCCGGTGGCATGGCCGGGGTGAAGCTCGCCGGGGACGCCGAGGTGATCTCGTTCACCGTGGTGGATCCGGCGGCGGACGCGGTGGTGTTCACGGTCGCGGGCTCGCACGGCACGCTGGACGACTCGGTGCTGACGTGCAAGCTCACCCCCTTCGACCAGTACCCGCGCAAGGGCCGGGCCACCGGTGGGGTGCGCTGCCAGCGGTTCCTCAAGGGCGAGGACGTCCTGGTGTTCGGCTGGGCCGGTGAGACGCCCGCCCGCGCCGCGCAGCGGAACGGCACGCCGAGCGAGCTGCCCGAGCCCGACCCGCGGCGCGACGGTTCGGGTACGCCGCTGGCCAAGCCGGTCGCGGTGGTCGCCGGGCCGGTGTAGCCGGTCGTCCGGGCGGGGCGTGGCCGCGCGCTACGCCTCGTCGCCGGACCGTTGTACGTACCGCAGGACGCCCCACATGCTTCGCTCGTGTGCGGCGTCCTGCGTCGTGTCCGGGCCGGGTGCGGTGCTGTCGCGGCAGTCGGCCAGCTCCTTGCCCAGGGCCTCCGGGGCGAGGCCCGAGCCGATCAGCACCAGTTGGGTACGGCGCGGTTCGCCGCGCTTCCAGGGCTGCGGGTCGAACCGCAGGAACCTGCCGACCGCGTGCAGGGCGTACTTGTTGCCCCGGTCGCCCCTGCCGAAGTCGACGAACCCCTTGATCCGGTAGAGGCCCTGCGGCCGGGAGTCGAGGAATTCCATCAGCCGCCGTGGGTCCATGGGCACGTCCGAGCTGAAGGAGACGCTGTCGTACGCGGCGTGGAGGTGGTGCGCGTGCCCGTAGTCGCCCTCGTCCCGCTCCGCCCGGAGCAGATCCTCGAAGGTGAGCTGACGCGCCTTCTCCTCGCTGTCCGGCCGCAGTGCCGGGTCGAAGAGCAGCTCGGGGTCGATACGCCCGTAGCTGGCGCAGATGACGGCCGCCGCACCGCCGCCGGAGGCACCCGTGCCGGCGACGACCTCCTGGATACGGGTCCGCTCCGCGTCGTCGACCCGGTCGGTCTTGTTCAGTACGACGAGGTCGGCGACGGCGAGGTGGCGGTCGATCTCCGGATGGCGTTCCCGGGTGGCGTCGAACTCGGCGGCGTCGACGACCTCCACCAGTCCCCCGTAGACGATGTGCGGGTTCTCGCTGGCCAGGAGCATGCGGACGAGTTCCTGCGGTTCGGCCAGACCGCTCGCCTCGATGACGATCACGTCGAGGCGGGCGGCGGGTCCGGTCAGCGTCTCCAGGAAGGTGTCGAGTTCGCTCGCGTCGACCGCGCAGCACAGGCAGCCGTTGCCCAGCGAGACCGTGGAGCCGACCTGCCCCGAGACCGTCATGGCGTCGATCTCGATGGAGCCGAAGTCATTGACGATCACGCCGATCCGGTTCCCTGCCCGGTTGCGGAGGAGGTGGTTCAGCAGCGTCGTCTTGCCCGATCCCAGGAACCCCGCGAGGACGACGACCGGGATCTGCTGCTTGCGGGGCGGGGACGACGGGTTCAACGGAGACCTCTCTCGGGGACCTCAGAGCACGGGGACCGGCTGCGGCGGGGGCGTACCGACGTAACGGGCCGCCGGGCGGATGATCTTCGAGTCCTCCGCCTGCTCCAGGATATTGGCGCTCCAGCCGACCACCCTCGCCGCGCAGAACGTCGGCGTGAACATCTCGCGCGGCAGCCCGCACAGCTCCATGACGACTCCGGCGTAGAACTCCACGTTGGTGTGCAGCTCCCGGCCCGGCTTGAGCTCGGCGAGGATCGCCTCGACCTGGCGCTCGACCTCGACGGCGAAGTCGACGAGGGGGCCGCCGAAGCCCTGGGCGATGCCGCGCAGCAGCCGTGAGCGGGGGTCCTCGGTGCGGTAGACGGGGTGTCCGAATCCCATGATCCGCTCGCCCGCGAGTACGCGTTCGCGGATCCAGCCGTCGATGCGATCGGGGGTGCCGATGGCGTCCAGGGTGTCGAGGGCCCGGCTCGGCGCTCCGCCGTGCAGCGGTCCGGAGAGCGCGCCGACGGCCGCCACCAGGCAGGCCGCCACATCGGCGCCGGTGGAGGCGACGACGCGGCCGGTGAACGTCGAGGCGTTGAACCCGTGGTCGACGGTGGAGATCAGGTACTGCTCCACGGCCCTGACGCGGGCGTCGTCCGGTACGGAGCCGGTGAGCATGTAGAGGTAGTTGGCCGCGTGGGGCAGGTCGTCGCGCGGCTCGACCGGTTCGAGGCCCTGCCCGAGCCGGTGAAGGGCGGTGAGCACGGTGGGGACGGCGGCGCAGGCGGCCAGTGCGTCGGCGCGGCGACGGCCGGCGTCCAGGTCGTACACCGGCCGGAAGCCGGCCGAGGCGCCGAGGAGCGAGAGTGCGGTGCGCAGACCGGCCAGCGGTCCGGAGGCGGCTCCGGCGCGCGCTATGGCGGGCAGCGCTTCACGCACCTCGGCGGGCAGCCGGCGCAGGGCGGCGGTGCGGGCGGCGAATTCGGCACGGGCCGCGGCGTCGGGCAGGGCGCCCTCGGTCATCAGGTACCAGACGTCCTCGAAGCTGCGGGTCCGGGCCAGCTCGATCGCCGAGTACTGCCGGTAGTGGTAGAAGCCCTCGCGGCCCCGGACGTCCCCGAGGGCCGTGTCGGTGACGACGACGCCCGCGAGACCTCGGGGTACGTCGAGCGGGCTGCTGCTGGTCATGGTCGGCATCTCTTCCTCCGTGGGCGTCCCGGCCCTGCTCTTCATATTGATTTCGACCCTCCATGATTGATGTCAATCCTGTCAATGTTGATTGAATCAATATGGATACGGTGGCTCCATGAAGGATCAAGCAGCAACCGGCGGCGGTCCGGAAGCGGACGTTCCACGACGGCTCAGCACCCGGGAGGCGGCCCAACGCCTCGGCGTGAAGCCCGAGACGGTCTACGCGTACGTCAGCCGGGGCCAGCTGAGCAGCAACCGCGCCCCGGGCGGCCGCGGCAGCACCTTCGACGCCGCGGAGATCGAGGCGCTGGCCCGGCGCACCGGCCGCAGGACCCCCGCCGCGCCGACCCCCGGCGACCTGGTCTTCCGCACCGGCATCACGCTGATCGAGGACGACCACTGCTACTTCCGCGGTGTCGACGCGACCAAGCTGGCCCGGCGGTACACCTACGAGGAGGTCGCCGAGTGGCTCTGGACCGGCACGCTGCGCGCCGGGGTCCGGTTCGCGGCACCGGCCGAGACGCTCGCCGCGGCGCGCCGGGCGGTCGACGCGCTGCCCGCGCACAGCGGCTCGACGGACCGGTTGCGCGTGGCGGTGGTCGCCGCGGCGACCGCCGATCCGCTCCGCTTCGACCTCGCGCGCGAGGCGGTGCTCGCCGCGGCGCGGAGCCTCGTCCCGACCCTGGTCGGTGCGCTGCCCGTGGTCGCGGACGGACCGTCGGCGGCCGAGGGGGCACCGGAGGCGAGCGACGCCGGACTGGCCCGGCAGCTGTGGCCGAAACTCACCGCCCGCCCGGCCGACGAGCCGTCCGTCGCCGCGCTGGACACCGCCCTCGCCCTGCTGATCGACCACGACCTCGCCGCGTCGACCCTGGCCGCCAGGGTCGCCGCATCGGCCCGCGCCCATCCGTACGCGGTGGTCTCCGCCGGGCTCGGGGTCCTGGAGGGCCCGCTGCACGGGGCGGCGAGCGGACTGGCGCACCGGATGCTGACCGAGGTCCTGGAGCGGGGCTCCGCGGCCCCGGTGGTCGCCGACCATCTCCGTACCGGACGCAGGGTGCCCGGACTCGGCCACCGTCTCTACACCTCGGAGGATCCGCGGGCGCGCACGCTGTTCGCCCTGCTCGCGCGGATGCCCCGGGCGGCCGGGGCGCTCGCCGCGGCACGCGACGTGGTCACCACGACGGCCCGGCACGCGCCCCTGCACGCCAATGTCGACCTGGCGCTCGCCGTGCTCTCGGTCTCCTGCGGTATGCGGCCGGAGGCCGGTGAGACCGTCTTCGCGGTGTCCCGCACGGCCGGGTGGATCGCCCACGCCCTGGAGGAGTACGGGGAGCGGCCGCTACGGATGCGCCCCAGCGGCCAGTACGGCGGCCCCCGTCCCCCGCAACCGCTCCCCGCTCCCCCGGGCGAGCCGCCGAGGTAGCGGGCGGAGACGGGCAGGACCCGGCCGGGCCCGCTCCCGCGCGAGGCGGAGCGAGGGAATTTCGGAAAGAGCCGGAATGCCCTTTACCGTTCATACGATGAGCGCCCCACCGCCCACCGCCGGAAGAGCACGCCGACTCGGCTGGCCGCGGCGGGTCTTCTCCCAGGTCCTGCTGATGCAGCTGGCCATCGCCACCGGCGTCACCGTGCTCGCCACCGGTCTCTTCCTGGCCCCGCTCAGCGCCCAGCTCGACGACCAGGCGATGCGCCGCGCCCTGGCGATCGCGCAGAGCACTGCGGCCGAGCCGCACCTCACCGAGTCGCTGCTCACCACGGCGCCGTCCGCCACCGGCCCCGTGCAGTCCGCGGCCGAGCGGGTCAGACGGGCCACCGGGGCCGAGTACGTCGTCGTCATGGACCGGCGCGGGGTGCGCTGGTCGCACACCGACGCCGACGAGATCGGCAAGGTCGTCTCCACCGACCCGAGCGACGCGCTCGCGGGCCGGAACGTCATGGAGATCGACAGCGGGACGCTCGGCCGCTCCGCCCGCGGGAAGGTGCCGCTGCGCGACGAGCAGCGGCACATCGTGGGCGCCGTCTCCGTCGGTATCGCGTACGACAGTGTCCGCGCCCGGCTCCTCGCCGCGATTCCCGGGCTGTTCGCCTACGCGGGCGGGGCGCTGGCCGTCGGTGCGCTGGCCGCCTGTCTGATCTCCCGGCGCCTCCAGCGGCAGACCCACGACCTCGCTTTCTCCGACATCTCCGCGCTGCTGGCCGAGCGCGAGGCGATGCTGCACGGCATCAGGGAGGGAGTCGTCGCGCTCGACCGGACGGGCAGGATCCGGTTGCTGAACGACGAGGCCCAGCGGCTGCTCGGGCTCGGCCCCGAGGCCGCGGGCCGCCCGCTGGACGCCGTACTCGGCGCGGGACGGACGGCCGACGTACTGGCGGGCCGGGTGCTCGGCGACGATCTGCTGACGGTGCGGGGCACCCGGGTCCTGCTCGCCAACAGGATGCCGACCGACGACGGCGGCGCCGTCGCCACCCTCCGCGACCGCACCGAACTCGAACACCTGGGCCGCGAACTCGACTCGACGCGCGGCCTGATCGACGCACTGCGGGCCCAGGACCACGAGCACGCCAACCGGATGCACACGCTCCTGGGGCTGCTGGAACTCGACATGCACGCGGACGCCATGGAGTACGTCACCGAGATCGTGGGCGTGCACCGGGCGACCGCCGAGCAGGTCACCGAGAAGGTGCGCGATCCCCTGCTGGCCGCGCTCCTGGTCGGCAAGGCGACGGTGGCGGCGGAGCGCGGTGTCGCCCTGCGCATGGACCCGGCGACGCTGCTCCCGGACCGGCTGGTGGACCCGCGCGGGCTGGTCACGATCGTCGGCAACCTCGTGGACAACGCCCTGGACGCGGCCGCCGGAGCGGATGGCGCCCTGGTCGAGGTGGGCCTACGCGCCGAGGGCCGTACGGTGGTGCTCCGGGTCCGCGACAGCGGCCCCGGGGTTCCGGCCGGTCACCGCGAATCGATCTTCACGGAGGGCTGGTCGACGAAGGAGGTACCGGCGCACGGCCGACGCGGTCTGGGCCTCGCCCTGGTGCGGCGGCTGGCGGAACGGCAGGGTGGCAGGGTCACCGTCGACGGGGCCGCGGACGGCGGCGCCGAGTTCACGGTCGTCCTGCCTGAGGCCCTTGCCGCCCCCGTACCGACGGAACCCGTGCCGACGGAACCCGGAGCGGCGGGCCCCGGGACGGCCGGCACCCGGGCGACGGGTGCCGGACCGGACATGACCGAATCGAACACCGGCATCGCGGGAGAAGTTCAATGATCGAGGTCCTGGTCGTGGACGACGACATCCGGGTCGCGAAGGTCAATGCGGCCTATGTCTCCAGGATGCCCGGATTCCGGGTGGCCGCCCAGGCGCACTCCGCCGCCGAGGCTCTCGCCACGATCGAGAGCCGGCGCGTGGACCTGGTGCTGCTGGACCACTACATGCCCGACCGCAACGGCCTCACCCTGGTGCGGGAGCTGCGTGGACTCGGCCACCACACCGACGTGATCATGGTGACGGCGGCGCGCGATGTCGCCACCGTCCAGAAGGCCATGCGGTACGGCGCCCTGCAGTATCTGGTGAAGCCGTTCACCTACGCGGGACTGCGCACCAAACTGGAGGCGTATGCGGCGCTGCGCCACACGCTGGAGCGCGGCGGCGACGCCGAACAGGGTGAGGTGGACCGGCTCTTCGGCGCCCTGTGGGCGGCGGGCGAACCCGATCTGCCCAAGGGGCACTCACCGACCACGGCGGAACTGGTCCGTCAGGCGCTCCGCACCGCGGACGGACCGCTCTCCGCGCAGGAGATCGCGGAGAGCGCAGGCATGAGCAGGCAGACGGCCCAGCGCTATCTGAAGCTGCTGGAGAGGACGGGCAGGGTGCGGCTGACGCTGCGCTACGGCGAGACGGGCCGCCCGGAACACCGCTACACCTGGTCCACCGGCGGACCGGCCTGATCGGCCTGACCGGCC
Organism: Streptomyces sp. NPDC057697; assembly: GCF_042799335.1. Classification (NCBI taxonomy): domain Bacteria; kingdom Bacillati; phylum Actinomycetota; class Actinomycetes; order Kitasatosporales; family Streptomycetaceae; genus Streptomyces; species Streptomyces sp. NPDC057697. The sequence continues at coordinate 108,524 of NZ_JBHVJA010000005.1, read as the reverse complement.
CCGTCCGGCCCCGTCCGCACGGGGCGGGGCGCGGAGACATGGGGTGCCGGTGGCGTACGTGGAGCTACACCGCGCCCGCCCCGGTGAGCGCGCGGACCTCGGTCTCGGCGTGCTTCGCCTCGTCGGGCGGATCGGCCGAGGTGACCGTTCCGGCCCAGCCGGCCAGGAAGCCCAGCGGGATGGAGACCAGTCCTGGGTTCTCCAGCGGGAAGAGCTGGAAGTCGACGCCGGGGAAGAGCGACGTGGGGCTGCCGGAGACCACCGGCGAGAGCAGCACCAGCAGCACGGCCGGAATCAGCCCGCCGTAGACCGACCAGACCGCTCCCCGGGTGGTGAAGTTCCGCCAGAACAGGGAGTACAGCAGCACCGGAAGGTTGGCCGAGGCGGCGACGGCGAAGGCGAGCCCCACCAGGAACGCCACGTTCAGGTCCTGGGCGATCAGACCGAGTCCGATGGCGGCCACCCCGATCGCCGCCGCGGCCACCCTGGCCACGGCCACCTCGCTGTACTGCCTGGAGCCCGGACGCCTGAGGGAGGCGTAGAGGTCATGGGCCACGGAGGCGGACGAGGCGAGTGTGATCCCCGCGACGACCGCGAGGATGGTCGCGAAGGCGACCGCGGCGACGACGGCGAACAGGATGGCGCCTCCGGTGGACCCCTCTCCGCCGCCGAGTTCCATGGCCAGCAGCGGGATCGCCGTGTTGCCCGCGGCGTTGGACGCGCGCACGTCGGCCGAGCCGACCAGTGCGGCCGCCCCGAAGCCGAGCACGATCGTCATCAGGTAGAAGCTGCCGATGAGCCCGATCGACCAGACGACCGAGCGACGGGCCGCACGGGCCGTGGGCACGGTGTAGAACCGCGACAGGATGTGCGGCAGACCGGCGGTGCCGAGCACCAGGGCCAGCCCCAGACTGATGAAGTCGATGCGCGCCGTCCATGTGCCTCCGTACCGGAGACCGGGCGCGAGGAACCGGCTTCCGTGCCCGCTGCGTGCGGCGGCGGAGTCGAGCAGGGCGTTGAAGTCGCCGTGGAAGCGGACCAGGACGAGCACGGTGAGCACGATCGCGCCCGCCGTCAGCAGCACGGCCTTGACGATCTGGATCCAGGTGGTGGCGCGCATCCCACCGAGCGATACGTAGACCACCATGAGCGCGCCGACGCCGATCACGGTCCAGGAGCGGGCGGCGCCGCTCGTTCCGCCGAGCAGCAGGGCGACGAGACTCCCGGCGCCCACCATCTGCGCCACCAGATAGAGCACGGAGACGGTGACGGACGAGGTGCCCGCCGCGATCCGGACCGGTCGCTCGGCCATCCGCGCGGCCACCACGTCGGCGAGCGTGAACCGGCCGCAGTTGCGCACCAGTTCGGCCACCAGCAGCAGGACGACGAGCCAGGCGACGAGGAATCCGACGGAGTAGAGCATGCCGTCGTAGCCGAAGAGCGCGATCAGACCGGAGATACCGAGGAACGACGCGGCCGACATGTAGTCACCGGCGATGGCGAAACCGTTCTCCATGGGGGAGAACAGACGGCCTCCCGCGTAGAACTCCTCCGCCGAACCGTGGCGGTTGCGGCTCACCCAGGTGGTGATGGCGAGCGTCACTGCGATGAAGGCGCTGAACAGCAGCAGCGCCAGCGTCTGGTGGTTGCCGTTCAACGCCCGACCCCCCGTGTCATCTCCTGGGTCTCCCAGCGCAGTTCGAGCGCGGCGCGGTCCCTGCGCAGCCGCGCGTGGCGGGCGTACGCCCCGGTGAGGAGGAAGGTCGTGAGGAACTGGCCGAGCCCCGCGACCATCGCCACATTGACCGCCCCCGCCACCGGGCGGGCCATCAGTCCGGGCGCGGTGACCGCGGCGACGACATAGACGAGGTACCAGACGACGAAGGCGAGACTGGCGGGGACGACGAACCGCCGGTACCTGCGGCGCACCTCCTGGAACGCCTCGCTGCGCTGCACCTCCAGATAGATGTCGGCCGCGCTGTGGCCACGCCGCTGGTCCGCGGGCCCGGGTGGTCCGGCCGGAGCGAAACTCCCCGCAGCGTCCGGCTCGCCTCCTTCGGAGGCCGACGTGTCGTACCACGGGTCATCGAGTCGCATCGCTGCGGCCTCGCGCCCTGCTTCCTTCTCCACGGAACAACTCCCCTTGTCCACGGACCACTTCGGCCGTGTACCCAAGAATGGGCAGATCGGGAAGATCGCGGGCGCCCCATTTGCCGGTCTTCACCTCTTCAGGTGACGGATGAACCGGGCGGTTGTGCGAGGCCCCGAACGTACGCGTAGCGGACGGCCTGTGCCCGGTCGCGCACACCGGCCTTGGCGAAGAGATTGTTGATGTGGCTCTTCACGGTCGCCTGCGAGATGTGCAGTCTGCGGGCGATCTCCGGATTGGACAGGCCCTCCGCGATCAGGACCAGGACTTCCACTTCACGTCGTGTCAGGCCGTCGGGCAGCTGCGTCTCGGGCTCGGGCAGGGGCGGCGGGTTGGTGGTCACCCGCTCCAGCAGACGGCGCTGCACACTCGGCGAGAGCCCGGCTTCGCCGGAGAGCACGGCCTGGACGGCCCGCACGATCTCCTCGCCCCCGGCGTCCTTGGTGAGATAGCCGCGGGCTCCGGCCTGCAACGCGGGGAAGAGCGAGTCGTCGTCCGCGAAGGTCGTCAGCACCACCACCTGGGTCCCCGGGTGGTCCCGGCGGATCCGCCGGGTCGCCTCCGCCCCGTCGCACCGGGGCATCCGGAGATCCATCAGCACGACATCGGGGGACAGTTCGGCCACGAGCGCCACGGCCTCCTCGCCGTCCTTCGCGGCCCCGACCACCTCGATCCCGGGCAGCAGCCCCAGCAGCATCACGATCCCTTCGCGCACCACCGACTGGTCGTCGGCGACCACGACCCGCGCGTTCACGCGGGCACCCGCAGACTCACCACGAAACCCTCCTCGCCGGGGCCGGCCTCCAGCGTCCCGCCCATCAGCTCGGCCCGTTCCCTCATCCCCAGCAGACCGTATCCGGAGCCACTGCCGGACAGGCCGCCCCCGGGGCTGTGTCCACCCGAATCCCTGACCTCCAGGGCCACTTCGTCCGGCAGATACTCCAGCCGTACGAACACCCTGGCCCCCACCGCGTGCTTGCGCACATTGGTCAGGGCCTCCTGCGCCACCCTCCGCACCGTCTGCGACGCCTCGGCGGTCAGCGTCCGCCGCTCACCCACCACACTGACCTGTGCCGGCTCCACGGCCACCAGCTGCCGCAGGAAGTCCTCCACGGGAGAGACCTCCCCCCTGAGCGCGGAGAGGGCCTGGCGGGTCTCCGCGAGCCCCTCACGCGCCATGGAACGCGCTGCCACGACCCGTTCCAGCACCTGGTCCCGGAACTCCCCCGCGGGCTCCTGCTCGATCAGCAGCCGCGCCGCCTCCAGATGCACCATCTGGGCGGAGAGGCTGTGGGCGAGCACATCATGGATCTCCCGCGCGATCCTGGCCCGCTCGTCCAACGCGGCCGTCTCGGCCTCCGCCTCCCGGGCCGCCCTCTCCTGTGCGAGGAGCCTCTGGGTGTTGCCCCGCGCCTCCGCGTCGAGCCGGAGCACATAGCCCACCAGCGAGAGCCCCACCGTCGACATGGCGGTGGAGAGCCAGCCGTCGGTGTTGACGGCCGCGTAGGCGCCGAACGCGGCGGCTGTCGCCGGGAGCCCCGCCACGAGCGGCAACCGCTCCAGTGCGACGACCGCGCAGCCGCACCACAGGATCAGCGCGAGCAGTTCGGCACCGGCCTGTTGCGCACCCAGCGCCGTCAGCATCACCAGCGTCAGCAGCCCGAGCGACGGCCACAGCCGGTGCTCCAGGCTGGTTCGGAAGAAGGCCCACGCGGCGAACGCGCACCCCAGCACGCCCACCAGCCCGAGCGCGGTCTCCCAGGGCCCGAACCGTCCACGGGCGAACGTGTTCCAGAGCATCGCGGTGAGCAGCCCCACCCGGACGCCCCAGGTGACCACCAGGCGCGGACGGCTGCGGCCCGTCCGGGACAGGGCTTCCCGGCTCGGCCAGCTGGTCCAGGTCGTACGCGTCACACACGGTCCTTCCACGCCGGTCGCGGCGTCGTCCCGCCGGCGGAGCCACCGTACGCCGGAGCCATCTGCTGCGCCCGCCACATCAGGGCACCGCCGCGCACCGCCAGGGTCACCGCGAGGGCCGACAGCAGGGCCGACGAGCCCTGATGTACGCCCATCAGCGCGGCAGCCCCGTAGAGAACCGCCCGCAGCGCCAGCCCCCCGATCCAGACGAAGACGGTGGCCTTGGTGCCCTTGCTCCACAACGAGCCGTCCGCCTCGCGCCACAGCCGGGCCGTCCAGCCCCAGCCGGCGCCCGTCACGAGCCCCACCACCAGCTCCGCGCCCAGGAACGCCAGGGACAACGCGGTGTGACGCGGATCCACCAGTCCGGGCTCGCGCAGCGACAGGACGAGGAGGACGCCGGGCAGGACCCACCATCGCCGGCCGTCCGAGATCCGGCGTGCGGAGCACTGGCGCACGACGACGACAGCGATCACCGCGCCGATCACCAGAATGTTGACGAGCCCTGACATGGCGGCCTCCGGGGTGCGGGAAGGTGGGACGCCTTCGACGCTACGGAAACGGCCGTATCAGGACATCGGCTCAGGGGTTGACCGTGGGTGGAGAAGCGGTCTCCACCCACGGGTGGAGACCGCTTCTCTCAGACCGCCGGACCGCTTCTCTCAGCCTTCGACGCGCACGTCGGCTCAGACGTCGATGCGCGAGCGGTCCAGGGTGGCGGCGGAGCTGGTGATGAACTCCTTGCGCGGCGCCACCTCGTTGCCCATCAGCAGATCGAAGACCTGCTCGGACGCCTCCAGGTCACCGATGTTGATCCTCCGCAGGGTGCGGTGGCGCGGATCCATCGTGGTCTCCGCCAGCTGGTCGGCGTCCATCTCCCCCAGGCCCTTGTAGCGCTGGATCGAGTCCTTGTACCGGACGTTCTTCCGCTGGAGCTCCAGCAGCCGCTGGCGCAGTTCGTTGTCCGAGTACGTGTAGATGTACTTGTCCTGGCCCTTCTTCGGCTGGACCAGCTCGATCCGGTGGAGCGGGGGCACCGCGGCGAAGACCCGCCCCGCCTCGACCATGGGGCGCATGTACCGCTGGAAGAGCGTCAGCAGCAGGACCCGGATGTGCGCGCCGTCGACATCGGCGTCCACCAGCAGGACGATCTTCCCGTAGCGGGCGGCGTCGATGTCGAAGGTCCGCCCGGACCCTGCTCCTATGACCTGGATGATCGCGCCGCACTCGGCGTTCTTCAGCATGTCCGAGACGGAGGCCTTCTGGACATTGAGGATCTTGCCCCGGATCGGCAGCAGTGCCTGGAACTCGCTGTTCCGGGCGAGCTTCGCCGTACCGAGCGCGGAGTCGCCCTCGACGATGAAGAGTTCGCTGCGGTCCACGTCGTCGCTGCGGCAGTCGGCGAGCTTCGCGGGCAGCGAGGAGGACTCCAGCGCCGTCTTGCGACGCTGCGCGTCCTTGTGCTGACGGGCCGCGATACGGGTCCGCGCGGCCGCCACGGCCTTGTCGAGGACCGCCCTGGCCTGCGCCTTCGCGTCGCGCTTCGTCGAGGTCAGGAATGCCTTGAGCTCCTTGGCCACGACATTGGCGACGATGCGGTTCGCCGCCGAGGTGCCGAGCACCTCCTTGGTCTGGCCCTCGAACTGCGGCTCGGCCAGCCGTACGGTGACCACCGCGGTGAGGCCCTCCAGAGCGTCGTCCTTGACGATGTCGTCCTCGGCGACCCGGAGCAGCTTGGCCGAGCGCAGGGCCTCGTTGACCGTCTTGGTCACGGAGCGCTCGAATCCGGTCACATGCGTGCCGCCCTTGGGGGTGGCGATGATGTTGACGAAGGACTTGAGGTTGGTGTCGTACCCGGTGCCCCAGCGCAGCGCGATGTCGACCGCGAGCTCGCGCGTGACCTCGGTCGCCGTCATGTGACCGCGCTCGTCCAGGACGGGCACGGTCTCCTTGAAGGTGCCCTGCCCGGTGAGGCGCAGGACGTCGCAGACGGCCTTGTCCTGAGCGAGGTACTCGCAGAATTCGCTGATCCCGCCGTCGAAGCGGAAGGTCTCCTCGGTCTTGCCCTCGCCGTCGAGTCCTCGTTCGTCGCGGACGAGGATCGTGAGGCCGGGGACGAGGAAGGCCGTCTGCCGGGCCCGCTGGTGGAGCGTCTCCAGGTTGAGCTTGGCGTCCTTCAGGAAGATCTGCCGGTCCGCCCAGTAACGCACCCTGGTGCCGGTGCGCGTCTTCGGCACGCGCTTGCCCTTGAGCAGGCCGTTGGCCGGGTCGAACGGGCTGTCCGGCCCCTGTTCGGTGAAGATTCCGGGGACCCCGCGCCGGAAGCTGATCGAATGCGTCGCGCTGTTGCGGTCGACCTCGACGTCGAGCCGGGCGGAGAGCGCGTTGACGACGGAGGCGCCGACGCCGTGCAGACCGCCCGACGCGGCGTACGAGCCGCCGCCGAACTTTCCGCCGGCGTGCAGCTTGGTCATCACGACCTCGACACCGGACAGGCCCGTCTTGGGCTCGACATCGACGGGGATGCCCCGCCCGTTGTCCCGGACCTCCACGGAGTTGTCGTCGTGGAGGATGACCTCGATGTGGTCGCAGTAACCGCCCAGGGCCTCGTCGACGGAGTTGTCGATGATCTCCCAGAGGCAGTGCATGAGGCCGCGGCTGTCGGTGGACCCGATGTACATCCCGGGGCGCTTGCGAACCGCTTCGAGCCCCTCGAGTACGAGCAGATGCCGCGCGGTGTAGTTGGAACCGTCTCGGTCTGCTCCGGTCAGCAGCGCAGTGGACGGCACGGACGTATCGGCGGTCACGCGGTTCGCTCCTCGCTGAATTTCATTTGGGGCCCAGTGGGTAACGGGCTCGGCTTCGGTCGCCGCTGAGAGGGTACCGAGGCCTGGTAGAGCGGTTGTCACGCCACCCTTCGACAACGCTCACACTAGTCCAGCCTCGCATACACGTTCGATCCCTCGTAGGAGTGACGCGAACATCACGTTCCCTTCCACGCATGAACCATTTAGGCTCCGGGCACGTCCTCATGAACAAACCGGCAAGCCGGCCGGGAGGATCCCACCAAGACAAGCAACGCGAAACCGTAGCGCTACGCAATACGGCACATTCGCCGCCAACCGGCAACAGACAGCCATCTTGAGAAGAAGTTTCGAAGAAAAGCCACGAGCGGGAACGTTTTCGGCCTGGTTGGATGTTGACCCTGGTACGACAGCTCGTCGAGCTAGAGAAGAGGCGACGTGACTACTGTTCTGACCCCCGCGAGCCCGCTGACCGCAGCAGACCGCTGTGACCGTTGCGGCGCCCAGGCCTATCTGCGCGTCGTCCTGATCAGCGGCGGTGAACTGCTCTTCTGCGCCCACCACGGTCGCAAGTTCGAGCCGGAACTCAAGAAGATCGCCGCGGAAATACAGGATGAGACGGACCGGCTCACGGCCGTGCAGGCCCAAGCCGCCGAAGAGGAACAACACTGACACCTCACATCCACGACGAGCGAGGGCCAGGTCCCGGACCTGCCGACGGGCGGCTCCCCAGAGGGGGAGCCGCCCGTTCTCGTACCCGCGGTGGTGTCGTTCAGCCGGTCTTCGGCATCCAACCGATCGCGGCGGAGATCCGCGTGTACACGCCGGGGCTGCCCGCCCGCGCGCAGCCGTTGCCCCAGGACACCAGCCCGATGAGCCGCCCACGGGCCACCAGCGGCCCGCCGCTGTCGCCCTGGCATGCGTCGTACCCGCCCAGCGGTTCGCCCGCGCAGAGCATCGTCGAGGCGTCGTACGTGCCGTTCCTGCCGCCCGGGTAGGCCTGGGCGCACTCGGTGTCCGACAGGACGCTCACCTTCGCGGCCCGCAGCGACGACGCGTAGTCGCCGTTGCCCGTGGTGTCACCCCACCCGTAGACGACGGCCTGGGTGTCCGGCGCGTACGCCGCGTCACCGGATTCGGCCATCGGGATCGCGCTCTTCGCGGGAAGGGCGTCGGCGAGGGTGAGCACGGCCAGGTCCCCGGCGTTCGTGGCGGGGTTGAACCCCGGATTGGTCCAGGTCGCGCTTACCGGTATCTCCTGGCCCCCGGTCCCGACCAGGGCGTCGCGGCCCGTGATGACCCGCAGATCGCGCACGCCGGAGACGTCGACCCCGAGCGCCTCCCGACTCAGGCAGTGCGCAGCGGTCAGCACCTTCTTCGGCGCCACGACGACACCGCCGCAGAACTGGCCGGCGCGCGCTTCTCCGAACCGGTCACGGCTGGACAGCGCCACGACCCAGGGACTGTCCTTGACGTGCGCAGACTGACCGCCGATGACGATGCCGCCCTCGGCCGCCCGCGCGGAGGATCCGAGCGGTATCAGGGCCGTGGCGGCGACCAGGGCGAACGCCCCGGTCAGGGCTCGGAAGACGGTACGGGACATGCGTGCTCCTGACTCTGTGGTGAACCATTCCCACTCAGAGTCGTCCCGCTGGTCGCCGACCGCACGCGTTGATAGGCCGAGGGCCCGGATCCCGCTTCGGGGATCCGGGCCCTCGGTCCGTGTACTCCTGCGACCTAGTCGAGGTAGTCGCGCAGCACCTGCGAACGCGACGGGTGGCGCAGCTTCGACATGGTCTTCGACTCGATCTGACGGATGCGCTCACGCGTCACGCCGTAGACCTTGCCGATCTCGTCCAGGGTCTTCGGCTGGCCGTCGGTGAGACCGAAGCGCATCGAGACCACGCCGGCCTCACGCTCGGAGAGCGTGTCGAGCACCGAGTGGAGCTGCTCCTGGAGAAGCGTGAAGCTGACCGCGTCGGCCGGAACGACCGCCTCGGAGTCCTCGATCAGGTCACCGAACTCGCTGTCCCCGTCCTCACCCAGCGGGGTGTGGAGGGAGATCGGCTCGCGACCGTACTTCTGGACCTCGATGACCTTCTCGGGGGTCATGTCGAGTTCCTTGGCCAGCTCCTCCGGGGTGGGCTCCCGGCCCAGGTCCTGGAGCATCTGGCGCTGCACACGGGCGAGCTTGTTGATGACCTCGACCATGTGCACCGGGATACGGATGGTGCGGGCCTGGTCGGCCATGGCGCGGGTGATCGCCTGCCGGATCCACCACGTGGCGTACGTGGAGAACTTGTAGCCCTTGGTGTAGTCGAACTTCTCGACCGCGCGGATCAGACCGAGGTTGCCTTCCTGGATGAGGTCCAGGAAGAGCATGCCGCGGCCGGTGTAGCGCTTGGCCAGCGACACCACGAGACGGAGGTTGGCCTCCAGCAGGTGGTTCTTGGCCCGGCGGCCGTCCTCGGCGATGATCTCCAGCTCGCGCTTGAGCTTGGGAGCGAGCTTGTCGGAATTGGCGAGCTTGTCCTCGGCGAAGAGACCGGCCTCGATGCGCTTGGCGAGCTCGACCTCCTGCTCGGCGTTGAGGAGGGGAACCTTGCCGATCTGCTTGAGGTAGTCCTTGACCGGGTCGGCGGTGGCACCGGCGACGGCGACCTGCTGCGCGGGTGCGTCGTCCTCGTCGTCGTCGGAGAGGACGAAGCCCTTGTTCTCGCCCTCGCCCTCCTCTTCGTCGCCCTTGCCGACCTTTACTTCCTCGGCCGCCTCGTCGCCGTCGAGGAGCTCGTCGTCCTGCTTTCCGGACTTCTTCGTTGCGGTCTTCTTGGCCGCCGTCTTCTTCACGGCGGTCTTCTTGGCAGCCGTCTTCTTGGCTGCCGTCTTCTTCGCAGGACCGGCCGCGGCAGCATCGTCAGCCACCACGTCCACGGTCTCTGCCGACGGGGCGGCAGTGGCCGCGACCGTCCTGGTCACGGTCGTCTTGGCCGCGACGGTCTTGGTGGCGGTGCGCTTGACCGGGCTCTTCGCTGCGACGCTCTTGCGGGCACGTTTGGACGGCTCCGCGGCACTGACCATCAGCGTCACACCCTCTTCCTCGAGGATCTGGTTGAGGCTGCGCAGAACATTCTTCCACTGGGTTGGCGGAATCTGGTCAGCCTCGAAGGCCCGACGCACGTCATCGCCGGCGATCTGCCCATCAGCCTTTCCCCGCTCGATGAGCGCCATCACAGACTCGGACTCGGCGATCTCCGGCGGGAGCGTACGGGATGTGCTGGCCGACACGAACAACCTCTCGGAACGATGGAAACGGCTTCCGGCCCGGCCCCGAAAAGGGCTTGAGCCGACGACCGCCGGGCTGGGAATGTACCGGCGGCGCGGGTTTGGCCTCAGAACTGCACAGCGCACTGAACGGCTGCTGTATTCCTTCCGCGGCGGTCACCTCTTAAGTCATCGCACTGTCTCGAGGAGTGTTACGCCCAATCCGCGTGGCCCGAGTCACACCTCATTTGCGACGAACGTAACCAAGGGAGCGAAACCCCACAGTCGTGTCGCCGGACCACGACGGCCCGACGACACGCGGTTCCCGCACCCCGGCCGTGCTGCGCTCAGTGCTCGCGGGGGGCGGGGACCACACGCTCCACCTCGGGGTGGACGACGAGCAGTTGACGCATGGCCGCCTCGGCGCCCGCGGCGTCTCCGGAGGCGAGGGCCTCGACGATCCGGGCGTGGTGACCGAGGGACGCCTCGCCGGGGCGGTCACAGCCCGTGACCGGGCCGCCCGACACCTGCAGCGCCGCGGAAACGATGCCGGAGAGGTGCTCCAGCATGCGGTTGCCCGCCGCCTGGATGAGCAGGGAGTGGAATTCCGCATCGGCCCGGGAGCAGGTGATCGCGTCCCCCTGCGTGACCGCGTGGCCCATGATCTCCACCATGTCGCCGAGGCGCTGCTGAATGTCCTCGCGGCCGTGGCCCGCGGCGAGACGCGCGGCCAGGGGCTCGATCGTCCACCTCAGCTCCCCGAGCTCGCGGCGCTGGTCCTCACGCTGAGGACCGAAGGCACGCCATTCGATGATGTCGGGGTCCAGCAGGTTCCAGTCACTGACGGGGCGGACCCGCGTCCCCACATTGGGCCGGGCGCTGACCAGGCCCTTGGCTTCGAGAACACGCAGCGATTCGCGTACGACGGTGCGGGAGACCTCGAAACGCTGACCGATCTCCTCGGGCACGAGAGGCCGGTCGGCGCCGAGGTCGCCCGAAACGATCATCTGACCCAGCTGCTGAACGAGTTGACCGTGGAGGCCGCGGCCCCGGCTGGCCGAGCCCCGCCGGTTCACCCGGCCGAGGTCGGCTTCGGGGCCGTCCCAGGAGCGAAGAGCGGCACGCTCGCCGGCCGGCGCCTCCGCGTACGGGTAGCGATCGAGTTCACCCGGGCCGGCGAGGCCGGAATCGGCGGAGCGGGCGGCGGTCATCATGGTGTGCGCAAGGGTACTCACGCATCCTTTGTCGGCGCAGCTCACTCGGCTCTTGAGGTCTTTGGTGAAAAGCACACGAAAGGGTGATCGCCGCCAGCCCCCCAATTGACGCTTTACTGGTATAAACCGGGCGTTCTTTTGAAGGCTACGGGGTCGGACCTGATCCGGTGACCCCCCGAGAGCGCCAACGGGCCCCGCCATGAAGGCTGGTGAACAGGTAGGCGCAGACCAGGACCGACAGCGACAGGGCCAGCGCCGCCCCCACCGGATGCGCCACGATCCCCACCGCGACCGTCACCCAGCGGTCCGTCTCGTACGGCCAGCGCGGCCACAGCAGCTCGCGGAGCCCGGTCGGAAGCCCGGTGACCGGGCGGGCTCCCGGCGCCGTCAGCACCTTCTGGACGAGCGGCACGACGAGCACCGGTACGGCGAGCACCGTGGCGACACCGGCCGTCGCCACCCGGAAGATCCCGGCGGCCAGGAGACCCGCCCAGGCGCAGCCGACAGTCAGCGCCACCCAACTCGCCCCCAGGAGACCCGGATTCGGTGGGACGTGGATCAGTCCGTCGCCGTACACGACGTGCAGGGCTCCGGCGGAGACCAGCGCGACGGCCAGGGCGAGCACCGCGGCGGCGCCCGCGGACACCCCCAGCTTGGCCAGAAGCAGCCCCAGCCGCCGGGGGACGGTGCCCCGGCCCGCGGCGAGCGCGGGATAGCGGAACTCGTCACCGGACGCGAGGGCGCCGAGCAGACCGGCCCCGATCGCCGCGGGCGGCAGCGGCAGCAGCGACGGCCAGGCCGCCAGCACCTTCGGCAGCGGAGCGTGGCCGGTACGGGCGAGGAGCACGGAGAGCCCGACGGAGACGACCAGAACAGCGGCCATGATCAAGGCGGTTGTTCTGACACCCAGCAGGCGGCGCAGCTCGTAGCGGAGCGGATGGAGCGGGCCGGGAGCCGGGTGGCGACGGATGGGCGGCGGCTCCGGACCCGACACCTCCGCGGCCGATCGCGCACCGCGCGCCCCCGTGCCGCCACCCGCCTTCGCACCGCTGCCCGCCCCCGGGCCGCGGCCGGGTCCCGGCGGGTCCGGCACGGCCGCGGTGGTGGCCGGGCCGTCGCGCCCCGTGCGGGCCCCGGAGCCCGCGGGGCGCGCGCCACCCCCGGAGGCAACGGCACCGGTGTCGCCGACCTCGTCCGCCAGCTGGTGCACCGGGAGCCCGTGCCGGAACGCGGTGTCGCCGATCTCCGCGCAGGTGGAGCCGTACACGGCGAGGCGACCGCCTGCTTCGGCGACCACCTCCACCGAGCGCCGGGCGGCACGGGCCTCCCGGCGGACCACGGCCGCGAGACGATCCGCGTGCGGCGTCCGGACCGCGACCCGGGGGCGCAGACGGGTACGGGAGAAGTCGTCGGCGTCCTGGTCGGCGACGAGGCGGCCGCCGTCGATGGTGACCACACGGTCGGCGGCCCTCGCGGCCTCCTTGGGGTCCGCCGTGGTGTACAGCACGGTCCCGCCCCGGTCCGCGTGGGCCCGCAGCAGCCCGTGCAGCCAGCAGCCCTCGCGCGGATCGAGCCCCTCCGCGGGATCGTCGAGGACGAGCGTGTGCGGATCGCCGAGCAGCGCCGAAGCGAGAGCGAGGCGTCTGTCCATGCCGAGCGAGAGGGCTCCGATGCGCTGCTCGCCGAGCCCGGCGAGACCTACGAACTCAAGCAGTTCGTCGGCGCGCGCGGCAGGTACGCCCGCGGCGGCACCGAGCATCCGGAGCTGGCCGCGAGCGGTACGGGCGGGGTGCCCCGGCACGTCTCCGAGCAGCACGCCCACCTCGCGCGCGGGGTGCGGGATCCGGTGCATCGGTCTGCCCCGGAAGTAGGTGACCCCCCGCCCCGGGTCGAGTTCGAGCATGAGGCGGAGTGCTGCCGTCTTGCCCGAGCCGGGGGCGCCCAGGAGTGCGGTGACGCGGCCTGGGCCGGCTTCGAAGGTCAGATCGTCCACGACGGCCGGAAGACCGCGGCGGGGGGCGCTGGTGAGTCCGATGGCCTGGAGCATCGCTTCTCTCGCGGAAGGTGAAACCGCTCGGCGGCAGGGCGGGTACCGCTGAAAGATAACGCGACATATCCGACTTTCCGTGCAGCTCCGGCCCCGTGGGCGTTCCGCGAGGTCAGACTTCCGGCCGCAGCATCGGAGGGTTGAGCACGGTGGCCGCGCCGGCCCGGAAGAGCTGGGCCGGGCGTCCGCCCTGACGGGTGGTCGTTCCGCCGGTGGGCACCAGGAAGCCGGGGGTTCCGGTGACCTTGCGATGGAAGTTCCGCGGGTCGAGGACCACGCCCCACACCGCCTCGTACACCCGCCGGAGCTCGCCGACCGTGAACTCCGGCGGGCAGAAGGCGGTGGCCAGGGACGAGTATTCGATCTTGGAGCGGGCCCGTTCGACTCCGTCGGCGAGGATCCGCGCATGATCGAAGGCCAGCGGGGCCTGGTTCTCGTCCCCGGGGCCGAGGCAGCCCTCCGTTCCGAGGAGGTCCTCGACCGGCGACCACCGCGCGCTGTTCGCGTCGCCGCCCGCGCGCGGGGCCGGGAGATCGGGGGCAAGGGCGAGATGGGCGACGCTGACGACGCGCATCCGGGGATCGCGGCCGGGGTCGCCGTAGGTGGCGAGCTGTTCGAGGTGGGCGCCGTTCCCGATCGCCGGGGCCGCCGGGTCCTGGGCACACAGGCCGGTCTCCTCGACGAGCTCGCGCGCTGCCGCGGCTCCGAGATCCTCATCGGCTCTGACGAACCCGCCGGGCAGTGCCCATCGCCCCTGGAACGGTGTCTCACCGCGGCGTACCACCAGCGCGCAGAGCGCATGGCGGCGCACCGTGAGCACGACCAGGTCGACGGTGACAGCGAAGGGCGGGAAGGTCGACGGGTCGTAGGGCGGCATGCGGTGATCATAGTCGTCTGCCTGACGATAAACACTCCCTTCGCCATGCTCATCACCGCGCTCCTCCACGTCCGTTCCCTACCGGGTCCACCACCCTGCCCACGACGCGCCCCGCCCCGTCGCGACCTCCGTCCGTCAGGGCTCGCCCTGGCGGAACACCGGGTTCCTCGCCGCCGTGCCACCGTCGTCTCCGGCTGCCCGTCGGGACGCGTCCCGCTCCGCGCACCGGGAGACGGCGGGGGCCGGTCAGATCTGCTCGCCGTGCGGCGGCCGGGACGGATGTCGCGCAACGACCGGAGCACGGCGGCTCACCTCTCACCATCGGAGGCACGCCGGCTGGGAGCGGCCCGCCCGGAACGACGCCGGGCGCCCGGGGACCCGGGACGGCCGGGACCGGACGGGGCCTTCTTCCTCCGCGGGGCGGTCGGCCGCCCCGCACGGGGGCGCACGCCCCGGTCCGTCCGGTGCCCGCGCCGCCCTGTTCGCGCGCTGCGCTCCCCGCGCAGACACCGACGCAGGGTTTCCGGGTCGAGGCCCTGGTTGCAGGCCTCGTGAAGGAGTTGGGCGAAGGTGTATGCCGGGTCCGTCCGCAGGGCGAGCCCCAGCGCGACCCGCGCGCTCGGCTCATCGCCCATCGACCACGCGACCCATCCGGCCAGGGTCAGCGGCGCCGCGGCATGCTCCTCGTACGGCGCCACGCAGCGACGGGACAGGGCGCGCCAGAGCCGCAACGCCGAATCGGCCTCCTGGCCTTCCATCCATTCCGCGGCCCTGTCGCGGGTCTCCCGGTCCTGGAGCCCGAGGATCATCGCCGCCGCCTCGTCGTGGCCGATCAGCCGGTCGTCGTCGATGTCGCGGGCGGAGGGCACCGCCACCGGTGCCTCCCGGAGGCGTTTCATGAGCCGCCGGGCCAGGTCCAGGGTCTCGCGGGCGACCTCCTCGCGCCCCTCGTCGTCGAGGAGCCTGGGCATCAGCTCGGCGCCCGCGGAATCGAGTGCGTGTTGCTGTTCCGCCGCCGCCGAGGTCTTCAGCGGTGCGAGCCGCGTCTCCATCTCCCGCAGCGATCCGCGCACTTGGATGCCCGCGTACGCGGCGGCTGCCGCCATCACCGAGGTCCCGGGCATGGCCATCCGGTTTCCCTCCGCCGGGCAGCAGCGCGCGTCCGGACAGCAGTACGACCAGTACCGGCCGTCGGAGATGCAGAGCGCTTCGAGCACGGGCACGTCCAGGGCACCGCAGGCCGTGCGCAGGAGCTGGGCGAGCGGCCGCAGCCGTTCCATCAGCCCGCTGCCGGACTCGCCCTCGGCCGGGTCCTGGCAGAGGAAGATGACGATCGCGTCGGGGCGCTCCCCACGACGCTCGCTGCCCTTCACCAAGCACTCGGCGAGCTGCTCGGCGGCCGGTGCCCATTCCTCGGGCGACTGCGGGATACCGAGCCTGAGCCGGCCGCCGAAGCGGCCCCTGCCGCCGTGCAGGGCGACCATGACCACGCTGTCGTTCGGGTGGAACCCCATGAGGTAGGGAAGGGCGTCGGCGAGTTCGGCGGGGCCTCGCAGGGTGATCTGCTGTTCGTCGGCCGGACCGGTGGATTCGTGGTGCTGGTTCATGCCATGACCGTCCCGCGCGCGGCCGGATTCCGCGACCCCTGTGGATAACTTTGTCCACAGGGCCGCGGGACCGTTCGCCATGTGCGGTACCCATGGGGTTGCATGGGGCATGACTGACCGTCACCGGCGAGCACCGGGCACGGACAAGGGCTGTTCGGTGCGCTCACAGGAATCGGCCGTTGCGCTCACACGGATCGGGGGCGACAGACAGCATGTCTCGGATCGCCTTGTCCGCGCTCCGGCCCGGCCTTGCGCTTGTCCGCCCTCCGGCCCGGCCTTCCGCCCACCGGCCGGGCCACGAAGTGGCTCAGCCCGCCGCGGCGAGGACCAGCGGCAGGACCTGGTCCGCGCCCGCCCGGCGGAGCAGCCGGGCGGCGACGGCGAGCGTCCATCCGGAGTCGGTGCAGTCGTCCACGAGCAGGACGGGGCCCGGGGTGCGGGCCAGGGCGCCGGCCAGCTCCTCGGGGACGGCGAACGCGCCGGAGAGCGCCCGGAGGCGCTGGGCGGAATTGCTGCGGCGGGCCGCGTGCGCGCCGTCCGGTCCCGTGTACGCCAGCGTGCCGAGGAAGGGCAGCCGGCCGACGGTCGCGATCCCCTGGGCGAGGGAGCCGACCAGTTGCGGACGGGTCAGGGAGGGTACGGCGACGATGCCCACCGGCCGGGCGGAGGCGTCGGGAACGTTCGGTGCCCAGCCGCCCGAGGAGCGTGCCCAGTCGGCGAGCACGGCCACCGCGGCCCGCAGGACGTCGTCCGGGACCGGCCCGTCCGGTGCGTTCTCGGCCAGCAGCGGGCGCAGTCGGTTGCCCCAGCCGATGTCCGAGAGCCGCCCCAGGGCACGTCCGGTGGAGCACTGTTCCCCGGCCGGGATACGGCCCTTGAGTTCGATGCCCAGCGCGGGCATCCCCGTCGGCCACATGCGGCGCGGCTCGACCTCCACTCCGGGGCGGTCCAGTTCCTTCGTCGCGCCCGTCAGGGTCTCGGCCGAGACGGCCGTGTCGGCCCAGGGACCCGCGCAGTTGTCACAACGGCCGCACGGGGCCGCCCCCTCGTCGTCCAGCTGTCGGCGCAGGAACTCCATCCGGCACTGCGCCGTGCTCGCGTAGTCGCGCATGGCCTGCTGCTCGGCCGCCCGCTGCCGCGCCACCCAGGCGTAGCGCTCGCCCTCGTACACCCACTCGGCTCCGGTGGCCGTCCAGCCGCCCTTCACCCGCTTGACCGCGCCGTCGACGTCCAGGACCTTCAGCATCGACTCCAGACGGGTGCGCCGAAGATCCACCGCCGCCTCCAGGGCGGGCACGGACAGCGGCCGTCCCGCCGCGGCGAGGGCCGAGAGGGTCTGCCGGACCTGTGCCTCGGGAGGGAAGGCGGTATCGGCGAAGTAGCGCCAGATGGCCTCGTCCTCCTTGCCCGGCAGCAGCAGTACATCGGCGTGGGCCACTCCGCGGCCCGCGCGCCCCACCTGCTGGTAGTACGCGATCGGCGAGGACGGCGAGCCGAGATGGACCACGAAGCCCAGGTCCGGCTTGTCGAAGCCCATGCCCAGCGCCGACGTCGCGACCAGCGCCTTGACCCGGTTCTCCTGCAGGTCGACCTCGGCCTGCAGACGATCGGCGTTCTCCGTCCGCCCGGTGTACGAAGCGACGTGGAAGCCGCGCCGGCGCAGGAAGGCGGTGGCCTCCTCGGCCGCGGCGACGGTGAGGGTGTAGATGATCCCGGAGCCCGGCAGCTCGTCCAGGTGCTCGGCGAGCCAGGCCAGCCGGTGCGGGGCGTCCGGCAGCTGGACGACCCCCAGGCGCAGGCTCTCCCGTTCGAGCGGACCGCGCAGCACCAGGGCCTCACCGGCGCCGGTCCCCAGCTGGTCGGCGACATCCGCGGTGACCCGGGCGTTCGCCGTCGCGGTGGTGGCCAGCACCGGCACGCCGGGGGCGAGCTCGGCGAGCATGGCCCGCAGCCTGCGGTAGTCGGGCCGGAAGTCATGTCCCCAGTCGGAGATGCAGTGCGCCTCGTCCACCACCAGCAGACCGGTGGTGGCCGCGAGCCTGGGCAGCACCTGGTCGCGGAAGTCCACGGAGTTGAGGCGTTCGGGACTGACCAGGAGGACGTCGGTGTCGCCGCGCTCGACCTCCTGGTAGATGGTGTCCCACTCCTCCGGGTTGGCCGAGTTGATGGTGCGCGCCCGGATACCGGCCCGCGCCGCCGACTCGACCTGGTTGCGCATCAGCGCCAGCAGCGGCGAGACGATCACCGTGGGCCCGGAGCCGCGCCGGCGCAGCAGAGCGGTGGCGACGAAGTACACCGCCGACTTGCCCCAGCCCGTGCGCTGCACCACCAGCGCGCGTCGGCGTTCCTCCACCAGGGCCGCCACCGCCTGCCACTGGTCCTCCCGCAGCCGCGCCGGGCCCCCCGGGTCGCCGACGAGCTCGGCGAGGATGGCATCGGCTTCGGCACGGAGCTCCAGGTTGTCCATCCCCCCATGCAACCCGATGGCGAGGACAATCGGCCAATCCGCCCCGGGCGACGGCGGGGCCCTCTCCGGGGCACCGCCCGCGCGTCGGCCGTGACGGCGGGGACAGGGCGGCCGGTCGGGGCGGATGGGGTGTTTCCGCTGGTCCTCGCCGTTCGGGCGGGACGAGAGGCGTCGTCCGGGCAGGGCGTGGGCAGGGATATCAGAGTCATTCCGGCTGATTCCCGTCACCTGAGCCAATTGCTCGTTGCCGCCCGCCGGTACGCCAGGAAGAATTGGACTCGCTCCCCGCAGAGTCCCTTTCGCGGCCCGGAAGGGCTGTGCCGCGGTGTGCCCTCACTCGACCCTGCCCGCACCATGGGCGCGTATGCGAAGGGAGGATCGTGACCTTCGGATTCGCTCCGTCCGCAGCCACTTCGATGTCGGCGTCCGCCGACTCCGCCAACCGTCTCGCCAGGATGCTCGAACCGGCCGAGTGGGCCGAAGCGGGCATACCGTTGCTGCGCAGCCCCCGCGAGATCGTCAGCGGTCTGCACGCCCGCCATGGACCGGCCCCCGGAACCGCCGTGGTCGCCGTGCTCGACCATGAGGAACGAGTCACGGCCAGCGCCTCGTTCGCGCGCCGTCCCGCGGCCGCCGACGGCTGGGAGTTCCGCAACGCGCTGCTGGCGCATCTGCGCCGGGTCATTCCGCACGACCTCCGCCGCCGCACACCCGTCCGTACCGCGGTGCTCCTCTACTGCCGTGAGGGCGACGAGCGTTGGACGGAGGAGGACGGGGCGTGGATGTGGGGCCTGCGGGACGCGTGCACCCTGCACGGCCTGCGGTGCGGCGCGTACATCACGCTGACCCGGGGCGGTTGGCAGGTGCTGGGCGAGGGCCGCGGCGGGCGCCGGCCCCACTCCATGTCGCAGCCGCCCGCACTGGCCGACACCTCGCCCGCCCGGGAACAGGCTCCGCTGCGCACCGGCGGCGGTGCGGCCCACGCGCTGCGCCGCACCGCGGCCCGCTGATCCGGGGCCGCGGGCCCGGCCGCCCTTGCGGGCAGCCGGGGCACCACGGTCCGTTCCGGGGTCAGACGCCGGCGCCGAGCACCGCGTTGATCCGCTGCGGGTCCCCGCACACGATCAGCAGTGCTCCGGCGCGTTCGCGCGCCCCGGTCAGCGCCCCGGCGACGGAGTCACCGCCGTTGACGGCGACGATCACCACCGGGCGGGGCTTCAACCGGTCCGCGGCGGCGGCACCGGCGAAGAAGACATCGTCACCGGCCTCGTGGTGCGCCCAGTAGGCGGCCTCGCCGAAGGAGAGTTCGTGCGTGGCCCACGGGTGCTGTTCGCCGGTGGTGAGCACCAGGATCTCGCCCGGGGCACGACCGGAGTCGAGCAGCAGGTCCACCGCTTCGTCGGCGGCGTCGAGTGCGCCGGACGCCGAGGCGGGGATCAGCTGGATCTGCGGTGCGGAACGATTCTCCGGCCGGTCCGTCCGGGGCTGGTCGGAGCTGGGATGCGGGTGCTGCGCCGGGGGCGCGGGCCTCGCGGGGCCGGGCCCGGGACGACCGGGACGCGGCGTGGCCGCTGAACGCGGACCGGGTACGGGACGGGGGGTCGACGCGGTGCGGCCGGCGGCCGGAGTGACGCGGGGACCCTGGGCGCTCTCGTGAATCTGAGGCTCCTCGGGGATGAGAGGCATGGGTGGTCGGTCATCGAACGCCGGCGCGCGGGGCGTCGGCGGTGGCTGTATGTGCGCGATCAGAAGTCGAAGCCGAGCTGGCCCCCGCTTTCCAGTGCGGCCGCCTCGGCGGAGAAGCGGACCTTCTTGAGGTGCTGCCACCTGGGCAGCGCGTCGAGATAGGACCACGAAAGCCGGTGGTGGGGCGTCGGCCCCCGCTCCTCCAGCGCGGCCCTGTGCACGGGCGACGGGTAACCCGCGTTGGCACCGAAGGCGAAATCGGTGTACTCACCGGATTCCGCGCCCAGTTCGGCCATCATCGTGTCCCGGCGGACCTTCGCGATCACCGAGGCCGCCGCGACCGCGATACAGGACTGGTCGCCCTTGATCACGGTGCGGACCTGCCACGGCTGTCCCAGGTAGTCGTGTTTGCCGTCGAGGATCACCGCGTCCGGTCGCACCGGCAGGGCTTCGAGGGCGCGTACCGCGGCGAGGCGCAGCGCGGCCGTCATCCCGAGCTCGTCGATCTCCTGCGGGGTGGCGTCACCGAGTCCGAACGCGGTGACCCAGCGCTCCAGCAACGGCGCCAGCTCCGCACGGCGCTTGGGGCTGATCAGCTTGGAGTCGGTGAGCCCGGCGGGAGGTCTGCGGAGGCCGGTGACGGCCGCGCACACGGTGACCGGTCCCGCCCACGCTCCGCGTCCGACCTCATCGACACCGGCGACGGTCTTGGCACCGGTGGTGGCGCGTAGTGAGCGCTCGACGGTGTGCGTGGGTGGTTCGTACGGCATGGCGCCTGCCAGGGTACGCCGATGGGGGCGCGGGCAACACCCCGGGGGCCGGTCGGCCGTCCCGGACCCGTCCAAGGCTCCGCGCCCCGCGGGCGACCCGAGCGGACCGGTCAGTACGGGTCGTACGGATCGCTCTCGTCACCGTCGCGGTCGGTGCCGCCGGTGCCCGTGCGCGAACCGTCGCAGGACCCTGCCCGGAGGTCCGGAGTCCGCTTCCGCAGTATGTCCCGGGCCCTCGACTCGCCCCAGCTGGTGGCGTACCAGGGTGCGTCGTCGGAGCGCAGCGACCGTTCGATGTCCCGGAGGGCGCAGGAGCGCAGCGGCTCGGGCAGGGTGTCCAGGGCGGGGACGGCGTCGGCCGACAGCCCGCGCAGGTAGTCGATGTCGATCGAGTGGTGGTCCCGGTACCGCTGGACGTTCTGCTCCGCGATGAGCCCGTCGGGCGAGACCAGCCCGAACGCGAGGACGCCGACGGCCGCGCTCGCCGCCACGGCACGCGGCAGCATGCGGGCGCCGAACACCCCGGCGGCCATGATCAGGACGAGCACCACACCCAGCCAGAGCTCCACCGCGGCCACGGATATCCGCAGCCGGGTCAGGCCGTACGCGTCGACGTAGAGGTCCATCCGCCGCAGCGCGGAGGCCACGACGATCAGAGTGAGCAGGCACAGCACGCCGAGCACGGCCCGTACGAGGGTGCGGTCGCTTCCCCGCCCGCGAGGGGCCCAGCGCAGGGCGAGCGCGATCACCAGCAGGGTGAGCACCGTGGCCCAGAGGAGCTGCCAGAAGCCCTGCCGGGCGTACGCGGAGTAGCTGAGGTCGGTCGTGGCCATCACCTTGTCGTATCCACCGAGCAGCACGGTGAGCTGGACGGCGATGAAGACGGCGAACAGCGCGTTCAGCACGATGAGCGGCAGGGCCCACTCCAGCCGCCCGCGCGCCTTCCCCCGGCGGACGGTGATGCCGTCCCAGCGCACGGGGGCGGCCGCGGCGTACGCGGCGGCGAGCGCGCCGACCAGGCCGACGGCGAAGAGGAGGAAGCGCCACGGGCTGTCGCCGACCGACACGTCGGGCATCAGGCTGCCGAGCACGTCGGCGAAGGCGGCGTCGGCGCTCGCGAACAGCGCGCCGAACACGATGAGCAGGACGACCGCCACCGCGACGCTGCGGAGCACGACGCCCAGCCGGCCGCGGGAGCCCTCCATCCGTGCGCGTACGCCCCTTCCGCCCCAGGCCAGACCGTCGGCCATGGAGCTGAAGAGGCCCAGCGAGCCCAGGAACACCCCGAGCCAGCTGCGGTTGCCGTGCAGGGCGAGCGAGCCGAGCCCGACAGCGGAGACGATGGCCAGGAAGACGGGCCATCCGGCGTCCCGAAGGGCCGGGACGGCGAGCAGCGCCAGCCCGCCGACCGCCCAGAAGGCCGTCCACGGGCGGAGGCGGCGACCGGCCGTACGGGCGGCGAAGAAGGCTCCGAGCGTCGCGGGAACGGCGACGATCAGCGCGTTCAGGCCGAGACCGTCGCCCAGCAGCAAGGCGCTCAGCACCGCCGTGGCGGCGACGCAGCCGAGTGTCGCTCCGCCGATGGCGGCGGGCGCGGCCGGGCGGAGCGTGGAGAGCGCGGACGGCTGCGGGCTGACCCGCCCCCAGGGATCGGGCTGTTGCCCCTGCCGCTGCGCGTACACCGGCACTCTCGGCGGCTCGGGAGCGGTGTCGTGCGGCTCCGGCTGCGGAGCCTTGGACAACGCGTCCGGCTCGGACGTTCCGGCTCTTCCCGACGGCTCGGTGGCGTCGGCCGGCCGGGGCGATTCTGGTGTGTGATCGGACATGGGACCCCTCCCCTACCGAGGTCCGCGCACACCGCCCGCTGGGCAGCGGCTCGGGCACCCCGGCGTCTCATTTCGGCGCACGCCCGTCTGGATGATCATCAGCGGCGGCGTGGCCGAAAGAGTAGTCTCCCCGCGCTGTTCGGGACGGTGCGGGAAGGAGCTGTGGCAGTACCGTGACAGTCCGGGCGGCCGGTCGGCGCTCCGCCCCGCCGTCGCCCCGGATACCGGAGCGCTCAGCGGCCCTGGCGCGGGAGCCAGTCCGGCAGTTCCTCCGTGCGCGCCGTCCAGTGGGCCGGTGGTGCGCCCGCCTTGTCCGCCGCGACGATCCCGCCGACGATCGCGCAGGTCGTGTCGACGTCCCCGCCCGCCTGGGCGGTCGCCCAGAATGCCTGCTCGAAATCGCCGAGGCCGCGCGCGGCCGACCAGAGTGCGAAGGGGACGGTGTCGTGCGCGCTGGTGCGCCGGCCGTTGCCGAGGACCGCCGCGACCGTCCCCGCGTCGTCGTAGTCGAGCATGTCGCGTGCCCGGCGCAGTCCGGCGCCGACGGCGCTGCGCGGCACGAGCGCGATGACGCCGTCGAGCAGTTCCGCCGGGGTGGGCGGGCCGGTCGGCGCCGCCGCCAGTGCGGCGGCCGCCGCGACGGCCATCGCGCCCACCACCGCCTCGCGGTGCTGGTGCGTGGTGTACGAGGAGATCTCGGCCTGGTGGGTGGCCTGCTCCGGGTCGTCGGCGTACCAGGCGCCGAGCAGTGCGATGCGCATTGCCGAGCCGTTGCCCCAGGAGCCCTGGCCGTTG
Organism: Streptomyces sp. NPDC057697; assembly: GCF_042799335.1. Taxonomy (NCBI): domain Bacteria; kingdom Bacillati; phylum Actinomycetota; class Actinomycetes; order Kitasatosporales; family Streptomycetaceae; genus Streptomyces; species Streptomyces sp. NPDC057697. The sequence goes on along the minus strand of NZ_JBHVJA010000005.1, from coordinate 85,104 downwards.
AAGAGGGCGGATGCCAGCTCCCGCCAGTCGGCGCCCTCCCGGACCAGCCTGAGCAGCCGGTTCACGGCCGGGCCGTATCCCCGGTCGAAGTCGTGGTGGTCGGCGAAGGACCGGGCGAGCGCGTCCTGGTCGATCCGCTCGTGCTCCGCCAGTACGGCCAGGACCGAGCACGCCATCTCGGTGTCGTCCGTCCACTGCCAGGGATCCGGCGGAAGTTCTCGCTGTTTCAGCAGGGGATAGTTGGCGGGCACGAAGAACTGGGAGCCCAGCGCGTCTCCCACGGAGAGCCCGCGCAGGCTGGAAAGGGCTCGTTCGAAACGTTGGCCGGAGGCCGGGTCGGCGGTTGTCATCGCCCCTCCACTCTATCCGGTGATGCCGTACGGCTCGGGTGTGCGCCAGCGGTCGAACGGCCGGTCAAGGGTGTAGCGCCCGTCCTCCCCCAGGGTCAGCGTCCGGATCTCCCCGTTGCCCGGATTGGACAGCGACTCGAACTCTGCGACCGACCAGTGGAACCAGCGCATGCAGAACAAACGCATGGTCAGGCCATGGGTGACCAGGAGGACGTTCTGCGGGTGATCGGGGGACTCGAAGCTGCGGTACAGGCTCTCCAGGAAGGCTCCGACCCGGTCGTACACATCGGCTCCGGACTCCCCCTGCGCGAAGCGGTAGAAGAAGTGGCCGTACGCGTCCCGGTAGGCCTTCTGAAGCCGCACGTCGTCGCGGTCCTGCCAGTTTCCCCAGTCCTGCTCCCTCAGGCGCGGCTCCTCCCGCACCCGTACCCGCTCCAGGTCCAGGCCGAGGGACCTGAATGTCTCGTGGGTGCGGCGGTAGGGCGAGACGTACACGCTGACCCGCTCGCCGTCGAACAGCTCGCGCAGCCGCCCGCCCGCCTCCCTGGCCTGCCTCAGCCCTTTCGCGGTGAGCCTCAGCGCGTGGTCGGGTTCACGTTCGTACACCGTGTCGTCGGCGTTGCCCTCGGACTCCCCGTGCCGGACGAGGACAATGCGTTGCGGTCGTGCCATGTATCGACCCTAAGGGCTCATTCGAGCAGATGTCCGGCGTCCATCCGCCGTATGTCGCCGGTGAAGCGGCGGCGCAGCGACCGGTCGTGCGAGACCACGACCAGCGCTCCCGGCCAGTGGGCCAGTGCTTCCTCCAGATCCTGGACGAGTCCCAGCGCCAGGTGGTTCGCGGGTTCGTCGAGCAGCAGCAGATCCGCGGGCCGGGCCAGGAGGCGGGCGAGGGCGAGCCGTCTGCGCTGTCCGGCCGAGAGCGAGCCGACCGGCACCCGGAGGTCGGGAGTGCGGAACAGCCCGTAGGAGAGCAGCAGTTCCGCCTGCTCGTCATCGGTCAGTGGCAGTCCACGACCGAAGGCCGTGAGCACGGACTCCACCGGGCGGTGCACCGGGATCTCCTGCGCGAGGTAGCCGATGGCACCCCGCCGGACCACCCGGCCCGCGTCCGGTTCGAGCACCCCCGCCATGACGCGGAGCAGGGTGGACTTGCCCGCCCCGTTGCCACCGTGGATCAGCAGCCTGTCGGCCGCCGCCACGGAGAGCCGGCCGACCGTGAGTCTGCCGCCGACCCGGAGGTCCGTCAGGGACACCAGCTCTCCCCCGGTCGCGCCGACCGTGGGCAGGGCGGTGAAGCGCAGCGGGTCGGGCGGTCTGAGGACGGGCCGCGCCCTCAGCCGCTCCAGCCGCTTGCGCGCGTTGCGGACCCGGCCGGACACGGAGGCCTGGACCCGGCCCGCGGCCCGGTCGTACGCCATTTTGTTGTTGTCCTTGATGGCGCGGCCGGCGGCGACGCCATGGGCGGTGGTCGCGGTGCACTCCTCCAGCCGACCGGTCTCCTCGCACCACTGGGCGTAGGACTGCTCCCAGCGCTGCCGGGCGGCCTGCCGCTCGGCGCGGAACCCCGCGTAGCCGTCGCCGTGGCGCACGACGGCGCGCCGGTCGGTGTCGACCTCCAGGACCGCGGTGGCGACCCGCTCAAGGAAGATCCGGTCGTGGGACACGGCGATCACCGTGCCGGGATGGGAGCGCAGTTCGCTCTCCAGCCAGTCGAGCGCGGCCTCGTCCAGGTGGTTGGTGGGCTCGTCGAGCAGCATCACCTCGGGGCGTGCCGCGATCAGACAGGCGAGACCCAGCCTCGCCTGCTCGCCGCCGGAGAGACTGCCCAGTTTCCTGACGGGCTCCACGTGTGCGAGGCCGAGGCCGTGCATCGCCTTGTCGACGCGTGCGTCCGCTTCGTATCCCCCGCGCAGCTCGAACTCCGTGAGCAGGTCTCCGTAGGCGGCCAGGGCGGCGTCGTCGGCCGTGCCGAGCTCCGCCTCCGCCGTCCTCAGCTTCCGCTCGGTGGCGCGTATGTCCGCGAGCGCGTCGTCGATCGTGTCCTGGACCGTGCTCACGGGCGGGAGCACCGGAGTCTGGGACAGCAGGCCGGTGCCGCCGTCGGCGGCTGTGAACACGCTGCCGGAATCGGGCCGTTCGAGCCCCGCGAGGAGCCGGAGCAGGGTCGTCTTTCCCGCGCCGTTCTCCCCGACGACGCCGATCCGTTCGCCCGGACGCACGGTCAGCGAGACATCGTCGAGCAAGAGCCGGTCGCCGCGGGACACGGTCACACCGCGCAGCGAGATCTGGGTGGACAAGGGCACCTCCGACCTAATGCAATCGTTGTGGCATTAGGTCGAGCATGGCACACTGGAATCCCCTAACGCAACAGGAGTAGCAATTGAATGGACAGGGAACCACCCCGGAGACCGATCCGCCCACGCCCGCGTTCGCCCCTGGCACCCGCCGTCCGGGCGGCAGGACCGCGCGGACCCGTGCCGCGGTCCGTGACGCCGTCCTCACCGGCCTGGCCGAGCACGGCTATCCGGACCTCACCGTCGAATACGTCGCGGAGCACTCCGGCGTCCACAAGACGACCCTCTACCGCCGCTGGGGAAACCTCGAAGGACTCCTCGTGGACGCCCTGGACCTGGCCGGGGAGGACAGCTGGGCCCCGCCGGACACCGGAAGCCTGGAAGGAGATCTGCGCGCCCTGGCGCACACGACGGCCGCCTCGTTCGAGGACCCCGCAGCCGCCGCCGCACCGACCGCGTTCATCGCCGCGGCCTTCCAGTCCGAGCGTGCCGCCGAGGCGCTGAACGCCTTCTACGCGGAGCGGTTCGCCCGCTGCGGAGCCATCGTCGAGCGCGCCGTCTCCCGGCACGAGCTGGACGGGCGCACGGACGCGGGAGCACTCGTCAGGGCCGTGGTCGCGCCGCTGTTCCTCAGACTCTTCATCACCCGCGAGCCGGTCGACGGGGCGCTGGTCGACCAGTCGGCCGACGCGGCACTGGCGGCCGCCCGCGCCGGGGTCTTCACCACCCGGGCAGAGTCCGCCTGATGGGCCGCCAGGAGCTCACGCGGCCCGCCGTCCCGGCCCGGCCGCTCAGACAGGGCCGGTCACACCGTCCACGACGGTTCCAGCTGCACGACGTCCCCCGCCAGCTCCGCCACGTCCTCCTCGGTCTGCGCCCGCTGCGTCAGCCGCTCGACGCTCCCCGCGCGGTACTTGCCTCGCTCGGCGCTCGACTGCCACATCGACAGCACGAGGAACTCCTGTCCCGGCGCCTCCCCGAACACCCCGCGCAGCATGCCGGGAGACCCGGCCATCGCCGGATTCCACACCCGCTCCTGCATCAGCGCGAAGTGCTCCACCCGGTCCTCACGCACCTTGCTGTGTGCCACCCGGACCACATCCGCGTCGGTGAAGCGCGGTTCGAAGCCGGTCTTCACGTCGAAGCGGTGCTCGAAGAGCTTGACCTGGACGCCGCTGTACGTCCCGGACTGCTCGGCGGCCAGGCCGTCGTGCGCCCGCGCCATGAACGAGTCGTAGAAGACGCGGTTCTCCCAGAAGGCGAAGACGTGCGCCACGTCCGGATGCCCTCGGCTCCACCCGCCGCCCTGTCCCCTGAATCCGGGCTCGCCGAGCAGCCCCGCCCACTTCCGCTGCCCCCGCTCGAACCCTCGACGGTCGACCACGGTGCAACGAATCCACTTGACCAGCACCGCGCCATCGTACGGTGCCGGGCACGGCGGGGGTCACGCCCGGGACGGAGTCGGCCCGAAGTGGCCGCCGCCGACCGCAGAATGACCTCCATGACCTCGCTGCACAACAATCCCCTGTTCGCCCGGCTCGAATCCGCGGAACGCATCCTCGTCGCGGGCGCCGGCGGCGGCTTCGACGTCTACGCGGGGCTCCCTCTCGCGCTCTCCCTCTTCCACCAGGGCAAACACGTACAGCTCGCCAATCTGTCGTTCAGCGCCCTCGAAGGGCTTCCCGCCGACTCCTGGCTCGCGCCGGACGTCGCCGTCATCACTCCCGAAACGGCCCTCCACCAGGCCTACTTCCCGGAGCGGACACTCGCCCAGTGGCTCCGTCTGCACGACTACCCGAGCACGGTCCACGCCTTCTCCCGGGTGGGCGTGCAACCGCTGCGCGCCGCCTACCGGGCGTTGATCGAGAAGTACGGCATCGATGCGGTCGTCCTGGTCGACGGCGGCACGGACATCCTGATGCGCGGCGACGAGACCGGGCTCGGCACACCGGAGGAGGATCTGGCCAGCGTCGCCGCGCTCGCCGCCCTCGACGTACCGGAACGCCTCGTCGTCTCCATAGGTTTCGGCATCGACGCGTATCACGGCGTGAGCCACGGGCTCGTCCTGGAGAACATCGCCGCGCTCGAACGCGACGGTTCGTGTGTCGGCGCGTTCTCGGTGTCCCGTACGACGCGGGAGGGCGCGCTCTTCGTCGATGCCGTGGCACACGCCCAGCACCACACGCCCGATCATCCCAGCATCGTGAACGGGTCGATAGCGGCCGCCGTCCAAGGGTCCTTCGGAGACGTCCAGTTCACCTCGCGCACCCGTGGCAGCGAATTGTTCATCAACCCTCTGATGACGCTCTGCTTCGTCTTCGAGCTGGAGGGCGTGGCCCGCAACTGCCTCTATCTCGACCGCATCGAGGACACCCATCTCATCCGTCAGGTCAGCAGCGCCATCGAGCTCTTCCGGGACGAGGTCCGCCAACGACCGCCGCGCCGCATACCGCACTGATCCGAAGCGGCCACGGGGCCGTTCCGGCCGACCGCGGCGGACCGGTGGCCCGAATCCGTCGCCGAATCCCGGACCGGTTGGATCCGCGGTCGGTTGCCGACATGATCGGGGGATGTCAACGGCCCGACGGCCCAGCGGAAAGCCAGGGAGGCAAGTCCGATGAGCACGCCCAACAAGGACCTCGACAAGGTCGAGGTCCGTCTCAAATGGGATCCCAGCCCTACGGGAGCACCGGCCCATGACCTCGACATCATCGCGGCGACCTATCTCGCCGAAGCACCGTACGGCAGCCCCGCGTACCTCGTGCACTTCGACAGCCGCTCGCCGGACGGCACCATCACCCTCGACCGCGACAGCAGGACCGGCCAGGGCTTCGGGTTCGACGAGGTGATGACCCTCGAACTGGACCGGCTGTCCACCGCGTACACCCGGGTCGTCGTCGGGGTCGCCATCCAGCAGCGCGACGGCCGCAAGACCTTCGCCGAAATAGCGAACACCGGTGTCCAGATCCGGGAGGGCTATACGAACCTGGCGGAGGACGACTTCGCCTCGGTCGGCGCCGCCACCGCGGCGACCGTGGCCGAATTCGTCCGGAGCTCCGCCGGGGTCTGGGAGTTCCACGACACGGTCCGGGGCTTCGACGGCGACCCCGATTCGTTCGCCGCGACGATGGGAAGCCGCCCGCCCGGCAGGTGACCGGGGCACCCTACGCGGTGGCGTCCGGGCGGAGCGGGAACGCGGGGACCCAGAAATGCGGGGACGGGGATGCGGGGACGCGCCCGTCCCGGCCTCGCACCGTCGTCCGAGCGCTTCGAGGGTGCGCCCGCACGCGCGGGCCCCGGGCCGGCGCGGCAAGTCGTCCCGGCCGCGCGCGCGAGCCCCGGGCCGGGACCGTGGGGTCCCGGCCCGGGGCCGGCGGGCCGGGCGACAGGGCTCCGCGGGCCACGGCCCGGCTCAGGCCCCGACGTACTCGGCGAGGTGCTCGCCGGTGAGGGTGGAACGGGCGGCGACCAGCTCGGCGGGGGTCCCCTCGAAGACGATCCGGCCGCCGTCGTGACCGGCCCCCGGCCCCAGGTCGATGATCCAGTCCGCGTGCGCCATGACCGCCTGGTGGTGCTCGACGACGATGACCGACTTGCCGGAGTCGACGAGCCGGTCGAGCAGGCCGAGCAGTTGCTCGACATCGGCGAGGTGGAGGCCGGTGGTCGGCTCGTCGAGGACGTACACACCGCCCTTCTCGGCCATGTGCGTCGCCAGCCTGAGCCGCTGGCGCTCACCGCCGGACAGCGTGGTGAGCGGCTGGCCGAGGCTGAGATAGCCGAGCCCGACGTCGGCGAGCCGCTCCAGGATCCTGTGTGCGGCCGGTGTACGCGCCTCGCCCGTGCCGAAGAACTCCTCGGCCTCGGTCACCGACATCGCGAGCACCTCGCTGATGTCGCGGCCGCCGAAGTGGTAGTCGAGCACCGACGCCTGGAACCGCTTCCCCTCGCACTCCTCGCAGGGGGTGGCGACGCCCGCCATCATCGCCAGATCGGTGTAGACGACGCCGGCGCCGTTGCACGTCGGACAGGCGCCCTCGGAGTTGGGACTGAACAGCGCGGGCTTCACGCCGTTGGCCTTCGCGAAGGCCTTGCGGATCGGGTCGAGCAGTCCGGTGTACGTCGCCGGGTTGCTCCGCCGCGACCCGCGGATGGCCCCCTGGTCGACCGAGACGACGTCCACGCCCGCCGGGATCGAGCCATGGACGAGCGAGCTCTTTCCGGAGCCCGCGACGCCGGTGACGACCGTCAGCACGCCGAGCGGGATGTCGACGTCGACGCTTCGCAGGTTGTGCGCCGTGGCGCCGCGGATCTCCAGCACCCCGGCGGGCTCGCGCACGGTCTCCTTCACGGCCGCCCGGTCGTCGAGATGGCGGCCGGTGATGGTGTCGCCGGCCCGCAGCCCCTCGACGGTGCCCTCGAAGCAGACGGTGCCGCCGGCCGAACCCGCGCCGGGACCGAGGTCGACGACATGGTCGGCGATGGCGATCGTCTGCGGCTTGTGCTCCACGACGAGCACCGTGTTGCCCTTGTCCCGCAGCCGTAGCAGCAGGTCGTTCATCCGCTGGATGTCATGCGGGTGCAGCCCGATCGTGGGCTCGTCGAAGACATAGGTGACATCGGTGAGCGAGGAGCCGAGGTGCCGGATCATCTTGACGCGCTGCGCCTCGCCGCCCGACAGCGTGCCCGACGGCCGGTCGAGCGAGAGATAGCCCAGCCCGATCTCGACGAACGAGTCGAGGGTCCGCCGCAGCGCGGCGAGCAGCGGAGCCACCGACGCGTCGTCGAGGCCGCGCACCCACTGGGCGAGGTCGCTGATCTGCATCGCGCAGACATCCGCGATGCTCAGCTTCCTGATCTTCGACGAGCGGGCTTCCGCGCTGAGCCGGCTGCCGTCGCAGTCGGGACAGGTCGTGAAGGTGACCGCCCGCTCCACGAACTCCCGGATGTGCGGCTGCAACGCCTCCTTGTCCTTGGACAGGAAGGACTTCTGGATCTTGGGGATCAGCCCCTCGTAGGTGAGGTTGACACCCTCGACCTTCACCTTGGTCGGTTCCCGGTAGAGGAAGTCCTGCATCTCCTTCTTGGTGAACCTGCGGATCGGCTTGTCCGGGTCGAGGAGACCGGACTCCGCGTAGACCCGCACGGTCCAGAAGCTGTCCGACTTCCAGCCAGGGATGGTGAACGCGCCCTCGGAGAGCGACTTGGAGTCGTCGTAGAGCTGGGTGAGGTCGATGTCGGAGACCGTGCCGCGGCCCTCGCAGCGGGTGCACATGCCGCCGGTGCGGGTGAAGGTCCGCTTGACGGTCCTGGTCCGGTCGGCGCCGCGGTCGACCTTGAACGCGCCGCTGGCCTGGACCGAGGCCACGTTGAAGGAGAACGCCTGGGGCGAGCCGATGTGCGGCTTGCCCAGCCGGCTGAAGAGGATGCGCAGCATCGCGTTGGCGTCGGTGGCGGTGCCGACCGTGGAGCGGGGGTCGGCGCCGAGGCGCTGCTGATCGACGGTGATCACGGTCGTCAGGCCGTCGAGCACATCGACCTCGGGCCGCGCCAGGGTCGGCATGAAGCCCTGTACGAAGGCGCTGTACGTCTCGTTGATCAGCCGCTGCGACTCGGCGGCGATGGTGCCGAAGACCAAGGAGCTCTTGCCCGAACCGGAGACCCCGGTGAACACCGTCAGCCGGCGCTTCGGGATCTCGATGCTGACGTCCTTGAGGTTGTTCACGCGCGCGCCGTGCACGCGGATCAGATCGTGGCTGTCGGCTGCGTGCGGCGCGGTCGGCTGCGTGTCCGTCCTCTTGGCCATGCTCGTCGTGTCTCCGTCTGTCGGGCGGAGCCGCCTGGCGGTCTCCGTCTGTGTCGCCCGGCTCGATGTCGCCGGCTGCCGGCGGTACGTCCGGCTCCGCTTCTTCGGTACGGCGGCGGTCCGCCGCCCGGTCGGGCCACCGGTACCAGTACGGCCCGGGGCCCGGCCTCCCGAGAGGTCAGCGGATCTCGTTGATGCGGATGAGATTGCCCGCGGGGTCGCGGAAGGCGCAGTCGCGGATCCCGTACGGCTGCTCGGTCGGCTCCTGGACGACCTCGGCACCACCGGCCTGCAACTTGTCGAAGGTGCCGTCGAGGTCGGCGGTGGCCAGGGTGATGAGGGCGTACGTGCCCTTGGCCATCATCTCGCCGATGGTGCGCCGCTCGGTCTCGGTGATGCCCGGGTCCCCGGCCGGCGGGTGCAGCACGATGGACGTACCGGGTTGCCCGGCGGGGCCGACCGTGATCCAGCGCATGCCGCCGAACCCGACGTCATTGCGGATCTCGAAGCCCAGGATGTCGCGGTAGAAGGCGACGGAGGCCTCCGGATCCTCGTGCGGGAGGAAACTCGAATGAATCGTGATGTCCATGGACGTCACGCTAATCACGGCCCCGTGGGCGCGCTTCTCGATTCCTGATCGGTCTGGTCACCTGCTTCGCCACGCACGACGGGATGCCCGCCGTGGAGCGCGAGGCCTCGCGCCGGTAGACGCTGGGCGGCATGCCCACCAGCTCGGTGAAGCGCGTACTGAAGGAGCCCAGCGAGGAGCAGCCGACCGTGAAGCAGACCTCGGTGACGCTGAGATCGCCCCGCCGCAACAACGCCATCGCCCGCTCGATGCGCCGCGTCATCAGATAGCCGTACGGCGACTCCCCGTACGCCTGCCGGAAGGCGCGGCTCAGGTGCCCCGCCGACATGTGCACGCCCCTGGCGAGCGCCTCGACGTCCAGCGGCCGGGCGAACTCCCGGTCGATCCGGTCGCGGACACGACGCAGCCGGGCGAGGTCGCGCAGCCGCTGTGCCTCATCGGGTCTGCTTGTCATCTGCGAGATCGTGCCACATCGCACTGACAGTCGCCCGCCGGACCGGGGTCCGGCCCCGGACACGCCGGAGGGCGCCGACCGGTGGTCGGCGCCCTCCTCACGGGATGGCCGGGGACGCGTCAGCTGCAACCGCTGGTCGAGCCGCAGCCCTCGCAGATGTAGCAGGATCCGGCGCGCTGCATCTTCGTACCGCACGAGAAGCAGAGCGGCGCGTCCGCGCTGATGCCCAGCTGCATCTCGACGAGCTCCGCCGAGGTGTGCGCGGTCTTCGGGGCCGGCTGCTGCGCCTCCGGCACCGCGGCCACCGCCTTCAGCGGCTCCGTCCGCACCGGGGCGGACTGGGCCAGGGTCTCGACGTCCAGCTCCTCGTCGTCCATGGAGGGCTCGTAGGAACCCGTGTCGAGGTGGCGCTGGCGCTCCTCGGCCGAGTGGATGCCGAGAGCGGAGCGGGTCTCGAAGGGCAGGAAGTCCAGCGCGAGGCGGCGGAAGATGTAGTCGACGATCGACTGCGCCATCCGCACGTCCGGGTCGTCCGTCATGCCGGCCGGCTCGAAGCGCATGTTGGTGAACTTCGAGACATACGTCTCCAGCGGAACGCCGTACTGCAGACCGACCGAGACGGCGATGGAGAAGGCGTCCATCATGCCCGCGAGGGTGGAACCCTGCTTGGACATCTTCAGGAAGACCTCGCCGAGACCGTCGTCCGGGTAGGAGTTGGCGGTCATGTAGCCCTCGGCGCCGCCCACCGTGAAGGAGGTGGTGATGCCGGGACGGCCCTTGGGGAGGCGCTTGCGGACCGGGCGGTACTCGACGACCTTCTCGACCGCGGTGCGGATGGTCTCCTCGGCCTTGGCGGTGACCGCCTCCTTCTCCTTCTCCTTGGTCTTCGCGGAGAGGGGCTGGCCGACCTTGCAGTTGTCGCGGTAGATCGCGAGCGCCTTGACGCCCATCTTCCACGCCTCGAAGTAGACCTCCTCGACGTCCTCGACGGTGGCCGTCTCCGGCAGGTTCACCGTCTTGGACAGGGCGCCGGAGATCCACGGCTGGATCGCGGCCATCATGCGCACGTGACCCATCGCGGAGATGGAACGCTCGCCCATGGCGCAGTCGAAGACCTCGTAGTGCTCGGTCTTCAGGCCGGGGGCGTCGATCACGTTGCCGTGCTCGGCGATGTGGGCGACGATCGCCTCGATCTGCTCCTCCTGGTAGCCCAGGCGGCGCAGGGCCTGCGGAACGGTGCCGTTGACGATCTGCATCGAGCCGCCGCCGACCAGCTTCTTGAACTTGACCAGGGCGAGGTCGGGCTCCAGGCCGGTGGTGTCGCAGGACATCGCGAGGCCGATGGTGCCGGTCGGGGCGATGACCGAGGCCTGCGCGTTGCGGAAACCGTTCTTCGCGCCGAGCCGGATCACGTCCTGCCAGGCCTCCGTGGCGGCGGCCCAGATCGGGTTGTCCAGGTCGTCCATGTGGACGGCCGCGGCGTTGGCGTCGGCGTGCTGCTTCATGACGCGCTGGTGCGGCTCGGCGTTGCGGGCGTAGCCGTCGTACGGTCCGACGACCGCGGCGAGCTCGGCGGAGCGCTTGTACGAGGTGCCGGTCATCAGCGAGGTGATGGCACCCGCGAGGGCGCGGCCGCCGTCGCTGTCGTAGGCGTGGCCGGTCGCCATCAGCAGGGCGCCGAGGTTGGCGTAGCCGATGCCGAGCTGGCGGAAGGCGCGGGTGTTCTCGCCGATCTTCTGGGTCGGGAAGTCCGCGAAGCAGATCGAGATGTCCATCGCGGTGATGACCAGCTCGACGACCTTGGCGAAGCGCACGGACTCGAAGGACTGGTTGCCCCTGCCGTCGTCCTTGAGGAACTTCATCAGGTTCAGCGAGGCGAGGTTGCACGAGGTGTTGTCCAGGTGCATGTACTCGGAGCACGGGTTCGAGCCGTTGATCCGGCCCGACTCCGGGCAGGTGTGCCAGGCGTTGATGGTGTCGTCGTACTGGATGCCGGGGTCGGCACACGCCCAGGCGGCCTCGGCCATCTTGCGGAAGAGGGACTTGGCCTCGACCTCTTCGATGACGTCGCCGGTCATGCGGGCCCGCAGCCCGAACTTGCCGCCGGACTCGACGGCCTTCATGAACTCGTCGTTCACCCGGACCGAGTTGTTGGCGTTCTGGTACTGGACGGACGTGATGTCGTCCCCGCCCAGGTCCATGTCGAAGCCCGCGTCGCGCAGGGCGCGGATCTTCTCCTCCTCCTTCACCTTGGTCTCGATGAAGTTCTCGATGTCGGGGTGGTCGACATCGAGGATGACCATCTTGGCCGCGCGGCGGGTGGCGCCACCGGACTTGATCGTTCCGGCGGAGGCGTCGGCACCGCGCATGAAGGAGACCGGTCCGGAGGCGTTGCCGCCGGAGGAGAGCAGCTCCTTGGAGGAGCGGATGCGGGAGAGGTTCAGGCCGGCGCCGGAGCCGCCCTTGAAGATCATGCCCTCTTCCTTGTACCAGTCGAGGATCGACTCCATGGAGTCGTCGACGGCCAGGATGAAGCAGGCCGAGACCTGCTGCGGCTGGGGCGTGCCGACGTTGAACCAGACCGGCGAGTTGAAGCTGAAGATCTGGTGCAGGAGGGCGTACGCCAGCTCGTGCTCGAAGACCTCGGCGTCCGCGGGAGTGGCGAAGTAGCCGTTCTCCTCACCGGCCTTGCGGTACGTCTTCACGATCCGGTCGATCAGCTGCCGCAGACCGGTCTCGCGCTGCGGGGTGCCGACGGCCCCGCGGAAGTACTTGCTGGTGACGATGTTGACCGCGTTCACCGACCAGAAGTCGGGGAACTCGACGCCACGCTGCTCGAAGTTGATCGAGCCGTCGCGCCAGTTGGTCATGACGACGTCACGGCGCTCCCACGTCACCTCGTCGTACGGATGTACGCCGGGAGTGGTGTGGATGCGCTCGATACGCAGACCCTTGCTCGGCTTGGCTCCCTTGGCTCGGGAACCTCGTGCCGGGCCGCTCGCCGTCTCTGTCATGCCGCCTCCCATATGTGGGCAAAAACACCCTGAAGTGCCCAGAACTTCCCGGGGCACTGTCTGTCTCTGATGCTTCGGGCACCACGCGGAGCGCCCGGAGCAGGTCTATGAAGTCGCCCTGCGGCCGATCCACGGAACCGTGTCGATCGACCGGCGCCGATCAGTCGGCGGCGACGGCGGGAACGGGGACCTCAAGGGTCTCGCCGCTCCCGCACTCCTCCACGAGGGGCCGCCGTTCACGCAGTTCCGCGATGGCGGCCTCGAAGTCTTCGAGCGTGTCGAACGCCCGGTAGACGGACGCGAAGCGCAGGTACGCGACGAGGTCGAGCTCCTGCAGGGGGCCGAGGATGGCCAGGCCCACGTCATGAGTGGTCAGCTCGGCGCTGCCGGTGGCGCGCACCGCCTCCTCGACCCGCTGGCCGAGCTTGGCGAGGGCGTCCTCGGTGACCGGCCGGCCCTGGCACGCCTTGCGCACGCCGGAGATGACCTTGGTGCGGCTGAAGGGCTCGGTCACGCCGCTGCGCTTCACCACCATCAGCGAACAGGTCTCCACCGTCGTGAAACGGCGGGAGCAGTCGGGGCACTGGCGGCGGCGTCGGATCGACGTGCCGTCGTCGGTGGTGCGACTGTCGACGACCCGGCTGTCGGGGTGCCTGCAGAAGGGGCAGTGCATGGCTCCCAACCCTCCTTCACAGCACGACTGAATAGCCTCTCCAGGGCCTGTCCGGCCCTTCGAAGCTGGTCACAAGCATAGGCGATGGCCACACCCTCGGCGGACCGGGGACCACAACTTCTGGGTGGCCGGAACAATCCAACCACTAGATCTAGGGTTTGGCCGCGCATCCGGCCCTACCGCGTGTCGCAGCTCACGAGCGACCGGCAGGCAGTCCACGGCCGCGTAAGAGGTTACGGGAACCGCGCGGCGGCCGGGATCGCGGGGCCCCGCGCCGCCGGCCCCGGACGGCGACCCGGAGGCCGCCCGGTGTGGCGGCGTCGCACCGGCGGCCGTTAGCGTAATGACCCGAATTCCGGTCGGCCCGCAGCGGGGCCCGCGACGCCCCGGTCATCGCACATACACCCGGCAGAGAACGCGCGGCACACTTTTATTCGTTTTTCACTCGAACGTGTGTTTGGCGCAACCTTTCGAAAGCTACTACCGTTGTCCAGCTAGGGAGACCATTCGAGAGGGGCCGACGTGACCACCACCGCTGACAGTGCCACCATCACTGCCCAGGACCGCTCCCAGAGCCGATTCGAGCCGGTGCATGCCATGAATGACTCAGTCACGAACATGGAGGGGCCGGAGCCCGCGCGCCCAGCGCGCTCATTGCCCGGACGACCTCCTGGAATCCGGGCGGACAGCTCGGGGCTCACGGACCGGCAGCGGCGAGTGATCGAGGTGATCCGGGATTCCGTGCAGCGGCGCGGCTATCCGCCCTCGATGCGGGAGATCGGCCAGGCGGTGGGCCTGTCGAGCACGTCCTCCGTCGCCCATCAGCTGATGGCCCTGGAGCGGAAGGGCTTCCTGCGCCGGGACCCCCACCGCCCGCGGGCGTACGAGGTCCGTGGTTCGGACCAGCCCAGTTCGCAGCCCACCGACACGACCGGCAAGCCCGCCGCGTCCTATGTGCCGCTGGTCGGCCGGATCGCCGCCGGTGGTCCCATCCTCGCCGAGGAGTCGGTCGAGGACGTCTTCCCTCTCCCCCGCCAGCTCGTCGGTGACGGCGAGCTGTTCGTACTCAAGGTCGTCGGTGACTCGATGATCGAGGCGGCCATCTGCGACGGCGACTGGGTCACCGTCCGCCGTCAGCCCGTCGCCGAGAACGGCGACATCGTGGCAGCCATGCTGGAGGGCGAGGCCACGGTCAAGCGCTTCAAGCGGGAGGACGGCCATGTCTGGCTGCTCCCGCACAACTCCGCGTACCAGCCGATCCCCGGTGACGAGGCGACGATCCTCGGCAAGGTGGTGGCGGTGCTGCGGCGGGTGTGAAGCCCGCCGCCTTCCGACCGGGCCCCGGGATCCACTGCGCCGATCCCGGGGCCCTGCTCATGCGCTGGGGCCCCTTCCGTACCGGGGTCCCTTCCGACCGATCCGGCTGGGCGCCTGCGCCGGAATCCGCCCCCGAGGCACCCGATGCGTGCTACTTGCCGTCGGCCTTGGCCGCCGCGTCGATCGCGGCGAGCGAGCGGCGCGCCTGGTTGCGGTCGGTGGTGTACCAGAAGTCAGGCAGCGAGGCGCGCAGATAGCTGCCGTACCGGGCATTGGCCAGGCGCGGATCGAGCACGGCGACCACGCCCTTGTCGCCCGTCGCCCGGACGAGACGGCCGGCGCCCTGAGCCATCAGCAGCGCGGCATGCGTCGCCGCGACGGCCATGAACCCATTGCCTCCCGCACTCTCCACCGCTTTCTGGCGCGCGCTCATCAGTGGATCGTCCGGGCGCGGGAACGGGATGCGGTCCATGACCACCAGCTGGCAGCTGGCCCCCGGCACATCGACGCCCTGCCAGAGCGACAGCGTGCCGAAGAGACAGGTCTCCGGATCGGCCGCGAAGTTCTTGATCAGCTCCCCGAGCGTCTCCTCGCCCTGCAGAAGGATCGGCTTCTCCAGCCGCCCCCGCAGCTCCTCCGCGGCGGCCTGGGCCGCCCGCATGGAGGAGAACAGCCCGAGCGTGCGCCCGCCCGCCGCCTCTACCAGCTCGGCGAGCTCGTCCAGCATGTCGGTGCGGGAACCCTCGCGGCCCGGCGTCGCCAGATGCCTCGCCACGTACAGGATGCCCTGCTTCGGATAGTCGAACGGCGATCCGACGTCCAGCCCCTTCCACTGCGGGACGTCGTCCCCCGCGGTGCCTTCGGGAGCCAGACCGAGCGAGGCGCCCACCCCGTTGAAATCCCCACCCAGCTTGAGCGTGGCCGAGGTCAGGACGACGGACCGTTCGGCGAAGAGCTTCTCGCGCAGCAGCCCCGAGACGGAGAGCGGAGCGACCCGTACCGAGGCGCCGAAGCGGTCGTGGCGCTCGTACCAGACGACGTCGTACTCGGAGCCCTGGGTGATGCGCTCCGCGACGCCGTGGATCGTCTCCACCGACGCCATGGCCTGCTTGCGGACGGCGTCCTCGTCCTGGACGGACTTGTCCCGGGTGGCGCCCAGGGCCGAGATCACCGTGCGCGCGGCGTCACGCAGGGCCAGCAGCGCGTAACCGAGGTCCTCGGGGACCTCTTCCAGCCGGCCCGGGAGCGCCAGCTCCATGACCCGCTCGAACCCCTCCGACGCGGTCTGCAGCGCGTCGGCGGCCTTCTCGTTGACCAGCTTCGCGGCGCGGCGCACCGCGCGGTTGACCTGGCCGGGGGTGAGCTCGCCGGTGGCCACGCCCGTGACCCGGGAGACCAGCTCATGGGCCTCGTCGACGATCAGCACCTCGTGCTGCGGAAGCACCGGGGCGCCCTCGATGGCGTCGATGGCGAGGAGGGCGTGGTTGGTGACGACAACCTCGGCGAGCTTGGCCCGCTCACGGGCCAGCTCCGCGAAGCACTCGGCACCGTAGGCGCACTTGCTCGCACCCAGGCATTCGCGGGAGGAGACGGAGACCTGGGCCCAGGCACGGTCGGAGACCCCGGGAGTGAGGTCGTCCCGGTCGCCGGACTCGGTCTCGTCGGACCAGTCTCGCAGCCGGAGCAGGTCCTGGCCGAGCTTGCTCGACGGGGCGGCGGCCTCGAACTGGTCGAAGAGGCCCTCCTCCTCGTCCTGCGGCACCCCTTCATGGAGCCGGTGCAGGCAGAGGTAGTTCGACCGGCCCTTCAGCATGGCGAACTGGGGGCGTCGGCGCAGCAGCGGGTGCAGCGCGTCGACCGTGCGCGGAAGGTCGCGCTCCACCAGCTGGCGCTGGAGCGCGAGCGTCGCCGTGGCCACCACGACCCGCTCCCCGTGCGCCAGCGCGGGCACCAGGTAGCCGAGGGACTTGCCCGTGCCGGTGCCGGCCTGGACGAGCAGATGGGAATTGTCGTCCACGGCCTCGGCGACGGCCTCGGCCATGGCGGCCTGACCGGGTCGTTCCGTACCGCCGACGGCGGTCACGGCGGCGTGCAGGAGCTCGGGGAGGGATGGCTTCGTCATAGCCCGACCAGCGTACGGCTCACCACTGACAACAGCGGTCACTCCCGGACTCCGTCACAGGGGTGGAGCGGGTTGGGAACCGTCTTGTGGATGGCCGCGTGCGGGCGCTGGGGCCGGTCCCGGTACCCGTCGACATGCAGACGATTGCGGTTCAGACAGAGGCGTTCGATGCGCGGGGTCAGCAGGTCGAACATCTCGAACCGCTCCTTGAGCTCGGGGAAGCGGGCGTGGTGGCGCAGGATCTCGGCCCGTACGAGTGACCAGAAATCGGCCTCCGGGACCCCCAGCTGCTCCTCGCACAGCGGGGACAGGAAGCGGAACACGCCGATGAACAGGCCGGAGTGGATGAACTGGGTGAGGAAGGAGGGCTCCTCGGTCAGCAGGGTGCGGCGCACGTCCTCGGGCATCGAGTCGTGCTCCGGCAGCGACCGGGCGCTGACGTTCACGTCGTCGACGAAGTCCTTGATCGCCAGGCGCACCGGTACGTCCTGGTCGTCGAAGACCACGATGGCGTTCTCGCCGTGCGGGGAGAACACCGTGCCGTACCGGTAGAGGAAGTGCAGCAGCGGCGGCAGCAGGGCGGCGAAGAGACGGGTCAGCCAGGCGGTCGGCGTCAGCCCGGAGCGGGCGACGAGTTCGGCCGTGAAGGCGCGGCCCCGCGGATCGGTGTGGAGCAGCGAGGCGAGGGTCCGGGCGCGCTCGCCGGGGGCGAGCCGGGGCAGCAGGGGTTCACGCCAGATCGCGCCGAGGATCTCCTTGAACTGGTACGGGGCCTCGGGAAGGTGGTCGTACAGCGGGTGCTCGACCGCCACCGAGGCCACCTCGCCGAGCAGGATGACCCGGCAGGTGTCACGGAGGAAGGTGTCCTGGTCGCGCAGGCCGTGGACCCAGGCGGTGACGGCGGGGGCCGCGAGGGTGCGTTCGGTCGGCAGTCCCCGCCAGACCAGCGTGTTCAGGATCGACAGGGGCAGCTTGACCGTGTGCCGGTCGGCGCGGGCCACATTGCTGAAGGTGCGGATCGACTGCTGCGCCAGCCGGAGGTCCGGGTCGGCGTGCAGCGGGACGATGTCACCGGCCGCGATGGCGGGGGCGAAGACCGGAACGATCCATTCGTCCCACTGCCAGGGGTGGACCGGGAGGAGGAGGTAGCCGGCGGGGTCGAGGCCGCGGGCGCGGAGCACGGCGGCGAAGGAGTCGCGGACCCGCGGGTCGAGCTCCTGGGCGTACAGCCGCTCCGGCTCGGCCAGTCCGGCCACTCCGCGGTAGGCGGCGATCTTCGTGGAGACCGCGATCCACGGCAGCGTGAGGGGCTTGCGGGCCTCGGGGGTGTAGCGGGAGGCGTCGGTGGCGGAGAAGCCGAGGCGGCCCTTGTTGGCGACCAGCCAGGGGTGGCCGGTCTGGTGCCCCTCCAGCTCGGCGTAGTCGAGGTCGGCCAGCCGGTCGGCGGTGAGCGCGGTGTGGTCGAGCCGGGCGTCGGCGGTGAGGGTGGTGGTGATCTCACGGATGAGGTGGCCGAGGGTGGCGCCGTCGATGTCGAGGAGCCGGCGGGCGCGGACCAGGAACTGGAGGGGATCGCGGAAGGGCACGGCCCCGGTGGTCTCGCCGTCCGGGTCCCCGGGAGCGCTCCCGCGCGTTTCCACGACGGAGCCGGGAACGATGTGCCAACTCCCGTACACCCCCCGCCGGGCACGGAAGGCCAGGGTCCCGCCGTCGTCGAGGCCGAGGGTGTACGTATCCTCTCCGCCGGCCTGCCGGGCCGGCTCGACGACTTCCTCGTAGGCGAATTGGCCGAGCATTTTCGCCAGCAGTCGGGCGGCGGCACCGTCCCAGACCGTCCGGTTCAGTTCTGGCGTGCTGAGCAGTTCGGCTGAGTCCGCTGAATCACGGCTCGCAGGATATTTCGGCACGGGGACTCCTCGGGATGGAACCGATGGGGTTCGAGCGGTCTGAGTGAGGCAGCAGTTCGTTCACAGCTGGGCACGATGGATTCGGTCGCGGACCATCAGGGCGGCTCGTTTGTCGGGGAGTTCGAGCTCCGCGGAGAAGCGGAACCCGGCACTCAGGAAGGCGGAGACGGACGGGGTGTTGCGCAGGTCCGGTTCGGCGACCACGCGCGCGCACCGGGGGCGGTTGTCGAGGACGAGGTCGGCGACGGCCCGCAGCAGGGTGGTGCCGACACCGCGTCCGCGGTTGTTCACACCACCGATCAGCAGATGGATCCCGGTGTCGTGCGGACGGGCCGGGTAGTGGCGTGCCAGCGGATCGAGGTCCGCGCGGTAGATCTCCCAGTAGCTCATGGGGACGCCCCCCAGCACACCGAGACAGGGGACGCTGCGTCCGTCGCCGTCGAGCTGGGCCCGCAGATGGGCGGCCGTGACGGCTTCGGGCCCGGAGAGCTCCCAGAAGGCGGCGACCGCGGGGTCGTTCATCCAGCGGCTCAGTACGGACAGATCGCGTTCCAGCCGGACCGGGACGAGCTGGAGGACTCCGGCGGGGGTGGTGACCGGTCGCCAGTCGGCCGGATGGTCGAGCAGGTCGGAGGTGGCCGCCCTGCTCGCCATCGGCCCCCTGCCCGCCTGATCGCCCGCGCCGGTCCGGGGCTCCTCCCCGAACAGGGCGAGGAGTTCCTCGGAGAGTTCCAGGTCCAGGGTGTCCTCGGCACCCGTGTCGGCCGGCGGTGCGGGGCCGGTACCGGCATCGGTGTGCGCATCGGCGGAAGCCACGGGGGCGCTCTCCTCTCGGCGGTCAGGCGGTGGTCATGTTCCCTCAGTCACACAGGGGGTTGGCCATGGTGATGTACACGGACTGGGTGTCGACGGGGCCGACGAGTTCGTCCAAGCCGTGCATCCGGGTCAGCAGGTTGGCCTTGCAGCGCAGCTGGGGCATCTCCAGCAGCTGTTCCGGAAGCGGCGAGCCGAGTGCGGCGGCCGAGCCGAGGAACCTGCGGAAGGCGGCGATGAGCACGCGCTCGTCGGCGAGGTGCTGGGCGCCGAACGCCCCGATCAGCCCGAACACTTGGTTGATGCCGAGGTAGTAGGCGAAGCGTTCGTCGGTGACCGCGTCGGAGACGAAGGTGTCGCTGACCGATCCGATGCCGGGGAGCCTGCGCTCCAGCGCCGCGCGGTGGGACTCCCGGAAGTAGTAGCCCTGGTTGTCGCGGTACCGGCCGCCGACCGGCCATCCCGCCCGGTCGAGCAGCACCAGGGTGTTCTGCTGGTGCGCTTCGAGGGCCACGCCCGCCTGGCCGTCGAGCCAGAGCACCGGGCGGACGACACGGTCCAGATAGCGCAGGAACCACTCGGCGGCGACCGCGCCCACGGTCCGTCCGGTGACGGCGGCCAGGGAGAGGACGACCTCGGCGAGGCGCGAGTGCACACCCGCCCGGTCCGGCCACGGGCGCGGAGCGGTCAGGGCGGCGATGCAGACCGCGTCGTCGTGCGGCTTGAACGGGTTGTGCCGCAGCATCACGTCGAGGCCCTGGACGGGGGCGCCGTCCGGTCCGTCGACGGCGAGCCAGGCGGGGTCGCGGACGATGTCGAAGCCGGGGTGGACCGCGTGCCACTGCGTGGCGAGCCCGCTGCGGAGCAGCCGGTGGACCTCCACACCGCGGTGGAGCTCCTTGCGGAGGTTCTCCCGGCGGGAGTTGGTGATGCGTACGCCGAGGGAGAGCTTGAGCATGACCCGGGCACCGGGCCGGTGCACGGTACGGACCGAGGAGGTGGGGTGCCAGTGCTCGCCGTGCGGTCCGAGGTCGTGGAGGAGACCGGCGTCGAGCAGTGCGGCCGCCTCGGGACGGTGGGTGAGCTCGCGGGCCTGCCAGGGGTGGAGCGGAAGCGGTGCGGTGTGCTCGGGGAGGCGCAGCCCTCCGGTGTGGGCGGCGACCAGCTCGGTGGCCGGTACGGGGCGTCCGCCGTCGGTCCAGGCGGAGTCGGTGGCCAGCACGGACCGGTCGACGGCCATCCAGTGCAGTGGGAAGGAGCCGTGCGACTCGGGCGAGTAGATGCGGGATTCGGCGTCGGAGAGTCCCTCGCGGCTCTTGGGGGTGGGGTGGAGGGGGTGCCCGAGCAACAGCGACTGCTCCGCGGTGAGGAAGAGGTCCGCCTCGGCCGGGGCGTGCGGGGAGAGGCGCCGCTCGGCGATGAAGCCCGCGGTGCGCCGTACCGAGTCGGCCACCCGGGCCACCATGTCGGCCCCCTCGTCGCGGCCCGCCTCGCGGCCCAGGAGCGCGGCGACGGTGACGGCGTCGACGTGCGGCGCTCCTTCGGGCGCGCCTTCCAGGGCGGGCGGCCCGAAGCGGTGGGAGCCGGTGGGCGACCAGTAGAGGACGGGGACGAGCAGGGCCGTTCCGCTGGCGGGGAGGGGGACGCGGAGGGTGGGTCCGTCCGGTCCGGGCAGGGCCGTCTCACGGACCCAGCAGCGCAGCAGGTTCTCCGTGCCCGCCGTGTCGGCGGCCCTCAGCGGGTCCGGGTGGTCGAGCGGGTCGGCCGGTGCTCCGGCGGTGGCGAAGGGCCGGGGGATGTACCGCTCGTCGGCCGGTGCCGTCATCTGGCGCGGCACGGTCGACTGCTCGGCGACGAGTCGGCAGGCGGGCCCGGCCTGGCGCTGCGGGGTGGAGGGAGAGCCGTCGGCCTGGGGCGTGGGGGTGGGGTTCACGGCGGTCTTTCTCGTGAGGGCGTCCGGGGTCAGCGGATCGACCCGGTGGTCCGGCGGTGCGGCAGCCGTTCGGCGGCTGCCAGGGCGTCGGCGAGGCGGTCCACGACCGCTGTCGCCTGTTCGTCGGTGAGGGTGAGGGGCGGCAGGAGGCGCACGACGGTGGAGTGGCGTCCGCCGAGCTCGACGATGAGCCCGCGGCGCAGGCACTCCTGCTGCACGGTCAGGGCGAGGGCGGGTGCGGGCGGCGGCTCGGGGCCGTCGCCGGTCGGGGCGGCTTCCGGATCGACCAGCTCGACCCCGATCATCAGACCGCGTCCGCGCACGTCACCGATGGTGGGGTGGTCGGTGGCGAGCGCCTGGAGGCGGGCCAGCATGCGGGCGCCGAGGGTCGCGGCGCGCTCGGCGAGGCGGTTCTCCCGTACGTAGGCGAGGGTGGCCGTGCCCGCCGCCATCGCGAGCTGGTTGCCGCGGAAGGTGCCCGCGTGGGCGCCCGGCTGCCAGGTGTCGAGTTCGGAGCGGTAGACGATCACGGCGAGCGGGAGGGAGCCGCCGATCGCCTTGGAGAGCACCATCACATCGGGCACGATCCCGCTGTGCTCGACGGCCCAGAAGGTGCCGGTGCGGCCGACGCCCGTCTGGACCTCGTCGGCGATCAGCGGGACGGAGCGGGCCTCGGTGATCGCGCGCATCCGGCGCATCCAGCTGTCGGGGGCGGGGTTCACCCCGCCCTCCCCCTGGACCGGTTCGAGGATCATCCCGGCCGGTGCCGGGGTGCCGCCCTTGGGGTCGTCCAGGAGGTTCTCGGTCCACCGGGCGGCGGTCTCCGCGCCGCGCTCACCGCCGATCCCGAAGGGGCAGCGGTAGTTCCGCGGGAAGGGCAGCCTGGTCACCCGTACGTCCTCGGCACCGCCGGAGGCGGCGAGGGCTCCGGCGGTCATCCCGTGGTAGGCGCCGGTGAAGGCGAGCAGGCCGCTGCGGCCGGTCGCGCCGCGGACCAGCTTGAACGCCGCCTCGACGGCGTCCGTGCCCGCCGGGCCGCAGAACTGGATCCGGGCGTTGTCGGCGAACCGCCGCGGCAGGGTGGCGAACAGCTCCGTGGTGAAGGCGTCCTTGACCGGGGTGGCGAGGTCGAGCACATGGAGCGGTGCGCCGGAGTCGATGACCTTCTTGATCGCCTCCAGGACGACCGGGTGGTTGTGTCCGAGCGCCAGGGTGCCCGCGCCGGACAGACAGTCGAGGTACCGCCGCCCGTCCGCGCCCTCGATGGTGAGTCCCCGGGCCCGCACCGGCACGATCGGCAGCGAACGCGCATAGGTACGGGCGGCGGACTCGCGCAGGGCCTGGCGGCGCAGGATCCCCTCGTGCAGCGCCGGTGCTGCCACCGGGGCTGGTTCGGTCACGGCCACGGCTGTCGGTCCTCCCGCTGTAACGGTTGCGTTGCACATCAGTACGTCGACGCACGGACGGAACGCCGGGGGATGAACGCTCTCCCGGGTCCCTCGCACGTACCAACGACGTCGGGCGCGGTGGATCACGGGTAAATCCGAAGATCCTTGCGGGACGGAACCACGGCCCTGCCGCCCGCCGTCCCCATCGGCACCGGCATAGTGGGGGCCGCACAGGACATCGGACGGTTGTCCGGGGGTCCGCCGGACGTTCGGAGCAGGTGGCTCGGAGCGGTACCGCGGTGCAGTACAGAAGTGTTGAGTTACGAAGTCCCAGGGGGATCACCACATGCGACTCATTCGACCGGCGCTCGCCACACGTCAGGGGAGGACGGGCCGGCGGCCCGGATCGGTGCTCGCCGTGGCCGCGTTCACCGCGGTCCTCGCGCTCACGGCCACCGCCTGCGGCCCCGAGGAGGACGGCGCGAGCGACAAGGCGAGCGTCCCGGCCGGCCAGTCCTCGGACGGCAAGATCACGATTCCGGACGATCTGAAGGACCGTCTCAAGGAACACGGGATCGACCTCGACCAGTGGAAGAGGGGCGAGTGGAAGAACTGGGACAAGGACAAGTGGCTGCGCGAGGCCAAGGACTTCGTCAACCCGATCATCGAGGACCTCTGGGACCCGGACCGGATGCGGGACGCGGACAAGTCGCCCGAGAAGCCGGTCGACAACGACATCTCGGGTGACGCGGGCGTGACGGACCCGACGCCGGTGCCGGTCCGGGCCACGGGTGTCCGGACGCCGTACCACGCCAACGCCGCGGAGTCCGGGAAGCTGCTCTTCGACTCCCCCGAGGGCTCCATGGTCTGTTCCGCGACCGTGGTGAAGGACCCGGCGCACCCCGGGAAGTCCAACCTGGTGTGGACCGCCGGGCACTGTGTGCACGCGGGCAAGAAGGGCGGCTGGTACCGCAACATCGCCTTCGTGCCGTCGTACAACGACCAGGGCCTCTCCCTGGCGGAGCTGAAGAAGGCGACCAAGCAGCAGATCGCTCCCTACGGCGTGTGGTGGGGCACCTGGGCGCAGACGTCCGACCAGTGGATCTCGCAGGGTTCGTCGACGGGCGGGCTGGGCGCCCCGTACGACTTCGCGGTGCTGCACGTGACGCCGGAGAAGGGTTCGGCGGGCAAGTCCCTGGAGGAGACGGTCGGTTCCGCGCTGCCGGTCGAGTTCAACGCCCCGGCCGTGCCGAAGATCGCGGGCATGACGGCGACCGGCTTCCCGGCCGCTCCGCCGTACGACGGCCAGAAGGCCTTCCAGTGCGCGGACAAGCCCGGCCGGCTCTCGCTGAGCGCGCAGGACCCGACGATGTACCGCATCGGCTGCAGCATGACCGGTGGTTCGTCCGGCGGCGGCTGGGTCGCGAACGGCCAGGACGGCAAGCCCGCGCTGGTCTCCAACACCTCCATCGGTCCGGTGACGGCGGGCTGGCTGGCCGGTCCGCGGTTCGGCAAGGAGGCCAAGGGCGTCTACGAGTCCGTCAGCAAGAAGTACGCGGGGCAGTGACGACGGTCCGTCATCCGGCGCGTTCGCCCGGTCGGTGACGGAATCTCAGGGGCCCCCGGTGCGGAAGTCGCGCCGGGGGCCCCTTCCGTCGTGGCGGGGAGCACGCGCCACGGCGTCATAGGGTGGGCCCCTGCATCGTCGGTGGCCGCTCGTCCGGCCACCGCCTTGGATGACACGTTCATGGCAATTTCGGAAGTTTCTGGGGGAACCTTTCCATGCGATCCATACGTCCCTTGCTCGCCGCGACCGGACTCGTCGCCGCACTCGCGCTGACGGCCACGGCCTGCGGTCCGGGCGAGGACGACGCGACCGGCAAGCCCGCCGCCGGCTCCACGGCCGGGCAGGAGGCCGGCGCTCTTCCCGGCGGCCTGGCCGAGACGCTGAAGAAGCACGGCGTCGACCCGGAGAAGTGGAAGACCGGCGAGTGGAAGAACTGGGACAAGGACAAGTGGCTGCGTGAGGCCAAGGACTTCGTCAACCCGGTCATCGAGGGGCTGTGGAAGCCCAAGCGGATGAAGTCGGCCAAGGACCCGGCGAAGACCATGGCGGCCGGCGACGTCTCCGGCGACCGGGGCGTCACCGACCCGGAGCCCGCGCCGGTGCGGGCCGAGCCCGAGAAGACGCCGTACCACGACTACGCGGCCCCGGTCGGCAAGGTGTTCTTCGACTCCCCCGAGGGCTCGATGGTCTGCTCGGGCACGGTCGTGAAGGACCCGGGCAACCCCGGCAGGTCCAACCTGGTGTGGACCGCGGGACACTGTGTGCACGCCGGGTCGAAGGGCGGCTGGTACCGCAACATCGTCTTCGTCCCCGCCTACAACGACCAGGGCAAGTCCGCCGCCGCGCTGAAGAACGCGCAGCAGCAGGAGGTCGCCCCGTACGGCGCCTACTGGGCGGACTGGGCGACGACGTCCGGGGAGTGGCTCGCCGACGGCGGCCCCACCGGGGGCGAGGGCGCTCCGTACGACTACGCCGTGCTGCACGTGAAGCCGGAGCAGGGCACCAAGTCGCTGGAGGAGACCGTGGGCAACGCCCTGGCGGTCGACTTCGACGCCCCCGAGATCTCGCGGATCGACGCCCTGGGCGCCTGGGGGTACCCGGCCGCTCCCCCGTACGACGGCCTGATCATGCACAAGTGCGTCGACCGTCCCGGGCGGCTCTCCATCAGCCCGGACACTCCGGCGATGTACCGCATCGGCTGCACCATGACCGGCGGCTCGTCCGGCGGCGGCTGGTTCCGGAAGGGCGACGACGGCAAGTCCGTGCTGGTCTCCAACACCTCCATCGGCCCGGTGACCTCGGGCTGGCTCGCCGGTCCCCAGCTGGGCCGGGGCGCCGAGGAGGTCTTCACCACGACGAGCGAGAAGTTCGCCGGCCACTGAGGCACGGACGGCCACCGGCACCCCGGTGACGGCCGAAGGCCCGCCCCTGAAGGGGCGGGCCTTCGGTCCTTGCCGAGCGGTGTCGTGCCGCGGTCAGTGCGCCACGGGGACGAACGAGGAGAGTTCCGCGGCCAGTTCCTCGTGCACCCGCGCCTTGAGCAGGGTGCCCTCCGACGTGTGCTCCTCGGAGATCACCTCTCCCTCGGCGTGCACCCGGGAGACGACTCCGCCCTGGATGTACGGCACGA
This sequence comes from Streptomyces sp. NPDC057697, assembly GCF_042799335.1. Classification (NCBI taxonomy): domain Bacteria; kingdom Bacillati; phylum Actinomycetota; class Actinomycetes; order Kitasatosporales; family Streptomycetaceae; genus Streptomyces; species Streptomyces sp. NPDC057697. Next base: position 59,247 of record NZ_JBHVJA010000005.1, on the reverse strand, counting down.
GGGCCTCGATCTCCACCGACGGCCGCGGCAGCTCGGTGTCGATGAGCGCGAGCAGCTCGTCGATACCGGCACCGGTGCGCGCCGAGACGGCGATCGCGTGCTTCTCGATGCGCAGCAGTCGCTGGAGCACCAGCGGATCGGCCGCGTCCGCCTTGTTGATCACCACGATCTCGGGCACGTTCACCGCGCCGACGTCGCGGATCACCTCGCGCACCGCGGCGAGCTGCTCCTCCGGCACCGGATGGGAGCCGTCCACCACATGCAGGATCAGGTCGGAGTCGCCGACCTCCTCCATGGTGGAGCGGAACGCCTCGACGAGGTGGTGCGGCAGATGCCGTACGAACCCGACGGTGTCGGCCAGGGTGTACACCCGGCCGCCCGGGGTCTCGGCCCGGCGCACGGTCGGGTCCAGGGTGGCGAACAGGGCGTTCTCCACCAGGACGCCGGCCCCGGTCAGCCGGTTGAGCAGCGAGGACTTGCCCGCGTTGGTGTATCCGGCGATGGCGACCGAGGGCACCTTGTTGCGCCTGCGCTCCTGGCGCTTGATCTCGCGGCCCGTCTTCATCTCCGCGATCTCCCGGCGCATCTTCGCCATCTTCTCGCGGATCCGGCGCCGGTCCGTCTCGATCTTGGTCTCACCGGGACCACGGGTGGCCATGCCGCCGCCACCGCTGGATCCGCCGCCGCCCATCTGACGGGAGAGCGACTGACCCCAGCCGCGCAGCCGGGGCAGCATGTACTGCATCTGTGCCAGCGAGACCTGCGCCTTGCCCTCGCGGGACTTGGCGTGCTGGGCGAAGATGTCGAGGATCAGGGCGGTCCGGTCGACCACCTTGACCTTGACGACGTCTTCCAGATGGATCAGCTGGCCGGGGCTGAGCTCACCGTCGCAGACGACGGTGTCGGCCCCGGATTCGAGGACGATGTCGCGCAGCTCCAGCGCCTTGCCCGAACCGATGTACGTGGCCGCGTCCGGCTTGTCACGGCGCTGGAAGACGGCGTCGAGCACCTGGGCGCCCGCCGTCTCCGCCAGGGCGGCCAGCTCCGCGAGGGAGTTCTCCGCGTCACGCACGGTCCCCGACGTCCAGACGCCGACCAGCACCACGCGTTCCAGACGCAGCTGCCGGTACTCGACCTCGGTGACGTCTTCGAGTTCGGTGGAGAGTCCGGCGACACGCCGCAGCGCGGCGCGCTCGGAGCGGTCGAACTGCTCGCCGTCCCGCTCTCCGTCGATCTTGTGGCTCCAGGCGACGTCCTCTTCCATCAGGGCATCGGCCCGAAGGCTCTCGGTGAGGCTTTCGGTCACGTTCTCCGTAGCGCTCCGCGCATTCCGCGCGTCCTGGGAAAGGGAAGAAGAGGAGGTCATTGGATCCTTACGTCGATGGAAGTCCGTTACGTCAGTCACAACGCGTGACCCCTTCCGATGATTCCCGCCGTCGGGAATTTCCGGTCCGGGCCGCTGTGGCGACGTGTCGATAGTGGCATGGCCCGCCTTCCCCGTCACCGGGATTAACGCTCCCCGGCGGGGGCCGCGCTGTGCCAGTCCGGGTGCCCCGGCATCGGCGGGGTCTTCTTCCCGTACAGCCAGCCGTCCAGGAAGGAGGTCAGGTCGCGGCCCGCGGTCCGGGACGCCAGGCGGACGAAGTCCCCGGTGGTGGCGTTGGAGTCCCGGTGCCCGCGCACCCAGCTCCGCTCCAGCCGGCCGAAGGCGTTCTCGCCGATCTCCTGGCGCAGCGCGTAGAGGACCAGCGCGCTGCCGTCGTACACCACCGGCCGGAACAGGCTGACCTTCTCTCCGGGTTCCGGGGCGTCGGGGCGGGCCGGGGGGCCGCCCGCGGCGCGCCAGCTGTCGGACATGGTGTAGGCCTCGCGCATCCGGAGTGCCAGCTTCTTGCCGCCCTGCTCCTCGGCGTAGCGCGCCTCGTACCAGGTGGCGTGTCCTTCGTTGAGCCACAGGTCGGACCAGTCCTGCGGGGATACGCTGTCGCCGAACCACTGGTGGGCGAGCTCGTGGACCATGATCGAGTCGAGGTACCAGTCGGGGTAGCCGGCCTCGGTGAACAGGGAGCGTTCGAAGAGCGAGAGCGTCTGGGTCTCCAGCTCGAAACCGGTCTCGGTGGCCGCGACGAGCAGTCCGTACGCCTCGAAGGGGTAGCGGCCGACCTGCTGCTCCATCCACTCCATCTGGGCGGGGGTCCTGCTGAGCCGGGGTTCGAGGCGCTCGCGGTCCGCGGCGGGCACCACGTCGCGCACCGGCACCCCGTGCGGTCCCGTCCGGTGCAGGACGGCGGAGCGCCCGATCGAGACCTGGGCCAGCTCGGTGGCCATGGGGTGCTCGGTGCGGTAGGTCCAGGTGGTGTCGGCGCCGTGCCGGGCCGTGCCGGCGGGCAGCCCGTTGGCGACCACCGTGAGGTCGTCGGGCGCGGTGATCCGGAAGGTGAAGTACGCCTTGTCGGCGGGGTGGTCGTTGCTCGGGAAGACCCGGTGCGCGGCGTCGGCCTGATTGGCCATGGCCAGTCCGTCGGCGGTGCGCAGCCAGCCGCCGCTGTCCCGGTCGCCGGTGGGGTCGCTGGTGTGCCGGACGGTGATGTGCAGCGGCACCCCGGCGGGCAGCCGGCCCAGTGGCTGGATGACGAGGTCCTCGTCGGCGACGGCGAAGTCGGCGCGCAGTCCGTTGACTTCGACGGAGTGGACGGTGCCCCGGGTGAAGTCGAGGTTGATCCGGTCGAGCGGCTCGGTGGTCCGCGCGTCGATCCTGGTGACGGCTTCCAGCGGCTTGCTGTTGTCGCCGTGGTAGGTCAGTCCGATGTCGTAGGCGCGGACGTCGTAGCCGGGGTTGCCGAGGTGGGGGAAGAGTGGATCGCCGATGCCGAGCGGCACGGGTGAGGGCGCGGCGGCTGCGACGAGGGTGGCTGATGCGGTGGCCAGCAGAGCGGCCCGCAGACGGCGGGAGATGAACGGCATGGACTACCGCTACCAGCGACCTCCCGCTCGGCAGGCGCGGCGCGCGCCGCGCCACTCGAACGAGATCGCTGCGGCGGATGGGCCCAGGGGGCCGTCCCGCGGTCCCCGGCGGGTGGCCGGTGACGGTCCTCAGGCCATGGTCGCGGGGCGCCGGGCGCGGCTCACGTCGTAGACCCCGGGCACATCACGCATGGCGCGGATCAGGGCCGGGAGCCCGGCCGGGTCGGGGAGTTGCAGGGTGTAGGTGTGACGGACGCGCTGTTCGCTGGGCGGTTCGACGGTGGCGGAGATGATCGCCGCGTCCGCCGTGGCGATCGCCTCGGTGAGATCGGCGAGCAGCCGGGGGCGCCCGAAGGACTCGGCGACCAGTGTGACCCGGCACTCGATGTCGTCCTCCCAGCTCACCTCGACCGGCATCCGGCCGAGGGACCGCATCCGGGTGACGGCGGCGCATCCCAGCCGGTGCACGGTGACGGCGCCGCCGCGCACGTCGAATCCGGTGACGGCGTCGGGCGGTGCGGGGGTGCAGCAGCCCGCGAGCCGTACGGTCGCGTCCGGCCGGTCCACCACGGCGGTCGCGGCGCCGTCCGGGGCCGCGGCGGTCCCGGCGGCGGTCTCCTGCGGCCGCGGTCCGGGCCTGCTGTGGCCCTGGGACGGCTGCTCGGGCCCGGCCCCCGCGGGACGGCCGCCGTGCGGGCTCCGGGTGTCCTCGGGATGGGTGTCCAGCCAGCCGGTGATGGCGATGCGGGCGGCGGGGGTCCGGGCGTGGTCGAGCCAGTCGGGCGAGGGGCCCGAGGCGGCGTCCTCGGCGAGCAGCAGCTGTACGGTGTCGCCGTCGCTGAGCACGGTGCCGAGGGTGGCCAGCCGGCCGTTGACCCGGGCGCCGATGCAGGTGTGCGCCTCGTCCCCGTACTGCGCGTAGGCGGCGTCGACGCAGCTGGCGTCGGCGGGCAGCCCGAGCGTGCCGCCGTCGGTCCGGAAGACCGTGATCTCCCGGTCCTGGGCCAGGTCGGCGCGGAGCGTGGTCCAGAAGGTGTCGGGGTCGGGGGCGGACTGCTGCCAGGCGAGGAGCCGGGAGAGCCAGCCGGGCCGGGTGGGGTCGGCGCGCTCCCCGTCCGCGGGTTCGGCGCTCTGGGTCCCGGCGGTGCCGTCCGCGGCGTACGGATTGCCGAGGGCGATGACCCCGGCCTCGGCGACCTTGTGCATCCGGTGGGTACGGATGAGGACTTCGGCGACTGCCCCGTCCTCGCCCACGACGGCGGTGTGCAGCGACTGGTACAGGTTGAACTTGGGGGCGGCGATGAAGTCCTTGAACTCGGAGATCACCGGGGTGAAGCAGGTGTGCAGCTCGCCGAGGACGGCGTAGCAGTCGGCGTCCTCGCCGACGAGCACCAGCAGTCGGCCGAAGTCGGTGCCGCGCAGTTCGCCGCGTTTGACGCCGACGCGGTGCACGGAGACGAAGTGGCGCGGCCTGATGAGGACTTCGGCCGGGATGCCGGCCTCCCGCAGCACCGTCGTGACGTTCTCCGCGATGGCCGCGAGCGGGTCGGGGGTGGTGCCGGAACCGTCCGTCCGCGCGGACGCGGCGGCGATCAGCGCGCGGGTGCGTTCGTACTCCTCGGGGTGGAGGATCGCGAAGACGAGGTCCTCCAGCTCGGTCTTGAGGGCCTGCACGCCGAGCCGTTCGGCCAGCGGGATCAGCACGTCCTGGGTGACCTTGGCGATCCTGGCCTGTTTCTCGGGGCGCATCACGCCGAGGGTGCGCATGTTGTGCAGCCGGTCGGCGAGCTTGATCGACATGACCCGGACGTCGTCCCCGGTGGCGACCAGCATCTTGCGGAAGGTCTCCGGTTCGGCGGCCGCTCCGTAGTCGACCTTTTCGAGCTTGGTGACGCCGTCGACGAGGTAGCAGACCTCGTTGCCGAACTGCTCCCGCACCTGATCGAGGGTCACATCGGTGTCCTCGACGGTGTCGTGGAGCAGCGACGCGGTGAGCGTCGTCGTCTCGGCGCCGAGCTGAGCGAGGATCAGCGTGACCGCGAGCGGGTGCGTGATGTACGGCTCGCCGCTCTTGCGCATCTGGCCGCGGTGCGAGGACTCCGCGAGTACGTAGGCCCGGTGCAGGATCGAGAGGTCGGCGTCGGGGTGGTGGGCGCGGTGGGCCTCGGCGACATGGCCGATGGCGTCGGGCAGCCGGTCGCGGGAGACGGGGCCGAGCAGCGCGACGCGGCCGAGCCTGCGCAGGTCGATCCGGGGGCGGCCCCGCCTGCGGATGGGGGCACCTGGGCTGGTGGCCTCTGCACTCATGGGCACCTCCGGCGACGTCGACCGGCGGTGGGAGGGCGCGGTCGCGCCTCCGGGCCGGTGCTTGATGCTACCGAGCCCACCACGTGGCGGAGTCCAGCTCTCGCCCAGCGTGAAAGGGATCACCCATTCGAGCGAAGCTTCGGGGGGGTTTCCGCCACCCCCGGCGGGCGTTCCTCAGTCCGTCGGCGCGTCGAACCAGGCGGCGTCGAGCAGCCCCTCGGCGACGATCACGGCCGGTCCGGTCATCTCGATCCCGCCGTCCGGCCGCTCGGTGATCACGAGGGTGCCGCCGGGCAGATCTACCGTGTACGTGACGGGCGTGCCGGTCCTGGCGGGGTCGGCGCCGTCGCGGCGGGCCGCGGCCACCGCCACGGCGCAGGCGCCCGTGCCGCAGGAGCGGGTCTCGCCGGAGCCGCGCTCATGGACCCGCATGGCCACATGGCGCGGTCCGCGGTCCACGACGAACTCGATGTTGACGCCCTCGGGGTAGACGGACGCGGGGCTGTAGGGGGGCACGGAGAGCAGGTCGCCGGCGTAGGCCAGGTCGTCGACGAAGGCGACGGCGTGGGGGTTGCCCATGTTCACGTTGCGGGCCTCCCAGCTGCGGCCGCCGACGCTGACCGTGACGCCGTCAGCGGGCAGGAGCGCGCGGCCCATGGAGACCGTGATGGAGCCGTCCTTGGCGAGGTGGACCTTCTTGACGCCGCCCCGGGTCGCGACGGCGAGGTCGCCGGCCTCGGCGTGCCCGGCACGCTGGAGGTAACCGGCGAAGACCCGCACTCCGTTGCCGCACATCTCGGCGATCGAACCGTCCGCGTTGCGGTAGTCCATGAACCACTCGGCCTCGTCCGCCATGGCCCGCGCCTCGGGGTGCGCGGCGGAGCGCACGACGTGCAGCAGCCCGTCGCCGCCGATACCGGCGCGGCGGTCGCAGAGCCGGGCCACGGCGGAGGCGGGCAGGTCGATGGCGTTGTCCGGGTCGGGAACGATCACGAAGTCGTTCTCGGTGCCGTGACCCTTGAGGAAGGCGATCTGCGAGGTGCTCACGGAGCAACTGTACGAAATGACGCGGGCGACCGGCGGCCCCGGGCCGCCGCGCGGGCTCCGGCGTGACGGCGGGACCTGGGGGGAGGGCCCGATCCGGCGTGACGGCGGGACCCGCGCGAGGGGCCCGCTCCGGCAGTCAGCGGAGCCGTGCCACGCGCCAGATCGCGAGGGCGACCAGGGCGCCGCCGACAGCGACGTACAGGGCGATCACCCGCCAGTCGGACCGCTCGCCCGAGCCCCGCTGCGGCAGTCCGGGCCAGGTGTAGCCCACCCGGCGGGCGGCCATCATGCCCCAGCCCGCGGCACAGCAGCTGATCAGCAGGCCGAGCATGGCCACGACCGCGCCGCCGTCGCCGAACTCGAAGGCCAGCGGGAAGGCGAACATCAGCGATCCCACCGCGGCGAGCATGACGATCGGTGCGAGCTGCCAGATCCGCAGCTTGCGCGCGGGCCGCAGCTCGACCTCGACCTCGGGGGTCGCTTCGAGCTCGTCCGGCCCGTCGGGGCTCAGACCGCCTGCTCCGTGCAGCGCGTCCGGTGCGTCTTGTTCAGTGTCGCGAGGGCCGGCCTCCATCGCCACGCGCCCTCCCAACTCGGACTCCACTGGTCGATCGATGCTCGATGATGGCACGCTCCGGGTCACCGAAATGACGGGCAGGGCTTCCCGATGCCATCACGTGATCAGGCTGTAACCGCTCGTTCGACCAACGCCAGCGCCTGGCCCGGGAGTTCCCCGCGGTGCTCCACGGCGCCGCTGAGCCAGTGGACGCGCGGGTCGCGGCGGAACCACGAGTCCTGGCGGCGGGCGAATCGCTTGGTGGCGCGCACGGTCTCGGCCCGCGCCTCGTCCTCGGTGCACTCCTGGGCCAGGGCGGCGAGCACCTGCTGGTAGCCGAGCGCCCGGGACGCGGTCCGTCCCTCGCGCAGGCCCTGTGCCTCCAGGGCGCGCACCTCGTCCACGAGACCGGCCGCCCACATCCGGTCGACCCTCCGGGCGATCCGTTCGTCGAGTTCGGGGCGGGCCACGTCGACACCGATCTGGACGGTGTCGTACACCGCATCGTTACCCGGGAGGTTGGCGGTGAAGGGCTTGCCGGTGATCTCGATGACTTCGAGGGCCCTGACGATCCGGCGGCCGTTGCTGGGCAGGATGGCCCGGCCCGCCCCGGGGTCGGCGGCGGCCAGCCGGGCGTGCAGCGCGCCGGAGCCGCGCTCCGCCAGCTCCGCCTCCAGCCCGGCCCGTACGTCCGGGTCCGTGCCGGGGAACTCCAGGGCGTCGATGGCGCCCTTCACGTAGAGCCCTGAGCCGCCGACCAGGACGGGGGTCCGGCCGGCGGCGAGCAGCCGGTCGATCTCGGCGCGGGCCAGCCGCTGGTACTCGGCGACGCTGGCGGTCTCGGTGACGTCCCAGATGTCCAGCAGGTGGTGCGGGACGGATCCGCGCTCGTCGAGCGTCAGCTTCGCGGTGCCGATGTCCATGCCGCGGTAGAGCTGCATGGAGTCGGCGTTGACCACCTCGCCGTCGAGCTGCTGAGCAAGGAATACCCCCAGATCGGACTTTCCGGCCGCAGTGGGGCCGACGACGGTGATGACCCGCGGTGCGGGAGCTGAGCTTCTCACCGCCACAGTCTCGCAAACCTCCGCGCCACTTCCCGAAACGAGTGAACCTGCCCCGTCCCGGCGGGGGGAAACCGAGTGCCATGCCACACCGCCCGCGACGACCCGGGCGACGCGCGGCGTCCGGTACGCCAGTAGAATTCGAAGTGAATATGGGCGTTTTTTCATGGTTTGAAAAGCGTCCGACCGTAGTCCCCCAGCAGGGAAGGTGCCCGATGGGCTTCCTGGACAATTTGAAGGCCAAGCTGAGCCCCGCCAAGGAAAAGGTCGGCGAACTCGCGCATCAGCACGGGGACAAGATCGACCAAGGGCTCGACAAGGCCGCACGGACGGTCGACCAAAAGACCAAGGGCAAGTACAGCGACAAGATCGAGTCCGGCACGCGGAAGGCCAAGGACGCGGTCGAGCGCCTGTCGCACAAGGACGAGGGCGGTACGCCCAAGAACGAGGGTGGTACGCCGCCCGCTTCCTGACCATGGACTGACCGGGCCCGACGGACGGCCGTGGAGCGACGCCGCCGCACGGCCGTCCTCGGCACGCCCCGGGCTCAGGACCAGGCGGCGACCAGATAACCCACGCCGTACGGAGCACCCTCGTACAGCAGCCGCCCGGCCAGGTCCTTCCCCTGTGCCGCGCCCGCGAGCACCTGCCAGGGGGCCCGGCCCGCGGCCTTCAGCTCGTACGCCAGCGGCGAGTCCAGGGCGATCAGCGCCTCGGGGTCCGCGGCGGCCAGCGCGCGGGCGGCCGCCGCGTCGAAGCCCTCGGCGCGCGGGTCGAGATAGCCCGGGGCCTTGAGCGTGCGGCAGGCGCTGCCGTCACCCATCACGAGCAGCGCGACGCGGTCCGCCGCGGCGGCCAGGTTCCTTCCGGCGTCGGTGCAGCGGCCGGTTTCGAGCGGCTCGCCCACGCCCAGTCCCTCGACCGGCGCACCGGCCCACTGCGCATGGGCCAGCAGCCAGGCGCCGACGGCGAGGGACGGCGGGAGCGTGTCCTCGGCCACCGGACCGCGGTCGCGCCCCAGCCGTACACCGAGGTCGACGCCGAAGCCCTTGAAGGTGCCGGTGGCCCCCTCGGGATGCGGTCCACGCCCCGGTCGCTCGGCGGGCCCGACCACGATCAGCCGGTCCGGGCGCGCGGCCGCGAGCACACCGATGGCCTCGGCGCAGGCGTCGCGCACGGCGTCGAGCTCGGGCGCGGCGCCGGCGGCCAGCTCGGGCACCAGCAGCGGGGGGCAGGGGCAGACAGCGGCGGCGACAAGCATGGGGGGCAGCGTACTGCGTGGCCCCGAGCCGTGTCCGGCCGCCGGACCGGGGGCGTCAGTCGCAGCCGCAACCGCAGCCGGGGGCAACCGGACTGGCGGACGTCAGCCGCAGCCGGGGGCCGGCCGACCGGCCGACGTCAGTCGCAGCCGCAGCCGGGGGCCGCCGCGGCCGGCAGCGGCGCCGGGGCTCCGATGCCGGGCAGCCCCAGCATCACACCGGTCGGCCCGGCGGCCTCGGTGGCGTTGCGCTTCTCCCAGGCGTCCCCGGCCCGGGTGCGCCGCACGGCCACGGGTGCGCCCTCGGCAAGCAGGTGGTGCGGCGCCGCGTAGGTGATCTCGACGGTCACCACGTCACCCGGGCGTACGTCCTCGTCCGGCTTGGTGAAGTGGACCAGGCGATTGTCGGGGGCGCGGCCGGAGAGGCGGTGGGTGGCGCCGTCCTTGCGGCCCTCGCCCTCCGCGACCATGATCTCCAGGGTCCGGCCGACCTGCTTCTTGTTCTCCTCCCAGGAGATCTCCTCCTGGAGGGCCGACAGGCGCATGTACCTCTCCTGAACGACCTCCTTGGGGATCTGCCCCTCCATCTCGGCGGCGGGGGTCCCGGGGCGCTTGGAGTACTGGAAGGTGAAGGCGTTGGCGAAGCGCGCCTCACGGACGGCGTGCATGGTCTGTTCGAAGTCCTCCTCGGTCTCGCCGGGGAAGCCCACGATGATGTCGGTGGAGATGGCGGCGTCCGGCATCGCGGCGCGCACCTTCTCGATGATGCCCAGGAAGCGCTCCTGCCGGTAGGAGCGGCGCATCGCCTTCAGGACGCGGTCCGATCCTGACTGCATCGGCATGTGGAGCTGCGGCATCACGTTCGGCGTCTCGGCCATCGCGGCGATCACGTCGTCCGTGAAGTCGCGGGGGTGCGGCGAGGTGAAGCGGACGCGCTCCAGCCCCTCGATCCTCCCGCAGGCGCGCAGCAGCTTGGAGAAGGCCTCGCGGTCGCCGATGTCGGAGCCGTAGGCGTTCACGTTCTGGCCGAGCAGGGTGATCTCCGAGACGCCCTCGGCGACCAGGGCCTCGATCTCTGCGAGGATGTCGCCGGTACGGCGGTCCTTCTCCTTGCCGCGCAGCGCCGGGACGATGCAGAAGGTGCAGGTGTTGTTGCAGCCGACGGAGATCGAGACCCATGCGGCGTAGGCGGACTCGCGCCGGGTGGGGAGCGTGGAGGGGAACGCCTCCAGGGATTCGGCGATCTCGATCTGCGCCTCCTCCTGGATCCGGGCGCGCTCCAGCAGCACCGGCAGCTTGCCGATGTTGTGCGTACCGAAGACGACGTCGACCCAGGGGGCCCGCTCGACGATGGTGTCGCGGTCCTTCTGGGCGAGGCAGCCGCCGACGGCGATCTGCATCCCGGGCCGCTTGGTCTTCATCGGGGCGAGCCGGCCGAGGTTGCCGTAGAGCTTGTTGTCGGCGTTCTCCCGGACCGCGCAGGTGTTGAAGACGACGACGTCGGCGTCGCCGTCGGAGCCCTCGGCGGCACGTACGTAACCCGCGCCCTCCAGCAGCCCCGACAGCCGCTCGGAGTCGTGGACGTTCATCTGGCACCCGTAGGTGCGCACCTCGTACGTTTTCAAACCGTCCACTACTCCACCAGCCACGTCGTTGCCGCTCACCCGTCCAGGGTAAGGGCTCCGGCCGGGCCCCGATGATGGGCGGCCGCCGGTCGGGGAGCGGCCCTGGTCATCGCCGGGGCGGGCTGGCAGGATCGCCGCCATGCTCCAGGCACTCTCCCGTATCGGCGGGCGGCGCGTTCTCCAGGCGTGCGCCGCCGTCGTCGTCGTGCTCGGGCTGCTGCTGTGGTGGCTGCTGCCGCTCGGGCAGCCGGCCCCGACCGGCACGCTGACCTTCAGTACCGGCGTGCGCAGCGGGGTCTACCAGCGCTACGGCGAGCGTCTCCGGGGGGATCTGGCCCGGGACCTGCCCAAGGTGTCGATACGGCTGCAGACGAGTGAGGGATCGCAGCAGAACATCGAGCGGGTGGCGACCGGCAAGGCCGACTTCACCATCGCCACCGCCGACGCGCTCGCCACCTATCTCAACGACGGCAAGCCCGGCGCCGGGCGGCTGCGGGGCTGTGTGCGGCTGTACGACGACTACGTCCAGCTGGTCGTGGCGCGCGGTTCGGACATACACAAGGTCTCGGACCTGCGTGGCAAGCGGGTCGGGGTGGGGCAGCGCGGTTCGGGGGTGCGGCTGGTCGCCGACCGGCTGATGGCGGCGGCGGGGCTCGATCCCGCGCACGACGTGAGGCCGGTGGCCTCCGGCATCGACACCATGCCGGAGGAGCTGGAGGGCGACCGGCTGGACGCCTTCTTCTGGTCCGGGGGGCTGCCCACGTCCGCCGTGCAGGAGCTGTCGGACCGGTTCGCGATCCGGCTGGTGCCCCTGGAGGCCTCGCTGATCAAGCGGCTCCAGGCGGTGGGCGGGTCCGCGCGCTACTACCGTTCGGCCACCATGCCCGCCGACGCCTATCGCAACGCGCAGCAGGACGAGGCGGTGCCGACGGTCGCGGTCGCCAATGTGCTGGTGACCACGGAGCGTTCGGACGCGGCGATGACGGAGGCGTTCACCCGGACCGTGATCGACAGCCGGGACCGGATCGGGCGCGAGGTGCACGCGGCCCAGCTGGTGGATCTGCGCACGGCGATCTACACCGATCCGCTGCCGCTGCACGAGGGGGCCAGCCGCTACTACCGCTCGGTCAAACCCTGAGCTTCTCCGCGGCTCCCGCGCGCCGGGCGATTCCCGTTCTCCGTTTCTCCGTCCTGCGTGTTTCTTCCCGTCCCGCGTGTTTCTCCTTCTCCGTCGCTGCGTCTTCTGTGTCGTGCGCGCTGCGTCTTCTGTGTCGTGCGTACTGCTTCTTGTGCGTCGTGCGCACTGCTTCTTGTGTGTCGTGCGCGCTGCTACTTCTGCGTCGTGCGCGCTGCGCCTTGTGCGTCGTGCGTACTGCTTCCCGTTCCACGTGCCGCTTCTCCGGCGCGTTCAGCCCTGCGGGCCGTTGCGCGGGACCGAGACCGTGACCCGCAGGCCGTGCGGCTCGTGGGCCGCGAAGCCGAGGGAGGCGCCGCCGGCCGCCAGGAGGGCCTGCGCGATGGAGAGCCCGAGGCCGGAGCCCCGGATGTTCTGGTGCTGGGTGCTGCGCCAGAAGCGGTCGCCGATGCGTTCCCGCTCCGCCGCGGTGAGACCCGGTCCGCGGTCGGCGACGACGATGGTGACGTGGTCGCGGCCGGAGGCGACCGTGACGACGACCTCCTCACCGGCGGGGGTGAACTTCAGGGCGTTGTCGATGATCGCGTCCAGGGCGCTCGACAGCGCGACGGGGTCCGCCCAGGCGGTCACCGCGCAGGCGCCGTCCGCCCGGAGAACCACCCCCTTCGCCTCGGCGACCGGCCGCCAGGAGGCGACGCGCTCCCCGGTGAGCGCGCCGATGTCCTTGAGCTGGAGATCGGCCGCGGCGTGCTCGGCCAGCGCCAGGTCGAGCAGGTCGTCCAGGACCTGCGCGAGGCGCTTTCCCTCCGTGCGCACGGAGGCGATCTCCTCGTTGCCCTCGGGGAGTTCGAGCGCGAGGAGCTCGATCCGCAGCAGCAGCGCGGCGAGGGGGTTGCGGAGCTGGTGCGAGGCGTCGGCGACGAAGGCGCGCTGCTGCTCCAGCACGTCCTCGACGTTGTCGGCCATCTCGTTGAACGACCGGGCCAGGCGTCTCAGTTCCGGGGGCCCGCCGGACGCCGCGACCCGTGACCGCATCCGCCCGCTGGCGATGTCGTGGGTGGCCGCGTCCAGGGTCCGTACGGGCAGCAGCACCCAGCCGGTGAGGCGGATCGCGGCGCCGACCGCCACCAGCATGGCGACCGCCTCGCCCGCCGCGATCAGCAGCCAGCCGCGCAGGGTGCGCGAGCGCATCTCCGCGGTGGGCGAGTCGAGGACCACCACGGCGACGACGTCGCCGTCCCGCACCACGGGCGAGGCGACGACGACCCTGCCGTCCTGCCACGGCCAGACCTGCGGCGGATCGTGGCTGCGCCGCCCCAGCAGGGCCTCCTTGAACGCCCGGCGCCCCTCCCCCTCGATGGGGAGCTGCCAGACCGCGGGGGCCTTCGCCATGGCGCTGTCGTCGCGGTAGAAGACACCCGCGCGGATGCCGTACACCGAGGCGTAGGTGCCGAGTTCGCTCCGCAGGGTGCGCCGGCGCTCGTCGTAGCCGTCGCCGCGTTCGGTGACGAACTGCGCCAGCGCGGCGAAGCGTGCCGTGTCGTCGATGCGGTCGATCACGACGCGCTGCTGCTGGGCCGCCGCCACACTGACGGCCAGCGGGAAGCCGAGGGCGAGCAGCACACCGGCCATGAGCACGATGAGCAGGGGAAGCAGCCGGGTACGCACCTGGGACGTGCGCCTCTACGCGGACGGGGCGACGAGGCGGTAGCCGACCCCGCGCACCGTCTCGATCAGTGCGGGCAGCCGCAGCTTGGAGCGCAGGGACGCGACGTGCACTTCGAGTGTGCGCCCCGTGCCCTCCCAGCTCGTGCGCCACACCTCGCTGATGATCTGCTCCCGGCGGAACACCACTCCGGGGCGCTGGGCGAGCAGCGCCAGCAGGTCGAACTCCTTGCGCGTGAGCTGGACTTCGGCTCCGTCGACACTGACCCGGCGGGTCGGCAGCTCGATGTGGACGTGCCCGAGGCGCAGCGCGGCGACGGGCGTGGGCACGGTGTCCTCGCCGCTCGTGTTGCGCCGGCTGACGGCATGGATACGGGCGAGCAGCTCGCCGGTGTCGTACGGCTTGACCACGTAGTCGTCGGCGCCGAGGTTGAGGCCGTGGATCCGCGAGCGGACGTCGGCGCGCGCGGTCACCATGATCACCGGGGTGGAGGTGCGCTTGCGGATCTTCCCGCACACCTCGTAGCCGTCCTGGTCGGGCAGGCCGAGGTCGAGGAGGACGACGCCGAACGGCTCCGTGTCCGCGGGCAGCAGTGCCTGCAGGGCCTCCTCGCCGCTGCGCGCGTGCACGACCCGGAATCCGTGCCGGGCCAGGATGGCGGAGAGCGCGGCCGCGACATGGTTGTCGTCCTCGACGAGCAGCAGTCTCATTGGCCTCCCTCTCCGGGTCCCCGACGGTCTCGATCGCGCGGTGCCGGTACGCGTCGGCAGAAGCTTCGGTGCGGTCTCTCGTACGCTCCCGGTCACTTCCCCGTACCGAGACGTTTCACGTCATGGCGTACCAGGGCATCCACTCCGATGAGAGGCAGGTCAGTCAAGGCCCGCCCGCCGCATCCGGCCATCTGTTATCCACCCGGTACGCCACGTGCGTCACAGCCCGCACCCCGTTCACACGGAGTGTCCGGTTGCCGCCGGATCGTTATCCTCAATTTCCGCTCAGATGTAATGACGCTGGTAGCACCCCGTCACTAGGGTCCTTCCCAATCGAGGAGGACGGAGCAAGAAGCCGATGAGCGGAGTTTCAGTGACCAAGGGCGCCGAGGACGCCGCGCCCGCGGCGAACGACCTTGTCGTACTGAGCAACGTCAACAAGCACTTCGGCGCGCTGCATGTGCTCCAGGACATCGACCTGACCATCGCCCGTGGCGAGGTCGTGGTCGTCATCGGGCCCTCCGGGTCCGGGAAGTCCACACTGTGCCGCACGATCAACCGCTTGGAGACGATCGATTCGGGCGCCATCGCGATCGACGGCAAGCCCCTGCCCCAGGAGGGCAAGGAGCTGGCCAGGCTGCGGGCCGACGTCGGCATGGTCTTCCAGTCGTTCAATCTCTTCGCGCACAAGACGGTGCTCGAAAACGTGATGCTGGGCCAGATCAAGGTCCGCAGGACGGACAAGAAGGCCGCCGAGGACAAGGCCCGTTCGCTGCTCGACCGGGTGGGCGTGGCGACGCAGGCCGACAAGTACCCGGCCCAGCTCTCCGGCGGGCAGCAGCAACGCGTGGCCATCGCACGGGCGTTGGCGATGGACCCGAAGGTGATCCTCTTCGACGAGCCGACATCGGCGCTCGACCCGGAGATGATCAATGAGGTGCTGGAGGTCATGCAGCAGCTCGCCCGGGACGGCATGACGATGGTGGTCGTCACCCATGAGATGGGCTTCGCGCGCTCGGCCGCGAACCGGGTCGTCTTCATGGCCGACGGGAAGATCATCGAAGAGGCCGCTCCCGACCAGTTCTTCAGCAACCCGCGCAGTGACCGGGCCAAGGACTTCCTGTCGAAGATCCTTCACCACTGACGACAACGACCTACGGCATAAGGAAAGTTCATATGAATCTCCGCAAGTCGGCCGCCGTCGCGGCCATCGCCGTGCTCGCCCTGACAGCGACCGCCTGTGGTGGTAAGGAGGGCTCGGCCGGTGACAAGCCGACCGGGACCAAGCCCGGCGCCTCCGGTGCCCCCGAGCTGCCGAAGTACACGGTCGCCACGGGCGTCGACCTGGACTCGCCGACCTTCAAGGCGGCGAAGAAGCGCGGCAAGCTGATCATCGGTGCCAAGGCCGACCAGCCCTACCTCGGCTTCGAGGACCAGTCGACGAAGGAGCGCTCCGGGTTCGACATCGAGATCGCCAAGATGATCGCCGCCGACCTGGGCTTCTCGGCGGACCAGATCGAGTGGAAGACCGTCGACTCGGGCATCCGTGAGACCGCGATCTCCAAGGGGCAGGTCGACTACTTCGTCGGCACGTACACCATCAACGACGAGCGCAAGAAGCAGGTCGGCTTCGCCGGCCCGTACTACATGGCGGGCGCCGACCTGCTGGTGCGCCAGGACGAGAAGTCCATCACCGGCAAGGACTCGGTGAAGGGCAAGAAGGTCTGCTCCATCGTCGGCTCCACGCCGCTCCAGGAGATCAAGAAGCCGGAGTACGGCGCGAACGTCGTCGAACTGGCCAAGTACTCCGACTGCGTCCAGCAGTTGCTGACCAAGCAGGTCGACGCGGTCACCACCGACGACTCGATCCTCAAGGGCTACGCGGCGCAGAACTCCGGCAAGCTCCGCGTCGTCGGCAAGCCGTTCACCGAGGAGCCCTACGGCGTGGGTCTCAACAAGGACGACAAGGTGCTGCGCGACGCCATCGACACCTCGCTGGAGAACCACGTCAAGGACGGCAGCTACCAGAAGATCTACGAGGCCACGCTGGGTCTGTCCGGCTCGAAGTACACCGCCCCGCCGGCCGTCGAGCGTTACTGACGTAGCCGGTTGGCTGAAGTGCCCCGTGCGCGTGTCCGCCTCCCCGGACGCGTACGGGGCACCCCCTCCCCTGCCCCGATGCCGCTGCCCGCCGACGCGGAGACCTCATGAATGTACTGCTCGACAATTTCCCAGAGTTTCGCGACGGCTTCATAGGAACCGTGTCGATCACCGCCGTCAGCTCGGTCATCGCGCTGGTCCTCGGAGTGGTCGTCGCCGGGCTCAGGGTCTCGCCGGTGCCCCCGCTGCGGATCTTCGGCACCGCTTGGGTGACACTGCTGCGCAACACCCCGCTGACTCTCCTCTTCCTGGTCTCCTTCTTCGTCGTACCGGAGATCTTCTTCCCGGGCATGAGCCCGTTCCTGCTCGGCTCGCTGGCACTCGGCTTCTACACCTCGTCGTTCGTCTGCGAGGCGGTCCGCTCGGGTATCAACACCGTTCCGCTGGGACAGGCCGAGGCGGCCCGCTCCATCGGCATGACGTTCTCCCAGACGCTGCGGATCGTGGTGCTGCCGCAGGCCACCCGGACCGTCATCCCGCCGCTGAGCAGCATCTTCATCGCGCTCACCAAGAACTCGGCGATCGCCGGCGCCTTCAGCGTCACGGAGCTGTTCGGCTGGCAGAAGCTGATGAGTGACCGCGGCTACGCCATCACCCCCGTCTTCATCTGGGTGGCCCTCGGCTATCTGGTCGTCACCTTTGCCATCAGCGGTCTGTTCTGGCTGATCGAACGTCGTATGGAGGTCGCCCGATGAGTGCCAGCGTTCTCTACGACACACCGGGTCCCAAGGCCACCGTCCGCAACCGGCTCTACGCGGTCGTCGGAGCCCTGGCCATCGTGGCACTGCTCGTGATCAGTGTCGTGCGGCTGTCCGACAAGGGCCATCTGGCCCCGGAGATGTGGGACATCTTCAACTACGCCGGCATCCGGCAGAACATCGCCGACGCCGTGCTCGCCACGCTGAAGGCCTTCGGTCTGGCCGCGGTCGGTTCGCTGATCCTCGGGGTGCTCCTCGCGGTGGGCCGCCTCTCGGACCACAAGCCGGTCCGCTGGCTGGCCACCGCCTTCATCGAGCTGTTCCGCTCGATCCCGCTGCTGATCACCATCTACGCGATCTGGGTCGGCTTCCTCACCGACTACTCGATGTGGGCGCTGGCACTCGGTCTGTCGGTCTACAACGGCTGTGTCCAGGCCGAGGTGTTGCGCGCGGGCATCAACTCGGTGCCCAGGGGACAGGGCGAGGCGGCCTACGCGCTGGGCATGCGCAAGACCCAGGTCATGGTCGGCGTGCTGATCCCGCAGGCGGTACGCGCCATGCTGCCGACGATCATCAGCCAGCTCGTCGTCACCCTCAAGGACACGTCGCTGGGCTTCATCATCCTGTACCCGGAGCTGTTGCAGACCGCCCGTCTGATCGCCTCCAACACACAGGTGAACGGGCAGTACCCGTACGTGTCGACCATCGTCGTCATCGGCGCCATCTACGTCGGCATGTGCCTCCTGCTCTCGGCGCTCGCCACCTGGATCGAGAAGCGCGGACGGCGTACCCGGTCGGGAATCAAGACCGCCGTGCCCACCGGCTCGGGGAACACGGCCGACTTGCCGGGCTGATTCCACCGACGCGCACGCGCGGCACCGGCAGCACGCACGGGGGGCGCACCCGGGGCCGCCGGTACGCCGTCGCTCGCCGTCGATGACGGGCGCGCCGTCCTACGGCTCGTCGCACGGTGTTCCGAGGGGCGGTGGCGGACGAGCCACCGCCCCTCGCCGCCGTCCGGTGTCGCTTGACGCGGGCACCGGCAGTAGGTTGCATACGTTCTGTGATCGCGCCCCCTGCCCCCGCCGCCACACTCCCTCCGCCGCCCTGCCCCGATTCGAGCCGCGCGCCCGTCCCGTCCGCCGCCTCGGCGCCGTTCGTACGGATTCGAGGTGCCGTCCCGTGGACCCGGTGATCGTCGTCGGCGCCGGGCCCGTCGGTCTGGCGCTGTCGCTCGCCCTCGCGGCGCAGGGGGTTCCCTCGGTCCTCCTCGACGAGGATCCGGGCAAGGAGGAGACGCGCCCCGCCCGCACCGTCGTGCTGCGCGAGGACACCGCGGCCCTGGCGGAGCGGCTGGGGTGCAAGGCGCTCCGGCACGAGGGGACGCAGTGGTCGGGGTGGCGGTCGATGCGGCGCAAGCAGCTGGTGCGTGAGCTGTCGCTCGGCGAGGACTCCCCCGGGGGCGATCCGCTGCCCGCCCCCGTCCATCTGCCGCAGCACGTCCTGACGCGCGGGCTGCGGGACGCGGTGGCCGCGCAGGAGCTGGTACGGGTGGCCCCGTACAGCCGGATCGACACGCTGGAGCAGGACCCGGCCGGCGTCACCGTGCACACCAGGGGACCGAACGCGACCTGGTGGCGCGGGAGTTACGTGGTGGGCTGCGACGGCGCCAGGTCCACCGTGCGCAAGCTGCTCGACATCCGGTTCCCCGGGCGCACGGCGGTGGAGCGGCATGCCGTCGCGGCGCTGCGCACCGAGCTCCCCTGGCCCGGACAGGCCGTGCTGCACCGGCTGCCGCCGTGGCGAACCGGCGGTGCCGAGGTGACGGCACGTCCGCTGCCCGACGGCGTCTGGCGGCTGGACTGGCTGCTGCCGCCGCGTGGCGAGCTCGTCACCCCGGACGCCCTGATCACCCGGGTCCGGGACACCCTGGCGGGCTGGTGCGGCGAGACACCGCCGTACGAACTGCTGGACACGGGCGTCTACACGCTGCACCACCGGCTGGCCCTGCGCTGGCGGGCCGACCGGGCCTTCCTGGCCGGGGACGCCGCCCATCTGCTGGGCGCGCTGGGCACCCAGGGGCTCGACGAGGGACTGCGGGACGCCGAGAACCTGGCGTGGAAGCTGGCCCAGGCCTGGCACCACGGCCCCGCCGACGCCCTGCTCGACAGCTACCAGGCCGAACGGCGGGCCGCGGTCGCCTCCCGGCTGCGCGCGGCGGACCAGTCGCTGCCGATACTGCGGGGCGGCGGCGGACTGCGGACGCTGGTCCCGGGGAGCGCACGGGGGCACGATTCCCTCCTCACCGATGGGCATCTGGGGTGCGGCCCCCTCGGTGCGCCCCCTTCGTACTCGCATTCGCCCCTTGCGCCCCCACGCGCCGAGGCGCACACCTCTGTCGGTACGCCCCCCGGTGCGCCGGTGACCGATGTGCGGGTGACGGCGCCCGACGGGACGACCGTGCGGCTGCGGGAGCGGCTGGGGCAGGGGCATCTGCTGGTGGTCCTGGTGGCGCCCGGCACGGGGGTGTGGGACCGGCGGCACTGGATGACCGCCGGTGTCATGCCGCGCCTCGCCGCGGCGGTCGACGCGCTGCCGATGAAGGGCGAGCTGCTGGTGACCGAGAGCTACCCGGGGGCTTCGGCCCACACCGTGCTCCTGATCAGGCCGGACGGCCACCTCGTGGCGTCGTTCGGCGGGGTGCGGCCCCGGGACCTCCTGGCGGCGGCGGAGACGGTACGGGGCGGGCCGGGGCACGCCTCCGTACGTTCCGACCAGACTGCGGGCATCAATTGACCGCTGCGGACGCACATGGTGTACTCCGAACCGTGACCGACACCGATGTGCGCCTGTGGCGGAGGGTCCATATGGACCTCGTCCGCTATGCGGGCTGCGTGTGTCGGCCGTCCTGCTGAATCGCCCTTCCCTGCCCCGCCTCGCGCGCTGACGTGCGGGCGGGCATCCGCGCGAACCCTCAGGACGGTCTCCGTGTCTGCCCCTGCCTCACCCTCCGTGCCCACGCCTGCTCCCGCGTCCGCGCGGCTGTCGTCCAGCCCTGCCTCGCCTTCCGTGCCCACCCCCGGTACCGGGAGCGTGCGGCCGTCGTCCACGCCTGCCTCACCTTCCGTGCTTACCTCCGGTCCCGGGTCCGCGCGGCCGTCGTCCACCCCTGCCTCACCCTCCGTGCCCACCCCCGATTCCGGGTCCGCGCGGCTGTCGTCCGCCGCCGGTGGTTCCGGACCGACGGAGGCGGAACTGCTCGATTTCGTCCGTCGTGTCGCCGCCGACGCCGAGGCCGTGGCCTCGCTCCCCCTCGATCCCGAGGGGCGCACCTGGGTCCAGCTCGAAGGCCCCGGCGGCAGCGAGGCCTGGCTGATCGGCTGGCCACCCGGCACCGGCACCGGCTGGCACGACCACGCCGACTCGGTCGGCGCCTTCACCACGGCGGCGGGCACCCTCAAGGAGCTGTCACTGGCCGCCCGGCTGCCCACCGACGGCTGGAAGACCCTGGAACTCACCGAAGGCATCGACCGGAGCCGGGAGTTGGCCACCGGACAGGGCCGGGCCTTCGGTCGTCACCACGTCCACGAGGTGCTGAACGAGTCCGCCACGGAACACGCCGTCTCCGTCCACGCGTACTATCCACCACTGCCGAGGATCCGGCGCTACAGCCGCACGGGCGACCTGCTCCGCCTCGAACAGGTCGAGCGGCCGGAGGACTGGCAGTGAGCACCGGCTTCGAGGACGGTACGGAGCCGGTCGGCATCGATGAGCTGCTGGAACGGGTCCGGGCCGGATTCGTCAGGGTCGGCCCGCAGGAGGCGGCCACCGCCGCAGCGGACGGCGCCCTGCTGGTGGACATCCGGTACGCGGAGCTGCGGGAGCGGGACGGACTGATTCCGGGCGCGCTGGTCGTCGAGCGCAACGAACTGGAGTGGCGGCTCGACCCGCGGGGCTGCCACCGGGCCCCGCAGGCGGTGAGTCACGACCTCCGGATCGTGGTGATCTGCAACGAGGGCTACGCGTCGAGCCTCGCCGTCGCCTCCCTGAGGCAGCTGGGGCTGCACCGGGCGACGGATCTGATCGGCGGGTTCCAGGCGTGGCGAGCGGCGGGGCTGCCGGTCACGGTGTGACGGCTGAAGCCCGGTACGACGGCTGAAGCCCCGTACGACGGCTGAAGCCCGGTACGACGGCTGGAGCCCCGTGCGACGAACGGGGCGGTGCTGCGGGATGGGTCCGGCGGCGGGGGTGAGCTCGGCGGGGTGGGATCGGCCCGGCGGCGGGATGGGTCCGGCGAGGCGAGATGGGCCCGGCGGCGTGGTGCGGTGCGGGAGTTCGCCGAGGCCATGCACCACACCATCGCACCATCGCACCACCCGCGCCGGGCCTCCGTGGTCACTGTCGGGACATGGCCGCCTCCACCGGCCCGACCCTGAGCGCGAGCCGGCCGGGCAGTGCCGTGGCGGCCAGTGCCAGCAGTGCGGCGGCGCCCACCACCGTCGCGTACAGCAGGGGCAGCACGCTGGGTGCCGCACTGCCGGTCATGCCGATGCTGAAGGCGGTCAGTACGGCCAGGGCGATGCCGCTGCCGAGGGCCGTGGAGATCAGCAGCACCGCCAGAGCCTCGGCACGGAGCATTCTCAGGACCTGGCGCCGGGTCGCGCCGGCCAGCCTCAGCATGGCGAACTCCCTGATGCGTTCGGACACGGACATGGCCAGGGTGTTCACGACGGCGATGGCGGTGAAGGCCAGGATCAGGCCCATGGCCAGGTAGTTGACCGCCGCGTTCTCCTGCACACGGTCCGCCTGGAGCCGGTCGGCGGTCTCCGGTGACAGCACGGAGACGCCGGGGAACTGCCGCAGCGCGGCCGCGAGTCCGTCATGGCTGCCGTGCCCGGCGACCAGAACGGTGGCGGCTAGCGGGTTGTCCATGTGTCCGGCGAGCAGGTCGTGAGGGAGTGTCAGGTCGCCGAAGCCCAGACCGCGACGGTAGACGGCGGCGACGGTGAGGGTGGCGGGGGTGCCGTCGCCGAGGTGGAGCCTCAGCGCACTGCCGGGGCGGAGGCCGAGCCGGTCGGCGGCGAGTTCGCTGATCGCGGCGGTGTCACGGCCGCGGACGAATGCGGTGAGCGATCCGCTCATGACGTCCGGGTCCCATGTGCGGGCGAGTCCGGCCCGGGTGACGCCCTGGGCCTGGTACTTGTCGAGACCGACGCGCACCGTGGTCCGTACGACCTCCGTGGCGGCCGTGACACCCGGCGCCCCGCGGACCGCCCCGGCGGCCTCGGACGGGATGCCCGGTCCCTGCGCGGCCAGTACCCAGGTGGCACGGACGCCGTCGCGCGCCTGGTCGCGGGCGGCGTCCCCGAGGGTCGGTTGGACGAAGAGGACCGTGCAGGTCATCCCGATGAGCAGGGTGAGCGGGGTGACGACGGAAGCCATCCGGGCGGAGTTCCCCCGGATGTTCGCGGTCGCCAGGGAGCCTCCCGCGCCAGCCGCCCGCATCGGTCCGGCGAGCAGCAGGGACGCGAACCTCACCAGATAGGGCCCCAGAAGCGAGACGGCCGTGGCCGAGACGACGACGGCGAGGAAGGTGACGGGGGTCGCGGCGGCCTCGGTACGCAGCACGCTCAGCACGCCGACGAGAGCGGCCCCGCCCGCGAGCAGCACCAGGCCCGCCACGATCCGGCCCCGGGCCGGGCGACGCCCGACGGCGGACTCGGCCATGGCCTCGGCGGGCCGGATGCGGGCGATACGGCGGCCGGAGATCCTCGCCGCGGCCCAGGCCCCGAGCAGGGTGACGGCGAGCGCCGCGCAGGCCGGGAAGATGCCCGCGGTGCGTTCCAGGGTGACCGGGACGGCACCCATGTCGATGAATCGACCATGCAGCCAGCCGGCGAGGGGCAGTCCGGCGAGCACGCCGAGGACTCCGGCCGCGGCGCCGACGACGAGAGCCTCGCGGCCGAGGAGACGGCGGATCTGGCCCGGGGTGGCGGCGATGGCACGGAGCAGGGCCAGTTCGCGGTGGCGCTGCTGGATGGAGAGCGCGAAGGTGCCGACCACGACGAGGATCGCGACCAGGAGCGACGTACCTCCCATGGCGCCTCCCATGGAAACCAGTTTGATACGGGCGCCTGCGGCGTCCAGGAACTCGACGGGACCCCGGTCCTCGCCGGTGGCGACCTGGGCGGAGGTGCCCTTGAGCGCCTGCTCGACCCGCTCCTTCAGCCGCGCGAGGTCGGTGCCGGGCGCGGGGGTCACTCCGACAGCGGTGATCCGGCCGGGACGGGCCGCCAGGCGCTCCGCCTCGCCGGGTGAGAAGAAGAGTGAGGACTGCTGCCGGAGGTCGCTCCGGCCGGCCGGAGCCGCGATACCACTGATGCGGTACGGGCGGGGAGCACGGGTGGACTGGACGACGAGCCGGTCCCCCGGCTTCAGACCGTTCTCTGCGGCAAGGACACGGTCGATCACCACATCGTCATCGGCGGAGGGGGCGCGGCCCGCGACGAGGCGGAAGGGAGTGAGCGGGGCGGAGGCCCAGGAGTGCCCGTACGAGGGGCGACCGGGGACATGCGCCAGGGGCCGGGGCTCGGACCGATGCTCGGACCGGGACCCTGCCTTGCTCACGGACTGGACCCGCGTGTCCTGACGACCCGTGTCCTGATTACCCGTGTCCAGTTCACGCGTGTCATGACGACCCGTGTCCAGTTCACGCGTGTCATGACGACCCGTGTCCAGTTCACGCGTGTCCTGGTCAGACGTGTCCTGATCACGCGTGGGACCACTGCTCGTGGCGTGACCACGCGCAGGGCCGCTGCTCGTGGCCTGGCCGCCGAGGGGCAGGCTGCTCATCGGCTGGGCCATGAAGGTCAGCTCGGGAACGGCCTTGCCCACGCCCTCCAGGGCGCTGACCCGGTCGAGAACGTCGGCGGGAAGCCAGGCCCGCTCGGCCACCGGCTTCGCCTTGTGCTTGACCTTGGTCTTTCCGTTGCCCTTGTGCTTGATCGTGGTGCGGTGGACGTTCTGGTCGGCGGAGACCACGAGCGGCGCGGCGGCATAGCGCTCGGTGGCGATCCGCCCGCGCAGGCCGGTCTCCAGCAGGGTGCCGCAGGCGGTGATCAGTGCGGCGGCGCACATGAGAGCCAGGAAGGCGCCGAGGAAGCCGCCTTTGCGGTCCCGGATCGTCTGTAAGGCGTAGCGCAGCATCATCGGACGTCCATCTCTCTTCTGTTGTCGTGCTTCGGGGTCGAGGTCGTCGGCGAAGCCGGAGTCCGGACCGGGGCCCCGCCCCGAGCCCCGGCCGGAGTCCCGACCCGAGTCCCGACCGTCGCTGGGGCCGGGATGTGCGGCAGTTCCGGCATGCGTCACACCCTGCTCCGTGCATGAGGCCCGCGCACTGGAGCGTTCCCGTGTGTTCGTGCGGGGGGCTACCCCCATATGCCTGCGGCGGTTCCCCCTCGACCCGCCGCAACACACCCGAATGCCACGCCCCGGTGGAGCGGTCCCCGTACCGAGCGGACATTCACCTCATTACCAAGGACCGACGGGACGGAGACCACGCACCCATGCCCACCCCCACGCTCACCCCCGATCAACTGGATGCCCAGGCCGCTCGCCTCCACGACACGGAGGCGTGGCAGCAGATCGTCACCGGCTGGGACGCCACGGCCCCCGCCCCCATGCGTCCGTCCATCCCTGTCGGGGTCCCCTCCGCCTCCCCCGCCGTCCCTGCCCCTGTGCGGCAGCCGTCCGCGCCCGGCCCCGTGCGGCCGACCGGCCGAGGCGTCGTGGAGCCACTGCCGGACCACCGCTCTGCCGACTGGCGCGATCTGCTGTCCGTGCCGGTCGATCAGCTCATCGCCGACTCCGTCCGCGCCCTGCCCGCGGCCGCACCGCGTGAACGGCCGCTTCCCGGGCGGCTGGGCGCGATCCTCCCGGACCGGCTCCACTCGTGGCGCCGCATCGGCCAGCCCGAGGTTCGGCCCTCCACTCACCTCGCCCACGCGCGGCGGATCCTGACCGAGTGGGGCTGGCAGAACACCCCGTACCGGCTCCGCAACGCCCGCGGCGCCCGGTGTATCTGCGGTGCCCTCCTCACCGCGCACCGCCTGGGGTACGGCTCCCTCGACACCGTGGACCGGGCCGGTGCCTGGCTCGTCGCCGAGCTTCGTTCCCAGGGCTGGACCGGGCTGATCGGGCCCTGGAACCGCTGCCCCGGCCGCACCGCGGCGGACGCACTCGCCCTGATCGACGCCACCATCACCCGTGCCGCCCACGCCGGGCAGTGATCACCGCTCTCCCCTCACGGCCCTCACCCCGCACGGCCACGATGCCGAGGCGCTCCCCCTCGCCCCTGCCCGCACGGCTCCCCCGTCCTCCGTCCCCCCGTCCGGCCTCCTGCTGCCTCACACCACCGCCCAGATACCCCCGCCGCCCGTACCCCGCCCCCGTGGCGCTGTGTTCCCCCGTCGGCGGCTGCTTATCGCCGGTCCCATATGGCTGGCCCCGACCGACGCCCCTCCCCCGTCCGGATTCCCGTCCTCCGACCGTCATGCCGACCGCAAGCCGTCGTCCGGTACGTCCAGCACAGGCTGTCGTCCCGTACGTCTGGCACGTCCGGTACATCTGGCACGTCCGGTACAGCGGTCAGAAGGGCTCGTCCAGACCCTCCGTGTCCTCGCCCTCTTCCTCCAGTGCCTGCCGCACCACGCGCAGGGCCATGCCCTCCCCGTACCCCTTGCGCGCGAGCATGCCCGCCAAGCGCCGCAACCGCTTGTCGCGGTCCAGGCCGCGAGTGGAGCGCAGCTTACGCGCGACCAGCTCGCGGGCGGTCGCCTCCTCCTGCTCGGAATCGAGCTGCCCGACCGCCTCGTCGATGACGGCGGATTCCACCCCCTTGGTGCGCAGCTCACGGACGAGAGCGCGGCGGGCGAGTCCGCGTCCGTGGTGCCTGGACTCCACCCAGGCGTCCGCGAACGCCGCGTCATCGATCAACCCGACATCCTCGAAGCGCGAAAGCACTTCTTCGGCCGCCTCGTCCGGGATCTCCCGTTTACGGAGCGCATCGGCAAGCTGCTTCCGGGTGCGCGGCGTCCCCGTGAGCAGCCGCAGGCAGATGTTGCGCGCCTGCTCGACCGGGTCTCGCGGCTCCCCTTTCTCGGCCCTCGACGAGGAAGGGGAGCCGCTGCTCTTGGTACGGGAGCGGGCACGTCGGCCCGTCCCCTCTCCGAATCCGGCGTCCGGGCCCCGGTCACGGCCCGCACCGGCCTCCGGCTCGTACGCATCCGCGGACTCGGCCATGTGCCCGGCGGTGAATTCATGGCCGGGACCGGTGTGAGGGTCAGTGGCGCTGACCGGCCACTCCGTGCGACGCGTCACGGTCTAGCTCTTGGCCGCCGCGGTCTTGGCCGGCTTGGTCTTACCGGCCGGAGCGGGCACCGACTTCGCACTGTCGGCCGGAGCGGCCGCACTGTTTGCCGCGTCCGCACCGGACGGGGTGCCGTCGTCGGGCCTGACCCCGATGCCCAGCTTCTCAAGGATCTTCTTCTCGATCTCATTGGCGAGATCGGGGTTGTCCTTGAGGAAATTACGGGCGTTCTCCTTGCCCTGGCCGAGCTGGTCGCCTTCGTAGGTGTACCAGGCGCCTGCCTTGCGGACGAAGCCGTGCTCCACGCCCATGTCGATCAGGCCACCCTCGCGGCTGATGCCCTGGCCGTAGAGGATGTCGAACTCGGCCTGCTTGAAGGGCGGCGCGACCTTGTTCTTGACGACCTTCACGCGGGTGCGGTTGCCGACGGCGTCCGTACCGTCCTTCAGCGTCTCGATCCGGCGGATGTCGAGGCGCACGGAGGCGTAGAACTTGAGCGCCCGGCCACCGGTCGTGGTCTCCGGCGAGCCGAACATCACGCCGATCTTCTCGCGGAGCTGGTTGATGAAGATCGCGGTGGTCTTGGACTGGTTG
The DNA here is from genome assembly GCF_042799335.1 of Streptomyces sp. NPDC057697. Lineage (NCBI taxonomy): Bacteria > Bacillati > Actinomycetota > Actinomycetes > Kitasatosporales > Streptomycetaceae > Streptomyces > Streptomyces sp. NPDC057697. The sequence continues at coordinate 32,099 of NZ_JBHVJA010000005.1, read as the reverse complement.
AGCGCGCTGGTGATCTTGCGGAGCGCCTGGCTCATCAGACGGGCCTGCAGACCCACGTGCGAGTCGCCCATCTCGCCCTCGATCTCCGCGCGCGGCACGAGCGCCGCGACCGAGTCGATGACGATCAGGTCGAGGGCACCGGAGCGGACCAGCATGTCCACGATCTCAAGGGCCTGCTCGCCGTTGTCCGGCTGGGACAGGATGAGGCTGTCGATGTCGACGCCGAGCTTCTTCGCGTACTCGGGGTCGAGCGCGTGCTCCGCGTCGATGAAGGCGACGGAGCCGCCGAGCTTCTGCGCGTTCGCCACCGCGTGCAGTGTCAGCGTCGTCTTACCGGAGGACTCCGGTCCGTACACCTCCACCACACGGCCGCGCGGCAGGCCGCCGACACCGAGGGCCACGTCGAGGGCGGTGGACCCGGTGGGGATCACTTCGATGGGCTCGTTCGGCCGCTCACCGAGGCGCATCACCGCGCCCTTGCCGAATTGCCGTTCAATCTGTGCGAGTGCGGCGTCCAGCGCCTTCTCGCGGTCGGTTCCTGCCATGGGTTCCACCCGATTTGCTTGAGTCGATCGCTTCACGTCAAAGACGCTAACCCCTGCCACTGACAATGGGCCTCGACGTCCTCCCGGCCTGTGGATAACTCCACGGTCGGGCCCGGGAAAACCCGGCCGGAATCCCATGAGAATGGATGTTCGATTTCAGTGTCAAGCGCACCACGCCGGACCGGCCGGCACCCGGCACCCCGGCGACCGTCGGCGGGCGGCGCGCGGCGGGCGACACCGCAGGACTGGGCTGGGCAGGGCTGGGCTGGGCAGGGCAGGTAGCGGCCGGCAGGTGGCCTTGATCGTTCGCCGGACGAGTCCGGTGGGTCGAGCGGCGGCCCCGGGCCGTGTCCCCGTGGGAACGGCCGATCCGGTGGCGCCCCGGTACCGGTCGTGGTCATCCTGTGCGGATGGGGGATCGTGCGAACTTTGTCGTGGTCAGCGAGAGCGGTGAGTACGAGCTGTACCTGTCGCGGTTCGGAGCGGCAGGAATCGACCTCGACCTCCTGACCGGGCCGGCGGAGGCCCTCTCGATGATCCGGCGCCTGGAAACATCCGACTGGTGGCTGGACGACGTGCAGTGCCAGGGTGCGGCACTGGTCGACCTCGGCCGGAAGGTGCTGATGCTGTTCGCCTGGGAAGGGCCGAGCACCGAGATGCGTCACAGGGCGGCCACGCTGGAATTGTTGCGGGAGGCATGGGCCGGGTGGGACGTCAGGTGGATGTACGACGGCCCCGCCGAGCTGCGGTCGTACCTGGGGCTGGACCCCGCATACGTCCGTGCTCGTGAGGGGGGACTCGTCGTGGGCCCACTGCTCGGACCGGACGACGAGGAGCTGGCCGAACCCGAGCCGATGGTTGTGGTGGTGACGATCGGAACGGAGCACTGCTACGTGCTGGCGAACATCGGCGACCATCCGGTCCGGGAGGGGCCTGCGCTCCTCGACCGGCTGGCGGGCGGCCCCGAGTGCGGGGTCCGGCCGACGTCGGCCGATGCCGGCATCCACGTCGATCCGCTGCGCCGCCTGGTGGGCTGGTGGGTGCTCGGGGCGTCGGCAGAGGCGTACGAGATGCCGCAGCGATGGCCTGGTTGGACGGTGGAGTTCTGGCAGGACCGCTGGGCGGAGCACGTACGGTCGGCGCCCGGACGCTTCTCGCCACCGCCGGTCGACCACGCAAGGGCGCTGGCGGACGTACGGACGTCGGCCGGACGCTATCGAGAGGCACGACCACGAGTGAGCTGTGGCACTCGGCAGGACCCGTGCTCAGGCGTCGTCCCGGACGGCGGCCCGGAGGCCGTCGCCCGGGACGAGAACGCCGAAACCTCTCCGACGTGAACTCACAGGCGTGAGCTCACGGTCGTGAAGGGGCGCGAAAGACATCGACCCCTCAGGCGTGCTCCGGAGCTTCCCGCTCCCCGGCGCCGCCGTCCCCACCCGCGCCCGCCGCGCTTCCGGGCGCCCGCCAGGAACGGCGCAGCCGGGTGAGCACCGGCTCGCCGCGCCGGGCGCTCCGGCCGTGCATCCGGGGGTCGTCCGTCACGTCGTACCGCTTCACGTACGCGCCGAGGAACGCCTGGAGCGTGGCGACGGCCGGGATCGCGATCAGCGCGCCCACGGCGCCCATCAGGGCCGTGCCCGCGATGACCGATCCGAAGGCCACCGCCGGATGGATGTCGACGGTCCTGGAGGTCAGCTTGGGCTGGAGGGCGTAGTTCTCGAACTGCTGGTAGACCACGACGAAGCCCAGCACCCACACCGCGTACCAGGGGTCGACGGTGAACGCGATCAGCATCGGCAGAGCGCCCGCCAGATACGTACCGATCGTGGGGATGAACTGGGAGACCAGCCCGACCCAGACGGCCAGCGCGGGCGCGTAGGGCACTCCGAGGATCACCAGCAGGATGTAGTGCGCGATCCCGGAGATGAGGGCCATCAGTCCGCGCGAGTAGAGGTAGCCGCCGGTCTTGTCGACCGCGATCTCCCAGGCCCGCAGGACCTCCGCCTGCCTGGCGGGCGGCAGCACGGAGCACAGGGCGCGCCGCAGTCTGGGGCCGTCGGCCGCGAAGTAGAACGAGAACAGGGAGATCGTCAGCAGCCGGAACAGTCCGCCGAGCACGGTGGTGGAGATGTCGAGGACTCCGGTCGCACTGTTCTGGACGTACTTCTGCAGCCAGTCGGAGTGGAGCAGGCTGTCCTGGACCTCGACCCGGGAGAGGTCGGTGTGGAAGGACTGGTTGACCCAGTTGATCACCGAGTCCAGATACTTCGGGAACTCCTCGACCATGTCGACGATCTGGCCCGCGAGCATCGAGCCGAGCAGCACGACGAAGCCCACTCCGGCGATCAGCACCACGAGGAAGACCAGGAAGGTGGCCAGGCCGCGGCGCATGCCGCGCGCCGACATCCGGCTCACCGCCGGCTCGATGGCGAGCGCCAGGAAGAACGCGATCAGAACGTTGATCAGCAACCCGATGAGCTGGTCGAACGCCCAGCTGCCGAGCCGGAAGCAGGCGTAGAGCGCCAGGGCGAGCACCATGGCGCGCGGCAGCCACGCGGGCATGCGGACCGACCCGTTTCCGGCGGGCGCGGCGGGTGGCGCGGCCGGCGGGACGGGCGGGGTGGGGGGCGGCTGGGTCTGTGCTGTCTCGTCTGTCGGTGCCACGGTTCCAGTCTCGCCTACGACCGTGACGAACAACCGCCCGCCCCGGACAACGGCACAGGTCCGGCTGCTGACGGGCCGGGAATCGGTGCGGGCCCGCCTGCCGGAGTGCCGCGAACCGGAGCGGGTCCGACGCGGCGGACCCACGGTGCGGCCCCGGTGTCAGCGCTTGTCGGCGGGGATGCCGACCGCCGTGCAGACACCGCGCCAGACGTCCTTGGTCTCCCACCCCGCGGCCAGCGCCTGGTGCACGGTCTGGCCGTCGAGCTCGGACATCACATGATCGCGCGCGAAGGAGTCCGCGTACCCCGCGCCGAAGTGGTCCGCCATCCGTTCCCAGAAAATCGTCAACCGCATGACCCCAGTATCGCGCTCCTGAGAGTGCAGCCGGGGCCGCTACGACCTGCCGAGAGCGCTTACCGGCCTACGGTCGGTCCATGGCTGGAACCGGAACAAGTCCCCTCAATCGCGCCGAGCAGTTCATCTGGCTCACGGCCCGCGTCCTGGAACAGCGGCGGTTCGCCCATCACTTCCTGCAAGGAAGTGCGGACGCCGTGGAAACCGCACTCGCCGCCTATCTGAACGAGGACGGCGGTTACGGGAACGCGCTCGAACCCGATCTGCGCGGCCCCGTCAGTCAGCCACTGCACACCGCACACGCGCTGAACGTGCTGGACTCCATCGGGCGCTGCGACGGTCTGCGGGTGGAGCGGATCTGCCGCTTCCTCACCGAGGTGTCGACCAAGGAGGGCGCGCTGCCGGCTCTCCTGCCGACCCAGCGCGGCTATCCCGCCGCGCCGTTCATCCCGATCGTCGACGACCCTCCGGCGGAGCTGCTGACCACCGGGCCCGTCGTCGGGCTGCTGCATCGCAACGCGGTGTGGCACGCGTGGCTGTTCCGGGCCACCGACTTCTGCTGGGCCGCGGTGGACGCGCTGGACCGGTCCCATCCGTACGAGATCGAGGCGGCGCTCGCCTTCCTGGACGGCGCTCCGGACCGGGCGCGGGCCGAGGCGGCGGCCGACCGGCTCGGGCGGCTGGTGCGGGATCAGCGGCTCGCGGTACTGGATCCGGAGCGGCGCGCCGAGTACCCCGTCGCGGCCGGATACGCGCCGGGCGAGCAGCACTTCCCGTACGACTACGCCCGTACGCCCGAGTCGCTCGCCCGTCGCTGGTTCACCGACGAGGAGCTGTCCCGCTCGCTCGATCACCTCGCTTCCGAGCAGCGGGAGGACGGTGGCTGGCCGGTCAACTGGCGGCAGTGGGCGCCAGGGACTGCGCTGGAGGGGCGGCCCCTGGTGACGCTCAAGGCACTCCTGACGCTGCGCGCCCATGGGCGCAGCCTCGACTGAACCCCCGGCTCGGAGCCGGCACCGTACGGCGAACGGCGCTCGGGGCCTGCGCGTGCGGCGGGGGTCCGGACCGGTGGGCCGGGCCCCCGCCGCACGCGGGCCTCCATGTGCGGCGGCGGTACCGGTACGGCGAGCCGCACGCGGGCCCCGTGTACGGGCTTGCCTAGCCGAGGGCACGTACTCCTGCGGTGACGGCCACGGCGGAGCCCACGACCACGAGGAAGGGCGCACGCAGGACCAGTGCGAGCGCCGCCGCGGCGAGCCCGGCGCCCCGGGCGTCCAGCGCCAGGTGCTGCCCGTCGCCGAAGGTCTGCTGCGCGGTGAGGGCGGCCAGGAGCGCCACGGGCAGGAGCGCGGCGAGACGCTGGGCGAGCGGGCGTTCCAGCACACCGGCGGGCACCAGCAGCCCGAGCAGCTTGGCGAGGTAGCAGCCGACGGCGGTCAGCGCGATGGCGATCCAGACGTTCATCGGTTCTCCTCCGTGGTGACCGTTCCCCGGCCCTCCTGTGCGCCGGCCGCTTCCCGGTTCCCTTCCGCGGTGGGCGTTTCCCGGTTCTTCCTGGTGGGGTCCTTCCCCCGGTCCTTCTTGGTCGGGGCCGTTCCCCCGTTCCCCTTGGTAGGGGCCGTTTCCCGGTCCGTGCCCTTCCGGCGTCCGCTCAGGAAGAGGACGGCGGGTGCGGCGAGCGCGGACAGCAGGACGGGGACGCCCGCGGGCAGTACGGGCAGCAGGCCGAGCGCGAGCAGGACCGCGAGGGCGGCGGTGGCCCGTTCGGCGGTGCTCTTCAGCATCGGCGCGAGCAGGGCCAGGAAGACCGCCGGTGATGCCGCGTCCAGCCCCCAGGCATCGGTGTCGCCCAGCGCCTCGGCACCGAGGGCCCCCAGCAAGGTGGTCAGGTTCCACAGCACGTACAAGGTCAGCCCCGTGACGGCGAAGCCGATCCGAGCCGTCCTCCGGGTCGGCTGCGACAGCGTCACGGCGCTCGTCTCGTCGATGACCCACTGGGCGGCGAAGGGGCGCAACCCCCGGGGGAGCGCCAGGAGCTGCGACAGCCGCAGGCTGTAGAACGAATTGCGCACGCCGAGGAAGAAGGCCCCGGCGGCAGCGGTGTACGGGTTGCCGCCCGCGGCAAGGGCCCCGACGAGGGCGAACTGCGAGGCGCCGGTGAAGACGGCGAGGCTGAGCGCGCAGGTCTGCAGCAGGCTCAGTCCGGAGCCGGCCGAGGTCACACCGAAGGCGAAGCCGGAGAGCCCCACGGCTATGCCGACACCGAGCGCGTCGCGCACGACGGCCGCGTCCGGCTTCGTACCGGTCGCGTCCGGCGCCGTAGCGGTCACGTCCCGCGTCGTACCGGCCGCGTCGGGATTCGCGCCTGCCGTGTCCGGCTTGGCGCCGGGGCCGCTCGTGCTGCCGCGGGGTGCGCCTGCCGATGCGTCGGCGCCCTCTGGGAGTGTTATCTGTTCTGCCACGACCGGAACGCTACGTGGGCAGATCGAGATCAGTCTTGTACGTTCTTGCACGTTCACGCTGGTACGCGCCGGGTGGCACCCCCACGATCCGGGTGAAGTGACGGTTGAGATGCGGCTGGTCGGTGAAACCGACCTCGGCGGCCGCTTCCGAGGGCGCCGTCCCCGCGTCGAGCATCCGCCGCGCCGCCCGCACCCGGGCATCGGTGAGCCAGGCGTGGGGCGGCATCCCGTACTGCTTCTTGAAGGCCCTCAGCAGTGCGAACGGGCTGGTGCCGAGCTCGGCGGCCAGCGCCTCCAGGGTGGGCGGCGCCGCCATCCTGCCCTCCAGCACCGCACGGGCCCGCGCCGCGTCGCGCGCTCCCGCCGAGCGGGGTGCGCGGGCGGGCAGCGTGCTGCCGTGCCGGTCGAGCAGCCGTGTGACCATGATCCTCAGCAAGGTGTCGGCGGCGAGCGCGTTGCCCTCCTCGGCCGCGCGGTGGACCTCGTCGATCAGCCGGGCCGCGTACGGGTCCACGACACTGGTCTCGGCGAATCCGACCGTGCCCCGCAGGCTCGTCGTCTCGGCCGCGATGTCGTTGACCACCTGCGAGGACGGATAGAGCGTGGCGTACACCCAGCCCTCGGGCACGCCCGCGCGGGCGGTGTGCGGCACCTCCGGATTGATCATGACGACGGTGCCGGGCCCGGCGTGGACGGTGCCGCCCGGCAGACCGATGTCCTCCACGCCCCGGCTGATGGTTCCGAAGACATAGCCCTCGTGGCTGTGGCGCGGGAAGGTGTGACGCACATACCGGGCACGGAGCAGGTCGAGGTCGGGCAGTTCCGCGTACTGCCAGTGCCTCGCCCACTCCCTCGATCCCGGCTCCGGTATCGCCCCCATGGACGGATTCTCGCAGCTCCGGGGCGGGTCCGCCGACTGCCGCCGGGGCCGTTGTCAGTGCCGGGGTGCACGATGGGGGACATGGCCGGCTCTGCGCTCGATTCGTTCTCGCCCGCGACCCGCGGTTGGTTCGCGGGTGCCTTCAGCGCGCCCACCGCCGCGCAGGAGGGTGCCTGGCGCGCGATCGGCGAGGGCTCGGACGTGCTGGTCGTCGCACCGACCGGTTCCGGCAAGACCCTCGCCGCGTTCCTCGCCGCGCTGGACGCCCTGGCGTCCGTGCCACCGCCCGCCGAGGCCAGGAAGCGCTGCCGGGTGCTGTACGTGTCGCCCCTCAAGGCGCTCGCGGTCGACGTCGAGCGCAACCTCCGGTCCCCGCTGACCGGCATCCGCCAGGAGTCGGTGCGTCTGGGGCTGCCCGAGCCCGAGGTCCGGGTGGGGATCCGCTCCGGCGACACCCCGCCCGCCGAGCGCCGCTCGATGGCGACCCGCCCGCCGGACATCCTGATCACCACGCCCGAATCGCTGTTCCTGATGCTGACCTCGTCCGCCCGGGAAGCGCTGTCCGGTGTCGAGACGGTGATCCTCGACGAGGTGCACGCCGTGGCGGGCACGAAGCGGGGCGCCCACCTCGCCCTTTCGCTGGAGCGCCTGGACGAACTGCTGCCGCGTCCCGCACGGCGGATCGGCCTGTCGGCGACGGTCCGGCCGGTCGACGAGGTGGCGCGCTTCCTCTCGCCCCGGCGCAAGGCGGAGATCGTCCAGCCGCCGTCCACCAAGCGGTTCGACCTGTCGGTGGTGGTGCCGGTCGAGGATCTGGGCGAGCTCGGCGGCTCCCCCGCCACCGACCCCGACCAGGCGGGACAGGCGGACAAGCCGTCGATCTGGCCGCATGTCGAGGAGCGGATCGTCGATCTCGTCCAGAAGCACCGCTCCACCATCGTCTTCGCCAATTCCCGCCGCCTCGCCGAGCGGCTGTGCAACCGCCTCAACGAGATCGCGTACGAGCGGCTCACCGGCGAGACGCTCACCGAGTCCCACTCCCCCGCCGAGATCATGGCCGAGTCCGGTGCCGCGAAAGGCGCCCCCGCGCTGCTCGCCCGCGCCCACCACGGCTCGGTCTCCAAGGAACAGCGCGCCCAGGTGGAGGAGGACCTCAAAGCGGGCCGGCTGCCCGCCGTCGTCGCCACCTCCAGTCTGGAGCTGGGCATCGACATGGGGGCGGTCGATCTCGTGATCCAGGTGGAGTCCCCGCCGTCGGTCGCCTCCGGCCTGCAACGGGTCGGCCGGGCCGGGCACCAGGTCGGTGCGGTCTCCACCGGCGTGGTCTTCCCCAAGTACCGGGGCGATCTGGTGCAGGCGGCCGTGGTCACCGAGCGGATGCGCGAAGGCTCCATCGAGGCGCTCCGGGTCCCCTCCAACCCCCTGGACGTGCTGGCCCAGCAGCTGGTCGCCATGGTCGCGCTGGACAGCTGGCAGGCGGACGACCTGCTGGCGACGGTCCGCCGCGCCGCCCCCTTCGCCTCGCTGCCCGAGTCCGCGTTCACCGCCGTGCTGGACATGCTCGCCGGCCGCTACCCCTCCGACGCCTTCGCCGAGCTGCGCCCACGCGTGGTCTGGGACCGGGTCGCCGGTACGGTCACAGGCCGCCCGGGTGCGCAGCGGCTCGCCGTCACCTCCGGGGGAACGATCCCCGACCGGGGGCTCTTCGGGGTCTTCCTCGCGGGCGCCGACCCGAAGAAGGGCGGCGGCCGGGTGGGCGAGCTCGACGAGGAGATGGTCTACGAGTCCCGGGTGGGCGATGTCTTCACGCTCGGCACCACGTCCTGGCGGATCGAGGACATCACCCGCGACCGGGTCCTGGTCTCGCCCGCCCCCGGTGTCCCCGGCCGGCTGCCGTTCTGGAAGGGCGACCAGCTGGGCCGTCCGCTGGAGCTGGGGCGTGCGCTGGGGGCGTTCCTCCGTGAGATCGGCGGGCTGTCGCCCGACGACGCCCGGGAACGCCTGCGCGCCGCCGGTCTCGATGCCTGGGCCGCCGACAACACCCTGTCGTACATCGACGAGCAGCGCCGTGCCTGCGGCCATGTGCCGGACGACCGGACCATCCTCGTCGAGCGTTTCCGTGACGAGCTGGGCGACTGGCGGGTCGTGGTCCACTCGCCGTTCGGCGCCCAGGTGCACGCGCCGTGGGCGCTGGCGCTCAGCGCCCGTCTCGCCGAGCGGTACGGCATGGACGCCCAGGTGATGCATGCCGACGACGGCATCGTGCTGCGGCTCCCCGATGCCGACCTGATGGGCCTGGACCTCCTGGACTTCGATCCCGCGCAGGACCTCGCCCAGGGGCCGGGCCGGGATCCGGCGCCCTCGCCGCCCCTCTCGTACGACGCCGACCAGCCACCCGTCGGCGCGGCTGACGTGACGTTCGACCAGGGCGAGATCGGCGGGATCGTCACCGACCAGGTCGGCGGTTCGGCGCTGTTCGCCTCCCGGTTCCGCGAGTGCGCGGCCCGCGCCCTGCTGCTGCCGCGCCGCAGCCCCGGCAAGCGCACCCCGCTCTGGCAGCAGCGCCAGCGCGCCGCGCAACTGCTCCAGGTCGCATCGGAGTTCGGCTCCTTCCCGATCGTCCTGGAGGCGGTCCGCGAATGCCTCCAGGACGTCTTCGACGTCCCCGGCCTCACAGAACTCATGGGCGACCTCGAAGCCCGCCGCGTCCGGCTGGTCGAGGTGACCACCCCGGAGCCCTCGCCCTTCGCACGCTCGCTCCTGTTCGGCTACGTCGCCCAGTTCCTGTACGAGGGCGACTCGCCCCTGGCCGAGCGGCGCGCCGCCGCCCTCTCCCTCGACTCCCACCTCCTGGCCGAGCTCCTCGGCCGGGCGGAGCTGCGCGAGCTGCTCGACGCGGACGTCCTGACCGAGCTGGAGCAGGAGCTCCAGTGGCTGACCGAGGACCGCCGGATCAAGGACGTCGAAGGCGTCGCCGACCTCCTTCGGGTCCTCGGCCCGCTCACCGACGAGGAGTTGGCCCAGCGCGGCGCCGAACGGTCATGGGCCGGAGAGCTGTCCACCGCCCGCCGGGCCATCCGGGTCCGGATCGGCGGCGCGGACCACTGGGCCGCGATCGAGGACGCGGGCCGTCTGCGCGACGCGCTGGGCACCGCGCTCCCGGTCGGTGTCCCCGAGGCGTTCACCGAGCCGGTGAAGGACCCCCTGGGCGATCTCCTCGGCCGATACGCCCGTACACACGGCCCGTTCACCTCCACCGGGGCCGCCACCCGCTTCGGCCTCGGCACCGCCGTCACGGACGGGGCGCTGCAACGGCTCTCCGCCTCCGGCCGGATCGTGCAGGGCGAGTTCCATCCCGCCGGGATCGGCCAGGAATGGTGCGACGCCACCGTGTTGCGCCGGTTGCGCCGCCGTTCGCTCGCCGCACTCCGCCACGAGCTGGAGCCGGTCCCGCCCGCCGCGCTGGCCGGCTTCCTGCCGCAGTGGCAGCACCTCGGCAGCAACAGCCTGCGCGGAATCGACGGACTGGCCCGCGCCATCGAACAGTTGCAGGGCGCCCCCGTCCCGGCATCGGCGCTGGAGAAGCTGATCCTTCCGGGCCGGGTCACGGACTACACTCCCGCGCTGCTCGACGAGCTGACCACCACCGGCGAGGTCGTCTGGGCCGGCGCCGGAGCGCTCCCCGGCAAGGACGGCTGGCTGTCGCTCTACCTCGCCGACAGCGCGCCCCTGCTCCTCCCGCCCCCGCACCCGCTGGAGCTCAGCGCGTTGCACGAATCCGTTCTGACGGCCCTGAGCGGTGGATACGGACTGTTCTTCCGGCAGATCGCCGATCAGGTCCGCGCCACCACCCACCCGGACTGCACCGATCCGCAACTGGCGGACGCCGTATGGGAGCTGGCCTGGTCGGGCCGGCTCACCAATGACACGCTCGCCCCGCTGCGTTCGCTGCTCGGTTCCGGCCGCACAGCGGGGTCGACCGCCCACCGCGCCAGACGCAGCGTCCCACGCGGACGCTACGGCTCCCTCACCGCCGCCGCCCGTCCCACGTCCCGCACCGGCCCGCCCACCGTCTCGGGCCGGTGGTCCCTGCTGCCCGCCATCGAGCCCGACCCCACACACCGTGCCCATGCCCTGGCCCGCACCCTGCTCGACCGCCACGGGGTGGTGACGCGCGGCGCGGTCCAGGCCGAGGGCGTCGAGGGCGGCTTCTCCGCGACGTACCGCGTCCTGTCCGCCTTCGAGGACAACGGCCAGGCCCGGCGGGGCTATGTGGTCGAAGGGCTGGGCGCGGCACAGTTCGCGATGGACGGCGCGGTGGACCGGCTGCGCGCCACCTCCACCGCCCGCGATCGTGCGGAGCCGGGTGCCGCCCCCCACGCCCTGGTCCTCGCCGCGGCGGACCCCGCCAACGCCTACGGCGCCGCCCTGCCGTGGCCCGAGCCGCCGGACGGCGCCGGACACAAGCCGGGCCGCAAGGCGGGCGCCCTGGTGGTGCTGGTCGACGGCGAGCTGGCGATGTACATGGAGCGCGGCGGCAAGACCCTGCTCGCCTGGCCGACCGACCCGGACGACCCCGCCCTCCTCGCCGCGGCCGGGGCGCTGGCGGCGGCCGCCCGCGCGGGGGCGCTCGGCACGGTCACGGTGGAGCGCACCAACGGCGCCCCGTCACTGACCTCCCCGCTCGGTCGCACGCTGGAAGCGGCCGGTTTCCTCGCCACCCCGAGAGGGCTGAGACTCCGCGCCTGAACCACCGGCCCGTCCGCCACGCCCAGGCACACCCACCACCGCGCCGACGCACCAACGCCCGGCACATCGCCACGCCCCACCATCGAGCCGACGCATCAACGCCCGGCGCATCGCCCCGCCCCATCGCCTAGACCACGCCCCACCGCCTACACCACGACGCACATCCGCGCCCACGCCCACACCCCGCTCACCTCACCCGTCCCGCCCGCCCCACCCCGCGCCCCACAACACGACGCACAGCCACACTCACGCCCCGCTCACCCACCACGCTCGCCTCACCCGTCCCACCCACCCCACCCCGCATCATGGAGGCATGCCCGAAGGAGACACCGTCCTACAGACGGCCGGACGTCTGCGCACCGCGCTCGCCGGTCAGGTCCTCACCCACTCCGACCTGCGGGTCCCCCGGTTCGCCACCGCCGATCTCACCGGCCGGACGGTTCTGGACGTCGTCCCGCGCGGCAAGCACCTCCTCACCCGCATCGAGGGCGGCCTCACCCTGCACAGCCACCTCCGGATGGACGGCGCCTGGCGCGTCTACGCCCCCGGCGAGCGCTGGCGCGGCGGCCCCGCCCACCAGATCCGCGCCGTCCTCGCCAACGCGGAGCACACCGCGGTCGGCTACCGACTGCCCGTACTCGAACTCCTCCGCACCCGGGACGAGCAGAAGGCGGTCGGGCATCTCGGCCCCGATCTGCTGGGCCCGGACTGGGACCCCGACGCCGCGTTGCGCAATCTGCTCGCCGTCCCGGGCCGCCCCCTCGGCGAAGCCCTCCTGGACCAGCGCAATCTGGCCGGAATCGGCAACGTCTACAAGTCCGAGCTCTGCTTCCTGGCCCGCGCCACCCCCTGGCTCGCCGTCGGTGACCTGGCCGCTCCCACCGCCGCCCTCCTGGTCACGACGGCCAAGCAACTGCTCGAAGCCAACCGCGACCGCCCCCGCCGGACGACCACGAGCACGGCCCCGCGCGGCCCCGCCCCGAGGGAACGGCTCTGGGTCTACGGCAGGGCCGGCCGCCCGTGTCTGCGCTGCGGCACCCCCATCCGCAGCGCAGATCAGGACACCCGCCCCACCTACTGGTGCCCGCGCTGCCAGTCCGGCCCCACGCCCTGAAGCCCGGACTCCCGGACTCCCGGACTCCCGGACCGCCACAACAGTTGACGCACCGTCAGATACGGTCGTACCGTCCGCTCATGCCCCTCACCGCGTACGACCTCACCGGCCGCTCCGCGTTCGTCACCGGCGCGGCAGGCGGCATCGGCCGCGCCTGCGCCATCCTGCTCGCGACCGCGGGCGCCACCGCGCACTGCGCGGACCTCGACGAGAAGGGCCTGCTGGAGACCCGGCGGCTGATCACCGAGGCGGGCGGCACATCCTATGTGCACCTCCTCGATGTCACCGACCGCAGCCGGGTCGAGGCCGCGGTGAGCGAGGCGGGCGATCTCGACATCCTGGCCGCCGTCGCCGGAATCATGCACACGAGCAGCGTCCTGGAGACCACCGACGAGGATCTCGACCGCGTCCTCGCGGTCAACTTCAAGGGGGTGCTGCACGCCTGCCGGTCGGTGGCCCGGTCCATGATCGCGCGCGGCGCCCCCGGCTCACTGATCACCATGGCCTCGGGAGCGGTCGACTCCGCCGGTCAGGGACTGTTCTGCTACAGCGTGGCCAAGGCGGCCGTCGTCCAGCTGACGAAGACGCTCGCGACCGAACTGGGGCCGCACGCGATCCGCGTGAACGCCGTCGCCCCGGGCTGGATCCGTACGCCGATGACCGCCCGCCACGACGCCGACCACCAGCAGCGGGTGGAGGCGACGATGGCGCGGATCTCCCCGCTCGGGCGGGTGGGCGAGCCCGAGGACGTGGCCCACACCGTGCTCCATCTCGCTTCCGACGCCTCGGCCTTCATGACCGGCCAGATCCTCCGCCCGAACGGCGGCGTAGCCATGCCTTGGTAGCCCGCCGCCCCCGCTCCGCACATCGGGCCCCCGCAGCTGCCCAACGGCCGGCCCACCGCACACCGGCCACCGACCACCAGGCCGCCGCCCCGTCGCCGCCGTCGCCCGCAGCCGCCGGCCCCGCAGTCGCGGCCGCATGCACGGGCAGCAGACTCAGCCCCCACCCACCTGCCGCCACCGCACCCTCGACGAGCCCCGCATGGGCCGGTTCCAGTACGAGCCGCAGCACGGCCCACCACCACACCCCGCCGAGAACGAGCGCCGGCACCCATCGCCGTACCATGGCTGCCTCCTCCGGCCGAACCTAGTGCGGCGCGCTCGCCCAGCGGGAGGGCGCATCGGCGCACCACCGGCGCGACGGGCGCGGCCGCAGACCATCGCACGCTCACCCGGGGCTCCCGGGCACCCGCTCCGACGAAGAGCCCTCCGGCACCGGACCGCGAACCCGCCCCGGCGAGGAGCCCTCCGGCACGGAACCGGACAAGCACCGGCACCGGACCGCGAACCAGCCCCGACCAGGAGCCCTCCGGTGCAGCACGCGGCCGGGCAGGCGATCGCGCCGCGATCCCACCGGCCGGCGTTCCACTCTCCGCAGTCTCGCCCGGCATCCCCCGGTCCGCATCCAGAACGAGCGGCGCCATGGCACCACCGGGCCCCCACCGTTTCGCGTGGGGGCCCGGTGAACGCGGTCAGTGGTCGTCGCGACGCGGCGAGTCCTTCATGCTCTTCGCGCGCTCCTCGGCCTTGCCCATGGCTTCCTTGGCCTGGCCCTTGACCTGGTCCGCCTTGCCTTCGGCCTGCTTGCGCCGGTCGCCGGTCATCTTGCCCATGGCCTCCTTGGCCTTGCCCTTGAGCTTGTCCTTGGCGCCTTCGTCAACCATTGCGACTCCTTCGGGTAGGGGAACGGTCCTGCCGTTCAGCACGACCCACGATGTCACAAATAGAACAAAATGGTCATTCGAGAGTCATCCGATCCGACGCCCGGGAGCAGCCGCCGAGCAACAGCCCCGGCCACTCCACCGCGTCTCTCCCTCCTCACCGCGCGCACGCAAAAGCCCCGGCCGCCCCTCAAGGGGACGACCGGGGCTCACTGCACACCGGACCGCAAGGGTCAGGCGGCGACGACATCCACCGCTTCCGTGGGCGCCTTGATGGTCACCCGGCCCGACGGCACACCTGCCACCGAGGTCACGGAGACGGAATTGAGCATCGGGCGCACCGGCACAGGTACCGGATCGCTGGCTGCTGCCGACTCGGCCAGTTCGGCCAGCGACAGCTCGTCGCTCACTTCACGCATGAGCTCGGACATCCGTACGTCAAGCGCGTCGCAAATGGCGGAGAGCAGCTCGGAGGATGCCTCCTTCTGCCCCCGCTCCACCTCGGAGAGATAGCCGAGCGAGACTCGGGCGGACGAGGAGACTTCGCGCAGAGTACGGCCTTGGCGCTGGCGCTGCCGACGCAGCACGTCACCAAGCAGGCGACGGAGCAGAATCATCGGTGGCTCCCTCCTCGGACCGCGTAGCCGCATCCTTCACGCCCCACCGTACCGCCTCGCGCCGCGGCCGTGCGGGGAGCGATGTCGTGTTCACTCAGGGCTGCAAACATCAATTCCCCCCGTTCTGTTCCGTATCCTGTGCCCTTGCGTTCCTGCCGAGTTCGGCGGAGAGCAGTTCGAGCACGCTCCGTACGCTCTCTCTACGGATGTCCGCCCGTCCGCCGTTCAACCTCAGCCGTGCCATATTCTCCACGCCCTCCGGCCCGGCCACCGCCACGTAGACCG
The DNA here is from genome assembly GCF_042799335.1 of Streptomyces sp. NPDC057697. Classification (NCBI taxonomy): domain Bacteria; kingdom Bacillati; phylum Actinomycetota; class Actinomycetes; order Kitasatosporales; family Streptomycetaceae; genus Streptomyces; species Streptomyces sp. NPDC057697. The sequence goes on along the minus strand of NZ_JBHVJA010000005.1, from coordinate 16,706 downwards.
TGCCCACGGCCTTGCCGTCCTGGGGTTCGGGGCCGGCCACCCCCGTGGTCGCCACACCCCAGTCCGCCCCGAGAACCCGGCGCACACCGGCAGCCATCTGCCGCGCCACCTCCGGGTCGACCGCACCGCGCTCCGCCAGCAGAGCGCCGTCCACCCCCAGGACATCCCGCTTCAGGGGCGTCGCGTACGCCGTCAGGGAGCCCCGGAAGGACTGCGAGGCACCCGGCACCGACGTCAGCTCCGCCGCGACCAGCCCGCCGGTCAGCGACTCGGCGACGGCAAGGGTCTCCCCCCGCTCCCCGAGCAGCTCCAGCACCCTGGCCGCGGCGGTCACCGCTCGGCCTCCGCCGAACCGCGGCTTCCCGCGACCGCCGCGGCGGCCCGCTCGGCCGCGAGCCCCTTGCGACGCAGCACGACGGCCTGGCGCACATAGTCGAGGCCGGTGAGGACCGTCAGCACGACGGCCACCGCCATCACCCAGAAGCGCAGGGTGGCGAGCGGACCGGTCAGCGCCAGGACGTACATCCCGACGGCCGTCCCCTGCGCCAGGGTCTTCATCTTGCCGCCACGACTGGCCGGAATCACCGCATGCCGTATCACCCAGAAGCGCATCAGCGTGATGCCGATCTCCCGGAAGAGGATCACGCCCGTGACCCACCAGGGCAGATCGCCGAGGTACGAGAGGCAGATCAGCGCCGCGCCCATGATCGCCTTGTCCGCGATCGGGTCGGCGATCTTCCCGAAGTCGGTGACCAGGTTGTAGGTGCGCGCCAGATGACCGTCGAACAGGTCGGTGATCATGGCGATGGCGAAGGCCGCCCAGGCGAACGACCGCCAGGCCGGGTCGTACCCGCCGTTGTGCAGCAGCAGCAGCACGAAGCCGGGCACCAGCACCAGCCGCAGCATGGTGAGCAGATTGGCGATGTTCCACAGGCTGGCCTGATTGACGGCCGCGGTGCCCAGCTTGCCGCCGCGGACCGGCTTCGCGCCGGAGCCGCCTGCCGCGGATGCCGGGGCTCCCGTCATCTGGCTGCCTCCACGAGCTCGGAACACTCGGCCACCAGATCCACTCCTTCGGTGCCCACGACCTTTGCCTCGACCATAAGGCCGGGTACCAGGCCCTCGCGTGTGGTGAAGAGCACCTGGCCGTCCGTCTCGGGTGCCTGGTGGGCCGCGCGCCCCACGGCGCCGTCCTCGTCGTCCACGGACTCGACGAGCACCTGGAGCGACTCGCCCAGGCGCTCCTCCGCGCGCTGCGAGGTCAGCTCCTCGGCCAGCTGCGAGATGTGCGCGAGCCGCTCGGCGATGACGTCGGCGTCCAGCTTGTTCTCGTAGCCGACCGCCTCGGTGCCCTCCTCGTCGGAGTAGCCGAAGACGCCGATGGCGTCGAGCCGGGCACCGGTGAGGAAGCGTTCCAGCTCCGCCAGGTCGGCCTCGGTCTCGCCGGGGAAGCCCACGATGAAGTTGGAGCGGGCACCGGCCTGCGGCGCCTTGCTCCGGATGGTGTCCAGCAGTTCCAGGAAGCGGTCGGTGTCCCCGAAGCGGCGCATCGCCCGCAGCACACCGGGGGCCGAGTGCTGGAAGGACAGGTCGAAGTACGGCGCAACCTTCGGCGTCGAGGTCAGCACGTCGATCAGGCCGGGCCGCATCTCGGCCGGCTGGAGGTAGCTGACCCGGATCCGCTCGATGCCCTCGACGTCGGCGAGCTCCGGCAGCAGCGTCTCCAGCAGGCGGATGTCGCCGAGGTCCTTGCCGTACGAGGTGTTGTTCTCGGAGACCAGCATGACCTCCTTGACGCCCTGCTCGGCCAGCCAGCGGGTCTCCTGCAGCACGTCCGAGGGCCGCCGCGAGATGAAGGACCCGCGGAAGGACGGGATGGCGCAGAAGGAGCAGCGGCGGTCGCAGCCCGAGGCGAGCTTGACCGAGGCGACGGGGCTGGTGCCCAGCCGGCGGCGCAGGGGCGCCCGCGGCCCGGAGACCGGGGCGACGCCCTCGGGAAGGTCCTCGGGGGCCGGGGGCACCTCCTGTGCGTGGCCCGGCAGGGCCACGGCCGCGTCCTGCCGCTCGGCCGGGCTGATCGGCAGCAGCTTGCGGCGGTCGCGCGGGGTGTGCGAGGCGTGGATGCCGCCGTTGAGGATGGTCTGGAGGCGGTCGGAGATGTCGGCGTAGTCGTCGAAGCCGAGGACGCCGTCCGCCTCGGGCAGGGCCTCGGCGAGGTCCTTGCCGTAGCGCTCGGCCATGCAGCCGACGGCGACCACGGCCTGGGTCCTGCCGTGGTCCTTCAGATCATTGGCTTCGAGCAGGGCGTCGACGGAGTCCTTCTTGGCGGCCTCGACGAATCCACAGGTGTTGACGACGGCGACGTCCGCGTCGGAGGCGTCCTGGACGAGCTCCCAGCCGTCCGCTGCCAAGCGGCCTGCGAGCTCCTCCGAGTCCACCTCGTTACGGGCGCAGCCAAGAGTGACAAGGGCGACGGTACGGCGTTCGGGCATGGGCTCAAGACTACTTTGTCCCGGCACTCGCCCTGCCGCGCAGGGTTCCACCGTTACACCGAGTAACGAATACGGCGAACGCCCGGCGGATCTGCCGGGCGTTCGCCGTGTGGGCCGTGCGGCCGGGGGAAACGGTGCGTGTACGGGTCAGCCGACCGCCGGGTCGCCCTTCGTGTACGAGAGCCGCTCGACCTGGCCGGGCTGGAACTTGTCCTCGACCTTCTTGCCGTTCACGAAGAGCTCGACCGAACCGGCGTCCCCGAGGACGAGGTCGACGCGCTCCTGGTCCTGGAAGGTCTTGGTCTGGCCCTGCTGCAGCAGACCGTCGAAGAGCAGCCGCCCGTTGTGGTCCTTGGCGGAGATCCAGCTCTTGCCCTGGCTGGCGTCGAGCCGCACCGTCACCTTGTCCCTGGGGGCCGCGGCGATGGCGCTGTCGGAAGGCGCCGGCTTGGGGTCGACGGGCTTCCGGGTCTTCGGCTCGGGGCTCTTGGTGCTGGGTGCCGAGCCTTCGGCGAGCTGGGTGGCCGGGGGCGTGTCGTCGCCGCCCTTGAGGAAGGTGAAGCCGACGAAACCGACGACGGCGACGATCGCCGCGACCATGGCCGCCGTCCAGTTGGGCCGACGGGGTTCGGAACGGATTCGCTCGGCCTCGAACAGCGGCGCCGCGGGCGTGGGTGCGGGGCGGCCGCCGTGTTCCGCGTCGTACTGCGAGATCAGCTGTTCCGGATCGAGCGCGACGGCACGCGCCAACGTACGGATGTGACCGCGCGCGTACACGTCGCCGCCGCAGCGGGAGAAGTCGTCCTCCTCGATCGCGTGCACGATGGGGATGCGCACCCGGGTGGACGAACTGATCTCTTCGACCGTGAGACCTGCGGCGATGCGAGCCTGCTGGAGCACTCGACCGATCGAAGGCCGGTCGTCTTCGGGGGAGTTGCCGATGGACACGGGGGCGCCTTTCGAGCGTGAGCCACCTGCTGGGTGTTCAGTCTAGGGGGGTTACGAAAGGGTGGGGCAACCGGGAGGAAGCACTTTGTCCTCCATCGGACTCGAACACCGTCCGATTCGCCGGACCGTCCCGGGAAGGACAATTCTGCCGCCCCTTCCCCCAAGTTGACGTCCGACCCGGCGAAAGGGTTGCCCCTCTTCACCTACGGGGCGGATTCCCCGCGGATCAGAGCCAACACCCCGTCCAGCTCGTCGGGTTTCACCATGACGTCGCGGGCCTTGGATCCCTCGCTGGGTCCGACGATGTTCCGCGACTCCATCAGGTCCATCAGACGGCCGGCCTTGGCGAAACCGACGCGCAGCTTGCGCTGGAGCATCGAGGTGGACCCGAACTGGGTGGAGACGACCAGCTCAGCGGCCTGGCAGAGCAGATCCAGATCGTCGCCGATGTCCTCGTCGATCTCCTTCTTCTTCGCGGTGCCGACCACCACGTCCTCGCGGAAGACCGGCGCCATCTGGTCCTTGCAGTGCTGGACGACGGCCGCGACCTCGTCCTCGGTGACAAAGGCCCCCTGCATACGGGTGGGCTTGTTCGCACCCATCGGCAGAAACAGCCCGTCACCCTTTCCGATGAGCTTCTCGGCGCCGGGCTGGTCGAGGATGACCCGGCTGTCGGCCAGCGACGAGGTCGCGAAGGCGAGCCGGGAGGGCACGTTCGCCTTGATCAGTCCGGTGACGACGTCCACCGAGGGCCGCTGGGTCGCGAGCACCAGGTGGATACCGGCGGCGCGGGCCAGCTGGGTGATCCGGACGATGGCGTCCTCCACGTCGCGCGGAGCGACCATCATCAGGTCGGCGAGCTCGTCGACGATCACCAGCAGGTACGGATAGGGCGAGAGCTCGCGCTCGCTGCCCTCCGGCGGCTTGACCTTGCCCTGGCGGACGGCCTGGTTGAAGTCGTCGATGTGCCGGTACCCGAACGCGGCGAGGTCGTCGTAGCGCAGGTCCATCTCCCGCACGACCCACTGGAGTGCTTCGGCGGCGCGCTTCGGGTTGGTGATGATCGGCGTGATCAGGTGCGGGATGCCCTCGTACGCGGTCAGCTCGACGCGCTTGGGGTCGACCAGCACCATCCGTACGTCGTCCGGGGTCGCCCGGACCATGACCGAGGTGATCAGGCAGTTGATGCAGGACGACTTGCCGGAGCCGGTCGCACCGGCCACCAGCACGTGCGGCATCTTCGCCAGGTTGGCCATCACATAGCCGCCCTCGACGTCCTTGCCGAGCGCGACCAGCATCGGGTGGTCGTCCTCGGCGGCGTCCGCCAGGCGGAGCACGTCGCCGAGGTTGACCATCTCCCGGTCCGTGTTGGGGATCTCGATGCCGACCGCGGACTTGCCCGGGATCGGGGAGATGATCCGGACGTCGGGGCTGGCGACGGCGTAGGCGATGTTCTTGGCGAGCGCGGTGATCCGCTCGACCTTCACGGCGGGGCCGAGCTCCACCTCGTACCGGGTGACCGTCGGTCCGCGGGTGAAGCCGGTGACCGCGGCATCGACCTTGAATTCGGTGAAGACGTTCGTCAGCGCGGCGACGATCGCGTCGTTGGCGGCGCTGCGGGTCTTGCCGGGGCCACCGCGCTCCAGCAGGTCCAGCGAGGGCAGCGAGTAGGTGATGTCGCCGGAGAGCTGGAGCTGTTCGGCGCGGGCCGGCAGTGGCTGGGACTGCGAGTCGGGCACGGGCTTCGTCAGGTCGGGTACGCCGCCCGAGGGCGCGGGCCGCTTCCCTCCCCCGGCGGAGGCCCCGCCCTCCCGGGCGCCCGGGACCGGTGTGCCCTGGCGTTCGCGCTCGACGGAGACGCCCTGGGTGAGGTCGGCGACGATCGGCGAGGGCGGCATGCCGTTGAGCACGGCCCCGTCGAGGGCGGCGGCAGCGGCGGCCGCCACGTCCACCGCGTCCATGGTGCGGTTCGTCGCGGGCTGCGCGGAGGTTCTGCGCGGCCGGCGGCGCTGGGAGAGCGCCTCGGCCTCGGCCTGGTCGGGGTCGTACGCGTCGGGCGCCTCGGAGCGGCGGGCCGAGGGGCGGCGGGAGCGGGCGGGAAGCTGCTCGCGCCACTGCTCCTCGTAGCGCTCGTCGTCGTTCTCCTCGTCCGCGTCGAAGTCCGGCTCCGGGTGGAGCAGGCCCAGCCTGGTGCCGAGCAGCCGGAGCCGCTGCGGGATGGCGTTCACCGGGGTGGCGGTGACGACCAGCAGCCCGAAGACGGTGAGCAGCAGCAGCAGCGGTACGGCGAGGACCTCGCCCATCGTGTAGATCAGCGGCTTGGAGGCCGCCCAGCCGATGAGCCCGCCCGCGTTCTGCATCGCCGTGGTGCCGTCCTCGCGGCCGGGCGATCCGCACGCGATGTGGACCTGTCCGAGGATCCCGATGACGAGGGCGGAGAGTCCGATGACGATGCGGCCGTTGGCCTCGGGCTTCTCCGGGTAGCGGATCAGCCGCACGGCGATGGCACCGAGCAGTATCGGCACGAGGAGGTCGAGCCGGCCGAAGGCCCCGGTGACGAGCATCTCGACGAGGTCACCGACGGGCCCGCGCAGATTCGACCAGGTGCCCGCGGCGACGATCAGCGCGAGCCCCAGCAGCAGCAGCGCGACGCCGTCCTTGCGGTGGGCCGGGTCGAGCCCCTTGGCACCGCGTCCTATGCCGCGGAACGTGGCGCCGACCGCGTGGGCGGTGCCGAGCCAGACGGCGCGCGCCAGCCGGTAGACACCGCCGGTGGGCGACGGGGCGGGCTTGGGCGGGGCCGCCTTCTTCGCCGCCGCCTTCTTGGCGGGAGCCTTCTTCGCGGGCGCGGTCTTCTTGGCAGCGGTCTTCTTCGCGGGCGCGGCTTTCTTGGCCGGCCCCGCGGTACGGCCGACGCGCTTCGCGGTGCCCGCCGTGCCCTGGGAACCCTTGCCGGACGTACGTGAGGCCATGGTGCCGAGGTTACCGGTGACGACGGCTGTTAACACGTGCGCCTGCCGCTTCACCCGTCCGTGTCGCTGTCCGGAGGCGGCAAACTGACGCGACCTCATGACCGGGCGCGCGGCGCGCAGGCCGACGAACGGCCCGGCGTACGGGGCAGTTGGACCTGAGCGCCGGACAACCGCCCGCCCCCGGCAAGACTTCACACCGCCGGAGCGCCCCTGCGGCGTGGCGGCGCGGCCGCCACCGTTTACGAGGAGAGGGTGGCCGGGCCGCTTCCGGTACCGGGCTCCAGGGCGTCGAGCGCTCGGCGCAGCCCGGTCAGCTTGCGCTCCAGATGGGCGGCCGTGGCCACCGCCGCGGCGTCCGCCGACTCGTCGTCGAGCTGCTTGGAGAGCGCCTCGGCCTGTTCCTCGACGGCCGCGAGCCGCGCCGAGAGCTCGGCCAGCAGCCCCGCGGGCTCCTTGTCGTGGTCCGGGCCGCTTCCGTCGCCCTCCAGCTGGAGCCGCAGCAGCGCCGCCTGCTCGCGCAGTTTGCAGTTCTTCATGTACAGCTCGACGAAGACCGAGACCTTGGCCCGCAGCACCCACGGGTCGAACGGCTTCGAGATGTAGTCCACCGCGCCCGCCGCATATCCCCGGAAGGTGTGATGCGGACCGTGATTGATCGCGGTGAGGAAGATGATCGGGATGTCCCGGGTCCGTTCCCGCCGCTTGATGTGCGCGGCGGTTTCGAAACCGTCCATGCCTGGCATCTGGACGTCCAGCAGAATGACCGCGAAGTCATCCGTGAGCAGCGCTTTGAGCGCTTCCTCCCCTGACGATGCCCGGACCAGTGTCTGATCGAGCGCAGAGAGGATGGCCTCCAGCGCCAGCAGATTCTCCGGCCGGTCATCGACCAGGAGGATCTTGGCCTTCTGCACCATGGCCCGTCCTCCTCGCCCCGGAATTGCACCGGGCGCCGCCCCAGGGGACGACTCCCTTACGCCGTCCGTCCTTGTGCCGGTCATCGTAGCCGCACCCCGCCCGTCGACACACCCTGTCACTGCGATGTCACTGTGCACACACCGGAAACGCGGCGGGAGACCAGAAGGTTCCCCGTATGACGCCCTCTCACACCCGGGTGTGCACAGTCGATCAACAACTCATCGCGACTTCCTCGACCAAATGATCATTCTCCACGCATCCACTGTTCCATCACGGAAAGAAGATGATCAGGGTCGACCGGCTTGGTGACATAGTCGGAAGCACCGGATTCGATCGCCTTCTCCCGGTCGCCCTTCATCGCCTTCGCCGTCAACGCGACGATCGGCAGCCCGGCGAACTGCGGCATCCTGCGGATCGCCGCCGTCGTGGCATAGCCGTCCATCTCCGGCATCATGATGTCCATCAGCACGACCGTCACATCGTCGTGCTGCTCCAGGACTTCGATGCCCACACGCCCGTTCTCCGCGTACAGCACCGAGAGACCGTGCTGCTCCAGCACGCTGGTGAGCGCGAAGACATTGCGGATGTCGTCGTCGACGATGAGCACCTTCTCGCCACGGAACCTGAACGTCCTGCGGACCTCCGGCTCCTCCTGCCCGGCGAGCGCCCACGGCTCCTGCGGAGCGGACGGCGCGGTGCTCCGGGGCGGCAGCGCGGGCCGCCGCTCCGCGCTTCCCAGACTCTTGCGGCGCCGCCGCGTCAGACCGGAGGCACCGGCCTGGTCCGACGCCGCGGCCGCCGGATCGGCACCCGCGCCGGCCTCCGGCAGGCGTCCCTCCTCGACCGTGGCGCCATGGGCCTCGATCGCCCCGGGGCCGATCTGCGGGTAGCCCTGCGGCGGCAACTCGCTGGGGTGCAGGGGGAGATACAGCGTGAACGTCGAGCCGCGACCCGGCTCGCTGGCCGCGTGGATCTCGCCGCCCAGCAGCCGGGCGATCTCCCGGCTGATGGACAGCCCGAGCCCCGTACCGCCGTACTTCCGGCTGGTCGTGCCGTCCGCCTGCTTGAACGCCTCGAAGATCACCAGCATCTTGCTGGACGCGATCCCGATACCGGTGTCGGTGACCGAGAACGCGATCAGATCGGCGTCCGCGTCCCGCAGCGAGCCCGCCTCCAGGAGCTGCTCACGGATGGCGTTGGGCACGTCCTCGTTGGCGTGCCGGATCACCAGCTCGACCGCCCCGCTGTCGGTGAACTTCACCGCGTTGGAGAGCAGATTGCGCAGCACCTGCAAGAGCCGCTGCTCGTCCGTGTGCAGCGTCGCGGGCAGTTCCGGCGAGACCCGGACGGAGAAGTCGAGCCCCTTCTCCGCGGTGAGCGGGCGGAACGTCGCCTCCACGTAGTCCACCAGCTGGACCAGCGCGATCCGGGTCGGGCTGACGTCCATCTTGCCCGCCTCGACCTTCGTCAGATCGAGAATGTCGTTGATCAGCTGAAGCAGGTCGGAACCGGCCCCGTGGATCGTCTCGGCGAATTCCACCTGCTTCGGCGAGAGATTGCCCTCGGCATTGTCCGCGAGCAGCTTGGCCAGGATGAGCAGCGAGTTGAGCGGGGTGCGCAACTCGTGCGACATGTTCGCCAGGAACTCGGACTTGTAGCGCATCGAGACCGCGAGCTGTTCGGCACGCTCCTCCAGGACCTGCCGGGCCTCTTCGATCTCGGTGTTCTTGACCTCGATGTCGCGGTTCTGCTGGGCCAGCAGTTCGGCCTTCTCCTCCAGCTCGGCGTTGGACGCCTGGAGTGCCTTCTGCCGGTTCTCCAACTCCTGCGACCGGTCGCGCAGTTGCGCGGCCAGTTCCTGCGACTGTTCGAGGAGTTTCTCGGTCTTCGTGTTGACGCTGATGGTGTTGACGCTCGTCGCGATCATTTCGGCGAGCTGGTTGAGGAAGTCCCGCTGGATATGGGTGAACGGCTGGAACGACGCCAGCTCGATCACACCGAGGACCTTGCCCTCGAAAAGCACCGGCAGCACGATCACATGCGCGGGCGGAGCCTCCCCGAGACCGGAGGAGATCTTCAGATAACCCGGCGGAACGTTGTCCACCTGAATGGTCCGCTTCTCCTCGGCGGCCGTGCCGATGAGCGTCTCGCCCGGCCGGAAGGACGTCGGCATGGAGCCCGCCGAGTATCCGTAGCTGCCCCGCATGCAGAGTTCGTACGAGGCGTCCTTGTCGCTGTCCGCGCCCACCGCCCCGGTCTCCCCGACCGGCATGGCCAGGAAGAACGCACCGTGCTGCGCGGACACGACCGGCGTCAGCTCGCTCATGATCAGCGAGGCCACGTCGTCCAGGTCGCGGCGCCCCTGCATCAGACCGGAGATCCGGGCGAGGTTGCCCTTGAGCCAGTCCTGTTCCTTGTTGGTCGCCGTGGTGTCGCGCAGGTTGGCGATCATGGTGTTGATGTTGTCCTGGAGGGCCTGGATCTCGCCGGCCGAGTCCACATCGATCTTCAGGTTGAGATCGCCGCGGGTCACCGCGGTGGCCACGGCCGCGATGGCCCGCACCTGACGGGTGAGGTTCCCGGCCATCTCGTTCACCGACTCGGTGAGGTCGCGCCAGGTGCCGTCGACGTCCCGGACCCGGGCCTGACCGCCCAGCTGCCCCTCCGTGCCCACCTCGCGGGCCACCCGGGTCACCTGCTCGGCGAAGGAGGACAGCTGATCGACCATCGTGTTGATGGTGTTCTTCAGCTCGAGGATCTCGCCCCGCGCGTCGATGTCGATCTTCTTGGTGAGGTCGCCCTTGGCGATGGCGGTCGTGACCGCCGCGATCTGCCGCACCTGCCCGGTCAGATTGGACGCCATCGAGTTCACCGACTCGGTGAGGTCCTTCCACGTGCCGGAGACCCCCGGCACCCGGGCCTGACCGCCCAGCTCGCCCTCCGTACCCACCTCGCGGGCGACGCGCGTCACCTCGTCCGCGAACGAGGACAGCGTCGTCACCATCGTGTTGACGGTGTCCGCGAGCTCGGCGACCTCGCCGCGCGCCTCGACGGTCACCTTCTTCCGCAGGTCGCCGTTGGCGACCGCCGACGAGACCCGGGAGATGTTCCGCACCTGACTGGTCAGGTTGTTGGCCATCAGGTTGACGTTGTCGCTGAGGTCCTTCCAGATGCCGGTGGCCCCCGGCACCCGGGCCTGACCGCCGAGGATGCCCTCGGTACCCACCTCGCGGGCGACCCGCGTCACCTCGTCGGCGAAGTTGAGCAGCTGGTCGACCATCGTGTTGACGGTCGTGACCAGTTCGAGGATCTCGCCCCTGGCGTCGACGGTGATCTTCTTGGAGAGGTCGCCGTTGGCGACCGCGGTGGTGACCTCCGCGATGTTGCGGACCTGGAGGGTCAGGTTGTTCGCCATGCCGTTGACGGACTGGGTGAGGTCCTTCCACGTTCCGGACACGCCCTGCACCTCGGCCTGGCCGCCGAGCATGCCCTCCGTACCCACTTCGCGGGCGACCCGGGTCACCTGCTCGGCGAAGTTCGAGAGCTGGTCGACCATGGTGTTGATGGTGTTCTTGAGCTCCAGGATCTCGCCGCGCGCGTCCACGTCGATCTTCTGCGACAGATCACCGCGCGCCACCGCCGTGGCGACCTGCGCGATGTTACGGACCTGAGCGGTGAGGTTTCCCGCCATGCCGTTCACCGAATCGGTCAGATCACGCCAGACCCCGGCCACGCCGGGCACCTGCGCCTGCCCGCCGAGCCGCCCGTCGGTGCCGACCTCGCGGGCCACCCTGGTCACCTGCTCCGCGAAGGCGGAGAGCTGGTCGACCATGGTGTTGATGGTGTTCTTGAGCTCCAGGATCTCGCCGCGCGCGTCCACGTCGATCTTCTGCGACAGATCACCACGGGCCACCGCGGTGGTCACCTGGGCGATCTGCCGCACCTGCGAAGTCAGGTTCCCGGCCATGAAGTTGACGGAGTCGGTGAGCTCCTTCCAGGTGCCGGAGACGCCGTCCACCCGGGCCTGTCCGCCGAGGCGGCCCTCCGTGCCCACGTCACGCGCCATGCCCGTCACCTGGTCCGCGAAGCTGGACAGCTGCGCCACCATGGTGTTGACGGTGTTCTTCAGCTCCAGCATCTCGCCCGCGACGTCCACGGTGACCTTCTGCGACAGATCGCCGTTGGCCACCGCGGTCGTCACCTGGGCGATGTCGCGCACCTGCCCCGTGAGGTTGCGGAACGCCGCGTTCACCGAGTCGGTCAGGTCCTTCCAGGTCCCCGCCGCGCCCGGCACCTCGGCCTGGCCGCCGAGCCGGCCTTCGAGGCCGACCTCCCGGGCCACCCGGGTCACTTCCGAACCGAAGGACTGGAGCTGGTCCACCATCGTGTTGACGGTGTTCTTCAGCTCCAGCATCTCTCCGGCCACGTCCACGGTGACCTTCTGCGTCATGTCACCGTTGGCCACCGCCGTGGTCACCTGCGCAATGTCGCGCACCTGGGTCGTGAGGTTCCGGAAGACCGTGTTCACCGAGTCGGTGAGGTCCTTCCAGGTTCCCGCCGCGCCCGGCACCTTCGCCTGGCCGCCGAGCAGGCCCTCGCCACCGACCTCGCTGGCCACCCGGGTCACTTCGTCCGCGAAGAGCCGAAGCGTGTCGGTCATCTGGTTGATGGTCTCGGCCAGTTGCGCGACCTCGCCGCGGGCGCTCACCGTGACCTTCTGGGACAGGTCGCCGTTGGCGACGGCCGTGGTCACCTCGGCGATCCCGCGCACCTGGGAAGTGAGGTTCCCGGCCATCGTGTTGACGGAGTCGGTGAGGTCCTTCCACACGCCTGCCACGCCCGGCACGGTCGCCTGCCCGCCGAGCTCGCCCTCCGTACCCACCTCACGGGCGACGCGCGTCACCTCGGAGGAGAACGACGACAGCTGGTCGACCATCGTGTTGACGGTGTTCTTCAGCTGGAGCATCTCGCCGGCCACATGGACGGTGACCTTCCGCGACAGGTCCCCCTTGGCGACCGCCGTCGTCACCAGTGCGATGTCGCGCACCTGCGCGGTCAGCCGGTACGCCATGGTGTTCACGGAGTCCGTGAGGTCCTTCCAGGACCCGGACATGCCGCGCACCTGGGCCTGCCCGCCCAGCTTGCCCTCGGTGCCCACCTCGACCGCGACCCGCGTCACCTGTTCGGTGAAGGCCGACAGCTGATCGACGAGGCTGTTGACCGTACGGGCGACCTTCAGGAACTCGCCGCGCAGCGGCCGTACCGTCTCGTCGGAGGTGTGCGAGCGCAGTTCCATCCGCTGTTCGAGATCGCCGTCGGCCACCGCCGACAGCACCCGCCCGACCTCGGAGACCGGCCGGGCCAGATCGTCGACCAGTTCGTTGGAGGCGTCGATCGCGGCGGCCCAGGAGCCCTCGCAGGCTCCCGTCTCCAGCCGCTCGGTGAGCTTGCCCTCGCGTCCGACCACCCGCCGCACCCGGGCCAGCTCCCCGGTGAGGTGGAGATTCCGGTCGGCGACCTCGTTGAAGACCGCCGCGATCTCCGCCATCACGTCGTCGCCCGAGACGGTCAGACGCCTGCGGAAGTTCCCGTCGCGCATCGCCACCAGACCCGCCAGCAGTCTGTTGAGGGCCGCCGCATCGACGTCGATGGTTCCATTGCGCTGTTTCTTCACGGACTGTCCGCCTTTTGTGCGCGTGCCTGTTCCCCGCGCCGCCACGCCAGACTCCACCGTGATCCCTCCCGCAGGGGTTGACCGTATCGCTCGGGTCTTATCTGGGAGCTTGCCCAGTTCTTCTTTGGCTCACCGCCACAGCCCACCGTCGACGGGTGACCATGCGGACGTCAAATCGTTGAAACGTACCAGGCCCGACGCAGCCGGGGTGCAACCTCCAGAGGTTGTCCCACATCCCTCTGTGGAGAAGCCCACACTTGTCCGGTCACACGCCCGTTCCTGGTCGCTCCTGCCCGAAGTCGCCCCTCGTGTATCCGGCACCGAGACCGAGCGTCTAGCCTGGCAGGCGAATCGAAGCGGCGAGAAACGGGCACAGGACTCGGGGAAGCGACGAGACACCATATGGGGAGTGCTGTGATCACCGCGCGCGCGGCCGCCACCTTCGACCCGGTCGGACGCTCCGTCGCGACCGCCCGCGCCTTCGTCCGCGACACCCTCCAGGGGTGGGGCTACACGGACGTCGCCGACGACGCGGTCGTCCTCACCAGCGAGCTGGTGACCAATGCCGTGGTCCACGCGGGCACCGCCGCGGACGTGCTGTGTCTGCGCACGGAGGACGGCGTCCGGATCGAGGTCTCCGACCACTACCCGGAACGCGAGGTACCGCTCCAGAGCAGCGGTCCGGACTTCGGCAGCCCGGACCGCGAGAACGGCCGCGGGCTGCTGCTCTGCGCGGCGCTCGCCACCCGTTGGGGCGTCGAGTATTCACCCACCCGCAAACATGTCTGGTTCCAGCTCGATCTCCCCGAGCGCCCGGTGGGCATCCGCTCCGCGGGCCCGCTGCTGCCGGTGGGTCTGCTCCCCGTCGCCGACGAGCGCGTCCGGGTGGCGGTCGTCCAGATCGACGGCACCGGCTCCATCGCGGCCTGGAACGAGGACGCCTCGTTCCTTTTCGGCCACACCGCTGATCAGGTCATCGGGAAGCAGCTCACCGACTTCACCGCCTGGCCCCAGACCCCCGGCACCAACACGGGCATCGTCGACGCCCTCCAGCTCTCCCGCTGGGAGGGCAGTTACGGGATCCGGGGCGCCGACGGCCGGACCATCCCGGTCTACGCCTCTCACCTGCGGGTTCGCGACACCCATGGCGAGCCCTCGACCGTCTGTCTGCTCGTCCGTGACTACGAACGGGCTGTGCTCCAGTCCCCGGCCCGCGCACCGGTCTCCGACTCGGCCGCCGAGAGCGGCAAGACGGACCCGTTCGAGATCTTCATCGGCTCCCCCGCCCCCGACGACCTCGACGGCCTGCTCCAGCGCACGGTCGAGCGGGCCCGCGACATGCTCGACGCCGATGCGGCCTTCCTGCTGCTGGCCACGGACGACGAGACGGAACTGGAGGTACGGGCCACCACGGGCCTGCCCTCCGCCCGCCAGCGCTTCGCCCGCGTCCCGGTGGAAGCCGGGACCGGACGGTACGGCTCCGCCCGGATGCCCGCCGTCCACGAGGACCTCGACAACGTCCCGGGCGCCGTCCCGCTGCTCGGCGGGACCGGCATGCGTTCCGTCGTCACTGTCCCGCTGAAGGTCGAGGGGCGGCTCACCGGCTCCCTGGGCGTCGCCGCCGAGGCCGCCGGCCGCTACACGAACGAGGAGGCCCTGCGCCTCCAGTTCGCCGCGGACCGGATCGCGCTGGCCGTCGAGTCGGCCCGCCTGGGCGAGCTGGAACGTCTCCGCCGCGGTTCCCTCTCCTTCCTCGTCGAGGCCTCCGACCTGCTCGCGGGCACCCTCGACCGGGACCAGACGCTGGCGCTGATGGCCCAGATGACGGTCCCCACCCTCGCCACCTGGTGCGCGGTGTACACCATCGCCGACCAGGCGTCCGAGCCGTACCTCTCCTACGTCCTGCACGAGGACGAGGAGCGCATCGACGGCCTGAAGGCGCTGCTCTCCAAGATCGCGCCGCCGGACCCCGTGCCGACCCCCGGCGCCCGCGTCTGGACCGCTCCGTCCGAGGCCGCCCACCAGGCTGCCCTGCGCAGTTCGATGCGCACGCTCGGTCTCGGTGAGAGCGGCAGGCTCGGCGAACCGGCGAGGCTCGGCTCCGGTATCCGGACGACGTTGGCCACCGCGGCCGCCGTGGGCGGGGAGACGGTGGTCCTCCCGCTCGTGGCCCGCAACCGCGTCATCGGCATGCTCACGCTCGGGAAGCCCTCCGACGACCATTTCCGCCAGGAGATCCTGGAACTGGCCGAGGACCTGTCCCGCCGTGCCGCGCTCGCTCTCGACAACGCCCGCCTCTACTCGGAACGCATGGCGATCAGCCAGTCCCTCCAGCGCAGCCTGCTGCCGCCGGGGCTGCCGGAGGTCCCCAACGTCGAGATCGAGGTCATCTACCGCGCGGCGGGCGAGGGCAACGAGGTGGGCGGCGACTTCTACGACGTCTTCCCGATCCGTGACGGCGCCTACGGCTTCGCCATCGGCGACGTGTGCGGTACGGGTCCGGAGGCCGCGGCCGTCACGGGCCTCGCCCGCCATGCCCTGCGGCTGCTCGCCCGCGAGGGTTTCGGCGGCCCCGCCGTCCTGGAGCGGCTCAACGCCGCGATCCTGGACGAGGGCGCCCGCAGCCGCTTCCTGACCCTTCTGTACGGCGAGCTGTGGCCCCAGGAGGACGGCAGCGCGCTTCTGAAGGTGGTCTGTGCGGGACACCCGCTGCCGCTGCGCCTGCGTCAGGACGGCTCGGTCGAGGCGGCGGCCGAGCCCCAGCCGCTGCTGGGCGTCATCGAGGAACTCGAACTGTACGAGCAGTCGTTCACCCTGGCCCCCGGCGATGTCCTGCTGTGTGTCACCGATGGCGTCACGGAACGCCGTGAGGGCACTCGCATGCTGGGCGACGACGGTCTGGCGGATGTCCTGGCGACCTGTACCGGCCTCACGGCGGGCGCGGTGGCGGCTCGCATTCTGCGGGCGGTGGAACGCTTCGCCGCCGAGCCCGCCTCGGACGACATGGCCATCCTCGCCATGCGCGTGCCCGAACCGCCCGCCGCATAATCGGCACAACGAAAAAGGCCCCCGCCTGCTGGCGGGGGCCTTTCCTTCTTCTGAGCCCCAATGCGGAATCGAACCGCAGACCTTCTCCTTACCATGGAGACGCTCTACCGACTGAGCTATTGGGGCCTGCTGCGCTGTGGCAACGAGGTAAAGCATACCCCGAACTCGGGGATGCTCAAAACCACTGACCGCAGGAGACTCTGACGGGCTCTCACAGCAGCTGCGCCACCCTCCCACGAGGGCTGTTCCGGCTGGTCGGTACCGGCTTCGATCAGCCGGAACCCCGGCCGGACGACTCCGCTGACGCCGGCCTGGTGACGCCGGCCCGAAAGGCCCCGCAAACGCAGAAAAGCCCCGTGCCACAAAGGCACGGGGCTTTTCAACAAAAGGAGTTCGGCGGCGTCCTACTCTCCCACAGGGTCCCCCCTGCAGTACCATCGGCGCTGAAAGGCTTAGCTTCCGGGTTCGGAATGTAACCGGGCGTTTCCCTAACGCAATGACCACCGAAACACTATGAAATAAACAACACCGGAACAACACGGCCGTTCGTTATTTCAGAACTAACACAGTGGACGCGAGCAACTGAGGACAAGCCCTCGGCCTATTAGTACCAGTCAGCTCCACCCGTTACCAGGCTTCCACATCTGGCCTATCAAC